>JANQMR010000036.1 GCA_028279985.1 Woeseiaceae bacterium
TTCGACGGCGACCAGATGGCCGTGCACGTGCCGCTGTCGCTGGAAGCGCAGCTCGAATCCCGCGCATTGATGATGTCTTCGAACAACATCCTGTCGCCGGCCAACGGCGATCCGATCATCGTGCCGTCGCAGGACGTCGTGCTGGGTCTCTATTACATGACCCGCACGCGGGTCAACGCCAAGGGTGAAGGCATGATCCTGGCCGACGTCGAAGAGGCGCGCCGCGCCTACGAGACCGGCGCGGCCGAGCTGCAGGCCAGCGTGCAGGTTCGTGTACCCACCTTCGAAACGGGCGAAGACGGCGAGGCCGTCGCCGTCACGAAGGTGGTGAAGACCACGATCGGCCGCTCGCTGCTGTCGGGCATCCTGCCCGCGGGGCTCGATTTCGACCTGATCAACCGCACGATGTCGAAGAAGGCGATCTCCAACGTCATCAACGCCTGTTACCGGCGGCTGGGCCTGAAAGAAACCGTCGTCTTCGCCGACAGGCTGATGTATTCGGGTTTCCGCCTGGCAACGACCGCCGGTATATCGATCGGCGTCAACGACATGGTCGTGCCCGAGAACAAGGCCGAGATCCTGGCGGTCGCCGAAGGCGAGGTCAAGGAGATCCAGGATCAGTACGCCTCGGGCCTGGTCACCGACGGCGAGCGGTACAACAAGGTCGTGGACATCTGGTCGCGCACCAACGACCAGGTCGCCAAGGCGATGATGGACAAGCTCGGTACCGAGGACGTCGAAGATGCGGCCGGCAAGGCGGTCGAACAGGAGTCGTTCAACTCGATTTACATGATGGCCGACTCCGGTGCCCGAGGCTCGGCGGCACAGATTCGCCAGCTCGCCGGCATGCGCGGCCTGATGGCCAAGCCGGACGGCTCGATCATCGAGACGCCGATCACCGCCAACTTCCGCGAAGGCTTGGACGTTCTGCAGTACTTCATCTCGACCCACGGCGCGCGCAAGGGCCTGGCGGATACCGCGCTCAAGACCGCCAACTCGGGTTACCTGACGCGGCGGCTGGTCGACGTGGCACAGGACCTGGTGGTCACCGAAGTCGATTGCGGCACCAGGAACGGCGTGTCCATGGCGCCGTTGGTCGAGGGCGGCGACGTGGTCGAGCCGCTGCGCGAACGCGTGCTGGGCCGCGTGCTGGCGGAGGCGGTATTGGTTCCGGGTACCGACAAGGTGGCCTTCGACGCGGGCACCTTGCTCGACGAAGCCGGCGTCAGGAAACTCGAGGACCTGTCGATCGACCATGTCATCGTTCGCTCACCGATTACCTGCGAGGTGCGTTACGGCGTCTGCGCCCAATGTTACGGGCGCGACCTGGCGCGCGGTCACCGCATCAACATCGGCGAGGCGGTCGGCGTCATCGCGGCGCAATCGATCGGCGAGCCGGGCACGCAGCTCACGATGCGGACCTTCCACATCGGCGGTGCCGCGTCGCGTTCGGCGGCAGTCAACAATATCGAGATCAAATCCAACGGTGTCGTGAAGCTCAACAACATCAAGACGGTTGCGCACCACAAGGGTTATCTCGTGGCCGTATCGCGCTCCGGCGAGGTTTCGGTCATCGACGAGCTCGGCCGCGAGCGCGAACGTTACAAGGTGCCCTACGGCGCGACGATTACCGTGCAAGACGGCGAGGACGTCAAGCAGGGCCAGGTCGTCGCGAACTGGGACCCGCACACCCACCCGGTGGTCACGGAGGTTGCGGGCAAGATCAAGTTCGAGGACTTCATCGACGGCGTCACCGTCGCCGAGCAGGTGGACGAGTTCACCGGACTGACCTCGATCGTCGTGCTGGATCCGAAAAGCCGCGGCGCCGCGGGCAAGGACCTGCGTCCGGTTGCGCGGCTCGTCGACAAAAACGGCGACGACGTGTGTTTCGCCAACACTGACATACCGGCGGTTTACGCCTTGCCGGTGGGGGCGATCGTCAGCCTGTCCGACGGCGCCGAGGTGGCCGTCGGCGACGTCATCGCGCGTATCCCGCAGGAATCGTCGAAGACCCGCGACATCACCGGCGGTCTGCCGCGGGTCGCCGACCTGTTCGAGGCGAGGAAGCCGAAAGACCCGGCGATCATGGCCGAGTACACCGGCACCGTCAGCTTCGGCAAGGAGACCAAGGGCAAGCGCCGTCTGGTGATCACCGACGACGCCGGCGAAAGCCACGAGGAGCTGATTCCCAAATGGCGCCACCTGAACGTGTTCGAGGGTGAGCAAGTCGTCAAGGGGGAGACCATCGCCGACGGCGAGCCCAATCCGCACGATATCCTGCGGCTGCAGGGAGTCGAGCAGCTCGCCGACTATCTCGTGCGCGAGATCCAGGACGTCTACCGCTTGCAGGGCGTGAAGATCAACGACAAGCACATCGAGGTGATCATTCGCCAGATGCTCAGGAAAGTGATCGTCGCGCAACCCGGCGACAGCCTGTATCTTCGCGGCGAGCAGATCGACAAAGCGCGTTACCTGGAGGTTTCCGAGCAACTCGAAGCGCAGGGCAAGGAGCCCCTCGAAGTCGAGCCGGTGCTGCTGGGTATCACCAAGGCGTCGCTGGCGACCGAATCGTTCATCTCGGCCGCCTCCTTCCAGGAGACGACCCGGGTGCTGACCGAGGCCGCCGTGCGCGGACTGAAGGACGAGCTCCGGGGCTTGAAAGAGAACGTCATCGTCGGGCGCCTGATACCGGCGGGCACCGGTTTCGCGCATCACGCCGAAAGGCGCCGCACGCGCGAGCAGGACTTTGCCGATCAGCTCAAGGAGCTCGAGGAATCGAAGGCTGCCGCCGAGGAAGAGCAAACGGCCGAGGCCGGCTCCGATGCAACGGCGGAAGCGCCGGCGGAAAGCGGTGAAGAAGCGACGACGAGCTAGTGAAATCAAGGGCTTGGCGCCGGGCTTGCGGCCTAGCATGGGCTTGCTTGACAGCGCTCGGGCTGCGTCTCTACAATGCCCGGCCTCGCGACTAGGGTCCGTGCCCGGTTTTATGAAAGGGTCCGTGCCCGGTTTTATGAAAGGGTCCGTGCCCGGTTTTATGAAATAGGGCCTGTGCCCGGCTTTATGAAATAGGGCCCGTGCCCGGCCTCATGAAAAAGGGCCTATGCTCGGCCTCACGATAAGGGCCAGCGCCCGAGGCTCATGAAAGAGGGCCCGCTTCTTGGCGGGCCCTGTACATTCGGGGGAAGTTTGAAAAAGCGCTGACCGCTCAGCTGCTTGGAAACCGGCCCCGGTGCACCCGTCGGCCCGCCTCGAAGGCGCCGTCGCGGGTGCGTGCGCGTTTTACGCGTCCGGAAACAGTGTTTTAACCAGATTTAAAGTAACCAGATTAAAGAGATAAAGGCCCATGGCCACAGTGAATCAGCTAGTCCGAAAGCCGCGCCGCTCGAAACAGGAGAAGAGCACGGTCCCGGCGTTGGAGGCGAGCCCGCAGCGCCGCGGCGTCTGCACCCGCGTATACACGACGACGCCCAAAAAGCCGAATTCGGCCATGCGCAAGGTGGCGCGCGTGCGCCTGACCAACGGTTTCGAGGTGACGAGTTACATCGGCGGCGAGGGCCACAACCTGCAGGAGCACTCGGTGGTGCTGATTCGCGGCGGTCGCGTCAAGGACCTGCCGGGCGTTCGTTACCACACGGTGCGCGGTACACTCGATTGCGCCGGTGTTTCCGATCGCAAACAGGGTAGAAGCAAATACGGAACCAAGCGGCCCAAGTCTTGAAACGCCCCGAGTAGGCTGACGCCGGCTCGACAACGTCCGGTCGGTCCAACTCCTGAGCGGCCGCTCGAAGACCCGAGAGAATTCATCAATGTCCCGAAGAACACAGGCGCCGAAGCGCACGATCCTCCCCGATCCCAAGTATCACAGTGAGCTGCTTGCGAAGTTCATGAACATGATCATGAGCGACGGCAAGAAGTCGGTCGCGGAACGCATCATCTACGGGGCGCTCGATCGGATTGCGGAACGCGAGACCCATACCGACGACAAGGCGCTGGAGCTCCTCGAGCAGGCGCTGGAAAACGTCAAGCCGGTCGTCGAGGTCAAATCGCGTCGCGTGGGCGGCGCAACCTATCAGGTGCCGGTGGAAGTGCGGCCGCAACGCCGGCAGACGCTCGCCATGCGCTGGGTCATCGAAGCCGCCCGCAAGCGCAGCGAGAAGTCGATGGCGCACCGGCTCGCGCACGAGTTGCTCGACGCCGCCGAGAATCGGGGCACGGCGGTGAAGAAAAAAGAGGACACCCACCGCATGGCAGAGGCCAACAAGGCGTTTTCGCACTACCGCTGGTAGGCGGGTACCCGAGGTACCTGAGGAATTCCCCGTGGCGCGCACAACCCCCATCGAGCGATACCGCAACATCGGCATCATGGCGCATATCGATGCGGGCAAGACCACGACGACCGAACGCATCCTGTTTTACACCGGTGTCTCGCACAAGATCGGTGAGGTCCATGACGGCGCGGCCGTCATGGACTGGATGGAACAGGAACAGGAGCGCGGCATCACGATTACGTCGGCGGCGACGACCTGCTTCTGGCGCGGCATGGGCCAGCAGTTCGACGAGCATCGGGTCAACATCATCGACACGCCGGGACACGTGGACTTCACGATCGAGGTCGAACGCTCGCTGCGGGTCCTGGATGGAGCGATCACGGTACTGAGCTCGGTCGACGGCGTCGAGCCGCAGACCGAAACGGTTTGGCGGCAGGCCAACAAGTACGAGGTACCGCGCATGATCTTCGTCAACAAGATGGATCGTGTCGGCGCCGACTTCCCGCGTGTCGTGGATCAGGTCCGCGAACGGCTCGGTGCAACGGCGATACCGATCCAGCTTCCGATCGGTGCCGAGGAGGACTTTGCGGGTATCGTAGATCTCGTCCGCATGAAAGCCGTTTACTGGAGCAACGCCGACATGGGAGTGTCGTTCGAGGAGCGCGAAATCCCGGACGAGCTCGAGGCGGATGCGGCGTCGTATCGCGAGCGGATGGTCGAAGCGGCCGCCGAGGCGGACGAGCAGTTGCTCGAGCGTTTTCTGGAAGACGGTGAGCTTGCCGAAGCCGACATCCGGCGCGGCTTGCGTGCACGTACGCTGTCCGGCGAAATTGTGCTGGCATTGTGCGGCACGGCTTTCAAGAACAAGGGTGTGCAGGCGCTGCTCGACGCCATCGTCGATTACATGCCGTCGCCGATCGACATTCCGGCGATTAGGGGCGTCGACGAAGACGGCGCCGACGGGGAGCGCCACCCGGACGACGAGGAGCCGTTTTCGGCGCTGGCGTTCAAGATCGCAACGGATCCGTTCGTCGGCAATCTGACGTTTTTCCGCGTCTATTCGGGGGTGCTGAACTCCGGCGATACGATTTTCAATCCGGTCAAGGGTAAGAAAGAACGCATCGGCCGTGTCCTGCAGATGCACTCCAACGACCGCAAGGAGATCAAGGAAGTCCGCGCCGGCGACATCGCGGCGGCGGTCGGCCTCAAGGACGTGACGACCGGCGACACCCTCTGTGACGTCAAAAGCGTGATTACGCTCGAGCGCATGGAGTTTCCGGATCCGGTCATTTCGGTGGCGGTCGAGCCCAAGACCAAGGTGGACCAGGAAAAGATGGGCGTCGCGCTCTCGAAGCTCGCCAAGGAGGATCCGTCGTTTCGCGTGCATACGGACGAGGAGTCGGGCCAGACGATCATCTCGGGCATGGGTGAGCTGCACCTGGACATCATCGTCGACCGCATGAAACGCGAATTCAAGGTCGAGGCGAACGTCGGCAAGCCCCAGGTGGCGTATCGCGAGACGATTCGAAATACCGTCGAGCAGCAGGGCAAATTCGTGCGGCAGTCGGGCGGCCGCGGCCAGTACGGCGACGTGTACCTGCGCATAGAACCGACCGAGCCCGGTGCGGGTTACGAGTTCGTCAACGAGATCGTCGGCGGCGTCGTGCCGCGCGAGTACATACCGGCCGTGGACAAGGGCGTGCGGGAACAGATGGAAAACGGCGTGATCGCCGGTTATCCGGTCGTCGATTGCCGGGTCACCTTGTACGACGGCTCGTATCACGACGTCGATTCGAGCGAGATGGCGTTCAAGATCGCGGGCAGCATGGGATTCCGCGAGGGCGCGCTCAAGGCCGATCCGGTGCTGCTCGAACCGATCATGAAAGTCGAGGTCGTGACGCCCGAGGACTACATGGGTGACGTCATGGGCGATCTCAACCGCCGCCGCGGCCTGCCGCAGGGCATGGACGAGACCCCGTCCGGCAAGGTCATCCGCGCCGAAGTGCCGCTGGCCGAGATGTTCGGCTACGCGACGGACCTGCGTTCGATGAGCCAGGGGCGCGCCGTGTATTCGATGGAGTTTCAGAAGTATTCCGAGGTGCCGCAGAACGTGGCGGACACCGTTTTGAGAAAGGCGAGCTGAAAAGCTCGGAGGTATCGTCGTGAGGCTGCTCCACGCGTGACAACGATACCGGAGAGGACAGTAAGGGCCCGCTGCGCGGGCAATACAACAACCCGGGAATAAGGGACATGTCAAAAGAGAAATTCGAACGCACGAAGCCGCATGTGAATGTAGGCACGATCGGTCATGTAGATCACGGCAAGACGACGCTGACGGCGGCGTTGACGAAGGTGATGGCG
>JANQMR010000014.1 GCA_028279985.1 Woeseiaceae bacterium
TCGGATCCCTATTCTACCCTTTACTGCGAATCCCTGCTCCGAAAAAACCCCGATTTCCCTAATACACTCAGTCGCTTAACACTTTTTCAGGGCCGACTAGCTATCGATCGACCCAGGTAGCCTGCACTGGAGTCCAACGACAGCTACAGATACCCCGCCGGTATCGCGTCCACGTCGTCGGTGATGGGCAACCAGTTTTGCGTCAGGCAGACGATCCCACCATGCCCTCTCGGCAACGAAAGCTTGTCCAGGATACGAAACTGTTTCGCCTGGCGTTTATCGGGCCTGGCCGCCTTTTTGAACTCTACGGGGTACAGACTGCCGTCGCGTTCGATCAGCAGGTCAATCTCTTTCTTGTCCCGGTCGCGGTAGAAGCTGACGGGCGCTTCTTTGCCGTCGTGCCAGTAGCTTTTCAGTATCTCGGTGAAAAGAAAGGTCTCCAGGATATGCCCGGCCATCGCCCCTGCTTCGAGTGCCTCGGGGCTTGTCCATTTGACGAGATAGCTGCACAGGCCGGTATCCAAAAAATAGAGTTTCGGCGCCTTGACCAGGCGTTTGGTTCGGTTGGAGTGATAGGGTTCGAGCAAATAGATCAGACCCGAGGTTTGCAGAATAGACAGCCAGGACTTGGCGGTCTTCGGATCGACATCCGAATCCCGTGCTAGGTCGGCCATGTTGAGTAATTGCCCGGTCCTGGCTGCCGTCGCTCGTATGAAATGTGTAAAGGCGCTTTCATCCCCGACGCGGGTAAGATCACGAACATCACGCTGGATATAGGTTTGCAGATAAGAACTGTAGAACACATCGCGATCCACATCGGGATTGAGTGCAATCGCCGGAAAGCTACCGGTCCATATACGCCGAAAGATGTCCATTAGCGTCAAATCCGGCGCATACTCTGAACGCGTGGCCAATCCGTCCGGAATCGGCAGGAAGGGACTGCTTTTTGCAGCATGCCCATGTTGCTCGACCATACCCAGACCGAGCAGCTTTAGAATCGCCACCCGCCCAGCCAGCGTCTCGGAAACATTCCGCATCAAATGGAACTGCTGGGAGCCGGTTAGCCAGAACTGACCTGCCCGCCCGGACTGATCCACGGACAATTTGATATAAGGGAACAAATCCGGAGCGTACTGAATCTCGTCAATCAGGACGGGAGGCGGAAACCGCTGTAGAAACAAGGCGGGGTCGTCGGTGGCCAGTTGCCGTGTGCCCGGATCGTCTAGGCTGACGTAGGTCATCCCTTCGGGCGCACAGGCCTGCAGCAGCGTCGTTTTACCCACTTGGCGGGGCCCCGTGACCAGGACGACCGGAAAGGTCTCCGCTGTCTGGAGCAAAGTGTTGGCTAAAGTGCGCTCGAGGAACATTTTTCGGCTAAAATGGAATTCTAGTCCATAATAGCCGAAAACTGTTCAATGCTCCAGGAAACACAGTCCACAATCACAGCATACGATACAAGCTTCGATTCTGAGGGACAATTTAGGGCCTGTTAACACTAAGAGATTGCCTCAACGATCAAAGCGAAGTGAATGAAGAACAGGAACATGACATCCAGTTTGTCGAAGCGGGAGAAGATTCTTCGAAAGCCTTTGAGCTGCCGGAACAAGCGTTCGACTTCATTGCGTTTCTTGTACATCTCCTTGTCGTATTCCCACGGTGACAAACGGTTGCGCTTCGGTGGAACCACCGGCTCCATGCCAAGATCAAAAACCAACTGCCGTGTTTCATCGCCTTCATAGGCCCTAGTCGGATGGCATAGTCATGCAGGCGCTAGACTGCGGTGCTTGGTGCATGCGGTCTTGTCGGTTGAAAGGCTTGATGATGTTGCGATCCTCCTGGCGTTGGCTGACTGCGAGCTCGCCCGGGTAGCGTACGTTTCGACGTACGCCATGCTCGAATCGTCTATGAGCTCAGGGCTGTAAAGACAACGTCGCCTCGTCTGTATGGTTAAAATCCTGCCCCATGATATGCAGCACCGAATCCTCGTAGTACCTGTACGTATCATTCGTCTGCGACATGTTCGTGGTGAACCTCTGTGTCGGCGCGTTTTGCAGCAGATACGGTTCGTTTGAGATGCCGTAACTTGGATCACCCGCCTTCGCTGATGCCGTCATTACGAGCCCATCATGAACGCTCAGCGAATACGTACCACCGGCAAGGATAGCAATCCCCCGTGGAATGGCGACAACCTTGCGGAACGTGTTATCCGCATAGGCGAGCAGCCAATAGCCGGTTTCCTGATGCATAGGCACACCCGTTTCCGCGTTGACCAGTTGCGTATAGTAGTGCACGCACAGAAGCTTCTGACCAGTCTCCGGGTCGCCATTGACGGTTTGAAACGACGGCCCCATGGTCATCGTTTCGGTGTATGTCGTCACGAGTGGGCCATTCGGTGTAGGAAACGTGTCCTTTCCCTGCCCAATCCAAGTGGTATTGGCGAGAGACTCAAAGTGCGCGAGAAGTTCTGAGCCGTTGTTTTTTGAGGATGCTACTTCGTTCATGGCTGTATTCCCTCCTATTTTCCTAGCAATCTGTACATCGCTATTCGACTGGCGCCGGAGTCAGCCGCAGCCGATATCCGGCGCCTGTCACCTTCAACCCTGTCTGCCAGGAATCGCCTCGCCTTTGTGTTTGCTTGTTGTTCTTGGAACGGCGAGCTCATTCACCCGATCACCACCATATCTGGCAACTATAAGTATAGTCGCTAAACTGGTGGTAAATAGCGCTCCCATTCGGAGGGCTATGTGCAAATAAAATCAAGAAGTTACAGTCGCAAACTGCCTACGCCGGTTGAAACTTCAGGAGGGTCGTCAATACCTCATCAGTTACAAGGTCGGTCGGGGTATCGTCGGCGCGTCTCTGGTCAACAACTAGCAACTAGGACGAGCACGGTCTCAAATCGGCGTTGTCGGATCGATATCAATGAGTGAGAAGTATGCAAAAATGGGAAAGCAGCTTCATGTCGACCAAACGAAGCGCTAAGTCGTCGGCAGATTAGGGGCCGACCTGACTGACACTTGGAGAAGCTATTACATTGGATACCCGCTCCTTTCTCGTCTCGGTAGTGTTGTTGGCCGGAATTGCGCTGACTCCAGCCCACGCCCAGGACGATCCTCGCATCGACGCCTTCGAGAACGGCTTCGTCGCCATGGCGGACGCCGATGACCCGGCCACGCCGACATTCAATGTCGAAGAACGGCTGCGGCGCAACAGCACCCCCGCACTAGCCGCCGCGGTCATCGATAATGGCGAGATCGTTTTAGCAAGAGGCTATGGCCTCACCCGGGCCGGCGGCGACGAGGCCGCCGATGACGACACCGTCTTCTCGGTCGGCTCCGTCAGCAAGATTGTCAACGCCACCCTGATCTTGCGGCTGGTCGCCGACGGCGCGCTCGACCTGGATAAGGACATCAACACCTACCTCACCTCATGGAAGGTGCCAGACAATGTCTATGCGCGGGAGGCGCCGGTCACGCTGCGCAACCTCCTTTCCCACACGGCGGGCTTCACCGTCCACGGCTTTCCGGACTTTCAGCCGGGCGACGACTTGCCCACAGCGATTGAGACGCTGGAAGGCAAGCGTCCCGCCCGAACTGATCCGGTACGCGTGACCTTCACACCAGGCGAGCGCATGCGCTATTCCGGCGGCGGCATCACGGTGAGCCAAGTGCTCGTCGAGGATGTCACCGGCCTGTCCTACAATGAAGCGGCCCGGAAGTACGTCTTTGATCCGCTCGGCATGACCCGCAGCACCTTTGCTAATCCGCTCCCGGCCAGCCATGGAAACATCGCGCGCGCTCACGATGATCGCGGCGAGCCAACGGCCCTTCCGCGCGGATGGGAAGCCATGCCGGAAATGGCTGCCTCCGGGCTGTGGGCCAGCGCCGGCGATCTCTCAGTGTTCCTTTTGGCGCTCATCCAAAGCGTGCGGGGCGAAAGCGATTTCCTGCCGGAGGCTCTGGCGATCGATATGGTGACGCGTGAGTCCCATAGCTGGCACGGGCTTGGGCCCCGTCTCAATGGCGAGGGCGAGACTTTCGTGTTCCACCATGGCGGCGCCAATGATAGCTACCGCGCCTGGATCGAAGGCCACCCCGAAACCGGCGATGGTGCCCTGTTCATCGCCAATAGCCGCAACGGACACTTCATATTGCGCGAAGCGCGCCTGTCCGCGGCCCGCGCTTTCGATTGGGCGATCGACCTTGAAGACGGGTATGAGGAGCCCGAGGATCTGCCCAAATGAAGATGCAATTCATCCGTGCGGGTCAAGCCGGCCTCGCGTTGCGCAAATAGCATGCGCAAATAGGACAGGCACATTGGCACAGGCACATTGGCAAGTACAAACACGGTGACATCGCTTTAGCCAATATGTGACTGTCCAAATGAAAACGCCTCGCCCTTCGGGCGCGCTTCGCGCGTCCAAAACCGCTGCGCGATTTTGTCGAACGTAGCGCCCCGAAAAAGAGGCAAACCGTCTCAAGCTACGCATCGCCGAAAACCCACTCCAATTCCCCGTGGTGTATCGAGCCGTGCGTCCTGCCCTAGTCGCTCAGGAAGTGCTTCTCCAAGAACTCGGACCTGAAGTCCTGCGGCGGCGTCAGGCGGTTCGGGCGGCCTTCGGGCGTGAAGTCCATCAGGTTCCAGTAGGGCCAAACTGTGTCCACGTGGTTACCCTGTAGTTCGGTCCCCCAGAAATGGAAGATTTCGCCGTCGTGCTTCCTGAACACATGCATTACAGGCCATTGCATGTCGTCGTTTTCGCCCTGGCAGAGGTAGTCGGCCTGATAGGTGGTGCCAAAGCCCGACACCAGATCGATCTGGGCCCACCCGCGCGTACCGGCCCATTCGTTGATTTTTTCCGCCGGCGCCTTGGCGATGCCGCAAAACGCCGCATCCTGCGTCACCTGATACGCGCTGCGATCGAAGCCATCCATCAACGACGTACACGACGGACAGGGCTTGTCCCAACCGGGGCCGTACATGAAGTTGTAAAGCAGCAGTGTCGGCTTGTCGCCAAAGAGTTCGGACAACCGGACCTCCTGACCGACCTTGCCGTCATTGGCCCATTGAAACCGGTAGTCTTCCTTCAGTCGGCCTCCCCGGGGCAGTTGCCGGCGCATTGCCGCGACCCGTTTGAACTGCTCGACCAGGGCCTTCTCTTCTTCGAGCAAATCGTCGCGAGCTTTTCGGTACGCGGGGCTTTCGTTGGGGTAGCGGGAGTCACTCATATCCCAGCCTCTCGGTCCATGTAACCTGTCCAGAAGAAGTATAGTCAATCGGAGTGTCACCAATCTCAAGTACTTTTCGCGATTTTTGTCGGTGAAGTTACGAAAATACTGGTCTTTTCGTTTCAATTTATTCGACGTAATAGCAACACCGAGTTTACGTGCAGCAGGGATTTCGTCAGCTACCCATTAGTTGTTGCTTTGGTAGCGGCTGCAGGTACGCGGAGGGCAGTCTCTCGCCATTGCGCCGGATTGGAGAACGGCTTCCATTCTCGAATTCGGCAAGCGATTAACTTGGCATTCGAACGAGTTTTTCAGTTCGACGCCAAAGCGGCGTTCGCAGAAAATTGCGGCTGCTTGAGCACGGTATTTTGGAGGAATTCCGATCCAGGTGAAATAGAATCAATGACTTGAGGAGTTTCTCCTGTTTGGATTGCACGTTTCGCCTCTCTGGTCCGTTATTACAGTTGGCACGCCATGATGGACGAGGCCAGATTCAGGGAATGGTGGACGCAGGTGTTTCCTGGGGTCCGCCGATCGATTGTCTCGATTGTCGGATCCGAGTCGATCGATGTTCTCCAGGACGTCTCGCTGATGGCAATACAGCGTTTCGATGAATTCGAGGATTTCGAGACATTCAAAAGGTGGTGTTTCATACGGGCCAGGTGGCTTTCGCTGGACGAACTAACACGGCGCGGACGCTATGTCGATTACGCTGAGCAACTCGTCGAAGACGGACAAGACGAAGATCGTGATCGGAGCCTGGGGGAACTCTACAAGCTGATTGCCAATCTTCCGACTCAACAGCGAAAGGTGACCAGAGATCGGCTTCAAGGCTTCACGACTGAGGAAGTAGCCGCCCGACTCGGTATCTCACCAAGCAGCGTTCGCTCTCTTTGGAGATTCGCTAAGCAAAATTTGGTCAGGATGATAAAAGATGACAGCTAGTACAGCTTCCAACATACCACTAGAGAGTAGTGCTAAAGGTATCTTCTCGAGTGCTTTTCCTCTCCGCTTGGCCGGTCGGATTTCTGAGCGTTCGTCGACCGTTGTCGTCTCCGTAGTCTTGCGCCGACTGATGACCTTCGGTGGCATCGGCTTACTCGGAATCATTGCGGCTATTGCGATGTTTGTGCTGGCGCGTTCTGGCGTCGTTGAGCAGGTTCATACTCAACGCTTGGTGACCTTGGTCTCGATCGCCGGCGTCCTCACTGCCGTTTCGTCGACGATAGCCATGTGTATCCTCCTCTGGGATGCCTTCCTGGTTCAGTATGCAAAGCGATTGTCTCTTGAAAACGAGATGCTGGAACAGGGGATGCCGGCCGAGGAACTGGTGGCTGCTGGCGACATTGGAGTTGGCGATCATGAGGAGCTTCGAGAGTTTTCGTCGCCTGAGTGAAGAATAGAGATCATAGAGCAGGTTGAGGCCCTGACGGTGCGTGCGAAGATGCCCGGCATCAGGAAAGAAGATCTCAAAATCACGATCGCGGGAGACCGACTATTAACCTTTGAGGCCGAATGCGAGATCAAGGAGAAGGGAGATAGAGAAAACTTCCATCGCTCCGAGATGGCATACGGCCCCATGTACAGGGCCGTCAATCTGCCGGTTGAAGTCGAAGGCGACAAAGCACGGGCCGAACTGAAAGACGGCATCGCCAAAGTCGTACTACCGAGAGTGAAGCCTGGCAAGTTTCACAAAGTCGAAGTCGCATAACTTTTGAGCAGCGAAACGACGGCCTGCGTCATTGCATCTCTGGTTGCAACAGCATTGACCGGCTACCTGATTTATCTGAGCTTTAATGCCAAATCAGGAAAACTGGGAACCGCGAGAGAGGGAATCGCAGAGTTTCGTGCCTGCAATACATGCCTCGAACGCTTCATCGTCTTTTTCTGGTACAGCGTTGCCGTACTGACGCTTGGCTTTCGCTGCTTCGCTGTAGTCGTCGCCGGCATCATCGCGTCTATGACGTCGGCCGTATGCGGCTTTACTCCCTGGCCCTATCTAGTCCAGATCCTAGATCGAGTGATGGACGGTCTTTTTGGTCCGCCTCGGATCGCAAAGTCTATAATCGCGACTGGCAACTGAGTTCTCGGCTTTATCGCCGGCCTAGCCACACCTGAAAACGAGAAGAGTCGAGCCATAAATAGGCTGGTATGTCCGATATTTGGTTTGAAGTCACTTGCTCTCCGGGTATGCGGAATTCGCTACCAGCTTGCAGTGACCTTCGGCCGAGCAACACCGGCGGCCATCGGTAACAGCGCATCAAGCCTTGTCGAATGTGTTTACATCTGACTTCAATGGCAATATCCAAAGTGCTGATTTTTCTCCGCCTAACCGCTTGGCTCGATATTTGCATCTCAAAGCATACTCCAAATTCGCCTAACACCCAGATTTTCGTGAGAAAAATGTCCTCGTTGCTCCGCCCCCCGGCCGCACCGGCGGCTCCCCGGGGGCGCCAATCATGAGCGGCTTTAGCCCCGCTGGCGATGTCACGAAGCTTCTTCGTGCCTGGTCGGCCGGTGATCGCTCCGCCGAAGCGGCGGTCTTTCCGATCGTCTACGACGAACTGCGCAGGATCGCGCGGACGGGCTTGAATGGCGACGCAGGCTCCATCACTCTGCAGGCCACCGATATCGTCAACGAGGCGTATCTGCGTTTGAGCAAGCAGCGCAAATCGGACTGGCAGGACCGGCAGCACTTTTTTGCAATCACGGCTACGCTGGTGCGGCGTATCTTGCTGGACGCGGCGCGCAAGCGCCTCGCCGACAAGCGCGACAAGCGCCGCGAGGCCATATCCCTGGATGCCCGGCCGGAATCGGATTGGCCGTCTCAGGCCATGAGCCCGTCCCGTGCGGCGGAGTTGATGGACCTGGACGCCGCCTTGGCCGATCTCGCGCGGATTTTTCCCCGGCAGGCGCGTCTCGTCGAGCTTCGCTATTTCAGCGGCCTTTCCGTCCAGGAAAGCGCGCAATACCTCGACGTGTCGTCGGCGACCGCAAAGCGAGACTGGACACTCGCAAAGGCCTGGCTACATCGACGGCTGTGTGACGTGGGCGCCGCTCCCGGTGGATTCTGACCGGCTTGCGAGTCTTTTCGAGCGTGCCACGGCGCTGGACGATCGCCTCCGGCGTAGCGAGTTCGTCGCGGCCGAGACTGCGGGCGATCCCGCACTACGCGCCGAGCTGGAATCCCTGATCCTGGCCCACGATTCGGCGGGCGACTTTCTCGAGGAGCCGGCCGTCGCCGAAGCCGCAGCCCTGATCCCCGACCTGCGCGGGTCCAATCCGGTCGGCCAGTCCATCGGTCCCTGGCGGGTGGAGGCCCTGATCGATACCGGCGGCATGGGCAGCGTGTATCGCGCCACGCGCATCGAGGAGGATTTCACCCAGATCGGCGCCCTCAAACTGGTACGCGTGGGTTTCGAAACGGATGAGCTGGTGCAGCGTTTTGCCCGCGAGAGGCAACTCCTGGCCTCGGTCGAGCATCCCCACATCGCGCGCCTGCTGGACGGGGGGACTACCGCTGAGGGCCTCCCGTGGCTGGCGATGGAGTACGTCGACGGGCTGCCTATCGACGCCTACTCGGATCGCCGCCGGCTCACGCTGCAGCAGCGTCTGGATCTCTTCGATCAGCTCGCCGACGCCATTGGCTACCTCCATCAAAACCTGATCATTCACCGGGACATCAAGCGATCGAACGTGCTGGTGGACGCCAACGGTCATGTCCGCGTTCTCGACTTCGGTATCGCGAATCTCCTCGATGAGACCAGCGGCCAGGAAGAGGCGACGGCGGTACGGCGCCTGAGCCTTGCCGCGGCGGCGCCGGAACAGGTTCGCGGCGAGGCCGCGCGAACGGCGACCGATATCTATGCCCTGGGCGTATTGCTTTACCGGCTGCTCACAGGCGTTCCCCCTTACTGCATCACGAACGAGCTGAGTGCGACGCAGATCGAGGAGTTGATCTGCGAACGGGTGCCGAGCCCGGCAAGCCTGGCGCTGGCCGCAAGCGAGGACGCAAGCGCGCACGCGGAGCGATGTCGCAGTTCCCTTCGGCGCCTGGGCGGTGACCTGAGCGGCGATCTGGACGCGATCCTCGCCAAAACGCTGCACAAGGACCCGGCGCGCCGTTACGGTTCCGTCGCCGAGCTTCGCGCGGACATCCAGCGCCATCGCGAGAACCGGCCCATACTGGCACGCCCGGATTCCGCCGCTTACCGAACCCGGAAGTTCGTCCGGCGCTACTGGCGCGGTCTGGCAGCCACCACCGTCACCATGGCCGCCCTGGCAGTCGGTCTGATGGCTGCCCTGTGGCAGGCGGACGAAGCGCGCCACCAACGCGATCGGGCCGAGGCGATGAATGCATTCATGCAGGAGGTTCTCGCAGAGGCAGACCCTTACGAGGGCGACGTCGACAAGACCGTCCGGGAAGCCCTGGCGGAAGCCGGGGCGCTGCTGGATTCACGATTTGCCGATCAGCCCCTGCTGGAGTCGTCGCTGCGCACCAGCGTCGGCGCCGTGCAGATCACGCTCCTGGACCTGGACGCCGGCGAATCCAATCTCAATCGAGCGCTCGCCCTCACGGAGGATCGGTTGCCGCCGGAACATATCGACCGGCTGCGAGTCGAGGCCAACCTGGCGTGGCTTGCGAACGAGCGCGAAAACTACACGCAATCGCTGGAGCGCTACCAGAGCATTCTCGATCGGCTAAGCGACGAGCACGACCCCGATTTTCGTGCGATTGTGCATAACGACTTCGGTGTGGTACTGAACCATGTCGAGCGTTATGCGGATGCGCTGTCCCATCTTCAGACCGCAATGCGTCTTTCTCCGGAAGCCGCAGACCGGGTCGCTACCTTGATCAATCTCGGTTACGCAGCCGATGGCCTGGGAAGACTGGAGGAGGCCAAAGCGCACTACCAAGAAGCGATCGATGCGCTGCGGTCCCGGGGCGAGGCCGGCGTAACCGCCGACCTGGCGCATGTGCTGAACAACTACGGGAACATCCTCAGTCAGCAAGATCGCGACGACGAGGCGCTACCCTACTATCTCGAATCTCTCGACGTTCGCTACCGCGTGTTCGGACAGCGGTCCGAATCCGCAGCCACCCAGCATCTCAACGTCGGCCGGCTCTTGCTCGACATGCAGCGACCTGGGGAAGCACTGTCCCATCTCGAAACGGCGGTAGAGCTGTTGCCTCTCTATCGCGACGAAACATCGGTTTACACCCTCGTTGCCCGGGCGTCTCACGCGCGGGCCGTGCTCCTGACCGATCCCGACGGTCCCGGCCGGCAGCGGGCCTTGCAGACGCTCGAGACTACCCTCGGACACATGCAGGCGGAAGACGCCATCCGCGCCTCGCGTTTTGCCGAGCAGACGGCGCAGTGGCTGAAAGCCGGAGCCGCGGCGCCAGACTCACCCTGAGTTCGGGGTCGCCGTCGTCGCTGTTGTCGCCACGGCCGCCATCGTCGCGATTGTCACGATCGTCGCGCCCTGATCCGTGTCCTGATCCGTGTCCTGATCCAGGCCTGAAAAAAGCAGGCCCGAAAAAAGATTGAGCCTTTTTTATCCGCGCCCGCGCGTAGGCAGGTACGCGGACTCTCTGTGGCGACAGCGGCAGCGACCGCGCGCCTGGCGGCGACACCGGTTCGCGGCCATGGGTTTTCGGCACCATGGAGGGATTAAATATAATGAAAATTCAATGGCTTATAAGGGTATTGGGGGCGTTTTCAATACTGCCGGCCTCCCTGGCCTCGGCGAGCCCCGTGTTCTATCAGGTGGACTCGCTCGGCGGCGATCGCTGGGAGTACCACTACACCCTGGGCAACCAGACCAGTGAGTTCATCGAAGGCCTGACCGTTTTCTTCGAATTCGATCTGTTCACGAATCTGAGCATCACCGGCAATGCCAATGCCGGCACGTTCGATGAATGGGACGACGAAGTCTCCGACCCCGACGCGGCGCTACCCGACGACGGGTTCGGCGACTGGCTGGCCCTCGGCGCGCCCCTGGCCCCAGGGGGCAGTCTCGATGGGTTCAGCATTGCCTTCGATTACCTGGGCGCGGGCAGCCCAGGTTCGCAGTTCTTCGAGGTGTACCGCCTGGAGTTCGCCGATTTCGACTTCCTCTATCAGGCGGTGATCGAAGAAGGCTTCACGACGCCTTTACCGGTGGAACCGCCTGCGACGAGCATTCCTTCGCCGTCGTCGTTGTCGCTGCTGTTCATGGGGCTCGCCTTGCTGGTGGTGAGAAAGCTCCCGGGGGCCGGCAGGACGCCGATGCGCCGCCGGTACCGGGCGCCGGCGGCGTTTCTGGGCTTGCTGGTCCCGCTGCTCGTGCTGCCGATTGACGAGGTTCGCGCCTCCGTCGAGGCCATATCGCCGGGCGAACGGACGCTGGTCGATCGAGACCGCAAGGGGCGTCTTTTCTTCGATTACACCTATCGGATCAGCTTCAGCTACAGCGGCGATCCGCTGACGGGCGTGGTCGCGACGGTCACCTCGCGGTCGCGCAATACCCGGATTGTCGACGGTGAAATCGTCATCGGCGAATTGACCGCGGGCACGGTGACACCGGCCGATACTTTCACGATCCGCCACAATCGCCGCTTCCGGTTCAACCCCGACGATCTGGTGTGGAGTTTCGTGGCCGACGAACCGCCGCCGGTCGGGGACAACGCGCCGGAGATCGTATCCGCGCCGGTTGTCAGCGGGACTGCGGGAACCTCCTACACGTATCCCGTGATCGCGCAGGATGCGGATGCCGGCGATGTCCTCACGTATCGTCTCGCCCTGGCGCCGCAAGGTATGTCGATCGACCCGTCATCCGGCGTCATTCAGTGGACGCCGCCGGCCGCGGTCGCCACCGACGTCGATGTGCGGGTTGCCGACACGACGGGTCGTGAGGATCGACAGATTTATCTGTTGCGGGTGGCCGAGCGCGACGGCGATCAGCCGCCTGTCTTGGACCCGATCCCCGACTGGACCTTGCGGACCGGCGAGAGCTTTCAAACCACCGTGACCGGCCGCGACCCGGAAGGATCGGCGCTCACCTACCGCGTGGAGCAGGGCCCGCCGGGGTTGGCCATAAGCCCCTCCAGCGGCGTTCTGCGTTTTACCGCCCATGCCGCCACGGGTGTCAGCCCGGCAACGGTATCGGCCTCCGATCCCGGCGGTTTGCAGGCGTCGCAGACGTTCTCTATTACCGTGACGCAACTGGAGGCCAATGCGCCGCCAGTCATCGATCCCATCGGGGATCAGCAGGTTTCGATCGGGCAGAGTCTTAGGCTTCGCTTCAGCGCCAGCGACCCCGATGAGGGCGACCTCCTCGATTTTGACCTTCTCGATGTCCCGCCGGGCGCCCAGTTCGATGACAACGATCCGTCGCTGACATGGACACCCACGGCCAGCGATGCGGGGCTGCGTCGTCTTACGCTGCGCGTCACCGATTCGGCGGGCGTTTCCGTTTCACGGACGTTTGGTATAGAGGTATTGACGCCGGCCCGGCCGCCGGTCGCGATAGACGACGGGTACACGGTCGGGATACGCGACACATTGCAGGTCACGGCACCCGGTGTGCTCGCCAACGATACGGATCCCAATGGCGACGTGCTGTTTTCCCAGGATGTCCGGCAGCCGGACCTGGGGACTCTGCAGGCGTTTGGCGATGATGGCGGGTTCAGCTACCTGCCTCCGCCGATTCCGCCCATAGAAATCGGCCTCGTCGAAAAGTGCCGTACGGCAAACCGCGTTTCGAAAGGAACGATTTCAGTGGCAGACGTCGATCAGGATGGCGTCGTGGAACTGGTCGGCCTGGTGGCCGGCGGGCGAAACCGGCTGTTTACCTCGGTCTTCGTCGTCGACGGCAGGGATTGCTCCACGGAAAGCGCGAACACGGTTCCAGAGTTCGTCGGCGCTGCGTCATCGTCGAACACGGACACGCTCGTCAATCTGGACGACGATCCCGAGTTGGAAGTCGTGGGCCAGTATCTCCGTTTCAACGCGGGAGGAATACGCGATGAGCGGCTTTACGCACTCAATCTGGATGGCACCCCGCTGGCAGCCTGGCCTTCGAGCGGGCTTTCCGAGCCCAACTCGTTCACTACCGCGCTCAATAGTGGCAACGTACTCGCTAGCCCCGTGGCGGCAGATCTCGATGGCGACGGCGCCCCTGAACTGATTACGGGGCTGACCAACGTCTCCCAGAATACGACGGTCCAGAACACCACCCGTGCGGCTGTCGTTGCCTATGACGGTCGCACCGGCAGCGTGCTATGGGAGTTCGTCGGCGGTATCACGTACTCGATAGGGCGAGCGGCGGTGCCGACGATCGTCGATCTGGATCTCGACGGCGATACGGAAATCATCTGGAGCGAGCACGTGCTCGATCACACCGGCGCGCTGCTGTTCGATTTGCCGGTGGAGCAAACCATCCGCAATGGCGGTAACAGTTTTCTCACGGTTGCCATTGCTAACTTCGACACCGATGCGTACCCGGAAATCATTGGCTACGACGCCAGCAACATCGCGCTTTACGCGCACGACGGTTCCATTCAGTGGACCCGGGCCAGGGACTCCGGCGGTTTTGGTTTTCCGTGGACCGACATCACCGTCGCGGAGCTGGACGGGGACCGTTTCCCCGAATTCGTGATGATGCTCGAGAACGAGGGTGGCAGCGACCTCGCGTTGTACGCCTTCGACGACGACGGCAGCCAGCTCTGGGAGCACGCGTCTTTGGGATTCGTCGTCAAGGGATTCAATCAGAACCGCTCCTCCTCGCCGGTGGCCTTCGACTTCGATCGTGACGGCATAGACGAACTCATTCAGTTCAAGGCTGCGAGCGCCGACGACGTGCATCCCTCCGGCCTCTACATCATCGATGGCGAGACCGGGAACATCATCACCTTCGAACCCGGCAACGCCCAGAACAACAACGACGAAGCCTTGACCGTCGCCGACGTCGACGGCGACGGCAGCGCGGAAATCCTGACCAACTTTTCGACGGAGTTCGGCGCGGACTCGGTGCAGATCTGGGACAACCTGCCGGGCGAACCGTTTCCGCCGGGCCCGGTCATCCGTTCGGGAAGCAGCAGTCAACCGACCTGGGTGAACGACGACGCCAGTCTGCCGGCACGGATCGAGCCCCACTGGCTGATCCCGGGACTCAACAAGGTCAACGCCGCGGTCGTCGTCCCCGATCCGGCCACGGACGAGGTGGACAGCTTCGAGTACGTAGCGAGCGATGGCGGTCTCGAGTCCAATACGGCCACCGTGCGTATCACCCTGGCCGCGGCCAATGCGCCGCGCATCGTTTCCTCGCCGCCGGATGCCGGGTCGCCCGGATTTCTTTTCGCCTACGCCGCTCTGGCGACGGATGCGGATGTTGGAGATTCACTGAGTTTCGAGCTGCTCGAAGCGCCCGAGGGCATGCTGATCGACCAATTCGGCGTCCTGAGCTGGGTTCCTACCGGCGAACAGGCAGGCCCACACCAGGTCGAGCTGTTGGTGACGGACGGCCAGGGCAACGCGGACCGGCAGTCGTTCACCATCGACATCCGTCCGCCGGTGACAGTACCCGCCCTGATAGGGCTCTCGAGGTCGGAAGCCCTGGCGGCGCTCGAGTCGGCGTCCCTGGGCGCCGGCAACGTGGCGGAGACTTTCAGTCTCACCGCGCCCGAAGGCACGGTCGCGTTTCAGGGTATCGAGTCAGGTTCACAGGTCGCGGCCGGTAGCCGGATCGATTTTCGCCTGTCCCTGGGGCCGCAACCGATTTTCGTTCCGGCGTTGGCGAACTTGCCGCGATCCGCTGCCGAACTGCGGCTGACCGACCTGACCTTGTCGGTCGGCAACGTCTCGTTCGCCAACAGCGATACGGTGCCGCAGGGGTCGGTCATCAGTCAGAGTGTGCCCGCGGCCTCGGAGGTGCTGCCCGGTACCGCGGTGGACTTCGTCGTCTCCGGCGGCCCGGCGCTGGATTTCCAGGTCTCGGCCAATCTCGTGCCCAGCGGTGGCGGCGCCAGTTTCCGGATCGCGACTTTCAGCCCGTCCGGTGAGCCCACGGCTTTGCCGGGCGATCTGTCGATATCCGTCATCCCCGACGCCGAGGCCTCGGGCGATCCGGTCGCGGCCGACGAAACCGGTCTGTCGACGGGCGCTTCGACACGCGGCCTGTTCACCGTGCGTGTGGAATCGGCCAGCCTCGCTGCCCTGGTCGAGGAGGATATCCTGGTCGATCCGGGATTTGCCGTGGACGCGCTGCAAGCGGCTTATGGCACCCTGTCGGAGCAACTGGCGGACATCGGCCAGACTGTCGCCGAGCTCGCCGCCGCGCTGCGCGAGAATAACTTGGCGGACATCGCGGCCGCGGGCAGCCGCCTTAGAGATCTGCGCGACGCCATCGATCTCGACGAGTTGCAGTTGACGCCCGCGGTGGATCCGGGCGACGGATTCCTGCCCGCGACCGTTCCCGGCTTCCCGAACAGCACCGACGAAGCCTTCAATCGACAACTCAAGCGGATGCTCGCGTCGGTGCGCGAGAGCGCGGAGTTCCTCGACCGGCTGCGGCCGGGAGCGGCCCGGGACGACGATATCCGCGCCGCGTTTCTCAACAGCCGCTTGCAAGCGCAGGCGGCCTCGTTCAACAACCAGAACTTCTCGACCCGGGGCCTGGTTGCCGAAGCCGGCGGGCTCTACGAATTGCTGTCGCTGCGCCTGCCCCAATTGATACTCAACGATCTGAACGTGCTCGTCGGAGAGTTGGAGTCGTCGGGGCTGTTGGTCAACGAGCTAAGGCCTGAGGCTTTCTACGAAGGCATCGTGCCGCTTCCGGGCATGGAGTCGGAGCTTGCATGGCGTGAGAGTCCCGCGTTCTTTTCGCTGGCGGGTGTCGTTTCGGCGAGTGGGATCCGCAACAGGATCATCAAGAGGCTGTACCTGAAGATCGTCTTCAAGGTCGTGAAGCTCTCCCAGAACCTCGTGGCGGAGGGATTACTGCGGGAGTCTACCGATGCCGTGGCCATACCCGGCATCGTCACCGGTGCGTCGCAGTCGTTCCACGTGTTCGAGTCGGGACACTCGATCGTCGAAGCGTTCTCCGCCGCCAACTTACCCGACGGTCACGTGATTCAGGTCATCGGGCCTACGCTCATATCCGAGCTCGCATCGGCCATAGCGGGTGTCCAAGGCGTTCGCTTCAACAGCCGCAATGCCATGAAACGGTCCGTCAAGCAGGTCAAGACAGCCGCCGGCAACGCCCAGGCGGTACTGAGGCAGCAGTACAAGCAGGTCACCCCGGACCAATTGATCAGAGGCTGCGTGTTCAGCGGCGCTGTCGGTTGCCAGCAGCTCGGGATCACCGACGGCTTGCCGATCGTGCATCGGGACGGCGGATTCCCCGCGCCGGTGCTGCTGATTGTCCACGATGTAGTAGGAGGCAATGTGACCGTCGGCTCGTTCTTTTTCTATCCCAACTGATCTATCTCGACTGAAGCTCGGTGCGTAGTCAGCGGACAGGTAGCGATTCGACGAATTCGTTCAGACGTTGGGCATCGACCGCGAAGCCAACGCCCGTGCCGTAAGCGGCACGGGCGTTGACAACGCCTAGCAGAGCCCCGCCGGCATCGACGACCGGGCCGCCCGAGTTGCCGGGATTGATCGCCGCATCGGTCTGAAAGCTGCCCGGCCGACCGATGCTTTCACCCGTGGCGCTGACGATACCGGCGGTCGCCGTGACGCCCTGTCCGAAGGGGTTGCCGAGAACGATCACGCTTTCTCCCACTTGCGGTGACCGGTCTCGGGTGCGCAGGTATTGCAGCTCCGACGCGCTTATTCGTCCTGCGGCGAGGTCCGCTTCCTCGTCGACGCGGACCAGTTGCCAGCGATAAACGCTGCCGTCGGCATGGACCACCTGAAGATCGGGGTTCCTCGCTACGTGCGCGTTGGTGATGACGATGCCGTCCGCGGAGACCAGGAAACCGCTTCCCACCGGTCCTGCCGCCGCCCGTATCGCGACCACGGCCGGCCGCGCCTTGGCGATGGTTTGCACCGGATCCGGAGGAGGTCGATCCGCCGTGCCCGTGCAGCCGGCCAAGACCCACACGAGAGAGAGAACAAGCGGTAACTGGAGTCGCGAGTACCGCCGGTTGCGCGATGTACAAGAACCCAGCGAACGAGTCAGTTCGATAGCCATGATCCTGCCTGGCATTGATTGGACGGCCTCACTTTAACAACCTCGATCAATATGGCGTAACCGCATCCGCAAACGCCTGGTGTCCTGTCCGGCGACTTGTTCAACGAATCCAGGTTCAACACTCTGATCGCCAGCATTCTGCACAAGTACGTTGAGGGCCGGCTAAACGAGAACAGCGGTTGATAAGGCGGTCAAGCCGTTCGTCGTTATGCTTCTTACCTTGACGCCGGGCACTCCGCGCCCACTCGCGCGTGCCTTCGGCCCTTTATGTGGGCGTTAGCTTTCTACAGGAGCGATATCGGGAGGTGTTTAGAATAATGCTGGAAATCCCTATCGGTCGTGTAAATGTGAAACCTCGCCCGAACGGATACGGCACATATTAAGAAGTCAATATGCGATCCTTGGATTCCCTTAGATCGGCAAAAGTTTGAATACTCGGCTGCTGATTCATAGTCGGCATCGAGTATTGGTTCGTTGGGAAAATAGGCGATTTTTTGGCGCAACCGTTCAAAGCTGTTCTTGTCGGCATAGCCAGAAAGCAGCTCTTGCCGAATAGGACCGATTATTCGTATCTGATTGTCGTCTATCAGTCGCGAAAGTCGTTCAGCAACGGCAGTTTCTTTCGGGGCGTCTCTTCGGAGGGCTACAGACCATATGCAGGTGTCTGCGAGAATACCGCTCATTTGCGGCCCTTTTTATAGTCGTAGTCCGGGTCGTGGGGTAGCTGGCCAAAAAGCGAAGTAATCTCACGTTGTTTCCGGCGCTGCACGAACTCTCTAAGCGCCTGATTTACGGTATCTTTTTTGGTCTTTAGTCCACTGATATGCAATGCTTCATCGAGCAAGTCGGTATCGATTGAAAGGTTTGTGGCCATTGTTGTTGCTCCAATTCACACATGTGCGCACACATTGTACCACACAAACTGGAAGGCGCTTCTAGCGGACCCCAAGTACTCCGCGGCTTTTTCAGGTCTGGGATAGGCATTTCCGATGATTACTGGGTTGTTTGTTGCGTTGTGGTGTAGCTGCGAATCAATCAATATCAATCTCAAGCTAAAAAATTAGCTCTTCGGCACTTTCGGCCCCGGCTTACCATCGATATTGTCCTTGACGATCTCGCCGAGAAACGAGGCAAACGGTTTGATATTTCCTTCGACACTGGCCGCCTCGAGTGCGGCCATGTAGTCGGCGCGGCGCTCAACCGGAATGACCGTCCAGGGATAGCCGCCCGCAGCGAGCATGACGTTCATCAGGAAACGGCCCATGCGTCCGTTGCCGTCAAAGTACGGATGGATATAGATAAATATGAAGTGTCCCAGAACGACGCGGACGGACGGGTCGGCTTCTTCTGCCATGAGCTCAAATAGCACCGGCATCATATCGCGCACGGCTTCGCGCGACGGCGGTGCGTGTAACGAGTTTCGTATATATGCGGGGCCGTTTCTGTAGCCCGCGAGATCTCCGGGCCGCAGGATACCGGCGGTAACGCTCGGCCAGAATAGCTGCGCGTACCATTCGGCGTGATCGACTCCGGCGACAGCTCCGGCATTTTCGTGTTTCAGGACCTTTTCGATGCTCTGTTTGACAGCCTGAAACGCGCCGTAATAGCCGCGCGCAGCAAGTGCATCGCGATGTTCTCGAGCTTCCTTGGTGCTGTCCGGGTCCCATGTGCCCGAACGTACTCGCTCGATCAACGCGCCACTGACACGATAGCCTTCAATTGAAAGAGAATGATAGGCGTCCGTAACATAGACTTCCTCAACACGTTTCATATAGCCGTCGGAATCCACAGCGCCGGTCGGTGCGGCGGGGAACAGCATCGGAATGTCGGCACGCATTGTGTGCCACATTAGCCGCATGCGCGTCACGTAAGGTGAAGCCTCGCGCGTGCTAAGCGCGAACGGCGCGGGCATTTCGAAAGGGTCGGTTTCTCTGACTTTGTAGGTCGCCTTGCCCATGTCGTTGACAATACGATCGGCGATATTCTCGCGCCCAATATTGCGGAAGGCTCCGGCGAGCCGCCCGGCTATAACGGTGTGCCCGCCTTCCAACAGGATGGCAAGAACGTCCGATGCGTCCCGGATCATGGCCAAGGCTGTCCGGGCTTCGGTCGTGCTGCCGGCAAAAAGGCCCGGTCCGCTGCGTACCAGCGCCGCCGGAAGGGAAAACACCCTCAAGCCGCGCAGTTCCTCGCGCCCGCCCGGTTCCGGTAGCGATGCGCGAACGTCGAATAGCGAGGTTCCGTGCGGCAGACTTGTCGGCTTGTTGCCGCCTTTTGGCGTGCGGACCAAGAGCTGCTTTGGCACATTGAAATTCCCGGCATGCAGCATTAGCGATTGTTCGGGCGACAGGCTCCATTCGGTGCCGAAGCGTTCGTTCAGGTAGGCGGCACAGAAGTCCCAAAATGAGGCGTACCACGCGGTGCTTTCCCCGGCCTGGCCGTCGGGCCGCGCCGAGATATACCAGCCTTTCATGACTTCCTGTAGGAAGCCGTTCTGTATCAGGCGCTCGCGGTGCGTCCGGCTCAGGTCGCTTGAACGGACCGCAACAATGCCGCGGTCCTGAAGGCCTTTCAGGGTCTGGAGGGATGCGGCCAGTTTTTCTGAGGGGGATGCCATTTTTAGACTGCGGTCTACTGAAAATAGGTTATTGTGCTCTATAGATTTTAGGTTTTTCAGTCCTACTAATATTAGGTTATTATGTTATATCAAATTTAGGTTATTGTGTCTAATTAACGTTAGGGTTTTGTGCGAAGAATCAGCAGGATTACACGTTAAAAGTACCTAACACACTGTTTTATCTAACGAAACGGCCGGCTAGCAAGATGATGAACGTCGGATCAACAGCCGCACGAAACTTGGAAATCGTCCCGCAACTCGTGCTTTAGCGTTATCCGGGGCAGCAGATTCATGTCATCGCCGTTGAGGAGTGCGTTTATCTGGTTCCATTCGTGGAGTCGGAAGAAGCAGTCTTCCTGAAAACGATCATTCCCAGCCGAAAGGCAACGCAGAGTTATCTGGGTGAAAAAAGATGAGCAAACTGTCGAAGGAAGGTAGTTCTAGCGGCCCCCAATATCGGGGTTTCATGTGGGCGTTATTGTGAAGATGGTGGACCTATGAGGACAGACAAGAACGCAGGAGGATTCGCGGCGCTGACTCAGGCCGCCTGTTACGTCTTCGGTTTCGCAATGCTTGCTACGGTGATGAACCCCGGCGATGTCGAGGGTTGGTCCCAGCTTCAGAAGCTGGAGTTCGTTCTGGAGCACCAGGCCCTGTTTCAGGTCTGGAACGTCGTCATCTACGTCGTTTTCGGAGTGGCGCTCGTTACGCTAGCCGCGGTTCTCCACAGGCTTCTGGAACAGCCGGGTTCACTGGCGATGTCCATAGCAACACCATTCGGGTTCATCTGGGCAGGGCTGGTCATTGCCAGCGGCATGGTTGCCAGTGTTGGTTTATCGGCCGTTTCCGATGCGTATTCCCGAAGTGCTGAAGAGGCGGCACAGTTGTGGTCGTCCATAGGCGCCGTTCAGGACGGATTGGGAGGCGGAGTCGAAATCGTTGGCGGTCTATGGGTTCTGCTTCTGAGCGCTTCATCGCTTCGTTCTCGTCGGCTCCTGCCAAAAGCATTGAACTGGATCGGAGTGGTCGTTGGCGTCGCTGGAATCGCTACGATCGTCCCCGCCTTATCCGGTCTGGGCGCGGTTTTCGGTCTAACTCAGATCGTTTGGTTTGTCGGCGTTGGAGTAGTGCTGCTGCGTCCGGGTGGCGCTCGATAAGTCGCTGGAACTGACATTTGATTTGTTGCCCACTTTTGTTTCCGCAAAAGTGTTCATCAACTCAAATACGCCTGAGCTTAGGATCGGGGTGTCTCTTTTACGGGGTTGGTCCATCTACCAAGGATTGAGGAGGTCGCGCGTATGCAGGCTGCGACTTTGGATCAGTGCCGAAGTCCGACCGGGAGTGGTTGGACGAGATTGCGCACGCGACAGGCTTGGATCTATTGAGGTTTTTGCGTGCCCGCCTATTGAGCCCGACGGATGCGGAAGACCTGGCGCAGGAAGTGTACTTGTGCCTTCTTCGGGTCAAGGATACCTCGTAAATCCGCAATCGTAGGGCCTACGTCCTCCGCGTAGCGGCGAACATCGTCATGGAGTGGCGCATGCTGTGCCGGAATCGACTCACGCACAGTCCCGATCTCCTCGACTAAATGGCGGTTTTCATAATAATCGGGCATGTCGGCGGGAGGATCCGTTATCGCCGTCTATCTCACGGGCGCTTCCGTAATGACGGAAGTGCGCTTGTCGCTACCCTGTTCTTCGTAGCCGTTTCTGCCACGATCACAGTCTAGATCAATAGAACCGGCGAAAGCGTCGTAACCCTCCCTGGGGATGTGGCAGGCATGCCAGGAACCTCCGCCAAAAAGTTGTTGAGCCGCTTTGTCGGTAAGCGCGGCGACGATCTGCGCCGTTTCCTGCGCGGCAGGCTGCTGGATAGCTCCGAGGCCGAAGACGTCGCGCAGGAGGCCTTCCTGCGGGTGCTGCGCCTGGACAACATCGATTTCATCCGCAATCCGGAGGCGTATCTGTTTCGAATCGCCGCGAATGTGGCTTACGAGTACAGGGTCGGTCATCAGGGTGCCCGGGAGCGGGCCGTGGTTTTCGACGAAGAGGGCGTCCCGATGGACGATCAGCCGACCCTGGTCGAGGATCAGGCGCACGTCGACACGCTGATTCACGAAGCCTCGCGGGCGCTGGCCGGAATGTCGCCGCGTGCCAGGGCGGCGGTTACGCTGTATTGGCGGGACGGGATGACGGTCAGGGAAGTGGCCGCGGCCCTAGGGGTATCGACCCATGCGGTGAAGAAGTACCTTGCCACGGCGCTGCTGTATTGCCGCGACCATTTGCGCGATCACGAATTGTAAGAACATAGTTGTAAGACGATTACTGCTAACGATCACTGGTATCGATAACTGGGAACGATAAATTGACCCGCCCCGAGCAAAAAGCTGGATCGAAGCGCCTGCGCGAGCAGGCGGCGCGGTTGCTCGTCGAGGTGCGCACGGAGCCCGGCGATGCCTCGCGCCGGGCCTTGGCCGAGTGGCTGACAACGTCGCCGGACCACGTCGCCGCTTATCTCGAAGTGGCGCGGATATCCGGCGCCCTGGCGGCGGCCGCCGAACAGGCCGGCTGGTCCGTCGACGAGCTCGTTTCGGCGGCAAGCGCGGCGCCGGCGACCACGGTGCCGCTGTATCCGAAGGCCGCTGAGGCAGATAGCGCGACATCCCGCGAGCTTGCGCCGCCTGCGGTTCCGCGAGCGAGGGTTCGCTGGATCGCGTTTGCCGCGGCGGTCGGTATCCTGGCCATCGGCAGCCTCGTGTCCTGGGTCGTTTCGATGAACACCGACGACATGCGCTACGTCACCGCAATCGGCGAACAACGTGTGTTCACGCTCGACGACGGCTCCACCGTTCACCTCAATACCCGCTCCGAGCTCGTGGTGCGCTTCGACCAGCACCTGAGGCGCATCGACCTGGTGCAGGGTGAAGCGTACTTCGTGGTGGCGAGGGATTCCGAGCGGCCGTTCCGGGTGCACGGCGGCGATACCGTTTTCAGTGCCCTGGGCACGCGGTTCAACGTGCGTGTATGGGAGGACCGGGCTCAGGTTACCGTCGTCGAGGGCCGTGTGGCCGTGCTTGCCGAGTCACAGGGGCGGGCAGACCTGATGTCCGCAAACGATGGGGCGAGGCCGGTTCCCCTTCCTTCGAGCGCCGGTCCCGTCGCGGCCGCCGTCGAAACCGTCCAGCTTACGGCCGGCGAACAGGCGAGCATCGTCGGCGCTGCCATCGAGCAGAACGAGTCGGCGAATCTCGAACAGGTCACGGCCTGGACCTCGAGGCGACTGGTGTTCGATTCGGAACCGTTGAGCTCGGTGCTCGAAGAATTCAACCGGTATAGCCGCGACATGGTTCGGGTAGAGGACCCGGCGCTCGGCGCGCTCGAGATCAGCGGTACCTTCGACCCGGGCGACATCGAGTCCTTGCTGGAATCGCTGCAAGCCATTCGCCGTATTGAAGTCGTGCGCGAGACGGAAGAGACGCGCATCGTGCGTCCGCGTACCTGACGACGACATCGTAGCCAGTTTTTCCCCGCTGAGAGTCATTGGCGATAAGGGCTTGGTAAACACACCGGGGAAAACGAACGATGTACCGTGGCATACGAGTAATTCTGTTTGCGGGGCTTGCGCTGCTCACGTCCGTTGAAACAGGCGCGCAACAAAAAGAAGACCGGACTCTCATCGAAGCACAGGCGCTAGGGAGTGCCTTGCAGGTTCTGGCGGAAGAATACGACCTCCAAGTGTTGTTCGAATCGGCCGCGGTTGAGAATCACACCGCCCGGGCGATTCCACAAGGTACGTCCCGTGATACCGCGCTGGGCGACCTGCTGGCCGGTACGGAACTCACCTACGAATTCGTCAACGAACGCACCGTCGCGATTCGGGCAGCAGCGGACGACGACGCTTCCGGGGATGAGGGAGGCGACAGTCACTCAAAAAAATCGAATCTGGCGCCGGTGATGATGGCGCAGAACACGCCGAGTCGATCGAACCCGACGAGTCCGAACCGGAGTGAGGCCGGTGCGACGAGCGTCGTTACCGGCAAGGTCACGGACGCGCGGACGGGCGCCAATCTCAAAGGTGCGCTGGTGACGGTCGAGGAAACCGGACAGTCGGCCAGCACCGACGATCACGGCGATTTCCGTCTTGTCGGTGTCGCCATCGGCCGCGTGACGCTCACCGTGTCGTATCTTGGTTTTGCAGGGCAGTCGGCCGTGGTCGACGTGCGTGGCCCAGGCATATTTCAGGACTTCGCGTTGCGCGGCGGCACGGAAATCGAGGAGATCGTCGTTTTCGGAACGCGTTCGGCGCGGGTGCAGTCGCTGAACCAGGAGCGGACGGCGCCGAATGTTTCCACCGTGCTCGCCGACGATTTTCTCGGCAGCTTTACGGGCACGACGATCTCGGAGGCTTTGCGCCGGGCGCCGGGGATCGCGTTCCAGCAGGACCCTTTGACCGGCGAGGGGACGAACGTCATCGTGCGCGGGCTGGAGCCGGATTTGAACATGGTGACCCTGAACGGCTTGCGGCTGCCGGAGAGCACTGCGACCGGGCGTTCTCCGGATCTCAGCAATCTTCTGACCGAGTCCATCTCCAAGGTGACCATCAGCAAGACATTGCTGCCCAGCCAGGATAGCGCCGGAACCGGTGGACTCATCGATATCGAAACCAAGTCGCCCCTGGACCGTCCGCACAGGTTCGCGAGTTTCGGCGCCGAGCGCGTGATGCGAGACGGGGATTTCGGCGATGGATATCTGGCTTCGGGAACCGTCTCCGGGCGGTTCGGCGAGGACGAAAGGCTGGGTATCAGCTTTTCGGTGCAGTATCGCGACTCCGAAACCCGCAGCGTTGCCTACAATATCGAGACTTTTGCTCCGGTGTTGCCGAATCTGGAGACCGGCGCTCCCGCCGGATCGAGCGCGTTCATAGACCCGCGCATGCCTTTCCCGTTCGATGCAGGCCTGACCGACCGATACGTGCTCAACAGCGAGGAGAGCGAGGCGCGCGTGGATCTGTCCAACCTGTCGCTTTCGGGCTCGATTGCCTATGAGCTGGGCGAGCACACAAGGCTTCGCTTCGACGCCCAGCATTTCACCGAAAAGCGCACCGACTACAATACGACGACGCGAACCGGCCTGCTTATCGGCAGAGCGCCGTTGTCTGTCGACGCATTGGGAGGAGAGATCCGAAACGTCTTCTTCTGGGAGGATGCCTTTGCGCCGCGCGGCATCCCCGGACTGCTGTTCGGCCTGCAGCGTTGGAACCGTTATACGCCGGACAGAGAAATCGGCACCTCGGCTTTCAGTTTCGACGGACAGACCGATCTCGACAATATCTCCTTCGAGTATGCCGCCGGCTACACCAGGGGCACCTCCAAGACACCGATCTCGATCGGTTATACGGTCAGGGAGATTGACAGCGACACCATGGGGTTTGCGGTGCTGCCCAAGAGTTCCCTGTTGCCGGAAGGCCAGAACAATCAGGTGGGCGGGCGCATCGTGTCACCGTGGGGCGTGCGCACGGGCAACGGCTATCCCGCCCTTTTGCTGACCGACGACGCATTCGCCCGTCTCAACGACCCCCGGAACTACGCATTCTCCGTTCTTGGAACGGCCGCGGACGCCATCGGCGAGAATGAGCGGCTGTCCGGACGATTCAGCGCCAAATACCATTTCAATCGTCCGTATCTGGACTATCTGCGCATCGGCGGCTTCGTCGAGAAGGCCAGGTTTCGGCCGAACCTGCACCCGACACGCACACGGTACTTGCCAAATGACAGGGATCTTTCGGCTTTCGGCATCGGCTTCGGCACCAGCCCCTTGAGTGCGATCGGGTTTGCGGAGGGACAGGGCTTCGGCGGCTTGACGCAGGAAGATACGCAATCGGTGTTGGACAATCTTGCCACGTTTGCCTCCGGCGCCACGCCTTTGCTGAGGCGGATCGATATCGAGCGGGACCCGCGTTTCGACGACCGCTTCTCGCGGGAGCTGGAGTTCGCCGGCTTTGTCGAGGGCAAAGTGCACTTCGGCAAGCTCGAAGTCATCGGCGGGGTCCGGGTGAGCCATGTGGACGTCCGCGCCGTCGATCTGCTTGCGCCGCGATTCTTCGACGCGGAAGGGGTAGAGGACCTTCAGTTTGCCGAGGATTTCTCCATCCTGCTCGACGAGTCGGTCGCGCAAACGACCGTACTGCCCAGGGTGCTGGCCAATTACCGCTTCGATGAAAACAACATCCTGAGGGCGGGGTATTTTACCTCGGTCGCGCGCCCGCAGATCAGCCAGCTTGCCGCCCCGCGCACCGTTACGCTGAATCTGAGGCCCCAGTTCGGTCCCAACAGGGACCAGCCGCTTTTGTTCTTCAGGGAGGGCAATCCGGACCTCGAGCCGGCGTTCACGCACAACTTCGACGCGGCGTTCGAGAGATACGACGACGATGGCGTGTTCAAGCTCGGCCTCTTTTACAAGCGGATCGACAACTTCATCCAGCGTAATGCCTTGGCCGCCGTCAGCAGCGTGGACGGCGTCGGACCGCTGCCGGACGACCGGCGGTTCGATCTGGCCAACTTGCCGGACAATCTGTTCGTATCGGGAAGCCGGCCTCGCAACGGCGAAGGCGTCGCCGAAATCTGGGGACTGGAAGTGGCGGTGGAACGCCAGCTTACGTTCTTGCCCGGTTTCTGGAGCGGTTTCGGGGTGCTGGCGAACTATACGTATTCGGACAGTTCGCGGACCGACGTTCTGACATGGCTGTTCAGCCCGGTCGAGTTCGACGATGCCGGCAATCCCACGGCCTTCGAGCAGGTGGATATCGACGTCGACGTGGCCTTCAATCAACAGCCGAAACACTCGGGAACCGCCGCGATCACCTATAACAGGGACAACATAGACGCCTCGCTCAGCTATACGGTACAGGCAAGGCGGCTGGTGGACGGCGTCCGGAACTTCGACCTGGATCGATACGACGAGCGCGTCAGCACACTGGACCTGCGGGCGGAGTACTACCTCGGTTTGGGCAGGGGCGATGTCCGTGTCTATTTCGAGGGGCTGGATCTCCTGAAAGGGAGCGACGATCCGTTTATCGAGACATCCATCGGCGGTGCGAACGGAGTCCCCAAATACTACACGGGCGGTCGCTTCCTCGGCGGAAGGTCGTTCCTGTTCGGCGCCGTCGCCAGTTTTTGAGCGCCAGCGGTAAAGCGCCTCCGCCGAAGCTTTTGGACGGTTTCGGCGGAGGCATGGCGTCCGGACAGCGGAACATGGATGCTCTTCTGGCAAAGCTCAAAAACGGTCTTGGCGGAATGGCACCGCTCTTGCTGGCCATGTGCGTTGCCGTGGCCCCATCTACCGGCAACACCGCTCAGCAGCACCGGCAGATCTCATTCAGCGTCAGCGAAGCGACGGCAATGGGCATCGACGTATCGCCGGATGGTCGAAGTCTGGCGCTGACCGTTCTGGGCGATGTCTATCTGCTGCCCGTGGACGGCGGCGTTGCCGAGCCGGTGCTGGTCAGCCGGTGGTGGGACGACTGGGTGCGGTTTTCGCCGGGCGGCGACCGGCTGCTGATGTCGAGCGATCGAAACGGCCTTGAAAACAGCTTGTGGACGTTGGGTCTCGAAGACCGGAAGCTGCGCTTGGTTACGCCCGGTCCCGTCACCCAGGCGGTGTGGGATACACACGGCGACCATGCCATCGGCGCCACACCGCGCCTCGGGCTGACCAGGGTCCGCATTGAAGGGAACGATCCGCCGCAAACGTTACCGGATACGGAATACGCGTGGACGCCCGCAATCGGCCGCGTGAGCGGCGATATCTACTATACCTTCGGAGGGGATATCTTTCGGCTCCGCCGGGCAACCGGCCTGATAGAGCCCGAGCCCATACGGCGTGCCGACAGCATCGATCTGTTGCCGCGGCCGTCTCCGGACGAAACTGTCCTGACTTATATCTCATGCGGCAAGAGAGACGCGCAACTGCGCCTCATCGGCTTGGCGACCGAAGCAGACAAGCTGCTTCACGAGTTCCCGCCCTTTCCGTGTGCCTCCAACAAACGGACCGACGACGGACTGCCGTTGCCCGCCTACGCTTTTTCGCCGGACGGCCGGTCCGTTTTCATCGCCAGCGGCGGCGGAATCGTTCGTATCGATATGGAAACGGGCGCCTCCAGGGAGGTTCCCTTCACGGTCCATATCGAGAAGACGCTATCGGTCCCCGCCAAGCCGGTGATTGGCGCGCACGATAGTCCCAAGGTTCGTCATCTCAGGTGGACGAGCGTGGCGCCGGACGGCGACCACGTCGTATTCAGCGCGCTCGGCAAGGTCTGGGTTTACGACCGCCGGAGCTCGCGTGTGCGGCGGCTGACCGACAGTCATGAACGGGAATATGCGCCGGCGGTTTCGCCGGATGGCGCACGCGTTGCCTATGTCGCGTGGAGCGATTCGGATTTGGGGGCGCTGAAAGTGGTACCGCTTGCGGGCGGCAAGAGCACGCGCATTACAAAAGAGCCCGGCTTTTATGCAAATCCCGCTTGGCTTTCGGATGGATCGGGCGTGATCTATTTGCAAGGCGTGCAGGAGCGTGTCGCGGATGAGATGCTGGTCACGGGCAGCTTGAGTCTGGTCCATCCGCCACAGCGCATGGCGCTGCGCAAGACGGATCTCGAATCGCAGGAAACGAAACAGATCGCGGTCCTGGCGACGCCGTCATTGGCGGTTTCGCGTTTCTTCTCGCCCCTGACCGTGCTCGGCTCCGACGGTCGGGTCTACTTCATGGAGCCCTATGAAGGCGACAGGCGCCAACTGGCTTCAATGCCGGTGACCGGCGGGGAACGTCGCAGCCATGTGATCTTCGACAAGCGCGTCGACTACGCGGTGCCATCCCCCGATGGCCGACGCATCGCCATCGCCACACGGCTCGGGCTATGGGTGGCCGAGCTCGATGCGGGACTGTCCGCGCTCGACCGGCTCGATTTGTCCGAGTTGCCGGCAAAGGCCTCGAAAATATCGGGCGTCGGGGCCTCCAATGCCCATTGGGCGGATGACGAGACCCTCTATTTCGGGTTCCTCGATGAGGTCTATGAATGGCGTCAGGGCGACGACGGCGCGTCCAAGGCCGACACGATCGACCTGCGAATCGACCGGGCCGACCCACCCGGAAGCATCGCCTTCACCGGCGCCACCGTGATCACGATGCGGGGCGACGAGGTGATCCGCGATGCGACCGTCCTGGTCGCGGGCAGCCGGATCGCAAAAGTCGGTAAAGCGAGCGAGATCGACGTACCCAGCGACACGACGCTGATAGACGCGGCGGGCCTTACGATCATACCGGGTTTGATCGACGTGCATCAGCACAGCCATTTGTTCAATTCCGGACCGCTGGAGTTTTTTCCCGAGGTCAACTGGGTGTATCTGGCGAATCTGGCGTTTGGGGTCACGACGATTTTCGACCCGGCCGCGAATACCGGCAGCGTCTTTGCCTTGTCGGAGATGGTGGCGTTCGGGCAGATGATCGGCCCCAGGGTCTACTCCGCGGGCGGCGTTGTCATGGGGCTGCAATTGCATAGGGATTTTGTGGACATTGACGGCCCTTCGGCGGCGCGAGGTATCGTCGGTCGCCTGGCGTCGGCGGGTGCGGTGCTGGTGAAGTCCTACTTGCAGCCGAGTCGCGAGGCCCGTCGCCTGATCCTCGCGCAAGCGCGGCACGCGGGCATCGGCGTGACGTTCGAGGGCGGCTACAACCTCGTCGACGATCTGAGGGCGGCGGCCGACGGCCACACGGCCATAGAGCATGCCCCGGCCGCCCATCCGTTCCGGTCCGATGTGGTGCAGTTCCTGGCTGGCAGTCGCATCAACCTGACTCCGGGCAGCCTGAGCTTTAGTGCATACATACAGGGTGCGCCGCTCGGGCTCATCGTCCGCGACTACCGGTCGGATGCCAGAATCCGCCGGTTTCACCCCGATAAGATTGTATCGTTGTCGTTCCGCGATCTTGCCGGCTACGACCCGGATACGGATGCCATATACCAGCAGAGCGTGAAGAACATCGTGGAACTGATCCGCGCCGGTGCGCGCGTGAGTTCGGGCAGCCATTCACGGGGTGGTCTTGCCACGCATGGCGAGACATGGCTGCTTGTCGATGGCGGGGTCAAGCCCATGGAGGCGCTGCGGTCGGCCACCTATCGCGGTGCTGAAAAACTCGGCCTGGACAACGATCTGGGGTCGCTGGCGGCCGGCAAGCTGGCGGACATGGCCGTGCTCACCTGCAACCCGCTGGACAACATCCGCTGCACCGCTGACATCGCCTACGTCGTCAAAGCCGGCACCGTCTACCACGCCGAAAGCATGACCCGGCTCTACCCCGACTACAAACCCTTACCCAAACCCATGTGGCACTCCGATGAGGATTGGGCGGCCTTGAAACCGCGGCTGCCAGAGCGGCTTTCTCCAAGACGACAGGCCCGAACGAAGGAGGCCGCGCCAGCTAACTGATCTCATGGGCTGCAGGAGTACGTGACGTCGGCCGGTGCGACGGCCGCATGTTCGATAGCGATGAGCCGGTCGCTTTCGGGACGTGACGAACCGGTTGGTTGTAGCATGTTATAGCGAGCGCGTCCGGGTTCGGAGGCGCTTGTCGACGGCAGTGAGAATCGCCGTGCGTCTTCCGAGGTCGGGCCCGACCGTACTATGGCTGCCCGGCGAAAAGCCGCCTGAGCGGCTTCGACGAAAGCAGCACGTACACTAGCGCGGCGCCGATCATCGAGTCGAATGCGGGTACCGTCGTCAGCACGAGGGTCTCGCTCACGGCCAGCCAGCCGACGGCAAAGCCCGCCAGCCAGGCGATGAAGGCCGAGGGTCTGTACGCCGGCAGGGACTCGAGTTCTTCGATCGAATAGTTCTGCCGATTGACGAAGAAAAAGTCGCAGATGTAGATTCCGCACAGGCTCGGAACGGAGATACCGAGAAAGCTGATGTAGGGGATGAACAGCTTCACGACGTCGAACACCGACAGCGCCGTGGCGACCGTGCCGAAGGCCGCGATACTCAGCCAGAACTTCGCCCGGCTGAAAGAGGCGGCGACCGAAAGACCGACGGAGTAGAGCATGCCGACGTTGCTCGATACGGTCGAGAATATCAGCACGACCATCGCTCCGGCGCCGATGCCGAGCGACAGCATGATCTTCAGCAGGTCCTCTTCACCCGACAGGACGGACGGAACCGCGGTGACCGTGAGCACGATCGGAAAGGACACGCCCAACGCCAGATAGATTGCGAGCAGCGCCCGTTTAGGGTTGCGCGCATAGCGCGCGTAGTCGGGGAGCGTAACGATGCCGCCGCTGTACGCACCGATGACGATGGACATCGCCGCGCCGATTCCAAGCGTCCCGGCGCCCGGTCCTTCCAGACCTGCCAGTCCCTGCTGCGTCAGCGCCCTGAACGCACCGTACAGCAACAGCAGGGCCAGAAGAGGCACCATGATCATGGCCATTCTTTCGATGGCGCGAAACCCGTAGATGGTAATGCCCACCATGATCAGGCCGCCGAGAACGGCGAGCCATTGCTTCGACAGTTGCAGGCCGGACCCCGCCGACAGCAGTTCCTGCGCGGCGCCCCCGAAGAGGTTGCAGAGGATCGCGAACCAGAAAAACAGCACCAGGCCGATCAACAGGCTGGCATAGCGGTAACCGGACGTGCCGAACGAGTAGCGCAGAATCAGGTATGTGGACAGCTTCGAGCGTGCGCCAACCATGCCGGCGAAGACGCCGGTGATCGCCAGCACCTGGCAGCCGATGACGAAGCTCAGGATGGATGGATAAAAGCCGGCGCCGATGCTGATCTGCGACGCCATCAGGAACCCCGGCACGGCGATGGTGCCGCCGATGATGATCAGGGCGATGTGCCAGGCACTGACGCGATCTCTTTCCGCAACCGGCCGATGCGAATAGTCGTCGCCCGGCAGCCTGCTCATTCGGTTTGCCGTTCTCGGAGGCGCGACGTGGCTTCCTCGTCGATCCTGCCGTTTTCGATCGCGACTTTGTACAGCTCCCTCGCCGCCTCGGTCGATACGTAGCCGTCGAGAACGTCGTCGAGTACTTTTTGCGGCTCGCGCTTCCAGGGATGGCCGTGACCGCCGCCGCCCGCGGAGATGCTGACGATACGGTCGCCGACCTCCACCGCCGCTCGATGCGTTCCCGTCTTCTTCGACCTTTCGGTGTCCGGGAAGAAATGCATGGTGTTGGGTTCCGGGCTCAGTCCGCCGGCCAGTGCCCATGGCGGCGTCTTGCTCTTCTTCGTAATCGACAGAAAATGTCCCGGCCAGACGATCCTGATGTCCCGCCGAATGCCGAGGCCGCCCCGGTGATTTCCCGCGCCGCCGCTGTCGCAACGCAACTCGACGGACTCGAACTGCATGCCGGTCTTTGCCTCCAGCACTTCAATCGGCGTATTGCGGATCATCGTGGTGGAGATGTGGTTCAGGGCATTGCTGCCGTCATGGTTGCAGGCGGCGCCCCAGCCCACCGGCTCGTTGTTGCTGATAGCATAGTCGCGATTCGTCTCGGGCTCTTTACCGTACATCAGGAATCCCGGAACGTCGCCGCCGGAACATGCGGCGATCCTGTCCGGCATGGCTTTGGCCAGCGCCTTGAATACCAGCTCCATCGCGATCATGGCCGCCCACTGCGTATACGTTGCCGCCGGATACACGGCGTGAAACAGGTTGCCCGGCGGAGCGACTACGTCCAGAGGCCGGAAACAACCGGCGTTGCTCGGATGCGAGGGTGTCGTCAGAATCTTCAGGGCGACCTTGCTGATCGTCTGTGTCAGCCCGAACGGAATGTTCACGGGGCCTGCGACCATGTCGGGCGAAGCGCTGAAGTCGACGACGAATCTGTCGCCGTCTATCGTCACTTTGACGCGCATGGGTATCTTCACGTCGTCGATGCCGTCGTCATCCATGATGTCTTCGGCTTCCCACGTGCCGTCGGGCAGATCGAGCAGGGCCTTCCTCGTCACTCGCTCGCCGTAGTCGAGAATGCCCTCGATCGCGGTTTCGAGCTGCTCGCCGCCGAACTTGCGCCTGATCTGCTTCAGGCGCCTGATGCCCGTATTGACGGCGGCGACCTGCGCTTCCAGGTCGCCGAGCACGTTGTCCGGCAGTCGTGAATTGAATCGAATCAGGTCCACTATCTCACGATCCGGCCGGCCGCGCTTGTAGACTTTGAGCGCCGGCAGTATCAGGCCTTCCTGGTGAATGTCGGTCGAGTCGAGGACGTAGCCGGGGTCCTTCGCGCCGAGGTCCAGCCAGTGCGCACGTATGCAGACATAGGCAAAGGGCGCGTCTTCACCGTCGTCGAAGACGGGCGTGAACATCGCCACGTCCGCGGCATGCGCCGAGCTCCAGTAGGGATAGTTCAATATGACGATGTCGCCCGGCTCCAGATTCTCGACGCCGACGTGTTCCACCCCCTTTCTGATCGCGTAGTCGTTGGCGCCGAGAAAGAACGCCAGACCCGGGGCGTCCGCGATCAGGTCGAGGTCCTTGCTGTAGACGGATATCCCGAAATCCAGGACCTCGTAGATGACCGGGCTGAAGGCGGTACGGATCAAGGTCCGGCGCATTTCCTCCGCGGCCGAGCCGAGATAGCTGTGGATGACGCTTGTCGTAGAGCTGTCCATTGCCGTTACCTAGCCGAACACCGGGGGTGTTTCGATCAGTAGCTGTCCGAAGTCGTCTACGCGACAGCTCTGGCTCGTGTATATGACGGTCGTGGACGTGCCCTCGTCGATGATCGCCGGGCCCGCGATGCGGTCGCCCGGGGTCAGAGACCGGCGCTCGACGAGCTCGAAGTCCGTCATGCGCTTCTCTTTGAAGCAGTAGGCCCTGCGTGTCTCGGAGCTTGCCCCCGTCCCGGCATCGCGGACGTCCGCTCGCTGATTGTGCAGCTCGGGTTTCGGCATTTGCCCCAGGCCGGTGACGCGGAGGTTGACCAGTTCCAGGGCCTGCGCAGACTCGTGGCCGTAGCGCTCCTGATGCATCGCATCGAAACTGCGCCTCAGTGTTTCGCGGGAGAAGTCGCTATCGACCGGGATCTTGAGCGTATGCTCCTGGCCGACGTAGCGCATCTCGAGGTTGCGGAGCATGGTCTGATCGTCGTCGCCAACCCCTTGAGCGGCGAGGTTCTGCCGTGCCTCGCCCTCGAGCGATTCGAGTGCGCTCTTGATGCCCGGCAGCGCGTCGTCGTCGACTTCGACAACGAGCGTCCGCGAGACGTCCGTCGCCAGATCGGTCATCAGCATGCCCCATGCGGAGAACACGGCCGGCACGTTGGGGACGATCGTGCTGGGGATGCCCATTTCGAGTGCCAAGAGCGGCGCGATCAGGGGGCCCGCGCCGCCGAACGCCATGATCGTAAAGTCTCTGGGGTCTTTCCCCTGTTCTACCGTGATCTCGCGCACCGCGCCTTCGGTCTGCGCGATCAGTACCGAGAAGATACCGGCGGCCGTGCTGATCACGTCGCTTTGCAGCGGCGCGGACAGTTCGCGCTCGAGGGCAGCCTCGGCGGCGGCGGAATCCAGCGGCAACTGGCCGTCGAGGAAACGCGCGGGATCGATGAAACCGAGAACCAGTGCCGCGTCCGTGAGCGCGGGCTGCGTGCCGCCGCGGCCGTAGGATACGGGGCCGGGATCGGCTCCGGCGCTGTGCGGTCCCAGCCTGAGCATGCCTTCTTCGAGCCAGGCGATCGATCCTCCCCCCGCGCCGATGCAGCGAATGTCGTAGGCCGGGATCAGCACCGGCATGTGCTGCAGGCGCGTTTCGTGGATGACGCCTGCCTCGCCGTTTTCGATGACGCAGGTATCGAGACTGGTACCGCCGAAATCCATGCTCAGCACCTGGTCGAGGTCGAGCTCGCGCGCGAGATGGGATGCACCGATGATGCCGCCGGCGGGCCCCGACAGCACGCTGTCGAGCGGCCGGAACTTCGCGGCGTCGGCCGTCATGGCGCCGCCGCTGCTGCGCATGATCAGGAACATGCCGGTGAAGCCCTTGCTCTCGAGTTCGTCACGCAGGTCGTCGATGTAGCGCTCGAAAATCGGCCGGATGTAGGCGTCGATGACGGTCGTGCAGGTACGTTCGTACTCCCTGTGCTCACGAACCACCCGGTGCGAAACGGATATGCTGAGCTCGGGAAAGCGCTCGCGGACGGCGGCTTCGATTTCCCGCTCGTGCACCGGGTTCCGGTACGAATGCAGGCAGGAGATCGCGAGCGACTCGATGCCCTGTTCTTCGATCAGCGCCGCAACCGATTCGATCACCGCGCCCTCGTCCAACTCGACCTCGACGTCTCCGCCGACCGTGATACGTCCCGGAACGCCGGCGATGCGGCGCCTCCTGACGAGCGGCTCGGGCCGTTGATAGTGCAGATCGTACATGTGGTCCGGCGGCAGGTCGCCGCGGCCGAGTTCCAGGATGTCCCTGAACCCGCGGTTGGTGACGATGCCGGTTTTGGCACCGCGCCGCTCGATAACGGCATTGAGGCCGAGCGTCGTTCCGTGCACGATGGTTTCGACCTCGCCCAGATCGATGGCGAGTTTGTCGATGGCTCGCAGCACGCCCGTCGACGGGTTCTCGGGCGTGGTCAGCGCTTTTTCCAGGCGCGTGTCGCCGGTTTGTCTGTCGAACACGATCGCATCGACGAAGGTACCGCCTATGTCGATTCCCAGACTGTATTTCCTCACCGACGATGTTTCCTCATCGACATCTCTTCTTGACATTTCTTCATCGACGATCGTCCCTGACCACTCGGCCCTCCTGCATGACGAAGAACGTCTCGGCCAGTTGCCGGATGTCGTCCAGGGGATTGTCTTGCGTCGCGATGAGGTCGGCCTTGCATCCGGCTTTCACGACGCCGAGATCGCGCCGGTTGATCAATCTGGCGGCATTGGTCGTGGCCGTTTGCAAAGCCTGCAGAGGCGACAGCCCGGCTTCCATGCAGTGTTCCATTTCGCGAATGGCGACGGGCGCGCCGTCGTCCGTGTCGCCCGGAGGAATGTCGGTGCCGTTTACCAGCGTGACGCCGGCCTTGACGGCATTCCTGATGCTCTCGAGATGATCGGACCCGGCGGCCGCCGCCTTGCAGATCGTCCATGTCTCGAAACCGTGTCGCCGCATCCAGTCCTTCGATCGCGTCACCGCGAGCGTCGGCACGACGAATCCGCCGCTTTCCCGAATGGCCGCCGCCGTGGCGGCATCCAGGTTGTACGTGTGCTCGAAACAGCGAACGCCGGCCTCGAGGCCCTTCATGATGGGTTCCGAATCGCCGACGTGAGCGCACACGTAAGTGCCTTTGCTTCTGGCAACCTCGACGGCGGCCCGAATCTCGTCGTCGGCCATCTGCGATTCCTCGAGAGTTTCGTTCTCGTGCGCGATGCCCCCGGTGAGGAATATCTTGATGTGGTTCGCCCCGGCGAGCAGATCCCGCCGGCAGGCCCGTCTGAAGCCGTCGGCACCGTCTGCTTCGGCCGTGAATCCGTGCCCGTGCCCGCCCGTCACCGACACGCCGAGCCCGGCGGAAAAGATTCTCGGGCCCGTCACCCAGCCGGCGGCGATCGACTTGCGCAGCGCGATGTCGGCCCGGTTGAGCTCGCCTACGGTACGTACCGTGGTGATGCCGGCATTCAGGGCATCCTGACCCCGGCGGTACGCGCGGTAGGCCGTCATGGCAGGGTTTTCTTCCGGATCGCTGAGCGAGAACGGAAACACGATGGTCAAGTGGGTGTGGCAGCTAATCAGTCCCGGCAGGACACAGGCGCCCTGCATGTCGATGACCGTCGCGTCGCGAGTTGCCTTGATGCCGTTATCGACGGACACGATCTCGCCGTTTGCGACCGCTATGGCGGCGTCACTCAGATCGCCGGTTTCCACGTCGAGAACCCGGCAGTTCTCGAGCACCGTAACTGTGTTGTCCGCGTTGTCCGCCAACGGCCACCTCATCGATCGGAAATTAGGGAGAAATCAGGGCAGCCTTCATTAGAGCAAAGCCGCTGAATTCGATTCAATCGGCAAAAAGTGCAGTTTTCGGCGTTTTGGTACAGTCCGCGCTCAAAGCAATCGTTGTCGCCGCGCCTCGATGACCGCCGTGCTGCGCTTGCTGACACCGAGCTTCGAGTAGATCTTCTTCAAATGGAACTTCACGGTGCTCTCGGTGATACCGAGACCCCGGGCGATCGTCTTGTTCGGGTTGCCGTGGCTCAGGCCGATCAGGATCTGCCGCTCCCGCGGTGTGAACGCGCCGCCCGTGTCCCCGGCTTCCGATTCCCTGCGGTAGGCCGACAGCAGCCGGGAGCAGTATCTGCTGAGCCTGGTGGCCGCGTTGTCCCGCTTTTCGCTGTCGATGACGGACTGCAGCGTGGGAACGATCCCGTCGCCTTCATCCAGAAACACGCGCACGTACTTTTCACTGCTGCCGACGGTCACGGCGTGCCTCAGGATCGAGACGGCCTCGTTGTGCCGGTCCAGCGACTGGTAAGCGAGACTCTGCAATACGTGGCCCCTGGTCATGCTCAGCAAACGCCCGGTCCTGTGGGCGTCCTGCACGACGGGTTCGAGTGTGTCCAGCGCCGCTTCTCCCTCGCCCCTGGCGATCGACAGGCGCGCCAGCGTGAAATGACAATCGTCGATTTCACGCCAGATGGCTTGCCTGTCGTGCACGAGGTCCGGCAGGCCGTTGTTCTCGACGTATTGAAGGTGCAGTGCATCCGCTCGCGCAATATCCCCTTCACGAAGCCTGACGTTGATTCTGGACAGAAGGGCGAGCCTGCCGATTTCGTCCAGGCCGCGCTCGGCCGCGAGTAGCGTGGCTCGATCGAGAATCATGTTGGCCCGCTCGAAATCGTTTTGCGTGAGCGCTATCGCCGTCGCGACGCGATAGGCGGCGATGAACGTATCCAGCCACCCGTCGTTCGACTCCAGCGTGTCGATGGCGAAGTCCAGCGGTTCCTGCAGATTGTCGATCTCGTTGCGTTCGTACCTGACTTCGGCGACCAGTGAATCCGCGATCGCGTTGAGCCCGGGGTCTTGCGGAAACGCCTCGTCGATGATGGCGAGTGCGTTCTCGTAGGACCGTGCGGCCAGGTCTAGCTGACCTTTCGCGAAGCAACCGATGCCCTTGACGAGGTGCACGGAGGCCGTGCCGTAGTCCGAGTTCGCCGACCGGTAATAGGCGAGCGAACGATCCGCTTCGGCATCGGCGCGGGAGAACGAGGCAGCCCGCTGACAGAGCAGGCTCTTCAGGGCGTGAATGAAGCCCAGCAGACCGTCGGCCGCCCAGTTTTGATAAGTCTCGATCTCGCAGCGATCGAGATACTCCCGATTGAAGTTCTCGTTGCTGTACAGGCTCAGCAGATACTCCGTCGCGATGTATTCGACCTTCACCAGGCCGTAGTGCGGATCATCCCGGTTCAGAGTGGAATCGAGCAGCTTTCGTGCCTGGGCCAGCAGCCGTTTCGCCAGCGCGAAGTGGCCGTCCTTGGTTGCGAGATTGGCCTCGGAGATTTTCAGCGGCGCGGAGCGGTTGATCGTGCTGGTATGGATGTTCTCCATGATCGCCCGGAGCCCCGTGATGCCGGCGTTGAGCACGATCGCGTTCGGACCGAAATGTTCGACGATCCTGCACGACAGCGCCGAATCGCCGATCAGCTCTGCATAGCGTGTCGCGGCGCCGACATCCGATTCTTCGATGTACCAGTCGATGACCGTGGAATGAACGGCATTCCGTTCCGTCGTCGCCAGCGCTTCGAGAGACAGCCGCAGGCAATCCCGAAGCACGGGGTTCAGGCCGTACGCGCCGTGCTCATCGGTTCTCGAAAACAACGGATGCAGGGCGGTAAGACCGCTTAGAATGGCGGGCGACTCATCGTGCCTGCATATGCGATCGGTGAGTTCCGGCGTGATCCTCTCCAGAAACGACACCCTTGCGAGCGTCTCCCGCGTGCGCTCCGGCAGCGTTTGCAACAGACGGCTGGACACGTATTCCTGCACGGACACCGGCACGCGCGCGCAGGGAGCGTCGTCGATCGGCAGTGCGCCTTCCGCTGCGGGCCACTCGTCGGCGTAGAGACGGGCGACGGCCGGCCATCCCTGCGTCCTTGCCGCAATGCAGGTTGCCATCGAGGGGTCTGCGCTCTCGCCGACGAGTTCGGCGAGCTCCTGTTCCGTAAAGCAGAGCTCCGAGGCGGCGATGCGATTGACCCGTCCCTCCGCCTGCAGTTTGCCCGTCAGGTCGGCAGGCGCGGTCCGGCAGGCCAGCGCGAGATGCAGGTTGTCCGGCATCAGCCGCAGCAGCCGATAGATTGTTTCGTCGAGCGCGGCCGACGCCGCCTTTTCGTAGGCGTCCAGGATGAGCACGGAGCGATCGCCCGTTTCGCTCAGCCAGTTGTACAGGTTCCTGAGCAGCAGGTCCGTGGAACGTAGCGTCTGACGTCTTGCATCTGCTCCGTCCACCGGTTGCGGGGAAGTCAGCGCGGTCTCGATGCAGGTCAGGCAACGCGCGGGCTCCTTGTCCCCGCTGTCGAGAGTCACCCAGGCCGTGCGAACCGCGCGCTCGCGCAGCTCGCCGTACCAGTGCGAAAGCAGCACGGTCTTGCCGAATCCCGCGGGAGCGCACAAGAGCGTGAGGTTCTTCGCGGCGCCACCGTCGAGTCGGGACAGCAGCCGGTCTCGAGTCAGCAGTTTCGCGGCGGGTGGGCTCGGGCGGAGTTTTGTCGGAAACACGACGAAGCCCGGCTGCTCTATCGCTTGTTCTGCCGCCGGCAGTCTGGCCCTGTTCTGCTGCGCCCGTGATCCCATGACGTGTCGATCAACCCGGTGTCGCGGTTCTGCGACCGTTCGAGAAGACTATCAAAGTATCAACCGTGAAAGATGTCCCGAGGAAAGCCGACAATGATCGATACTGTCCAAATCCTCAAGAAACTGTCCTTTTTTGGGATTGCGCGGTTTTTGCGGACGCATGACCATGTTTCATGGGTATTACCGGAGCCGGTTTGTCCGAAGCGAGCAAGTCCGATTGAGCAAGTCCACGAGGGGAGCGGATGTTCATGAGCGGTTCGATTTATTCCACAGGCAAATTGTCCACAGGCAAATTGTCCACAGGAAAATTGTCAAATCTCGTGCGCTCGGTCGTGTTGCCGGCATGCGTTCTGCCGCTGATCCTGCCCGTGCAGGCCGGTGCCCAGGAGGGTGCGGCGCCGGAAGAGGTCATCGTCACCGCGCGCAAACGCGATGAGAACGTGATGGACATTCCGGATTCGATCACGGTGTTCAACGACCGGGTGATCGAAACGGCGAACATCGCGAGTATCCGCGACTTTGCGGACATGACGCCGAATTTGACGATAATCGATCAACTGCGACCAGGCACCCAGACGATGACCGTTCGCGGCATGACGACGGTACAGAACGGCGAACTACCGGTAGCGTTCGTCGTCGATGGGGTTAATGTCCCCTCGATGAACTTCATCAATCAGGAACTCGTGGACATCGAGCGCATCGAGGTGCTTCGAGGGCCGCAGGGAACCCTTTACGGCAGGGGCGCCGTCGGCGGCGCGATCAGTATCGTCACGAAGGAGCCTGGCGAACAATTCGAGGGTAAGGCGAGAGTCACCTACGGACGCGGCAACTCCCTGTTCGCCGGCGGAACGCTTTCCGGCGCGCTGTCCGACTCGGTCAGCCTGCGTGTCTCCGCAAGCCACCGCGACGAAGACGGCCTCATCGACAACGAGGGAGCGGGTACCGAGGCGGACTTCGTCGACGAGCAGTCCGTCCAGGCTCGTCTCACGGTTCGGCCGTCCGAGCAACTGTCTTTCGATTTCCGCGCCCGGTTCCTGCAGGGCGAATCGGGAGGCATTTACCTGGTTCCGGTCACGACCGAGACCATCGACGACTTCTCCATCCCCGTCAGCAGCAACATCAACGGTAGGGACGACCGGGACGTGAGCTCCTTCTCCGTCAAGATCGACAGGACTTTCGACAACGGCGTGACGCTGACCTCGATTAGCGGCTATCACGAAACGGACTCCTTCTTCTTCGGCGACGGCGATTTCTCGACCGATGCCACCTTCGCGCAGAATTGGGAAATCGACGTGGAAGCCTTCAATCAGGAATTCCGTCTCACGTCCGACGGCGATGGAAGGCTGCGATGGATCGCCGGCGTCTTCTATCAGGACCGGGAGGACAAGGAGTTCACGGACTTCGGTACCGAAGCACCGGGCCCGTCGATCGGCTTTGCTTTTCCGGGCGGCGCGCGGGAGATACGCGAGCGACGGTCCTGGGCGGTGTTCGGCCAAGTCGACTATGATATCAGCGGCGCGCTGACCCTGTCCGCCGGTCTGCGTTTCGACGAAGAAGACAACGAGACCGAATTCGGCCAGCTCGGCGTCACGCCGAGCGAGTCCTTCGACGAGTGGCAGCCCAAGGTCTCGCTGACTTACGACTGGAGGGAAGGGGTAATGAGCTACGTTACCCTCGCCAGGGGTTTTCGTCCCGGCGGCTTCTCCAATACCTCCGGCGTCCTCTACGACAACGAAGTATCCGACAACTTCGAGATCGGTACGAAGGCCTCGATCTTCGGCAACAGAGTTCAACTCAACGCCGCGATTTTCTACATCGACTTCAGCGATCAGCAGTTTTTCTTTTCCCGCGTTACTCAGGCCGGTGTGCAGCGCTTCATCACCAACATCGACGAGACGACCAACGTCGGCGGCGAGCTGGAAGTCGCGATCCGGGCAACGGACAAACTGGACCTGAACTTCGCCTACGCCGTAACCGATACCGAAATCGACAATTTCGACGGCACGGGCCAGTTCAACGGCAACGACACGCCACAGGTCAACGACTTCTCGTTCAACGCATCGGCGGAGTACACCACGCCGATCTCGAGCGCACTGGATCTCGTTGCGCGACTCGACTACGAGCATCGCGGCGAGGTGGACTGGGATCTGAACAATCTCGTCACGACGCCGGGCAAGGACTATTTGAATTTTCATCTCGAGATCGCGGGCGAGAACTGGGCGGCATTCGTGTTCGGCAGAAACATTCTGGACGAACAGCAGCCGACCGCCATCGGAACCGATGTGTTCGGACCGGGAATTCACTTGAGGACGCCGAGCCGGCCGGCCTTCTATGGCGTAGGTTTCAAGACCGCCTTCTAGACCGCGGGAAGCTTGCGTGTGACAGACGCCTGGTGTTTCGTAACGACCCACTCGCCGAGGCCGTACGCGAAGTCAATCGTTACGGCAACACGCAGTTGTTCGTTCAGGACGACCCACGCCGACACACCGCCCGGTTTAGGGGCGTGTTCAAGGCGGGTGGCGCCACCGGTTTTGTCGCCGCGCTCATAACTCACGCTCGTCGGCACCGACTTCTCCTGCCGTTCCCTTTGTTCCCGACAGCTTGTAAAACCGCGCCAGCGCCCGATTCGCCCGCTGGCGCCGCCGGCCCGGATGGTCCTTCAGCGTATCCGCGCTGGCGGCGAGCAAGGGGCCGGCATCGTCGAAACGCCCGAGTCTAGTCAAGGCATCTCCATATTCGGTTCGCGTCGCCGCCGACAACTCATGGTCCTCGGCATAGTCCGCCAACCGGAGTCGCAGCGCCCGCTCCAGCAGCGGCAGCGCCTCCGACGCGCGCCCGTCGGAATTCAGCACGGCCCCAAGCTCGGTCAACACCGAGGCGACGTACTGGTTGTCCTCACCGAGCGCGGCTTCGTAGATTTGCAATGCATCCCGCAGCGTGTTTTCTGCCGCGGCGATCTCGAGCTTGTCGTGCAACAACATACCCAGCACGGTTTTCGTGTAGCCGACCGACGGATGAGACGCCCCGCGCGTTTCGACGTAAAGCGCCAGGCCCTCCCGCATCGCCGTTTCCGCATCGTCGTGATCGCCATACAGATGTAACAGGGTGCCCTGGTCCACCAGGGTTGCCGCAACCATGTAGTGCTTCCCGCCCAGTATCCTGCGCGCCGCGTCCACCGCCTGCCGGGTCGTTTCGGCCGCGGCAGTGAGATCGCCTTTGGAACGCTGCAAGACGCCGAGGTTCTGAAGGTAATAGGCAATCTCCGGATGGCTGTCGCCTTCGCTGTTTCGTATGATCTCGATGGCTTCCAGTAGCAGCGTTTCGGTGCGGTCCAGGTCTCCCCGAACCTGCAGCATCCGCGCCAGCGCGGCCGTGGACATCGCAAGCTCGACGCGGTGTTCCGGCCCGAGTTGCCGATAGATGTCGATGGCCGCTTCGGCCAGCGACTCCGCTCGCTCGAGCTCGTTGATCTTCAAATGCAGCTCGGCGAGGTTCGACAGGTTCGCCGCGACCTCCGGGGAGGCGGCGCCGAAAGCCCGTTCGTTGATCGTGCGCGCTTCTTCCAGCAGTGTTTGCGCCGCCGCGAAATCCGCCAGCCAGATTTTGGTTTTCGCCAGGTCGTTCATCGCGGCCGCCATCGACGACTGCGCTGCGCCGCCGGACCGCTGCCGCAGCGCCAGCGCCCCGGTCAGCGCCTCGTCGGAGCGTTCGTAGTCGCCCAGGCTGAAGTAGACGCGGCCGATCGTGCCGAGCAGCGTCGCGAGAATCTCCGGCCGCTCACCCAGACGTCCCCGGATCCGGTTCTCGCCTTCGGCCAGGATCTCCTTCGCGGTCGCATCGACACCGCGGGCCCGGGTCGGGTCCGGCGCCATGAAAATGTCCTCGAGAAACTGCGACACCTCGCGCGCCGTGTCGCGTTCTTGCCGGATTCTCTCGTTCTGGACCGTCAACACGACACTGAATACCGCAAGCGTGAGGCCCGCCGCCACGGCCGCGCCGACCGCCGCATAATGGCGCCGAACGAACTTTCCGGTCCGGTACCGTAGCGAGTCCGAACGTGCCACGATCGGCATGTTCCGAAGATGCAGGTCGATATCGTTGGCGAGCGCGTTCACCGACCGGTAGCGGCGCGCGGGTTCCTTGCGCAGCGCATTCAGCAGGATCGTGTCGAGGTCGCCCCGCAGCCGTTTCACCAGGCGGTCGAGGCTCAAGCCGCGATGTTGCCCGATACGCTCCAGCTCCGGTTGCCCGGCCGGGTCGCGCCGCTGCTGTTCCAGCTTGAGGCTCGGTTTCGGCGTCGGGTCGAAACACACGGCCTGCGTAATCTCGCCGGGTGAAAGATCCTCGATGGCATAGGGTCTGATGCCGGTCAGCAGGCTGTAGAGCAGGAGCCCTAGCGCATAGGTGTCGGTCGCCGTCGTGATCGCTTCGCCCAGCACCTGTTCCGGCGTCGCATTCTCGGGCGTCATGATGACGACACCCTCCTGGGTCAAACCGGCCGTTGCCGCCCCCTGGGCGTCCGCGAGCTTCGCGATGCCGAAGTCCAGGAGTTTCGGAACCCCTTCGTCGGTGACGAGGATGTTCGAAGCCTTGATGTCGCGGTGAATGATCAGGTTCTCGTGCGCATGGTGCACGGCCGCGCAGATCGTCTGGAAAAGCTCGAGCCGCTGCCCGACGTTCAGCCGATGGAAATCGCAGTAGGCGTCGACGCGGATACCGTCGATGTACTCCATCACCAGGTAAGGCACGCCGTCGCCGGTCGTACCGCCGTCGAACAGCCTCGCGATGTTCGGATGATCGAGGTCCGACAGAATCTGGCGCTCGTTCCTGAGCCTGAGCTTGGTCTGTGGGTCGACCAACCGATGCCGCCCCAGCTTGATCGCGACGAGCTGGTCGAACTGCTCGTCCGCGCGTTCGGCGAGATAGACGACACCCATGCCGCCCGAGCCCAGGGTCCGAAGCACACGGTAGGGGCCTATCATCTCGCCCGCGAGCGAGTCCGGCGTTCCGGATTCGTCGAAGACGTTGCGGATCGCGTCGCCGATCGTCAGGTCTAGCCGCCGTTCCAGTTCCGGGTCGTCGTCCAGCAGCGCCGCGACATAGTCGCGAAGCTCGGCATCGTCACCGCAGGCCCCGGCGAGAAAAGCGCGCTGCCTGTCCACCGGCAGCGTGAAAGCCTCCTCGAACAAGGACTCCGCACGCCGCCAGCGATCCGGGCTCAGTTCAATCGTCGCGGAGCTCATGTGCGAGCCAGGCCTTGGCAAATCTGAGTTCCCGGTCCACCGTCGCGGCGGAGACATCCAACGCCGCCGCGATCTCGTCGTAGGTCATGCCGGCGAAAAACCGCATCACCAGGATATCGCTCTTGCGTGCGCTCACCGCGGCGAGCCGGGACAGGGCATCGTCCAGGTCCGAGATGTCGACCCGGTCGGGGCCCGCGATACGGTCCTCGTGCATCGTCGCCGCGGCCTGACCGCCGCCGCGTTTCTGGCTGCGCCTCGAACGGCCGTGGTCGATCAGGAGCCGCCGCATGATGCGGGCGCAGGCGGCGAGGAAATGCGCCCGGTCCTCGAACGAAGGTGAGCGGTCGTCGATCAGTTTCAGGAAGGCCTCGTTGACCAGCGCGGTCGCCTGCAGCGTGTGCTCGGGCCTTTCGGTATTCAGGTGACGCTCCGCGATACGACGAAGATCGGCGTAAACCAGCGGCGTCAGGCGCTCCAGCGCAGCCTGGTCGCCGGCGCGCCAGTCCCTGAGCAGTGTGGTGACCGTGGCGGCGGTATTCATCGACTCAAACTGGACCCGGACCCTCGCCTGAGCCTGTGATACCAAATCGACGCGGAAGCCGCAATGGTCTTCCATTACTGGCCTCAAGCGCCCCGGCTGTCTAGACTGGCAACGCTACAACAACACTCGGAAACAACAAGGAGTTTCGATATGAACGATGCAAGCCAGCCACCACCGGTCGTCACTACCAGCGCGGCGTCCTCCGCGGCAGGGGGGTTCGTAGGCGCCCTGCTCGGCGCCCTTGCCGCCGGCATGCTGTTGGGTGACAACGACAACAGCGGCCAGGCCGCAGTCGATCCGGCGCAGGGCCAGGAGCAGAACCAGGTACAGCTCGCGGGCCGGCGTTGACCAGCAGGTCGCGGAGAACGCAGACGGCGGTTCGTCCGCGTTCTCCGCGCCACTTTGGGCTTGCCGTTCACCGCGCCGGCCATGCGCTGGATAAAATCGACTTATGTAAACCGAACCCGCGGATGTTTCCTGCCGGCTTTTCGAGGATACTAGCGCGCGAACGAGCCACCGTTTCCGGAGGCCGGTAAACTCATTGCTGGCAAACCGCCTGCAGATCGGCAATCGCCTCCGGGCCGGCATATCGATACAACCAGACAATCTGGCCCGGCAAGCGGTTTCAGTGGAAATTACCGCGACCGGCGGGCTAAGCTTCCGATAGTTTTCGCACGGCGGTAATTTGAGCCATGAACATCGTGCTCGGCATCTCCGGCGGTATTGCCGCCTACAAGACGCCCGACCTGGTGCGGCGCCTGAAGGAACGGGGCGCCGAGGTACAAATCGTATTGACCGCCTCGGGCGAGGAGTTCGTCACGCCGACCGCTTTGCAGGCGGTATCGGGCCGTCCGATTCGGAACAATCTCTGGGACAAGGAAGCCGAGGCGTCGATGAGCCACATCGAGCTGGCCCGCTGGGCGGAGCTCGTGCTGATCGCGCCGGCGACGGCCGAGATCATGTCGCGCCTGGCCGGCGGCGGCGCGCCCGATCTCCTGTCCACCTTGTGCCTTGCCACCGAGGCGCCGATCGCCGTCGCGCCCGCGATGAACCGCGTCATGTGGGCCAATCCCGCCGTGCAGGCCAACCGCCGACTGTTGGAGGAGCGCGGTATGACGATACTCGGTCCGGACACCGGTTCCCAGGCCTGCGGCGAAATCGGCGCAGGCCGCATGATCGAACCCGAAGCGATCGCAGATGCCATCGTCGGCGCGCCGGGCAGCCGCCGCGGCGCGCTGGCCGGCAAGACCGTCATGGTGACGGCCGGGCCCACGCGCGAGCCGATCGACCCGGTGCGCTACATCACCAACCGGAGCTCCGGCAAAATGGGTTATGCGATGGCGCGGGCGGCGCGGGCACACGGCGCCCGCGCGATCCTCGTCAGCGGACCGGTGGCGTTGGACCCGCCCTACGGCGTCGAATTACATCGCACCGAGACCGCCGAACAGATGTATGCGAAGACCCACGAGCTGATCGGCGATGTCGACGTCTTCATTGCCGCGGCCGCCGTCTCGGACTATCGTCCGGCCGGCAGCCACGTGAAAAAAATCAAAAAAACTGCCGACACGATGACCTTGGAGCTGGTCCGTTCGCCGGATATCCTCGCATCCGTGGCCGCGCTCGATCCGGCGCCGTTTACGGTCGGCTTCGCCGCGGAGACGCACGAGGTCGAGACCTACGCAAAAGCCAAGCTCGACAAAAAACGCCTGGACATGATCGTTGCGAACCGGGTCGGCGCAGACTGCGGCTTCGACTTCGACGACAATGCGGTGACGGTGTACTGGCCGGGCGGCGAGCAGGCCTTCGCCGAGGCAGCCAAGATCGAGCTTGCAGAAGATCTCATGGCGCTGATTGCGGAGCGTTACGAAACCGTTCGCGAGGAGGCCGAACCGCGGCTGGTGATCGTTTCATCGATCGCTGCATCCAAGGACTAAGGGCGAGGACTGAGGGCAAACCGTTTTGCGATCCATTGAACTCAAGATCCTCGATTCGCGCATCGGGGACGCGGTGCCGTTGCCGCACTACGCGACCGAGGGTTCCGCGGGCCTCGACATGCGCGCCTGTATCGACGAGACGCTCACGGTCCGGCCCGGCGAAACCGAGTTGATTCCGACGGGGCTTGCGATACACATCGGCGACCCGGCGCTAGCCGCCGTGCTGCTGCCGCGCTCGGGGCTGGGCCACAAACACGGGCTGGTGCTCGGCAACCTGACCGGGCTGATCGACTCCGACTACCAGGGGCAGGTGTTCATCTCATGCTGGAATCGCGGCTCGGCGCCCTACGACATCCGCCCGGGCGAGCGCATCGCGCAAATGGTCTTCGTGCCCGTCGAGCAGGTGCGTTTCGAGGTCGTGGAAGATTTCGCCGACAGCGCGCGCGGCAGCGGCGGTTTCGGTCACTCAGGAACTGCCTGATTCCACCGCGACCCGGGTGATACCCCGGGTGATGCCTTTGAGCTCGCGGAAGCGATTGATGTCGACTTCGAAACGGCGAATGATCTCGGCCACGTCGCGCTCGTATTTGTTCAGGTTCCTCATGTGCCGTTCGATCGTCGCCTGGGTCTCGTTGATGTCGGCGACCAGCTCGGGATCGATCATCGGCGCGTCCGGGTCCGGGCTGTACGGCGTGTAATGTGAGGCTTCCTGCTTGAGCTTGTTCAGGCGGCGCTTGAGGTTGGTCAGGTAGAGCTCGGTCACCCGGGTCTGCGCTTCGAACAACTCGACGCGCCGGTCGCGATGCATCTTGATTTCTTCGACCGTCAGGTAGGTGCCGAGCAGGGCGCGGTCCTTGCGCCGCTCCACCTCCTCGGCGATCTCGGCTTCCCGGGCCATCCGCTCCGCCTCGAGTTCCTCGGCGGTCTTCTTGCCCTCGATGATGTCCACTTCGATGCCGCGCTCGTTCAGGACCCGCTTGTCCTGTTCCGCGAATTCGGCCGGCACCTGGGTGCTGTAATGGACGTGGCCGTCCTCGTCGGTCCAGCTATAAATCTTGCCCGTCTGTTGGGCGATTGCCGGCAGCGGCGCCAGTAGCAGCCCGGCGATGACGAAAATCAGTTTTCGCATTGTCCGACTATGCCATGGAGTCATGTCGCGATAGCGCGACGCAGTTCGCGAATTCAGAGCTTAAGCGGGCTTTTGCGGGCTGTAAATACGAATTTTCAAACGTCGGATCAGGTGTCCTGTTCCGCTGGCAGCCTTGCGGCGCCCCGCCGGAGCCGAGTTGCGATTCGCCGCCGCGCCCTCTCACCCGACGACGCCGTATTTACATCGATATTCGAGGATCGGGTCGAGAAACTCCCCGTATTCGCTTGATTCTTCGATGGCCTGAACCAGGTCTTTGAGCTGGATGATACTGACGACCGGAATCCCCAACGCGGCCTCGAGCTCCTGTACGGCCGACGATGCGCCCTGGCCGCGCTCCTGCCGGTCGAGCGAGATTGCAAGACCCGCGATCTCGGCGTTGGTCGCCGCGATGAGCCGGTAGGCCTCCCGTA
>JANQMR010000022.1 GCA_028279985.1 Woeseiaceae bacterium
GTAGTTTTTCCCCGTGCGTTGATCGATGCCGCAGAGCAAGGCCTGCCGCACACAGCGGGAGGAGATGTGGTAGTAGGGGGTGTTGGACAAACACACCAGATGTTTACGGGCTCTGGGCATGCGGAGAACCGTACGGGATCGATACTGGGCAGCCAAGTCGAAAATCTCCTGGGTTTTGGCTGATATGCGGCGGTTGATATGTGACTGTCCAATGTCTTGCAGAGTTTTGCCGTAGGGAAACGGTCTCCATTACCGCGTCAACTGCCGATAAACGTTACTCGCATCCGCCCCAAAAATCACCAGAGTAAGTGCCTCGAATCTCACAGAATCGATGCATACAGGGTTGTCAGAATATGCGCTATAATAGCTACAGTAGCTGTAATTCAGGACGCGAAATCATGAAGAGGGTCGGCGCGCGTGAAGCCAAAAATCGGTTCGGCCAGCTCATCGACGACGCGCAGCGCGGTCCGGTTACCATTGAGAAGAATGGCCGCCCTTTTGCAGTCGTACAATCGTACGCAGATTTCCAAGAGACCCAGAAACTCAAGCTCAATGCCCTGCAACAGGCAGTCGAAGCAGCACGCATTCAGCTCGATGCCGGCCAGGAGATGCCGTTTGATCAGGCGGCAGCCGATCGGATCAAGGCTGCTGGCCGGGCGAAGCTCGCGGAACGTCGTATCGACCGGTGAGCACGGTCACCTAAGTCCCGGTTGCGGACGACGATCTGTTGGCAACGTGGCTGCATATTGCCGCGGACAACCCAAACGCAGCCGATCACTACATTGATCGTATTCAACAGGTCTGCGAGTTGATTGCAGCAAACCCGGGGATGGGAGTCGAACGACGCGATGTTCGGGGCGACGTCAGGAGCTTTCCATTCGAGAGTCACGTGATCTTCTACGCCTGTAAAGGCGAAGGCATCGTCGTGCTGCGGGTGTGGCCGGCAGCTCAGGATCCGGCAGATTTCGACCTCTAGCCCGAGTTCGAGGACAAACGGCCTTAGGCGACCGAAAGCTCCGTCAGCGCCCGCAACACATCCCGGCGACTGATCTGCCCGACCAGCCGATTGCCGCTGATCACCGGATAACGTCGCAAGCCCGATTCCATAAAAATACCGGCCATGTCCACGATGCTGACCTCAGCGTTGACGGTTTTGACGTCGGTTGCCATCAGGTCCGACACCGGGCCTCCCGGCTCGCCGTGATAACCGGCCGTCAACACGACTCCCATACAATCGAACTCCGACAACATGCCAACCAGGTTGCCGGTATCGTCCACCACCGGTGCGCCGGAGATGCCGTGTTTGACGAGCTCGTGAATCGCGTCGAGTACATCCATGTTGGGCCCGAAAGTCACCAGTTTGCCCGACATGTAGTCTTTTACGGTTGCGGATCGAATCGGCATGTCATCCCCTGTCGGCCGCTTTCTTGCAACGGCCGCTGCACAGCTCGCAAGGCCCGCCATTGAGTCCGCCGCAGCTACCCTTGATCGGCTCGCGACCGGCCATGACGCCGATACCCATCGCAAGAATCGCCAGTACTATGACCAGGAAGCTCAGCGCCAATGTCGTCAAGACACTCATCGTCTATTACCCACCGAAGTCGTCGAGCATGATGTGATCCCGGGTCACGCCCAGGTTCTCGAGCATCGTGATCACCGCCGTGTTCATCATCGGCGGCCCGCAGATGTAATACTCGCAGTCCTCCGGCGCCGAATGACCGGCAAGGTATTCATCGTGTAACACCTTGTGAATAAAACCGACGTAACCGGTCCAGTTGTCCTCCGGCAACGGCTCCGATAGCGCCAGGTTCCAATCGAAGTTGCCGTTCTCGGCGGCCAGCTTGTCGAACTCGTCAACATAGAACGCCTCTCTCAGGCTTCTTGCGCCATACCAGAAACTCATCTTGCGTTTGGTATGCAGGCGCTTGATCTGGTCGAAGATATGCGCACGCATCGGCGCCATGCCCGCGCCGCCGCCGATGAACACTATCTCGTTGTCGGTATCCTTGGCAAAAAACTCACCGAAAGGCCCGGCAACGACGACGTCGTCACCGGGCTTCAGGCCAAAAATGAACGACGACATGATGCCCGGCGGCACCTTGTCGCTCGCGCCAGGCGGCGGTGTCGCAACTCGCACGTTGAGCTTGATCAGGCCCTTCTCCAGCGGGAAGTTGGCCATCGAATAAGCCCGCGACGTTGGGTTCTTTACGTGTGATTCGTAACGCCAGAGATTGTAACGATCCCATTCGTCACGGAATCGTTCGTCGATGTCGAAATCGCGGTAACGTAGATCGTGCGGCTCGCATTCGATCTGGACATAACCACCGGCCCGGAAGTCCATTTCCTGGCCCTCGGGCAACTTCAACACCAGCTCTTTGATGAAACTGGCCACGTTACGGTTGGACACGACTTCACAATCGTACTTCTTGACCCCGAAGACCTCGTCCGGCACCTGCACCCGCATGTCCTGCTTGATCGTCACCTGGCAGGACAGCCGGTAATGGTCGGCCGCGTCGCGTTTGTTGATCATCGAGGTTTCGGTCGGCAGGATTGCGCCACCGCCCGATAAGACCTGCACCCGGCACTGGCCGCAGGTACCGCCGCCGGCGCAGGCGGAGGGCACGAGGATGCCGGACTCGGCCAGGCCCTGCAGCAGCTTGGTGCCCACCGGTATCTTCAGGTCACGCTCACCATTGACGATAATGTCCACGGCGCCGCTGGACACTAGCTTCGACCGCGCCGCAAGGATCACGAACACGAGTATCAACACGATGACCGTGAACAGGCCGATGCCCAGGCCGACTTCGGTGACCAGCGTCGAGCTCACAACTGTATACCCGAAAAACCCATGAAACCCAGCGACATCAGACCGACGATGATGAAAGTAATACCCAAGCCCTGCAGGCCATCCGGCACGTCGCTGTAACGCAGCTTCTCGCGGATACCCGCCAGCGCGATCAAAGCCACGGCCCAGCCGAAACCGCTGCCGAGACCGAAGGTCACGCTCTGGGCAAAGTCGTACTGCCGCTCGACCATGAACAAGGTGCCACCGAGGATCGCGCAGTTCACCGTAATCAGCGGCAGGAAAATACCCAGCGCGTTGTAAAGCGTCGGGAAATAACGGTCCAGCGTCATCTCCAGAATCTGCACCAGCGCCGCGATCACGCCGATGTAACTGACCAGGCCGAGAAAACTCAGGTCCACTTCGCTCAAACCCGCCCAGGCCAGCGCCCCCGGCTTGAGCAGGTATTCGAAAATCAGGTAGTTGACCGGCACCGTGATGACCTGCACGGCGATGACGGCCAGACCCAGTCCCACGGCCGTATCGACCCGCTTCGACACGGCCAGGAAGGTACACATGCCGAGGAAAAACGTCAGCGCCAGGTTCTCGACGAACGCCGCCTTCATGAACAGGTTGAAGTACTCCGCCATCACAACACCTCGGTGCGGTGCACTTCGTGAATCTGGTATTCGGGTTTCTCAACCTGTTTCGGCCGGGCGGTGCGCACGGCCCAGATCAAAAGCCCGATGATGAAAAACGCGCTGGGCGGCAACAACATCATGCCGTTCGCCTCGTACCAGCCGCCGTTGCTGGTCAGGGGCAGTACCGTGTAACCGAGTAGGGTGCCGGCGCCGAACAGCTCACGGCAGGCAGCTACGATCACTAATACGGCGCTGTAACCCAGGCCGTTGCCGAGTCCGTCGAGAAAACTCGCACCAACCGGGTTCTTCGCCGCAAAAGCTTCGGCCCGTCCGAGGATGATGCAGTTGGTAATGATCAGTCCCACGAAGACCGAAAGCTGCTTGCTGGTTTCGTAGGCATAAGCCTTGAGCACCTGATCGACCACGATCACCAGCGAGGCGATGATCGTCATCTGTACGATGATCCGGATGTTATTCGGAATATGTGCGCGTATCGCCGAGATCGCGGCGCCCGAAAACATCGCCACCGTGGTCATCGCAGCGCACATCAACAATGCCGGCAACAAGGACGTCGTTACCGCAAGCGCCGAGCAGATACCGAGCACCTGCAACAGCACCGGATTGTCGTCCACCAGCGGGTCGATCAGGATACGTCTCGGCTCACTCATTGTCGGCCTCCGCGGCCAGTCGATCGAGATAAGGGCCGAAACCGTCGGGCCCTATCCAGTAATGCACCAGGTTCATCACGCCGCGGCCGGTCAGGGTCGCGCCGGACAGCCCGTCCACCTGATAAGTCGATCCGGCAGGCGCCTGACCGCGCACGACTTCGATCGCCGGATCGCCGTCGGCGTCGAACAGCGCCAGCCCCGGCCATTGCGCCAGCCAATCGGGTTTGTCGATCTGGTCGCCGAGTCCGGCCGTCTCGGCATGGTCGTAGAACTGCAGGCCGCGCACGGAAAGGCCGTCGGGCGACACGGACAAATAACCGTACATCGTCGACCACAGGCCGGCGCCGTACACCGGCAAGATGATCTGTTCGATCGCATCGCCGTCCCGGATCACGAATATCGGCGCATACTTCGCGCGGCGACGGATGACCGCCAAATCCTCGGCCGACGGTATGGCAATGCCGAACTCCGAATCGCCGGCGGCGGCCAGCATGTCGAACTCGGCCGGGTCCGCAACGTCCGAATACTCGCCGCTCTCGAGCTCGACCAGGCGCGGCTCGACCTGTGCGAAGGTCTCGGCAATGTCGATGTCTGGCCCATACAGACCGGCCACCTCCAGCACGATACGCTTGCGGAATAGGTCCTCGTTCTCGAGCTGCCGCGGCTTGAGCATGACCGCGCTCGCCGACACCAGGATCGAACACACCAGGCTGACGCTGATCGCAACGATCAGCGTATTCGCCGTGCTGTCGCGATTCCGTTTCGTTCCTTCAGGCACTGCGTTTGATCCTGCGTTTGATGTTGGCCTGAATGACGAAATGATCGATGATCGGCGCAAAAATATTGGCGAACAGGATCGCCAGCATGATGCCCTCCGGAAACGCCGGGTTGATGACCCGGATCAACCAGGTCAAAAAGCCGATCAACAACCCGAATATCCAGTGGCCGATCTGCGTGTCCGGCGCGCTGACCGGATCGGTCGCCATGAACACGACACCGAAGGCGAATCCGCCCAGCACAACGTGCCAGTACCAGGGCATGGCGAACATCGGGTTGCCGCTGTCGATCCCGGAAAACAGCAAAGCCGGTACGATCAGGCCTATGAAACAGGCGACGATGATCCGCCACGAGGCGATGCCGGTGTAAATCAGGATGGCCGCGCCCAGGAGGCAAGCGGCCGCCGAAACCTCCCCCAGCGATCCCTGCATCTGTCCGAGGAAAGCCTGGGTCCAGGTGATGCCGCTGCCGAGGATACCGGCCATCCCGTCGATTACACCGATGCCGAGCGGCGTCGCGCCCGAAAAACCGTCGACCGGCGTCCACACGGCGTCACCCGAGATCTGCACCGGGTAGGCGAAGTACAGAAAAGCCCGGCCCACCAGCGCCGGGTTCAGAAAGTTCTTGCCGGAGCCGCCGAACACTTCCTTGCCGATCACGACCCCGAAGCTGATGCCTATCGCGACCTGCCACAGCGGAATCGACGCCGGCAGGATCACGGCATACAACAGCGAGGTCACCAAAAAGCCCTCGTTGACTTCGTGGTTGCGCACGCTCGCAAACAGCACTTCCCAGAAACCGCCGGCGGCCAGGGTCACCAGGTAAATCGGCAGGAAATACAACAGGCCGTGCAGAAAAGTGTCGTACAAGCTGCCCGGATCGTATCCGGCGCCTAGCAGCGCCAGCGCAGCGCCGCGCCAGCCGTCGATGGCTTCGAAACCCATCGCGGCCAGGGCCGTGTTGGCCTGATAACCGGTGTTCCAGATACCGACCAGCACACACGGCGTTGCCGCGAACACGACCAGGATCATGACCCGCTTCAAATCCAGCGCATCCCGTACATGCGGTGAACCGCGGGTGATGTGTCCGGGAGAGAACAAGGCCGTATCGATCATCTCGAACACGGCGCCGAACTTTTGCAAACGCCCGCCGCGCAGGAACAGCGGTTCGAGCCCGTCGAGGAGCGCACGCAGGCGCCCGATCATCCGTTTACCTCGATATCGTCGAGGTTTTCCCGCAAGAACGGCCCATACTCGTATTTGCCGTTGCAGACGAAAGAGCACAAGGCCAGATCTTCCTCGTCGAGCTCGAGACAGCCCAGCGCACGCGCCTTGTCGCTGTCGCCGACGAGCAATGCCTTGAGCAAGGGCGTCGGCAGGATGTCCAAGGGCATCACCTTCTCGAAACTGCCGATCGACACCATCGCGCGGGGACTGCCGTTCTGGGTCGTCGTCAGTCCGAAGCGACGCCCGCGGGCCAAGGCCGAGGCGAATGCCCGCTCGACGGAGTACTTGCGCGTTCCCGGCCTCGCCCAGGCGAGAAACTCCCGCGGACTGCCCTCGGCAAGCACGGTGACCTGGTTGTGGAAACGCCCCAGCCAGGACAGCGGACCGCTCGCACGGTGCCCGGACAGGATCGAGCCGCTGATCACTCGCTTGCCGCCGTTCCGGGTTTCACCGGCCAGCAGGTCTTCGGTGCTCGCGCCAACCCGGGTGCGCAACAGTCTCGGTTTTTCCACCATCGGTCCGCCGATGCCGACGATACGTTCGACGGGACGGCGGCCGCTGACGAACAGCCGGCCGATGGCGATCACGGCCTGGTAACCCAGATACCACACGGTCTTCCGTTCACTGACCGGCTCGAGGAAATGGATATGGGTGCCGGCCAACCCGGCGGGGTGAGGGCCGCCGAACTCCGCATGCCGGAAGGGCTCCGCGTCTGGCACCGCGATACCCGAGTCCGGCGTGGTACAGACATACACCTTACCGTCCGTGAGCTTCGCGATCACTTCCAGGCCATGCCCGAATGCCGGACCGGCATCCGCGATGACCAAGGTAGGACCGGGCGCCAGCGGATTGGTATCGATTGCCGTGACGAACACGGCGGCCGGCGACGAGTCGGGTTCCGGGATGTTGCTGTACGGCCGGGTGAGTATCGATGTCCACAAGCCCGAACGAACCAGATTCTCGACGACGGCGCCGCGATCCAGCCCCGGCAACTGCGCGGCCGAATAGGCGGCGAAAGGCTCGGCCTCGTCCCCGTCGAGCCGGATCACGACCGACTGCAGACTGCGACGCTCGCCGCGGTTGATCGCCTCGACTTTCCCGGCGCCCGGCGACGTGAACGGCACGTCGGGATTCCGCTTGTCGACGAACAGTGCCTGTCCCAGACGCACCCGGTCGCCGACGTCGACCGCCATGCCCGGCCTCACGCCATGGACATGCACGCCGAGCGCGGCCACGGTCGAGACCCTCGGCGCGTCCGAAATCCGTTGTTCCGGCTCGCCTTCGATCGGGATGTCCAGACCTTTTTTGATGTCGATTCGCATTCGGGCCGCCGGATCAGCCGCTGTTACGCAGCGCTGAAACCGAGGTACAGGGCAACGCCGCTAATCCACAGCGCGCCTATCGTGTGTATCGCCAGCGTAGCTTCTATGGCTTTGGTCATGGCCTCGCGGTTTTCGATACCCCGGCGGATCGCCGAGGCGGCCTTGAAAGCGGGCAGGGCCAGCAGCAGCGGCGCCGCGACGGCCACGAGCGGCAGCGGCCCCGCGATTCCATGCCAAGCGACGACCGCGGCCGGCAGCAACTGCAGGAACAGGTATATCGCCGCGGTGCCGGACAAGCCCAGGCGCACCGGCAGCGTGCGTTTACCGGTTGCCGCATCGGCGCCGATGTCGGGTACCTCGTTGATCAACAGAATGGCGGCAACCCAGGCGCTGACCGGAATCGCGAACAACAGGGAGTCGAGGTTCAGGACACCGCTTTGCAGCCAGGCCGCGCCGGTGACCGGAATCACGCCGAAAGCAATGCCCACGGCAATCTCGCCGAGCCCGATCGAGCTCAGGCGCAGCGGGCCCAGCGAGTAGAGGACGGCGAGGAGCACGCCCGCGATACCGAAAAACAACACCATCGGCCCTTTCGCCATCAACAACAGCACGCCGGCCACGGCGGCGACGGCAAGCAGGCTCACGCCCAGCCGGGCCATGCCGCTGGGGGAGATGATGCCGGCCTGGATGAAACGCGATCCGCCCGTATAGGGATAAATCCGGTCGGCATTCCGGCGGTCGGTGCCGCCGGCGTCGTCGCCGACGTCATTCAGCACATTGGCGCCAGCGTGTACGCATACGGTGGCGAACAGGGCGAGCACGAAAACCGTGACATCGAAACCGCCCGACGTGGCGAACCCCCACGCCGACCCGACGATGACCGGTAATACCGAAGCCGGGAAAAACTTGGGCCGGGTGGCCGCGAAAAGCCGTTTCGCAATCTGCGCCGGCGAATCGCCCGCAAAGTGTTCGGGAGACGGACCGGCGGCCCCCGCGGTATCTGACGGCATGCATCGCTCCCTTGTTCTCGTACGCGTTGTCGGACGCGATTTTTCGATTTTTCGATGTTTTCCCAATCGCGGCGCCATGATAACGCGTCGCCGGGGCGCCATGGGCACCGCGTTTCGAGACCGGAGTAGGCGTTATTACGTACGCCTGCGCGCGCGCCCGAACATTATGATCGAAACTTGCCTCGCCGCCCGGGTTCGGGCTCGCGGGGCGATCGCCGGAGAATCGCGATGTGTCTGGCTGTACCCATGAAAATCAAGAAGATAAACGGGTTTCAGTGCGTCTGCGAAGCGCGCGGCATCGAGCGGGAAGTGAGTCTGTTCATGTTGCAGGGCAAAGCCCTCGAGCCGGGCGACTATGTGCTGGTCCACGTCGGTTACGCGATCCAGAAGGTGACCGAAAGGGAAGCCTCCGTATCCTGGCAGCTCTTCGACCAAATCCTGGCGGCGGAAGCCTGATGACGGCTCGGAACCCGTCCCGTTTCGACCCCCGGTCGCGGAGGACCGTTCGGACCGTAGCCGAGCCAGGCATCAGCCCCGCGGTAGCATCGACCGCCCCGTCCGCAGCAGAGGCATGGGGGATCCCTGCGGCCGCAACAGCCGTCCGGTCTGGAGCCGGGACATGTGTGAGACCTGCGGCTGCAACATAACCCCGGCCAACGAGCACCTCGTTGCTGCCGGCGGCCATCTCGCAACGACCGCGAACGGCAGCGAAACGGTCGAGGTGCTAAAGGGCCTGCTCGAAGCCAACGACCGCGAGGCGGCACACAATCGCGAACATTTCGACCGTCACGGCGTGTTCGCCGTCAACCTGATGTCGTCGCCGGGCGCCGGTAAGACCGCCTTGCTCGAGGCGACCATTGAGGCAATCGGCCAGACAATTGGCGAGCGGCGGCGTATCGCCGTGATCGAAGGCGACCTCGACACCGAGAACGACGCCGAGCGCATCCGCGACAAGGGCGTTCCGGCGATTCAGATCTCGACCGGCAGCGCCTGCCATCTCGACGCCCACATGGTGCATTCGGCATTACACGAGCTCGACCTCGACCGGTTCGACATCGTCTTCATCGAAAACGTCGGCAACCTCGTGTGTCCGGCCAGCTTCGATCTCGGACAACACGCCAACGTCGCGCTGTTGTCCACACCCGAAGGCCACGACAAACCCGCGAAGTACCCGGTCATGTTCCGTGCCGCGGATCTGGTGCTGATCACCAAGTCGGATCTGCTCACCGTACTCGACGATTTCGATCCGGCCGTCGCAAGCGATTGCGTTCGCCGGCTCGCGAACGACGCGCCGGTGATGACCTTGTCGTCGCGCTCGGGTGTGGGGATGGGGGAGTGGATCGAATGGTTGGAGAGGCACCTGTGAGACTGGCACTGGTGAGACAGTCACTCCGGGCGCTTGTTTCGAACGGCCGCGAGGTGGCGGTGATGTCCGGGTTTTCCGAAAGTAGGCTGGAGGGCAGCAGTGAGACAGTCACTCCAGGGGCACCGGTGAGACAGTCACTCCAGGTGCTTATTTCGAACGGCCGTTGGGGTGGCGGTGATGAACGGGCGTTCTGAGAGTGGGCTCGAGGCGCTGAGGAGGATCGACCTCGGGCGCCGCGTGCGCATCATGAACGTCTGCGGCGGGCACGAGCGCTCGATCTCGATGGCGGGACTTCGAACGGCGATCCCCGACTACCTGGAGCTCGTGCCCGGGCCCGGATGTCCGGTGTGTATCTGTCCGGAAGAGGACGTTTTCCAGGCGATACAGATTGCGCTCAACGAGGACGTTACCCTGGCGGCATTCGGCGACATGCTGCGAGTGCCGGTCAACGTACCGAAGCGCGACCCGCGCTCGCTGGAACAAGCCAGGGCGGCAGGCGCCGACATTCGGCCGATCGCATCGCCCACCGAGGCGGTTAGGATCGCGCGAGCCGATCCGGCGCGGCATGTCGTGTTTTTTGTCGCCGGCTTCGAGACGACCACCGCGCCGGTCGCGGCCATGCTGGCCGAGGGCGTGCCCGCCAATCTGAGCGTGCTCTTGTCCGGACGCCGGACCTGGCCTGCCGTGGCCATGTTACTCGAATCCGGGGCCCCCGGCTTCGACGCGCTGATCGCGCCCGGGCACGTCTCGACCGTGATGGGCCCCGAGGAGTGGGAGTTCGTCGCAAGCCGGCACGGCATTCCCGCTGCCGTTGCGGGCTTCAGGCCCGATACGCTGTTGCAGGCCATGGTGTCGGTCTTGCGGCAGCTCGAGAGCGGACGGCCGTTTCTCGACAACGGTTATCCCGAGGTCGTGCGTCCGGGCGGCAATCCCGAAGCGCGGCGTCAGCTCGACCGGGTCATGCGGGTCGTCGATGCACGCTGGCGCGGCGTCGGCGTGATTCCGGCATCGGGTTATGCCCTGCGCGAGGAATACGCGGCTCACGACGCCTGTCGCCGTTTCGAGTCCTACGCCGACGACTCGCGAAGGCGCGTCGGCGAAATGCCCCCCGGCTGCGATTGCGCGCGCGTCGTGCTGGGCAGAATTTATCCCGACGAGTGCCGTCTTTACGGCCGCGCCTGCACGCCTAGAAAGCCGGTCGGGCCGTGCATGGTGTCCGACGAGGGCGCCTGCCGGATCTGGTGGTCTTCGGGTTATCGCGACGACGAGTACCGGAGACGGTCCGTTGGCTGACGTCGCGAGATCCGGGTCGAACGGTACCGCGGATGCCCCGGCAAACCGCGGTGGCGACGGTCTGCCCGCCAGCAGTTACGCGGTCAGGATCACGCTCGACGGACATGTGCAGGGCGTCGGTTTTCGGCCCTTCGTGTATCGACTGGCCGTAGAGCACGGCGTCACCGGTTACGTGCGCAATCGCCTGGGCGAAGTCGACATCGTGGCCTGCGGTCGTCACGAAACAATCCGCCGTTTCCGGCGCGATCTGATCGACCGCGCGCCGCCGCTGTCGAAGCCGCGCATCGTCAGAATTGCACCTTACGACACGGTGGCCTTCGACCGTTTCGACATCATCGCCAGCCGCGGCGGCGCGCAGGCCCGGGTGTTCGTGCCCCCCGACTATTTCATGTGCGACGATTGCAAACGTGAGCTCGCCGATCCGGCCGACCGCCGCTACCGGTATCCGTTCATCAACTGTACGCAGTGCGGTCCGCGTTACACCCTGATCGAGGCTTTGCCCTACGACCGGCCCAACACCAGCATGTCCGGATTTCCGCTCTGCGAGGCTTGTGAGGCCGAGTACCGGGACCCGTCCGATCGCCGTTTTCACGCCGAGCCGGTTGCCTGTCCCAGTTGCGGGCCGACGGTCCAGTTCGAGTATCCGGCCGCGACCGAGACCGTTCGCGCCGACGCGGCGCTGGAGGCGACACTGGAACGCCTGCGCGCAGGGGAGATCGTCGCCGTCAAGGGGATCGGCGGTTATCACCTGATGTGCGATGCGCGTAACCAACGAGCCGTCGCAAGCCTCAGACAGCGCAAGCACCGGCCGGACAAGCCGCTTGCCGTGATGTTGCCCGTTTCAGGAGCCGACGGCCTGGCGCGGGTCAGGGAATACGCGCTGCCCCGGCCGGACGAAGCGGCGATGCTCGCCAGCCCCTCGCGGCCCATCGTTCTGGTCGAATCCAAAGCGGCAAACGATCTCGCCGGCGGTGTCGCGACCGGTTTGCGCGAGCTCGGACTGTTCCTGCCCTATAGCCCGCTGCACCAACTCCTGTTGGAGGCTTTCGACGGCCCGCTGGTCGCGACCTCCGGCAACGTCAGCGGCGAACCGGTGCTGACCGACAACGACGAGGTCGAGCGGCGCCTGTCCGGTGTCGCGGACGCGTTCTTGCATCACGATCGCCCGATCGTGCGGCCGGCCGACGATCCGGTATACCGGCACATCGCCGGTGAGATGCGGCCGTTGCGGGTCGGCCGCGGTTGCGCGCCGGTGGAAATCGACCTGCCATGGCCGCAGCCGGCGCCGGTGCTCGCCGTCGGCGGGCACATCAAAGGCACGATTGCGCTCGCCTGGGACCGGCGTGCCGTCGTGTCGCCGCATATCGGTGAGATGGACACGCGCAGAAGCCTGGATGTCTTCGAACGCGTGACCGAGGAGTTGCAGGCACTCTACGACGTATACGCGGAACGCATCGTCTGCGACGCACATCCCGCCTACACGACCCACGGCTGGGCGCACCGGCAGTCACTGCCCGTGAACACCGTCTGGCATCACCACGCGCATGCCAGTGCGCTAGTCGCCGAGACCGGATTGACCGGACGCTGGCTGGTGTTCGCCTGGGACGGCGTCGGGCTGGGTGAGGACGGCAGTCTCTGGGGCGGCGAGGCCTTGCTCGGCGAGGCCGGTAGCTGGTGCCGGGTAGCAAGCTTCAAGCCGTTTCGCCTGCCCGGCGGTGAACGCGCGGGCCGCGAGCCGTGGCGCAGCGCCGCCGCCTTGCATTGGGAGAGCGGCCGCGAGTGGCCGGATTGCCCGGACACCGACGGCCTCGTCCAGGCTGCCTGGCGACGTGGCATGAATGCGCCCAAGACCAGCGCCGCCGGTCGCCTGTTCGACGCGGCGGCCTCGCTGGTGCTCGGCGAGCATGTCGTCAGTTACGAGGCCCAGGGCCCGATGCTGCTCGAGTCGCTGTGTCGCGAAGGCGGCGAACCGGTTCGACTGCCTCTCAGACGGAGTGACGACGGCGTCTGGCGCAGCGACTGGACCCCGCTACTGGAGTTGCTGTCGGACGACCGGCAATCGGCCCGCGTTCGCGCCGAGCGTTTTCATTCCAGTCTGGCGCAGGTGCTGCTCGACCAGGCGCAGGCGATTCAAAAGCGACACGGCTTCGACCATCTGGGTCTGGCCGGCGGCGTTTTCCAGAATCGCGTCCTGACGACCGAGGCGAAGGCGCTGCTGGAGGACAACGGTTTCAACGTGGTGCTGCCGCTGACCCTGCCATGCAACGACGCGGCGCTGAGTTACGGTCAGGTCGCGGAAATGGCGGCCCGTGCTGCCGCCTGAGCCAGGGAGTCTCTGCATGAACCATGCCTGTCCCACTCCCGCCGCCACCGTGCCGCATGAGCCGTGCCGGTCCCATCGCGTGAGTCGTGCCTGTCCCATTACCGCGGTCCGTGGTCAGTCATGCCTGTCCCATTCCCGCGGTCCACGCCGCATGAGCCGTGCCTGTCCCACTTCCGCGGTCCGCCCACTTCCGCGCCCGCAACTCGCGGTTCGTGCCTGTCCCATTCCCGCCTCCGCGGTCCGTGCCTGTCCCATACCCGCACCATACCCGCATCCCTGCGCCATTCCTGCGTCACAGGACAACAGATGGAAGATGACTACATAGCGCTTGCGCACGGTAACGGCGGGCGTTTCATGCGGGAGTTGATCGACGAGGTGTTCGTTCGTCACCTGGGCGGTGACGAGCTCGACGTCGAGGCCGACGCTGTGCCGATCGCGCTGAACGGCGGTGAGGCGATGATTACGACCGACGGTTTTACCGTCCAGCCGCTGGAGTTCCCCGGTGGCGACATCGGCTCGCTGTCCGTGCACGGCACCGTCAACGATCTCGCCGTGGCCGGCGCGCGGCCGCGGTATCTGACCCTCAACGCTTTCATCGAGGAGGGACTGGAGATTGCGCAGTTGGATCGCATCGTTGCGAGCCTTGCCAAGGCGGCGCGCGATGCCGGGGTCAAGGTCAGCGCCGGCGACACCAAGGTAGTCCGGCGCGGCGAGGGCGGGGGGCTGTATCTTGCGACGACCGGCGTCGGCGAGCGGCTGCCGGGAGTCAAACCGTCGATCGACCGCATCGCCGAGGGTGACGCCCTGATCGTCAGCGGCAGCGTCGGCGACCACGGCATCGCCGTCATGTTGGCGCGCGAGGACTTCGGGCTGCGCGGCGAGCTGCGCTCCGACGCGGCTTCCGTTATGGCGCTGACCGAGCCGCTGCTGGCGCTGGACGGGCTTCGTTTCATGCGCGACCCGACCCGCGGTGGGATCGCATCGGTGGCACACGAGATCCGGTGGGCAAGCGGTTTCGGCGTGCGTCTGGCCGCGACGATTCCGGTTCGCGATCCGGTGCAGTCGGTGTGCGAGATGCTCGGTTACGATCCCTGTTATCTGGCCTGCGAAGGCCGGGTCGTGGCCGTCGTCGCCGAGGAACAGGCCGACGAAGCGCTTGCCGTTTGGCGCGCCCTGCCGCAGGGACGCAATGCCGAGCGCATCGGCCGCATCGGCGCCGCCGGTGAGCGAGTGGTCCTTGAAACGCCGCTGGGCGGCGAACGTTTGCTCGAAGCGCTCGAGGACGATCCCTTGCCGCGGATCTGCTGAGCATGAACGAGGGGGGGCTCGCCAACCACGTCGACCCGATCGCCCCGGTCATCCTCGGCGTGACCACGATACTGGCCTTTGCGGTCGTCGGCCGTATCGGCGCGCGCAAGCTCGGCCAGCCTACCGTGCTGGGCGAGCTGGTCATGGGGATACTGCTGGGCAACATCGCCTGGTATCTCGGCTTCGACCTGATCACCGTGTTGCGCGAAGGCGCGCGGGTATTCGAGATCGTCAACCTCGCGCTCGCCGGCCAGCCGGTCGCGGAGGTTGCCGTATCGATCTTCGGCGCCGGCAAGGGTGAGGAAATCGTACGCATCGTCACCGGACCGCACGGCGGAGAAGTCATGCAGGTTGCGCATGCCGTGGACGTATTCTCACGTTACGGCATCATCTTCCTGTTGTTCATGGTCGGCCTGGATACCAGCCTCGACGAGTTCCGCAAGGTCGGCGGCGATGCCATTCGCGTTGCCGCCATCGGGGTGATCGTTCCGGTCGGCCTGGGATACGCGGCCACGACGCTGTTGCGCAACGACCTGCCGTTCAGCTCCAGCCTGTTCGTCGCCGCGACCCTGGCCGCAACCAGCATCGGCATCAGCGCCAATGTGTTGTTGGAGACCGGAACCGGCAGGTCCCGCGAAGGACGGATCATTCTCGGCGCCGCGGTCGTCGACGACATACTGGGCCTGATGCTGCTTGCCGTCGTATCCGGCATCGTCGTCACCGGCAGCGTCGACTTCACCGACGTCGGCAAGGTGATCCTGATCTCGGCCGTGTTCCTGGTGGCGACCGTCAGGCTCGGGCCGTCGATCGTGCGTCTGTCCGCGCACATCATGAGTCGGCTGGACATCGTCGAAGCGAAGATGTTCACCTCCTACCTGTTCGTCATGGTGCTCGCCTGGGGCGCCAACCTGGCGGGGCTTGCGACGATCATCGGCGCGTTTGCCGCCGGCGTCATTCTCACCGATCGCTTTTTTCGCGACCGCGATCTGGAGCGGCGCAAATCGCACAAGCGTTTCGTCGGCATTCGCGAGCTGATCATGCCGCTCGAGGTCATCCTGGTGCCGATATTTTTCATACTGATGGGCATCCAGGTAAAACTCGAGTCCTTCTTGTCCTGGCCGGTGCTGACTTTCTCGGTCGGCCTTCTGATTGCGGCCATCGCCGGCAAGCTGGCCAGCGGTCTCGGCGCCGGCAAGCGAATCAATCGCCTTGCGGTCGGTCTCGGCATGTTGCCGCGCGGCGAGGTCGGGCTGGTTTTCGCCGCGATCGGCCGTACGCTGGGTGTCATCGACGACGCAGTGTTTTCGGCGATCGTGCTGATGGTCATGTTGACCACGCTGATAGCCCCGCCCCTGCTAGAGGCGTCTCTGACGCGCTCGGGGGTGACGTCGGCAGATCCGGTCGACGGTGATTGAGGACCCCGGCGCTGCGGCGTTGGGCTGAGAACAGTCGAGGCTCTGGCCCAACTGCGCTGTTCGGATGCAGGTCGCGATACCCGACGCAGGATCTACTTCTTGCTAAACCGTGTTTCGTAGTCTTCGCAGCGCGCTGCAATCAGCGATGCGACCGACTCCGAGCTCGGGTGCGGCTTCTCGATACGGGGAATCTCCTCGAGCACCCTGCCTGCGAGCACCGGAATGCGTGCACGCGCCAGCGCCGCGCCAAGACCCGCATCAGCAGCAAGACGATTTATGTCTCTTGGATAAATCAGTGCAGATTTGGGTTGTTTGCCTATCTTCATCGCCATCCTGTCCGTTAGCTCGGGATAGAAAACGGTCGAGACGAGATCGTAGAGGGGCGCAAGCCGTATTGATCGATCCGGCATGTAAAGCAGGGAGAAGTTCTTACCGTGCGCGTCGTGATTGCCGATCAGTAAATTGAAAATGACCGCATCGAGCAAGGCGATCAGATCGGGTGCCGGTGCGCTCGATGCATCCCGGAGCAAGTCGAAACAGTTTGCCAGTGACGGACCGCCTTCGGATTGGTACTTGATTTCCGAGGGAATACCGAGCGCCTGACAAAAATCTTCCTGGTGAAAGCGCTGGATGTTTCCATCCTCTCCCCGAATACGGTCGTACCGTTCGACGAGCAGATAGTCGATGTCTTCGACTTTCCCGATCTCGACGGCGGCCGCGTCAAGGCCGCAGGCACGCGCCAGTGCCATGCAGAAAGCCTCGTTGAAGACGACACCTTCATAGGTATCGATTGCGGGCTTCAGCACGTGGGAGCTAGGCGCGCTGCCGCGCGGTATCGAGATTCTTCCATCATTGAGGCGAACGGCAATTTTGTCCTGCGCACCGGCCAGGGACAGGCGTATACCGTCTTCGCCGGCCATGAGCGGCCTGCGCGGCAGCTCGCGCAAGATCTTGGCGAGTTCGTCATCGGTCAGTTTGTGGTAGCGATTGTCGCCTGCCGGGATTGCCTCATCTTTCGACAGAAACGAAATTGCACCGGCACACTCGCCGCCGATGTGTTCGAGCATTGCGAAATCGTTCTTGTCACTGATACCGAGAATGCGCGCGATTATCTTGCGATTGCTCTCCTCGGGCAGAATCCCGCCAAAAAATCCCCGGCACTCTTTTTGCGTGAACGGCGCTTCCCGCAAAGGCAGTGACCGGGACAGCGCGACCGGCTCGGGTTTGCCGAGCCAGGACGCGTCATATTGGAAGCTCATCCGTCCGCCGTCGTCCTGTACCAGTTCGCCGACGAGCCCGCGGTCATAATAGACATTGAGCGTGCGAGCCATGCTTACTCGCTACCGGGACTTCGCGGCGAGGACATCGTCAAGCGGATGCCCAGCGTTTTGAGGACAGTCAGGGTCTTGCCGATCTGGCAGGTGGGTTTGCCGTTTTCGAGGTCGCTGATGAAGCGCATGCCGGTACCGGATGTCAGGGCGAGCTCGGCCTGTGTGAGGCCCAGCGCCTTGCGCTCTTTTTTGACCAAGCTGCCCAAGTCATCCGGTGTTAATGGCATTGGCGTGCCCTTCTCTATTCCCGCTCGGTAATATTACGGGGATTCTGGCCGCCCGACAACCAAATATTCCCGAGCGGGAATACTTGGCCCTAATCCACCGCTAATGAGCTGATTATTCCCGAACGGGAAGAAATGCGACTCAGATCGTCGCAACCGGGCAGCGCTGTCTCCAGTTATGACCGCATACGGCCCGGCGGATTGCTTCCCAGGCTCTTGCTACCTTTGGCCGCGATCAAAACTCGCATCGAGAAAGGCGGTGATGTAACGAATGGCGCGGTCGTGTATCGCCTGGCGGTTGGACCCGGCCGGGTCGTGACACAGAAACTCGGCGCTCTCCTCGCGAAGCACTTCCAGCGCGCCGCTTGTGCAGCGGCCGAGAAAGCTGAAGTGAGAGGCGTAGCTGAGCTCGACGTATTCGCCGCGCACGAATCGTCCCGCCAGCGCTCGCGCGTGGTGTTCGACGGGCAGCATTTCGTCTTCGCTGCCGGCCATGACCAGCACCGGTATGTCGACATCCGCCACGCTCTCCGGGTCCAGTGCCGGCACGAAGCCGGGCGCCAGGCTCACGGTGGCACGAATGCGTGGGTCCGAGACATCGCGGTTCTGTGGTTCGCCTGCAACCTGCGGGCCATAGAGTGTATCGGGAAAGAGCTTACAGGTTTCTTCCCCGGGGCTGGCTCGGCAAAAGTCCTGCAACTTGCGAATCTCGAGGCGGACGCCGGCGATCGCGAGGGCGCTGTAACCGCCGAGCGAGAAACCGATGCTGCCGATGCGTTCGGCATCGATCGATGCGGCGAACTCCTTCGATTCGAGCAGCATGTCTATGAGGAACCTGCCGTCCTCCGCCTGCAGCCACGTTTGCATCATGCTTTCCTGGGTTACCTGCAGGCTCGTGGAACCCGGATGGTTGGCCGAGACCACGATGTACCCGCGAGCCGCAAGTGCCGAGCTCAGCCAGGCGATCGACCGCGTGTTGCCGCTGGTGCCGTGAAAGAAAACGAGCAGCGGGTGCGGTCCGGGCGCGAAACCGCGGGAGACACTGCCGGTTACCGGCTCGAAGACCGAGTTCCCGGCGACCGTCGTAGCGCTGCCCTTGTGTTCGGCGGGGCCCCATATCCAGACTTCCATCGTGCGGGCTCGCGACGCGTCCGTCAGTTCCGTAATGTAAACGGCGGGCTCGTAGGCATCGGCCCGGGCATTGGCGAGAGCTGAGGCAGCAAGGATAATAGCGGCTCGAAAAGCATGTTGTGTGAACATCGATATCTCCCGTTTGAAACCGGGCCCGACTATGCTGCTCACGCGCGGTGTCGTCGTCCCGAATCGCGATCGAGGACTCGTCATTGGCCGGTAACAACCTGACGGTGCTTGCGAACCTGCCGTTCGCTGCGGGTGTCGGGTCTGCGCTGGTTGCGCTGCACCTGCTGATGGCCGGCACCGGGCACAAGGGGTGGCCCAACCGTTTCCTGGGCGGGTTCTTCCTGTTGTTCGCCTGCCAGCTTTTCGTATTGAGTTACCAGCTCAACTCGCCGGGTGCGCAGGCGGGCCCTGTCAGGGTAGCCCTGATACTCGCCGCCAACCCGTTGGTCTTCCTGTTCTTCCGAAGCCTCAGGAGCGGGGGCACGTACGCGTGGCAGCCGATGGACGCAGTGCATTTCGTCCCGGTACTGCTGGTGCCCGTGCTATTGCCCGTGTTATTGCGTACCGGTTACGGCAGCGGCCTCGACGTGGCCCTGTTCGCGAGCATGGCGGGCTACGGCACAGCCTACCTGGTTGCGCTGCGCAGCGGTCCCGGGCAATTCCCCGTTGCCGCCGGCCGGGCCTTTCGCTGGCTGAAGGTGTTTGCCGTGTTCTATCCGTTTTCCGCTTTACTGGATGCGGCCATTGCGCTCGAGCTGCTTGGAGACGCGGAGCTCGGGAACTCGCAGTTGCTGCCGGTGGCGGTGTTGGTCGTGTTCGGCGTTTCGCTCGTTCTCGTCTTCGGCGCGATGGGGCAGCGGCCCCTGTTCGACTGGCTGCGGGAGCTGGCAACGGCACGGTCCCGGCCCACGGTCTCCGACCATGTACTCGACGAACTCGCAGCAAGGGTTCGCTCAGCGATCGCTGAAGAACGCGTGTACGGCGACGAGGCGATTTCCCTGACGCGGTTCGCAAGGCAGCTCGGTGAACCGCCCCGGCTCGTCTCCCAGGCAATCAATCGCCGCCTGGGAATGAGCTTCAGCGACCTGCTCAACAGCGTTCGCGTCGATGCCGCCAGGCAACTGCTGACCGATCCCGGGTGCCGGGATCGACCCGTCATCGATATTGCCTACGCGGTCGGTTTTCGATCCAAGTCGAACTTCCACCGCAGCTTCAAGCAGCGGACGGGGATGACGCCGGGTGAGTTTCGTGCGGGATATGGTAAGGCGGGTTAATGCGGCGGGTAGTGATGTGCAGCGATCCGAGCCAATCGAACTGCCGACACGCGGATTTTCAGAAATATAAATGATTGATTCTATTCATTTTTTTCAACAAGTTACCGGGGCGTCCGTTGCTCAATTTGCATCACAAATCACTACGATGCACATCTGTTCCACGCAAAATTCACACAAGGAAATGATCAAGTAGTTGCAGCTCTGCATAGTGCCGGCAAGCATCTGACTACTCGGCGGCTCACTTATTCTTCCTTGCCTCTACAGCATCCCTGAAACGCCGAAGCTCCTCGTCCGACTCCCCTTCATAGGCGAACCAATCTCGCAGTGCCTCCCAGTCGATGCCCTGTTTCGCAACTGCTTCTGCACGTCGCTCAGTGGCATACCGAATGTCTTCGCGATTCTCGACGCGGACCCGTCACCGTAATTTTCAATGAACAGCAGTACCTTGGCGGTCGCCTCGCCGCCGAATAGTACTTCCAACGTTGCCTGGGCCGTCCCGCTAACGACGCCCACGCCGTGCCTTGGGATTTTCGAAACGCACCCGCAGCGGCTGGTCGCCGATCATCTTACCGTTGAGCCCCGCAATTGCCGCACGAGCCTCATGGCCTTCCATAGCGACAGTGCCGAAGCCGCGGCACTTTCCAGTGAAGATGTCGCTGGAAACACTGACAGAACGAACGACACCGAAGTCTGAGAACAGCTCGCGCACGCTCTCCTCGGATGCCTCCCCCGGTAAGTTAGATATGAATAATGTCTTCATCGGCCTCAGCTCTCCTCTCAACCAGGTACCGTGCTGCATCGGCGCGATGCGGCCGACACCTTTGGACTCGTTCTAACGTCGGCCCGTGTGTTGACAAGTCAGCATGGCGGTCGTCCGCGCGGATTCGGTTACGTTGAAACGCTGAAGCAGCACGCCGAACGCGCCATCTCGGAACTCAACGGGCAACGCATAGATTTCTTGGTGTTGCGAGTCAGTGCGGCGAAGTCCTGATTATTGCCCTCCTGCAACGCCTATCCACCTTATCATTATGTCTGACGTGCGAGAGAGCGACGTCCGCCGGAGTTGCGGCCCTTCGATGAGGCTGAAGAGTTTCTACCTCGCCAGCTCTTTTTCTTGCCAGAAAAGCGCCGGGCCCGTCCCATTGTGATTGGCTCCGCTTTGATACGCGGATCTGGTTCATAGCCGGGGATCACCTTTTTGCCAATTTTGGCCTGCAACAGCTTCTCGATGTCTGCCAGCAGTTTTTGCTCGTCGACACAGACGAGCGAGACCGCATGACCCTGGTGCCCGGCGCGGGCAGTGCGTCCTATGCGATGCACATAGTCTTCCGGCACATGCGGCAATTCGTAGTTAACCACATGCGGTAAACGCTCGATATCGAGGCCTCTTGCTGCGACGTCGGTTGCCACGAGGACTCTGACTTTACCGTTCTTGAATTCCTGCAGCGCCCGCACGCGAGCTGCCTGTGATTTGTTGCCGTGAATCGCCGCAGACCTCAGCCCATCTGATTCAAGTTGCGCCGCCAGCCGGTTGGCCCCATGTTTAGTCCTGGTGAACACCAGAACCTGGCGCCAGTTCTGCGCACCGATGGTGTGCGACAGCAATTCCCGCTTTCGTCGCCGGTCAACCTGATACACGACCTGATCGATGCCTTCGGCCGGTCTTCCGTTCGTGGCAACGCTAATCTCCGTCGGCGCGTTCATGAGATCTGCCGCCAGGCGACGAATTTCTTTTGAGAACGTGGCCGAGAACAACAGGTTCTGACGTTCCTGCGGCAAGACCTGCATGATCTTGCGAATATCGCGAATGAAGCCCATATCGAGCATGCGATCCGCTTCATCGAGGACGAGGCATTCGATAGCACCGAGGTCGATAGTCCCCTGCTGCAGATGATCGAGGAGTCGTCCTGGTGTTGCGACAACAACGTCTGCGCCTTTACGCAACTTCGCGATCTGCGTGTTGATACTGACGCCACCGTAGATGACCGCTGCCCGGAACGGCAGGTGCTTCCCGTAACACCGCACGCTTTCGGCGACCTGGGCGGCCAGTTCCCGGGTGGGAGTCAACACGAGAGCACGGACACGGCGCCGATTCGAGGTGCCATACTGGAGGCGCTGCAGCATCGGCAGCGTGAAGCCTGCGGTCTTGCCGGTGCCTGTCTGGGCACCGGCAAGGACATCACGGCCTTCGAGAATGAGGGGTATCGCCTGCCGCTGGATCGGGGTTGCTGTCTTGTAACCCTGTTCATCGATCGCACGCAGCAGTTCGGCCGAAAGGCCGAGTTGATTGAATAACACTGGAATTCTTGCTCCGAAACCGCCTGACACGATGGCGGCGCGATGCCGCAAAAGTCTCGACCCAGGCTGGTATTCTTGAGTGGCTACGCCAGTCGCAGGATTGCGTTGGGTAGTTAGTGGCGCCGATCGATGTGCGCCAGGATGCAGCGCACTATAACAGAGTCGCGCGTCGATGAAAGGAAATGTGTCGGGATTCTATTTGCGTTTCGTTTCTTGTGCCGGTGATGGCATCGTCAGGTGAACACGCCCGAATCTACCGCGCCGCCGTTCGTTCAAGCGGACAACGATATCTTCAACGGCCCGCCGGACAGCCTTGGTACTTCCCCGCTGGTAGCCACGAATGGTGTTCTTCCCCTGAATGATGACGTAGCGGTGCCAGCCTGTACCGACCGTGTCACCCGGCGGATCCGCCGACTCTATCGATACGATTTCATAATCATCAGTAATCAAGGGAATGATACTCCGCTGCCCTTAGACCGACTAACACCGATCGTACGACCCGCATAACAGAGATCGTGAGGGTATTCCTTGCGTGCATGACGAGTTGCTCTATCTATTTATCGTTAGGCCGGTTGTTGCAGCCAATTGTGAAGCTGGGCATATACATCGGGGCTGCTCAAGAGATCGCCGTGCCCCATCCCGTATCCAACCCATTGACGGGCCTCCGGAATTGCCAGCTTCCACGCGGTATCCCGATGCTGTCCAAGCGCGCTGTCGAGCGGAACGAGGCCGTCTCCGACCAGGCGCTCGCTGAGCGCGCTGCGCTTACCTGCACGCACTGCGGCCAGCGCGTAACACTTTACACTCGGCGGCAGCGGCACGGGATGCTCTTTTGCCGACACTTTGCCGTGTCGCAAATCATTGATACCTGCGCTTCGCGCCCTGCTAATGCGAGTGAGCGGGATGGAGTAAGGGCTCAGATCCATGAGAAAATCCAGGCCATTTCCGCCGCGCTCCAGCGGCGCTCCGTGGTGCGGTGTGCCAAGAAATACGAGCTTGTCCAGATGCTTTAGCCATGCGTGGCGTGCAATGCGACCGTGATGACACGCGCTGCGAGCGACCAGTCCTCCCATACTGTGCCCTAAGATCGCGACTTCTTCGACCGGCTGTGTCCAGTTCCGTATCAGTGTCTCAAGTATCTCGGCGAGCGCTTCCCCGTTGCTTGAGATTGGAAGACCACTGTTGTAGCGCACGTACAGCGGCAGATGCCCGAGTTCATCGGCAAGCGCTGCACCATGGTCGTGCCCATCGCGGCTCCAGTGTTGATCGTTCATACAGAGGCCGTGCACAAGCACGAGGAGCCTCTATTTTTCCCAACCCGTAATGCCGCTTGTTCCGTCGGAAACTGAGACGCCAAAGGGGCTCGGGTGCATCTGTATCGTGCAAGGTGTGGAATGGTCGATGTCTACCCAGGGCAAAAAGCAATGAGCGGACCGATCGCCCGATACTATCTGAATGTCCGCGCGTTGTGTTGGCAGACTTGTGTGACTGAATCGAGTCACAAAAAGGCCAGCCCTAGGCAAGGAGCCGGCCTTCTCTCTCTGAGTGGTAGCGGGGCAGGAATGAACCTGCTTCGCAGAACCCAATACTGCCGCCAGTCGCTTTTCACAACGATGCACGACTGTTCCACGCAGAATTCACGCAAGGAATTTCCACTTCTTCGGTGTCAGTTGTCTGCCAGGATTTCAGCGACTTCGCGCCGTAATACCGGCAATTTGTTCTCCAGGATGTCCCAGACGAGTCGATCGTCAATTTCAGCGTATCCGTGGATGAGGATGTTTCGAAACGCGATGATTCTCGCGTGCTCACTTACGCGAGAGGCGGTTGCTGCATCGTCCCTGGACAGCTTCGAAAGCGCCTCGCCGATGATCTCGAATTTCCGTTCCACGGCGGCGCGCAGCATCGCGTCGTCTTGATAGTCCGTAAAGTTCTTACCATCGGTAAACTCGCCCAGTAGGTCAGCAGCTCGCTCAATGTCGTACAAATACTTCTGAGTCTCAAGCCGCATAGAGCAGCGCCTTCTCCCGGTTCACCGCTTCGCGAAAGTAGGGATTCTTGATGGCGGATTCGACAACCAGATCAACCGGTCGCTTGAATATATTCTGCAGGCCTTCAAGCAGTCCGAAATACCTGTTGGCATATCCCGAGGCAGATGGGGTTCGAAACTCTACCAGGAAATCCAGATCGCTACTGTTAACTCGAGAGCTTCCGGTTGCAGCCGAGCCGAACAAGGCCAGCCTTTCTACATCATACTCCTGACACAATGCTCTGAGTTCCTGCCGGTGTTGTTCAATTTCCGAAATCATCATGGTGCTCCGAGTACTCGGGGATCTAGCCTCTTGTGCCTCAGCGATGAACTTGATCAGACGTTTATATCGGCCGTAGCGGATCATGTCTCTTGGAGAAATGTCGCCAAGCATCGGATTAGGCATCTTGAACCATAAGGCTGTCTTCTCTATGTCGCCTTCAAATAGCTCTGCGACAAGTGCACAAATATTCGCAATTTGCTCAAGTCTGATTTTCAAGGCTTGCGGAATTCGATCGTCCAATCGAACAGACCGCTTGCTCACGCCTCCTATCTTCGACAGTTCCGAAGCATTCAGATTAAGAAAATCCGTGACACGCTTGTAGTCCAGACCGTGATTTGACCAAAACTCCAAGGGATCGGACTGGTGCACGTTTTTGAAAAGGGCCTGTCGTGTCATGAGGCGAGACGCTCTGAATGTCCGTACAGTGACAGATCACCGTAACCAGATTATAGCCAGATTTCAACCGACTACTATCCAGACCCTGAGTGTGGTCGTGCCACCCACGCAATGCTCACGCAGGGCAATACTCCCGGTCGTCGGATGGTTTCGTAAATCATTGAAATATCAAAAGAAACTTCGATATGGACTGTTGGAGAAACGGAGCTTTTCAGAATTCCAAGTGGTTGATTCGATTCCTGTTTTTCAACAAGTTACCGGGGCGTCCGTTGCTTGATTTGCAGTACTTTTCACAGCGATGCATAGCTGTTCCACGCAAAATTCACGCAAGGAATTAGCGGATTTGACGGGTGCTTTCGGGGGGGGCTACACGTTTGCGGAAGCATCGTAGCCCAGCGCCTTGTATCCCCTCAGTCTTCGCTCATACATCTTGCGGAGTACCGGTAGGTTCTGGTCGACATAGTCGTAGACACGCACTTCTCGTTTGCCGCGATACTGCCGATGAAGCCGGCCGACGTATTGTTGCAGCGTTCCCTTCCACGAGATTGGCATGGTCAGGAACAGGGTATCCAGCCTTGCGTCATCGAACCCCTCACCGATGTAGCGGCCGGTAGCGATGATCAGGCGCTCCTGATCCGCCGGAATCGCCGCCAGTTCATCGAGTGCCTCCGACGCCTTCTTCCGACTCCGGCCACCGCGAAGAATAATGACGTTTTTCGCGAAGTGCCCCAATTTCTCAGCAAGCAACTCAGCGTGACCAACTCGCTCGGTGAGTACGAGGGGCGTTCGTCCTGAATCGAGGGCCAGGAGGATATCGTCGAAGATTTGTGCGTTCCTTTGGTCGTCCTGAGCCAGCTTCCCATAGAGCGCCTGGATGCCGATCTCCTCTTCTTCATCGGATACGCGGAACTCGGTGGATCTGGGGATAAGCCGATACTCGATGTTGGCCAGGTGCCGTTGCTTCTGTGGGGTGACCCGGTGTCGTATCGGGCCGCACTGCATCAGGATGATCGGATGGTGGCCATCCTTGCGAACCGGCGTCGCGGTCAAGCCAAGAATGTATTTGGCTCGGACTATCTTGAGAACTGATTCGAAACTGAAAGCCGAAACATGGTGCGCTTCGTCGACGATGATCTGCCCGTACTCTCCAACCAAGGGGTCGACTTTGCCTTTGCGATTGATGCTCTGCATTACCGCGATATCGATCTCTGCGGTTCGCTTGCGTTTGCCTCCGCCAATCTGCCCAATTCTCTCCACCGGACTGTCGAGGAAAGTAGCAAGGCGCTCGCGCCACTGCTCCATCAACTGACGACGATGCACGAGGATCAGTGTATTTCGTCGCCGTTCTCCGATAACGGCGGCGGCAACGACGGTCTTTCCAAAGGCGGTAGGTGCGCACAGAAGCCCCGAATCGTTGTCAAACAAGTCACTCACTGCGGTTTCCTGCTCCTGACGCAAAGTACCCAGGAACTTCGCCTCGATGGGATCGCCCTCGAAGCGCTGGTCGTCGACAGTGACGGTGATTCCCTGGCCCTCCAGTGCTGATCGCGCCGAATCGAGACAACCACGAGGCAGTACGATTTCCTGCTCGAGATCTTCGGCACAGGAGATGATGCGCGGCTTTCCGTACGTTGACATCCGCATTGCCTGAGCGCGGTAGAACTCGGGATTCTGGAATGCAGCAAGGCGGATGAGCATGTTCTCAAGCGAAGGCGGCATGCCCCGCTTCGGGATACGCAATCCGTTTGAGAGAATCAGTCTTACCGACTCGGGCATGTCGCCGGCGACATGGTGCTCTGGTTCGTGTTGGAGTTCCGGCCTGGTCCACGAATCTTCCAGTTCATCCTCCAATTCTGACACGCGGCGAACACCGAGAAGATTGTCACCAACGTCGTGTTGTTGGATAAGGCGGTCAATCTGATTCCGTGAAACACGTCTTACACAATCCAGATACGCCCATTGATCGTCAAAGGGCTGGAGCGCGTCGGTCAGGAACTCGCTATTGCCCAGCTCTCTCGGCTGCCTCTGCAGTGGCAATGCGATCAGGTTCCCGAATCCACCTTTGGGCAAAGTGTCCTGGCTGGGGAACAAACGGTCGTAGGATTCCAGGCCGATGCCAGGCCGTCGACCCGTTGCGTGAGTCAGAATTAGAGAGCCCAGCTTTCTGGCCAGGGATGCTTGCACAGATTGGCTAAAGAAGATCCAGACGTGAGCACCATCACCGGAGCGGGAACGCTCTACGTATGCCGGAATGTCGAAATGCGTACAACTATCGATGAAACCGCGTACGTCATCTCGCCAGGATGTCTTATCGAAGTCGATTGCCAGAAACCAGCAAGATCCATCTTCTAGTATCGGATACACACCGACAGTCGTCTTGCCAATCAGATGATCATGAATCACCTGGTCGGTTACTGGGAGAAACTGGCTGTTTGGGCAAGCGCTGCATTTGACTTTGGGCTTACCGCACAACGTCTTGTGCCACTCGTTGCCGCATGCCGGTGAGTAGCCTGCCCTTCCTTTCTGATTCTCCCAGCGAACCGGGTACACGTCCTCGCGGCCCCGAAACAAACTTCGAAACAGGCGAATCTTTTTGTCTACGCTGGACTGGTTCGTGACGCCATTGACTTGGCCCGAATCGTCTTCGGCCGGTTCTACTTGGCGCGCGGCCGGCCCCAGCTCTTGCCGCAGTGCCTGGTTTTCTTTCTTCAGTCGACGGTTCTCAGAACGCAAGCGTGCCAGCACCGCCTCAAGTTCTTCTTTTGATCGGTCAGGCATGCTTGAATCACCGGCGCAGTCGCTCACAGGCCGGAGCCATGTTGGTCCGGACGAAATCTATCGCGTCGTGCAGAGACAGTCCCTCCAGACCGATCGAAGCCGCATAGGTGGCCCACTGTTGTGCCTTTTGCGGATCGGCAGAAAACTGATCGGTCAGACCGGCGGGTACGGCCGTCGGGATTTCCGTCTCCCGCCGAGAAAAAGTCGCAGCTATAGCGTCGGCCAACTCGTTCTCGTCCATGCGTTGAGAATTCAATATGGCCCACAAATCGTAGTAGTCCTTCATGCGGCTGTTGACCAGCCCCAGCGTGACGATCGCATGGAACTTCTCTGCTACGACACTCGCGGGTGGATAAGCCCGGATTCTGGCGGCCGGCATGTCGAGAAGTGGTGGATACTCTATCGTGAAATCTGGTGCGATCGTCGCATCGCCGAATCCGACGTCGACCACAATCGGAATTCGTGTCTTTCCCAGGTTCGCGACTGTCCTGAGGCGAATGCCGCCATATTGCTGCTCCTCGCGGATTGGCCGAGTAGTCAGATTCTCAATGTCGTATATCAGCCCATCGTCAATTTGCTGGCTCATAACCTCCGAGAATACGGAGATCAGGCGCTCTTCCGATGCCTCGCCGAATCCGAGGAAATCGGCATCGCGAGTGACGCGATTTTCATCGCCTATCCAGAGTGTCACCAGCATACCGCCTTTCAGTACGAATGAATCTCGGTGCTCCGATATTGACAGGCGATACATCAGACGTTCTAGGCCGTAGTTTATGAGTACGACTTCGAACACCTGGCCTTTTTCGCGCGTAAGGTTTTTGAGTCGCTGTCTGATGGAAGCAGGCGAGCTGTTTTGGCTGTCAGCCATTCGCGGTCATCGCTTCGAGATAGGGCTGCATCTGTTTCCAGGCTCCGCAGTCCCTGGCCGCTTGTACAATCTCGGCAGGCGTCGCTTTTCGCTCCTCGATAGCGTTGCGCAGGCACTCTATCGCAACGGACCGGTCGACAAACCGCCGGCTTCGAAACGCATCGGCCAGAGATTTCGAAATCGAATAGATCGGAACTTCGACGCCCGATATGACGCGATGCTCAATGCCATACTCGAGATACGGCGAACGAAAACGGACGATTCGAAGCGGCGGGTATTCTACAGACGGTTCCCAGTCCCTGGCGCCGATGGCGATCCAGACCTTTCGTGGCATCTGGTCGGTCAGTTGATGGTAAGCAAGTGCGGAGATCATGCAGATCACGCCTTTGGGAATCCGCTTTGACGCTTCCGCCAGCGTGGATTCCAGGTCCAGTTCGCTGTCGGGGAGTTGGTACAGCCCTCTCGCGGCACGAATGATCGCGCCGGCCTTGGCGGCGCGGGCAATCGTAGACGCAGCGATCCCTGCTGCCCTCAGGTCGCGGGCACGCATCAGCGGATGATCCTGGAGCAGCTGAATCAGGCGATCCTGTTGAGTTGCAATAGACACCGGAATGTTACAAAACCTCGGACAATTTCTCGACTTGTCCGAGGTTTTGTAACACACCTGGCCAGAGCTTTCTAGCTCATCCCGACCCACGCAAAATCCACGCAAGAAATGCAGGACCGTGACCGAGTAGTTGTAACTTCTTGATATAAAATAGGTTTTCTGCGGGGTCTATGCTCGAACCGCCGCTTTTCAGGAATCGCCCCGGCATTTCAAGACATCCGATTCATCCAGCTCGAGCTCGACACTACGCAGCAGCAACTCCGCACCGGCGACGACACGCGTTCGAAAGCTGCCACACCGCCCGCAAATCAGACGATTCGGCGGCACCGGGGTACGACTGTCACACTCGCTGCAATGAACCACGAGCTCGACTTCGTTGACGATCAGCTCGGCGCCGTCCGCAATCGAGCCGCTTGCCGCCAGCGGATACGCACGTCTCAACAAATCTGCCTCGACGCCCGACAGCGGTCCCAGGTCCAGATCGATGCGCGTAGCCCGATGGGCGCCGCGTTCCGCGGCAATACGCTCGACCTGCTCGATCAGGGCCAGGCAAATGGACAACTCATGCAAACAGCTACCCTCCAGATGCCGAACGAAATCTGCGCCGGATGATCGTTCTCGACCGATGCTCTACGCTCAACGTCGCGGCGCGGAGCCGCCCGGCAATGAAAAGAACTGCAACTCGGCGAGCTCGCCGCCGAGCGAAGCCGAGCCCTCGCTGTCGCCCAGACGATCAAGCCATCGATGCGCTTCGGTCATGTAATGATCGTAGAGCTGCTGCCTGAGCGGCGGCGGCAAAGCCGGCTCGGTTCGTTCGTGGCCAAGCGCAGCGTCGAGTGAAAAATCCGGGAGCTCCGCCGCGCTCTGCCGGTGCCGCCAAGTGCCGGTACCAAGATCGAAGTCGTAGAGCTCGAGAAAACGATGGCCGTGCCGGGCGACGAAATGGACGGCGCCGATGACGTAGTCCGCCTCGGCATCGTCCATGACCCAATGTAATCCGATCCGGCACCATCCCGGCTTGATCCCGCAATGGCCGTTCTTGACGGCGCCGCGATATTGCTCCGAGCGGTCTTCGTCGATGTTCAAGAGCCGGTGCCCGTAAGGCCCGGCACAGGAGCAACCGGCCCGCGACTGTATGCCGAACAGGTCGTTGAGCAATGCGGTGACGAACTTGTGATGCAGGTAACGGCCGCCGGTGCCGCGGACGTTGAACGAGATGATGCCGACCCGGCTCGACGGGTCCGGGTTGCCGAGGATCTCGATTGCATCGTTCGTAGCCCAGCTTCGCATCGCGCGCCCGGTCAGCTCGCGTTCCCGGCTTTCGATCGTATCGACGCCGACCCGGTCTTTGATCTGGAACACCAAAGCCGCTTTCAGCGTCTGCAGCACGCCGGGCGTACCCGGTTTCTCGCGTTCCTCGATATTCGTAATGAAATCCTCACCGCTGACGCCGACGTAATCCACCGTACCGCCCGCACTGACGCTCGGCGGCAGCTCGCGATGATAAATCCGCCGGTTAAAAACCAATACGCCGCTGGACCCGGGCCCGCCGAGGAACTTGTGCGGTGAGACGAAAACGGCGTCGATGCTCGGATCGTCCCCAGGGCCGTCGGGCTCGGGGTTCATGTCGATCTCGACATAGGGCGCGCAAGCGGCGTAGTCGAAACAGGCGATCGCATCGTGTGCGTGCAACAGGCTTGCAACCTTCCTTACGTCGGTGCGCATCCCGGTGACGTTGGAGGCGGCCGAAAACGAGCCGATACGCAGTCGTCCCCGATACCGCGGGTCGGTGAGCAGTGCCTCGAGGTGCGCGAGATCGACACCGCCGGTCTCGTCGAGCCGGACTTCGATCGTCGTCGCCAGCGACTGCCGCCAGGAGATCTCGTTGGAGTGATGTTCGTAAGGACCCACGAAAACGACTGGTTGGGCGGCAGCGAACTGCTCGTCCAGATCCCGACGCTCGACGCCGGCGGCGTCTGCGAGTTCGTAGACCAGCTTGCGGGTTGCCGGCGCAATGGCGACGCCGACAATCTGCTGCAGCTTGTCGATCGCGCCGGTCGCGCCGGTGCCGCAGGCGATGATGCAGCCGTTTTTGCCGGCATTGACCGAGCGTTTGATCGAGGCTTCGGCTTCGTGCAGCAACTGGCTCATGCTGCGCCCGGTGATGTCGTCCTCGGTGTGCGTGTTGGCGTAGATGCGTTGCAGGCCTTGCAGGTACGCCTCGACGAAGCGCAGGCAGCGGCCCGACGCCGTGTAGTCGCAGTACACCATCAGGCGTTCGCCGAAGGGCGTTTCGAACGTGGAATCGACGCCGACGATCTGTTCGCGAAGCCAGGCCGGTTCGAGTCTTTGCATAATGTCGGAACCTCTCGGGCCGGCACGGAATCAGTTGCCGACTCTACTGCCCGGACGGCGCGTTCAGCCATAAGCAATGTCCCCGATGCGGTATCCGGGGACTTGCTGCAGTGCGGGATGGTGAACCGCTTGATATTCGGTATTACTAATAAGTAAATAAAGAAAATTCTGATATTCTCGGGTTTCCTTGCTGATGCTTTCGAAGCCGACGCCTCCGATTTTCGTGGACGCGATATAAGTCGGGTACAAATCGAAGGAGTCCCCCCGCACGATGACCATCATCCCCGGGCTGCTGCTGGCGGTCTTGCTCGCCTTTGCGGGCCACTACCTGTCCAGGCTGATCGGCGTCGACGTCATGGGCCTGCCGAAAAGCCCGATCAGCGCGATCATGATGGCGATCCTGCTCGGCATCCTGGTCCGCAATACCGTCGGCCTGTCCGCGGTCTTTCAGCCGGGTGTCAATTTCGGACTGGTCCGCATACTGCGTCTCGGCATCGTGTTGCTCGGCATCCGCCTGAGTCTGGGTGAGGTCGGTGCGATCGGTCTCAAGAGCCTGCCGGTGATCGTCGCCGCCGTCGTCGCTGCGCTCTTGATCGTCACCTATCTGAGCAGGCGCCTGGGCCTGTCGGGCAGGCTCGGCACCTTGCTCGCCGTCGGCACCAGCGTTTGCGGCGCGACCGCGATCGTGGCGACCGCCCCGGCGATCGGCGCGCGGGACGACGAAGTCGCCTATTCGGTTGCCTGTATCACGCTTTTCGGCGTCATCGCGATGCTGGTTTATCCGTTTTTCGCAAATTGGTTTTTCGCCGGCGACCCGTTCGCCGCCGGCCTGTTTCTCGGGACCTCGGTGCATGAGACGGCGCAGGTCGCGGGCGCCGGACTCGTCTATCAGGAGTATTACGGCGATCCGGCCGCGCTGGATGCGGCCACGGTCACCAAGCTCGTTCGCAACCTCGGCATGCTGGCGATCATTCCGATCATGAGTATCGCGTATCATCGGAACTCGACACAGGAGCAAAGCGCGCCGAAATGGTGGACGATGATTCCCTTGTTCGTGATCGGTTTCGCCCTGATGAGCCTGCTGCGCACCGTCGGCGACCTCGGCGAACGGCCTTTCGGCGTGCTCGACCCGGCGACCTGGCAGCTACTCGTCGCGCACGCAAAAACCGGCGCCGAGTTCTGCCTCGCGGTTGCAATGGCCGCGGTGGGCCTCGGTACCAGTATCAAGTCGCTGATCGGCATCGGCATCAAACCCCTGGGAATGGGGCTGTTCGCGGCGCTCTTGGTCGGCGGCGTCAGCGCGTCGCTGGTGTCGTTGATCTATTGAGCGAAGACCGGCAGGCGGGATAGAGACGGAGACCCCAGTGGCCGATAACAGACGAGACTTCAAGGCAAAACGGACGCGGCCACCGGCAGCCGGCAAGGAGCAAGGGATACACGCGCTCTACGCCGCCGACCCCGCGAAGGCCGACGAGCTGACATGGGGGCGGCGGAGCGATCCGGTGACCCGCCGGGGATTTCTCGGACAAGGCGGTCTCGCGGCGATGTCGGCCGTGCTCGGCGCATCGATACCGTTTGCAGCGTACATGCCGGCCGGACTGATTCCGGCCGCCCTGGCGCAAACGCCGGAACCGTTCGAGATTCCCGGCAAGGACGGCCTGATCGTGCTCAACGACCGGCCGCTCAACGCCGAGACGCCGGCGCACCTGCTGGACGATCCGGTGACGCCGGCGAAGCACTTGTTCGTGCGCAACAACGGCCGGCCGCCGTCGGCGCGGCAAACGGATCCGTCGAGCTGGGTTTTGGAAATCGGCGGCGAGTCGGCCGAAAGGACGATGCGCTTGTCGATCGACGACCTGAAGCGGCGATTCGAGCACCACAGCTACCGCCTACAGCTCGAATGCGGCGGAAACGGCCGCAGCGAGTTCGTGCCGCCGGCCGCGGGAAACCAGTGGTCCGTCGGTGCGGTCGGTTGCCCCGAATGGACCGGCGCGAGGCTAGGAGACGTGCTCGAGGCGGCCGGTATCGCGAGCGACGCGGTTTACGTCGCCTATTACGGCGCGGACACCCACTTGAGCGGGGACCCGAACAAGGTCCCGATCTCCCGCGGGGTCCCGCTGGCAAAGGCGCTGGAGAAGGAATCCCTGATCGCCTGGGCGATGAACGGCGAGGACATCCCGCTGCTCCACGGCCATCCCTTGAGACTCGTGATCGGCGGCTGGCCGGGCTCGGTTTCCGGTAAATGGCTGAAACGGATCGTCATCCGCGACCGGGTACACGACGGTCCGAAGATGACCGGGGCCTCCTACCGCGTGCCCTGTGAACCCGTCGCGCCCGGCAGCCAGGTGCCGGACGAGGACATGTGCATCATCGAGTCGATGCCGGTCAAATCGCTGGTCACCTACCCGAAGTCCGGTATCGAACACCCGCGGCGCGAAACGCTGGCGTTGCGCGGCCACGCCTGGGCGGGCGACCTGCGGGTCGCCCGCATGGACGTGTCGATCGACTTCGGCGCGAGCTGGAAGCGGGCGAGGCTGGCGCCGCCCAAAAACCGCCTGGCGTGGCAACGCTGGCAGGCGGAAGTCGCGTTCCCGCAGCCCGGTTATTACGAGGTATGGGCGCGCGCGACCGACGAGCGGGGCGAGGCACAACCGATGGTGCTGCCGGGATGGAACCCTAAAGGCTACTTGAACAACGCGTGCCATCGAATTGCCGTGCAGGTTGTCTGATGAAACGCCGGCTCCAGTCGATCCTGCTCGTCCTGCCGCTGGCGGCGCTTGCCGAGCTTGGCGATGCCAATACCAATACCGACACCGCGGAGCTCGACCCGCTGACCGGATTCAAGATGACCGGGGACTGGAAGCTCGTGCGCGGCAACTGTATCGGTTGTCATTCAGCGCAACTCGTCACCCGGCAACGCGGCGATGCCGAACAATGGCTCGCGATGATTCGCTGGATGCAGGAAGAACAGGGTCTCTGGCAGTTCGATCCGGACACGGAGCAACGCATTGTCGCCTACCTCGCCGAAAACTACGCGCCCGAGGCGCGGCACAGGCGGGCGCCGGTTGCCGCGGAGCTGATGCCGCCGAATCCCTACGCCGGGAAGGTCCCTGATTGATTCCCGATTGATTCCTGTTCCGCCAACGATCCTAGTCCGGCTCAATCCGGCTTGACGCCCAGCCGTTCGTGCATCAGCGGGCTGGTGGTCGTGTATTGCAGCCTGGCTTTCTTGCCCGGTTCGAGACGTTCCTTGGCGGCGAAGGCGGCCAGCGCCGCCTCGTGAAAGCCGCTTAAGATCAGCTTTTTCTTGCCCGGGTAATGATTCACGTCGCCGATTGCGTAGACGCCCGGAATACTGGTTTCGAACTTCTCGGTATCGACGTTGATGGTCCTGCGGTTCAGGTCCAAGCCCCAGTCGGCGATCGGCCCGAGTTTCGGTACCTGGCCCCAGAACACCAGCACGGCGTCGCAGCTTATTTGCTCGGTGCCGTCTTCTGTCGTGATTTCAATGCCTCTAAATCCCTGCTCGTTCGCATCGTAGCCGGTCACGCGGCCGATGATCTCGCGCATATTTCCGTCGGCGACCAGGCGCTTCATCGCCGCCACCGAGGCCGGTGCCGCGCGATACTCCGGCCGCCGGTGCACCAGCGTCAGTGAGCCTACGATCGGCTGCAGCGCAAGGGTCCAGTCCAGCGCCGAGTCGCCGCCGCCGAGCACCGCGACCGACCGGCCGGCAAAGCGCTCCGGGTCGCGGACGCGATAAAAAACGCTTTGTTCCTCGTAGGCGTCGATACCCTCGAGCTTCGGGCGTCGCGGCTGGAAAGAGCCGACGCCGCCGGCGATGAAAACGGTCCTGGTATCGAAGCGCGTGCCCAGGTCGGTGACGACTTCGAATCCGCCGCCGTTTCCGTTGTCCTTTTCATCGCCCTCGCCCTCGCCCTCGCCATCTCCCTTGGGCGTCAGCGTCAAAGCCTCCTCGCCCAGGTGAAAATCCGGCGCGAACGGGCGAATCTGCTCCATCAGGTTATCGATCAGCTCCTGTCCGGAACAGACCGGAATGCCCGGGATGTCGTAAATGGGTTTGTCGGGATACAACTCCGTGCACTGCCCGCCGACGTGCTTGAGGCTGTCCACGACGCGGGCGTGGATGCCGAGCAGTCCCAGCTCGAAGACCTGGAACAGTCCGCAGGGGCCGGCGCCGACGATCAGTGCGTCGGTCCGTATCGGTTCTTTTGTCGTCATTATCCAATCCGTCAGGTGCGCGGCACGCCCGGCACGTGTAATCTTGCCGGCGAACGGTGATCTTCAATGGCGCGCAAGTCAACCGGTCTTGCGCGTTTTTCGTGATTATGAGTGACAATACCGACGTCGAAACCGCGCCGAGCGACACGCCCAACCGCCTGACACGCTTTTTGAGAGTCGTCGAATGGCTGGGCAATGCCCTGCCGCATCCGGTTACCCTGTTCGCCTTGTTCGCCATCGGCATCCTGTTGTTGAGCGGCATCCTGGGCGCGCTGGACGTCTCGGTGCCGGACCCCCGGCCGGAAGGCGCCAAGGGCCGCGCGCCCAACGGGCTGATCGAAGTCGTGAGCCTTCTGAACGCGGAAGGACTGCGCCTCATCATCCTCAATCTCGTCACCAACTTCACCGGATTCGTACCGCTCGGCACCGTGCTGGTCGCCCTGCTGGGGGTCGGCGTCGCCGAACGTTCGGGCCTGTTGACGGCCCTCATCCGCGGCATGGTGCTAAAGGCCAGCCCGCGCACCGTCACGGTCGTCATCGTGTTCGCCGGCATTGTCTCCAACACGGCATCGGAAATGGGTTATGTCGTATTGGTGCCGCTGGCCGCGGTCGTGTTCTACTCGCTGGGTCGGCACCCGCTGGCCGGGCTTGCAGCCGCATTCGCCGGCGTCTCGGGGGGTTACAGCGCCAACCTGTTGCTGGGCACGGTCGATCCGCTGCTGGCCGGCATTACCCAGGAGGCGGCAAGGCTGATCGATCCCGACTACATGGTCGATGCCAGCGCCAACTGGTTTTTCATGTTCGTCAGCACCTTCGTGATCACGGCGATCGCCAGCGTCATCAGCCTCAAGGTCGTGGAACCGGCGCTCGGCGAGTACGACCGCTCCCAGGTGAACTTCGGCGACGACGAGCATCGCTTCGATCCGCTGACACGCGAGGAGCGCCGCGGACTCATGGCGGCCGGGGCGGCCGCGCTGGCGATGGTCCTGCTGATTGCATGGATGGTCTTGCCCGAGGGCGCCGTGCTGCGCAACCCGGAAACTGGCGAGATCCGCAATTCGCCGTTCCTGCGCGGCATCGTCGCGCTGATCTTCGTGTTTTTCCTGGTACCGGGGATCGTGTACGGCAAGGTCGTCGGGACGATCAACACCGACCGCGACGTGATCGATGCAATGGCCAATGCGATGAGCACGCTCGGCCTCTACATCGTGCTGGTGTTCTTCGCGGCGCAGTTCGTCGCGTTTTTCGGGTGGACCAACCTGGGCGCCGTCACCGCCGTCACCGGTGCGACTTTCTTGCAGAACATCGGCCTGACCGGCCCCGTGGTCTTTTTCTTTTTCATCCTGGTCTGCGGATTCATCAACCTGATGCTGGGCTCGGCATCGGCGCAATGGGCCGTCACCGCGCCCGTTTTCGTGCCCATGCTAATGCTCTTGGGCTACAGCCCCGAAGTCATCCAGGCTGCGTATCGCATCGGCGATTCCAGCACCAACATCATCACGCCGATGATGAGTTACTTCGGATTGATCATGGCCTTTGTGGCCAAATACGTGCCCAAGGCAGGCGTCGGCACCTTGATAGCCATGATGCTGCCGTACTCGGTGGCGTTCATCACCTGTTGGTCGCTGTTCTTTTTCCTGTGGGTATTCGTGCTGGGCATGCCGGTGGGCCCGGCGTCGCCGACGTACTATTCGGCCGGGTGAGAGCGGCGAACAGACGCCGGTCCGGCCGAGGCCCCGGTCGGCGGTCGTTGAACGATTCCCCGTGAACGATTTCGCTTGAACCATTTCGCGTGAACAATCTCCCGCTGAGGGCGTCCGATCTTACGCCGAGGTTCCCTTTGCAATACCTGTCGATGACATTGCTGATTACGGCGGTTGCCGCGATCGCGCCGCCCGCCGCCGCGACGACGGATACCGTCGGAACGACGGTCGCCGTCGATGAGGTGCTGGTCACCGCGACTCGGCGTCCGGCGGCGAGCAGCCGGATCTCGTCGGCTTTGACCTTGATCGAAACCCCGGCGCTGCGCCACGGCAAGCTCGTCACCGACGCGCTCGCGGACAGTCCCGGTGTGTTCCTGCAGCAAACCACGCCGGGGCAGGGCGCGGCGATCATACGTGGCTTGAAGGGGTCGGCGATCTTGCACCTGGTCGACGGCATGCGCCTCAACAATGCGATATTCCGCAGCGCGCCGACCCAGTATCTGGCCCTGGTACCGACCACGGCGGTCGAACGTATCGAGATCCTGAGAGGCACGCCGGCGTCCCTGTACGGCAGCGACGCGGTGGGGGGCGCCGTGCAACTGGTGTCGCGTGTTCCCCGCTTCGACGCCCCGAACGTCGAGTTCGCCGGCAATCTCGTTACCGGCATCGACACCGCCGATCGCGAGCGATCGGTCCGCGCGACCCTGGACGCGGGCAACCGCCGGCTGGCGGCTTCACTCGGGTTCGAGTTCCTGGAGACCGGCGATCGCCGCATCGGCGGCGGGGAAACCCTGGAGGTCGCCGGTTACGAATCGCGGGCGCTCAGGCTGGCGCTTGCCGGCACGCCCGACGAAGATCGTTCCTGGCTGTTCGACGTGCATCACCTGGAGCAGGCTTCGACGCCGCGTATCGATGAGCTGGTGCCGGGCTTCGGGCAGATCGAGCCGGCGTCCTCGGAGTTCGTGTTTGCACCCAACCGCCGCAGCTTCGTGCACGGCCGTTACTCGCACAAGGCCGGGCCGCTGGACCTCGATTGGGACCTGGGCCTGGCCTGGCAACGCATCGAGGACGACCGCGTCAACCGCGACTTCGAGGCGAATGTCAGGCGCCTGGAACGAAACCGCAGCGACCTGGTGGGACTCAACGTCAGCGGCACCCGTACGGCAGGCTCCGGATCGTGGATCGCCGGCGCCGAGCTCTATTTCGACCGCGTCGCCAGCACGCGGCTCGAGGAGGACCTGGCCGACGGGCGGACATCGCCGATCACGTCGCGTTTTCCCAACGGCTCCGAAGTGGTCCAGCTCGCTTTCTACACCAACGTCGAACAGCCGATAGGGCGGCGTCATCGACTGAATGCCGGGTTGCGATGGAGTTACGTCGATGTCCATCTGGCATCGACCCCGATGTCGGATGCCGCTTCGGTCCTTGCCCGGGACCTGAGCGGCGACATCGGCTGGATCGTCGATGTCGGCGACCGGATGCAATTCGTCGTCAACGCCGGCGCCGGGTTTCGCGCGCCGAACGTGTTCGATCTCGGCACGCTAGGCAACCGGCCGGGCAACCGTTTCAACCTTCCGAACACCCGGCTGGATTCGGAACGGGCGCTGCAGCTCGACGCCGGACTGCGCTACCGCGGCCGACGTGCCGGCGTGGACCTGACGCTGTTTGCGCTGGACTATCGCGATCGCATCACGACGGTATCGACCGGCGAGACCACGGCGGAAGGTCGCAACGTCGTCAGAAGCGAGAATGGCGCCGAGTCCAGGATTTACGGCGCCGAGCTCGATGCCGACCTCGACATCGCCGACGGCCTGTCCGCAAACCTGGTGCTGAATTACACCTGGGGCGAACAAAGGGACGAGGGGGGACCGGCCGAGCCGGCCGATCGCATCCCGCCGCTCACCGGCCGGCTCGGTTTCGACGTCAAACCCGGCGTCGATCTGCGATTACGGGCCTGGCTGAGCTTTGCGGCGCGGCAGAACCGGCTGAGCGCCCGCGATATCGGCGATCCGCGTATCGATCCGCGGGGCACGGCCGGCCGGGTTGCAGCCGGCCTCGAACTGTCCTGGGATGTCGCCGATGGTTGGTGGCTAGACGTCGGGGTAGACAACGTTCTCGACAAGGCTTATCGGGAGCACGGCTCGGGCGTGGACGCGGTCGGGCGCAATCTGTCCCTGCGGCTCGGAACGACCTGGTAATCGCGGGCGTCGCTTGCTGCCCTCGTTCGAACCCGTTCGAACCCGTTCAAACCCGGCTCCGCCCCGGCTTCACCCCAGTTCCACAATTGCGGAAGCTTGGCGATCGTTGCGGTCATTGCCATTGGTCACAATTGTCTGCGAGGCAGCCGCTCAGCAATCGACGAAACTGACCGGCACTTCGACGACATGGGTTGCCAGGCCGCCGCGTGAGGTCTCCTTGTATTTGTCCTGCATGTCCAGGCCGGTGGCGCGCATCGTCGCGATGACCTTGTCGAGCGAGACGAAATGCCGCCCGTCGCCGCGTAATGCCAGGCGTGACGCGTTGATGGCCTTGATCGAGGCCATTGCATTACGCTCGATGCAGGGGATCTGGACCAGGCCGCCGATCGGGTCGCAGGTCAGCCCCAGGTTGTGCTCCATCGCGATCTCGGCGGCGTTTTCGACCTGTTGGGGCGTGCCGCCGAGCACTTCGGTCAGGCCCGCCGCGGCCATCGAGCAGGCCGAGCCGACCTCGCCCTGGCAGCCCACCTCGGCGCCGGAGATCGATGCGTTTCGCTTGAACAACAGGCCTACGGCGGCTGCCGTGAGCAGGAAACGCACGACGCCGTCGTCGTCCGCGCCCGGGCAGAAGCGCATGTAGTAATGCAATACGGCGGGAATGATCCCCGCCGCGCCGTTGGTCGGCGCCGTGACCACGCGGCCGCCGACGGCATTCTCCTCGTTGACGGCCAGGGCGTAGAGATTGACCCAGTCCATGATCGTCAGCGGGTCCCTGAGCGCCGCCTCGGGCTGACTCGAAAGCTGCGTGTACAAATCCGCGGCCCGGCGCTGGACCTTGAGTCCGGGCATCACGCCCTCGCTTTCGCAGCCGCGCCTGACGCAGGCCTGCATCGCGTGCCAGATGTCCAGCAGGCCCTCGCGGATCTCGTCGTCGCCGCGCCAGGTGCGTTCGTTCGCCAGCATCAGCGCGCTGATCGACAGCTCGTGCGTCTTGCACAGCTCAAGCAACTCGGCGCCGGAGTCGAACGGAAACGCCACGGTCACGTCGTGCTCGACGATCACCGGCTCGTCCTCGTGGTTTTCGCGAACGACGAAGCCGCCGCCGACGGAGTAATACACGCGTTCGAGCAGTGTCGTGCCGTCGCCGTCGGACGCGACGAAACGCATGCCGTTGGGGTGGCCCGGCAGGGACTCGCGTTTCTCGAAGACGAGGTCGGAGCGGAGGTCGAAGCCGATCTTCCGGCTGCCGCCGAGCTCGAGCTCCCGATCCTCCTCGAGCTTCTGCATCCGCGCCGGTATCGTATCCACGTCGACCGCTTCGGGCGTCTCACCCTCCAGTCCGAGCACGACGGCCCTGTGGGTGCCGTGCCCGCGGCCCGTCGCGCCTAGGGAACCGTAGAGATGTACGCGCAAGCCCGCGGTTTTCTCCGCTACGGCCTCGGCCGCGAGCGCGTCGACGAACATGGCCGCGGCCCGCATCGGCCCGACCGTGTGCGAGCTCGACGGCCCGATTCCGATTGTGAACAGATCGAAGACACTGATCGACATCGTTTCAGCCTGTGCAAAAGGCCTTTAACGGCACTGAAGACCGATCCGGCGTGGGCGCCGGCTCCGAATACTGCGGTTGCTGACAGCCGCGCTGGAACGCGGCCCGCGCAATATACCACCTGCGCACGGCCGGATAATCCCCGAGTCGGATCGATTCGTCATCGTGACGGCTGTGGTCACCCTTTGCCTCGCCTTACTCGAACGTTTTTACTTCGAGCGACGCATTGTCGCCGATCGACGCGCGCTTCATGCCTTCCGAGTTGTAGCGCATCGCCTTCTCGCCGGCAGCGGTGACCGCAATGATCCCGCCGTCGCCGCCGAGGCGCGCGACATCGTCCAGCACCGAGTCGAGCGCATCGGCCAGCGCCTGTCCGGCGCGTACCCGGTTGGCCGCCGATACGGCCGCGGCCGTGCGAATGAAAAACTCGCCGGTGCCGGTACACGACACGGCAATCTCCGGGTCCGCCCAGGTTCCGGCGCCGATGATGGGCGTGTCGCCGACCCGGCCCTCGAGCTTGGCGAAGGTTCCGCCGGTAGAGGTCGCCGCCGCGGTCGAGCCACTGGCGTCTACCGCGACCGCGCCAACCGTGCCGTGCATCCGTTCGTTGATATCGTCGGGCTCGACGCCGGCCGGCAGCGTGTAATAGTCGTTCGGGTTCTCGACCAGCGCAAAACCCTGCTCGCGGGCGAAGCTCAGCGCGCCGGCGCCGGCCAGCATCACGTGTGAGGTGCCGTCCATGACGCCGCGTGCCACGCTTATGGGCTGCACCGCGTCGCGTAGCGAGGCGACGGCGCCGGCACGCTGCGTCGCGCCGTCCATGATCGATGCGTCCAGCTCCACGTAACCCGCCGTGTTCGGCGCCGAGCCCCTGCCGGCGACGTACAGGCCGCTCCGTTCCATCTCCACGACGGCAAACTCGACCACGTCGAGCGCGGCCGCGCCCGAGGCCAGGCGTTGGCCGGCCTCTGCCGCAAGCGTCTCGAGGTGGGCTTCCACGCGCGAATAGTCGCGACCGGGGCGGGCGCCCGCCCCGCCATGCATCGCAAATGTATAGGTCTTGTTCTTACTCAACGCGCCGGCGCTCCTTTTCCGCTCGCGCCAGGCGCGCAACGTCCCCTTGCCCCTGTTCCCGGGCGCCGTAGTCGCTCGAAGGTTTTCACCGCAGACTCCTCGATGTGTAACGGATATCGTTATCCAATATCCAATGGGTACCGTCGTCCCATGAATACCGTCATGGGTGCTGTCATGTGTACTAGCGGGGCACCGGACGGAAACGCGGTCGGTTTCGGCCCGCCGGAACCCATCTGCGGACCATAACATGGAGCCGATCGACATGGAGCCCATCGGTCGACGGCGTTACCATCCGTGGCATGTCATTAGCAACTCGGTCTGCGGGTCCGAAAAGTCCAGCGTGCGGCAAGCCGCCGAAAACGATTCCGGCGGCTTTGCTCACGCTGCTGGTCCAGACGGCTGCGGCGACCGACACCGCGCAACCGGTGCCGGCGTACGTCCTGGAGTTGCCGGATTCGGTGACGGAGCTGCTCGTCGCCGAGACCGATACCGCGACGCTGTTTCGCTTTCGCCGCGACGGCACGATCATGCGGGAGTACGACCGGCGTTACATGTCGATCGGCGAGCAGGGCGTTCGCAAACAAAGGGCCTGGGACAGGCGCACGCCGCTCGGCATTTACTTCGTGAACGACCGGCTCGACCCGGAACGCTTGCCGGACCGATACGGCGCGGCCGCTTTTCCGCTGGACTATCCGAATACGCTGGACCGGCTCGCCGGTCGAAGCGGCGACGGCATCTGGCTGCATGGCGTCGATCCCGGCGCGGGCCGGCGTCCGCCGCTGGACACCGACGGGTGCCTTGCCCTCGGCAACGACGACCTGCTCGCGATCGCCCCGGACATCGCCCCGCTTTCGACGCCGGTCGTGATAACGCGGCGGCTCGAGCGCCTGATGCCGGAGGAAATCGCCCGTCTGCGAGACGAGCTCAAGGCCGTGCTGGCGCGCTGGGTGTCGAGTTTCGAGACCCGCGACCTCTACGCCTATCTGAGCCTGTACGCGGAGGACTTCGTGTTCCACGGTCTGTCGCGCGAGCGTTGGCTGGCTTTGCAGTTGGGGCGGTTCGAGTCCCGAGGCGCCGCGGCCGTCACGCTGGAAGACCTGGTGTTGCTCAAGGAGCCGGCCGAAGACGAGGTTTACCTGAGCCGATTCACCCGGTCCGTGGTCGAAAACGGGCGCCGGGTGTCGATTACCCACCGGCTGTACTGGCGGCGCTCGATGGCGGGGGTATGGCGCATCATCGCCGAGGACAACGGCTGAGCGCGGCGGCTTCGTAGCCCGGCATCCGCCCGGACAGTCGGATCGCCGTCCGGGTTATTGCGGATGATTGCCGATTGTATCGGGCTATCTGTATCGGGCTATTTGTATCGGATTACTTAGTTGTGGACTATTTGGTCGTGAACCATTCGTTACGGATTATTTGTCCTATCGCAAGCGCTCCCGCTCGACGAGTTCGTCGATCAATTCCATCAGCGCCGGGTAACCGCCGGCGTTCTGTGCGCCGGTCCGGTATTTGCCGTTGACGACGATCTGCGGAACGCTGGAGACCTCATAACGGTCGGCAAGGTCGGCCGCCTTGCGCAGATTCTGTTCGACCTCGAACGACTTCCAGGCCTTGTCGAACGAGTCGGCCCCGACGCCGAATCGCTCGAAGAGCCGGCGGATCGAGTCCTCCGAGGTCAGGCGGTTATTGCGTTCGTGATACTCGGCGAACACGGCCTGGCGAAACGCCTCCGGGTCTTCGAGCTCGCCGTTGCGTGCCAGCACCTCTGCGGCATAAAACAGTCTGGCGTGTAAGGCAACGAGACGATTCCAGGCGGTCGGGACGTGTACAAAGCGAACGTCGGCAGGTTTTTCCTCCAGCCAACGCTTGATATAGGGCTCTATGTCGTAGCAGTGCGGGCACCCGTACCAGAAGAATTCCGCCACCTCGATTTTGTCGGCGCCGCCGAAAGTCGGCTGCGCGGGCATGATGCGGTCGTAGTGCTCACCCTCGACGAATCGCCATTCGCGGGCTTCGGCCGGGCTCTCGGCCCGCGCCAGCACGATCGGCTGGTCCTCGGGCTCGACTTCGGCATCGGACTCCTCGACGACTTCCAACGGCACTTGTTCGCCGGGCTCGTCCGCTGGAAGCGCCTCTGCCGGCCGGGCGACCTCTGCCGGAGCTTCGTCGGTCGTGGCCCGGGCCGGATTGGCCGTATCGTCCTGTTTCTGGCCGCACGCGGCGAGCAGGAGGAGGGACAGGGTCGTCAGGATGGTGAAGCTGAGTGGTCGATTTGTCATCTTAGGTGCGATTCCGATTGTTGTCGTGTTGCGCGGCAGCGGCGACGCGTCGAGCGCCGTCGTAGCGGTGTACGGCGGCAGCGGCGCGTCGAGGACTATCGTTTAGGACTATAGTCGAGAACTATAATCGAGAGCTATCGCAGGCCTTGCACGTACGAAGCCAATGCGACGATCTCTTCCTCGCTGAGTCGCTCCGCGATGGAGTTCATCATCTTTGACACATGCAGCGTCTGACGTTCCCCCGATGCGTAGGCGCGCAGTTGCATGGCCGTGTAGGTTGCATGCTGGCCGGACAGCGCCGGATAACCGGCTGCCGGGTTCCCCTTGCCGCTGGGGCCGTGACAGGCGCTGCAGGCGGAGGCGCCGGTCTCCAGGTTGCCGCCCCGATAAAGGGCCTCCGCCCGTGCCACGAGCTTGGGGTCTGCAACGGTCTGGCTTGCGGTCTCGAGTCCCTCGTAATAGACGGCGAGATCGCGCATGTCTTGTTCGCTCAACAACATCGCCTGGCTGCTCATCAGCGCGTTGAAGCGTTTGCCTTCCTTGAAGGCCTTGAGTTGCGCAACCATATAGGGCGCGCCCTGTCCGGCCAGGTTCGGCCATTCGGGATTGACGCTGTTTCCTTCGGTGCCGTGGCATGCGGCACAGGTGATGGATTTGGCTTTGCCGGCTTCGGCGTCGCCGTCGATCAGGTTTTCCGCCTGTGCCGAGAAGGACAATAATGCGGCCAGCGCGGTGAGCGGAATGCCTTTGGTCAAGAGCTTGCCTTTACATAAGTTCTCGATCATGAGTTCTCGATTTGAATTCTCGGTTTGTTCGTTCTCGGTGTCTCGACCAGCGGTACTCTATCGTTTCTCGAAAAGTCAGCGTTTCTCGACGACCGCGTTCCTCGAAAACCGGGCTTTCCCTGCGAAGGCCGTTCCCGGACGCGACAGTGCCCACCATCGCCCGCTCGTCCGATCTCGATCGACGGCGGGGTTGCACCCGGGGGTAAACTGACCTGGTCAGGCGGCGGATTGCCCTGTTGCGTGGTTTTTGCTGCGTGGCCCCGAAGCCGTCAAACTTCCAGGATTCGAGCCCAGGCGGCCGAATTATACACAGAATCCCCGAGTCGAACCCAATGTCACAGTACCCGGATGCCCGTTTTCTCAAGAGCGCGAATCGGGCCGGTCAATACGTCCCCGACGAGGGCGTCGAGGTTGCATTCGCCGGACGGTCGAATGCCGGAAAATCGAGCGCCATCAACGTGATCGTCAACCGGCGGCAGTTCGCCCGCACCAGCAAGACGCCGGGACGCACGCAACTGGTCAATTTTTTTTCCCTGCGCGACGGTCAGCGACTCGTCGACCTGCCGGGTTACGGGTTCGCGCGTGTCGCCGATCAGGTCCGGCGGCACTGGGGGGCTCTTTTGTCCGGGTATTTCGAAACCCGGCGAAGCCTCGCGGGGCTGTTCCTGATCGTCGACGTCCGTCGCCGGCTGACGGACTACGATCGGCAAATGATGGCGTTTGCGGAATCGGTGGCATTGCCGGTGCACGTGCTGTTGACCAAGGCCGACAAACTCAAGAAAGGGCAGGCGGCGGCGGCGCTTTCGGAGCTGCGCCGCGAACTCGGCGACCGCGCCTCGGTGCAGTTGTTCTCGGCGACCCGGCGCGAGGGCGTGGACACGGCGCGGGCCGCGCTCGAGGCGATGCTGAGCCCCGGCCCGAATGTCTCGCCAAAGGGCGGGTCACCGGACGCTCCGCAGCGGTGAGATATCCGGCGAGATATCGGGCAGATATCGGGCGCAGGCAAAAAAAACCCCGGCGGCGGCCTGGGGCGCGCTCCGGGGTAAGAAAAAGCAACGGGCTTGGGGAAACCGCGTTGCATGCCTGTCTAGGGAGGTAAACAGGCAAGTGGCTCATGCACTCGGTTTGTATAGAGTCTAAGTCTCGGTCTTAGTTCCCGTACGGAACTAAATAACTGAAAAATAAAGAAAAATAGTTTAGACTCGGTCTCGTTTGGGTCAATGTCAGTGTCAGTGTGCTTCGTCCCAATTGCCGCCGGTGCCCGCCGCAACCGCCAGCGGCACGTCCAGGTCGGCCGCCGCGCGCATCAGCTCCACGACCTGCAGCCGGACCTCGTCGACGCTGGTCTCCGGCACCTCGAAGACGAGCTCGTCGTGTACCTGCATGATCATTCGCGTGCTGCCGTTCCCCGGCTCTAGCCACGCCTGCACCGCGATCATTGCCCGTTTGATGATGTCCGCGGCGGTGCCCTGCATCGGCGCGTTGATCGCGCTGCGTTCGGCATACTGACGCCGCTGTACGTTGCGTGAATTGATCTCGGGCAAATACAGGCGGCGGCCGAACACGGTTTCCACGTATCCCCGCTTTCGCGCCTGCTCGCGGATACGTTCCATGTAGTCGCGGACGCCCGGATACCGGTCGAAGTAGAGGTCGATGTACTGCTGCGCCTCGCCGCGCGGGACGTCGAGCTGCTTCGCGAGCCCGAAGGCCGACATGCCGTACATCAGCCCGAAATTGATGGCCTTGGCGGAACGTCGCTGGTCCACGCTGACTTCATCGAGCGGCGTGTCGAAAACCTCGGCCGCGGTGGCACGATGGATGTCCTGTTCCGAGGCGAAAGCCTTCAGCAACCCGCGGTCGGACGACAGGTGCGCCATGATCCTGAGCTCGATCTGCGAGTAGTCCGCCGCCAGCAGCACGTGCCCCTCGGGAGCGACGAAAGCCTGTCTTATGCGCCGCCCCTCAGGCGTGCGGATCGGAATGTTCTGCAGGTTCGGATCGGTAGACGACAGTCTTCCGGTGGCGGCGACCGCCTGATGATAGGAGGTATGGATACGGCCGGTCGCCGGCGCAATCTGCAGCGGCAGCTTGTCGGTGTAAGTGCTCTTGAGCTTGCTGACGCCGCGGTAGTCGATGATGATGCGCGGCAGCTCGTAGTCCTGCGCGAGCTCCTGCAAGACGTCCTCCGCCGTAGACGGCTGGCCTTTCGGCGTCTTGCGTATGACCGGCAAGCCCTCGCGCTCGAACAGGATCTCCTGTAGCTGCTTCGGCGAGCCCAGGTTGAACGGGCCGCCGGCCAGCTCGTGGGCTTTGGCCTCGAGCCCGGCCATGGTCTTCGCCAGCGCGCCGCTTTGTCGTTTGAGCATGTCGGGGTCGACGAGAACGCCGGTTTCCTCCATCGACAACAGTACCGGCACCAGCGGTTGTTCGATGTCCTCGTAGATCCGCCTGAGCGGCTCGATTTTCCCGAGCTTGCCCCAGAGCGTCTCGTGCAATCGCAGGGTGATGTCCGCGTCCTCGGCAGCGTAAGGCGCCGCCGTGTCGAGATCGATCTGGTTGAATGTGAGTTGTTTCGCGCCTTTGCCGGCCACGTCCTCGTAGTGAATGGTCTCGATGCCGAGGTAATGACGGGCGGTCGAGTCCATGTCGTGCCGGGTTGCGACGCTGTTCAGCACGTAGGACTCGAGCATCGAGTCGTAACGCATCCCGTTCAGCCGGATGTCGTGGCGGGCGAATATATGTGCGTCGTACTTCAGGTGATGACCGAGCTTGGCCTTGTCCGGGTCCTCGAGGAACGGCCGGAGTTTGCTCAAGACCTCGTCCCGCGGAAGCTGATCCGGCGCGCCGGGAAAGTCGTGCGCCACCGGTATGTAACAGGCCTCGCCGGCCTTGACGGCCAAAGACAGGCCGACGATCTCGGCGTCCATGTAGTTCAGGCTGGTCGTTTCGGTGTCGATCGCCGTGACATCGGCCCGTTCGATCTTTTCGAGCCAACGGTCGAATGCCTGCCAGTCGAGCACCGTTTCGTATTCGCCGCCGGGCGGCGATTCGGTGGTCGATCCGTCGCCCGTGCCCGCGCCGGCCTCGTCGAGCTGGCGTAACAGCGTGCGGAGCTCGAATCTTTCGTAGAGCTTGCGCAGCGCGTCCGTGTCGCCGTCCGAGGGTCTCAGTGACTCGAGCGAAACCGGTAGCTCGACGTCCTGCCGAATGGTCGCGAGCTCTCGCGACAGCTTCAACCGATCGACGTGATCGCGCAGCGACTCGCCGACCTTGCCCTTGATGGACGCCGCATTCTCGATGATCGCATCGGCCGTCCGGTATTCGTTAAGCCATTTGGCGGCGGTCTTGGCGCCCACGCGCGGCACGCCGGGTATGTTGTCGGAGGTGTCGCCGACCAGGGCCAGATAATCGACGATCTGCTCGGGCCAGACGTCGAACTTGGCCTTGACGCCGTCCCGGTCGAGCGTGCTGTTGCTCATCGTATTGACCAGGGTGACGCGTTCGTCGACGAGTTGCGCCATGTCCTTGTCGCTGGTCGATACCGTGACCCTGAGCTCCCGCTCGCCGCAGATTCGGCACAAGGTGCCGATGACGTCGTCCGCTTCGACGCCTTCGACCCTGAGCAAGGGCAGTCCCATCGCGGTGACCGCCTCGATCAGCGGTTCGAGCTGGGCGCGGAGCTCGTCCGGCATCGGCGGGCGGTTGGCCTTGTAGTCGGCATACAGCTCGTCGCGGAAGGTCTTGCCGGATGCGTCGAACACGACCGCCAGGCGTTCGGTCGCGTATTCGCGCCTGAGCTTTGCGATCATCGTCAGCACGCCGTGCAGGGCGCCCGTCGGTTCGCCGTTTGCGTTGGTGAGCTTCGGCAGCGCGTGGAACGCCCGGTAGAGATACGACGAGCCGTCGATCAGCACCAGATCGGTGTCGGTCATCGCTGCGGCGCGATTAGGGCCTTTCGACGGTGGAAACCACTGTCAAAAGGCCTCAAGGTTTGTCGTCATCGTCTTCCTCATCCCGTTCCCGGTCGTTCTCGGACGCCGCGGGTGCGTCCACGCGAATGTGACTCGGGTTGTCCGGCAGGTACAGCGGGCCTTTCTGGCCGCAGGCGGCCAGCATTCCGCTGGCGAGGATAAACAGCATCGCTACGATTCGTTTCATCGGAATGGCTTCGGAATGTCTTCGTCGATCAGGGTCAGCGGCTGCGGCCATTATAAGTCCGTGAACGCACGCAACAAGGTCGAAGCTCGCTCATAGTCGGCGTGGCGGGCCGGTCCACGAACGCGACAAGTCTCCAACGTTCCGAACCCGAACCCGCAAGCGGCGGCGCCGATCGGCGTCAGTGCAGGCGATTTTGTTCGGCTTCGTGCTTCAGGCGCATCACGCGGCCCCGGCTGACGTACAGCAGATCGCTGATCTTCAATACCAGCGAATCTTCGTACTTGTCGAGATGACCGTCCGCGTAAGCGATCTGCCAGAGCAATGCCACGATTCGAGCCTTTTCCCGCTCGTCCAGGCTCTGATGCAGTTGATGGGTGAAGTCGTGCAGCGACACCGCTTCCTCCGCCGTTTCGCCGGCCAGGTTCACCAGTTCGGCCGCTTCATCCGGCGGCAGATCGAAGTGGCGTTCGATCAGCTTCAGTAGATGGTCGAACTCGGTCTCCTCGAAGACGTGATCCGCGCGGGCGACTTCGACCATCAGCACGGCCGTCGCCAGGCGCAGCGCGCCGTCGCGATCGGTTTCCGCCGTTGCGGATGCCGGCTCGCTGATGGCTACGACAACTCTCTCGAACAGGTGCTTGATCATTTTTGTTCCTTAATTTTGTTCCTTATCGTCCCGGCGAGATTCGAGCCTGACGCAGATCACAGACTACGGGCCGGTCGAATCGTTCCTCGATCGAATGTGAATAGAACCGGTCTCGAAATCGTTTCCGGCCGCGTGATCCCCAGCGGTCGCGAGGCCGGCGAGGGAACCGCAGGCCTCGATGTTCAGGTGTCTTCGGAGAGAATACCAGCGGCGATCTGCCGGTAGGCGTCGCGGAACGTCAGGCCCTGTTCCCGGACCAGGCGGTAAGCCGCCTCGGTGGCATACAGGCCGTCGTCCATCCGGATACGCTCGGGATTGAAACGCAGTCCTTCCAGCAGATAGGCCATGATGTCCACGCTGTCGACGGCGAGGTCGACGGCGCGAAACACCGGCGCCTTGAGCCGTTGCAGGTCGCGCTGATAACCCGACGGCAGCTTGGCGGTGATCATCAGCGCCTCGTCGAGGCAGGACTGCGCCGTGGCCTGCGAGGCGCGTATCAGCTCCAGCACGTCGGGGTTTCGTTTTTGCGGCATGATCGACGAGCCGGTCGTAACGTCCGCGGCCAGCGACACGTAACCGAACTCCTGGGTGTAGAACAGGAGCAGGTCGGATGCCATGCGCCCCAGGTCCTGCAGCAGCAGGGTGATCTCGAACAATAGGCCGCTTTCGGCCTTGCCGCGCGACAATTGTACCGCGGTGACCGGCCACTGCTTGCTGGCAAAACCCAGTTTGGCCGTGGTCATGTCCCGGTCCAGAGGCAAGCCGGGCGTGCCGTACCCCGCCGCGCTGCCGAGCGGGTTCTTGTCGATCCGCCTGCGTGCCGCCCGCAATCCCTGGACGGCGTCGGCCAGGGCCTCGTCGAAACCGCCGCACCACAAGGCGACTGTCGACGGCATCGCCTGTTGCATGTGCGTATAGCCGGGCAGGGCAAGCGCAGCTTGACGCTCGGCCAGTGCCGTCAAAGCCTTGCGTAACTGCTCGACACGCTCCGTCAGATGGTCCCCGGCGTCGAGCAGATACAGCCTGAGCGCGGTCAGCACCTGGTCGTTCCGCGAGCGACCGAGGTGCAATCTTGCGCCCGCTTCGCCGATTCGGTCCGTGAGCCGCGACTCGAGCGCCGTATGCACGTCTTCGTCCTCGAGCTCGATTTGCCACTCGCCCGCCTCGAACGAAGTCTCCAGCGCCGTGAGGCCGTCGCGGATCGCGGTGAGATCGTCGTCGCCGATCAGTCCTGTCGCGGCCAGCATCTCGGCATGTGCAATCGATCCGCGCACGTCGTATCTCACCAGGCGGGCGTCCAGTTCGTGGTCTTCGCCGGCCGTGTAACGCAACACGCGGTCGGCCAGCGGCAGGCCCTTGTCCCAGAGCCGGGTCATTGATCGACCCCTTGCTGTTCGGCCGGCGTCAGCGCGGCGATGTCGCTGACGACCAGCGTGCCGGTCCCTTCGTTGGTGAAGACCTCGAGTAACAGGCTGTCCGCCAGCTTGTAAGAGATCACGTGCACGCGCTTGACGCCGTCCGCCAGCGCCGCATCGATGGCGGCGGCTTTCGGCAACATGCCGTCGGCCAGCTTGCCGTCGGCCTCGAGCTTCGCCAGCGCCGCCCGGTCGATATAGCTGATGACCGACAAGGGATCGTCTATGTCTTCCAGTATGCCCGGCGCGCCGGTTGCCAGTATCAGCTTCTCGGCGTCGAGCTCGGCGGCGATCGCGGCGGCGACGGTGTCGGCGTTGATGTTGAGCAAGGTGCCCGACTCGTCACAGGACAGCGGGCTTACGACCGGCATCAGGCCGTTGTCGAGCTGCTTGCGCAGGATGTCGGCTTCCACTGCGTCGATGTCGCCGACGAAGCCGTAGTCCACCGGCGATTCGCCCCGGCGTTCCACCGGCGGCCGGCGGTGCGCGCGGATCAGCCCGGCGTCCACGCCGCTGATGCCGACGGCCGGAATCTTGAGGTCGCGGCAGGCGGCCAGGACACGGGTGTTGATCTGGCCGTTCAACACCATCGTCGCGACGTCCAGGGAACTTTCATCGGTGACCCGGCGCCCTTCGACGAAGGTCGTATCGACCCCCAGCGCGTTCGCCAGCGCCGTCGATTGGGGGCCGCCGCCGTGAATCAGCACGACCCGGATGCCCACCTGGTGCAGGATGCCGACCTGCTCCATCAGTGCGCGCGTTTGCTCGGCGTCGGCGAACACCTCGCCGCCTGCCTTGAGCACGAACACCTTGCCCTTGAACAAGCGTATGTACGGCGCGGCGTGCTTGAGCGCCGATACGACGATGGCGCGGTCCCGCTGGGTAGTCACGATTCGGCGCCCAGCATCTGATGCAACACCGCCATTTGCGCCAGCATGCGATTGCGGGCCTCGTGGATCACGATGCTTCGCGGCCCGTCGAGAACGGCCTCGCTGACCACGACGCCGCGGCGAACGGGCAGGCAATGCATGAAACGACAGTCCTTCCTGGCGTTGTCGAACCAGGGTTCGTCCACGCACCAGTCGTCCAGCGCGTTCCTGAGCTCCTGGTCGTTGAGCCGGTCGCCGTAATGGCGGGTCGAGGCCCAGGACTTGGCGTATATGACATGGGCGTCCTGCATGGCGGCGACACGGTCGTCGGTTTCGGTGATCGAGCCGCCCGAGGCTTCCGCGGCGGATTTCGCCTTGGTCGTGACCGGCTCCGGTAGTTCGAAACCTTCCGGGCGTAACACGGTGACGTCCATGCCGCGTCGTGCGGCCGTGTACAAGGTCGACGCCGGGACTGCCAGTGGCAACGCTTTCGGATGATACGCCCAGCTCAGCACGAACTTGCCGCCGTTCGCCGGGATGTCGTAGTCGTCCAGGGTCTTCCAGTCGGCGAGGTTCTGGCAGGGGTGTCCGATTGCCGATTCCATGTTGATGTACGGCGTGTCGACCAGCTCGACCAGCGACTCGAACTCGGCATCGGCCAGGTCGCGGTCGAGGTTCTTGCGCTCGGCGAATGCGCGGATGCCGATCGCGTCGCCGTAGGATGCGATCACCGGCACGGCCTCGCGAATGTGCTCCGCGGCGGCGCCGTCCATGACGATTCCGGGCCGGGTTTCCAGCCCGTGGATCGACATGTCGGGCGAGATGACGAAAGAGCCGCCGCCCAAGCGGGTCATCGCCGCCTGGAAAGACGCGAGGGTTCTGAGCGACGGGCTCAGGAACAACAGCGACAATACCTTGCCGCGCAGCGCCGTGGGCTCCGGCCGCTCGTCCAGGCGCCCGGCCAGCGCAAGCAGGGCTTCGAGTTCTTCGGTGCTGAAATCGGCTAGGTCGTTGAAGGCTTTCATTGTGGGTCTCTACGAATTTCTATGGGGGATTTCTATGGAGGATTTCTATGGGGAATCTCTACGGGGAATCTCTAATGGCGGTCTCTTTGCGCAGGTCCGGTTGGATCGTTCTCGTCGAGCGGGCCTCGCCCTTGGCTCATGTATCTGGCTCATGCATCGGCCGGCGGTATCGACTCGAGTGCTTGGGCCAGGTGTTCGACGTGCCCGGACGCGAGCACCAGCGGCGCGAGGATGCGAACGACGTTCGGGTCCGCGCTGGTACCGGTCAGGATGTCGTGTTCGAGCAGGGCGTCGCGAACCTCGCGCGCCGGCCGGTCGCAGACCAGCCCGAGCAACAGGCCCGAGCCCTGTATCTTCCGGACCGGGCCGGTGACGCAGTGCTCGCGAATCTGGATCTCGCGTTCGCGGACATTGCCGAGCAAGGCCTCGGACTCGATCGCTTCGAGCACGGCCACGATCGCCGCCGCCGCCAGCGGTCCACCGCCGAAAGTCGTGCCGAGCGAACCCGGCCCGAAATGCGCGGCCACCGGTTCGCCGCAGAGCACGGCGCCCGCCGGGATGCCGCCGCCCAAGGACTTCGCGCTGGTGAGGACGTCGGGGACGATGCCCTGGGTCTGGACCGCGAAATACTGGCCCGACCGGCCGATGCCCGACTGAACTTCGTCGGCGATCAGCAGCGCGCCGTGACGGCGGGTTTGTTCGCGCAGGCATTCTAGAAATCCGGTCGCGAGGTCGTAGGCGCCGGCGACGCCTTGTACCGGCTCGACGATGACACCGGCGACGTCGTCCTGAATCATCTCGATTGCCTGGCCTACGTCGTCGCGCGGAATGAAATCCACGTCGAAGGGTTTTGCCGGAAAGCCGTACCAGCCGTCGCTGTTCCAGGTGACGGCGCCGGCGGCGGCGGTGCGGCCGTGGAAACCGTGTGCGATCGCCAGGACTTTGCGGCGGCCCGTTGCGACACAGGCCATGCGCAGGGCGTTCTCATTCGCCTCGGCGCCCGAGTTGACGAAAAATGCGCGGGTCAATCCTTCCGGAGCCGCGGCCACCAGCTTTTCCGCTGCCGTTGCGCGGACATCGAGCGCAACGGCATTGCTCTGAAACAGCAGGTTCCCGCTCTGTCTGCGAATGGCCTCGACCAGCCGCGGATGACCGTAACCGAGCGCGGCGACGGCGTGGCCGCCGTAAAGATCCAGGATTCTTCGGCCGTCGTCGGTGATGATGTCGCAACCCGCCGCGCGAACCGGCACGAACGGCAAATGTCCGTACACCGGCAGCATCGACGCGGCTTCCCGGTCGCGCGGGTGTCTTGTCGTCGTTTCTGTTATCGCATCCATTGTCGCATCATCTGTCGCAGGTATCCCGTCAGGTCCATGCCGGCGCGGGCGCGGTCAGGCCCGCGGTCTCCGGAAGCCGCCACAGGCGGTTCATCCACTGGATCGCGCCGCCGGCGGCGCCCTTGACGAGATTGTCGATCGCGCACATGACGACTGCCGTCGTGTCGTTTTTCGCAAGCCCGATTTGTGCGTGGTTGCTGGCGACGACGTTCTTGAGTTTCGGACTGCCGTCTACGATGTCGACGAACGGCGCGTCGGCGTAGTAGTCCTCGAAAATCCGCCGTAGCGCTTCGACCGGCTCATCGGACATGACCTGTAGCGTCACGAATATGCCGCGAGCGAACGGGCCCGAATGGGGCACGAAATTGAGCGTCCAGTCCCTGCCGGTCGCAGCCTTTGCAAGCGCCAGGATCTCGGGCGCGTGGCGATGCGCGAGCGGCTTGTACGCGTACAGGTTGCTGTGCCTTTCGGGGTGATGGGTGCCGGCTTGAGGGCTGCGGCCGGACCCGGTGCTGCCCGTGATTCCGGTGACGAAAAAACGACTGTCGGTGACGCCGGCGTCGAGCAGCGGAACCGCGGCAAGCAATACCGCGGTAGCGAAGCAACCGGGATTACCCGCATGCCGCGCCGTCACCTCGGGAACGTGTTCCGGAACACCCGACTGAAACGCCTCGAGCAGCGTCGGTGCACCGTGGCCGGCGCCGTATACCGCCTCGTAAGCCTTCCGGTCCGGAAAACGAAAGTCGGCGGAAGCGTCGACGACGTGCACGTCCAGATCGCGGGCGGCGCTTTGCTCCAGCAGCGCCGCGACCATTGCCGCCGACGCGCCGTGCGGCGCGGCCGAGAACACGGCCAGCGCGGAACCGCGTTCGAGCGGTTCCAGCCAATCCTCGTGCGCCGCGAAACAGGCGTCGCCGTAAACGCCCGCCAGGTGAGGGAAGTTTGCGGCGATCGTGCTGCCGGCGCGGCTTTCGGAAACCGCCGCAACGAGCTCGAGCGTCGGATGCCCGGCAATCAAGCGCAACAATTCGCCGCCGACGTAACCCGTGGCGCCCAATACCGCCGTCGGAATAGTCGCGGGAATTGTCGCAGGCGTCGCCGTCACATCGCCGCCGCGACCGCTTGCGCTAGACGCGGTTGTCGGGACGGCGGGCGTCACGCGACCGCTCCGGGCAACAGCGTCGCAATGTGGTCGCCTAGCGCGACGCCATGGGTCAGCGCATTGATACCGCGCAGGCTCGTCCGCTCGGCGATCTGATCGACGCCAACCGCGTTGTCCGTCGCAGGCCCCGTCACGACCGCGGGCTCTATGCCGTATTGCTCGCGCAGGATTTTCGCGCCGCCCCACGCTGCGACCGGGTCGTTGGCGCACAGCACGACCACGGTGAGCGCCCGTCGTATCGCCTCGTCCTGGAGTATCGCCTCGACACCGTAGGCGCCCAGCAAACCGTCGCCGAGCTCCAGCACGATCACGTCCGGTTTGGACTCGGACAGCCGGGTCAGCAGGGACCGGGTCAGCGCGGGGCCGTTGTCGGCCGTCGTCGTGACGACGCCAAGGTCCGAGAAAATCATCGTATCGGTCGCACCCGCGTCTTCCATCGCCAGGATATCGCGCCGCAGCGACACGCCGGTGGCCTTGCACGCGGACACGGTATGACCGAGGTGCCTGAGCCTGCCGACGATCGCGCAGGCCGCGGCAGTCTTGCCGGAGTCCATGCAGGTGCCCGCCAGCGCAATCACCGGTACGTCACGCGTGTCGATGGCCGCCTGCCGGTCGAAGGCCTCGCGCCCGGCTTTGGCCGGCACCCCGATGCGTTCGCCGAGGTACGGGAAATGCAAAACGGCGCCCAGCACTTCGCAGTCGAACGGCGGCCCGACATCCGGATTGGCCGAGTCGCAGACGCCCATGACGCCGCCGATGTTCAGGAGTTGGATCGTGTCGCCTACGTCCAGTTTCGTCGGCAGATAACCGGAGTAACCCAGCAGCGCCTTGCGGTGGCCCAGCGCGCCGACGACGACATCGCCCTGTGTGACGGTCGCCATGCGTCCCGACGTCAGTTCGAGTTGGTTGTAACGCGTCTTGTTGTTCTTGACCCGCGCCGCGACCAGCACGCCTTCCTCGCAGGGGATGTCCGGCGACAAGCGGAGTTCGTGCCCGAGGTCCGCGTGTTGTGCGACGGATGCGACTTTGTCGACCAGGACCGTTTTCATGTGCCTTGTCCGTCGGTTCGACCGGCGCGCGTGGCGAGCATTCCCGGTAAGGACAGAATCCGTGCATGACCCAGCGCGTCCGAGGGGGTCCACTCACCGGCCGCCTCGCCGTATACGCCGCGGGTCGCGGCGAGCAGGGAATACGGCGAGTTCACGCCGTCGATGAAAAGCTGTCCCGGGCGCAGCGTGAAATCGACACGGCCCGTGACGCGCCGCTGTGACGCGTCGAGTAGCGCCTCGATGTCCGCGCAGGCGAGATCGAGTTGCTTGCCCTCGTGCACCAGGTCGCCGTAAACGGCCGCAATGCCGTCCTTGATCCTAGACTGTTGCGCGCTCAGCACGAGCTTCTCGAGCTCGCGATGCGCGGTGATCAAGGTGATTGCCGCCGGCGCCTCGAACGCTACCCGGCCTTTGGTGCCGAGCACCGTGTCGCCGAGGTGGATGCCGCGGCCGATGCCGTAACGGCCGGCGGTGGTCTCGAGGACCTCGATCAGTTCCACCGGGCCCAGTTCCTCTTCGTCCAGCGCAACCGGAATACCGCGCTCGAAGTCGAGCGTGTGTTTCGCTTCGGCCGCCGGTTCGCTGAATGCGTCGGCGGACAGCACCCAGGCGTTTTCCGGTATCGACCGTTCCGAACTCAGCGTCTCGCGGCCGCCGATCGTGATACCCCACAATCCGCGGTTGATCGAGTAGGCCGAGCCCTGTGCGGGCAGCGGCAGCCCTTGTTTCTCCAGGTAGGCGAGTTGCTCCTCTCGCACCCAACTGTTGTCGCGTACCGGCGCCAGTACCTCCAGGTCCGGCGCCAGTGTCCGTAAGGCGACCTCGAAGCGTACCTGGTCGTTGCCGGCGGCCGTGCAGCCGTGGGCAACGGTTTCCGCGCCGCGAGCGATCGCGAGCTCGGCCAGTTTCGCGGCCTGCAGGCCGCGTTCCGCGCCGACACACAGCGGGTAGGCGTTACCGCGCAGCACGTTGCCGGCGATCAGGTGCCGGATCACGGTGTCGAAGAACGCATCCTTGCAATCGATCAGCACGTGTTCGACGGCGCCGAGCGCGATGGCGCGTTGCTCGAGTGCCAGGGCGGCTTCGGCATCGATGCCGCCGGTATCGACGGTGGCGGTAATCACGTCGCGTCCGTAAGTCTCCTTGAGCCATGGCACGCAAAAGGACGTGTCCAGACCGCCCGAGAAGGCCAGAATGATCGGCGACGTGGTATTGGGAGACTTGGTATTGAATGTCACGGCGATTCCGTATCGCGGGCAAGCGCGCGTTCGAGTTTGGAAACGAGAATTTTCTGGTGGGTGGCCGAATCGGTTGCCACGAAAACGGTATCGTCGCCGCCGATGTTGCCGACTATCTCCGGCCAGCCGCTGCGATCGAGCGCGAGAGCGACACGCTGCGCCGCGCCGATAGCGGTGCGAATGACGATCAGGTGCGGGCCCGCGGGCCGGATTTCGCGCAGGAGCTCCGCGATCCCGGTGAGCTGCGGCTGTGAACCGGCGTCCTCCCCGGACAAGGCATAACCCTCGGGCGTCTTGATCGCGCCGATCTCGCGCAGGTCACGGCTGACGCTGGACTGGGTCGCGGCAATACCGAGCTTGCGGAGGGCATCCACCAGCCCCTGCTGTGTCGGCACCGGGCCGTGCCGCAAGAGCTCGCGGATTGCCTCATGACGCGCGAATTGTTCGATACCTTGGTTGGGCATCGCTGTTCTCATACAAGTTGGTACGCGAATTATTTGATACCTTGGTTGCGCATCGCTGTTCTCATACAAGTTGGTACGCGAATTGTTTGATACCTTGGTTGCGCATCGCTGTTCTCATACAAGTTGGTATGCGATTTGTTCGAAGACTTCATTGGGCATTGCGATTCTCGTCTATCCTAGTGTCCTGCTTGCGTAACGATCTGAAATCGGAAACGACACTTTCTCCTATGTCGTGTCGTATGTCGTGATACCGGATCATCCGACAGTGCGGTTAGCCCAGCCTTTATCGCATAAATATGCGCATAATTAAATCATAACGCATAAGGTGCCGCAAGCCCGATTTCGGGTAGACTGCGCCGCCGGAGCTTGCGTCCCGCCTCGGGTGGAACGGCGCGAGTGACCGCGCCCAAACCGGTTTTCGCCGGTTCCGGTTGTGGTTCGCCGCACGCTCCGACGCGATGAATCAGGATGACAGGATGAGCGACATCGACACCGTGGAAATCGAAACCGGCCCGAATCCGGTGGGCAGCATCGTCTGGCTGCACGGCCTCGGGGCCGACGGCCACGATTTCGAGCCCATCGTCCCGGAACTGGCCTTACCGGCTCATCTGCCGCTCAGGTTCGTTTTTCCGCACGCGCCGGTTCGGCCGGTGACGATCAACGGCGGTATGGCCACGCGGGCCTGGTTCGACATCCTGAGTCTCGAGCGTGCCGGACGTGCCGAGGCATCTAGCCTCGAGCAAAGCAGCGCCTCGCTGCTGGCGCTGGTGGACCGGGAGCGGGATCGCGGCATACCCGCGGACCGGATCGTCCTGGCCGGATTCTCGCAAGGCGGCGCCGTCGTCTTACATACCGTCCTGCGGCAGCCGTTGGAGCTGGCCGGGATCATGGCTTTGTCCACGTTCCTGCCGGCCCTCGATACCGGGACGAGCCGGGCGCCCGGGGACCCGGCGACACCGGTGTTCATGGCGCACGGCACCTACGATCCGGTCCTGCCGCTTGCGCTGGGGCGCGAGTGTGCACAGACGTTCGAAGGACTCGGCTACCGGGTCGAATGGCACGAGTATCCGATGGCTCACGCGGTCTGCCCGCAGGAGATCGTCGCGATTCGGGACTGGCTGTTGCGCGTTTACCCGGGATAGACCCGGATAGGTCTGGGGTAGGCCCCGGGATAGGCCAGAGCCCGTCAACACGATGGGACTCGACAGCGCCCCATAGTTTCGTGTCGACAGGCCGCGGCGCCTCAGTCGCGCAGCGAGAACGAGAATCGCGACTCTCCGGTGCGGGCGCCTTCGGCGTCGAAACGTCGCTCGGCGAAGCGTACTTTTCCCCGGTCGTCGATCGTCAACACCGTCGAACAGCGTGTCCCGTAATCCGGCAGTACGATGAACGGCGCGGACAGCGCGTGCGCGGTTGCGAACTCCAGCGCCGGATCGTCGATCTCCGAAGCGGGGGCGCGTTGACGGTCGTCGAGCATGCGCATCAGGCTGCTTTCATCGACGTCGTCGGCGTCGATCAGTTGCCGGAGGCGGTCGCGGGTCAGCCGCAGCTTGTTCCAGGGTGTGTCCAGCGTCGCATTGCTGAGTCCGTAGATACCGCGCTCCAGGGCCCGCAGTCCGCCGCCGCGGTTCGACAGATAAGCCACCGACGGGCCACCGGCCTGACGGCTGGCGACCAGCAGGTTGAATCCCGCGAAGGCGTCGCCGTCCACCGAGCGCAGGAAATCGACGGGTTCCGCCGTCGATGACAGAAAATCGGTGATCAACTGTCCGCGCGATCGTAATCTGGCCGGCCGGCGGTCGGCATCGCGAAAATTGGTGACCGCCGCGAATCGGCCGCTCTGGTGCACGGCAAGCCAGCTTCCGCCGGCTTCGAGATCGCGCCCGCCGAGGATGTCGGGCCGGTCGGGCCACCAGCGCGCATCCTGTGTCGGGCGGCCGTGGAATTCGTCGCGGTTGGCGGCGACGATCAGCGGTAAACGCGGATGGGCGCCGACGGCGATCGCAAGCAGGCACATCGTCGAATCCCCGTCGAATCGCCGTCTAGTCGCCGCTACCGAGCTTGATCCAGTGATCGACCAGGCGCCGTGCGATCGAAACCCTGAACGGTAACTTCGGCAGGCCCGGACCGACCAGCTCCTCGCGCGTGAACCACCGCGCGTCTTCGAGCTCGCGATCGTTCAAGACGATGTCGGTGGAGCTCGCCTCGGCGACGAAACCGAGCATCAGAGACGACGGAAAAGGCCACGGCTGCGAGCTGTGGTAGGCGATGCGCCCGACGCGGATGTTGGTTTCTTCGTAAACCTCGCGGCGCACCGCATCCTCCAGGCTTTCGCCCGGTTCGACGAACCCGGCGATGGTCGAATAACGCCCCTCGGGCCAGCCCCCCTGGCGGCCGAGCAGGCAGCGCCGGCCGTCGCTGACGAGCACGATGATCGCGGGATCGACTCTCGGGAAGGCGATCTGCTTGCAGTTGGCGTTACGGCAGCGGCGCGCATTGCCGCCCGCTTCCGGGACCGCCTGAGTACCGCAGCGGCCGCAATAACGTTGTGCGGCATGCCAGAGGATCAGCGCCCGGGCATGTGCGGCGAGGTTGGCTTCGTCGGGCGGCAGCAGGGTACCCAGAACACGCAGGTCCTGAAACTCGCCGAGCTTTCGGAGCATCGGGTAGGCCGCGGTGTCGACGGCGAACGCAAACGCGGGCCGATCGCGGAACAGGCCGAGGAATACCAGATCGGGGTCCGCCACGGTCGGCGGGAGCCTTTGCCTGTCCAAAAACTCGACATGGCTCGGATCACCGCTGACCAGGCATTTGTCCTCCCAGACCGGAACGAAGCGGCTGTCGGCGCCCGCAATCGCGCCGGCCAGCCAGTCCGGGTTCTTGCGCAGTTCACCGATACGATCGACGAACGCGCCGGCGAACACGTTGTGGCCCTCGACGCCCGTGGGGTCGACGATCGTGTCCTGTGCGGCTGAATCTCTGAATGCGTCTGCCATCTTGCCGTCTCTTGAGCTTCTCCCGCAGCTTCTCCGGCGTCGGATCGCCGGCAGTCTACCGCACAAGCGTCCGCGATTTCGGGACCTTACGGCGGGGCCACGCCCGGCGGGCGCCGGCGATGCGCCTGGATATCGCAGGACGGGCAGGTCTTGAGGTCCAGCGCATAGGCATCCTGAACGTAAAAGGAACCGCAGCGTTCGCAACCCGCGAGGTACAGCTCGTCGTTGTAGGTGATCGACAGCAGGAGATTCCACGCCCATTCGAACGACAACAGCGGTTTGGCGTGTAACAGGCGGTAGGTCTCGTAGGCGCGACACAGCCGGTGGCCGAATTCGACGTCCGGCCGCGGCCAGCAGGCGCTCACGCGGAGGTCGTCGTCGATCCGCAGCAAAAGGCCCGCGCAGTAGAGCGCAACCAGCGTCGTGGCCTGCAACCGGTACTCGGGGTTCTTGACGAACCGCCCGATTTGACGAGGCGATTTGCCGCGCCTGCGCCTGACTCCGGCCGAGCCGCCATGCCGGAAGTAAGTTGCATAAACCTTGCGAATACGATCGTCGGACAGGCCGGTGCACTCGCGAATCGTCCGGGTCCGGGCCTCGTGGCGGATCATCCTGAGCGCAAGCTCGAACTGGTTGCGTTCTCCTGAATAGCGGTCATCACTGAGTCTCATTGTCTCATTATTGTCCTTTTTTGATATAAATTACCCATATAATTATTATTTTGATACGATTAAATCATAAATGGGTGGAACTATGAAGGCGTGATCTTTGCGAATATGTCCAGATTCGCTGATCAGGGAGCATGGATATGGAGTTTGCGGCACCGAGCGCCGGCGACATCGACAACGTCTACGCGCTGAACCGGGCGTTTCTCGACCTGCTGACCGCCGATGCCGCCGTGCTCGAACCCATGCGGCGGAGCTCCGCCGAAACCGTCGGGCGCCTGATCGCACTCGAAGCCCGGGAACGGCAGCGGCTGGCCTGCACCCCGTTTCTGTTGATGTCGTTTCGCGAGGACGAGTCCAGGCTCTGGGATGCGATATTCGGCGGGGTCGGCAGTGCCGTGCCGTTGTTGCCCCTGCATCGTTCGGGAGAGCCTGCCGCCCGCCTGCTGGATGCCGGATTGAGCTTCGTCTGGCAACTGGCGCAACACAACCGTTACGCGGCGCGCGTCGTCTGCGGCGCCGGGATCGACTGGTGCGAGCGACTTGCGGGGCTTGCGCTGGTGGAGTTGTTGCAGCGCGCCGGCCGTTACGACGCGTTGCTTTCCCTGCGGCGAGCGGGCAACACGGTCTTCTGGCAAAAACTGCTCACCGCCGGCATCAGCGGCGAGCAGGCCGTCCGGCGAGCCGCCCGCCTCGGTGCGATGCAGGCCCTGCTGATCACGAACGCCGTCCAACCGCGTCTGCGCGCTGCGGCCTGCCAGATACCGGATCGGACCACGAAACGCCGGCCGGCCTGAACCACGCGGCACGGTGCCTGCGGCCTCGTCGGCCGCGAAGGCTCAGGCGCGGCCCGCGGGGCCGGGCCCGATTGTTCATGCCCGCATATGTTTATGCCAGGCGGCGTTATCGGTCGTTCATTCAGCGCGTTAAACTTCGCTCCTTCCGCCTTGCCGGACGGACAGCCGGTCCCGGCAGGACTATGCAGTTGGGCCATTCGATCGGACCATATCGATCAGACCATTCAATCGGACGATTCAATCAACGGTGAACAGGCCCTAAAATACGCCGCCTAATGAAAGCACTGTCCATCAATGCGCTGACCAAGACCTACGCCAACGGAAACCGGGCCCTGAAGGGCATCGACCTCGCAGTCGACGTAGGCGATTTCTGCGCGCTGCTCGGCCCGAACGGCGCCGGAAAAACCACCGCGATCGGCATCATCACCTCGCTGGTCAACAAGAGCGGCGGCAGCGTGGAGATTTTCGGTCACGACATCGACACGGAACTCGAAGCGGCGAAGGCCTGCATCGGCCTGGTGCCGCAGGAGATCAACCTGAACCTGTGGGAGAAGGTGGGCAACATCGTCGAGACACAGGCCGGATTCTACGGCCTAAACCGCCGCCTCGCGCGCAGCCGGTCCGAGAAGTACCTGCGTGCGCTCAGGCTCTGGGATCGGCGCAACGATAACGCCCGCAGCCTCTCCGGCGGCATGAAGCGACGCCTGATGATCGCGCGTGCGCTGGTACACGAGCCGAGACTTCTGATCCTGGACGAGCCTACCGCGGGCGTGGACATCGAGATCCGGCGCTCGATGTGGGAGTTTCTTCGCGAAATCAACGCTGCGGGAACGACGATCATATTGACCACGCATTATCTCGAAGAAGCGGAATCGCTGTGCCGGCACGTGGCAATCATCGACGAGGGCAGGATCATCGAAGACGCGCCGATGAGTGCCGTGTTGCGCAAACTGCAGCGCGAGGTCTTCGTGTTGACCCTCGCCCGACCCCTGTCGGAGCCGCCCGGGCTCGACGGCTTCGACACGAGCTTGAGAAACGCGGAGGAGCTCGAGGTCGGCATCGAGCGCGACCATGACCTCAACGAGTTGTTCGCGCAGCTCAACGCACGCGGGATCGGCGTGATCAGCCTGCGCAACAAGTCGAACCGGCTGGAAGAGCTCTTCATGCGGCTGGTCGAGAACAAGCAGGGCAATGGAGTCGCTGAAACATGAATCAAGCCCCCGGTATCCCTGCCATCCGCGCTTTGGTCGACTCGACATGAATCCCGCTCCGGACATCGTTGCCATTGGTGCCCTGGTTGCGTCGGCATGAATCTCTCGCTGAATCTTGTCGCGATTCGGACGCTGGTGCGCAAGGAAGTCGTACGCGTGATGCGTATCTGGGTGCAGACCATCGTGCCGCCGGCGATCACGATGACGCTGTATTTCATCATCTTCGGCAACCTGATCGGCCGCCGCATCGGCAGCATGGACGGCTTCGACTACATGCAATACATCGCGCCCGGCCTGATCATGATGTCGATCATCACCACCTCCTACGGCAACGTCGTATCGTCGTTTTTCGGCGCGAAGTTCGGACGGCATGTCGAGGAAATGCTCGTCTCGCCGATGTCGAATTCGGCGATCATCATCGGTCACGTCGCGGGCGGCGTCCTGAGAGGGCTTGCCGTGGGCGCGCTGGTCACCGTCGTCGCCCTGCTTTTTACCGACCTCAGGATCGAGCATCCGCTGATCACGGTAACGATGGTATTGTTGTCGTCGGCGGTATTCGCGCTGGCCGGTTTCATCAACGCCGTTTTCGCCAAGAAATTCGACGATATCTCGATCGTGCCGACCTTCGTGCTGACGCCGCTGACCTATCTCGGCGGCGTGTTCTACTCGATATCGCTGTTGCCGGAGTTCTGGCAGACCGTGTCCAAGGCGAACCCGATCCTCTACATGGTCAATGCCTTCCGTTACGGCATCCTGGGCACCTCGGACATCAGCGTCGGTCATGCCTATGCCATCGTGCTGCTGTTCGTCGTCGTGCTTTTCTCGACTTGCCTTTACCTGATGCACCGCGGCGTCGGCATTCGCGAATAGCCGGTTTTCTCGTTGCCGTCAACGCGCCGGCGCGAGCTCCTCAGGGCCCAGGTAAGGCTGGGTCGCAACGATCAGGGTTCCCGGACCGCCGTGCGCGCCGAGCGCCGAGCCGGTTTCGGTGATCGCCGTTTCCCGCACGTCGGGCAGGACCGCGCGAAGCTCTCGTTCGAGCTCCACCGCCTCGTCGGCGCATAGCGCGTGTGCGATCCAGACGCGCAAAGGCCGGTCCTTCGCCGTCTGTTTTGCAATCCACCGCGCGAATCGTTTCACCCGCCGGTACCGGCCGAGCAGGAACCGGCCGGACGCCACCCGGCCGTCCGGTACCGTGTAGATGATTGCCGTGAGCCGCAGGAGGTCGGCGATCGTCTTGACGGCTGCCGGCACCCGGCCGCCGCGTACGGCGAATTCCAGATCCCTGAGCATCCCGAAGCTGTATGTCTGTGCGATCAGGGACCGCAGGGCGCCGATGGTCTGCTCGGCGCTCAATCCGGCTTTTGCACATTCGGCGGCAAACACGACGAGCTGGCCCTGACCGAGCGACGCGTTCAGCGAGTCGATCACGTGAACCCGGCCGCGCGCGTCGACACGCCCGGCAGCCGACCGCGCGGCCTCGACGGTACCGCTTACGGCGCTGCTCAGATTGATCGAGATCACGTCCGGGAAATGGCTTGCCAGGAACTGGAACTGGCGCCGGAAATCGCCGGGCGCCGGTTGCGAGGTCGTCGGGTGCTCGGGATTCGTCTTAAGCTCCCGGTAGAACTCCTCGCTGGTGATACTGACCTTGTCCAGATAACCGCGATTGCCGAACTGAACGCGTATCGGCACCAGGTGGATGTCCAGCCGTTCCATGTCCTCGTCGCTGATGTCGGCGGCGGAGTCGGTGATGACCGCGAACCGTCTATCCGCGTCGTGGCTGCTCGATTGCTGCCGGTGCAGGTCATCGGCCTTTTCCGCGCTGACCTCGCCGTGGCTGCGCGCGAGATCGAAGACACGCTCCGGCTCGTCGGTGTGTATGTGGATCTTGGCTTTGCGTTTGGTGCCGGCGAGTACCAGCGAGTCGCCCAGGGCGGCCAGCGCCTCGCGCAGCTTGCGCCGGTCGATGTCGACGCCCGTGACGATGCATTCGGTGCAAAAACGATATGTCGATTCGGCGTCGCCGCCCGCGGTTACGATTGTCGCGGTAGGGGCTTCGGAGACGAAACGCGACAGGTCGGGTTTCGCCGCGATCCGGCCGTGGCAAATGAACTCCGCCATGCCGGCGACGAGGGCGACGAAACCCTTCGCGCCGGCGTCGACGACACCGGCCTTTTTCAATACCTCGAGTTGCGACGGCGTCGCGGCCAGCGCCTCGCGGGTCCGTTGCAAGGCGACGTCGATCAATGCATCGAAATCGTCTTGCCCGCGATCGACGGCCTGTTGCCGGATGCTCGAGGCAAACGCCTCGATCACCGATAGAATCGTCCCCTCCCGGGGTTCCGACAAGGCGTCCTGCGCGTATTCGCTGCCGAGGCATACCGCCTTGCTGAACGTATAGGTCGTAAAGCGGCTCAGGTCGCCCGCCGAGTCGCTGATTCCCTGGAAGAACTGCGCCACGATCGCGCCGGAATTGCCGCGGGCGCCGTCGAGCAGCGCGTCGGCGGTCGCGGCGAGCAGCGTGCCCAGGTGTTTGTCGTCGGGCCGGGTCAGGACCGAGAGCGCCGATCCCAGCGAAAGGCTCAGGTTGGTGCCGGTGTCGCCGTCCGCCACCGGGAATACGTTGATGCGGTTCAGTTCCTCCTGCTCGTCGATGACCCGATGGATACCGGAGACGAGCGCGCTCGCCAGTCCGTCACCCGTCAGGTACGTCGATGCTGCGATATCCAATGGACCGGCCGGAGTATTCGCGATCACTCGCGCGGCAGCAAAAAGCGCGTGCCCTGGTAGTCCAGCACGACGCCGTCGGGCGTTATCTGCTCGATCAGCGGTCCCGACGCCAGGCGGGAGTTCTCGCGGTGTTTGCTCATGTTGACGAACACGAAACGATCCGCCGGCGTATCGCTGTACACGTGTATGTCCAGGTGCAGGTCCGGCAGGCTCAGAATGCCGCCGGCGCGCAACTGGCTCAGGGTCGGCAGGGTGAGCGGGACCGGTGTCGTTTCGCTCGGCCGCGGTGTCGGAGCTTGCGTGACGGCATCGTTCGCCCTGTCGTCCGCCCTGTCGTCCGCCCGATAGTCCGCCCGATCGTCCGCCCGTTTCGGCTCCGGCGTGCCGGGCGCAACTTCTGCAACGGGTCCCGGCGCCGCCTGCACCTGTTGTCGGCTACGGGCGTCGGCGATACGCGCTTCGAATGACGGGGTAAGCGTCTCGACCGGTTCCGCGGCGGTAACGGTGGCGGACGCCGGCGGATTGGCGGTAACAGGCTCGTCGCGCAACAGTATCCCGGCGAGAACGACGAGATTGACCAACAACAACGAGACCAGCACCCACAGCCAGCGTGGCGGCGACGGCGCGGCGCTGGACGAGGGAACCGTTGCGAACTCGGCGCTGCCCTGCCGCTGGCGTTCGGTTTCGGATTTCTTCAGCGCGTCGAGAATGAATGACATATCAGTCCTTCGCCAATCTCGCGTCTTTCGCCAGTCTCGCGGTGACGAGGCGCGGCGTGCCGTCCAGTGCCAGCAGCGAGTTGATGATGATCTGGGTCTGGCGTCCGGCCAGGCCGTCGACGTCCAGACGGTTGTCGCGCTGGAAACGCCGCACGCGTTCTTCGAGCTCGGCGTCGTAGACCTCCGAGTCCAGCGGCAAGGCCGAATATCGCTCGTCGATGGCCGCGAGGCTTTGTCTGAGCCACGCGACGTTACTGTCCACCGAACCCGGTCCGAGCTCCATGCTGCGTCCGCTCGGCGGTTTCCACAGCATCAGGTATTGACCCAGCCAGAGGCTCGAGATCTCCGCGGCCGGGTGCGTGACGCCGACACCGCCGATCGATACCTCCGCCTGGTCTCCGCGCAGCGCGGTCAACACGACGCGATGGTCGTCGCCGCGGCTGTCGGTCAAAGTCAGGATCGCCGGGCGGTCCAGCAATCGCAGGCTGCCGAGCGAGCCTCGCTGGGCCAGGCAGGCGTAACCCATCGCTTCCGCGTCGTTGCAGGCCGTATCGAACGCGCCGGCGAACTCTAGCCCCCACAGTCCGAACAGCGTGTTCATTGCCACCGCGGGGCCGGTCAGGTCGGTCGCCAGGCGAAGTTGCTCCTCGAGTTCCGGTGACGGTTCCGCAATCGACTCGGCAGGCGCCGCCGCGGCGGTGCCGGTCCCGGCGACGCGCGCCGCCGGGGGGGCGGATTCCGGCGGGTACTCGCCGGCGGTGGAGGCCGAAGCTTCCAGGCCCGCCGCGGTTTCGCCTCCGCCTGCAGGGATCCCATCGAATATGTCGGCCGCCGGCGTGAACACCAGTGTTGCGACAATGGCAAGCCCGGCCACTACCGCCGCCGTAGGCAGAGCCCAGTACCGCCAAACTCGCTGTCGTTCTTCCCCCGAAACCTCGGCTGCCGCGCGGCGCACCAGCCGGCGATCGACGTGCCGCGCTTCCAGGCCGTAGGCGCCCAGCAGCGCGCGATCGCAATACTGGTTAATCAGCCTCGGCACGCCCTGGGTCAGTCGATACATCTCGCGTTTCGCCCCGGCGTCGAAAATTTCGCCGAGCGCACCGGCTACGCGCAGGCGATGCTCGATGTATTGCGCCGTTTCGTCCCGCGACAGCGGCTCGAGGTGATAACGGCCGGTAATCCGCTGTGTCAGTTGCCTGAGGTCGTTACGCGCCAGCAGCCCGCGAAGCTCGGGTTGCCCGATCAGTATGATCTGCAGCAGTTTCTGTTTGCTCGTCTCCAGGTTGGTCAGCAGGCGGACCTGCTCCAGCACGTCGCGCGACAGGTTCTGCGCTTCGTCCACGACCAGGATCGTACGCCGCCCGTCGGCATGCGCCGCCAGCAAATGCCGGTTGAGCCTGTCGATCAGCGCCTTGCTGCTGCCGCTGTCCTCTGCGACCGCGATACCGAGCTCCTCGCAAATCGTCTCCAGGAACTCGAGCGGCGAAAGCTGTGGATTCAGGACGACGGCCACGTCCGCGTTCTCGGGCATCCGGTTCGACAGCAGCGTCCTGACGAGCGTGGTCTTTCCGGTGCCGACTTCGCCGGTGAGCTGCATGAAACCGCCGCTTTCCGTGACGCCGTAAACGAGATGAGCGAGCGCCTCGGCGTGGCGCTCGCTAAGGAACAGGTAGCGCGGGTCGGGCGTAATCGAAAACGGTTTCTCGTTGAGGCCGAAGAAGCTCGTATACATTGCCGTGTCTAGCGCTGGAGTTGGCCGCCGGACCCAGGATGATACCGCATTCAGGAGCGCGGCCCCGGGTGCCGCCGCCGCCGACCAGCGGCCTGCCGCGGAGCGACGGGTCGTCACCTTGCTCGATCGACGCATAAAACGCGTCCATGTCCACATGGAGCACGTTGCGTGCCGCCATCACGCTTGCCTGTCGATGACGAACATGGCCAGTTGCCGCAGCGGTTCAGCGTCGTCGCTGAACACGTCCAGGTGTCCCAGACCCTTCGCCAGCAGTTCCTTACATCTCGCCCGCGACGCGTCGACACCGAACAGGGACGGGTAGGTGGCTTTGTGATTGCGTTCGTCGGAGCCGGCGGGCTTGCCGATGATCCTGGTCTCGCCCTCGACGTCCAGTAGATCGTCGCGGATTTGGAAGGCGACCCCTATCGCCCGTGCGAAACCGTCCAGCGCCTCCGCCTTCGGCGTTTCTAGTCCGTCGGCGAGCAGGCTTGCCGACAACACCGACGCACGGATCAGTGCACCGGTTTTCAGCGCAAACATGTGTTCGAGCTGCTCGGCGCCGAGGCGGGACCCTTCCGCGCCGAGATCCAGCGCCTGGCCCCCGGTCATACCGATGGAGCCACAGGCATTCGCGAGCAGCCGCAACAGGCGGACCCGAACCTCCGAGGCGGCGCCGTCGAAAGAGGCCAGCACCGAGAACGCCAACGGTTGTAATGCGTCCGCCGCGAGTATGGCCGTGGCCTCGTCGAAGCGCTTGTGAACGGTCGGCCGGCCGCGCCTCAGGTCGTCATCGTCCATTGCCGGCAGATCGTCGTGGACCAGCGAAAACGCGTGGATCAACTCGACGGCGGTTGCGGGCGCGTCTAGCAGTCCTGGGTCGATACGGAGACATTCGCCGGTTGTGTAAACCAGCAGCGGCCGGAGGCGTTTGCCGCCGTTCAGCACGGCATAACGCATCGCTTCATGCAGACGCGTCGGCTCCGTATCCGCAGGCGGAAGCACGGCGTCCAGCCTGTCGGTAACCCGCCCGGCATACGCCGCCAGGCTGTCCTCGAAACTCGATGACAATGTAACCCCTCTTCGTCCCGCAGCCGCTGTCGGGCTTACGATAGCGTACACGATTTGGCCGGTAGACCCGATCCCGCCTGCGCTATACTCCGCGTCCCTGTCGTTGAAACACGTTCGGATGGGAGGCATGCGGGCGACAGCAAGGGCCCAGCCCAACATCGCGCTGATCAAATACTGGGGCAAGCGCGATTCCGGGCTCAACCTGCCGGCCGTGGGCTCGATCTCGATTACGCTCGAGTCCCTGTTCACCGAGATGCGGGTTGGATTCGAGCCCGGACTCGAACGGGACCGCCTGACCGTCGATGGCGACGAGGCCGCCGACTTGCTCCCGCGCTTGTCCCGATGCCTGGACGTGCTGATTGGACTGGATCGTGAGCACGCACTAATCGATAGCCGCAGTAACTTCCCGATCGCTGCCGGACTCGCGTCGTCGTCGTCGTCGTTCGCGGCCTTGACCCTGGCCGCCGCAAAAGCAGCCGGGCTCGGCTTGGACAGGCGACAGCTCGCGCGCATGGCCGGCCGGGCATCGGGCAGCGCGGCGCGATCGATGTACGGCGGGTTCGTCGAGCTGTCGAATCACGCGGACCGGATCGAGCTCGAGTGTCTTCTCGATCGCGATACCTGGCCGTTGTCGGTCGTCGTTGCGATCACCACCGACTCGCCGAAGCCGGTCGGCTCCAGCGAGGCGATGGAGATCAGCCGCCGGACCTCTCCCTTCTACGGCCGCTGGCTGGAGACACAGCAGGACGATATCGACGCATGTAGAGCGGCCATCGGCAGTCGCGACTTCGAGCGATTGGCCGCGACGGCTGAACACAATTGTCTGAAGATGCACTCGGTGATGTGGGCGTCGAGGCCGCCGCTCGTGTACTGGAATCATGCGACCCTCGAGTGCATGCGTTGCGTCCGCGCGCTGCAGGCGGACGGCGTTGCGGTGTTCTTCACGATCGACGCCGGGCCGCAGCTAAAGGCCGTGTGCCTGCCCGAGCATACGGCGCGGGTCCGTGAAGCGCTCGAGGCCACCTCGGGTGTCGTCGACCTGCGAATCACCGGTCTGGGCGCCGGCGCGACGCTGGTCGACCCGCATTGACGGCGGTGTATGCAACGGCGCCCGGTAAGGTGGTGCTGTCGGGCGAATACGCCGTGCTCGACGGCGCGCCGGCAATAGTCATCGCCGTGAACCGGCGTGCGCGGGTGACGATTCGGCGCCTGGACAGCGAGCCGCACCGCGTTACCGCCCCGGGCCTGGCAGCGGCGGAGCGTCGATTCACGGTCCGTTCGGGCGCGTTCGACTGGCAGGACGGGCTGACGCCATGGGCCCTGCTCGAGTGTTGTTGGCAAGCCGTGTCTTTCGAGGCGCCGGGGCCGCTGGCCTTTCGACTGGATACCCTTGCATTCCGGGATTCGGCATCCGGCCGCAAGATCGGTATCGGTTCGAGCGCCGCCCTGGTTGCCGCTTTGTGCACCGCGTTGCGGTCAATTACGCCCGGCGGCTGCGACCTGTGGCAAGCCGCGATCAGTGCGCACCGCAACTTCCAGCTCGGCAAAGGCAGCGGAATCGACGTTGCGGCGAGTTTCTCGGGTGGCGTCATCGAATTCCACAAGGGAGAGCTATCCACAGAACAGCGCCGGTGGCCCGACGGCCTTCGCTACGCGATACTCTGGAGCGGCGTCGAGGCCGACACCGCGGCGCGCATCGCGCGACTGGCCGGCGCCGATACACGGAGCTCGCGGGGAGCGCTGGCCGATGTGTCGTCGAAGGTCGCGTCGGCCTGGCAGGGCGGCTCCGCCGACGCGGTCCTGGACTGCCTGGTCTCGTACGTGGCGACCCTGGAGCGGTTCAGCGCCGATCATGGGCTCGGTGTGTTCGACGCCGGGCATGCGGAGCTGGCCGGAATGGCGCGGCGGCGCGGACTCGTGTACAAACCCTGCGGCGCCGGCGGCGGCGACATCGGCATCGTTCTGGGTACCGACGCCGGCGCGATCGAGACTTTCGTCGGGCTCGCCGCGGGCCGCGGTTTCACCGAAACGGGCCTGAGCATCGACAATGACGGCGCGCGAACCGAGGACACGGGGCAACGAGCCGGGTCGGAGGAACGTGCATGAACAAAAGCAGCAAGCGGTGACTGACTCGAGGATAAAAGGCCTGTATCGACTGAGCGTCGGCGAGCGCATCGACGAGCTCGAACGCCGCGGCTGGTTGACCCGGGCCGACGCGCAGATGCTCCGCGACGGGCGTCACGTGCTGACGGCGCAAGCCGCCGACAAGATCATCGAAAACGTGATCGGCATATTTGCGCTGCCGCTCGCGGTCGTGCCGAACTTCATCGTCAACGGGCGCGACTACCTGGTACCGCTGGTCGTCGAAGAGCCGTCGATCGTCGCGGCCCTGTCCGACGCCGCACGTCTCGCCCGGGAAACCGGCGGCTTCGAGTCGCGCTGCGACGAGTCGCTGCTCGCAGGTCAGGTCCACCTCAGTGACGTCCGCGACATCGACGCCGCCGAATCGGTGCTGCAGGCCTCGCGCGACGAGCTCATACGACGTGCGAACGCCGTGCACCCGCGCCTGGCTGCTCGCGGGGGCGGCGTCCGTGACATCGAAATCGACCGGCTCCGGATCGACGAGCATCGGCAGGGCCTGCGCGTGCACCTGCTGGTCGATACCTGCGATGCGATGGGCGCCAATCTCGTGAATACGATCTGCGAAGCGGTCGCGCCCTGGATCGCCGAGCTCTGTGGCGGCCGGACGGCGATGCGCATCCTGTCGAATCTCACCGATCGATCGATCGTCGAGGCGCGGGTTCGCTATCGGCTGCGGGATCTCGCAACGGACGAGCTCGACGGTGAAGCGGCCCGGGACGCCATCGTGCTCGCCAGCGAGATTGCGCTAGCCGATCCGTATCGTGCCGCCACCCACAACAAGGGTATTATGAACGGCGTGGATGCATTGGCGATCGCGACCGGAAACGACTGGCGAGCCATCGAAGCCGGAGCGCATGCCTTTGCCGCCGAAAACGGCCGTTACGGGCCGCTGACACGCTGGAGCATCGACGCCGACGGAGACCTGCTCGGCCTCCTGCGCATGCCGATCAAGCTCGGCATCGTCGGCGGAACGCTGGACGCCAATCCCGCGGCCGCCAAGGGCTTGTCTTTGAGCGGCGCGGAATCGGCTTCGGAGCTCGCCACCTTGATGGGCGCCGTCGGCCTCGCCCAGAATTTTGCCGCAATACGCGCCCTCTCGACGACGGGAATACAGCGCGGTCACATGCGTCTGCATGCCAGAAGCGTGGCGTCGGCGGCCGGCACACCGGAACCGCTGTTCGAACACGTGGTCGATCGTCTGATCGCGAGCGGCGAAGTCAAGGACTGGAAAGCGAAGCAGATTCTCGCCGACATCGTCGCCGCGCAAGACGGCGACGATACACCGGTTGCGCATGCGGCCGGCAAGGTCATACTGCTGGGGGAACATGCCGCGGTATATGGCAAACACGCGCTGGCCATGCCCATCGTCGATGCCGTGTCGGCGACCGTGAGCCGCCGGGATGCCGGCATCACGATCAGCGTGCCGGTGTGGGGAGAGTTCCGGCGTCTGGACCTGGATGGCGACAAGCCTGAGGGCATCGATGCGGCGATCGCACTGATACTGGAACAACTCGGTGTCGACGAGCGAGCGTTCGCGCTGCGTATCCACCCCAGGTTGCCGCGCGCAATGGGACTCGGGTCGTCGTCGGCGATCGCCGTCGCCATCGTGCGCGCATTCGATCTCGCGCTGGAACTCGGGCTCGACGACGCGCGGGTCAACGAGATTGCCTTCCTGTGCGAGCAAAGCGCTCACGGCACGCCCTCGGGTATCGACAATACCATCTCGACCTATGCAAGGCCCTTGCTGTTCCGAAACACCGGATCGATACAGACCCGGTTTCTGACCTTGCCGGATTTCGTGCCGATCGTCATCGCAAGCAGCGGGCACGCGGGGCTGACGATGCCGCAGGTGGCTGCCGTGCGTGCGCGCCGCGAACGTTGCACGAGGTCTTACGACGCGGTTTTTGCCGAGATGGACGCAATCAGCCTGGCCGGCGCCGACGCGCTGGAGCGGGGAGACTATGCGGAGCTCGGAGCCCTGATGAATGTCTGTCACGGACTATTGAACGCAATCGAAGTGTCGACGCCTGAACTCGAGCGAATGGTCACGATCGCAAGAGCCAACGGTGCTGTCGGCGCCAAGCTGACCGGAGCCGGCGGCGGCGGTTCGATCGTCAGCCTGTGCCCGGGCCGCGTCGTCGAAGTCCGGGATGCATTGGAGTCGGCGGGCTACCAGACGATGTTGCCGGCCAAAGCGACGGACCTGGAACGTTGAACGACCTAGATCGGATTGCAGACCGGATCGTCTCGTCGGAGGCGGAGGAACTGATCCTCGTGGATTCCGGCGACCGGATGCTCGGGCACCTGTCCAAGGCGGCCTGTCATGACGGTGAGGGCGTTCTGCATCGCGCCTTCTCGCTGTTTCTGTTCAACGCCGCCGGCGAGTTGCTGCTGCAGCAGCGAAGCGAGGCCAAACGGCTCTGGCCCGGCTTCTGGTCGAACAGTTGCTGCAGCCATCCGCGCCGCGGGGAAACGCTTGAGATTGCGACGCGGCGGCGACTCGAGGACGAGCTCAACGTCGCCGCGAAACTCGAATACGCCTACAAGTTCGAATATCGGGCCGATTTCGGCGCACGCGGCGCCGAACACGAGCTTTGCCACGTGTTCCTGGGCCGGCTCGACGATCCGCCGGAGCCGAACGGCAGTGAGATATCGGCGATACGTTACATCGGCGCCGAGGATCTCGACCGGGAATTCGAAGCACGGCTGTCCCGCTCCCGGTTTACGCCGTGGTTCAGGCTGGAATGGCAGACATTACGTGAACACCATGCGGCGCGGCTCGATGCTTACCTTCGGCCGGCCGGTTAGCCCGTATCCGTCAGTGTGCCGTGCAAACGCGCTACCTCTCAGTGGGTGAGATTCCCACCCGGCACTGTCGTTCCAGCCGGCGGCAATCGGAACACGTGTGGAGCCGACGAAGCACCCGTTTCGGCTTGACAGGCCTTGGCCGGGACATGCCGCCGATGTTTCACGGCCGCTCGGCGAGTCAGCTCACGTATCGGTAATACTCGACCCCGAGATCGCTGAAATAGCGGTCGTCGCTGCGGCCGACATGGTCGATGACGAATTCCTTCTTTGCGGTCAGGTCCAGGCCCGGCGCGCGGCGGCCCTCGTGTAATGCGGTGTACTGCTCGTGGTCGATGTCGATCGCACCCTGCATCGCCTCCCCGAAACGGATGGCTGACGCGGCTTCGCGCCACCGATCGGCGATGAAAAACGGAATCACTTCGGCGGCGTCGCCGCTGCCGTAACCCAGGGTCAACACCTCCTCGCCCGGCGACAGGCTGTTTTCCTCGAGCGCCTGTTCGAAGCCTGCCGCCATCCACGCCGGCAGCGCCGCCGTATACAGATTGCCGAGATCCAGCATCGTGTCGCTGCCGAGCGCAAGCTTGTCCAGGATTTCGCGACGATAGTGCCGGGACGCCCGAAACGCTCGAAACACCGCCATCGTCAACGGATAGCCTTCCTGCTGCGCGTTCTCGGGGCTTGCCAGCGACGTGACCTCGGGCTTGTTGGACATCTCTTTACGCAATTCGTCGGGATCGATGCCCACTTCGTAACAATACGAGGCCAGCTCGGCCCGGTCCGCGGCACTGCCGCGGTCGAGCGCAAACAAATACGAGATCGCCCAGCCGGTTTCCGGCATGCGCCGGTACGGCCGATGCATGAACACGGTGCGCAGCGAACGCAGGTATTCGCTCGCGTTCAGGCTGCGCTTCTCGTACATGTCATCCAGTGCATTCAGTGTCTCGTCGATGTAACAAGTGGTCGAATACTTGCCGTTGAAAACCGGAAAGTCCTGCACATGATGAGACTCGCTCCGGTCCTGGCCGCAAAACCTGAGCATCGGTTTGCGGAAATCCATGATCCGGTAGTCGGAGGCCGAGCCCGAGCCGACCAGGTCCACGACCGCGAGTTTGGGGTCCTCCTCGAGCAGCATCGCCACGGCGCCGGCGCCTTGTGTCGGTTCGCCGCTGGAGCCCAGCGCATACTCGGCGATATCTGCGCAGACGACGATGGCCTGACTCCCGGCGCCGTCCAGCGCGAGCTGGCGGATGGCGCCTTTCATGCCGTAGACACCGCCCAGGCAGGCATGTTTGAACTCCGGGACCTCGCAACTGCGCGACAAGCCCGGCCTGCCGCGAGCCTCGAGCGCGCGATCGATCATCCCCTTGACGATGATGGCGCCGGCCGAATTGTCGGTGCTCGATTCGGTGCCGAGCCCGAGGAAACTCACCCGGGTCGGATCGATGTCGTACCGGTCGATCAGGCGCATGACCGCGGTGGCGGCCATCGTGTAGACACTGTGCTGCGGGCCGCGTACCCGAAAGCTGCGGCCGACGGTTTCGCGGATCTTGGGCCAGTGATTACCGGTCCATTCGCACCAGTCGTCGAGCCAGACCCGGTAAGGCGGCAGGTAAGCGGCCAGGCCGCTCAGGCCGATGCGCTTGTTGTCCGAGGCAGCATTCATTGGCGGGGTTTCTTTCAGGGCCAGAATTCTAGTGCGCAATACCTGGCCGCTCAACCGCTCATTCGACCGTAATCCGTATGACCTCGGAGGCGACGGGCGGGTCGTGGGGGATATGCAGGTAGTCGCCCAGCAGCAACTGCAGGGTGTGTTCCCCGGGCTCCAGGGTCAGCTCGGCCGAAGTGCTGCCGTCGCCGTAATGGATGTAGTGCTCGTTGGCCGGTATTGGCCATGACATATCCGGCATACCGGCGTTGATGATCAGGTGGTGGTGGCCCGAATCCGGCTCGTTGACGCCGGCCGGAACCACCCGCATCCCCTCGATCCCGAACTCGAGCTGGATCGGATTCGACACGGTGTCGCCGTCGGCCGGTGTCACGAAAAACACCCTCGCACCCGCGGGCGAGGCGCTGCGCGGCAACCCGGCCGGGGCTTCGGAGCTTGCCGGCGCCGCGTTGTCCGGCGTGGCATCCGCGGCTTGCTCCTCGCCCTGCTCGGCGCAGGCAGCCAACAAGACGAGGCCGGCGACCAGCGTGGCCAGCGGCGGGGTCAATAGTCTTTCTGACATTGGTCTTTCTGGCATTGGTTGGTTCGGCATCGGTCGGTCTGGCATCGGGTTTCCCTCGTGGCAGTTTCGTAGGCTGCAATATTAGACCGATGCGCCGAAAAATAGCAGTCTCGAGACGCCTGCCGGGGCGGGCGGATCACATCGAGAACGCGGCGATGAGCAGCGTGCCCTAGTCCGCAGCCGTCGCCTTCGAACGGGTCGTCTTGCCGCTCACTTTCTTGCGCGGTGGCGCCTTGCGCTTGGCGGCCTTCCTGCGCGGGGTGGGCGGCGGCTCGTCTGCCTGTGCGGTATCCGCGGTGCCTCGCCTGTCGAGCTCCTCCGGCGCGAAGTCGTCGACGGCGAGCAGCGCAAACACCTTGTCGTGATAGTCCCGAAGCCGCGCGGCTTCGTCGTTCGAGACGATCTCGGCCGCTTCGGCCTGTTCGATTTGCTCGCCCAGGTATTCGGAGCGGAGCAGACCTTCCTTGTGAGCCTGGCGCAGACGTTTTTCCAAGGGTGCGAGCTTAAGCGACAGTCCGAGCGCTTCCTCGAGGCGACCCAGCGGGTTGCCGGGCTCCAGCGTCGTGTAGGCCCTTTCGCTCAGGCGTTCGCGCGCCTCGCCCGGGGCCGTTACCAGCTCGACGATCTTGTGGCCGAGCTCATCCGACGGTGAGAAATAGGTGCGTCCGCGCGGGAAGATCAGGATACGCAGGAAAGCGGCGACCCAGGGGTTCGGGAAATTGCGCAGGAAAGCGTGCAGCGCCTCCTGCGCCTGGTACATCAGTGTCCGTACCGACCACTCGACCAGCGGCAGGTCGGTCGCGCGGCGGCCCTGATTCTCGAAGTGCTTCAACACGCAGGAGGCGAGGTAGATCGAGCTCAGGACGTCGCCCAGCCGGGCCGACAGCAGCTCGCGTTTTTTCAGCGCCCCGCCGAGCGTCAGCATTGCGAAGTCCGAAGCCAGCGCAAATGCGGCGCTGTAACGATTGATGTTCTGGTAATAACGCCGCGTCGGCGTATTGAACGGCACGCGGCTGAACTTCGCATGGGTCAGGGCCATCGTGAACGCCCTGGCCATGTTGCTGATCGCGTAGCCGATGTGACCGAACAGGGCGTGGTCGAATTCGATCAGGCCGCGATCGGCGTCTTCGTCGGTCGCGGCGTTGAGCTCCCGTAACACGAAGGGATGGCAGCGGATCGCGCCCTGGCCGTAGATGATCAGGCTGCGGGTCAGGATGTTCGCACCCTCGACGGTGATTGCGATCGGGGTTGCCATCCAGGCGCGGGCGAGATAGTTGTTCGGCCCCATCATGACGGCCTTGCCGCCGTGTACGTCCATCGCGTCGTTGGCGACCTTGCGGCCGAGCTCGGTGCAATGGTATTTGAGAATCGCGGACGGCACGGCCGGCTTCTCGCCCTCGTCGATCGCACCCGAGGTCACCGCGACCGCCGCGTTCATGATGTAGGTATGTCCGGCGATACGCGTCAAGGCCTCTCCCACGCCTTCGAACCGGGCGATCGGCGTCCCGAACTGTTTTCTGATTCCGGTATAGGCGCCGCTGGCGTAAACGGCGGCCTGGCTGCCGCCGGCCGAGCTCGACGGCAAGGTGATCGCGCGACCGACGGACAGCAACTCGACCAGCATCTTCCAGCCCTTGCCGGCCATCTCGGGTCCGCCGATGATCGCATCCAGCGGCACGAAAACGTCTTTGCCGCTCGTCGGCCCGTTCTGGAACGCAACCGTCAGCGGGTAATGACGCCGGCCGACCGTGACTCCCGGTGTGTCGGTCGGTATCAGTGCGGCCGTGATGCCGTATTCGTCCTTGTCGCCGATCAGGCGGTCGGGGTCGTAGAGCTTGAACGCGAGCCCCAGCACGGTCGCGACCGGCGCGAGCGTGATGTAGCGCTTGTCCCAGTTGAGCCGAATGCCGACGATTTCCTCGCCGTTCCACTCCCCGCGGCAAACCACTCCCGAATCGATCAGCGACGCGGCATCGGAGCCGGCCTGCGGCGACGTCAGCGCGAAGCAGGGGATTTCCGTTCCCGCGGCGAGGCCGGGCAGATAACGCTGTTTTTGTTCCTCGGTACCGTAGTGCAGCAGCAGCTCCGCCGGGCCCAGCGAGTTGGGTACGCCCACGGTCGAGGACGCGACCGCGCTGCGGCTGGCCAGCTTCATGATGACGCTGGCGTTGGCGTAGGACGAGAATTCGAGGCCGCCGTACTGTTTCGGGATGATCATCGCAAAGAACTTGTGCTCGATGATGTAGTCCCAGATCGGTTTGGGCATGTCCGCCAGCTCGTGGCAGGTTTCCCAGTCTTCCAGCATTCGGCAAAGCGTTTCGCAGGGACCGTCGATGAAGGCCTGTTCTTCGGCGGAGAGCTTCGGGGCGGGAAACGACATCAAGCGTTGCCAGTCGGGCATGCCCGAGAACAGCTCGCCGTCCCACCACACGCTGCCGGCTTCGAGCGCCTCCCGTTCCGTCGTGGACATCGACGGCAACATCTTTCGGTAGGTCTCGAGCAAGGGCTTGGTGATTTTCTCGCGCCGCAGCTCGATCAGGTTCGGCACGATCAAAAGCCCGAACGCCGCCCACAGCAGCAGCAACCACAGCCAGGACCCGTCGCCGAACAGCGTGTAGGCGCCGAGCGCAATACCCGCTGCGATCGTCGAAGTTTTCAGGTCGATGCGCTGGTACGCAAGAAACAGGCTGCCGCCCGCGAACAACAGGAACCAGAACAGACTTCCCCAGAACGGACTTCCGATGAACTCGCCCAAGATGCTCACCCCTTAACCTTTGACCGTCGCCTTCGACCCTATCACTCGCCGGCACGCTTCGCCAACGGCGGCATCACGGTTACCGGCCTGTCATGGCGATGTTTCCAGCTACGTTTCCAGCAATGTTTCAATAGCGGCGCGCTCCTCGCGTAGCTCGGATTCGCTGGCATCCATGCGATCGCGGCTGAATGCGCCGATCTCCAGGCCTTGGACGATCGTGTATTCGCCGCCCTTGCAGCGTACCGGGTAGGAGAAGATGACGCCGGGTTTGACGCCGTAGCTGCCGTCCGCGGGGATCGCCATGCTGACCCAGTCGTCGTTCGGGGTGCCGAGCGCCCAGTCGTGCATGTGGTCGATCGCGGCGGACGCGGCGGACGCGGCGGATGACGCGCCGCGCGCCTTGATGATGGCCGCGCCGCGTTGTTGTACGGTCGGTATGAAATCGTCTTCGACCCAGCCACGGTCGACGAGCTCCGTGGCGACGGTACCCGCTACGGTTGCGTGGTGTATGTCGGGGTACTGGGTCGCGGAATGATTGCCCCAGATCGTCATCCGGCGCACGTCGCTGACGTGTTTGCCGGTTTTTCGGGCCAATTGCGCAATGGCGCGGTTGTGATCCAGGCGTGTCATGGCGGTGAAGTTACCGGGATCGACGTCCGGCGCGTTGCTGCTGGCGATCAAGGCGTTGGTATTCGCCGGGTTGCCGACGACCAATACGCGTATGTCGCGGTTGGCCTGCTCGTTGATCGCCTTGCCCTGCACCGAGAAGATTGCCGCGTTGGCTTCCAGCAGGTCCTTGCGTTCCATCCCCGGCCCGCGAGGCCGGGCGCCGACCAGCAGGGCGTAATCGCTGTCTTTGAACGCAAGCGCCGGATCGTCGGTCGCGACGACGCCCGCAAGCGTGTCGAAGGCGCAATCGTCGAGCTCCATGACAACGCCTTCGAGCGCCGGCAGCGCGGGCGGGATTTCGAGTAACTGGAGTATGACGGGCTGGTCGTCGCCGAGCATTTGTCCCGAGGCAATTCTAAACGCGAGCTGGTAGCCGATCTGGCCGGCGGCGCCGGTGATCGTGACGCGAACGGGTGTCTTCATGGATGTTTTTCCTGCGTTCCGGATCTTTAGGGATGCCGACGCCATGCGGGCCGGAGGACATCGGCCGCGAGCGTCGGGGCCGCGATTCTAGCATCGACGGCCCCGCGATTCGCGCCGCTTCAGCGGGATTCCGGCAGGACGAAATCCGGAAACGTTCGTTCGAGCGCTTCGCGTTCGGCTCGTGCCGGATCGCTCAGCCCGCGTCGTTCGAGATCGAGAATACACGCGAGCCAGGACTCGGGTGACCGGCGCTTCCCGGCATCGCAGAAATAGCCGGTGTCGTCCGCGTCGAACGCCTCTGCCGCGACCGAGCGCAGGCGCGCGGCGCCTGCGGGCAGGTTCGCGTCCTGGCGAAGCCGTGCGCGTTCCTCGGCTTGCTCGAGCATGCCCGTATCCGGTGCGGCCAGGGCCTCGCTCGAAATAGCCGGCGCCCGCTCGCGCGCCGCGGCTCGTTCGTCCGTCGATTCACGAAGCGTTGTTGCCGATGCCGAATCCGTGAACGCGCCGTCGCCGTTTGCCTCCGCGGGCCCGTCCGGCGCCGGTAAGTTCGTCAGCTCGGCAGGATCGATCACGGCCGGAGCGTTGAAGACGGTCTGTTCCAGCACGATCGCGAGACTCAAACCGATGGTTGCCGCCCAGGCCGCCGGCCGCGCCCACCGGTTCCAGGTTCGCGGTTCCGGACGCACGGCCGCAGCCTTCAGAACGGCGCGATCGAGGTCGGCGGGTGTGCGCTCGGTTGCGATCTCGCGGTAGAGCGCCGAAATCTCCGGGTCGCCGATGCCGTCGTCGGTTCGGTCGACGCTCGGGGTCGTGGGTCGTTGGTTCGTGGGTCGCTCGCTCACGATGCCTCCGTCGCGACGCCGGTCCCGGCAACGGCGCGGCGCAGTTTCCGAACCGCGTACCTCAGCCGGCTTTTGGCCGTTTCCCGGTTGCTGCCGGTCACCCTGGCAATCTCGTCCAGGGACAAGCCGGCTTCCTCGCGCAACAGGAATACGTCCCGCTGCTCGTCCGGCAGCGCCTTAAGCGCCGCCTCGAGCCGGCGCCGTGCGAGGCTGCGTTCGACGATCGAGTCCTGATCCTCTACGTCCGCCGCCTGCGTGTCCGGCTCGACGTCCGCCGGGTTGTCGTGGCGCCGGTTACGCCGCAGATGATCGATGAAACAGTTGTGCGCCACCCGATACAGAAAGGTGCTGAATTTCGCCGTTGGACGATAGGTTTTCCGTGACTTGACGATCTTGCCCCAGGCCTCCTGGAAGATGTCTTCCGCCGTCGCGGGGTGCCGGCAGAGCCTGAGCAGATATCGAAACAGTGCGTCGTTGTGGCGACGGTACAGCCTTTCGAAGGCGGCCGTGTCGCCGTCGCGGTAGCGGAGCATCAGGGCGCTGTCGTCGACGGTTTCGACGCTTCGGTCCATCCGCGCAGGATAGGCGAGGTCGGGCCTTACGCAAAGCATTTCGGCGGCGGCGGTACAAGTCATTGAATTCTGGGCATTCTCGATACCGAGACAATGGATGGCGATACATGAGTAAACGCGGTTGCCCGATCAAACGGGTCACAAATCTCGGCTGTGAGCTTGCAATTCCAGATATTAGTGTTATAGTCAACTATAACACTAGCTCACCACTAATGACCGCCAGGGGTCGAGACCATGCGCGAACGCTTTTCCCCATACATCAACGAGATCGTCAGTCTGTTCATCATGCTCTTGATGGCTGTTGCTCTGGTCGCCGGCCGGGCAGCCGGCGGTCCGGAACCCGTGCCTGCGGCGGAAGCGGCAGGCGATCGGACCGCTCCGGTCAATGCGGCGACGAGTCGTCGCTGGTGAACGACCGGTGAGCAATGGGCGTGCCGAGATCCCGAGTTTCCGTCACCAAGGCGAGAGAAGTAGCGACGGAACCATTACGCCGGCCTGCTCCCGCGGGCCGGCGGTTTTTTCCGACGGGCTTTGGGCGGCGATCCATGGGACTATTACGCCGCCGCCCGGGTCGTAGCAGGGCGGTTGGCACTTGAACGCGGCTTCTGGAGTCTCGATGGACCCGAAATGGAGTGAAGACACGCCGATTTACCGGCAACTGAGGGACCGTGTCGTCGCTATGATTCTGGAGGGCGTTCTGGGCGACGGCGATGCCCTGCCTTCGGTGCGCAACGTCGCGGCGGAATACCGCCTCAATCCGCTCACCGTCCTCAAGGGTTACCAGGAACTCGTGGACGAGGGGCTCGTCGAGAAAAAACGCGGCCGCGGCATGTTCGTCACCGACGGCGCGCGAAAACAGTTGTTGAAAGACGAACGCCAGCGATTCATCGACAAGGAATGGCCGCAGGTGCTGGAGACGATCCAGCGCCTGGGGCTCGACGCCGCCGAGCTGCTCGCCGCCAGCGGCAGTGTCGACGACAACATCGATGACAACATCAATGACGATATCGACAAGGCTGGAAACGACAATGGATAAGCTCGTAACGGCAAGGAACGTGTCGAAACGTTTTGGCGACCTTCGCGCCGTCGACGGGGTCAGCTTCGAGATCGAGAAGGGCCGCATCATGGGGCTGATCGGCCCGAACGGTGCCGGCAAGACGACGCTACTGAAGGCCATTCTGGGCCTGACCGACTGCGACGGCGAACTGTCGGTCATGGGGCTCGACCCGTTCAGGCAGCGCAGGGAGCTGATGCAGAACATCTGTTTCATCGCCGACGTCGCCGTCCTGCCGCGCTGGATACGCGTGTCGCAGTTGTTGGACTTCGTGGGTTCGGTTCATCCGACCTTCTCTCGCGACAAAGCCGAGCAGATGCTCGCCCGGACGAAAGTCGCCGAACGCCGCGACGCCAAGGTGCGCGAGCTTTCGAAAGGCATGGTCGCGCAACTGCACCTGTCGATCATTGCCGCGATCGACGCGAAGCTGCTGGTGCTGGACGAGCCGACCCTCGGCCTGGACATCGTCTTCCGCAAGGAGTTCTACGCCAACCTGTTGACCGACTATTTCGACGAGGAACGCACGATACTGGTGACGACGCACCAGGTCGAGGAGATCGAGAACATCATGACCGACGTGATGTTCATCAACGAGGGCCGGATCATACTCAACCGGACGATGGACTCCCTGTCCGACGATTACGTCGAGCTCCTGACATCGGGCGAAAGGGCGGACAAGGCGCGAAACATGGGGCCCATCGCCGAGCGCGACGTGTTCGGCAAGAAAGTCATGTTGTTCGAGAGCGTCGATCGGCAGAGCCTGTCCGAACTGGGCGAACTGCATACACCGTCGGTTGCGGACCTGTTCGTCGCCAAAGTGAAAGGAGTTTCGGCGTGATTGCGAATCAGCTTGCGCTAATCAGAAGGGAGATCTGGGAGCATCGCTCCGTGTACGTCACGCCGATTGCCATCGCGGTCATCGTGACGCTGGTTTCCGTGGCCGGCATGGTGACGGTATCGGCGTTCGACCGCGAGCTAGAACTGGCGATTTTCGGCGCGTCCAGCATCGCCGGAGACGCCGAACGCAGGGCGGCGCTGACGGTTTTTTTCTTCGGCACTTCGTGGGTTTTCCTTCTGGCGCTGGCGATCCTGATCTCGTTTTACGCGCTCGACTCGCTGTATGCCGAACGCAAGGACAAGAGCATCCTGTTCTGGCGCTCGCTGCCGGTGACGGACGCAGAGACCGTGCTGTCCAAGCTGCTGATGGCGATCGTCGTCATTCCGCTGTTGACGGTCGTGGCGATCGTCGCCACACATCTGGTCAATCTGTTGATCTCCAGCGTCTGGCTGGTCCTCAAGGGCGGCGACGCCGGCCATCTGATCTGGGGGTCCGTGCCGCTGTTCGACAACTGGACCGCGGCGTTGATCTTCACCCTTGCAGGCGCCGTCTGGATGTCGCCTTTCATAGGCTGGTTTCTGCTGGTCTCGGCGTACGCGAAACGTTCCCCCATGCTCCTCGCGATCATGCCGCTGGCCGTCATTCCGCTGATCGAATGGATCTTCTTCAGGTCCGCGGTCTTCGCCGAGCTCGTGTTCGGTCGCGGCGGCATGTTGCCGCTGTTTCGCGGCCTGGACCTCGAGCGTTACTTCGATGAGGACCGGATGCGGATGGACGAAGGGGCCGTCAGCTTGCTTGCACACCTAGACATCGCCGGGTTTTTGGGCAGCCCCTCGCTCTGGGCCGGGCTGCTCGCCTGCGGCCTGTTCACCACCGGCGCCGTTTTTCTTCGCCGCTACCGCGGAGAGGTTTGAGCCGCGGCCACCGGTGCGGTGGCGGGAAAAGCGACTGTCAGGCGGGCCGCGCGGCGAGGCCGTGTTTTCTCAATCTACCGCGTAACTGGTGATAACTCAGGCCGAGCAGGTCCGCGGCCATGCGCTGGTTGAAACGCGCCTTCTCCAGCGCGGCCTCCAGGCATTCCAGTTCCGTGTCCTCGAGCCGCCGGACGAGATCCATCGGCAACAACGGCGTTTTCCTCGCGCTGATTGGCGAATCGTGAATGGGCGAGGTACTCGTCGGCGAGGGCCGCGCGGTCTCGCCGCGCCGAAGCTCGAACGGTGAGTCGAAGGGGTCGAAGGCAATCGTCTTGATGGGCTTCCGGTCGTCATCGGCGCGATAAACCGACCGCTCCACCGTGTTCTTGAGCTCGCGTACGTTACCCGGCCAGTCATGGCGCAACAACGCGGAGCTTGCACGCGGGCTGAAGCCGGCGAACAAGGGCCGTTTCAATTCACTGGCCATGTTGATCGCGAACGCGTGCGCCAAAGGCATGATGTCCTCGATCCTCTCCCTGAGCGGCGGCACCGTGATGACGTCGAATGCCAGCCGGTCGAGCAGGTCCAGCCGGAAACCGCCGTTGGCCGCTAGCGCCGGCAGGTCCGCGTTGGTCGAGCCGACGATGCGCACGTCGACATTGAGCGTCTCGTTGCCGCCGACCCGCTGGATCTCGCCATATTCGATCACGCGCAGGATCTTCTCCTGCATGCGCAAGCCGATGGTCGCCAGTTCGTCCAGAATCAATGTGCCGCCGTCGGCCCGCTCGAAGTGTCCGGTGTGCTGCTTCACGGCGCCCGTGAAAGCGCCGGCTTCGTGACCGAACAGCTCGGATTCCAGAATGGACTCGGTCAGTGCGGCGCAGTTGACCTTGACGACCCGGCTTTCCCAGCGATCGGACAGGAAATGCAAACGGGAAGCGATGAGCTCCTTTCCCGTACCGCGTTCGCCGACGACCAGCACCGGTTTGGACAACGGCGCGGCGCGGGATACGTGCTCCAGCATCGAAAGAAACGATGGCGCTTCGCCGATGATGGCTTGTGCGGGCCGTTCTACCGACATCAGTTAATAATGCTATATATTGGTTTATTTAGCTAATAAATAGTTTATATAACCAAGTCATAGGCGCTCTCTGGACGCCAGCATTAAGGGAAAATATCATTATGAGACAATAGCTTGAGGTGACAGCCGACGGTTTGGCACGGATTCTGCAGAAATACCGGTGAAACTCACTCCCAAAGAGGACATGACATGGGCATTTTCACGAGATTCAGCGACATCGTGAACTCGAACATCAACGCGATCCTGGACAAGGCGGAGGATCCCGAGAAGATCGTCAGGCTGATGATCCAGGAGATGGAAGACACCTTGGTCGAGGTACGTTCGGCGGCGGCGCGTTCCATCGCCGACAAAAAGGACCTGAACCGGAAACTCGGTAAGCTCGACATCGAGCACGGGGACTGGGAAGAAAAGGCGGAACTCGCGCTCAGGAAAGGACGAGAGGACCTGGCGAAAGCCGCCCTGGTCGAGAAGTCGCGGGTCACGGCGACGATCGACGCGCTGAAGCAGGATTACGCGGCCGTCGACGAAGGCCTGGCGAAACTCAACGACGACATCGCAAGACTCGAAGCCAAGCTCGCCGACGCCAAGGCTCGGCAGAAGGCCCTGCTGGCGCGCCACAAGACCGCCAGCAGTCGTCTGGTCGCTCGCAAGAAGATCCACGACTACAAGATCGACGACGCGATGCTGCGCTTCGAGCAATACACGCGCCGGATCGATGACGTGGAAGGCCGTGTCGAGGCCTACGACATGGGCTTGCCGAAAGGGCTGAATCACGAGTTCGCAAGCCTCGAAGCCGAGGAAGCCGTGAACAAGGAGCTCGACGAGCTCAAACGCCGGGTATCGGGCGACGGTGATCGCCCTGGCGGCCCTGGCGGCCCTAGCGGCCCTAGCAGCGTCGGCGGGTCGGAGTAATCGCCGATGGGCGAACTTGCGATCATCCTGTTCCTGACGGTTCTCGCGCCGCTGATCGTCGTGTTTCACTTCATCACCAAGTGGAAACAGACCCGCGAGATCTCCAGGGACGATGAAGCGATGCTCGAAGAGTTGTGGGAGCTCTCGCAACGCCTCGAGGAGCGAATCGAAACCCTGGAGCGGATACTCGACGACCACGGCCCCGACTGGAGGAAGAATCAATGACAAGACGCGCGTGGGATTGTGATTGCGACCATCGTTCATTCAGCGGCCCGTTCACCGGTTTCTACCGGGATCGCGAAAACGGCTGGATCTTCGGCGTCTGTGCCGGATTGGCCGACCGTTTCAACCTGCGTGTCGGCGTCATAAGGATCGTTGCCCTGGTCCTTCTGGTGTTGTTTTTCTGGGCGACCGCCCTGTTGTATCTTGCCGCCGCGGTCGTGGTCCGGGAGAAACCGCTGATTTACTCCGGCCGTCGCGCCGAAAGCGACTTCTGGCGGCGTTATCGCGACGACCGCTGGAGCCGCTCATGAACGCACGGGCCTCGACGCCGCGACGGCGGTTCTACCGCAACTCCGAACGCGCGTGGCTGGGCGGCGTCTGCGCCGGGCTTGCAGACTACTTCGGCTTCAATCTCAAGATCACGCGGGTGCTTGCGGTCGTCGCGCTGTTCATGGCGACGCCGATGGCGATTGTCGCCTACCTCGCCGTCGTCGTGCTCGTGCCGGCCGCGCCGGAAGCCGCCGCCCCGCGGGTGGACCCCGAGATTCGGCGTGCGGTACGGTCGTCACCGTCGCAGACCATGGCCGACGTCCGCGGCCGCTTCAAGGCGCTGGATCGTCGCCTCGCTCGACTGGAGAAACATGTAACGTCGTCGCGTTACCAGTTGGACCAGGAGTTCGAGCAACTCAGGGACTAGTGTTCTGTCTGATTCATTCGTTGAATAATTCGGTCGCGGATTTTCGTGGCTGGCAAGGCGCGGCGACGAGTCATAGTGGGGCTATGGGGAGGAGCCGCAACGCCGCCAGACACCAAGAGACGTAGCGAAACACTAGGGAGCTTGCCAAGTGTTAAAGGCTCCCTGTCAGGGCTGGGGGGCTGTCGGCAGGCCCTGACTCCTGATAGCGCCGAATCGCGAGTCGGCCGTCGCTACCTCGACAACAGGTTCGATAACGGGCTCGACAAATCAAGGGATGCAGGAACAGAGGATTCGAGTATGAGTACATTCACAATGGTAGTCTGGATCGTGGCGATCGGTTGCGCCTACGGCATCGTCGCGAAGTGGCTGGAACTTCGCGCGGAGAAACGCGCAGGCGACGAGGACTCGGAGGCGACCCTGGCGAGGCTCGAAGTCCTGGAGGAAAGAATCCGAGTCCTCGAACGTATCGTCACGGAGCAGAAATTCGACCTGAAGCAGGAAATCAACCGACTCTGAATCGCAAGGCCGTCGATCGCAATGGAAAGCCTGCCGGACATACTCGAGCGTCTCAGGATCCCGGCTGCCGGCGAGACGCTGCTCGTCGTAGGCGTCGAGCCGCCGTCCGGCATGGAGGATGGGGCGGTCACCTGTCTCGGCAGGCTGGGTTCGGCCGGGGACATTCCGCCGGAGCTGCGCGTAGACACCGCATTGGTGATCGACCAGCTCGAGCATCTCGATACACGCGCAGGCGCGCATCTCCTGTCGAAGCTCCGGGACGTGCACTGCAAACGGGTATTCCTGGTCGTGCCGGATGCCTGTTGGAGCCGGTCGGCGCTCCTGGCGTTGGGCTTTACGCGGCGACAGACGGACGCGGCCCTCGGGGCCGAGCTTTATCTCTACGAGCCGGAGGTCTTCAATCCGCCGCGTGAATGGAACAACGCCCGGGACTGGGCGAATCCCGAGAACTTCCGAAAATACCGCTGGTAGGTCTTATTTTCTGATAAGTCTTATTCGTTGCGGTCCTTGTAAACGCGAACCTGGGCGTTGAATTCGTCTTTGACGGTGTGCATCTCGTCGACGGCGGCATTGTATTTTTTGTTGAAGACGGATTCGCGTGCCGACAAAGTGGTTTCGTCGGGGTCGTCGAGTGCGTCGACGGCGTCTTTTTCTTCGGCTTCGATGCAGGCGAGGTAGTCGTTCATGGCGGTCATGTAGGCATTGACGGACCGCTGGCTCGCGATCATCTCATCCCGGCTTGCCGTCGAACCGTTCGCCACGCCCGGTCGCTCGGGATAATCGCAAGCGAAGGCAACCGGGATCAGGGTAAGCGAGGCAATTAAAACGGCAAGCGGTTTTTGGTATGTCATGGGCAAGACCATCGTCGGGGGCCGCCAGCAGTCTGCGTTTGGGGCCGGTTACAGGGATCGTTATTTAAGCATGACCGACCCATCGAGTGAAGAAACAGGTAAGTCGTTGTCTGGTAAGAGAAAATCTGGTTTTTCCCATCAGGCGAACAAGGCCCGGTGGGTATCGGTGCCATTGACCTGCGCCAGCAACAACTCGAGGTAACTGTCGGAGCTCATCGGGTCGCCGAACAGCAGGCCCTGCACGTAGGTGCAGCCCAAACGCTGCAGCAGCGCGAGCTGGTCCTCGTTTTCGACGCCTTCGGCAACGACGTCCATGTTGAGATTACGTCCCATCTGGACGATCGTGCTGACGATCGTTGCGTCGTCGGGGTTCGTGGCGACGTCGTGGATGAACGACCGGTCGATCTTCAGCGTGCTGATCGGAAACTGCTGAAGCGCGCTCAAAGACGAGTAACCCGTGCCGAAATCGTCGATTGCGAGATGCAAGCCCAGTGCGTACAACTGGTCGAGCAACTTGATCGTTCGCTTCGGGTCTTCCATCAGCGTGGTTTCGGTGATCTCGAGCTCCAGCGACGTGGGCGAGACCTCGTAACTCCTGAGCACGCCGCCGATACGCTGGCTGAATTTGGGCTGGCGCAGTTGTTTGAGCGACAGGTTCACCGACACCCGGCCGGGCGAGGACACCGATTGTTGCCAGTAACGGAAGTCCTCGCAGACCTTGTCCAGCACCCATTCGCCGATCTCGATGATCAGATTGGTTTCTTCGGCGATCGGAATGAAATCGGAGGGCAGTATCATGCCGCGTTCCGGCAGTTCCCAACGTACCAGCGCCTCGGCGCCGAACACCTCGCCGGTTTCCAGGTCGTACTTCGGCTGATAGTGAACCAGCAGCTCGTCGCGCTCGAAGGCGCGTTTGAGCTTGCTTTTGGTCATCAGTCTTTCGACGGCGGCGACGTTCATCTTGGGGGTGTACCAGGAGAACACGTTGCCGCCGGAGCGCTTGGAATGGTACAGCGCGGCGTCTGCGTTTCGTATCAGGTCGATGACGTTTGCCGCGTCGCGAGGGTAATAGGCGATACCCATGCTTGCCGTCATGAAGACTTCGTGCCCCTGCACGAAAAACGGGTCCGCGAGCCGGTCGAGAACCTTTTGCGCCAATTTCTCGATGTCGCGGCGTTTCAGACGTTCGACGACGCCGCTGTCGACGATGACCGCGAACTCGTCACCGGCGAGCCGGCCGATTATCGAGTTTTCCGGCAGCGCGGCGGCCAGCCGTCCCGCGACCGTCTCGAGCGTCGTGTCGCCGGCCAGATGGCCGAAGGTGTCGTTGATGTCCTTGAAACGGTCGACGTCCAGGTAAAGCAGGCAAACGGACCTTTCGGCGCGTCGCGCGCGGGCGATCGCACGTTGTAACAGATGCTGAAACTGCATCCGGTTCGGCACCTTGGTCAGGGAATCGATGCGTGCGAGATAACGGATGCGTTTTTCCGCGCGGCGTCGCTCGGTGATGTTTTGGGCCGCGAATATTCGGTCCCCCGGTTCGGCGCCTTTTCCGTCCAGGGTCGAACTCGTATAGGACACCGGTATGGACTCGCCGTACTTGGACTCGAAGTAGGCTTCCCGCGGCACACCGGACGCGGGATGGGCCAGCAAGGATCCGCTCTTCTCGCTGTCAACGACGAAATCGATCGGCATGTCCGTGAGCTCGCCCTCCTCGTAGCCCAGCAGGTGTTGCGTCGCCGGATTGGCGAGCTTGATGCGACCCTCGTTGCTGGTGACGATAATGGCGTCGTTCATGCCGGCGAGGATGCTGTCGACGTAATCCCGCGAAATCGTCGTCAGGCGCAGCTTGTCGCGCATGTCGTTGAACACGGTCGCAAGCTCGCCCAGCGCGTCGCCGCTTTCCGCGGACAGGCGTTCTCCGAAGTCCGCGTTGCGGAGTTTTTCCGCCTGGCGCTTGAGTTCGAGAATGCGCCGGTTCTGACTGCGGGTGACCTGCAGATTGCCGAGTCCGTAAAACAGCACGGCGATAGAGCCGATCGCGCCGATCAGCAGGTCGTTTTCGCTGTGGAGGACGAACAGCAGGATCAGCGCCGCCGCCGCGGCGACGGCGGCCGCGACGAACAGATAACGTCGAATGATGTTGCCGATCATGTTCGGATTGCAGTCATGGCCTCGCCGGGCGTATGACAGGGCCCGCCAGCCATTCAGTTCTTATACTTGTGGGCGCAGAGTGTAGCACCCGTGCGGGCGCTGCGCGCCATGGGTTTTCTAACTGGCTGTCATTAATACGTTTTTCTTTGAAGCCAACCGGCCTTGCCTGGCCCGCAGTTTTCATAACACCTTCCACCGCCGCGGCTTCGGAGACCGCAACCGCTTCCGCGGTGACCGTGCCGGCGATCGTGTCGGTGATCCGGGCGGTGTCGGCGATCTCGATCCGGCCGTTTGCGACGATGTCGCCCTCGACGTGAACCGACACTATCGCTATATGGAGCGATATGGGCGCGACACGGGCAAACGGATCGCGCGAATTCCGAACGCATGTGGTAAAACAGCTTCCGGCCGGCAGCCCGGCCGCCGCGGGACCCGAAAGATAGTGAACACGATGTGAGTGGGGGATTCGAAAAGCGCCTCGGCGGTCTGGCGCGGCTGTCCGGCAGCCCGATGGCGGGCGCTCTCAAAGGCGTCGAGAAAGAGGCGCTGAGAATAGACCCGCAGGGCGAACTGGCACAGACGCCGCATCCGCGAGCGCTGGGCTCGGCGTTGACGAGCCGTTACATCACCACCGATTTCTCCGAGGCATTGCTGGAGTTCGTAACGCCTGCTTACGCGACGACCTGGGAAACGCTGCGGACGATCTGCGACATACACCAGTTCACTTACGAACGGCTCGGCGACGAGCTGTTGTGGGCTGCGAGCATGCCTTGCCGCGTGCCGGACGACGACGGCATTCCGCTGGCCGAATACGGAAAATCCAACGTGGCGACGATGAAAACGGCGTATCGCCGCGGGCTCGGCTACCGCTACGGCAGGCACATGCAAACGATCGCCGGCGTGCATTTCAACTACTCGCTGCCCGAGCATTTCTGGCCCGTGTACCAGGAGGTCCTGGGCGATCCGCGCGAGGCCGGCGAGTTTCGCTCCGAACACTATCTGGGCCTGGTCCGGAACTTCAGGCGCTACGGCTGGCTGGTGCTGTACCTTTTCGGCGCGTCGCCGGCGCTTTGTCGGTGCTTCGTCAGAGAGGAACCGGCCGGTCTGCGCCCGCTGGGGAACGACAGCCTGTTCGCTCCGTATGCGACGTCTCTCAGAATGAGCGATCTGGGTTACAGCAACCAGAATCAATCGGCAATCGTGATTTCACTGAACGGCCTCGAGGAGTACATACGCGATCTCAGTCTTGCGATCCGGACTCCCGAGCCGGCCTACCAGGGCATCGGCGTCAAAGTGGGCGGCGAGTACCGCCAGCTCAACGCCAACCAGTTGCAGATCGAGAACGAGTACTACAGCTCCGTCCGGCCCAAACGCGTCGCCCGTTCGGGAGAGCGGCCGACGGCGGCCCTCAGGCGTGGGGGTATCGAGTACGTGGAAATACGTTCCTTGGACGTGAACGTCTTCGATCCTGCCGGCGTCAATCAGAACACGATGCGTTTCATCGAGGCTTTCCTGGTTTATTGCCTGCTCGAGCAAAGCGACCCGTTTACGACCGAGACGTTTCTGGAGGCCAATCGAAACCAGGCCCTGACCGCGCGCAGCGGCCGGCAGCCCGGTTTCGAGCTCGTGCGCGGCAACCGGCCGGTCCCGCTCGTGGACTGGGCGAGAGAAATCGTCGCCCGGGTTGCCGATGTCGCGGCGCTGTTGGACCGCGGCGATACGGCCTGCGCTTATCTCGAGGCCACCCGGCTGATGCAGTCGGCGATCGAGGAACCCGACCTCACCCCCTCGGCCCGGATGCTCGCCGAAATGCAGCGGTTCGATGGCAGCTTTTTCGAGTTCGCGATGCACGCATCGCGCAGTCACCGCGACTATTTTGCGTCGATAGCGCCGATTCCCGCGGCAAGGCGGGAAGCACTGGAACGCGAGGCGGTGGAGTCGATCGAGCGGCAGGCGCAGATCGAGGCGTCGGATACGCTCGATTTCGATGCGTATCTCGCCCGCTATTTTGCCGCCGACTGAACCCCGGCCGCACCCTCTCCCGTTCCCCGTTCGGCGCAATCGACGTGCGCTCCGTCACATTTTCCGACACCGCAGTGTGCGCTTCGCGGCAACTTAACTAAACTCGGGTGCAAATCGCAGGTCGGCACGTTTGAGCTCGGGCAATGATCAAAACCTATGTTACCGGCATCGTTCTCGGCATCGTCGCGGTGTTCGTCGCGGCGTATCTCGTGCCTGCCGTCGATCAACACCGCGAGTCGTCACTCATAGCCGTTACTCCCAACGGCGGTATCCGGGAAGCGTTTCATATCAACATGCCGATGGATCGTATCGTCGTCGGCGCCCGGGATGCGGCGTCGATCGTACCGCCCGGCCTGCAATGGCCGGACGACCCGATCGTCGACGGTATCCATGCCGAGTTGTTCAAGCTGCGTAACGCGAACGACACGGTCATCGGCGTGGCCAGCCGTGTCGCTGCGACCGGCGGTCGCGTCGCCGATGAATCCGTCGCCGATACAACCGTCGCCAATGAAGCCGGCGCGAATGAAACCGTTGAGTGGGTGTTACATTTTCCGGCACGCGGCTCGGTATTCGTGTCCATGCAGCCCGAAGCCGCGGAGAACGGTCATCGAGTTGGCCGGATCAGGGCTGGCACGCGCGAGTTCGGCGATCTGGAAGGGCGATTGACCGAGCGCTGGGTCGGCGCCGCCTCCGAACGGATCGAAGGTCTTTCCGGGCGTATCGAACTGGTTTCGCAGTTTGTCGGCACGCCGGGTTCCGATGCGGACGGCGTGCATGCCTCGGACGGCACGCCCGGCGGTGGGCGAGCGGGGTCGGAGGAGGCGCCGCGATGAAGTATTTCTTCGTATTGCTGCTGGGTTTTGCGACGGGCGTCGTCGTCGCTCTGGCCTTGCTGTTTTTCAACCCGATTGCCAGTCAGCGCACGGTGAGTCCGCTGGAAATCAGCGACAACGAGCTCATCGTGTTCGCTTACTCGGCGGTTGCCGACGACACGATCGTGTATACCAACGATGGGGATTCCATCGTCCGCCCGCACCCGGAGAAAGTGCTGCAATTGTGGGAGCGACCGATAAGCCGGACCACGGTTTTCGTTACGATGTTGTCCGACAGCCGTACACGGTCCGCCGGGATTGGTATCAAGTTCCGCTCGGATTCGGAGGACACACGACTGATCGCCGGCAAGGCGCTGGCCGACAGCGTCTGGTACCTCCACCTGCCGGGGCGCGGCAGCCTGTTCGTCGGGCAAAGAGAGAACTACTGGTCTTTCCTGCGGGAGGTCGTGGCGCCCGCCTACTGGAGCTCGGCGGACCACTGGAAAGGCCAGTGGTTCGGCAAGCTTACCGCCGGTCCCAACGCGCTCGGCACCGGCCGCGTGTCCGGCGGCAGCGGGGAGTTCCAGGGTCTGTCCGGAGAGGCGGTCGAAACGCTTTCGGCGACTGCGTTCTCGCTGGATGTCGGTCCGGTTGCCATCGACGGGACATTGACGATAGAGCTGAGCGGCGCGAGCGCTGCCGGCGGCGCGCCGACGACGGACCGAACCTATCCCGCCCGACCGCTTGCCAACGGCGAGCGGGCGTCCTTCTGATACGACGGCCGATACGACGGCCGATACAACGGCTAATACGACGGTCAGCCATCACCGGCGTCGTGTTGACAGGACACCAGGTCCGCCGGCTCAGCCGAGATCGCTCAGCGCCGTGTCGGGGTCTGCCAGCCGGTCCGGGTCCGGTGTGGCGCCGGCGGCAATCAGGCTCTTCGACTGCATGAAATCCCTCGGTGCGTTGACGGCGTCGACGGCCAGCAGCCGCCCCTCGGCGAGGTACAGGCAGGAGAACGATCGTGAGCGCTTGTCGCCGCGAATCACGAACCGGTCGTAACCGTCGGACAACCCGGCGATTTGCAGTTTGATGTCGTACTGGTCCGACCAGAACCAGGGTACCTGATCGTAAACGACATCCTCGCCGCAGACGCCGGCGGCAGCCGTTTTCGCCTGTTCGACGGCGTTGTGCACGGATTCGAGACGGATTCTGCCGCCATAGATCCGACTGGGATGGGCGCTGCAGTCGCCCACGGCGTAGATGCGTGGATCGCCGGTACGGCATCGGTCGTCGACGACAATGCCGTTGTCGATCTCGAGACCGGCCTCGGCCGCGAGTTCCGTATTGGGTTGGATACCGATGCCGACGACGATCAAATCGGCGGCGATGACCTCGTCGCGGCTGGTCTTCACACCGGCGACCCGGCCGTCCCGGCCGGTGAAGCCCGCAATGCCGGTGGACAGGGACAGCTTGACGCCGCGCCCGGCATGTTCCCGCTCGAAAAACGCCGACACGGGCGGGGAGACCACCCGGCTCATGACCCGGCCGGCCATCTCGACGACGTGGACCTCGAGACCGAGTTGCCGCGCCACCGCGGCCACTTCGAGCCCGATGTAGCCGGCGCCGATGATGACGATTTTCCGGGCGGATGCCAGATCCGTCCTGATACGATCGACATCCGCTATGTTGCGCAGGTAATGGACACCCTCGAGGTCCGCGCCGTCGATCATCAGGCGCCGCACCCTGGAGCCGGTGGCGAGAATCAGCCGGTCGTAATCGACATGCCCGGCCTCGGTCGCGATCCGGCGCCGGCTTCGGTCGATCGATGTGACCCGGGTCGACAGCCGCAGGTCGAAGTTCGGTTCGTCGTAAAAGCGCTCGGGCTTGAACAGCAGGCGCTCCGCCGGCAGCTCACCCGCCAGATACTTTTTCGACAGCGGCGGACGCTGGTAGGGCAGCCACGGCTCGTCGCCGACGAGCACGATCTCGCCGTCGAAGTTTTTTTGTTTCAAGCTCGCTACGGTTTGCCCCGCGGCATGGCCGGCGCCCGCGACGACCACTCGTTCAACCATTCGCGTTTCTCCAGATTTATGCAGAGGCTCGCTAGCGTTCCTGTCCCGTCAATTCCCCCCGTCAATTCCCGGACACAACGGGACGAGGACACTAGACCGGCGTCAGCGGCCACAGGACCGGCAACAATAGCATGACGGTAATGAAAACGACGATCGTCAGCGGTACGCCGACCTTGAGATAGTCCAGGAAACGGTATCCGCCGGGACCCATCACCAGAATGTTGGCCGGATGTGAGATCGGGCTGGTGAAGCTGGCCGACGCAGCCATGGCCACTGCCATCATTGCGGTTTCGGGCCTGACGCCCATGTCGGCCATGGCCGACAACACGATGGGCGACATCAGGACGACCAGCGCCGCGGTCGGGATGATCATTGTCGCCATGGCCGTGAGTATGTACAGCCCCATGATCACCGCCCAGGGGCCGGCGTCGCCCAGAAGCAGCATCACCTGCTCGGCCAGATATACGGCCGCTCCGGTGTCCTGCATTGCGAAACCCAGCGGCAACATGCCGGCGATCAGGAAAATGGCCCGCCAGTCGATGGCCCGATAGGCCTGCTCCATCGTCAGGCATCCGGTCAGCACCATGAAGGTGCCGCCCACGACCGCAGCGATCGCGATCGGCGCGTAACCCATCATGACGCTGACGACGACCCCCAGCATGATTGCCGCGGCAATCGGTGCGCGCCGGGTGTCGGGCGGTTTCTGGCCCAATGGCGTCAGGATCAGGAAGTCGGAATCCGAGTCCAGAAGTTGCAGCCGGTCACGCGGACCCAGTAACAGCAATGCATCGCCGACCTGCAGGCGTTGGTCGGCCAGGTCCGAGCGGACGGTTTCACCCTCGCGCCAGATGCCGGCGAGCTCGATGCCGTAACGCTCGCGGAAGTTGAGCTCGCCGACCGTTCTTCCGGCCAGCGAGCTCCGGGGATCCAGCGTCGCGTCCATCAGGGTCAGGCGTTCGGAGTCGAAGGCGCCCTGTTTTGCCGGCACGCTGGTGTCGATTTCCAGGTCCTGCAGGCCGCGCAGGACGTCGAGGTCTGCCGGTTGCCCTTCCACCAGCAGCAGATCGCCGCCCAGCAGCTCGTCGTCACCGCGCGGCATGACCTTGAGCTTGCCGTCGCGAAACACGGCGAGCACGCGAAAATCGAATACGTCGCCGAGCCGGCTCTTCGCCAGGCTCGCGCCGACCAACTCGCTTTCTTTCGGCAGGCGGAGGACGAATAGACGCTCGTCGGCGTGGTAGTTTTCCGAGGGCTGGTCGCCGCTGACGATTTCGACCTTCGAAAAGTCCGAAAACCGGTCGAGTTGCTCGACGGCTTCCCTTTCCCCCTGGACGAGTACCCGGTCGCCCGATTTCAGCGGTACGTAAGCCAGGTTGCTCATACGATAGCCGCCGCGACGCATCACGCCGACGACCACGACGTCGAAACGCGCGCGAAAACCGGCGTCGCGGATCAGCTCGGCATCCAGCGGCGAGCCGTCCGCGATCGTTACCTCGGCGTAACCCACCTTCGACGACACCATGGACTTGAGCACCGGCGCCTCGCGCTCGATGACCAGGTCGCTCAGACGACGGAGCTCCCGGAACTGATCGACGCGGCCTTGGACCAGGATGCCGTCGCCCCCGCGAATCACGGTACGGCGGCCCGGCAGCGTTTCGCTGCGACCGTCTCGGATCAGCGACAGGATGATCAGTCCGGTCGACGCGCCGATACGGCTTTCGGCCAGCGTCTTGCCGACCAGGATCGAATCCTGCGGTATACGCATCAAAAAAGTCCGCTCGTGGAGCTTGTAGCGCGTGCGCAGGTTGCGCTGACTTACTGCCTTGTCGTGTTCCACCGGTTTTTTCGGTAGCAGAAAACGTCCGATTAGCGCCACGAACAACACGCCGACGATCATGATGGCGGCGCCCAACGGTGTGAAGTCGAACAGCTCGAACGGCGCATAGCCGCCGATTGCCAGCGACTCGCTGATCAGCAGGTTCGGCGGTGTCCCGATCAGGGTCATCAGTCCGCCGAGCAGCGTCGAGTAGGCGAGCGGCATCAACAGCCGCGATGCGGCGATACGGGTTCGCCTGGCGACTTCCACGACGACCGGCAGCATCAGCGCGGCGACGCCGATGTTGTTCATGAACGCCGACAACACGGCGGCGGTGATCATGATGACGATGATCATCGTGAACTCGCGGCGACCGGCGATACGCATCACCTGCCGTCCGATGACGTCGGCGATACCGGTGCGGGTCAGGCCCTCGCTCAGGATGAACATGGCCCAGACCGTGATGACGGCGCTGTTGCTGAAACCCAGGAACGCCTGCTCGGGCTCGACCAGTCCGCTGATCGCGAGAGTGCCGAGCACCAACAGTGCGACGACGTCCATGCGGATGACTTCGCTGATGAACAGGACCAGTGCGACTCCGAGGATGCCCAGAACCAGTGCAATCTCGAACGTCATGTCGAAAGGGGTGAAACGTCGCAGCTCATGATTTGCGACACATTATGCCCACACTGGCCCGGATAACTCACCTGGTGTCGAAATAACTTGGGCGAGATGCTTCCGCCGGTCCGAACAACTGGCCTTATGTCGACGGAACCGGGAGAGTACGCGGCAACGGGCCGGTTATCCGGGCTAGACTGTATGATTTCGCAGAAACCGACAACCGCCATGGCCGAGTCCTCGATTTACCTGCCGCAGCGCAGGCGACGCAGCACACACCTGTCGATAAGGGGCGTGGACTACGTCGTTCACGAATGGGGCGAGCCGGGCGCCGCGCCGTTGTTCTATCTGCACGGCTGGGGCGATACGGGCACGACGTTTCAGTTCGTCGTAGATTGCCTGCCGGACCGCTGGCGTGTCATCGCACCCGACTGGCGTGGCTTCGGCGGTTCGAGCCATGCTGCGTCCGCCTACTGGTTTCCCGACTACCTTGCCGACCTGGACCGGCTGCTCGACCGGTACAGTCCCGATGCGCCGGTCATGCTCGTCGGTCACAGCATGGGCGCAAACGTCGCCGGGCTTTACGCGGGATCGATGCCCAAGCGGGTGCGGGCCTTCGTCAATATCGAAGGCTTCGGTCTCGAGGACGCCGACCCGGCCCAGGCGCCGCTGCGTTACCGGCAATGGATAGACCGCGGCCGGTCGTTGCCGAGCTACGGCCGGTACCCGGATTTCGAAACCTTGGCGGCGCGAGTCCGGCGTCGCAGTCCCGGCATGAGTCCGGCCCGGGCATTGTTCGTCGCGCGCGAATGGGCGGAGCAGGGCGATGACGGTCTGGTGCTCAAGGCGGATCCGCGACACAAGCTGCCGAACGCGGTCTTGTACCGACGCGCCGAGGCCGAGGCCTGTTGGCGGGCCGTCACCGCGCCGGTGCTGCTGGTGACCGGCAGTCTGAGCGAGATCGGCGCGGCCGTCGGTCTCGAGCCGAAGTCCGGCGACCCGGATCTGCCTTTCCCCAACCGCCAGGCCCTGCGGATCGAAGACGCCGGACACATGCTCCATTTCGAGGCGCCCGGCCGGCTTGCCGCAGCGATCGACGCGTTCTGCGGAGAGTGCTTGTAAATATGTCCAGCACTGTATAAAAATCCAGTTTTTGCCGGGAGCCAGTCTTGCAACCCGCAGCCGACGCCTACCTGGACACGCTCAACGCGGCGCAGCGTCGCGCCGTCATCTACGGCCGGCACGTCGACGCCGGGGGCTTCGGCGCCGGCCCGCTCCTGGTCATCGCCGGCGCCGGGACCGGCAAGACCACGATGCTGGCGCACCGGGTCGCGCACCTGATCGTCGAGGGTGTGGACCCTCAGCGCATCTTGTTGCTGACATTCACGCGCCGCGCGGCCGAAACCATGACCCGGCGCGCGGAGGCCATCATCCGCAAGACGCTGCGCCGGCCCGACGCGCGGACGCCGCGGTCGGCCCTGCTACCCTGGTCCGGTACCTTTCACTCGATCGGCAACCGGCTGTTGCGTGAGTTCGCCGGGAATCTCGGCGTCGATCCCCAGTTCTCGGTACTGGATCGCGGCGATGCGGCCGACCTGATGGATGTCGTGCGCCACGAGCTGGGCTTGTCGAGCCGCGAGCGCCGGTTCCCGAAAAAGGACACCTGTCTCGCGATCTACTCCCGTTGCGTCAACGCACGCGAATCGCTGGCGGACACGCTCGCTGCGGCTTTTCCCTGGTGTGGCGACTGGCAATCGGAGCTCGGCGCCTTGTTTCGCGCCTATGTCGAGCGCAAGCAGAACATCCAGGCGCTGGACTATGACGACTTGCTGCTCTACTGGCGCGAGCTCGTTCGGGAAGCCGAATTTGCCGCGGAAATCGGCGCCCGTTTCGACCACGTGCTGATCGACGAGTACCAGGACACGAATTGCCTGCAGGCCGAGATCGTTCGCGCGATCAAACCGCGCGGCGAAGGCGTCACCGTCGTCGGCGACGATGCGCAATCGATTTACTCGTTCCGTGCCGCCGAGGTCGGGAACATCCTGGGTTTTGCCGATTCCTTCGAGCCGGCCGCCGAGGTCGTCACCCTCGAGCACAATTATCGTTCCACCCAGCCGATACTCGACAGCGCAAACCGTTTGATGGCCGCCGGTGGGCGGCAGTACCGGAAGACGCTGTTCACCGACAAAGCTTCCGGAGTGCGGCCGGCTTACGTGACGGTCGAGGACGGCGATGCCGAAGTGGACTACGTCGTCGGCCGGGTGCTGGAGAACCGGGAGGCCGGCCTCGCCCTCGAGGACCAGGCCGTGTTGTTTCGCAGCGCGCACCACAGCGACCGCCTGGAGATCGAACTCGTACGCCGGAACATACCGTATGTGAAGTACGGCGGGCTCAAGTTCCTCGAAGCCGCGCATGTCAAGGATCTGTTGTCGATACTGAAGTGGGGCGAGAATCCCAGGAACGAGGTCGCCGCCTTCCGGGTGTTGAAGCTCCTGCCGGGCGTAGGACCGGCGATTGCGGCACGCTGTTTCGAACACCTGGCCGCCGCGGATTTCCGGTTCGCATCCCTCCCGGGCTTCAGGGTGCCGTCCGAGTCGACGGCCGACTGGACGGCGCTTTGCGAACTGATGCAATCGCTGGCTTCCGCGGAGGCCTCCGACCCGGCCTGGCAGGGGCAGCTCGCGATGCTCAGGCGCTGGTATCGGCCCCAGCTCGAACGTCGTTACGATGCGGTGGACCAGCGGCTGGCGGACCTCGACCAGCTCGAGCAGATTGCAGGTCGTTATTCCAGTCGCGAACGTTTTCTGACCGAGTTGACCCTCGACCCGCCGGCCGGCGCCGCGGAGGCCGGCGATCCGCGGCTGGACGAAGATTATCTGATCCTCTCGACGGTACATTCGGCCAAAGGCCAGGAGTGGGAAGCCGTTTATGTTCTGAACGTCACGGACGGCAACTTTCCATCCGAGTTCGCACTGGGCGATCCGAGTCAGATCGACGAAGAAAGGCGCCTGCTGTATGTCGCGATGACACGCGCAAAACAGTTCCTCGCCTTGGTCGTACCGCTCAAGTTCCCCGTGACCCGGCAGCATCGCAACGGCGACAGGCATGTCTACGGCGGCCGGAGTCGATTCCTGACGGATTCGATGCTCGAGACCATGGAAAGGCGGTTCCACGGCGTGCGCGAGCGGGATGCGCAAGGCGGCCGGCCCCGGCCGCAGCGGCGTATCGACGTCGGCGCCCGGATGCGCGACATGTGGTGAGTGTCGAGGTGCGGCTTGCGTTGCTGCGGATGCCGGAAAAGCGGCGGCAGCTCGCACCGTCGCGGATGTCGAAAAAATGCGGTGGCTCGCGCTGCCGCAGGTGTTAGAAAGAGCTGCGGTTTACGCCGCCGCGCGTGTCAAAAACAATGCGGTGGCTTACGCCGCCGTAAGTGTCAAAAAAGGCGGCGGCTTGCGCCGCCGCCTAGGCAGTAACAAACAGCATAGGGAATGAATCAGTTTGTTACGTTAAACCTGTCGCGGACGTCACAGATGTTGCTCTATGTCACTCCTGTGACGTCCGATGGTCTTCAAGCACATTTGATATCGAACACAATCGATATCGAACACAATGCGGACTACCTCGGTGCCGGTCGCCGGACTCGCCATGGTGCCGGGTTGTCGGAGCTTTGATGCGCCGGAACGGGGAATGGTTGCGAATCAATTGGAATAAGACCGGGTGATCGATCCGATATCGATGACTGGTGAAACCTTTTGTCCGGCGCTCAGGACAGGAACATCGAATAGGCCGGATTGTCGCTCTCTTCCCAATGCGCGTAACCGAGGTCTGCGAGGTGCGCCTCGAGCTCGTCGGCGTCGTCGCGCGGCACGTCGATCCCGGCGAGTATCCGCCCGTAATCCGAACCGTGATTCCGATAATGGAACAGGGTGATGTTCCAGCCCGTACCGACGGCGTTCAGGAAATCGAGCAGCGCGCCGGGACGTTCCGGGAACTCGAAGCGGAACAAGCGTTCATTGGCGATACCGCGCGCTCGCCCGCCGACCATGTAACGCACATGTAACTTGGCCATCTCGTTGTCGCTCAGATCCTCGACCGGGTAGCCGGCCTCCCGGAGCTTGTCGACGAGTTCCAGGCGTTCGGCAAGGCCGCCGCTCAACTGCACGCCGGCGAAGATGTGCGCCTTGCTGTCGTCCGCGTATCGGTAATTGAACTCGGTGATCCCCCGGCGACCCACCGCCTCGCAGAAACGGCGGAAGCTCCCCGGCTTCTCGGGGATCTCGACGGCTATCAGCATTTCCTTGTGTTCGCCGATCGCGGCGCGTTCGGCGATGTGCCGCAGGCGGTCGAAGTTGACGTTGGCGCCGCAGTTGATCGCGACGACCGAGCGGTCCGTTGCGTCTTCCGCCGCGAGGTATTTCTTGGCGCCCGCAACCGCAAGTCCGCCGGCCGGCTCGACGACGACCCGCGTGTCCTCGAAGATATCCTGGATGGCGGCGCAGATCTGGTCGGTGTCCACGGTGACGATGTCGTCCACGTACTTTTGGCACAAACGGAAGGTCTCGTCCCCGACCCGCCGCACTGCGACGCCGTCGGCAAAAATACCGACGTGTTCCAGCGTGACCGGTTTACCCGCGGCGAACGAATCGCGCATTGCCGACGAGTCTTCCGGCTCCACGCCGATGATGCGGATGTCCGGGTTCTTCGATTTTATGTAAACCGCGATACCCGCGATCAGCCCGCCGCCGCCGATCGGCACGAAAACGGCATCGATCGGCTCGACAGCCTGGTCGAGGATCTCCCTGCCGATCGTGCCCTGACCGGCGATGACGTCCGGATCGTCGAAAGGATGGACGAACAGCAGCTTTCGCCGTTTCTCGAGTTCGCGCGCGTGCGCGTGAGCGTCGTCATAGGCGTCGCCGTGCAAGACCACTTCGCCGCCGAGCGTCCGTACCGCGTCGACCTTGATGGCCGGCGTAGTCCGCGGCATGACGATGACGGCCCGGACGCCGCGGTGTCGCGCGGCAAGCGCCACGCCCTGCGCGTGGTTTCCGGCGGAACTGCAAATCACGCCGTTTGCCAGCGTCTCGTCCGGCAGGCGCGCGAGTTTGTTGTACGCCCCACGGAGCTTGAACGAGAAAACGGGTTGTTTGTCTTCGCGCTTCAACCAGACGCGGTTGCCGATACGGCCGGAGAGATTCGTCGCCAGTTCCAGCGGCGTTTCCATTGCGATGTCGTACACCGCCGCCGAATCGATGCTCTCGATATAGTCGCCGTCGTCCATCTCACCGTCGAATCGGGGGCTCCGGTGACTTATCGCACAATGCGTCGCATGCCGCAAACACGGCGGCGAGTTGACAAAAAACATCGCCGGCCGAAGGCTGGACTGCAGCCGGCTTGGGTAGTTTCGAAAACTGTTTACTTTCGGCCGCAAGTAATTAAGCTAGCGCCCAAAGAGGGACTGGAAGATGGGCCGGCACCGGGTCCGGCGCGATACTTCGGCGCGGCATGTCGATGAAACCGACCGAGATGAAACCGACCGATACTACGAAGCCCGAGTACTTTCACAAAGTCGTCGATTGCCAGTGGGCCTGTCCGGCGCACACCGATGTTCCCCTTTACATTCGACTGATCGCCCAGGGTCGCTTCAGCGACGCCTACATGGAGAATCGCGAGTCCAACGTGTTCCCGGGGATACTCGGACGCGTTTGCGATCGGCCCTGCGAGCCGGCCTGCCGTCGGGGTCGCGTCGAGGACAAGCCCGTTGCCATCTGCAGGCTCAAGCGCGTCGCCGCCGATCATCGCGACGACATCACCGATCGCCTGCCCAAGGCGCCGGCCCGGAGCAACGGCAAGAAGGTCGCGCTGATCGGCGCCGGTTGCGCGTCGCTGACCGTTGCCAACGACCTGAGACCGCTGGGCTACGAAGTGACGATCTTCGAGGCGCTCGATACGACGGGCGGTCTGATGCGTACCAATATTCCGAAATTCCGGCTGCCGCCCGAAGTGCTGGACGAGGAGATCGGTTACATCCTCGACATGGGCGTGGCCCTGAGACTCAATCATCGCATCGACAGCATGCGGGCCTTGCTCGACGGCGGCGAGTTCGACGCCGTGTTCGTGGGTACCGGTGCACCGCGCGGAAAAAACCTAGAAATTCCAGGCCGTTATGACAGCGACCGTATCCATATCGGTATAGACTGGCTGGAATCGGTCGCCTTCGAGCACGTCGGGACGATCGGCGAGCGGGTGCTGATCATCGGCGTCGGCAATACGGCGATGGATTGCTGCCGTACCTCGCTCAGGCTGGGTGCCCGGGACGTCAAGGTGATGGCGCGCAAGCCGCGCGGCTATTTCAAGGCCTCCGACTGGGAGCTCGAGGACGCCGAAGAAGAGAACGTCGAGATCATCGTCAATCACTCGCCCAAGGCCTTCGTCATCGAGGACGGCAAGCTGGTCGGCATGCGCTTCGAGCTGATGGAGTACCGGGTCGACGACAGGGGGCGCATCGATCGCGGCACGGTCACCGGGGAAACCACGATCCCCTGTGACGACGTGATACTCGCGATCGGCCAGGACAACGCTTTCCCGTGGATCGAGCGCGACATCGGTATCGAGTTCGACGAGTGGGAGTGTCCGGTCGTCGACGAGACGACGATGATGTGTTCGCGCGAGGGCGTGTTCTTCGGCGGCGACTCGGCCTTCGGGCCGAAGAACATCATCTGGGCCGTCGCCCACGGCCACGAGGCGGCGATCTCGATCCACCGGTATTGCCAGGCCGAAGACATCGCCGACCGCCTGCCGGTCGGCATCAACCTGTCCAGCCAGAAGATGGGCATGCACGAGTGGAGTTATTCCAACGATTACGATCCGGCGGCGCGCCGGCTGATGCCGCACGTCGATCTCAGGGAGCGTTTCAAAAAGCTCGATATCGAGGTGGAGCTTGGATTTACCGTAGAGCAGACGATCCAGGAGGTCGAGCGCTGCCTCAACTGCGACATCCAGACGGTGTTCGCGGCGAAACTGTGCATCGAGTGTGATGCCTGTATCGATATCTGTCCGGTCAACTGTCTGACGATCACCCACAACGGCGACGAGCAGGACCTGCGCACCCGGCTGTCGGCGCCGGCCGAGAACCTGGAGCAGGCGCTTTACGTGTCGGCGGACCTGCCGCACACGGGCCGGGTCATGGTCAAGGACGAAGACCTTTGCGTCCACTGCGGGCTCTGCGCCGAACGCTGTCCGACCGGCGCGTGGGACATGCAGAAGTCCACGGTGCTGATCCCCTACGCCACCGACGAAGCCGCCGAGAGCCGCCGGCATAGAAAGGCCGGCACGTCGGCCGCCTGATCGGGACGGAAGGCCAATGACCGCGGTCAACGACGTCGTCATCAAGATCGCCACGGTCAACGGCACCGGTTCGGCAAGCGCCAACGGCTTGCTCCGAAAGGCGATATTCCGGATGGGCGTGCCGGTCGTCGGCAAGAACTACTTCCCGTCGAACATCCAGGGCCTGCCGACCTGGTACGAGATCCGGGTCACCGGCGAGGGCTACCAGTCGCGAGCGAATCGCGTCGACGTCATGGTGGCCATGAACGCGCAGACTTATGCGCGGGACATGGCCGAAGTCACGCCGGGCGGCTGGCTGATCTACGATTCCACCTGGCCGCGCAGCGCGCTCCTGAGCCGTGAAGACATCACGGTATTCGGTATTCCGCTGTCGAGGATGTGCAACGAGCATTTCGACGGTGCGCGGGCGCGCATACTGATGAAGAACATCGCCTACGTCGGTGCGCTGGCGGCGCTGCTCGAGATCGACCTCGACACGATAACCGAGCTGCTCGAAGAAACCTTCGCCGACAAACAGCATCTGGTTGCGTCCAACATGGAGGCGATCCGGCTGGGTTACGACTACGCGATGGAGCACTTCGCCTGTCCCCTGTCCAAGCGGGTCGCACCCATGGATGCAACCAAGGGACATATCGTGATCGACGGCAATACCGCGGCGGCCATCGGTTGCGTCTACGCGGGCGCCACGGTCGGCGCCTGGTATCCGATTACCCCTTCGACCTCGCTGATGGACGCATTCCGTTCCTTTTGCACCGAGTATCGGGTCGATGCCGAGACCGGCAAGCGCACGTACGCGATCATTCAGGCCGAGGACGAGCTCGCGGCGATCGGCATGGTGCTGGGCGCGACCTGGGCCGGCGCCCGGGCATTCACGCCGACCAGCGGTCCCGGCGTGTCGCTGATGAGCGAGTTCCTGGGTTTCGGTTATTACGCCGAGCTGCCCGCGGTGGTGTTCAACGTGCAGCGGACCGGACCGTCCACCGGCATGCCGACGCGCACCCAGCAGTCGGACTTGCTGAGCTGTGCCTATGCCTCGCACGGCGACACGAGGCACGTATTGCTGTTCCCGGCCGACCCCGGCGAGTGTTTCACGATGACGCCCCGGGCCTTCGACCTCGCCGAGCGGCTGCAAACGCCGGTGATGGTCCTGTCCGATCTCGATATCGGCATGAACGACTGGATGGTGCCCGAGTTCGAGTGGGACGAGACTCATGCCGCCGACCGCGGCAAGGTGCTTTCCGCCGAGGAAATAGACCAACTCGAGCAGTTTCATCGATACCTCGACCTCGACGGCGACGGCATCCCCTACCGTACCCTGCCCGGCGTGCATCCGCGGGGTTCCTATTTCACGCGCGGATCGGGGCATAGCAAGTACGGCGGCTATACGGAGGATGCCGACGAATACCAGGAAGTCGTCGATCGCCTGCTGGTCAAATGGGAGACGGCTCGCACGCTCGTGCCGGAAGCGGAAGTCCGCTATTCGAAACGCAACAAGACCGGTGTGTTGACCGTCGGCAGCGGAAATGCTGCCTGCAAGGAAGCGCTGGACCGGCTCGAAGCGCAGAACGTCGGACTGAACTACTGCCGTGTCAGGGCGTTTCCGTTCGACGAAGCGGTCAAGGACTTCATCGACAAACACGAGGTCGTGTTCGTCGTCGAACAGAACCGCGACGCGCAGTTGCGTGCCTTGCTGGTCCTGGACATCGACGCCGACCCGAGCAAGCTCGTATCGCTGTTGCACTACAACGGCATACCGATCAACGCCGGATTCGTCGTCGATCGGGTACTCGAAGAGATCGCCAAGGGGAGGGCGGCCTGACCGAGGCCGAAGCAGACATGAGTTATATTGCCAAACCGAAGGTTTCGCATCCCAGCCTGCCGAGGAACAAGCTGGGGCTGACGGCCCGGGATTACGAGGGGGCCGTCTCGACCTTGTGCGCCGGTTGTGGTCACGATTCGGTGACGGCGGCGGTCATCCAGGCGGTATTCGAGCTGAATATCGAACCGCACAAGCTCGCCAAGATGAGCGGTATCGGCTGTTCGTCCAAGACGCCGGCGTATTTCGTCAACCAGGCGCACGGCTTCAATTCCGTGCACGGCCGCATGCCGTCGGTCACGACCGGCGCCTATGTCGCGAACCGCGAGCTGACATACATCGGCGTATCCGGTGACGGCGACTCGCTGTCGATCGGCGTCGGCCAGTTCGTGCATGCGATACGCCGTAATCTCAACATGTGTTACATCATCGAGAACAACGGCGTCTACGGCCTGACCAAGGGCCAGTTCTCCGCGTCGGCCGATATTGGCAGCAAGCCCAAAAAGGGCCTGCCGAATCAACAGGAGCCGATCGATCCCGTCAGCACCGCGATCAGCCTGGGCGCAACCTATGTGGCGCGCAGTTTTTCCGGCGACAAGCAGCAGCTCGTGCCTTTGATCAAGGGCGCGCTCAGGCACGACGGATTTGCGCTGGTCGACGTCATCAGTCCCTGCGTGACCTTCAACGACCACGAAGGGTCGACCAAGAGTTACGCGCACACCCGGCAGTTCTACCATCACGTCGTCGACGTGGACTACATCCCGCCGGCCGAGGAAATCCGCGCGGACTACGAAGAAGGCGAGGCGGTGCCCGTGGACCTCTACGACGGTAGCGTGATCATGCTGAGGAAAGTCAACGAGTACTACGATCCGACCAGTCGGGCCGCGGCGTTCAAGTACCTGCGGGAACATTTCAACGCCGGTGAAATCACGACGGGCCTTTTGTACATCGACGAGGCGCGCGGGGAAATGCACGACCTGATGGGCAACGTCGACACACCGCTCGCCGAGCTGCCGCTGGATAGCCTGAAACCGCCCTCGGGTGAGCTCAAGCGCATACTCAAGCGTTACCAGTAAGGCGCCGGCTGCTTACGAAACGGCACGGCGGGATGTGCAATCGATCGTTGTCTCCGGCCGAAGCGTGGGCTAGAGTCGCAACATGAGCCTTCGCGATCAGGTCGAAACGCTGTTGCCCAACTGGGAACGTTGGTATCCCAGTCTTTTCGACGCGGCCAGCGACCTTGGCCTGATCAAGGCCCGGGTCTGCGAGCCGGGATCCCTGCTGTTGTCCCGGCGGCATCAGAAGGTCCGCCAGCAGGCGGAAGACGCGCACCGCGAAAAATGGGGCGGCCAGCCCACGGAATGATGTCCGCATCCGGTGAGCGTTCGGGACCCGCTGCGGCGGCGTCGTGCCGCGGGCGGCTCGCCGGGTACGATCTCGATGCGGTTCGTGCGAGATTTCCGGCGCTGTCGATCTCCGACGGCGGCCTGCCGCGTATCCACTTAGATAATCCCGCCGGCACGCAGGTGCCCAGGCAGGTCGTCGACCGCATGGCCGAATGCATGCTCGAGGCCAACGCCAATCTCGGCGGTGCGTTTCGGAGCTCGGTGCTCGCCGGCGAGATCGTCGACGACGCGCTGCGGGCGATGGCGGATTTTCTCAATGCGCCGTCCGCGGACGAGATCGTCTTTGGGCCCAACATGACCACGATCACCTTCCATGTGTCGCGCTCGATCGGACGGCACATTGCGGCGAGCCTCGCCGAAGGCGACGAAATCGTGTTATCGCGCATGGACCACGACGCCAACGTGTACCCATGGGTGCTGATGGCGCGTGACCATGGTCTGACCGTCCGCTGGCTGCCGTTCGATGTCGATACCTTCGAGTTCGACCTCGACGAGCTCGACGGCCTGTTGAGCTCACGCACGCGCCTGGTTTGCGTCGGGGCCGCGAGCAATCTCACCGGTACGATCAACGACGTTGCCGAGATCTGTCGCCGGGCTCGCGAGGTGGGCGCCTGGACCTACATCGACGCCGTCCAATCCGCGCCGCACGTCGTAACCGACGTGCAGGCGATCGGCTGCGATTTTCTTTGTTGTTCGGCCTACAAGTTCTTCGGTCCGCATCAGGGGATTCTGTGGGGCCGCCGGGAGGTTCTCGAACGCCTGGAACCCTACAAGGTCAGGCCGGCCCCTGCCGACCCGCCGTGGTCCTTCGCGCCCGGCACGGCATCCCACGAAGGCATGGCCGGCACGGCGGCGGCGATCGACTATCTGGCGTGGATCGGCGAGACCATGGTTGTTACGGCGGACCGGGTTTCGGGTCACGGCGGGGGATTCTCCGAAGCCATGTCCTCAGACACGGCATCGGACACGGCATCAGCTCACGAGGCGCCGCCGCCGCGGGGCCGGCGCGAACACCTCGCCGCCGCGCTCGATCTGTTGTTCGACTACGAGCAGACGCTGTCGACCCGGCTGACCGGCGGACTCGAGTCCCTGCCCGGCGTTCGGGTGCTGGGTATCACGTCACCCGACGCCATGCCGCGCCGCGTTCCGACCGTGGCTTTCGTCGTGGCCGGCCTGCCGCCCGCGGAGCTTGCGCGCCGACTCGCCGCCGACAACATCTTCGTGTGGAGCGGCCACAACTACGCGGTCGAAGCCGCGGAGGCGCTCGGTATCCTCGATAGCGGCGGCGCCGTTCGCGTCGGCGCCGCGCATTACAACAGCCTCGCCGAGATCGACCGGTTCCTGGCCGCGCTGGGCGGAATGCTGCCGGCGGCCTGATTTCGAAAGCCGGTTCGACCCGGCAAGGACTTCAGCCTGGACGGGGGATGCCATTGCGAGAAGACCGGGGCAAGAAGACCAGGGCAAAAAGAAAGGCCGCCTGGCGGCGGCCCTCCGTGAGATTTGGTTCGGGAAAACTCGGTCAGCGGATACGAAAAGGCGCCTCCATTATCCGGTCAAGACTCAACGGTTTTCTCACCAACCTTTCAATCTCACTAGACATGGATCACCTCCTTTCAGTAGTTTGCCCGGGGCCAGAGTATGTATCGGCTGCGAGAAAATGCAAGGGGTTTTTGCCTTAAAAACAATCATATATTTGTCACACTTAATGCGTTATCCTAATCGGCTAGAACGACAAGAGCCGACACCGAAGCGGCCATCGCGATGACTTAAGCCCACACCCCGCCGGCAAGCGGCGGCCCGGCGCCGGCGGAGCCTTCATCCCGGCGAATCGTCTGTCTGGACGCGCTGCGCGGCGTCGGCGTGCTGGGCATTCTGATCATGAACATCTACGCGTTCTCGATGCCGTTTGCGGCCTACACCAATCCGTTGATTGAGCGAATCGGCAATGATGCCGTCGCCGCCCGGCGTGTATACTCGGGACCGGTCCGCGTTGCCGAGCGCCGCCGGCCGCCAGAACAGCAGCAAGAGAGAACGTCATGCCCATCGCAGATCTCAAGAACGTCCTGAGAATATTCGGCGGCTCCGACATCGACGAGTCCAAGCAGAACGAGCTTTTCAAGGAGGTCTTGTTGATGACCCTGGCTCGCGCCGCCGACGCCGACATCAACATCCAGTCGGTCGAAGTCGAGCGCATCCAGGCGATCCTGAAAGCGCACACCGGCGAAGACTTCTCCGCGGCCGACGTCCGCGTCGCCGCCCGGGAGGAGCTCTATGCGGAGGCCGGCCTGCGCAAGTACCTTGCGAGCGTTACGGGCAAGCTCAGCGAAGCGCAGCGAGGCGAGGTGATCCAGGCCCTGACCGACGTTTTCCGCAGCGACCGGTCGGTCAGCGTGCTGGAGATCGACTTTTTCAACCGGGTC
>JANQMR010000010.1 GCA_028279985.1 Woeseiaceae bacterium
TGGTGGCCAGGGGCGGAATCGAACCACCGACACGCGGATTTTCAGTCCGCTGCTCTACCAACTGAGCTACCTGGCCAGGCTGCTCGCGGGCGGCCGCCCGCGGTGAGCGGGGTATTAGACCGGCCCGGCACAGAGCAGTCAAGAACCGGGCCTCGGAGGCCATCCCGGCCCGCGACGAAATTGGACCCGCCGCCACAGATACTCCAGCAATTCGTGAGCCGGCCGTGATCTCCGCGTGAGATTTGCCGCCCAAGCTCTCCTCCGAACCGCAAGCCAACAGATACCCGGAGGAAAACCCGATGAAAAGATCCCTGAGTGCCGCGATGCTCGCGGCATCGATTGTGGCCGCGCCAGCGGCCAACGCCGTCGATTTCGACGTGCGTATCACCAATCTCAGCAACGCGATTTATTACACGCCGTTCCTGGCCGCCGCCCATCCGGCCGGCACCAATCTGTTCGTGACCGGCGAGCCCGCGTCCGCCAGCCTGCAGGCCATGGCCGAGGGTGGCGACATCTCGGGACTCGTGGCTGACGTCACGGCCTTGGGCGCCACCATCGCCGAAAATCCGGCGGGCGGGCTACTGGGGCCGGCGGAGAGTGTCGAGTTCACGATGAACACCGACGGCACCTCCAACGACCGGCTATCGATCGTCTCGATGCTGCTGCCGACCAACGACGCCTTTGCCGGCCTGAACGCCGTCGAAATCCCCACTGAGCCGGGCACTTACGTCTTCAACGTCCCGGCCTACGACGCCGGCACCGAAGCCAACGACGAGCTCCTGACCGGCGGCGGCGCATCGGGCGCCCCCGGCATGCCAGCCGATCCGGGCGGCCTTGCCGGCACCGGCGGCACCGGCGCGGCCGGACCCGACGCCAACACCACGGTACACATCCACCGCGGTTCGCTGGGCGACACCGACGAGGCCGGCGGCATCAGCGATCTCGACAGCCGTGTGCACCGCTGGCTCAACCCGGTGATCCGGGTCACGCTCACGGTCCGCTAGGAGCAGCATCATGAACTCGTTTATTCGCAAACCCCCGCTGCCGTTGCAGCTCCTGGCGGGCACCTTGCTGCTCGCGGGCTGTGACAACGACGACAACATCGCGGCGGTTGCCCCTCCGCCGCCGCCACCCCCGCCGGCAATGGCGAGCTTCGAGGTAACCGTCACCAATCTGACCAACGCCCAGCCGTTGTCGCCGGTGGCCGTCATCGCGCATGTCGAAGGCTATTCGGTGTTCTCGGTCGGCGTGCCCGCCACCGTGGGCCTCGAGGACCTCGCCGAAGGCGGCGACAACACGGCGCTGCTCGCCGAAGCCGATGCCGACACCAACGTCGTCGCAACCGCCTCCGGCGCCGCGCCGATAGGCCCGGCCGGCTCCGAGGCCATCGCCTTCGAGATCCTCGAAAGCGAGCTGCCCGGGCTCCTGGTCAGCACCGGCACGATGCTGGTCAACACCAACGATGCAATCACGATGCTGAACGCCGCCTCGGTCGAAAATCTCGCGGTCGGCGAAAGCCTGACGATGCGCACGATCGCCTACGACGCCGGCACCGAAGCCAACACCGAGCTCGCGGACCACATCCCGGGCCCCGCCGGCGGCGGCGAAGGCTTCAACGCCGAGCGCGACGACGTGGACGTGGTTGCGATGCACGTCGGCGTCGTCGGCCAGGACGGCGGCTTTCCGGCTTCCAGCCTCGACGGCCAGCACCGCTTCGACAATCCGGTTGCCCAGGTACGTATCGAGCGTATCGAGTAACGCCCCTCACTCCCGGACAGGCGATAAAGGGACTAATCGCCTGTCCACGCTCCCTCGCCACGGTTGCAAAGCTGCCTATCGAATGAAACCCCTTGCTCCCCGTTGGCCGGTGGTAAACGGACTTGCCGCCGGTCCTTCTTTATCCATCGTTTTTGTCCATCGTTAAAGCCTCGTGATATTTCCGTGAAGTTCAGGGTCTATTCTCCGGACACTCGCAATCCAAAGGTAGTCGAACCGATGGCGCGACGGATCTTGCTGGTCGAGGACGAACGGGACATCGCGGAGCTCGCCGCGCTGCACCTGCGCGACCTCTGCGACGAGGTCAGGATTGCCAACGACGGCCACGAAGGGCTGCGCCTCGCGACGACACTGGACTGGGCGCTGATCGTCCTGGACCTGCGCCTGCCGGGACCGGACGGCCTCGAAATCTGCCGTACGGTGCGCCGCGAACGCCCGTACCAGCCGATCCTGATGCTCACCTCCAAGTCCTCGGAGCTCGACCGCGTGCTCGGCCTCGAAACCGGCGCCGACGATTACCTGACCAAACCCTTCAGCGTGCTGGAGCTTGCGGCACGCGCCCGCGCAATCCTGCGAAGGGTAGAGCTGCTGAAACAAAGCTCACCGGACGACGAAGTTTCCAAAAACGCCATCGACGCCGGCCCGGTACACATCGACCCGGCACGCCGCGAAGTCACCTTGCGCGGCAGGTCGGTGGACCTGACCGCACGCGAATTCGACCTGCTCGAATACCTGGCCCGCCACCCCGGACGCGTGTTCCGCCGCGCCGACCTGCTCGACAGCGTCTGGGGTTATGGCCACGAAGGTTACGAACACACCGTCAATTCACATATCAACCGCCTGCGCGCCAAGATCGAAAGTAACCCGTCCGAGCCCAAGATGATCGTGACGGTGTGGGGCGTGGGTTACAAGTTCTCGGGGCAGGCTGCATGAAGAGTCCGTCGATAACCCGTCCGCAGCGTGGAGATAGCCCATCGATGGCTTACGAATCATCCATGAGTTGTTTCGTGAACGGCCCATTGGACTGTCCATGACACACCAATCATCCATGAGCCGTTTCGTGAATGGCCAATGGATTATCCATGACACACCGCTGAGTCATCCATGAACAGCCTGCTCGCCAAACTGTCGCTGGCCCTGCTCCTGATCGTCCTGGTCATGGGCACCGGCTTCTTTTTTGTCGATCGCATCTATTCGCACGCCTATTACGAAGAGCTGTCCCAAAAGCTCAACGCACCGATTGCGATGTACGTCACCGACCAGCGCCAGCTCATCACCAACGGCGTCCCCGATCTCGACAGCCTGTACGAGCTTGCCAGCCACGCGATGGTGATCAACCCGACCGCCGAAATCTACCTGCTCGATACCGGCGGCCGCGTGTTGGGCCACAACCTGCCGGAAGGCTCCGTTGTGATGTCACAGGTGGATCTCACCCCGGTCCGCGCGTTGATCGCGGGTGAAGCAAACCCGCCGCTACGTGGCGACGACCCACGTAGCGCCGACAACGCCAAGGTGTTTTCGGCCGCCGAAGTCGTCTCGGACTCCGGCCTCGAAGGGTATTTGTACGTGGTGCTCGGCGGACAAACCTACGAAACCCTGGCCAGCGACATCGGCAACTCTTACGTCGCACGCGCCAGCGCCAGCGCGGTGGCGGCCATCGTAGTCCTGACGGCACTGATCGGCTTCCTGGTCTTCCGCCTGCTGACCAAACGCCTGAACCGCCTCGCCTGCGAAATGGAGCGTGCCACGGCCTCACGCTTCACGGTCGAACCGGGTTTTGGCGACATCAAACCCGGCGGCGACGAGATCGATGCACTGTCCCGCGCGTTTGTCGACATGTCCCGGCAAATCCGCACCCAGATCGAACAACTCAAGGAAAACGACCGCCTGCGCCGCGAGCTGGTGTCGAACATCTCCCACGACCTGCGCACGCCCTTGTCGGCGATGCAGGGATCGATCGAAACACTGCTGATAAAAGGTGAGTCGATGTCGGACACCGACCGCGACCGCTACCTCAGAATCGCGCGTAAACACACAGTACGCCTCGGTACCTTGATCGGCGACCTCTTCGAACTCGCAAAACTCGACTCGGCCAGCGTCACCCCCAGCCTCGAAGCCTTCTCCCTCGCCGAGTTGGTGCAGGACATCGCCCAGGAATTCCACCTCGAGTCCGAACGCAAACGCATACAACTCGACGTCGAAGCCGATACCGCCGGCGCCCTGACGATGGGCGACATCGGCCTGATCCAGCGGGTGCTGGAAAACCTGGTCAAAAACGCGATCCGTTTCACCCCGGAAGGCGGCGAAGTCACAATCTCGATTACCGAACAGGAAGACTCGGTAGCGGTAGCCGTCTCCGACAACGGCCCGGGTATCTCGGAAACCGATATCCCACGCATCTTCGACCGCTTCTACCGCGCGCTCGACGGCGAGGAAGCCCGCTCCGATTCCTCGGGCCTGGGCCTTGCGATCGTCAAACGTATCCTCGACCTGCACGACTCACGCATCACCGTCACCAGCAAGCTCGACGCCGGCACCCGCTTCGAGTTCGAGCTGCCGCTGTATCAGCAGGCCGCTTGACGACACCGGGAGGTTTTCTGCGCCTTAGCAAAACCACAGCCGGCTGCGGCGGTGCCTTCGGTCTCAAGGGCCGGGCGCGCATCGGTCACCGGAGCCTGACCCACCGAAACCCGGGTCCCACTGCAAGCGGTGGGCGGTTTTGTCGCCCCGCCGCAGCAACAGGCAGCACTGCTACATATCCAGCGCCTCGGCCACTTCCACCGAACCGTCCGGGTTGACGGTGCTGGATTTACCCACCGGGTTGCCACCATCGACAAATCAATGGCGACAAATCAATGGGACAGGCACTTAGAAATGTCAGGAATGACGCCGCCGCACGCCCCCTTCACGCAGGGGGACGTCGGCCACCGGTTTACGTTCCTCGCATTCGCCCATGCGCTCCGCCATGCGCCCGTAGGCCGCCGCCAGCGGCGCCGCGCTGACGCCGTGCAGCACGGTGCTGAGCGCCACGGTAATCACGGTAACCGACAGGATCGCCGATTGGTGGACGATCTCCGCTTCCTCGAGAATCAGCAGCACGAACAGGATCGAGGCCAGGCCGCGCGGACCGAACCAGCCCAGGAAAAGGTAGGTTGGCACGCGCACGCCCGTACCGATCAGCGAGACGGCAATCGGCAGCATGCGGATCACGGTCAGACTCAGGACCGCATAGAGGACATGGACCGGTTGGAGGCCGTGCAGACCCTCCGGCAACAGCACAAGCCCGAACACCAGGAAAGTGATCAACATCAACAACTGGCCTTCGGTCTCCATGAACTCGAACAGGAAATCGCAAGGATGGCGAATCGTATTGCCGAACACCATGCCGCCGACGAAGGCGGCAATGAAGCCGTTACCGCCGACCAGCTCCGAGGCGACGTAACAAAGGCCGGCCAATGCCAGGATCGCAATCCCCTGAAACGGCTTGCTGGCCGCGCCGCTCGTGGCGGCGTTGTCGATCAGCCGGGCGCCGGCATATCCGATCGCAATGCCCACGACCGGCCCCAGCGTGACCTGCAGTACGGCAAACTGCAGCCAGTCCGCCGATTCGCCGGCGCCGTTACCAAGGCCATGGGCGGCGCCGGCCCCGGCGAGCGCCGCGAACATCAGCACGGCCGGCAGCGCAATACCGTCGTTCAGGCCGCTTTCGATATTGATCGCCTGGCGGATGCGCGCCGGCACCGCCCTGGCGCTGACCACCGCCTGGCCGAGCGCGGCATCGGTGGGCGCGAGCAGGGCGGCCAGCAACGCCGCCTCCCAGATCGAAAACGGTGGGAACAGCACGACGGCGGCAAAGGTGCCGAGCCCGATCGCCAGCGGCAGACCGACAACCAGCATACGCAGCGGGAGATTATGATCGACGCGGACGGTCTTGAGATCGATACGCGCCGCGTCCGCGAACAAGACCAGCACCAGTGTCAGCTCGGCGA
>JANQMR010000033.1 GCA_028279985.1 Woeseiaceae bacterium
TTACCGACATGGCAACGAATCGAAAATCATGATCAAGAACAACTCCTTGCTCCTGGTGGTGGCGTCTCTCGCGATATCGGGCGTCCTTTTGGCCGGTACCCGTATCGCTGCGGCGGACGACCCTGACCGCGATTGGCTCGCGCTGGAGGAAGCGCGGTATGCGGCGATGGTCCGCGTGGACCTGCCGGCGCTTCGAGCGACCCTGAGCGACGATCTCATTTTCACGCATGCGAGCGGCCGGCTCGACGACAAGGCGTCGTTCCTCGAAAAACTCTCGTCCGGCACACTCGTCTACGAAGCCATCACGACCGACGATCTACGCGTGCAGGCGTACGATGCGTGTGTCGTCATCACCGGCAGGTCGCTGCTCGAGATTAAAGTCCGGGGCGAAGCTCGCGAGCTCAACCTGAGGTTCACTTCCGTCTGGGTCGAGGACGAAGACGGTTGGAAGATCGTTGCCTATCAGTCCACCCATACGAGTCAGGGCACGTAAGCACCGCCGGTCGGTCGTATACTCGCGTCGCCGTCGATCAAAGTGTGACGTGGCGCACATATTCCGGGCCGCGGAAATGAGACGTATAACGTGAGACGTATAGCGGTAGTTGGTCCGCTTCGGAATACCGTTATCAATATCATTATGGTAAGTCCTGCGGAATGACAGGCGCTCACCCGAGGCTGCGACGCATTGGCGGACTGGCATCGGCGGACTACGTTCGGATTCGGGTGTTGTCATTTTGCGGCGGTAGCGGCCGGATAGTATCGTCTGTAGGATTGTCGCGTCCGAACGCGGGCGAGCGGCGAGTTGGATCAAGCCCGGGTTTCAGTTATCTATGGAGGGACATCAATTGCTGATTCCAGTACGCGGTACGACAATCAGGCTGGCGGCGGCATCGTTGCTGATTTTGGGTTGCGGCTTGTCCGTGCCGTCGGCGGCAATCGCGGATGCGTATTTTGATTGGATCAAGTCGCGGCCGGAACTGCTCGCGGCTCGCACCTACGACAACGCAGACGAGATCGAGGCGGACATCAACGCCGGCAATCCGGCCAATCGACAGAACCCTCCCGTTTACGATGCGCAGATGAACGCAGCGCGGTGGGACATGAGGATAGGCGTGGCGAGTCCCGACCAGCTACGCCCTGAATTCCCGACTGTCTCGTCGGGGAACCTGCTGCTGGTGTGGGAAGCGTATTGGGACAACGGTTTCCTCGGAGACCTTGGCGGGTTGCGTCAGCACAAGGCATTCCAATTGTCGAAAGACGGCTCCAACGATGCGCGGCGCATCGAGATCCGGACCCGATTCAACTTCGGCGGTGCGAACGACGTCGGAAAGATCGACGGTCGCGGCTACGTCTGGAATCCGTCGGGCGCGCCGTTGCCGGGGCAGGTCAACGACTTCTTCATCGCTCCGGATACCTGGACCCGGTTCTGGGCTTACGTCGATTTCGATCGACGCGAATTCTCGCTCTGGGTGTCCGACGAAACGCGCGGGCCCGTGCAACTATTTGATGCGCTCGACTACAACAACATGAGCGGCGGGCTGGACAACTTCTGGTTCGAGTTCAACTCGAGTCAGAACAGCGGTCCCGGCAGGACGCTCTACATCTGGGGTCGCCACTTTGCCGCCCTGAAAGACGTATCGAACGTTGCGGAATTCTTGATAAAGGGCAGCCCGGTCCGACCGAATCCGCCCGGCGCGCTCACCGCGGAATAGCCGACACCGGGCAACGGTTCGGAAATTTGGGTATGGTGAGCGCCTGCGGCCCAGCTTAGGTGTTTCGACCGTCGTGACGAGCGATAGCCAGGGGATGCACCCGGAGATACGACGGTACACGAGTGTCGCCGATCTTCCGCTCGCGATCCGAGATGGCACCGCGCGTGACGGCGTCGCCGGCTTTTTTTCCCGGTCCGAATGGTTTTCGTGTCTTGCGAGCGTCGGCTTCGAGCAGAAGCCGGCGCTATTGTTACTCGCCGGCCACGGGCAAGCCGGCCGCGATCGACAGACCTGCATTCTGTGGCTACAGACCGATCGGAGGAACGGTCGGCTGCGGAGTTTGACGAATCACTACACGATCCATTACCCCGGTCTCGTCGGACCCGAAACGCACGCGCCGGAGATCGCCGCCAGGATGCTCGGGGTGTTGGCCGGGGAAAGTTCGCCGTGGAGCGAGATCGAGCTCCGCAACCTCTCGCTGCAAAGTCCGAACACGATCCTGCTGAAATCGGCGCTGGTGGCTGCCGGGTGGCGGGTGGAGCTGTTCCACCATCATTGGAACTGGTACGTGGACGTCACCGGGCGTAGCTTCGGGGAATACCTGGCTGCGAGACCGGCGAGGTTGCGGAACACCTTGCGGCGCAGGTTCAGGCAGGCCGGCGAACGCCATGCGCTTCGGCTCGAGGTTGCAGAGTGCGAACGGAAACTACCGGCGGCACTGGCCGAGTATCAACGGGTCTACGCTCTTAGCTGGAAAGAGCCCGAGTTCAGCTCGGCGTTCATACCGGCGCTGATGCACGTGTGCGCCGGATCCGGTGCGCTGAGGCTCGGCATACTCTATCTGGATGAACAGGCCGTGGCCGTGCAGTTTTGGATCGTCGCCGACGAGACGGCGTACATCTACAAACTGGCACACGATCCCGCCTACGAGTCCCTGTCGGTCGGCTCCCTGCTGACCGCGCATATGTTCGAACAGGCCATCGACGTCTGGCGTGTATCCGAGATCGATTTCGGCATCGGGAACGAAGCCTACAAGCGCGATTGGATGGAACACCGGCGGCAGCTCGTCGGGCTTCAGGCCCTCAATCCCGACACGGTGCGGGGCAGGTTGTTGCTGGCGAGGCAAGCCGTTCGAAACCTGCTGCGCAGGCTCGGACTTCGCGCGTACACGCCGGTGGACAACGGCCCGAAGCGGTCGAGACGCGACCCGGAGCCGGCAGGGTAGCGTTAACCACGTCCGTTTCAGCTTCGGGATATGCTGATACTATTCGGGTCCTATGGCAAAGCTTGCAATCAGCTACCCGCGCTTCCGGCATGCGCCCCTGGTGACTTTCGGGCGAGGTTCGGTCCGCTCACTCGCGGAGTGCGACGACGGCGCCACGGCATTCCTGTTGAGCGGCGCCAAGCACGTTCGTGCGTGTATCGAGGAGGCCCTGCAGCGCGGGTCCGGACGTCTCTCGGGCGACAACAGTCTGTGTAAACCGGCCGGCGAGCCCGACCTCGACGCGATTCGAGAGGGCGCGACGTTCCTCGAGGCGCGGCGCGCGCGGCGGATCGTGGCCGTCGGTGGCGGCTCGGTGCTGGACTGGGCCCGATTGGCCTGGGCCGAGTCGGCGGGCATCCTCGACCTCGATGCCGGAGAATTGCGGCCGGGCGCCGGGCTCGACAGACCGGAGTTCTGGTTGTTGCCGACGACATGCGGCACGGGTGCGGAAGCGGCGGACGTAGTCGTCTACGCCGATCGCACTGGAGAAAAACGTTCGCTTGTGGCGCCGGTGTTCGCGGCGCAGCACGTGATTCTTGACAGCCGTTTTCTCGACGGCATACCGGCCACAAGGCTCGCGGGTTTCGTCAGCGACGCCATCAGCCACGGCGTTGAGTCGTACCTTTCCGTCGTACCGAATACGCTGGCGAGGGCTTCGGCGCTGAGCGCCCTGCGTCTGATCTTCGAGCATTTCGAGCCGCAACCCGATCATGCGCAGCAGGATCGCCTGATGGAGGCGAGCTTTTTGGCCGGCGTTGCCGCGGCGAATTGCTCGGTAGGTATCGTTCACGCCTACGCCCATGCCATCGGCCGTGACGGCGTGCCTCACGGCCTGGCCAACGCCGCCGGGCTCGATGCCGGCATCGCCTTCAATGCCGAGACGCCGCAGATGACCGGATTGCTGGCGGCTTTGGGCATGTCGCACGTCGATGCGTTACGCCGTAGCGTGCAGCGGATTACCGACGTAGCGCTGCAAGCGGCCGGTGAATACGAGGCGATCGACCGGTTCGCGGCCGATCCGGATTATCGTGCAGAGATAGCCGAACGTATGGCGCGTGACGTTGCAATTCGCTCCAATCCGCGGCGTCCCAGTCCGGACGAGCGGCTTGCGTTCGTTACCGAGATCGCCGCCCGGCAGGCCGCATGACGAATGTCATGACGAATGTGCTGGAATCATGGCTGCGCGCGGCCGATCCGGATGCCGTAGCCGTCGCGGACGGCGACGAGCGCCTGACTTACGGTGAACTGCTCGATCGGTCTGCCGTGCTCGCAAGCACCTATCAGGCCGCAAACGGTCTCGGCACGTATCTCTTGGTGCCGGCCGAAAAATCGATCGCCTTCGTGGTCGCGCTGGTCGCTGCGTCGCGCAGCGGCAATATTCCGGTGCCGGTGGACCCGGCATCGCCCAAGTCCGCGCTGGAGGCCATCGCCGCGCGCTGCGGAGGCGCGACTCTGGTCGACCCTGCCGCTTACGGCGAAGCGGGCGGTGATGCGGAGCTGGCGCCGGCAAGCGCCGACAAGGCGCTCGTTCTCTTCACGTCCGGCACGAGCGGCGTGCCCAAGGGCGTTCCCGTGAGTTGGGATAATCTGCTGCACTCGGTGAAAACGGTTTCCGCTTATCTGGAGTATGCAAGGTACCGGTCCGCGGCGATCGTGTTGCCGCTGCATTACAGTTACGCGCTGCTCACGCAGCTTTTCACGATGTTCTACGTCGGCGGCCACGTGCGCCTGTTCGCCAGTTTTCGCAATCCCATCAAGTTCGCAAAGGCAGTCGAGGCCGAGAATCTCGAGACTTTCTGTGGGGTCCCGTCCACGTATCACGCCTTGTGCACGATCCATCGCATGGCCCCGCTGAGCATGCCCGGGGTCAGGGTGCTGTGTTCGGCTGGAGCGGCGATGGATCGAACGCTCATGCCGGAGATACGGGAGATGTTCCCGCAGGCGCGCTTCTTCGACAACTACGGCATGACCGAGGCAACGCCGCGGATTTCCTACGTGAGGGGCGATGATCCGCGTTTCGCCGAGCCGACCTGCGGCCGGGCGATCGACGGGCTGGAGGTCCGGGTACTCGATGAACGGAGCCATGCCCCGGTCGAGGATGGAGAGCAGGGTATCGTCGCAATACGGGGCCCCAACGTATTCGACGGTTACCTCAACGATCCGCAGAGCAGCCGCAAGGCATTTACAGGCGACGGTTTCCTGCTGTCCGGCGACTACGGTTATATTCGCGATGGCTATATTTACATAACGGGGCGCTCGGACGACGTTTTCAACGTCGGCGGCGAGAAGATCGCGCCGCTGGAGATCGAGCGGGCTTTGTCCGAGCATCCATCGATCATCTCCAGTGCGATCGGCAGGATCGAAGACGAGATTCGGGGCACGCTATCGGTCGCCTACATCGAGACTCATGACGACGTCCGGCGCGAGGAGATCATCGCTTTCCTCGGGGAACGGCTTGTGCCGGCAAAAATCCCCTACCGGTACGTGCGCGTCTCGTCCTGGCCTTTGACGGCAAACGGAAAACTGCAGCGTTCACGCTTGTCTCCCGACGATGAGACATTCGTCATCGGCGAGTTGCAGTAAGCGAGTTACAGTAAGTGAATTACGGTAAGCGAATTACGGTAAGCGAGTCGCGGTAGGCAAGTTGCAGTAAGCGAGAGAGTGAGCAAGTCGCAATGAGGTCGCAATCAGCAGGCGGAGGCCCGGCGGTTGAATAATCTGTTCGTCCAGGATGTCGGCCCGTTTTCCATGCGCCCGCAAGAAAAGGCGGCGTTCCTCGGCAGCCGCTTGAGCGAGTTGCTCGAGTACCATGTCGAGCGCTGCCCGCAATACGCGACGCTGGTCGCGGACTGGCGCCGGACCGGGGGCCGGGAGGCCGACAATATAGTCGACAATATAGCGGACTATCCGTTCGTGCCGGTATCGCTGTTCAAGGAATACGATCTGCGATCGAGCCGGGAAGAGCTGGCAGTCATCCAGTCTTCTTCGACTACTTCTACCAGCGCGGCGAAGGTGTACGTGGACAAGGAGAGCCGTAAACGCCAGACGCGTAGCGCCAACCTGATCCTGGCCGACTTCATCGGTGCGGAACGCCGCCCCTACCTGGTTTTCGACCTCGAATCCACGGTGCGCGGAACGAAAGGTTTCAGCGCGAGGGGTGCGGCGATTCTGGCGCTGGCGCACATGGCGAACGAGTTCCATTTCGTCATGGTAGAAGGAGATAACGGTCCGGAGATCGACCTGGACGCGCTGTCGGCGGCGTTGGCGAAGATCGACGGCCGGCCGTTCATTGCGTACGGCTTCACCTACCTCCTGTACCAGGCACATCGTGCGATGTCGGAGCTGTCCGGCCTCGAAGCGCATCCGGATTCGGTCTTCCTGCATAGCGGCGGATGGAAGAAGCTGACCGATATTGCGGTAGACAAACCCGCCTTCAACGCGACGGTCGCCGAACCGTGGAGATTGGCGCATGAGCGGGTCATCGATTTTTACGGCATGGTCGAGCAGATCGGTATCGTCTATCCCGATTGTCCGGAAGGCGTCAAACACGTTCCGTACTGGGCCGATGTGATCATGCGCCGTGCCGACACGCTCGAGCCCGCCGAGCCCGGCGAGCCGGGTCTCATCCAGTTAATCAGCAGCCTGCCGCTGGCAGCGCCCAATCACTCGGTCCTGTCGGAAGATCTCGGGTGTATCGTCCAGACGAATGGCTGCGCCTGCGGCAGATCGGGTACCGCTTTCGTCTTCCGCGGCCGTGCGCCGCGTTCCGAAACCCGGGGGTGCAGCGATGTCGTACGCCGTTGACATCCGGCATGCACCCGACGCCGCCGGCGGATCTCTCGAAGAGGCCGTTGCGGCTTTGCGGGCACGTGCGCCTGACAGTGGGGTCGGTTTCACCGAGCGCCTGGAGGCGCTGGACCGGCTTGCCAAGGGAATCCTCGAGCCGTCGTCCGTCATCCGTCGGCAGGTCCCGGCTCAGGGGCTGGCCTACTTGGCGACGTTTCTTCAGAAGTGCCAGCTCGAGGGACTGATTCGCCGCGAGCTGGCCGATCCCCGGTCGCTGTCTGAGTTCGTGAGCGTCGGTTCGCGCAAAAGCATCCGGCATGTGCCGCGTGGACTCGTCTGTCACTGGGTGGCAGGCAACGTGCCGCTGCTGGCCCTGTTCTCGTGGGCCGTATCCGTGGTTCTCGGCAATCGCAACCTGGTCCGGCTGAGTTCCCGCCAGGAGGACGTCGTCTCGCCGTTTCTGGAGGCACTCGCAGGAGGGTCCGAAGCCGGAGCGGGTATCGCTCGCGAGACTGTCGTCGTGTCGTTCCCGACCGATCACGCCGATGCACACCGCATCATGAGCGAAGCGGCCGACGTGCGGATCGCCTGGGGCGGTCGGGAGGCCGTCACGGCGGTTCGGTCGCTGCCGGTGCCGTGGGAATGTGAAGACATCGTATTCGGCCCGCGGGCGAGTCTCGCCGTGATCGACCCGGCGGCGATCGATCCTAAGGGTATCGGGAGGCTGGCGGTCGATACGGCCGTTTTCGATCAGCTTGCATGCAGCTCGCCGCAATGTATCTTCGTCCGGGCGGGCCGCGACTCGGAACGCTTCAAACGTTTCCGCGACGACTTCAGCCGGGCTTTCGCCGACGCGGCGAACAACTATCCCCGGCATCCGCTGGATTTCTCGGAGACGTACACCATCGGGCTCGATCGGGCTCGGGCCTTGCTGGAGGGCGGCGAGATCGCCCGTGACGACGGCACGAGCTGGACGGTTGCCGTGCTGGACACACCGAACGATTCGGTGCAATGTGCCAACCGGTTCGTCCAGCTCATCCCCTTCGAGTCGTTTAGCGAAGTCTATCCGCTGATTCCGCTCAACGTACAGACCGTCGTCACCCAGCTTGCCGCGGACGATCTCGCGGAGTTTACCGAGCAGGCGGCCCACTTCGGAGTGTGCCGTTTCCCGAAGCCCGGCGAGGGTAACAACTTCGAGAATCCTTGGGACGGCGTAGGGTTGGTATCGCGCCTCTGCCGTTCCGTGCTTCGTACCGACGCGATCTGAACCTGTTTGCTTGACAACCGGAGAGTGCAGTAGACCCATGAGCGACACGATGAGTGACACGGCGGCAGAACTCAAGAAACTAATGGCCGACCTTTTCCAGTGCAGTGAGTCCGAGCTCTCCGACGACACCGGACCGGGCGATATCAACGGCTGGGATTCGCTGGGACACGTTTCCCTGATGGCGGAGATCCAGACCCGTTTCGGCAAGCACATTCCGGTGGAAGATGCGATCGAGATCGAGTCGATCGCCGACATCGTCCAGCTTCTCGAGAACATCGAGGCGACACACTAGTGCAGGTATCCGGATCCGGCATCCTGATAACGGGCGGCGCCTCAGGCATCGGACTCGCTTGCGCGCAACAGCTCGCCGCCATGGGTGCTCGGATTCTGGTCGTCGACAACGACGTCGATGCGCTGGCAGAGTTGTCGACAGCCGGCGACGGTGAGCCGGGCATCGCGGCCCTGCGTTGCGACATCGGCGACGCCGCCGAGGTCGAGGCGCTCATGGCCGATGTCGCCGAGCGGTTCGGGGACATCGACGCGGTCGTCAACAACGCCGCGATTCTCCGCGATCAGACGCTCGTCTCGCGTCTGGGCAAGCGCACCAAGAAGCATTCGGTCGAGGACTGGAACGCCACGCTTGCCGCCAATCTGACCGGTACCTTTCTGGTTGCGAGAGAGGCCGCGGCCGCTTGGGTGACGAAACGCCGGCCCGGCGTAATCATCAATACGTCATCCGTCGTGCGGACAGGTAACCCGGGCCAGAGCGCATACGCTGCGACAAAGGCAGCCGTCGAGGCGCTCACGGTGACCTGGGCTCAGGAACTTGCGCCGTACAGGATTCGTGTCGCGGCGATTTCATACGGTTTCGCGGAGACGGGGATGACCCGTCGGATACCGCCATATTTTCTCGAGCGGATCAAGGCCCGTTCGCCGATCGGACGGTTCGCGACAGTGGAAGAACTCGCCGAGGGGTGCCGTTTCATCATCGAGAACGACTATTTCCTCGGACGAACGCTGGATCTCGACGGCGGGCTTCGATTCTGAGTCTCTTCGATCGAGTACCGTCAGCGACCCAGCCGGCGCTGTCGTCACCTGTCCCTTGTCGCGCCCGGACTCAGGTGACTTGGGCGTCGCCGCCGGTACCTGCGCCTTCGGGTCTGAAACGTAGCCGCTCGATTCAGAGCAGGATCTCCGCAGCCGGGTGATGCGAGAGAAAATTCTCCGGGCTGGCGGTCTTGCCGTAGGCGCCGGACTGAAGAACGGCAATCAACGCGCCTGCGTCCAGCCTGCTGATCGTGACGCGATCTCCCAGAACGTCGAGCGGCGTACACAGCGGCCCCACGATTGTGGTCGTTTCCTCCGGTTGCCGCCGTTCGACGGCCGCTATCGGGTAGTTTCTTCGGATGACCTGGCCGAGGTTGCCGGACGCCGACAGATGATGGTGCAGCCCGCCGTCGGCGATCGCGTAGCGCCGGCCGCGCGATTCCTTGACGTCGACGATGCGGCAGACGTAGACACCCGCTTCTCCGACCAGGTAGCGGCCGAGTTCCATGATCACCTCGGGATCGCCGAGCTTCTCCCCCAGTCGCTCTACGGCACACTCCGCCGCCTCGGCGACGGTCGCCAGCTCGAGCGGCCGGTCTTTTGCAAAATAGGGGATGCCCAGGCCTCCACCCAGGTTGACGGTTGCGACGTCGGAGTCGGATGCGGCCGCCAGGCCGAGCACCAGGTCGACCGTGCTGCCGATACATGCGGCGATACCCTCCGCGTGCAGGCTCTGCGACCAGGCGTAGACGTGGAAGCCCTTGAAGCACAGGTCGAGCGACTTCAGTTTCGCAAGCGCGGCCGGAACTTGTTCCGCATCGATGCCGAAAGGTGACGGCCGCCCGCCCATTTTCATGCCGGCGCTCTTGAGTTCGAACACCGGGTTCACGCGCAGCACGATATTGGGGCGCATCCCCAGCGAATCTGCCAGTGCGGCGATACGCTGCATCTCGTTGACCGATTCGACGCTGATTGTGACGCCTGCTTCGATGGCTGCCTGGATCTCGAAATCCCGCTTGCCGGGTCCGGCAAAACTCACACGAGACCGGTCGACGACCGTTTCCAGCGCCGTATTCAGCTCTCCCGCCGAGGCGATGTCGAGTCCGTCCAGCAACTCCGCCATGTGCGCGACGACGGCCGGCATCGGGTTGGCCTTGATCGCGTAATAGATGTGCAATCGTGTCGGCAGCGTTGCCCTGAGTTCCTCGACACGTGCGGACATGCGTGCGCGGTCGTAGACGTAAAGGGGGGTCTGCCCGGCCTCGTCGACTACTTCGGTGAGCTTGCGCCCCGCCCACGTGAGAACGCCGTCCCGATACTGCAGGGATTGCAACGCCGAGTGTATCTGCGTGTTCATTGCTCAGCCGTTTCTCTCAGCCTTTTCCCTCGGCCGTTTCCGCGACCGAGATTTCCAGCATCGCGACGATCTCCCGCCGGTCGATTTTTCCGTTCGGATTACAGGGAAGCGTTTTCAGAAAGATGACATCGCACGGGACCATGTAACTCGGGAGCGCCGCACGGCAGGCGGCGAGCAGGCGGTCCTGCGTATCCTTCCCGGCCCGTGTCGACTCGCAGACCAGGACGATCGCTTGTCCCAGCTCTGCATCGGGCATGCCGACTGCGGCACAGTTGTCGACCAGGCCCGTAGCATAGACGACTTCCTCGATTTCGGCAGGACTGATGCGGTAGCCCGAGGACTTGATCATGTCGTCTTTGCGGCCGACGAAGTACAGATAACCCTGTTCGTCACGCACGACCGTATCGCCCGACCAGACCGCTATGTCGGGAACGGAACGGCCGTCCGGCTGGTTCGGCGCCGGGCGGAACCGTCTTGCGGTCGACTCCGGATCGTTCCAGTAGCCGAGCGAGACCAGCGCGCCGCGATGCACCAGCTCGCCGGGTTCGCCGGGTTCGCACAGGGTGCCGTTCTCGCGGACCACGAGGATCTCGGCGTTCGGTATCGCCTTGCCGATCGACGTCGGCCGTCGATCGAGTTCATCCGGAGACAAGAACGTCGAGCGAAATGCTTCCGTGAGCCCGTACATCAGGAAGACGTCGGTTTTCGGCAGGCGCTCGCGCAGCGCGGCCAGCGTATTGCTGGGCATCGCACCGCCCGTGTTGGTGACATAGCGCAGTGTGTCGATCACCGTCTCGGGCCACTCGAGTCTGGCGAGCTGTGTCCACAAAGTCGGCACGCCCGCCAGACCGGTAGCGCCATGACGTTCAGCCGCGTCGACGACGTCGCGTGCGAGCAGGTAGTCCGTCAGCACGACGCTCGCGCCCACCGAGAACGCCGTAGTGAGCTGGCTAAAGCCTACGTCGAATGAAAACGGCAGCACGGCCAGTATGACATCGTCCGCCGTGTTGCCGAGATACCCCGCGACGCTGCTCGCCCCGGCAATCAAGTTCCGGTGCGAGAGAACGACGCCCCGAGGTTTGCCGGTGCTTCCCGAGGTGTACAGGATTGCGGCGATGTCGACGTCGATTCTGCTGACGGCGGTCCGGTCGGGCGCACCGCCCGCGATGAGCGAATGCCAGCTCACCGGGTCGAGACGTCGAGGCAGGCGAGCGGCTCTCCCAGCTTCGTCCAATACGACGACGGTATGCAGGTCTTTGCACGCCGCAATCGCTTCGGCAAGGTCCTGTGCCCTTGCTGGCGTGGTGATCAGGACCGATACGCTACAATCGTCGAGTATGTGCGCGACCTGCGTCTTTTTCAGCCTGGGATTCACCGGCACGAACACGGCGCCCGCATAACTGGCGCCGAAGTACGACAGGACGGCTTCGATACGCTTGTCCAGGTAAACCGCGATGCGGTCTCCCGGCTCGACACCTGCCGCCTTCAAGCCGGATGCAACTTGCTGCATCGCAGTCGCGAGAGTCGCGTAGTCGAGCGATTCTCGCCGCCTGACCAAGGCCGTCCGGTTTGGTGACGTAGCGGCGGAACGTAGGATGAGATCGTGCAACAACATCGATCTGGGACGTCGATTCGAAACTTCCAACAAACAATAGTCTATCATTGAGTTCGGAGCGATCGCTTGACCGAGGTCGCAAATCCCCGCGGGATGCCGGCGGGATTTTGACATTGCGTCAAACGCGTGTTATGTGGCACCCTCCCGGCACTCCTGGACCTCTGAGAAATCATCAATAACAAGTCGATTGGCAGACGTCGCCGGGCGCGGATGCGCCAGTATCCGTGGCGGTAACACTGCCCTTCCAAGCACGGTAATGAGTGAAACCAATACAGATGCGAAACTTGCCGGTGGCAGCCGCGTGCCGACGATATCGGTGGGCGTGCCTGTATATAACGGCGAGCAGTTCCTGTCGGAGACCATAGACTCGATCCTTGCCCAGACCTGCCGCGATTTCGAGTTGATTATCGTGGACAATGCGTCGGAAGACGCCACGGAAGCAATTTGCAGAGAATATGCCGACTGGGACGAGCGCATTCGCTATTTTCGGAATCCCGAGAACATCGGTGCGGCGAGGAATTTCAATCGGGCCTTCGAACTGGCACGAGGCGAGTTTTTCCGCTGGTCGAACGCCGACGATCTGCTCGAGCCGGAGTTGCATGAGGCGTGTCTGAAGGGCCTGATGGAGAACCCGGCTGCGGTGCTCTGTTACGGAAAGACCGAGATCATCGACGAGTCGGGTTCGGTCGTCGAGCCCTACGACGACAACCTGCATCTGCCGTTCGACTCGGCTCGCGTCCGGTTCGCGACGTTCTTCGAACGAATCGGAATGGTGAACGCGATATACGGATTGATGCGTGCCGACGCGATGCGGCAGACCGGGCTGTTCGGGGATGCGACGCTCCCCGCTCCGGATGTCGGTTTCATGGCCGAATTGTCGATGCAGGGGCAGTTCATCGAGGTACCCAAAGTCCTGTTCAAACGCCGCATGCATGCCGAGGCGAGCAGCTACGATCGTAGCAACGATGCGAAGATGCAGGTGTTCTGGCGCGCGCAAGCGAGCCCCTTCAAACTGCCGAAACTACGCCGTAATCTGCGCTATGTGCAACGCGCCTGGCGGACCGGGTTGGCCGTTCGGGAGAAGCTCGCGATCACCGCGTACATCTGCCGCAGGATCATCTGGCAGCGTCGTGCGATCCTCGCCGAGTTCATCGACCTGCTGCGGCGACCGCGGTTTGGCTGACGTCATCGGTTACGACGACTTGCACGATCTACCTTACACGGTCTACCTCACACGATTTACAGAGGATGCTCCGGCATCCGAGTATCGGCGGTAGCAGGATGTGACCCTTGCGGTTGACTGCTTTCGCTGCTTGTGAATAAGCTTGCGGGCCTCGTCAACGGCCCGCGTGTCCAAGATGTCTATCGTATCCGCTCTCAAGAAACCGCTCCGGCCGCTCAAGAAACCGATCTACGCGCTCGAGAAGGCGTATCGTGCCCGGTTGCCGGGGAAGCTCCGGATGCCCGATTTCGTGGGACTCGGCGCCGGTCAGGCCGGCAGCACCTGGCTCTTCGCACAACTGGAAAAGCGCCCGGACGTTTTTGTCGCCAGAAAAAAAGAGACACACTACTTTACCCGCAATTTCCACGAGTGGTCATTGGCGTACTACGCGTCGTTATTCGAGGAGGGCGGCGATCGCATCAGCGGTGAAATCACTCCCGGTTACAACGTACTCCGGCCGGAACGCATCGAGTTCATGCACAAGATCATGCCGGACGTCCGGCTGATTCTCACGGTACGGAATCCGATCGAACGGTCGTGGTCCGCGGCGCGCCGCGTGATGTCGAAGCTGGCTGAACAGTGGGGCGTAAGCTTCGATCAGATCCCTGACGACGAGTTCTACGAATATTTCTCGAAGGAGTGGTTTTACCGACCCGAGCGGGGGATGGTGGGAGACGTCGTGCCGGGCTTGACGCAAGGTTATTACAGTCGGACGATCGACAACTGGACCCGCGTGTTTCCCGAGGAGCAACTGCTGGTCTGCTTCTTTGACGAGATGCGTAACGACCCGCAGGCTTATCTGAGACGCGTTTTACGTCACATCGGCGCAAACGACGAAGTCGACTTGGATGCACCGTCGCTGCGAAAGAAAGTCAACTCCAATCCCGAACATGCGATGCCGCAGCGTTTCCACGAACATCTGGCGGAGAAGTACCGATCCGAGATCGAGGAGTTGGGTCAACGTTACGGCGAGCAGGTCGGCGGCTGGCAAGACTATCGCGGTTCGGGGTGCGGTTCGGGGTGCGGTTCCGGGTAGGTCCGATTTTTGGCCGTCGACGGTTTTCAGGGGGTGGCGTTGGTGGTCTTTTGCCGCAGCTTGCCGGCGATTTCGGCTGCTTTCTCCAGCGCGTACGACTCGGCGCCGCGAGGCCGTCCCGCCAGCCACCAGAGCAAGCCGATCGTCGTTATGTAAACGAATCCGCCCACCGCGATCTTGCAGATCAGGATCGCCGCCTCAGGCCAGGTCAGTAGCGGCGACAGGTAGGTGAGCGCGAGCGCCATCGCCGATGCGGCGAGGAGAGGCCGAATCGAGTTGGCAATCACCTCGGTCGGGCGCAGCGTCGGGATCCACGCAACGAGCATCCAGAGCAGTATCCAGAGCCCCACGCCGGCGACGGTCAGGCGCAGGATCGCCAGGCTGATCGCGCTCTCGCCGTAGAGAAAAGTCAAGGCGATCAGCGCAAACAAGACCACCTGAGCCCAGCCGAACAGCGCACTGGCGCGGACGCGGCCGACGACGATCAGCACCCATCTGCCGCTCGTCGTCAGCGCCTGTACGATGTTCACGAGCGCCAGCACCTGGATGAAAGCGATGGCGGCATCCCATTTATCGCCGAGCAGGACGGGTACCGCCTCCGTCGCCACCAGCGCCAGACCAGAGGCGATGGGGACTGCGACCATCGTTTGCACGCCCTGGGCGAGCAGGAACAGCTTCTTGAGCTTGGTCATGTCGTCTTTGGTCTTGGCGAACGAGGGAAACAATGCGCGGTTTATGGGCGCGAGCAATTCGCCGGCCGGCAGCGACGATATCTCGTCCGCCAGCGTATACGCGCCCATCGTGGCAGTAGACGACCACTGGCCGACGAGGATTCGGTGCAGCTTCCGCTGGAAGTAAGTACCGATCCTATTGACCAGCATCCATTGCGAAACGTGAAAGATTTCGCCGAATTTCTTGAAACCGATTCGCGGCCGCATGGGATGGAAGATGTAACTCAAGACAACGCCGGACACGGTGCCCGTCAGCGTTCCGATGACGAGTGCCCAGTAGTCCCTGAGTATCAATGCGGCAATCAGGGTCGCCGTAAAGCCGATGATGCGACGCAGGAATCGAAAACGGAATTCGGCGCCGAACTGCATGTGCTTCTGGAAGTTGACGACGCCGATGTTCTCGAACCCTGCGAGCAGAACCGACAACGATAGCCATCGCATCACCGACTCGACGCGGGCGTCGTTGAAGTAGTCGGCCACGACCGGTGCGAGCAACAACAGGATCAACATCGAGACGACCGTTTGCAGCAGCCGCAACGTCCATGCCGAATCGTAGTGTTCCTGCGTTGCATTCTGGTTCTGAATGAGCGCAACGTGTACGCTGAAACCGAGCAGGACGTCCGCCAGCCCGACGGCGAGCGTAGCCATCGCGACGATCCCGTAGTCCTCCGGCATGAGTAGCCGGGCGAGGATCAGGATGCTGACGATGCCCAGGGCGCGGTCGGTCCACGACATCGAGACTGTCAGCAGCGTCGCGCCGAATGTCGAGTAAGTGCGGTTCTTTGACTTCAAACTTTGCGATCCGGATCAGAGTGCAATTGGCGTCCTGCCTGGATTGCGATCGTCGCTCCCGGTTCGAGGTTTCAAGACCGCCGCTCAGGTCGAAAGTACCAAGCCGCCGGCCCGAATACTACGGTCTTTGTCAGGGCCCAACTCGACGGCACGTCACAAAGTTGTCATACTGCTTTTGCTTGTAACGGGACCAACGGCCTCGAAGGCCGGCAGCAATTCCAGAAGCGATCTCAAGACACTGTTTCGGGAGAACTGAGTATACAGCCGAGATGGGCACAGCCAAGGTGGTTTTCCACTGGCAGTCATATCAATTGGGCGTCCTGCAGTTCCTCCCGTCGTAGCATCGCTCACTCCCGCGGTATCGTACCTGGGAGCACAGAATTTTAGATCAGCTTAAATGGGGTGTTTTGAAGCCGATCGTAGTAATCTCAGCGTAGTAATCTCATCGTAGTAATCTCAGCGAATCCCGAAACGCCATCTGTGCCTGCCCTACCCGGCAAGACACTCTTACTCAGTAAGGCCGCGGGCCGCACATCAATAGGTATCTCAGGCGAATGACGCGCATCGATACACACCGGTGGTATGAGGCTGTATGGCATGCGGCGATCGCCGGGGCGCTGCTCATTGTGCCGTCCCGCCTGCTGACTGCCGAACCGTTCTGGACACTGCGCGGCGTTACCGCCTTGTTGGTGATCGGCTTGTTCGTGGCTTACGTCACAACGGTAGTGTCGGCGTATCTGCTCCATCGGTTGACCGGGCAGGCGAGGCCGCTGCTGCTCCTGTCATTCGGCGGCGTTGCTCTCTCGATCCTCTACGTCATCGTGCTGTCGCTGCCGGAGCCGGATTTTTCTCGGCGAGTATTGCTCTCCGGTCTGGCATTGTTCGCCACGGGAGTTCTGGTACCTGTCTTTGCCGCCTGGACATGGCGCCAGCGGATTCTCGGGATGGGTATCGGCGCGGCTGTCGTCACGGCCGCGACCGTCGTCGCGCTCTTGGTGGCAAGCCGCAACGACGAGGATGCGGCAAGCTTGGTGTCGACGATCCAGACCAGCCGCCACACCCTGCGGGCAGTCTACCATTCCGATTTCCTGCCTCCCGAAGCCGCACCGCCGGTCCGCGGCGGTGCGATCACCGGAGATCCGGACGGTGACGGATACATACTGGTCCGCGCGCGGGGCGGCGTGTTTCGATTGTCGATCGGCCCGGACGATGAACTCATTGCCGAGGACCTCTCGCTCCAGGTGCCGATCAACGGTAAGGAGTTCGAGAAGGACAACGGCGATACGGCTGCGACAGGCAACCTGCGGATTGCGGACGTGGTTGCCGTTCGTGAGCGCGGTGCGACTCGTATCTACGTGTCACATCACTACTGGAATCGCGACGAGCAGTGTTTCGTCGTGCGTGTCTCGGGCCACGCGCTCCCCGCGCCGGGCGCATCGGCCGGGGAACGTCGGTCGGAGTGGAACACGGTCTTCCAGAGCACTCCGTGTCTTTCCGTCGTCCAGGGACGCGGACAGTTCTTTGCGGGTCTGCAGATCGGCGGCCGCCTCCTGGACATGGGCGCCGGCAAGCTGCTGTTGACCGTTGGCGACCATCAGTTCGACGGATGGTACAAGCCGACGAACCTGGTCTCCGATCCCGCCGCGGATTACGGCAAGACGGTCGTGATAGACACGCATACCGATACCGTGTCGCACTTCACTTACGGGCACCGTAATCCCCAGGGGCTGGTCCGCGACGCGGCCGGGAGGATCTGGTCCACGGAGCACGGGCCGCAAGGCGGAGACGAGCTCAATCTGCTCGAGGAGGGTAGTCACTACGGCTATCCGTACCATACCTATGGGACGCACTACGGCAGTGTCGACTGGCCGCCGGGGATGGCGGCGGAAGCACGCGAGACGACACGTCCAGCTTTCGCCTGGGTGCCGTCAATCGGCATTTCCTCGCTGGTCGCAGTGACCGACCCGAGCTTCAGCCGCTGGCTGGACGATCTGTTGATCACCTCGCTCGGCGCCCAATCCTTGTGGCGCGCGAAGCTCGAAGGAAACCGGGTGGTGTACGTCGAACCGATCCATATCGGCAGGAGGTTGCGTGACATCAGCATGCGCGGCGACGGCGACATCGTATTGTGGAGCGACTCGGAGACGCTCATCCACCTGCGGCCGATACAGCAGATCGATGATGGCGCCGCATTATTCGCGCTTCGCTGCGGCGGTTGCCACTCGTGGTCGGGACACCGTATCGGCCCGCGCTTGGCCCGGCTGTTCGCCCGGCCGATTGCGTCGGCTAAGGGATTCGACTATTCGCCCGGGCTGTCGCAACTGGCCGGGCGCTGGACGGAGAAGAAGCTCGACGATTTTCTGAGAGATCCGACCGGGTATGCGCCCGGGACGACGATGTCGACTGCCGGGGTTGTCGATGACGAAGAGCGTGACAAGATCGTTGCCTACTTATTGGCACTTGGTTCCGAATAGCCAGGCAAGTTCGACAGCATTCATCAGGCGCCGTTGCGCGCCAAGTCGAGCAGCAGGGGATACTGTCGTTGCACGCGCTCCGAGAACGCTTCCGCCTTCTCGCCGATATCGCGGCGAAGCGGAACGAAATCGTCCAGCATCTCCCGGAACCGGCGGGTGAGTACGGTTTCGTCGATCTCGGAACCGTCGATCAGAAATCGTTCCTGACCAAAAATCCTCATGTGCGCTTCCACCTTTGCCTCGAAGGATACCGCCAGCGTCGGGCAGGCGTTACGTTGCGCCAGGATCACGCTATGCAGGCGACTGGCGATCATCACATCGATGGTCGACAGCGAGCTCACCAGCGCGCGGACATCGTCGCTCGGCAGTTTGACCAGCGAGTCCGGGTCGATCTCGGGGCGGATCCGAGCGATCTGCCGCAGTAGCAGCTCCAATGCCTCGACGTCGTCCCAGGACGACGTCACGAAAACGAGCTCGTGTTCCGAGTCGAGTATCGTCAACGCGAGCTTCGCGAGTGCGTCGACGTAATTCCGATAGACGGCCTCCTGTCCCGGGACTCCGCGGCGGTGCGCTCCGTATTTGATCGGACTGATCGCGATCCGGTAAGCCCCGTTGCGGCGTTCCGCAACCGGTTCGCGGCGGCCCGGCAGGCTGTACGCGAAGTCGGGGACGATCGGGTCGTCCCGCGTCGCGGGCCGACCCGAGAACGAATTCGAGAGCGAATTCGAGAGCCGGTCTCGCGACGCCGGGTCTCTGAACGACCGGTAGTCCGACCACGATAGTGCGCGCCGAATGAAATAGCGGCTGAGCGGCAGAGATAGCGAACCGACACCGACGCTGGCTATCGCGAACGGCGTGCCGGTCAGTTTTGCAATCGCTGCCCACCGGAAGAGTGCATAGGGGTGGCCCCACGCATTGCCGTAGGCATCGTTGAGCTGGCCGCCGCCACAGGCGAGTATCAGGTCTAAGTTTCGCGCGAGCGCGAACGACCGGCGCAAGTGGGAAGGCTCGGATCGTTTGGACCACAGCCAGGACAAACGCCTTGCTCCGGCGACAAGCAGCCGGCCGGCAATCGGTGTCCGCTTGATTGCAGACTTGATCCTGCCCAGCAGATTCGTGTCGGTTTCGGGTCCGACAGGTTTTTGTCGGGCCGTAGGCCGCCGGGGCAAGGGGCGCGGCCGGTCGGTCGCGGCGTCCTGCGGTCGGGTCAACTCAAACGGCCCGATCGATCCGGACGGGGTAACCGCCGACGTCCCATGCAGCGCACAAATCGTTTCCGGCTCGGTGACGAGGCTCACGAACTCGATACTTTCGTCGTAGCGTTGCATGTTGGCTACGATGGCATCGTGGATCGCGCCGTCGCCCAGGTTGGCGCCCGAGTACGGGGTGAGCAATGCGATTCGCATTCGTCGACCTTGGTTACGGTTCTGGGCTGTGGGCGGGAATGACCGGTAATCGTCCGTTGGCGGGTCCCGTCACGGCACCGGCTGTCGGCGTGGCCGCAACGAGATGGCCGCAATAATATCGACAAATTCTTCCATTCTCTACTCGACCCGCCACTTTGTGGACCAGTCGACAGGCAGCCGCCGGGTCGATTGACTAGAATACGGGATCAGGCAGTCGACCCCACTTGTTTTCGCACCGCTTTCGCGAAGATTATGGCGCGAAGGTATGGTAGTAGCGGGCGGTCAAGCACAGTATTCTGACGAGGCAGGATGACATCATGAAAGTCGTACTCTTCTGCGGCGGTTTCGGCACGAGGTTGCGGGAGCACTCCGACACGATACCCAAGCCGCTCGTGGAAATCGGCAGTCGGCCGATACTCTGGCACTTGATGAAGTACTACGCTCACTACGGCCACCGGGACTTCATCCTTTGCTTGGGTTACAAGGGGCAGATGATCAAAGAGTTCTTTCTCGACTACAATAGCTATCTGTATCGCGATTTCGAGATGCGGGCGGGCGGGAAGCAAACGATCCCGCCGGATTCCGACATCGCAGATTGGAACATCCACTTTGTCGATACGGGTCTGCATTCGAACATCGGGCAACGATTGCGGCGAGTGCGCCACCTGCTCGACGGCGAGACCGAGTTTCTCGCGAACTACAGCGACCAGCTCTCCGACTATCCGCTGCCGGAGTTGATCGACTTCCATCGCCGAGAGAACATGATCGCGAGTTTCGTCAGCACCAAACCGACACACTCCTTCCACCACCTGGCCGTCGACGAGTCCGGACGCGTGACACGGATGGGCAGCGTGGACAAGACCGACGTTTGGATCAACGGCGGGTTCATGGTGCTCAACAAAGAGATCTTCGACTATCTCGAAGAAGGTGAGGAGTTGGTCGAGGAGCCTTTCGAGCGCCTGATCGCCAAACACCGTCTCGGCTCCCTACAGCACACCGGCTTCTGGGCGGCGATGGACACTTTCAAGGATAAGATCCAGTTCGACCGCATGCACGGGCGAGGTGAGCGGCCCTGGGAGGTCTGGCGGTAACGGGCCGGCAGATGGCGGCGCCGACAGTCAGAACTGCCAGTACAAGAACTCGCTCTCGCCTCCGAGCCGCATTACGGCCGCGACGATCAATCCGCCGACGATGACCGCCCAAGCGAAAGAGGGACGCCAACGAAACAGGCGTGCAGTAAGACTGCCCTCCTGCCCCGGAGCATCGATGTCTTCGAGGACCGGCTTGTAGTTGGCGACGAGTTGAAGGCTGTTCGGAGCCAGCAGTGCGATGGCCGTCAGTGCCAGCACCCAGGCGCTGGCGAGTATCAAATCGACGGCGCCGGTGTCATCGCCGGCGATCATGGTCTGCGCCGTGGGGCCGAGCATCTGCAGTACGGTGTCCGGCAGCGAGACGCCATTCAGTCCGACGAGTCCGAAAAGTACTTCCTGCGCCGCCTGAGGCGTGGGGCCTCTGAATAAGACCATCGCCACGACGACAGCCAAGAAAGTCAGGACGAAACCGAAAGTCTGTTTCAGTCGAGGATTCCCGTCTGAATCGGTTCCGTCGCCGGACATGGCCATCCGCCAGCCGTGATTGACGACCAGGTAGATTCCGTGCAGCAGGCCCCACAACACAAACAGGTATGCGGCGCCATGCCAGAGCCCGGAGATGAACATCGTCAGCAATGTCGGCAAGGCCAGCAGATAGAGGAACGGAACGAGTGCCGGGCGGCGCGGGTTGAGCAGTTCTTTGTTACGCGATAATCGCCGCCGATTCAGCCACAATGTGATGGGGTTGTAGACGTAGGCGGTAAGAAAGCGGGTCAGCGTAATATGCCAACGGGCCCAGAAATCGATGATGCTCGTCGCTTTGAGCGGTGAGAAGAAGTTCATGGGCAAACGGGGGCCGATCGAACGCGCAAGTCCGGCGGCCATGTCGCTGTAGGCCGAGAAGTCGAAATAGATCTGCAGCGTGAATCCCAGCGCGGCGATCCACGCCCAGAGCAGCGTAACCTCTGCACCGCCGGCGGCCGCTGTGTAGACCGGCGTAACGTGTGCGGCGAGTCCGTCGGCCAATACGATCTTCTTGAACAGGCCGATCCCGAGAAGCGTCAGTCCGACTGCCAGGGCCTCCCGGTCGGGGCGCCGTGGCAATGCCTTGAACTGCGGCATCATCTCCCGGTAGTGCACGATCGGGCCGGCGATCAACTGTGGAAAGAACAGCACGAACAGACAGAAATCGCGGAAGTTGCAAGACTTGATCCGACCTCCGTGTACGTCCACCAGGAATGCGATCAACTGGAACGTGATAAAGGAGATGCCGAGCGGCAGCACCATCGTTTGCAGTACGAAATCCGTTCCTGCGATGTCGTTGGCGATTGTCCGCACGAAGTTCGCGTATTTGAAGTAACCCAGTACGCATACGTTGAAAACGATGCCCGCCGTAAGCAGCCAACGTCCGGAGTCGTGGCCATGCGCGTCGGTACTGCGCGCCATCAAGGCTCTGGCGATCGTGAAGTTGACGATGAGGGACGGGCCGATGATCAGCAGGTTCCACGGGCGCCACCAGGCATAGAACACAATCGACGAGAGGATCAGCCAGCCCAAGGCGAGCTGTAGCGAACGCAACTTCAGGAGCAGGAAGCCGGCGAGGACGATTGGCAGGAAGCCGAACAGGAACGTCGTCGAGTTGAAAAGCATCGCCGGAGTCGCCCGAGAGCCTCAAGCGTCAGAAAGACGCTTCGCTTCGTCGATGATGTCGCCTACGGTTTCAAAGGACTCGATATCCGCGACACGGAAGCGGATTTTCAGCTCCTGCTCGACAGCCGCGATGAAAGTGATGTAGTTGAAGGAATCCCAGCCATTGACGTCGGTGCGCACGGTTTCTCTCGTGAGTACGATCGTATCGTCGAAAAGCAGCCGCCCGAGTATGCCGGCGAAGAGTTTGAGCAAGTCGCTGTCGTTCACTGTCGTGAGCCTCTGTCGATGTGGGTGTGCCGAGCTTGGTAGTCGCCGGTGGTCAACCGCCACGACGACGCATCGGTTTCCGCGGAGGTAGCCGACACTTTGCTGAATCCCAGGCGCTCGTACAGCTCGCCGACGACCGCGTTACGATCGGTCGGTACGAAACGTGCCGAGATCGTCGGCCAGTTGCGTGCGTTCGCCAACTCGACGACGATGTTCATGATCTCGTCCTCGAGCTGGCGGCCGAATACGCGGCAGCTCATGACCCAGTTGAGGATATCGGCGCCGGCACCGTCGTCGTCGCCGGATTCGAGTACCAGCGCGCTGACGAGACCGTTGTCGCCGAAGCGGTCTGCGAGTCGAAAAACGAGCACTCGGACCTTGCCTCCCGCAATCAGGTCTTCGATCTGGCCTTGGGTAGGGCGGAGACCGGTCATGTTGAATTGATTGGTTTTCCCCAGCAGTTGCGCGGTACGGGGAAGATCCGCAGCGCCCGGCTCACCGAAAGCGAGGCGCATGTCGAGGCTCTGCAGGAAACCGTCCAGGCTCTGGGACGAGGCCTGCAGGGCAGCCCGCTGGCCCTGATTGCGATACTGTTCCGCGCGTGCCCGGTCGTCGCTGGTGAACGACAGCGCTTCGAAATAGCCGGCTCTCGCGATGGTCGGCACGTACTCGGACGGATCGTCCGGCAACTCCGGCACGGCGACCATCGGCAGGCTGGCACGGACGCGCTGCCGTTCGGCCGGGTTGTCGTCCACGAATACCAGGCTGTCCAGACCGATGTTCAATTCATCGGCGATAGCCCGTATGTTCTCGCTCTTGTCGTCCCAGTTCGCTTTGAATACGGCGATATGCTGCCGGTCGAGGAGCATCTCCGGATGCTCCGCGAAAGCGCGTTCGGCGACTCGAGGATCGTTCTTCGAGCAGATTGCCAGTACGATTCCGCGACTCCTGAGCTGTAATGCATAGGTCTGTATGGCGAGGAACGCCTCGCCGGCGGCATCTCCCTGCCCGAGCGCCAAACCGGCCACACCGTCGTCGCCGACGACGCCGCCCCAGAGGGTGTTGTCGAGATCCAGGACCAGACACTTTCTCGAGCGGCCGCGCTGGGCGGCGACGATCCCCGCCAGCAACTCGCCGTAGGCCGGGCCGGCATTCGGTGAGATCTCGTACTTGGCTTGCAGCCAACGCTGCCGGTCGTGCCAATAATCCCGGCCGTCACGCAGACAGGCGGATTCCAGGTCGAGTAGCGCTACGCCGGCCTCGGCGGCCGAACCTGCGAGCAGATCGTTGAAGCGCCGCAGCAGGCGTAACGGCGCCGCGGGAACCAGGCGGTCGAAGCTGCCGAATACCGGTTCGCTAGAATCCAGTACGGTCTGCTGGACGATACTCGCTCCCGTTCCCTCCCGTACAAGCCGCCAAAGATCGCGCACTTCCTCGAGTTTGCGCGCGAGCGCGTCCTCGCTGCTTGCGGCGTCAGCCGTAATGTCGAGGCCCGCAACAACCTCCGCGGCTCCCACGGTCGTCAGGACGACCTGCGGCTCGAAGGCGTGGAACTGCGAAGTCCGGTCGAGAATCTCCTGCCGGTACTGGCCGTATTGGTTGATATAGGTTTCTATCGCCAGCCCGCTTCGCAATCCGGCGACGCGGATGCCCGGAAGCAGGTGTTGCGTCGTGTGTGGCGCAAGGATGGCGACGCGTACCGACGGGAGCTCGCCGGATTCTGTTTCGCACAGCAGGCGATCGAGCTGCATCGTGTCTACGAGGTCCAGCCGATACGCCGCCAGCCGGGTCAATTCGGCCAGCCGGGCCTCGGCCGGCAAGCCCGCGACGCTTCGCAACTGATCCTGGAAGTCGTCCGGCTTCCCTGCGAGGTGCATCATGGCCGTAGGTTCCTTGCGTTAGCCTCCGTCGATACGGCGGATTCGACCTTCGTCTCGCCGAGACACCGGTGCAGGTAAGGCGCGGCTGCGTCGAAAAACGACGCCGACCAGGCTTCGGCGCTTTGCCGATCCAGGTGCGAGCCGTCGAAGGTCCCTAAAGGGCCCGGCTGCGGTGCCACGAAAGTCAGGTCGAGCTGCTCGGCGATCCACTCGGCCTCTGCGCGCCGGGTTTCAGGGTTGGGAACTATAGTCAGTAGCACGCAATCCCTCGGCACGTTCAGGGAGTCCACGAACGCATCGCCGACGTCAACCTGTTCTTGCCAGGTCGGATCGTATTGTTGTGGCAGATCGGCGACCGCCTTTTCGTCGCCATCCGTGTTGCCGAGCAGCGTCCAATGGCCGTTGTCGCGCTGACGATAGATCGCTCGCGCGTCGCCGCACAAGGCGGGTTCCGCCAGGCAGATGGAGCGGTGAGGGTGCTGCCAGCGCTTTTTGTCCCGATACGAAGACGCCGCGTCCTCTTCGTGCATCAACCGGGAAGTCGGCCTGCGAAGGCTTTCCGTGAAAACCAGATCGGCATTGATGACGTAAGCGCTTGCACGAGGCCGGATGCGCTCGAGCAAAGGACCGATGAAAGAGACATTCTCGTAATGCGTGAAACCCAGAAGATAGTGCGAGGCGCCGCTCGCCGAAAACCACTGCGCCGTCGCTTCGGTCGAGAGCCCGAACTGGAGTCTGCTGTTGCCGAGGAATAGAACGTCGGCGTCCGCCGCGTGTCCGGCCGCGGGCGGTTCCAGCTCGAAATAGAATGCTCCCCTGTCGTAGTCGCCGTACCGGGTGGTGTTACAGTAGGCGATATAGCTGTCGGACCCTGCGGTATCGGCAGGGCAGCCAAACAACCCCTGTGTTCGCTGCTTGACCGCAAACGTCGCCGCGGCGGCTATGATGAGCGCCAGCGAATATCCGAGCGTCTTCATTGACCGTTCGATACCGTCTCTATTGAACGTTTAACAACACATTACATGTGGTGCCGGTCGGGTCGGGGATCGCCGTGATCCACTTCCGTGCCGAGCTGAACGGGTGCCTATGTTGCTACGGCCCGGGTAGTATCCGCAAGGCGCACTGCCGGTGACGACACGTGTCGCCAAGCCGGAACCGGGCCGAGGATAGCGACGGCCCTGCAACCCGCCGGGCGCCAGCGAACCGCTATTTTGCGAAACCGCGCAGAATATTCGAAGAAAAAAAAGCGTAACATGTATGATAGATCATTGCTTGAGCAAGAATTCTTTCAGGTTGAGCGGTGCGGGTCGGTATCGATGGTTATGTCAATAGCGGCCCGCGCTCGACTAGTCCCCGGACGGTAGGTATATCCTCTTGGCCGTTGTTTGGGCCGGGAACGGTGTGTCTTGGCGTTTGGGGAGCTTGGATGCTTCTGGGCAGATGAGGGATTAGGCGGATTAGGGATGAGGGAGTAAGGACAGAGAAACGTGAAAGAGATAACCCAACTGATTTCTGAAGAAGAACTTCTCAGCGAAGACCTCACCTACTTGCGTGACGGTCTTCGGCAGGAGTTGACGGAAATGTCGGGGAGCCGCCTCCTCATTACCGGAGGCGCCGGATTCCTCGGTTACTACTTCGTCAAGACGGCGCTGGATTGGAACCGTTCTAACGCCGATCGCGAACCCATCAGCGTGACGGTTTTCGACAATTTCATCCGCGGTGTTCCCGATTGGCTGGCGGGCCACACCGGCGATCCGAATCTCGACGTGCAGAAGCAGGACATGATACAGCCGCTGCCCGCGGACATGCCCGGCTTCCAATACATCGTGCACGCCGCCGGGATCGCTTCGCCGATTTATTACCGCAAGTATCCCATCGAGTGTATCGACGCCAATATAAACGGTCTCCGGAACCTGCTCGAATACGCGCTGCAACAGCGAGAGCGAAGTGAGCCTGTAAGGGCGTTCCTGTTCTTCTCGTCGAGCGAAATCTACGGCGACCCCGATCCCGAAGCCATTCCAACGCCCGAAGACTACCGGGGTAACGTATCCTGTACCGGCCCAAGGGCGTGTTACGACGAATCCAAACGATTCGGCGAGACACTCTGCGTCAATTTCGCTCAGCAGCACGATCTGCCGGTGAAGATCGCACGGCCGTTCAACAACTACGGGCCCGGGCTCAAGATCACCGATCGTCGCGTGTTGCCGGATTTCGCGCGAAACGTGTTGAACGGGGAGGACATCGTCATGTTCTCGGACGGTTCTCCGACGCGCACGTTCTGCTACAGCGCCGATGCCCTGACCGGTTATTACAAGGTGCTCGTGAGGGGGCATCAGGGCGAATCGTACAACATCGGCATCGAGCATCCGGAGATCTCGATGAAGTCGCTCGCCGAACTCGTCATCGACAAAGCCCGCTTACTGTTCGGCTATGAGGGCAAGCTGGTTACGGCGGCGAGCGAGGACGAGGCCTATCTCGTCGACAACCCCAATCGCCGCTGTCCGGTGATAGAAAAGGCCAGAAGTCACACCGGATACGATCCGCAGATCGAGTGCGAAGAAGGTGTCGCCCGCTCGCTGGTGTGGTACTACCACAATCAGGACGCGGCAGAGGCCTGATGAAGATTTCGATCATCGGCGCGGGCTACGTCGGCCTGGTCTCCGGTATTTGCCTGGCGGACAAGGGTAATCAGGTCGTGTGTGTCGACGTGGACCGCGGTAAGGTCGATAAGATCAACAAGGGTGAAGCGCCCATCCACGAAGATGGTCTGGGTGCGCTCCTGACGAAACACGTCGGCAAGAATTTTCGGGCGAGCGCCGACCTGCATGAGGCCGTGCTGCAGACGGAGCTCACGATGATCGCGGTCGGCACGCCGTTCGACGGCCGGGACATCGACCTCGGTTACATCCGCCAGGCTTCGCAGGACATTGGCGAAGCGCTCGCCGAGAAGCCGGATTATCACGTCGTCGTGGTCAAGAGCACCGTCGTGCCCGGGACGACCGAGGGGGTCGTTCGCGAAACGCTCGAAAGGGCTTCGGGCAAAAGTGCCGGCGACGATTTCGGTCTTGGTATGAACCCCGAGTTCCTTACCGAGGGCGTCGCGATTCGCGATTTCATGAACCCCGATCGTATCGTGCTCGGCGGTATCGATGAGCGGACCCTCGACGCGCTGCGCGCTGTCTACGCCGGCTTCGAATCCACGCCGATCCTCGAAACCAACCCCTCCACGGCGGAGTTGATCAAATACACGTCCAACGCCCTGCTGGCCACGATGATCTCGTTCTCCAACGAGATTGCCGGTCTTGCCGCCAAGGTCGGCGGCATCGACACGTCGGAAGTGATGCATGCCGTTCACCTCTCCGAGTACCTGAGCCTCGACGTCGACGGACACCGGAAGAAAGCCAAGATCACGAGCTTCCTCAATCCGGGCTGCGGCTTCGGAGGAAGCTGTCTGCCGAAGGACACCAAAGCGCTGGCCGCTCAGGGCGAATCGCTCGGCGCGCCGATGCGACTGCTCGAGCAGGTCATCGAGGTCAATCTCGGGCAACCGCAGAAGATGCTCGAGCTACTCCGACAGTTCCTGCCCGATCTCGAGGGTAAGACCGTCGGCGTTTTGGGCCTGGCGTTCAAAGAGGGTACCGACGACATGCGGGAGTCTCCGGCCGTACCGATCGTGGAGGCGCTGGCAAGCTGCGGGGCGAGGGTCGTGGTATTCGACCCGGTTGCGATGCCGGCCGCCCAGCCGCTGTTGCCCGACGACACGACGTACGCGGAGGACCTCGCCTCGGTCATAGGGACCGCGGACGCTTTGCTGCTGGTCACGCGCTGGGACGAATTCCTGGAACTGCCGTCGCTGATGCGGGAACTCGGCAGAGAGGATGTGCCGCTGGTTGACGGCCGGCGATTCATCGACAAGCACGCGATACGGAACTACAGCGGTATAGGTCTCTGATGGAGTTTACAGCGAACAAGGTAGCCGGGAGCTGCGTCATCGACATTCGCCGCATCGAGGATGATCGCGGCTTCTTCGCGCGGACGTGGTGTGAGAAAGAACTGCTCGACGCCGGCCTGACGGCGCGTATCGCGCAGGTCAACACCGCCCTTAGTATCGAGAAGGGGACCCTGCGGGGCATGCACTTTCAGCACAGTCCCCACGAGGAAGTGAAAATCGTGTCCTGCACGGCGGGATCGGTATTCGACGTGGTGCTGGATCTGCGTCCCGACTCCGAAACTTATCGTCAATGGTTCGGTGTCGAGCTCTCGGCGAAGAACTGCCGCATGCTCTACGTGCCGGAAGGCTGCGCACACGGTTACCAGACGCTCGAGGACAACGTGATGCTCACTTACGCGACGTCGGCGGTGTATGCTCCGGATGCCGCTTCGGGCGTGAGGTTCGACGATCCGGCTTTCGGCATCGAGTGGCCTCTCGCCGTCAGCGTCGTCTCGGACGCCGACAGGGGCTGGCCGGATTTCGAGCGCTGACACGGGGGCTGGAATATGACGGACATCAAGCGAGTGCTCGTAACCGGCGCGTCGGGATTCATCGGCCGCCATGTCATCGCGCCGCTGCGCGAGCGCGGTTATGAAATACACTTGACGAGTTCGCGGGCAGGCGCGGATATCGACGGGATTGAAGGGGTGTCGCAGGTCCATGTGGCCGACCTCCTGGACGCGGATCAGTCACGTGCGCTCATGGGCGCGGTAAAACCCAGCCATCTGCTGCATCTCGCGTGGATCGTCAAACCCGGAGAGCTGATCGCGTCGGTCGAAAACCTGGACTGGATCAGCGCCAGCCTGTCGCTATTGCGATCTTTCCACGAGGCGGGCGGGCAGCGATTCGTCGGCGTGGGCTCGTGTTACGAATACGACTGGGCTTACGGCTATTGTTCCGAGGAGCTGACGCCCACCAATCCGGACACGCTGTACGGCGCGAGCAAGAATGCATTCCGGCAAGTGGCGGAGGAGTACGGGCGTACGCACGACCTGGATTTCGCCTGGGCGCGAGTCTTCTTCCTCTACGGCCCGCATGAAAACCCGAATCGGCTCGCCTCGTCGCTGATTCTGTCGCTGCTTCGGAGGCAGGAAGCCAAGAGCTCGCACGGACTGCAGATCCGCGACTACATGCATGTCCAGGATGCCGCCGATGGCATCGCGACTCTGCTGGATAGCGCGGAGACCGGCGCATTCAATATAGCGACGGGTCAGGCACCGAGGATCCGGGATATCGTGGAGACCATCGGCCGGGAGGCCGGCGCCGAGGAACTGCTCAGAATCGGCGTGCTGCCGGCGAGGAAAAACGACACGGCGCTGGTCGTCGCCGACACTCAGAAGGCAAGCGACCGGCTCGGATTCACCCCACGCTTCGATCTGCTCGGCGGTTTGCGCCACACGATCTCGTGGTGGAAGGCCGAGCTCGAGCGCAATGCACACCAGACCAAGGAGTGAAAGCGTGACACGGAAGATCAGCATTCTCGGTTCCGGCATGGCGGGCTGCGGTGCGGCGCATCGCGCATCGGAACAAGGTGTCGGCAGCGTCATGTACGACATGAAAGATCACTACGGCGGACATACGGCGTCGTTTACGTTCGACAACGGCTTCACCATCGACGAAGGCCCGCATGTCTCGTTCACCAAGATCCAGCGTGTCAAGGACCTGTTGGCTGAGTGTGTCGACGGGGAGTTCATCGAGCACAAGACTCGCGTCAACAATCACTGGAAAGGTCACTGGATCAAACACCCCGCGCAAGTGAACCTGCACGGCTTGCCGGGGGATCTCGTGGCCAAGTGTATCGAGGACTTCGTGACCGCGATGCACGACGAGCATCCGCCCATCAAGAACTATGAGGATTGGCTGCTGGCAGCCTTCGGTCCGACGTTTGCCCGAACGTTTCCGATGGAGTACACGAAAAAGTACCACACGACGGAAGCGGCCAACATGGACACCAACTGGCTCGGTCCGCGTCTCTACAGACCGTCGCTTCAGGAGGTGTTGAGCGGCGCGCTGTCTCCAAAGACGGATGACGTGCACTACATCGGCGAGTTCCGCTACCCGAAGCAGGGCGGGTTTAAATCGTACCTGGCGCCATTCGTCGCCAAGACCGACCTCAAGCTCGGCCATAAAATGGTCGGCATCGACGCGAGGGAGAAAGTACTGCGCTTCGCCAACGGCGAGTCCGAACCCTACGATGAACTCGTCTCCTCGGTGCCGCTACCCGAGCTCGTACCCGCCATAGACGGCGTACCCGACGACGTCAGGGAAGCGGCATCGAAACTCGCCTGCTCGAGAGTGGTCATCGTGACGGTCGGGGTCGACAGGGAAGATCTGATCGATGCGCACTGGACGTATTTCTACGATGAGGACTATTTTTTCACCCGACTGAGTACGCCTCATCTGCAATCTGCGGAAAACGCACCGCCCGGTTGCGGCTCGATCCAGGCGGAGTGCTATTACTCCGACAAGTATCGCCCCTTGGACCGCGATCCGGGCGACTGTATCGAGCCTGTCATCGCCGATCTCGAGCGCTGCGGCGTACTGCGCGAAAGCGACCAGGTCCTTTTCAAGCATGTGATGGACATTCCCTATGCGAATGTCATCTTCGATCTCGACAGGCGCTCGGCCTTGGCGACGGTTCACGGTTATCTGGACGACGTCGGTATCCGGTATTGCGGCCGTTACGGGGATTGGGTCTATACGTGGACGGATCAGGCCTTCGTCAGCGGCGAGCACGCGGCACAGAAAGCCATTGACGGCAAGTGACGGGCGGTCACGCGGTAAGGGATAGCTTTCGGCAGTAGAAGGCTTCGGCGAAACCTTCCGCGGCATTGCATTCGATGCCCCGCAGGCGCGGCAGCGCGCGGAAGGTCTCTTCCGTGAACCAGCCCTTCGATCGTTGTGACGCAAATGTATCCATGAGGATCGAAATTTTCCGATCCAGCGTCTGCTTGCTGATGGGCATGAACACGCCGGGTGATCCGAGACCGCCGTCGTACTTCGGGATTTCGTATTCCAGGATCAGATGGTTGCGGAAGGTATTCCAGGTAAGCTCACCGATGGTCCGGTGATCCTGATGCAGATCGTCGCGGAAATGCGTGAAAACGACGTCCGGGTCGAACCTGTTCTTGATGGACTCGAAGTACTCCTTGATTTCCGTCGCTTGCTGAGGGAAGAAGCTGTTCCGGAACCGCAATACCTCGACCCGGGCCGCGTTCTTCTCGCCGAGTAGCTGCAGAGCCGCCGCTCGCGTTTCCGCTTCCCTGACGTCGTTCGAACTAAAAACGACCCAATCGACTTCAAGCTCGGGTTTGAGCGCCAGGAGCTCGAGCAGGCTGCCGCCGCAGCCCAGTTCGATGTCGTCGGAATGTGCGCCCAGGAACAGGCAGCGTGGCGCGCGTGAGAGGCCGGAGAACAGGTTGACAGCCAACATGATCCTTGTCGGTATCCTTGTCGGTTGATGGAGATTGCGCGGGATTATACTGGAATCGACGCGGGGCCGGCGAACTGGTCCGCCCATGTCAATTCGCACATGTCAATCCACCAATATCAATCTGATAAACTCCGACGCCACCCGATCGTGAGAGTATAGCGCGAGAGTATCGCAGGCCATGTCCGTTCGAACCCGTTTCGCCCCGAGCCCAACCGGCGTGCTGCATCTAGGCAGTATCCGCACGGCGCTTTTCTGCTGGCTCTATGCGCGCCGCCGGGGAGGCCGGTTCATCCTGCGCATAGAAGATACCGACCGTGAGCGATCGACGCCCGAGAACGTCGAGGCGATCCTCGACGGCATGTCCTGGCTCGGGCTCGACGCCGATGAAGGTCCGTTCTACCAGACGGAACGCTTCGAACGTTACGAGCAGGTATTGGCAGAGTGGCTGGAAACAGGCAAGGCGTATCGCTGCTACTGCACTCGGGAGGAACTCGACGCGCTGCGCGAGCGACAGATGCGCGCCGGCGAGCGCGTGCGTTACAACGGACTCTGCCGGGATAGAACCGAGGCGAGACCAGGTGTCGATCCCGTCATCCGATTCAGGAATCCGCTCGACGGCGAGGTTGTCGTCGACGATCAGGTACGCGGCAGGGTCGTATTCGAGAATGCACAGCTCGACGATCTGATCATCGCCCGCTCGAACGGCACGCCGACCTACAATTTCACGGTCGTCGTCGACGACTACGACATGCGGATCACACACGTCATCCGCGGCGACGACCATCTGAACAACACGCCGCGGCAGATGAACATGATCGAGGCCCTGGGCGCGGCACCGCCCGTGTATGCGCACCTGCCGATGATCCTGGGGCCCGACGGTTCCAAACTCTCGAAGCGTCACGGTGCGGTGGATATCCGTGAGTACCGCGAAGAGGGATACCTGCCGGAAGCAATGCTCAACTACCTCGTCCGGCTCGGTTGGTCGCACGGCGACCAGGAGATATTCTCGCGCGAGGAGATGGTAGAGCTGTTCGACATCTCGGACGTGAATCAGTCGGCCTCCGCATTCAATCCCGAGAAGCTTCGCTGGATCAATCAGCAGCACATCATCGCGATGCCGGCGGAGAAGCTTGCGGAACGGCTGATGCCTTTCCTGGTAAAGGCGGGGCTCGACCCGAGCGAGGGCCCGGACCCGGTCCACCTTGCCGAGGGTTTTCACGAGCGCGCCGACACGCTGCTGCACATGGCCGCCGGCGCCCGCTACTGTTACGAGGATTTCGAGGCCATCGAGCCCAAGTCGGCCAAGAAACACCTGAGGCCGGTCGTATTGGAACCGATGCGGGCCGTCCGTTCGCGCCTCGCGGGCCTGAGTCACTGGGGAAAAACGGCCATCGTCGAAACGATAGAGGGCGTGGCCGAGGACTACGAACTCGCCCTTGGGAAAATCGGCCAGCCGATACGGGTTGCAGTGACCGGCGGACCGGTGTCGCCGCCGCTCGACGTGACCTTATGGTTGGTCGGCCAGGCCAGGTCGATCGAACGTCTCGACCACGCTATCGAGCTCATCGCACAGCGCGCCGGCCAGACCCGTTAATCGGCCGCAATTCGCTGTTTTAGCTCACAAAGTCCAGTTACCAGCCGATTCCTTGACAGACCGATATCCTGTCCGTAAAGTGCCCCGCTCCGTGGGGCTATAGCTCAGCTGGGAGAGCGCTTGCATGGCATGCAAGAGGTCGGCGGTTCGATCCCGCCTAGCTCCACCAAAACCTGCCATAACAAGCTCCTACGTCCCCATCGTCTAGAGGCCTAGGACACCGCCCTTTCACGGCGGTAACAGGGGTTCGAATCCCCTTGGGGACGCCAATTTCTCTAATAAAATCAATATTTTAGATAGGGTTCCGCCCAGGCTCCCAGTTCTTGCTTTCGAACACGTCATTACGGTGTAGCTGGCATCACCGAGGTTCGACATTGTTCCCTCAGAGTTCTATCTCAGTGCCCACGCCCTTTCGGCAACCTCCTTCAGCAGGACCTCACGCTGAGTCCTGCGTGTAAAGCGATCCCGCACAATCGTCTCGATGAACGCGGTGGCGAACTCAGGCGACGCGTAGAGGGCAGTGAAGCCGTCCGCCTTTGAGCAGAAGCGCGAGTCGCCTGGAGCCACGCCAAGCGGCGTTTCGACATGGCAATGTGGGATGATTCGAGAGCTCGGCGGTAGTTTTGCTTTGGTGAGAACATCCTCGACGCGCTTACGTGAATACGTGCCTTTCGTCACGTGATGGCCGTTCCGAAGCTCGGAACGGCATCCATTACCTCCTCAACCTCGCCGGTCTTCAGCTTATCGATCGGACGCATGACCTCGTTCTCAAAAGGCCACTCCTCGGAGAGGAAAGCCCAGCCGAGTTCGGGATCGTCGATGGTCTCGAGAAGCTGCTCGATGCCCGGCACCACCTTGCCCGGTCCCAAAATCTGTTCTGACGGGATCGTCAGCCCGCGCTTCGTCGACTTCCAGCCGAGCAGGATTCCCTTTTCTATCCAGTCGTAGACTGTCGTTCGGGATACCTCCAGACGGGCGGCTGCTTCGGAGACGCCGAGCATCCCTGCGCCATGCGGCCGCGTGATAACAAATGGTTTGAGATGGTCGGGGACATGCTCCACCTGGCGCCCCACATCATACTGCGCGGCTGCCGCCTCTAGCGCTGCGGCAACGGCTATTCGCGCCTCCTTCGGATGGCGACGGAGAAATCTTGTTGCGTTTTGAGAGAGGCCGCTGAGGCCCTCGACGTGAAACTCGGTGGCAGATTTCGCTATCTTGGTTGCTCTGCTCATCCTGCTGAGTTCCTGGCCGGTCTAAATCTTGGCATCATACGACTATACAAGAAGAGTGTTCAGTTTGTCCAGTATGTTAGTTTTCCGTGCATTGGAACCACACAGCAATATGGCAAAACATCGGCAATTGGCCTTAAGTTCCGAGGTTTCATTATTGCCGGGCACCGCCTATTCGTACTTGTGGCGCTACGAGCATGCCGAGGGTTACGAGGACGGTCGAAAGGTCCGCCCGGCCGTCATCATCATCGCCACCGCGTCTCTTGAGGAAGGCGAGACGGACGTCTACGTTGCGCCGATCGCCTCTGAATTTCAAGCTTCTATGGGCGTCCGCCTTGGGCAGAAGACGTTCTAATGCTGCATGGTATTGAACGTCGGCTTTTCAATACAGCGAATCATCACGGCCTTCAAGTTGGCTAAGGACTCGGCTTCAGTTCCAGCTCTAGGCGCATTCCGACAGCACTTGCGGCTCGTTTTAGTGTTTCTAGCGTTACGCTTTCATTGTCAGGATCAAGCAGCCGGTCAAGCTGCGAGCGGCTAGTCTCCATCCGCTTGGCCATTCGTGCCTTGGAGAGATTCTGCGCTTTCATGGCTTCTTCCAGCTTGTAGGCAATCACTGACTTAATCGCATGATTTCTAGCGTCTTCATAAACGCCGTCTTCCCTGAGCAAGCTTTCAAGGGTTGATCCGGTTCTGGGGTTTTTCTTAGCCATTTCGCTCATGCTCCTTCATTCGGCGGTTTGCGAGTTTCAGGTCCTTTTGCGGTGTAGCTTGAGATTTCTTGATAAAGCCATGTAGCAGTACCGGCGCCTTCATATTTGAATGCACCAAAAATGGTACGGATTATCACTAAGAAAATACTCCTTCCCTTGGGTCCTGTACCTCTTACCGCTGTACTTATTCATTTCTACCTCTCCAAGTCCCGGCTCGGCCCACGTTGCCTGGGACGCGTACGCCCGCCGGACTGCCTTCGTCTCCGCCTAAAATCTTCCACTCTAGGATTCAACGCTTCTCGCCGCATAGCGTCATATCTGGACAGATCGCTGTCTATCTCTCGTCTTTGTCCCGCGTGGTCTTGCCGCTGTCACCGGATATGGGTCCCGAGCGGCTGCGCTCCGGCCTCCGCCTTGAGCGCTCGCGGCCCGTTTCAGCGTCTCCAGCGCGACGCTTCTACTCACCGCCATGCGCTCTTCTCACCAGCTTTCGGGTCGCTTCGTAGCAGTCCGCACAAAAGGCCGTGAAGTCGTTCAGAAGGATGGGTTTTGGCCAGACACCGGTGTGCCTATCGATTACGCCGAGGGTCAATTCGTACTCCGCCAGTAGCTGGATGTAGAGCTGTCGCCGTTCAGCCGGTATGACGATCGGCGGCAGTCCGGCGCGCAGCAAGGGAATATTGGCAAGCAGTCGCGCGATACGGCCGTTGCCGTCCCAAAACGGGTGAGTGTGGGCAATGCCCGCATGGATTTTTGCGTATGTCTCGGGGGCAGTGTCCAGGTTCAGTGGCGGAGTATGTTCGGCATTGAGCGCGGTGAGTATTTCGCGCATCAGGTGCGGCACCTCTTTGGGGGCCGCGTATTCGATGTAGACCTGCCGATCGTCTCGGGTCACCGCGTAGGCGCCGTTCGGCTCGAGCTTCCAGGCGCCGTTCGGTTTGTAGATATCGATGACGATGTCGGTTTGCACGGCCTTGTGCAAATCGAACACGGTTTGTTCGCTCGTCGTCGTGGTCAGGCTTCTGTAGAGAATCTCGATTGCGCGGGCGTGACCGATGACCTCCTGGTGGTCCTTGATGGACTTGCCGGAAATCGTCAGTCCTTGCTCCAGCACAAAATGGGTGTCGCCCAAGGTCAACGTGTTGCCTTCGACGGCGGTGGAGGTGTGGGTCCACAGATCTCGCAACTGGCCCAGTAAGGTGTGTTTGCGCGAGGCGCTCAAGCCTTGCAGGAACTTGAACTCAGGTTCGACACCGGCCTCGGATAGACGGTAGCGCGTGGATCGGCGGTTGCCGGTCTTGATGAGCCGTCCTTCGTCCACCCACTTCGACAGCCAGCGTCGAAGGGTTCTTTCCGGCACCGCATGATCGATTTCGACGAGCAGCTCCGGTAACGACAAATCGCCATGTGATCGCCGAAAAGCAGCGAAAATCTGCGGTGTACTGTGCTTCACGGCCAGATCTTTAGAGTGGGGTCTCCGAATACGGCCATAATACTATAGATACGGCCACACTAATGGCCGTATCTACGGTGATACGGGTATCCGTCGTTTCGTTCCTTTGGGCATCGACGTTCAGACCTTCCAACAGCTAACAAGAAGTACGAACCTTCTGAGTGTCAGAAACCCTGTCCCGACTCGGCATTGTTAAGCTCAGGTTGCGTTCCTGGCGGCGGGCTTCGGCAGGCGCGAGCGAATGCGAAAACGGCTTGCAGCCGCGTTCGCGCAAATGGGCTCGGCGAACGGCGAAATCCGGCGGGTTCGACAAAAAAAGTTCGCGCCGTTTCTTGTAGATTCGGCGGGCAAATCCCGACAAACCTTGAACTCGATCACGTTTTAATGTCCGTTTTGCAACCCATACTTAAGGCTGAAACTGCAGACTCGACATAAGGTATCAGTCGCTGATCTGCGACAGGTTTCAAAGGCCGGAGATAGTGGTATTTTCTGCCCCGTAAACGGCCCCTTTACATGCAAGGAGCAAGGTAAGGACTTTAACGGAGTTCTCGAACTGATAAAGGGCAATCCAATCGAAAGGTTGGGACGCAAAGCCACCGGTCTAAGGGCAACGAGCCTACGACGGCGGGGTTGCCAGTTTACCCGAGTCTCTTGCGGCATCGACTGACGGCCTGTCGTTGGTGTCCCTGTGTCGGCGGCTCACGCGTCTCGACTACTCCCGATGGATTGCCTGTTCGAACCCAGGCCAGGCCAACGCAGGCCAACCCAGGAGCAATACCATCAGGAGCAATACCATGCAGGGACAACTTCCAGGCAGACTCTGGAAGATCGTAACAGGCACCGCGGCTGCATTGCTGCTCGGCGGTTGTCTTTCCAGCGGCGGCTCGGACGAGTCTTCCGATGTCACGGCGCCGATTGTCGCCAAAGAGCTTTCCGGCAGCGTCGTCGACGGCCCGGTAGCCGCCGCCGATGTTCGCGTCGCGAGCAGTTCCGGTCAGACGATCGCCGAATTCCAGAGCGACATGCTTGGCGGCTACAAGGTCACGATCGAGACCAGTGACTCACAGTATCCCCTGTCTCTAGAGGCAACCGGCGGCACGGATCTCGTGTCCAATCTGCCGCCCGAGTTCGTGCTTCGCGGAGCGGCTTGGTCGTCGAGCAGCCGCGCCGTCGCAAACATCAATGTGTTCTCGACACTGGCTTTCGAAACGGCCCGGGACATGCCGGGCGGCCTGAGCAGCAACAACTTGCGTAGCGCGGAGGACATCGTCGTCTCCGCGCTGAACTCCGGGCTTACGACGCTGGAATCGTCCGGCCCCATGACGACACAGATCGACGAGGGGAACGTCGCGGAGATGCTCAAGGCGTCGGAGACGCTGGCCGAGACGATTCGAAGAACGCGCGCCGCGCTCAATGCGGCCGGGAGTTCGCGTACCGCCGACCAGGTCGTGCAGTCGCTGGGCTCGGACCTGACCGACGAAGTCATCGAAGGCTCCGGTGGACCGCGCGCCGATTCGCGGATTGCAGCAGTTTCGATCGTCGTCTACGCGCAGGTACTGCTGGAGTCGATGGCCAACGAATTGCGCGTCAACGGCGTGGATGCCGCCGAGGCGATGCGCTCGGCGATCGAACAGGTATCGCCCTCGACGCCGTCCCCGACCCTGGACGAGCTCACGATCACCCAAAGCACGATCGCAAGGGCGAGGGCCGGCATATCCGCCGCCTTCGCGGTCACCGGAGACCCGGCGCTCGAGTCGCTGGGTGATGCGGTGGACGGTTTCCAGGCCGGGATGAGTCCGACGCTGGTCAGGAACCTGCTGCCGGCGAACTACCGCGCGCGGCTGGATACCGCGGTATCCCAGGTTGCAAACGGCGACTCCGGCACCCTCGCCACGGTCAACGACATTGCACGTGGCGACAGTTTGCCGCCGCCCGCCAATCGGGCGCCCAGCCTGTCCGGCACGCCGCCCACGTCGGTGGCCGCGGGTAACGTCTATTCGTTTACGCCCGCGGTCAATGATCCGGACGGCGATGCCGTGACGTTCGGTATCGCCAACCGTCCGGCCTGGGCGAGCTTCAATACCATAACCGGTGTGCTGTCCGGTACGCCCGGCGAGAGCGACGTCGGTTCCTATGCCGGCATCGTGATCAGTGCGTCCGACGGCGAGCTGTCCGCGAACCTGCCGGCGTTCACGATCACGGTCGCGACCGCATCGTCGAATTCGGCGCCGGCGATATCGGGCACGCCGCCTGCGTCGGTCACTGCCGGTAACGCGTACACTTTCACGCCGTCGGCGAATGACCCCGATGGCGATACCCTGAGCTTCAGCATCTCGGGCCGTCCCGCGTGGGCGAGCTTCGACGCCGCGAACGGCACCCTTTCCGGTACGCCCGGCCAGGGGGACGTCGGTACCTATTCGGGGATCGTCATCACCGTATCCGACGGGGAGCTTTCCGCGAGCCTGCCGGCGTTCACGATCCGGGTCGAGGCCGCATCGCCGAATTCGGCGCCGACGATATCGGGCACGCCGCCGTCCCAGGTCCTGGTAGGCGAGTCTTACTTTTTCGCACCGACCGCCAGCGATCCGGACGGCGACCGGATTACATTCGATATCTCGGGTCGGCCCGAATGGGCGAGTTTCGACACCGACAACGGCCGATTGAGCGGCGGTCCGCAGGCGGCCGACATTGGCGTCTACAGCGGCATCACGATTACGGTTTCCGACGGCGTGGCAAGCGACAGCCTCGGACCGTTCACGATCACCGTGCGGTCCGCTTCCGGAAATTCGCCGCCGACGATCGGCGGTAACCCGACGCCGCAGGTGACGGCAGGCACGGCCTACGAATTCACGCCGACGGCGGATGACCCCGACGGCGACAGCTTGAGCTTCAGCGTCGAATCGCTGCCCGGCTGGGCCGGTTTCGATACCGGCAACGGCCGTATCAGCGGTACTCCTGCGGAAGCCGATATTGGCGAGTACGGCGGTATTACGATCACGGTGACAGACGGCGAGTTCAGCGACAGTCTCGGACCGTTCACGATCACGGTGATCGCGGTAGGGGCCAACGCGCCGCCGACGATCAGCGGCAGCCCGGCGTCGGAAGTCACGGCGGGCCAGGCCTATTCGTTCACGCCGACGGCGGACGACGCCGACGGCGACCCACTGAGCTTCAGTGTGGCGGGCTTGCCCGTATGGGCGAGCTTCGACACGACGGACGGCCGTATCAGCGGAACGCCGGCGGACGGTGATGTCGGCGTCTACACCGGCATTACGATCACCGTTTCCGACGGTGCGCTCGACGCCGATCTCGGGCCGTTTTCGATCGAGGTCCTGGCCGCACAGACGGGCACCGGTACGGCGACGCTGTCGTGGACGGCGCCGACACAAAACGAGGATGGCACGCCGCTGACCGACCTCGCGGGTTACAAGCTGTATTGGGGCACGACTCCGGGCAACTATCCCAACTCGGTGACGATCGACAATCCGGGCTTGACGACCTTCGTCGTCGAAAACCTCGTATCCGGCACCTACGAGTTCGTCGCGACGGCGTTCAATACGTCGGGCGTCGAGAGCCAATTCTCGAATACGGCAACGAAGACGGTGCCGTAGACACACCGGTGTGGCCGGCGTCCAATGGACGTAAAAAAACCGCTCCAACAACGACCGTCGAGGCCGTTGTCGGAGCGGTGTCTGGGCTTGCAGTGGAGAAAGTGCTGCGCCCAGCCGGGGTTCTTCGGCCCCGACCGTCCGAATGAATCAGCTAGAAGCGTGCGCGCCGAAGCCGTACCCGGCCGATGAAGGCGAAAGCCAGAAGGCCCATGCCCAGCAATGCCAGGGACGACGGCTCCGATACCTGCCGCGCGCCGCAGCGGTCCTGGTTGATCGAGACGTTGCCGAAGCCCCACAGGCGCGGTTCGATGATCACCCGGCTGATCGAATTGCAGCTATCGCTGACCGAGATACCGTAGCCCGAGGTTCCGTAACCCCAGTGACCGTCCGGGCCGACCCGAAAGCGCACGATACCCGTGTCGTTTCCTAAGCTGTCGAAAGCCTGTATCCAGGCATCGCCGCGAAACGATGCGCCGACCCACAGCGACAGCGCGCGCGTGTTGGCGGGCAGAACCAGTTCTATCCAGTCGACGTGGGTGGCGAGAATGTTGCCGTGATCGAATTGCCACCAGCCATTGTCGTAGGCATCCACGGCCATCATGGCCAGCGGTTCGTGATGTTGATCCTCGAAACAGACCTGACCCTCGATCGGAGAGTCGATACAGTCGATTTCGAAGCCGCTTACCGGTGCGAAATCCGTCATCGCGTAACCATTGACGTTGCCGCCGTCGTCGCCGCCGGCGATTCCGACGATCTCGATCGGGTCTGCCACGACGGCGATCGGTAGAAATGTCGCCAGCGCGACGTAAACGCGGGTCCGCTTTGCAAGCTGCTTCAAATCCATTTGTCGTTATCTTCCTTTGTGGTGTGGCCGTTACGAAGTCAAGCTAGATAATGCAACGGCCGTGCCACAAGCGGAAAGCGCCACGGATCAGTCACTTGCGATGACTACCTCTTGGAGGTTGTAAGCGGTTTCGACACTTGTCGTTTACAAAGTGCGACGCAGCTCACATCTGCGATTGGACATAATTTTCGAGCCCCGTCTTTTCGATCAAGCCGAGCTGGGTCTCGAGCCAATCCACGTGTTCTTCCTCCGACGTGAGTATCGCATCGAAAAGTTCACGACTGACGTAATCCTTGTGCGCTTCGCAGTATGCGATCGCCGCGCGCAGGTCCGGTATCGCATCGATCTCGAGGTCCAGGTCGCACTGGAGGACTTCCTTCACGTCCTCGCCGATCCGAAGCTTGCCGAGGTCCTGCAGATTGGGTAGGCCTTCCAGGAACAGTATGCGCTCGATGATCGAATCCGCATGTTTCATCTCGTCGATCGATTCACCGTACTCGTAGTCTCCGAGCTTGTGCAGGCCCCAGTCCTTGAGCATGCGGGAGTGCAAGAAATACTGATTGATGGCCGTCAGCTCGTTTTTCAGGACCTTGTTGAGGTGTTCGATGACGGTCGGGTCGCCCTTCATGCGGTTTTCTCCAGCGGCGTGTGTGATCGGCGCCCAGTTTACTTCGGCACCGGGCAATCGCAAGTCGCCGAGGCGCGGTCGCCGGGCAATGCGCCGCGCAAAGAAAAAGCCCCGCGCTAGGCGGGGCTTTGTCGTCGCGAAATTCGGGTCGCCGGTCAGGCGGGGGAGGGATGATAGATCACGGGCTCGAACAGGCTCGTTCCGTGATGCTCGGCCAGGATTTTCGCCGCATGCTCATGACAACTCCCGCAGCCGGCCGCAACGCCCAGTTCGCTTTGCAGATCCCGAACCGAGCTTGCGCCGGCGCTGGCCGCGCGCCGGATTTGCTTGTCGGTGATGCCGTTACAGATGCAGACGTACATACGGGTCTTACGAGTTTCCCTTGTTCCAGAGCCCTATTTGACTGCTAATGAGAATGATTGTCAATAGCGTTACGTATAAACCGAGACATCAGTTGCGCCCGCGGGCCGGGATCCAGGGCCGTTCGACGCTCCGGCGCGGCCGATTCGGCCGGATTGCGGCCTGATCGAAACCGCGTTTCGAGACCTGGTCCAAACCGTGTAGCGTGACACCGACCCTCCACAGCCTGAGCGCAACATGGCACCATTCGGATAGCTGTCACAACTGATACAAGGGCTCGATGAACGACCAAAGCCGCAAGCTTCTGATCGTCGAAGACGATCCTGGCCTGATGAGCCAGCTCAAATGGTGTTTCGACGGTTACGAGGTGTTCACGGCCGAGGATCGCGGGACGGCAATCGCCGAGCTGCGCCGGCACGAGCCCGGGGTCGTGCTGCAGGACCTGGGCCTGCCGCCCAAACCGGAAGGCGTCGACGAGGGGATGGCCACGCTCGCCGAAATCCTGAAGTTGTCTCCCCACACCAAGGTGATCGTCGTCACCGGCAACGGCGACCAGGCGAACGCGCTGACGGCGGTCGCCGAAGGCGCCTACGATTTCTACGAAAAACCCGTCGACACCGACACGCTGCGCCTGCTCGTCGATCGTGCGTTCAACATCGCCGAGCTCGAAGCCGAGAACCGGCGGCTGCAGTATCAAGTCAGCGATTCACCACTGGACGGCATCGTCGCGGCCAGCGAGGCGATGCTCGCGGTCTGCAAGATGATCGAAAAAGTCGCGCCCACCGACGTTACCACCCTGCTGTTGGGCGAAAGCGGCACCGGCAAGGAGTTGCTGGCGCGTGCGCTGCATCGCCTGAGCCCGCGCGTCGACAATAACTTCATTGCGATCAACTGCGCCGCCATCCCGGAGAACCTGCTCGAATCGGAGCTGTTCGGCCACGAGAAAGGGGCGTTCACCGGCGCGGTCAAGACCACGCCGGGTAAAGTCGAGCTGGCAAACGGCGGCACCTTGTTCCTGGACGAGATCGGCGACATGCCGATGGCGCTGCAGGCGAAGATGCTGCGTTTCCTGCAGGAGCGGGTCATCGAACGGGTCGGCGGACGGCAGGAGATGTCGGTGGACGTGCGCGTCGTCTGCGCAACCAATCAGAATCCGGAAGCGCTGATCGAGCAGGGCCTGTTCCGCGAAGACCTGTACTATCGTATCAGCGAGATCACGATCAACATCCCGCCGTATCGCGAGCGTGAGGAGGGCCGGTTGATACTCGCCCGCACCTTGTTGCAGAAGTACGGCAGCAAACAGGGCCGGGCCCTGAACGGCTTTTCGGAGGATGCGGTGCGGGCGATCGAGGCTTACGGCTGGCCCGGTAACGTCCGCGAGCTCGAGAACAAGATCAAGGGTGCGGTCATCATGGCCGACGGCAAGCTCGTCACGGCCGCCGACCTGCAGCTTTCCCCGGGCGACGAGGAGCCCGAGTCGCTGAATCTGCGTGAGGTACGCCAGCGGGCCGAGTCCAAGGCGATCCGGGTGGCGCTGGCCAGGAGTTACGGCAATATCTCCAAAGCCGCGGAGCTTTTGGGCATTACCCGTCCAACGCTCTACGATCTATTGAACAAGTACGGCCTGTCGGCCGAAGGGTATTCCCGCAAGGCCATTGTGGGAGATTGACTCGCGGCGGCGGCGCCCGAGTCCGCGGCCGTCGGCGCAGGCCCGCCCCGGAGTCGTGCCGCCCGCGAGTTCGTCGGGGAAACGGCGAGACTAACGAATCTTGAACTGGTCGGGGTTGAGGTCGTGACGCGCGAGCAGCTTGTAGAAGTCGGTACGGTTACGTTTCGCGAGCCTCGCGGCCTGGCTGACGTTACCCATCGTGACCTGCAGAATCTGTGACAGGTAATTGCGGGTGAACTCGTCGCGCGCGTCCGAAAAGGACAACAGCTTGCCGGCATGTTCGCCCAGGGATTGTTGCACGAGTTCCGCCGAGATCACCGGCGAGCGCGATAGCGCAACGTTTTGCCGGACCACGTTGTAGAGCTGGCGTATGTTGCCCGGCCATTCGGCCGTGACCAGCATCTCGACCGCTTCGGGCGCGTAAACCTTGCGCTCCTGTCCGGCCTCGCGCGCGATCTGGCCCAGAAAATGGGCGACCAAAAGCGGGATGTCCTCACGGCGCTCGCCCAGCGTCGGGATCCGGATGTTGACGACGTTCAGACGGTAATACAGGTCTTCGCGGAACGAACCCTCGGTCATCAGGGTTTGCAGGTCGCGATGGGTGGCCGAAATGACCCGCACGTCCACGTCGACGGCATCGGTACTGCCGACCGGGCGTACCTGATTCTCCTGCAGTACCCGCAGCAGCTTGACCTGCAGGCGCATCGGCATGTCGCCGATTTCGTCGAGCAGCAAGCTGCCGCCTTCGGCCGCCTGGAACAGCCCCTTGTGGCTGCGGGTCGCCCCGGTGAACGCGCCTTTCTCGTGGCCGAACAGCTCCGATTCGAGCAGGTTTTCCGCCATCGCGGAGCAGTTGATCGCAACGAACGCCTGCTCGCGACGCGTGCTGGCGTTATGGATCGCCCGGGCCAGAAGCTCCTTGCCCGTGCCGCTATCGCCGTTGATCAATACCCGCGCATCGGTCGCCGCGACCATCTTGGCCTGATTCAGGATCTCCTTCATGGCCTGGTTGCGGGTGATGATGTCGGACGCCCAGTCTTCGTTCACTTCCACCGAACCCGACACGCGCAACGCGCGCTCGACCGTCTGCATCAACTCGTCCTTGTCGATCGGCTTGGTCAGAAAACCGAAGGCGCCGCTTTGCGTGGCGAGTACGGCGTCGGGGATGGTGCCGTGTGCCGTGATGATCACGACCCGCAGGCCCGGCGAACGCGTCTGCAGCTCTTTCAGAAGCTCGATACCGTCCATCTTGTCCATGCGCAGGTCGGTGACCACGAGGTCGGGACTGAAGCGATTCAAGGCCGCCAGGGCCTTGTGCGCCGATTCGACGGCTTCGACCTCGTAACTCTCGGCGCGCAAGCGAATCGAAAGCAGGCGCAACAAACCCGGATCGTCATCGACGAGCAGTATCTTGCCGGCTGGCTGGGCGTGTCTCTGAGCCATTTGATTTCGAAAGGATTTACGGATAAACCGACAGGTTAAGGCGAATCATCGGCTTCGGCAAGAAAGCCGGTTACAGGCCCCGGGTTCCCTGCAAACGGCGCAAGGCCCCCGCTAGCGCACGGACCGGACACAGCCTTTGGCCCCGGGCGATCGAATTCGATTCGGCGCCGGCACGGGATCATCGCCTTAGAACCGAGAGAGTCGAATCGACCGGGCTATTCGCCCTGCTCGCGGATCGAGCGCTCGATCGTCGTGATCGCCTCCAGTTTGTTCTCGGCGTCGTCGAGCTCGCGCCTCAGGCGCAGGTTTTCGGCTTCGACCGTGGCGATACGCTGATTTACCGCAGCCTCCCGGGTTTGTTGTTGCCGCGACGACGACCTGCGCAGCCGTCTCGCCTCCGACTCCAGTACGATGCGCTGTTCCACGGACCTCAGGTGAATCGTGGCAAGCGAAATCTCCGCCGCGGTCATCAGTTCCGTTTGCGCCAGGAGCTCGCGCAGCAGCGCCTGCGCTTCCTGGGCGTTTTCTTCCGAGTGCCCGGGGGTCGCGAGCACCAGCGCGTAGCGCAGCTCCGTGGACGGGTTCGGCGTGAGCCGGGCGGCGGCCCTCGCGTCGGCAAAAATCTCGGCCTGGGTCGCAGGATCCCCGGCCGCCAGGTCGTAGAGCTCGGCCAAGTACTGGTCCGCCTCCGGCGCCCCGAGGATGATTGCTTCCTCGGCGGATGCCGCGGGCCCGAGGCGTACCGAGCTCAGCCAGTTCTTGGTCTGGGCGCAGCCGGACAAGGTTGCGACGATTGTCGTCGCGACCATAGTGGTCGCGACCATCTTCGCCGCGACCACGAATCGCGTTGCTTCGTCCGTCTGTCTGCCTTTACGCATTTGCCGCCAGTTTCTGTACTGTCGCACGCCGCTTTTGCGGAATCCGGATGCGGAAGTGGGCGCCCGGAAACTCGCCGGTGTCCACCAGCTCCACGGTACCCTCGTGCGCCTGGACGCATTCCAGGACCACCGAAAGGCCGATACCGGTACCCCCGACATGCCCCCCCTGTTCACGGCGTCCCTGGAAGAACGCCTCGAAAATTCGGGGCTTCTCATCGTCGGGGATTCCGGGGCCGGTGTCGGCGAAGTCGATCACGAAAGCCGAACGCGCGTATCGGGCCCGAATCGATACCAGACCGCCTCTGGGCGTGAATTTGACGGCGTTCGACAGCAGATTGTCGAGCACGGTACGGATCTTGTCGCGATCGGCGTTGACGAGGATGTCTTCGACATCGAGCTCGAGCCGGATGTGCGCCGACTTCAGCGCGAGTCTTTGCGCCTTGGTAACCGACATCACCAGCGCCCTGAGCGGAAAGTCGCTTAGGGTCAATACCTCGTTTTGGGTCTGCCAGGCCGAGAAACTCAGCAGGTTTTCGATGAGCTGCTGCAGTTTCGCGCCGTTTGAGCGCAGGATGTCGGCGACCTCCCGTTGCGCCGGCTCGAGCTCACCGACGGTACCGTCGAGCAATAGCTCGGTTCCTTCACGGATGTTGGCGAGCGGCGTCTTGAGCTCGTGCGACATGTGCCGGAGGAAACGGTTCTTCTCCTGCGCGAGCTCGAGCAGGCGTACCCGCAGCCATTCGAGCTGTTTGCCCAGCCGTTCGAGGTCGGTCGGGCCCTTGACCTCGATCGGTTTGGAAAAACCGCTCTGGCCGAGCTGGTTGATCGCTTTGTCGATCTGGCGGATCGGCCTTGCGACCAGCAGTATGAAAAACAGCACCAGAAACAGCGTGCCCGGGACCAGCGCCGCCACCTGCCATGCCGAGATTCGCTGCGCGCGCCGCGTCGATGCCTGAAGCTCGGTGAGCTTGTCGTCGACGTGTTTGGTCAGCGTCGTCGTCAGCGCAGCCATCCGTGTGCGCAACTCGCCGAATCGCTGGATGGCCGCCTCGCCCGCTGCTTCGTCGAGCGCCGGGTCCAGCAGCGTGCGAACGATACCCTGAGCGCCGCGGCCGATGGCAATGGATTGCTCGCCTGCACCGGCTTCGGCGATGAGGCCGGTCATCGACGCGAGTCCGTCCTCAAGCGATGCGAGCTCCCGCTGCAGGTTCTGCGCGGCCTCGGGGTATCGCAACACCAGGTACTGGCGGGCGACGCGTTCGAGTTGTTCGAGCTGGCCTACGAGCCGGCGCTTGTTCTCGGCGGCCGCAACCCCGGTGGAGACGAGTTGCTCGGATTGCGCGGCGAGCCGATCGAGATTCACCAGCGTCCAGATCACGGCCACGAGCAGCGGTACCGCGACCAGACCAAATCCTACGAGAATCAGTCCGTTAAGCGATCTTGGACGGCGTAGTCTCATGTCCGGAGTGTAGCACCGGCGCTGGCCCCTCAGGCAGCCCAGTAGGCTTCGGGATCGCCGGCGGCGATCTTGCGCTCCCATTCCAGGCTGGTGCGTACGATGAGGTCCAGGTCGTCGTAACGGGGCGTCCAGCCAAGGACATCGTGTATGCGCTCGGCAACGGCGACAAGCTCGGGCGGGTCGCCCGCGCGGCGCGGTTTCTCGCTGACGCTAAGCGGCGCGCCGCTGGCGGATTCGACGGCGGCCAGGACCTCGCGTACGCTGAAGCCGTGACCGTAGCCGCAGTTCAGCGTCGTGGACTCTCCGCCGGCACGAAGGTAGCTCAAGGCATCGAGATGGGCCGTTGCGAGATCCTCGACGTGAATGTAATCCCTGAGTCCCGTGCCGTCCGGCGTCGGATAGTCGGTGCCGAAGATCGATACGCCGGGCCTGCGACCGGTCGCCGCCTCGCAGGCGACCTTGACGAGCAGGGTCGCATTCGGCGTCGATTGCCCGATCGAACCGCCGGGCTCGCAGCCTGCGACATTGAAGTATCGCAGCGCCACGTAACGCGGACCGCCGCTTCTCGCGAGATCCCGGAGCATCCACTCCGTGACCAGTTTCGACCTGCCGTAGGGATTGATCGGCGCCGTGGGCGTGTCCTCGGCCGCGCGTCCGCCGTCGGGAATGCCGTAAACCGCAGCGGTCGAGGAGAACACGAAATGCCTGACGCCGTGCTCGTGTGCGGCCTTGAGCAGCGTGCGGCTGGAACAGGTGTTGTTGCGATAATACTCGAGCGGATCGGCGACCGACTCCGGAACCACGGTATGCGCGGCAAAATGCATCACCGTGTCGATCCGGTGTTCGGTGAACAGGCGTTCGAGCAGGGCCGCGTCGCCGGTGTCGCCGACGACCAGTTCACCGGCCTTGACGGCTTCGCGAAAGCCGGTGGCCAGCGTATCCAGCGTCAACACCGCCTCGCCCGCGGCGCCGAGTTGTCTCACGACATGACTGCCGATGTAGCCGGCGCCGCCAGTCACGAGTATCGTTTTTTTGGACATGTTCTCTTCGACATGGAGTATTTCCGAAACCCGCCGAGGCGGCAAAATAATGTGAACTGTATCGTCCACACCACGATCGAATTTTAGCAACACTCGGTTACCAATATTCGGACCCAGATCGCATATTGTTGCGCATATTGTTGCGCATATTGTGATGAGGGCTTGGGCAACGACGCCTGCTGCGTGGGCGCGTGTGGAGATTTTTGTCGATGATCGGATTTGCGCGGGGCCGCAGGCGCGCCGCACTGATGTCGCTGGGTTTGCTCGCGCTCGGTGCCTGTGGTGGTGGCGACGGGGGCGGGAGCGGTATCGTGGAGCCCCCGCCGACCAATCCGTCCCCGAACAACGCGCCTGTGGCAGATGCCGGTGTCGATCGGTCGGCTGTCGAGGGCGCCGAAGTCGCCTTGCAGGGTGCCGGATCGGATGCCGACGGCGATACGCTGACTTATCGCTGGACGCAGATCGGCGGCACTCCGGTAAGCATCGTCGATGCCGACGCCGCGCAAGCGAGTTTCGTCGCTCCTGCGATCGACGCGAACCTCGGCGCTTCGGTCGCCCTTTCCGGTGCCGTCAGCTACGAATTCGTTCCACCGAACGACAATTGTCGCGGTCTCGACTTCGACAGTGTCGAAACTCGACCGGTCCGCGGCGCGACGCTGCAGGTAATCGACTTTGGCGCGCACGGTGAGACACAAGGCGAGACACAAGGCGAGACACTCGAATTCGAGCTTACGGTGAGCGACGGTACCGACAGTTCGACGGACAGCATCACAGTGACGGTCGGAAACGTACATGACTCGGTCGTCGTCGCAGACGACGGAACATACTCGTTTGCCGCGGTTCCGGCGAACGCAAGTGTCCACCTCAGATTGCGCGCCGAACTCAAGCGGCCGAAGAAGCCCGGCGAGCCGGGCTGGGACGTCGAAGTGCGGGACAATTTCATTCCCGGCCAATCGGATGCCGACGACACCCAATACGCTACCAGGCCTTTGTACGTAGTCGACGGCGTGCAATTCGAGACCGGTTCCACGGCCGTCCAGCGCAATCTGACGGCGCGAACCGGCTGGGGCGATACGAGCTACACGTCGCCTCGTGCCGCAGCCCCTTTCGCGATACTGGATGCCATCTACGGCGCGATGCAATTTGTGCTGGAGGCGGATTCGTCAGTCGATTTTCCCCCGCTGGATGCGTTCTGGAGCGTGAACAACACGATCCCCGAGTCCCCAAGACCGATCGACATCACGGCCGGTGAGCTCGGCGCATCGTTTTATCGTGGCGATATCGATTCGCTGTTCCTGCTCGGCGACGCCGACGTCGATACCGAGGAGTTCGACGATCACGTCGTCGTCCACGAGTGGGGACACTATTTCGAGGACACCCTGTCCCGTACCGATTCGATCGGCGGACCGCATCGAATCGGCGAACGGATCGATGCGCGGCTGGCTTTCGGCGAAGGCTGGGCCACGGCGTTCGCGGCGATGGCGCTCGACAACACGCTGTATTGCGATACCGGTCCCGCGGGATCGAACGCCGGATTCGGTATCGGCGCGGACGCCGGCAGCCACAAGGGCCAGGGCTGGTACGACGAAATCTCGGTGCTGCGTTTTCTCTACGATCTGTACGACACCACCGATGAAGTGGACCAGGTCGACGGGGTTCCCGCGCCGGGTACCGATTCGGGGTCCATCGGCTGGCAGCCGATCTACGACGTAATGACGGGCCCGCAGGCGTTCACGCCGGCGTTTACCACGGTGTTCTCGTTTGCGACCGAGCTCAAGAACACGCTGGCCGACCAGGCCGATCGCGACCTCGTCGACGAACAGTTGGCACGCGAGTTCATCGACCCGGCGGGGCTGGACATTTTCGGTACGACCGAAACCAACGATGCGGGCGGCGGGCGCGACGTATTGCCGGTGTACACGGAGCTGACGCCCGACGGTTCCGTGACCTCGCTTTGTGTCAACAGCGATTTCGACACCGGGCGCGAAGGCAACAAGCTCGCCGAGTACCGGTATTTGCGATTCAATATCGTCGACGCGAGCGTCTACGACGTCGAGATTACGACCCGGCAGCCGACGGACCCGCCGCTGCCGCCGGACGATCCGTCGAACGCTCGCGACCAGAGCGACCCGGACATCGCGATATTCCGTGACGGCACGATCGTCGCGACCGGCTTCAGCCCAGACGCAAACTCGGAACGGTTTCAAACCCAGACCGTGCTACAGCCTGGCGTCCACGTTGCAGACCTGACAGAGTTCCGTTTCGCCGATCCGGACACGTCGGCCGATTTTCCTGGACAGGTCTGTTTCGACGTGTCGATCTCGCCGCAGTAAGCCGCAGTACAGTTGCCGCAGTAAAGTTGAGGAGCGCAGAGCCAATGAAAACGATGACTTTCCGGGGAGAAACGCACACAGCAGCCCTCTCGAGACGTACGTCGGCGCCGTCTGCCTCGTTACGGCGTGCGCCGTCGACGTTTACGCTGCTCGCCTTGTCGATGCTCACGGCCTGCGGTGGCAAAGCAGCCGGACCGGCCGCCGAAACGGCCGGGAACGAAAGCGCAGCGCCGGCGACGAAGTTCACGCCGGACGAAACCCGGGAGGTGATCGGCAAGCCCACCGGGCCGGTCACGGTCGCTTATCGGGTCATCGGCAAGCCGGTGGTCGGACAGCCGGTTGCCATCGACCTCGAGGTCCGTTCGGAGATCGGCTCCAAGCCCGTCACGCTTAACTACCGTATCAACGACAGTTCGGCGATGCGGCTTGCGCCGTCGCAGCCCGATCGGGCCGCGTTGTTGTTCGACGACCAACGGGAATCTCTTGCCCGGCAGGTCATGGTCGTGCCCCAACGCGAGGGCCGGCTGTTCCTGAACGTTGCCGCCGAGGTCGAGACCGACGGCGGCACGATCTCTACCGTCACGGCGGTACCGATCCGGGTCGGCGCAGCCCCGGCCGGCGCCGGGGAAAACGGCACCGTGACGACGGACGAAAACGGCGAACGGATTCGCGTCCTGCCGGCCGACGAATCCTGATGAATCCTGATGAATCCTGATGAATCCTGATGAATCCTGATGAATCCTAGGGAGCCTCGGCATGACTTGCGCAGAGGCTCCCCAGTGTCCTGTCTCGCACCTGAGATCAGTTCGCCGTTTTTCGATACCCGCTACACGCCGTTGGTATCGCATACCGGAACTTCGGTATCACAGCTTCGTATCATCTGCGGCGTTGTCCGCCTGGCAGTACTGCCGCTTTTGCGATAAGGCCTGCAGCAGCGCCATACTCGCGCGAATCTGCGTCTAAGCGCAGGGATCGAGTCCAGTGCCAGTCCACTTGAGCGCATACGGCCGACGTTATGGAAAACACATAAGACAAACGGGAAAAGTTTCCCATATTATTTTTGAAAACTTGGACTGAATCACAGATCCGAGAGCGATTCCGACTTAAGGTTTTGCGCAGGCGTGGTTTGCCCGCTGCCCGGGAATCGGATCGATGTCGAAGGCCCGCGGCAGGCGCAACTTTTGGACGAACGCAGTCGGCATGGACCAGGATCTAAGGGACAGGATCAGACAAGCCACTGAAGAGACCGGCATCGAGAAGTCGGACTTCGTCGAGCTCCTGCGCTTGGTGGGCGCACATTATGACAAGATGGAAGCGACGATCACGCAGTCCATCGTGGCCGTCACGCCGGTCGAGGTCATTTTCGACAGCGTTACCGAGGCACTGCTGTCCGTCAGCGACGAGGGCGCGATTCGGGTCTGCAACAAGGTGTGCGCGCGTTACTTCGGACTCACCAAGGACCAGTTGATCGGCTCCAGGCTCGCCAACCTGCTGCCCGCCGCGAACGACCGGCCGCTCGAGGAATTTCTCGCGCCGTTCATGTCCGATCCGGATGCAACCAACCTCCAGTTTGCAGCCGGCGACGTCGAGGCGCGACGCGCAAACGGCGAGTGTTTCGTCGCCGAAATCAATGCCAGCAAACTCGACACCGCCGACGGGCTGATCTATGTCATCAGCCTGCGCGACGTGACGGGCCGGAAGGAAGCCGAGCTGGCGCTGAAAGAAAACGAGGAGCGTTATCGCGCGCTGGTCGAAAACGCGCCGGAAGCGATCGTCGTCTACGACGTCGACGAGAACCGGTTCATCGACGCCAACGACAAGGCCTGCGAGCTGTTCAACCTGTCGCGCGCGCGGTTGCTGTCGATTGGACCGGAGGAGATCAGCCCGGCACAGCAGCCGGACGGCACGCCGTCCTTCGGCGTTCGCCGCGGCTACATCGACGGGGCGCTGGCCGGCGAGCATCCGAATTTCGAGTGGGTACACCAGGATTCGAACGGCAGGCAGTTCCACTGCGAGGTCCGTTTCAGCCGGCTACCGGCCGGATCGCGCCGGCTGATCCGCGTCAGTATCACCGACATCGAGGAGCGCAAGCGCGGCGAGACGCTGGCCTTTGCGCAGAACAAGATCCTCGAGATGATCGCGTCGAATACGCCTTGCGACCGGACGCTCAGAGCCGTCTGCCGTTTCGTCGAGCGTATCAGCGCCGATTTCCGGGCCGCGGTCATGCAGCGCGACCTGTCCGCCGATACGCTGTCGGTTTCGGAGGCACCCGGCCTGCCGGAGGCGTTCAAGTCCTGTCTCGAGAACGTTGCCGTCGCGCCCAACGGCATCACCTGCGCGACGGCGGCAGCCGGCGGCCAGGACGGGATCTGCGAGGATATCGCCGGCGAGGGCGGGTGGTCGGCAAATCTCAACGTGGCCGGGCAATGCGGTGTCGCCGCGGCCTGGTCGTTCCTGCTCCGCGGCACGGCGGATCGCGTCATCGGCACGTTGGACGTCTACGTCGACAAGCCGCGCGCGCCGACCACCGACGAACTGGACGTATTGAGCCGCATGGCGCGCCTCACCGGCATTGCGATTACCCGGCACCTCGACGAGGAACGGCTGCGATCCAGCGAAGCGCGGTATCGCGGCCTGTTCGAAAACGTCGTGGACGGCGTCTACATTGCCTCGCGGGACGGCGAGATCATTACGGCCAACCCGGCGCTGGTGGAGATGCTCGGCTTCGACACCGTGGACGAGCTCAGGCTTATGGGTAAGACCACCAAGCTGTACGTGAACCCGGTCGACCGCGAGCGGGTGTTTGCGCGTCTCGAAGCCCAGGGCTACATACGCAACTTCGAATACCGGCTGAGGCGCAGGGACGGCGATGAGATCGTCGTCCTCGAGAATGCCCGCGCCATCTATGACGACGACGGCAACGTCGTCGCACAGGAGGGCACGATCACCGACATCACGGATCGCAAGCTTGCCGAAACCCGTATCTTCGAGGAGAAGGAGCGGGCGCAGGTCACCTTGCAATCGATCGGCGACGGTGTCATCACGACGGACGCCGACGGCCGTATCGACTACATCAATCCGGTGGCGCAGAACCTGACCGGCTGGGATCTGCGCAGCGCGCGCGGGCGGCCGGCCACCGAGATCATGACGATCATCAACGAACACACCCGGGCGACGATCGAGTGCCCGGTCGTGCGTTGCCTTAAGGACGGCCGCGTTATCTCGCTGGCCGGAGACTCGATACTGATCAATCGCAACGGCGACGAGATTCCGATTCAGGATTCCGCGGCGCCGATCAGGGATCGGATCGGCAACATCATAGGCTCGGTCATGGTGTTCCACGATACCAGCAAGGAATCGCGGTTGTTCCGCCAGCTCAGCTACCAGGCATCGCACGATTCCCTGACCGGCCTGATCAATCGGCGGGAGTTCGAGAACCGGATCGCCGCGGCGATCGACGCCGTCGAAAGTGACGACGCGACACATGCATTGCTCTACCTGGACCTGGACCAGTTCAAGGTCGTAAACGACACCTTCGGCCACATCGCCGGCGACGCGTTGCTGACGCAGGTTTCCGAGCTCGTGCAGAGCTGCATTCGGTCCACCGATGTGCTCGCCCGGCTGGGAGGCGACGAGTTCGGGATCATGCTCGAGCGTTGCGGCGAGGCGCGTGCGCTCGACATCGCCGAGTCTATCCGCAGCGCCATCGAGCATTATCGTTTCGAATGGAAACACTCGTTCACCAATGTCCGGTGCTCGATCGGCGTCGTCATGATCGGCGGCAACCACGACGACGTGGCCGGTGTCATGAGCTCGGCCGACGTCGCCTGCTATTCCGCCAAGGACATGGGCCGCAACCAGGTGCACCTGTACCGGGACAGCGACGTCTCGCTGCGGCACGAAGAGATGAAATGGGTGTCGCGGATTACGAACGCCGTCGAAGAAGACCGTCTGGAACTTTACTTCCAGCCGATCATCGCCATCGGCGAGCAGGGAGGCGAGGGCCGCGGCCATTACGAGCTGTTGCTGCGCATGCGGGAAAGAAACGGCGCGATCGTAAGCCCGGACCAGTTCATCCCCGCCGCCGAGCGTTACAATCTGATCTCCACGCTCGATCGCTGGGTCATCAAGAAGTCGCTGTCCGATCTGGCCGACGCAAGCAGCCGGCAGGAAGCCCGCTATACGGTGGCGATCAATCTCTCCGGTAACTCCCTGAGTGAGGACCGTTTCCTCGAGTTCGTCGTCGACGAGTTCAGCCGGCGCAAACTGCCCGCGGGCGCCGTCTGCTTCGAGATCACCGAGACCGCGGCGATCAACAATCTCGCCAGGGTCATACACTTCATGCAGGAGCTCAGAAAACTCGGCTGCAAGTTTTCGCTGGACGACTTCGGTAGCGGTCTGTCGTCGTTCACCTATCTCAAGAACCTGCCGGTGGACTATCTCAAGATCGACGGCCAGTTCATCAGAAACGTCGTGGACGACACCGTCGACGAAAGCATGGTTCGTGCGATCCACGAAGTCGGCCACGCCATGGGTATCGAAACCATTGCCGAACGGGTGGAATCGAAACAGGTGCTCGACAAGCTCGGGGCGCTGGGCGTCGAGTTCGCACAAGGTTATTACATTGCCCGTCCCGCTTCGGTCAAGAGTTTCGAACCCTGGAGCCCCGTGATGACACAGCTTCGTGCCTGAGCGCGTGTGTTCCTCGATTGCGATGCCCAAGTGATGTCTAGGTGATGTCCAAGGGTGGCGTACCGCCCGGGTTCAGGTACACTGATCCTCCCTCGAGCTTCCCGACAAACCCGATGCCAGACGGCGCAAGCCCCAACGCGGAACGAACCGTGCTCTCCGCGAACGAGCCGCCACCCTTCCGGGTGATGAATCCCGAGGCGGACTCGCCCATCCTGCTAATCTGTGACCACGCGAGCCGCCGCTTCCCGGCGTCGCTCGGTGACATGGGCCTGGACCCGTTCGCCCGGCGCTGTCACCTGGCGATAGACATCGGCGCCGGAGACCTGACCGAAAAGCTCGCCGAGCGCCTGGGGATGACGGCCGTGCTGGCGAACTATTCGCGGCTGGTCATCGACTGTAACCGGGAGCTGCTCGATCCGAGTTGTTTTCTCGAGTACGGGGACGGGGCCCTGATACCGGGGAACCGCAACCTCGGCAATGCACAAAAACAGGCGCGCGCCGAGGAAATCTACTGGCCTTATCATTATGCCGTCGAAACCGAGGTGCAGCGGCTCTGTGCCCTCGGCCCGCCGCCGGCGTTTATCGCCGTACACAGTTTTACGCCGGTGCTAAACGGCATCTCCCGGCCCTGGGAGATGGGCGTCTTGTGGGACAAGGACCAGCGGCTGTCGAAACTCTTTCTCGAAGGCTTCACCGCGGCCGGTTATCACGTCGGCGACAATGAGCCGTACTCGGGCAAGGCGCCGCAGGACTTTACGATCGATCATCACGCCGAAGACCAGGGATTACCGCACGTCGGTTTGGAAATCCGCCAGGACCTGATCGACGATCGAAGCGGGGTCGAGCGAATTGCCGCGCTGATGGAAAAAATAATACTGTCGATACCGGACAGGATAGGCTTGCACGAGCATCGCGCGTCAGCCTGAATAAAAACAGCAACACAAAACAGGGGGACGCATGAGAAAAGATGAACCGAAGTTCACGATAGGCGTCGAGGAAGAGTACCTGCTCGTCGATCGCGATACCCGCGCCCTTGCGGTCGACCCGCCTGCCGAGTTGATGAGCGAATGTGAGGCCGCATTGGGTGCGCAGGTGACCAACGAGTTCCTGCGTTCACAAATCGAGATCGGCAGCAAGGTATGCGACAACGTACAGGAAGCGCGTGAGGACGTCGCGCGCCTGCGGCGTTGTATCATCGACTACGCCGCGGCGTACAACCTCGCTCCGATTGCCGCCTCGACGCACCCGTTCGCCCGTTGGACCGAGCAGAAACACACCGACAAGGACCGTTACAACGCCCTGGCGACCGAGATGCAGGCCGCGGCGGGCCGGCTGGTGATTTGCGGCATGCACGTGCACGTGGGCATCGAGGACGACGAGCGGCGTATCGACCTGATGAACCAGATGTCCTATTTTTTGCCGCATCTGCTTGCCCTGTCCTGTTCGTCGCCTTTCTGGGAGGGGCGGGACACCGGTCTCAAGAGCTACCGCCTGACCATCTTCGACACCTTGCCTAGGACCGGGCTGCCGGAACGTTTCGCAAGTTGGGCCGAGTACCAGCGCCACGTGAAAATCATGGAAAATGCCGGTCTGATCGAAGACTCGACGCGTATCTGGTGGGATTTGCGTCCTAGCGCGAAGTTCCCGACCCTGGAGACACGCATCATGGATGTGTGTACGCGCCTGGAAGATACGATCACGCTGGCGGCGCTGCTCGTTTGTATCCTGCGCATGCTGTATCGGCTGGGCCGCAACAATCAGCGCTGGCGAATCTACGCGCCGATGCTGATTCGGGAAAACCGTTGGCGGGCCATGCGTTACAGTTTCGATGCGGGACTCGTGGACCTGGCGAGAGGCGAGATCGTTCCTTTCGAGTACTTGGTCGACGAAATCCTCTCGCTGGTTGCCGAGGATGCCGAGGCATTGGGCTGTTCGGAGGAAGTCGCCGGGGTACACAGGATCCTGACCCGCGGCACCAGCGCGCATCGCCAGCTCAAGGACTTCGAGATCGAGCGCGCGGCCGGCCGTAACGAGGAAGACGCGCTCAAAGCCGTGGTGGATACCCTGATTACCGATACCGCCGACGGCGTTTGAGTTGCGCGATCCGCTTTCCTGCCGCTTTCCTGGGCCCCCCGTAGCGCCCAAAGTGTGATCCCGTTCGGCCTCGGGCGCCGGTAATGCGGCACAGGTCGCATCACCGCCATGCGGTCCTCGCTAGCATTGTCCGATGCTCTCCGTGACGATCGCATTACCCGGGTTACCCAGGTTATCCAGGGGCCTCGTACCGGCACGCGGTGGCGGCCGTGGCTGACACCCTGGGCACGTTGATCCTGCCCGTTTTCGGTCTGGCGGCTGTCCTGTACCTGGGCCTGGCCGTCTATGTGTCGCGATCGTCGCCGCAGAGCATCATCGGCTTTTTTCTGTTGTTGATCGGCATGCTGGTCGCAAGCACCGCGTTCTCCCACGGCACGGACGATGCCAACATGCACGACATCGGCCGGGTGCTCGGGTATTTTTCCTCGTCCTTCATTCCCGTCACCTTCTATGCGGTCTACCGGCACTATACGATCGGACCGGCGCCGATGCCGATGATGCTGGTCCTGTCCGTCGTGCCGGCGATGACGACGCTACTGGCGTTGACCGACGCTTGGCAAAACGTCATTTGGTGGGTAGTCGAGACCGAAAGCGGTTGGCGTTTTTCTTACGCAACCGAAAGCCTCTGGTCCAAGCGCGTGCAAGGTCCGTACTCTTACGGTTTGTTTGCGTATTCGGCCCTGGCGTTGGCGGCGCGCCTGGATAGCATCGCTCTCGCGCATCGCAAGATCGTGACCTTGTTGCTGGTGTGTGGGGTCTTGCCGTTCGCCGTGAGCTTTGCCAACAACGTTCTCGGCATCGGTCCAGAGGATTTCCCGGTCACGTCGGGGAGCCTGGTCGCGATGTTGCCGGTGTACGCCTACATCAGCCTTTCGTTGCGTGTATTCGAGGTCAGTCCGCTGGCCTATCCGACCCTGTTCGATCATGTCCGCGACCCGATTATCGTGTTGGACAACGACCAGCGTATCGTCTGCGCCAACCGGCGCGCCGGCGATATGCTGGGCCGGCCCGAACGCGAACTGCTGGGCCATCGCTTGTGGGAGGATTTCCCGGAAGCGCGCGCCATCCTGGATCAGGCGAAAGAAATGGACCTGACCCAGACGCTCAAGCTCGGGACCGATCAGATCTACGAGCTCAGTGTCGCGCCGCTGACCGGTCGCCACGATCATCAACAGGGGATCGTCGTCGTGTGCCGCGACGTGACACAGCGGCGCAAGGCGCAGGCGCGGCTCGCCGACAGCGAGCACCTGATCCGGACGCTGATCGAGACCTCGTCGAACGGCATCCTGCGTTTCGGCCGTGGCGACCCCGATACGGGCGGGGACGCGGCGGGCGGCTTTCGTTGCGTATTCGCAAACCGCGCGGCCGAAGAATACCTCGCCCGCGATGGCGCGGCGCTGGTCGGAATGCCGCTGGACGCGCTCGAGGCGCTGGAACCCGAGCGCTTGCGCAAGCAGTTCCGGAAACCGGGCGGGGCCAAACGAACCGTCAGCTTCGAGACCTCGACGCCTACCGAGGGTGACGAGCGTTGGCTCAGAATCATCGCCGAGTCGGTTGGCGCCGATTTCTCGGTCACGCTGATCGACATCACCCAGCGCAAGCGCGACGAGGACAAGATGCTGGCCGATGCGCTACGCGATCCCTTGACCGGTGTGCTGAACCGGCGGGGCTTCGAATCCGATGGCCGTGCCGGTATCCGCGACAACGATACCGGTGCGGTCTTGTACCTCGATCTCAACGGCTTCAAGAAAATCAACGACCGCTTCGGACATCAGGCAGGCGACGCGCTGCTGAGAGCCTTTGGACACCGCCTGCAGTATTGTTTGCGTCCGGAAGACGTTCTGGGCAGGCTCGGCGGCGACGAATTCACGATCGTACTGCCCGGCGTCTCGGTCGAAGATGCCAAACATGTCGCCGAACGCCTGGTGGCGGCGGCGTCGGAGGCCTACATCATCCAGGGCCGGGAGATCAACTGCACGGCCAGCGTCGGTATTGCGCTGATGCCGCAGCATGGCGAAGAGCTCTGGCATCTCGTGAGCGTCGCCGACCAGGCGATGTACAATGCCAAGTCCATGCAGCGGGATGCCGCAGACGATCGTGCGAGTTATATCGAAGCTGCGATAGCGTCGTAAGTACGATCGTAGATACAATCGTAAGTACAATTGATAAGAACGGTCGTTAAGAGCGGTCGTAAGAATAAGAACGGTCGTAAGAACAAGTGCGGCGATTCGACGCGGACTTTTCGATGCCCGGGTTTCGCAAGTGCCGCAGGATCTCGACCAGAATCTCGACGAGGCAGGGCGCATTGTGAACGTTTTGTTTCTATGTACCGGAAATTCGGCGCGCTCGATACTGGGCGAGGTGCTTCTCAACGAGCTCGGTGCCGGCCGTTGCCGTGCCTACAGCGCCGGCAGCCATCCCGCCGGGAGGGTGAATCCCGGTGCGATCGCCAAGCTTCGTGCCGAGGGCCATGCGACCGAGGGCCTGGCTTCCAAGTCCTGGGACGTGTTCGCCGGCGCCGGCGCGCCGGCCTTCGACATCGTCATCACGGTTTGCGACAGCGCCGCCGGCGAATCCTGTCCGATCTGGAACGGCAGTCCGGTCACCGCGCACTGGGGGATACCCGATCCGGCCGGGATCGATGATCCCGACGCGAGCCGCGCGGCTTTCGATCGGGCTTACGCGCAATTGCGAACGCGCATTGCGGCGATGCTCGAGCTGCCGCTGGAAGAATGTGACGCCGAAGCGACGCGGTCCGCGCTCGCCGGAATACACGACGCACAGGCCGGCCTCGATGCCTGATGTGGATTTGCCGCAGCGCCTCGGCGGCGAGGCGCTCGGCACGGCAATGCTGCTCGCGACGGTGGTCGGCTCCGGGATCATGGCTGAGAATCTCGCCGGCGGCAACGTGGCGATCGCGCTGCTGGGCAATACGATTCCGACCGGCGCCATTCTGATCGTCCTGATTCTGGTGTTCGGTCCGGTATCGGGCGCGCATTTCAACCCTGCCGTCACGCTGGCGTTCGCCCTCCGGCGCGAGCTCCCGCCATGGACGGCAAGCTGTTATGTGTTGGCGCAGATCGCAGGGGCGATTCTCGGCGTCGTCGTTGCACACCTGATGTTCGAACTGGACTGGTTGCAGGCGTCCGCGAGGTCGCGGACCGGCGCGTCGCAGTGGTTCGCGGAAGGCGTCGCGACTTTCGGTCTGGTGATGGCGATCCTGGGCACCCTGCGCTGGGGAACCCGGGTCGTCGCCGTCTCCGTCGGTCTCTACATCACGGCGGCCTACTGGTTCACCGCCTCGACCAGCTTCGCCAATCCGGCGGTCACGATCGGCCGTGCTTTCACGGATACGTTTTCCGGCATACAGCCCGCGCACGCGCCGGCGTTCATCGCAGCGCAGTTCGCGGGCGCCGTGACGGCCGTGCTGGTCATGCGTTGGTTGCTCGGCCGGGCCGGCGCTCGGGTTTGATGTCCCGTCTCGCGAATGTGTCGTCCGAATCGACCGGACAGGACCCTGGGGAGCCTCGCCGGACTCATGCAGAGGTGCCCTCCTAGGTATAAGCAGTTCGAAGCAGCTCGAAGCAGCGCCTAGGGCTCGGGATAGAAAACGATCTCCGCGAGTTCCGGATCGACGACATCGAGCACGATCGCCTGCAGCACGTCGCCGATTTCCAGATCGATTCTGACCGGGCCGGCCAGGATCGTGTCGCGTTCCGCCAACGGCGTCAGGTAGATGTCGTAACCGTCGGCGACCAGATCCAGCGGCGGCGCGGCCTGGCCGAATTGCAAGCTTGCAATCGCCACGGCCTCTTCGAGCAGCGGCTCGCTGTCCGGCTCTATCGCGAACACCTCGATGAACTCGTGATTCAGCGCGGCGTGGAAAAACTGAATGCGGCCGGCGGTCGTCCGCGACTGCAGGCCCGGCAGGTAGGCGGCCGAACTCAGGCCGTTGTCCGAGTTCAGCAGGACGAAGTTGGCGCGGCTGCCCAAAACCAGCGTGCTGGCTTGTTCGAGCAGCACGGCACCCGCGTCGTTGGCCGGCGTGAACCGGTAGGTCGATTCCGACGGCCGCTCGATCCGTCCGCTGACCGAACCGAACCCGAGACCGGTTACGATCGCGTTGGTCAACATCTCGTCGTCGAAAACGTCCACGGCACTGGCATTGATGGCGCCGTGCACGAAGCGGACCGTCGATGAAAACCGGGCATCGGGGAAAGCCACCGCCCCGCCGTTCGCCGGCAGCGCGACCAGAACGTGCGGCGCCGTGGTGACCTCGTCGCCGTCCGCGATCGTGTACGTCACCTGTACCCGCGCGACCAGGTCCAGCGTGCCGCTCCGGTAATACACCGTGTCCGGGTCGCCGGCGGCGGTGACGGTGACGACGTAATCCCCCGCCTCGTAGTCGGCCGCCGGCAATACCTCGCCGAAGGCCAGCGTGCCGATTTGCCCGCCCAAGGCCGGGACGACATCGGGCGGGTCGAGATAAACGTCTACCGGCCCCAAGCTTGCCGACACATGGCCGAAACGCGCGTCGAAAACGGTCTCCGTCTCGCTCCATTCACGGACGTCGGCCTCCCAGACCGTGACGTCGGGTGCCTCGGCATTGCCGGTCAGGACCAGGGTGTAGTCCCTGTCGGCGACGACGTCGAGAAATTCGGTGGCGACCCGCGTGTTTGCGGCTTCGCCCGGGAGGCGGATATCGAAGTTGAAATTGTAGTCGAAATCGTCCCATTCGCCCCCTCCGACCGCCGAGCGATAGCTCATGTCGCCCAGGAAGCGTTCCTCGATCAAAAAGCCGATCTCCGGAGAACCCGGTACCGCGTTGATCGCGCGAACGACGCCCTTGCCGGTTGGCGTCGGCAGCGACGATTCGCCGGTACAGCCATACAGTGTGATCGCCGCCGTAACGAGCAGCGGTAGGATTGCGCGTTTCATTCGTATTTCCCGAGGCCGTATTTCCCGAGGCCGTATTTCCAGAGGCGTGCGTAATTCCAGAAGCGTGTTTCCAGAAGCCTTCTCGTGATCGACCGTCTATGGGCCAGCGCTTTTCCGACCGCCGCTTCCGCCGCAAGGCGGGTGCTCAGGACGCCGCCAGCACCTTTTGCCGGTACTCGGCCGGCGGCATGTCGTACCAGGACTTGAATGCCGTCGTAAACGAGCTGATGTTGGAGTAGCCGAGCAGCATGGCCACTTCGAGCGCCTTGAGGCGCGTGTCCTTGAGGTAACGTACCGCAAGCTCCGCGCGCACCTCGGTCAAGACCTTCTGGAAACTGGTTTTCTCAGCCTTGAGCCGCCGCTGCAGCGTGCGACGGCTCAGGCGCATCGCCCGGCAGGCGGCATCCGCATTGGCCTCGCCCTGCGCTAGCAGCTCTGCGATCCGGCGTTTGAGTTGCGCGACCAGGTTGTCTTCCTTGCCGAGCGATCGCAGGTAGCGGTCGACCTGCCCGGTGAGATGGCCGGTGAGTTGCCCGGTGATTCGAAGACAGACGCTGCCGGCGGAAAATGAGGATCTGTGATTCATTATTCGCTTAACATACCGTCTGTGTCGGAAATTGCCAGTCTCCGTCTGTCATAACACATGTATTCGCAGCCTCGCCAGACTCATCCAGACTCATGCAGAGGCTCCCTGGAGGATCCTCGATGAGCTCGCCCGTTTGTTATCAACTCGCCGATACGATCGGCATCATCCGCGTCGACAACCCGCCGGTCAACGTGCTGTCGCAGCCCGTCCGGCAGGGCATTCTCGATGCGGTACGAGCCGCGCGGCAAGATGCGAGCGAGGTCCTGCTGCTGCTTTGCGCCGGCCGCACTTTCATCGCCGGCGCGGACATCACCGAGTTCGGCAAGCCGCCGGCGGCGCCCCTGTTGCCGGCGGTCATCGATGCACTGGAAGACAGCGAGAAACCGGTCGTCGCCGCGATCCACGGCACCGCGCTCGGCGGCGGCTTCGAAGTTGCGCTGGGCTGCCATTACCGGATCGCGCTGGCCTCGGCACGTGTCGGTTTACCCGAGGTCAGGCTGGGATTGATCCCCGGCGCCGGCGGCACGCAGCGCGTGCCGAGACTGGCGGGCGTCAGCGCCGCGCTGGACCTGATGAGCAGCGGCAGGCCGGTCCCGGCCGGCCGCGCGGAGGAACTCGGGCTCGTCGACCGGGTCGTCGGCGAGGACCTGGAAGCCGCTGCGCTGGCGTGGTGTCGCGAGCTGGCCGAGGGCCGTGCATCGTGCCGCAGGGTCAGCGCGCAGACCGTCGAGCGAGTGCCGGACGGCGTGCTGGCGGATTACCGCTCGATGCTGGCAAGGCGCGCGCGCGGTCAGCTTGCGCCGCAAAAGATCGTCGACGCGGTCGAAGCCGCGATGACCTTGCCGTTTTCCGACGGTGTGGCGCGGGAGCGAGAGTACTTTCTCGAATGCCTGCAAAGCCCGCAGTCGGCCGCGATGCGGCATCTGTTTTTTGCCGAGCGCGCGGCGGCCAAGATTGCGGATCTGCCGAAGGACACGCTGCAACGAACCGTGTCCCGGGTTGGCGTCATCGGCGGCGGTACGATGGGCAGCGGCATTGCGACGAGTTTCGCGAATGCAGGTTTCGGCGTCACGCTGCTCGAGGTCGACGACGAGGCGCTCGAGCGGGGTCTCGAGACCGTCGATCGCAACTACGCGGGCAGCGTCAAACGCGGCAAGCTCTCCGAGACCGAGGCGGCACAGCGGCGCGGCTGCATCGAGGGGACGACCGCGTATTCGTCGTTGGCCGACGTCGATCTGGTCATCGAGGCGGTATTCGAGAACCTGGGCCTCAAGCAGGAGGTGTTCGCCGAGCTAGACGCAGTCTGCAAGCCCGGGGCCATTTTGGCTACCAACACGTCCTATCAGGACGTGGATCGCATCGCCGCGGCAACCCGGCGCCCGGAGGACGTGATCGGCCTGCATTTCTTCAGCCCGGCACATGTCATGAAGCTGCTCGAAGTGGTACGCGCGGAACGAACGGCCGACGACGTGCTGGCAAGCTGCATGGCGCTGGGCAAGAAGATCGGCAAGATTCCGGTCATGGCCCGAGTCTGCTACGGCTTCATCGGCAATCGCATGTTGCGACCGTATATGCGTGAGGCGCAACTGTGCCTGATCGAGGGTGCTAAGCCCGCGGACATCGATACGGCCATGGAACAATGGGGCATGGCCATGGGGCCCCTGGCGGTCGCGGACCTGGCCGGTCTGGACGTGGGTTACAAGGCGCGCCAGGGTTTGCCGGTCGAGCAGCGCGGCGATCCGCGCGCGTACCGGATTGCCGACGTGCTGGTCGAGTCGGGGCGTCTGGGGCAGAAAAGCGGCGCGGGCTTCTACGTCTACGATCCCGATACGCGGCAGCGCTCGGAGGACCCCGCCGTGCTCGATATCGTCGCGCGCGAGGCGGCGGATCTCGCCGTTGCGCGTCGCGAGATCGATGCCGGCGAGATCGTCGATCGGCTGGTTTACGCGCTGGTCAACGAAGGCATGCGTATCGTCGAAGAGGGTATCGCGCAGCGGCCCGGCGACATCGACGTCGTTTATGCCTACGGCTACGGTTTTCCGGCATTTCGCGGCGGGCCCATGTTCTATGCCGATACGGTCGGGCTGGACGAGGTCCTCGACCGTATCGAGGGGTTCAGGCGGCAATTCGGCGACCCGCGCTGGACGCCGGCGCCGTTGCTGGTCGAACTTGCGAAAACCGGACGCACGTTGGCCGACTGGGCTGCCGAGCCGGCTCGAAGCCGCTAGGGCCTGTTTACATCGTGGGGCTCTGACACAGAAGGAGACCGGTATGAATTTGTGCAGAGGCTACCTAGTGTCCCGTCCATGTGTCCCGTCCATCAGACGAACCGCTTGCCGTAAGGCAACTGTGTCGGGAGAATTCGGGAATTTCGAATGACTTAAGCTAGATAAGCGGATTTACCGTGGTATGAGCTTCGCGCAGACTAAGTGTCTACTTAATTGAGGAGGCACGACGATGGTAGATCTGAATCGGGTCCTTAAGGGACTCACGCAAAGCGGCGTCGCATCGGGCCTGGCAGGTGGACTGGCCGGCGGCGCGCTCACCGGCGCGCTGGCGAGCAAGAAAGGCCGCAAGACCGCCGCGACACTACTCAAAGTCGGCGGTATTGCCGCCGTCGGCGGCTTGGCGTGGAAGGCGTACCAGAATTACCAACAGCGTCCGGTCGGCGCAGGGTCGCGCGGCGCCCCCGGATATGCGGCGGCGCAACCCGACTGGCAGCGGCTGGAGCGCGACCGTTTCGAGGCGCTGGGCGCAAAACGTCCCGATTCGCTATCGGACGGCATGATTGTCATACGCGCGATGATTGCCGCGGCGACCGCCGACGGGCACATGGACGGAGAGGAACAAAGTCGCATATTCGCCGAAGCGGAACGCCTGGAGCTCAGTCCGTCCGACAAGGCGCTGTTGTTCGACGAGTTGCGGAATCCGGCAAGTCTGGACGATCTCGTCTCCCAGATCGACCGGGCGGAGCTTGCAGTCGAGGTGTACGCCGCGTCGGTGCTGGCCATCGACGAAACGCTGCCCGCCGGCCGCGCCTATCTCGATCTCCTGGCCGAGCGTCTCGAGCTGCCCCAAGAGTTGGTTCAATCGCTACACGCCGAGATCGATAACGGACGGGTTCGGGAACACGCCGCCTGAACGACCTGCACTTGCCCGGGAGCCGTCTGCACCGGCGGCTCCCGGCGCCTTCCCTCGAGACACTCCAACCCGGCCCGCCTTCGGCGGTCCGAAACCCCAATCTACGACGTCGCTCGACGAAACGACTGCGCGAACTGCGGTCTCGAGTCCCTGGCGCTGATGCTCGCGGATGCCGCCGATGTCGATAGCGCGGTTATCGCAAAGGGTTATCGCAAGGGGTTATCGCAAGGCGATAGTAATCATGATCGCAATGACGGTCCTTACCTCATGTAAACTACGCGGCTTGTCCGGCATCGGTAATCGTAAATGGCACTAGCACTGAGCGTCGTCGCGCTCATCCTGGGACCGCTGGTGTACGCGCTTGGCCAACGCCAGCCGAATGCGCGGCAGATACTCGACGGGTTCATCTTCATCACCATCGCGGGCATTGTCTGCGTTTACATCATTCCGGATGCGATCCGTATCGGGGGCTTGTATGCCATCGGTTTTCTCCTGGCCGGGCTCGCCTTTCCGGTGGTCTTCGAACGGGTTTTCGAACGTTCGCTCAATCGCGCGCACGTGTTCATCCTGGTGTTGGCGGCCATCGGCCTGGTCATACACGCGATGATCGACGGGATTGCGCTGTTGCCGCTGAACGAGCCCAAGTCCGGCCAGGCGGGATGGCTCGGTCCGCTCGAAGACCAGCACCTCGCCATCGGCGTCATCCTGCACCGCCTGTCGGTAGGCATGGCGATCTGGTGGTCGATTCGTCCGAACCTCGGCACCCCGGTTGCCGTCGCGACCTTCGCCCTGATCATAGCCGCAACCACGGTCGCGTATTTTTTCGGCACGCTGGTCATCGAATGGTCCGAAACTCAGGGACTCGCCTGGTTCCAGGCATTCGTTGCGGGTTCGCTGGTACACGTCGTGGCTTTCGGTGTCAGCCACGGACATACCGGCCATATCGAACCGGCTTCCCGGGTGGGGTCCTGGGGTTATCGCGTCGGAATCCTGCTCGGCCTGTTTCTGGTTTTCACGCTGCCGCACACGGAGTTCGGCTGAGGGGACGGTACACCAGGGAGCGTATGCACAAGTCTGTCCGGCGAGGCTCCCCGATACCTCTCGCGGCATTCCGCGGCCGGCCCGGGCGATTGCGGATCAGGTCTCGCCGCCGTACTTCGCGAATACCCCGGCGCCGGTCATGTCGTTGGTCTGACGTAAGTACGCAGGCTTTATTTGCCTCCCGTTTCGTCTTCGTGCCGAAGCGCTCTGACGTCGGCGCCGCTCGGCGCCTGGAATACCCGCAAACCGAATTCCGGACACTGCGCGAGAATGTGGTCGAAAATATCGGCCTGCACCGATTCGTAGACCGACCAGGACGTTGACGCGGTAAAACAGTATATCTCGATCGGAATGCCGGACTCGCCGGGCTGCAACTGGCGGACCAGCAAGGTCATGTCGTGGTTGACCTGCGGGTGGTTCTTGAGATAGTCGTACAAGTAGGCGCGAAAGGTACCGATGTTGGTCAGCCGCCTCAAATTCACGTTCGCCGTGTCACCCAGCGCCTGGTTGTATTCCGCGAGCTCAGCCTGTTTACGATCGATATAGGCGCGTAGCAGCTTGAACTGTCTGAATCGATCGACCTCGTCTTCGGTCAGGAATCGTACCGAATCGACGTCGAGTTTGATCGAGCGCTTGATCCGCCGGCCCCCGGATTCGGACATGCCACGCCAGTTCTTGAACGATTCCGTGATCAGCTTGTGGGTCGGGATCGTCGTAATCGTCTTGTCCCAATTCTGCACCTTGACCGTGTGCAGCGCCACGTCGACCACGTCGCCATCCGCGTTCAACTGGGGCATCTCGATCCAGTCGCCGACGCGTACCATGTCTAGGCTGGTGAGCTGCACGCTGGCGACCAGCGAGAGTATGGTGTCGCGGAACACCAGCATCAGAACCGCCGTCATCGCGCCGAAGCCGGTCAACAGCACGACCGGCGACCGGTCCATCAACGCCGCCACGGTAACGACGCCGCCGAGTATGTAGACGACGATCTTGGCGATCTGGACGAAACCCTTGATCGGACGTTCTCTGGCAACCGGATACTGGCTGTAGATTTCGTTGAACGCCCCGAGCAGCGCGCCCAGGGCAAGCGTCATCATCAGCGTGATGTAGGCCAGTGCGACATTGCGTATCAGGGTGGACAGCGTCTCGTCGAGGCCGGGTAGAAACGGCACGCCGAAGTAGACCACCAACCCCGGCACGGCCTGCACGGCGCGGCCCAGGACGTTGAATTGCAGCAGGATGTCGTCCCAGTTGACGCTGGTGCGTTTTGCGGCTTTCGTCACCGCCTTGACCAGATACCGTTTGGCGACCAAGTCTGCGACCAGGGCGACGAGGAGCAGGGCGGCCAGCTCGGCGGTTGCCCGGACGAACAAGGGCAGCTCCGATATCCAGGCGGAGAGGTTTTCGATCAGATTACTCACGACTTCGCGCTGCGTCTCACTGAATGCCGCGGCCCGGCGTCCAGGGCACCCTGGCCTCGTCCATTGCCCGCTTGAGGGCCGCGTACTCGGTGTCGACGAGCACGGTCAGATCGGCGGCGACCTCGTCGTACAACTCACGCGCGATGCGCAAGGACTCGTGCTGCGCCGGCGTCGGGCCGTACGCGCCATGAGTCGGCGAGAAGCGTGCATGCCAGAGACGCGCCTGCAAACTCATCTCGCCGAGGTCGTTGTAGATATTGCGCTGCGGATTGTTGCTCAGGCGGTCACGCTCGGTTTTCAGCCGTTGCTGGATCGAGTTTGCGGTTTCGTACAGGGAACTGTCCGCCGTCGATCGCTCGAGGGTTTCCTTGACCGCGTCGAGTTCGGCAACGATGTCGTCGATCGTGGCGACCGTGCCGTTGCCGGCGCGTATCAGCTCTTCCGCCTGGCTTTCGAAGACGACACGCTCTGCCTGGGTGCTGCCGGGCAATACCGGTTCCCCGCGGACCGAAGCGACATCGAAGGATTGCGACTGGCCGGTATCCGACATCGCGCCGTCGATTCTCAAACCCATGCTGACGGTGAACCGGCCCGGCGCAACGAGAACGCCGCCTTCGCCGAAGTAAGCGTCTTGTTCCTCCGGGCTCCAGGGCTGCACCGCCGGATAACGCAGGTCCCATGCCGCCCTGTGGAAGCCGGCTTCCGCGGCCGCTTCGATCTGGCGGACGACGTCGCCGTTGCCGTCGCGCACGGTAAACACGACGGCCGGTGCGTCTTCCCGTTCCTCGTCGAGTATCGTTTCCCAGGCCGGGAAGGCTACGTCCTCGTTGTTTTTCTCGAGTTCCTTCTCCGTCTTGCGACGAGTATCCCGGCTGCTTTTCAATCCCTCTGCCAGGTAGTACGTGAATACGGCGCCGAAGGGTGGGTTCGGCGCGACGAAATAGCTGTCGCCCTGGCTGGCCGTGCACCCCGGCTTGCCGCAGCCCAGCAGCCGTTTGGGCACGTACCAGGGGGTCTTGCGTACCGGGAACAGCACATTGCCTTCCTCGAGCAGCCCCTGGGTCACGCTTCTAAGCGGCGTGTAGTCGTCGAGCACGTAAAAACTGCGGCCGAAAGTGGCGCCGACCAGGTCGTTTTCCCGTGTCTGGATGACGAGATCGCGGAACGGGATGTTCGGCGCGCCGCCCTTGAGCTTGGTCCAGACGCCGCCGCCGTTGACGGTAAAAAACACGCCGAATTCGGAACCGACGAACAGGAGTTCCGGCTTGACGTGGTCCTGTACGACCCGCCACAGGATATGCCGCTCCGGCAGGTTGGCCGCGATGCTGCGCCAGCTACGGCCGCGGTTTTCGCTCTTCAGTATGTAAGGTGAAAAATCGCCGCTTTTGTGATCGTCCACGACGACGTAAACGGTATCCGGGTCGTGCAGGTCGGCTTTGATGTCGTTGACGAAAAAACGCTGCGGTACGCCCGGCAGCCGGTCGATCCTGCGCCAGTTGCGGCCGCCGTCCTCGGTGACCTGGATCAGCCCGTCGTCGGTACCGACGTAGATCAGCCCCTCGACCAGCGGCGACTCGGAGATGTTGACGATCGTGTTGAACATCGACATCGCGAACAGGTCCCAGGCGGAATCGTAACTCCAGGTGCGCCCCATGATCGGCAGCCGGGTGCGGTTTTCGTTACGCGTCAGGTCGCCCGAGATCGCCGTCCAGCTATCGCCGTAATCGTCGCTGCGCCAGACGCGTTGCGTGCCGGTGTAAAGCGTCTTCGAATCGTGCGGGCTGATCAGTATCGGCGCGTCCCAGTTGTAACGCTCCGGCGGCTCGCCCTCGGCGGCCTGCGGGCGTATGTAGACGCTCTCGCCGGTCCGGCGATCGAAACGGGTCAGGTTGCCCTGTTGCCATTGTGCGTAGACGATATCCGGGTTGTTCGGGTCGACTGCCGATTGATGGCCGTCGCCGCCCAAGGTGACGAACCAGTCGCTGTTGCGGATCCCGGCGATGTCGAAGCTTCGCGACGGCCCGCCCTGGCTGTTGTTGTCCTGGGTGCCGCCGTAGATGTTGTAAAACGGCTTGTCGTAATCCACGGCGACCTTGTAGAACTGCGTGATCGGCAGGTTGTGGATGTAACGCCAGGACTTGCCCAGGTCGAAGCTCTCGTAGATTCCGCCGTCGGTGCCGACGATCAGATAGTTCTCGTCGTCCGGGTCGAAGGCCATCGCATGATGATCGACGTGTTTGCTGGCGTGCCGGAGCCTGGTGAAGTCCTTGCCGCCGTTTTCGGTCACGTGCAGGTGCACGTCCATCTGATACACCCGGTCGAAATGGTGGGGAGAGGCGAACAGCTCCTGGTAATAGTGCGGGCCGGTGCCGCTCGAGAGGTACTCGTTTTTCTTCTCCCAGGTTTCGCCGCCGTCGTCGGAGCGCCAGAAGCCGCCCTTGCGGTTGGTTTCCTCGATCGTGGCATAAATGACGTCGGGGTCCAGCGGGCTTATCGCGAGCCCGGTTTTACCCATATTGCCTTCGGGCAGGCCCTCGGTCAGCTCCCGCCAGGTCTCGCCGCCGTCTTCCGACTTGTGGATGCCGGTCCCGGGACCGCCGTTCATCAAGACGGCGACGTTACGCAGGCGTTGCCACGAAACCGCGTACATGACGTCCGCGTTACGCGGGTCGAGATGTACTTCCGACACGCCGGTGTACCGGTCGTCCTCCTCGGTGTTGCCGAGCCCGTCGCCGAGCACCTTGCGCCAGGTCTCGCCGCCGTCGGTGGACTTGTAGAGGCCGCGCTCGCCGCCGCCCGACCAGAGCGGGCCCTGCGCGGCGACGAAGATCGTGTTCGAGTCTCGCGGATCGATGCGGATCATGCCGATGTGCTTGGAGTCGGCAAGTCCCATGTTCTCCCAGTTCTTGCCGCCGTCCCGGCTCCGGTACACACCGTCGCCGTAACCGACGTGGCGGCCGCTGACGTTCTCGCCGGTGCCGACCCAGATCGTGTCGGAATCGTGCGGATCGAGCGTGATACAGCCGATCGAATAGGATCCCTCGTCGTCGAAGATCGGCGTCCATGTGGTGCCGCGATTCTCGGTTTTCCAGACGCCGCCGCTGCCGACCGCAACGTACCAGACGCTCCGGTTGTCCGGCGAGATGGCAATATCCGAGATACGGCCGGACATGAACGCCGGGCCGACGCTGCGCATTTCCAGGCCCTTGAAGGTGTGTTCGTTGAATCCCGGTCGGGTGTCTTCGTTCTGATCGCCAGCGTCGGCTGCCAGCGGCATCGCCATGGCCAGGACCGAAAGAAGCAGGTGCATCCGCATGGTGTGTCCCTCGTTAGTCGTTGTTCGTCAAGCAGCTCGCCGCCGCAGGCGGTAACCTTAGCAGCAATGGTGCAATATTGGGCATGCATCGACCGACAGGGTTCCGGCCGCCGGCCGGGACAATCGGAGATGCCCGGCTACCGGCAAATACCAATAGTCGCTTGCAGGCGCACAGCCCATAATGTCGACGATCGAGATCGTCTGACGGGCCGAATCGTAAAGTAACGAAAACCATTATGAACGAAGTTATTACTATCGACTGTTACTACCTGGACCGGCCCGAGTTCGCGGCAGCCTATCTGCTCGTCGAAGGCGACGAGGCGGCGTTCATCGACAACAATACCAACCACGCGGTGCCGCGCATGCTGGCCGCGCTCGAGTCCGCCGGGCTGAGGCCGGAGCAGCTCCGGTATCTGATCGTGACCCATGTGCACCTGGACCACTCCGGCGGCACTTCGGCGCTGGCCAGGCTCTGTCCTGAGGCGACGGTGCTGGCGCACCCGCGCGCGGCGCCCCATATCGTCGATCCCGGCGACCTGGTTGCCAGCGCATCGCTCGTGTACGGCGCCGAGGAGTTCGAGCGGCTCTACGGCACCATCGAGCCCGTACCCGAAGACCGGGTGCGGATCATGGGAGACGACGAAGTCCTGAGCTGGGGGCGCCGCCGGCTGACGTTCCTGCATACGCGCGGGCATGCCAACCATCATTTTTGTATCGCGGACGATCGCTCCGGCGCCGTTTTCACCGGCGACGCCTTCGGGCTGCATTATCCGGCGCTGCAGACACACGGACCGTTCGCGTTTCCGTCGACGAGTCCGACCGCTTTCGACGCCGAGTTGGCCCGGCAGGCGGTGCATCGCCTGGTCGACCTCACACCGTCGCGGCTTTATCCCACGCACTTCGGAGCTGTCGGCGACATCGAAAACACGGCAGGCCAGCTCATACGCCACCTCGACTTCGCGGAGCGGCTGGTTGCCGACGCGGAAGCTAGCAGTTTTTCCGATGACGAACTCGAAAACTACATAAGGCCTCGGCTCGAGGATTTTTTCGCGGGGCTGCTCAATGGGCATGGGGCGCTCGCGGCCGACCCGGATACCTGGACGTTGCTGGACCTCGACATCGACCTCAACGCACAGGGTATCGCTGTCGTGGCTCGCAAGCGGCGCAAAAAGGCGCGGGAATCCGGCCTCCGGACGCAAACGAGGCAGGACACCGGGTCGTGACTAGGCAGCGCTCAGCAAAAGTCGTGCTGGTTGCATTCTGCGTCAGACTGGCACAGAGGCTCCCTAGTCCTAGCCTTAGCCCTGGCCTTGGCCTTGGCTTGCATCGTTCCACCGGCCCTGTTGTGATGAACGGTCTTTCGCCGGATTGGGGACACCGATGAACACAGCCGTTGCATCCGGTCATTGGGGTCGGCTCGCGAGCTCGGGAGACGAGCAGGCGCAGCGCCGCCGCGCAGCCGAAGATCCGGGCGCCTACCATGGCGACGTGGCCGCATCGGAGCTGCATTGGTACGACGCCGAAGCCGGCCGGTGGCTCCGGCGCGATCCGCTGACCGATCATTGGGGCGGTTTCGACGCGGCCGGCGGCGCGGCGGTCGGGCCGGGCGTGCGGGAGAGCGCTTGGCGGCCCTGGGAGCGTGCCTTCGACGACAGTCAGGCGCCGTTTTTCCGCTGGTTCGCGGGCGCGCGTACCAATGCCTGTTTCAACGAAGTCGACCGGCATGTGCTCGGCGGCCGCGGCGGTCGGCCGGCATTCGTCTTCGAGGGCGATCGCTGGGACCCGTCCAAACACTCGGGCCGGGGCGGTCCGGTCACCGAGCTTGCGATCGATTATCGCCGCCTGTTGTTCGAAACCGTGCTGCGCGCCGAGGTATTGTCGGGCCTAGGTCTCTCGAAAGGCGATCGCATCGCCTTCAACCTGCCCAATATTCCCGAGCAGCTTTTCTACACCGAGGCGGCCAAACGGCTCGGGATCATCTATACGCCGGTGTTCGGCGGTTTTTCGGCGAAAACCCTGTCCGACCGTATTGCCGATGCCGGCGCGCGTGTCGTCGTGACCGCCGACGGCGGTTACCGCAACGCCGAAGTCGTGTCTTACAAGGAAGCCTTCACCGACCAGGCGCTGGACAATTTCATTCCGTTGCCGGCGGCGCTCAACGCGCTCGAGGAGGCCTTGCGGCGTTTCGACATCGGCGCTGTCGCGAAACGCCTGGACGAGGCGGTCAGAACCCGTCTGACCGGCGAAATCACGGTTGAGCGCAGTGACGTCATGCGCGAGCTCGGACGCGCCTTGGCCCGCGAAGACGGGCTGGATGCGGAGCTAAGCGCAAAAATCCGGACGACCGTCGCGCGGCAGCTCGCCGATGCCGGTCACATCGTGGAACGGGTCTTGGTCGTGCGCTACACCGGCCAGGACATCGTTGAACAAGCGCGCGATTGCTGGTCGCACGAGCTCGTGACCGAGGCAACGGGACGGGTTCTAGAACGCGCCCGCGCGGCCGGCTTCGACGTGGCCGATACCGAAGCCTTGTTCGCCCTGGACGATCAGCGTTTCTGGCAAGCGCTGAATGCGAGTCACGCGGCCGTGCCGGTAGACGCCGACTGGCCGCTGTTCGTTATCTATACGTCCGGATCGACCGGCAAGCCGAAAGGCGTCGTCCACACGCACGGCGGCTGGCTGGCCGGTATCACACACACGATGCGCATGGTATTCGACGCCGGCGAGGACGACCGCATCTACGTCATCGCCGATCCCGGTTGGATTACCGGGCAGTCCTATCTGATTGCCGCGCCCTTGTCATTGGGCATGACCTCCGTCGTCGCCGAGGGCTCGCCGCTGTTTCCGCACGCCGGGCGGTTCTCGTCGATCATCGCGCGGCACGGCGTGACCCTGTTCAAGGCGGGCTCGACGTTTCTCAAAGCCGTCATGACCGATCCGTCGAGTACCCGGGACATGGCGGCCTTCGACATGTCGGGTTTGAAGGCCGCGACCTTCTGCGCCGAGCCGGTGTCCCCGGCCGTCCAGCAGTTCGCGATGGAAAACGTCTGCTCGCGTTACATCAATTCGTATTGGGCCACCGAGCACGGCGGTATCGTGTTCACCTGTCCCTGGGGTGAGCTCAAGCCGCTGGCGGCCGACGCCAAGACCTGGCCGCTGCCGTGGATCGAGGCCGAAGTCCGCGTGGCGCTGGCCACCGATGGCGACGGCCGGGCGACCGAGTGGCGCCGGGCCGAGCCCGGTGAAAAAGGCGAGCTCGTGATCACCCATCCGTATCCGTATCTCGCGCGCACGATCTGGGGTAACGCGGAGCAGCTCGGATCTCCCGAGTGGCGGGGCGATCTCGAGCGTTTTACCGACGTGTATTTCAGCCGCTGGTCGGACGGCCTCGCCTACACCCAGGGCGACTACGCGCGTCTTCACGACGACGGCGGCTTCACCTTGCATGGCCGGTCCGACGACGTCATCAACGTATCGGGCCACCGCATCGGCACCGAGGAGATCGAAGGCGCGATCCTGAGGGACAAGGTCTTGCGCAGGGATTCACCGGTCGGCAACGCGGTGGTCGTCGGTGCGCCACACGACGAGAAAGGCGAGACACCGGTCGCCTTCCTGATTCCGGCGCCGGGCGCACGGCTGCTCGACGACGACCTCGACCGCTTGAAAAACCTGGTGCGCAGCGAAAAAGGCATCACCGCCGTGCCGTCGGATTTTCTCGTCGTCTCGGCGTTCCCCGAGACACGTTCCGGCAAGTACATGCGCCGCACGCTCCGGGCCATCCTGCTCGACGAAACGCTGGGCGACGTGTCGACGCTTCGCAATCCGGAGATCGTCGACGAGATCCGCGCGACGGTCGACGAGTGGCGGTCCTTCGGCCAGCTCACCGCCGCGCGCGAGATCGTGCAGACCTACCGTTACCTGCGCGTGGAGAATCACGAACTCGCGCCAGGAAAGTCCGTGGCGTTGATCGTGATTACGCATCCGCCGGTGAATTCGCTCAACGAACGCAGCCTCGACGAGTTGAACACCGTGTTGCAGCACATCGCCAATCGCGAAGAGACGACCGCCGTCGTCATCACCGGCGCCGGCAGTGCGTTCGTCGCCGGCGCCGACGTCAAGGAGTTACTCGATGTCGGCGAGGCCGGCGACCTCGATAGCGCAAGAACCTTGCCCAATGCCGCGCATACGGCGTTTTCGACCCTAGAGCAACTGGGCAAACCGGTTATCGCGGCGGTCAACGGTCCGGCGCTGGGCGGCGGCAACGAGCTCGTGCTCGCCTGCGACTACGTGGTTGCGAGCCCCTGGGCGCGCTTCGGCCAACCGGAGATCAACCTGAATCTGTTGCCAGGCTATGGCGGTACCCAGCGCCTGCCGAGGCGGCTGCATCAGCGGGCCGGTGCCGCGGGTTTGATCGATGCGCTGCGCCTGATTTACAGCGGGCGCGCGATCGATGCCGGTGAAGCCCTCGGGATCGGACTCGTCGATCAAGTCGTCAGCGGCGCCGACGGCCCGGTTGCCGTCGCCATGGACCTGTTGCGCCGGTATTTCCGGAACGAAGGTACACTGGTCGCCGCGCTCGCCGAGCGGGGCCGGTACCGGGAGAATCTGGAGGCGCCGCTGCCTGGGGTGGATGCCTTGATCGAGGATCCGACGCTGGCGCCCACCCTCGCACAGCTTCGCGCGAGCGGGCGCGGCCGCGCCGCCGAGCGCATCACCGAAGCCTTGTTGCACGGCGCCGCCGAGGGACTCTCGGCCGGCCTTGCCCGGGAAGCGTCGCTGTTCGCCGAGGCCGTCTGCGATCCGGCCGCCGGGCCGGTCGGGATTCGGGCGTTTCTGGAAAAACGCAGCGCCGCCTTGCCGCTGCGGTATGCCGAGGTACCGGTGACCGCGGACGAAGCCGCGCGCAGCGCGCTCGAAGCCGAAGGCCGCCTGTTGCCGCTGGATGCGAGCTTTTTTCCCGGCGTCACGCCGATCCCCGAGTACCACTACGGGATGGGGATCGCGAAGGATCCCGCGACCGGGCGGCCGCTGCACGCCGATCCGAAAGATACCGAACGGCTCCTGGTGTTCGAAACGCCGCGCCCCGGCGCAAACGAAGCGCTGGTTTACATCCTTGCCTCCGAGGTCAACTTCAACGACATTTGGGCCGTGACCGGAATTCCGGTGTCGCCCTTCGACAATCGGGATGCCGATCTGCAGGTCACGGGCTCCGGCGGGGTTGGACTGATTGCCGAGCTCGGCGAAGAGCTCGTTCGCGAAGGACGTCTGTCGGTGGGGCAACTCGTCACTATTTATTCCGGCCAGAGTGAGCTGCTTTCGCCCGACCAGGGCCTCGACCCGATGGCAGCCAACTTTCACATCCAGGGTTACGAGGTCAACGACGGCAGCCACGCCCAGTTCCTGGTCGTGCAGGGCCCGCAGCTTCATCCGAAGATCGCGGGGCTTACGATCGAGGAGGCTGGCTCCTACGGACTGACCCAAGGCACGATCCACCGGGCGCTGTTTCACACCCTGGACGTCATGCCCGGCAAGCGCCTATTCGTCGAGGGCGCCTCGACCGGCACCGGACTGGAATGTCTGCGCGGCGCGCGGCGCACGGGACTCGACGTCGTCGGCCTGGTTTCGTCCGAAGAGCGGGCCGAGCGCGTCCGAAGCCATGGCGGCGCGCCGATCAATCGCAAGGACGAACGCTGGGCTGCGAGCTTCACGCCGGTCCCGGACGATCCTGCCGAGTGGCCTGCCTGGGAGGCCGCCGGTCGCGAGTTCGTCGAGGCCGCCGAGTCGCTGGCCGGCGGTCCGCTGGACTATGTGGTGTCGCACGCCGGCGAGCGCGCCTTCGGCCGTTCGTTCCAGTTGCTGGGCGATGGTGGCGTGTTGACCTTCTTCGGTGCCTCGTCCGGTTATCGTTTCTCGTTTCTAGGCAAACCCGGCGAGGAAAAGACCTCGACGATGCTTCGCCGCGCGAGCCTGCGTGCCGGACGCGCGCTACTGGTCGTTTACGGTCCGGGCGCCGAGGACGGTATCGTCGATTCCCGTGCGGTCGAGGCGATCGAGGTCGGTTGTGCAATCGGCGCGCGGGTTGCCGTGCTGGTCGATACGGTGTCGCAACGCGAGTTCGTGACCTCGCTGGGTTTCGGCGCCCAGTTCGCGGGCGTCGTCAGTCTCGAGGAGATCACGCGGCGTCTCGGCGACGACTTCGATCCGCCAGGCCCGCTGGCCGAGTTGCCGAATCCGTTCGAGGCATCCGCGGAGTTCAAGGAGGCGGTCCGGCGTTTTTCCGACCGCACACTGAAACCCGTAGGCTCCGCGATTGCGCCGCTGTTGCGCAGCACGCTGGACCGGCGCGGCCTGCCCGACGTCGTCTTCGAGCGGCGCGGGCGTGATGGCCTGGCGCTGGCCACCTCGCTGGTCAAGCCCAACGTCGGCGCGGTCGTCTACGCCGAGGATCTCGGCGGCCGCCGGCTGAGCTTCTACGCACCCCAGGTCTGGATGCGTCAGCGCCGGATCATCATGCCCACGGCCGAGATCCGTGGGACGCACCTGAACACCGCCCGCCAGTTCGCCGAGGTCCAGGAGCGGATCGCCGCCGGCATGATCGACGTGGTTCCGCCGGTCACGGTACCGCTCGAGGACCTCCCGGAAGCGCATCAGGCCATGTGGGAGAACCGGCACGCGGGCGCGACCTACGTCGCCACGCATGCATTGCCGAGGCTCGGGCTCAAGACGCGGGACGAGCTCTATCGCGCCTGGTCCCTGCGTGACGCAGAAGCAAGAGGAGAAAAAATCGGCCGGGTCGATACCGGTTCGGCGCACACACTACGATGAACAACGATACGATAAAGAACAACGGTCGCGTGGCCGACCGCAGCATCATCCTGACGGGAGCGGCCGGCGGCATCGGCCGGTACGTCAGCCGCCGCCTGCTTGCCGAAGGGGCGCGCCTGGTCATGACCGGGCGCAATGCCGAGAAGCTCGAGGCCTTCGTTGCCGAGCTTGCAGGCGAGGGATTCGATCGGGCGGCGATGGCCACTGCGGTCGGCGACTGCGCGGACCCGGACGTATGCCGGGAGATCGTGGCCGAGGCCATGCGCGCGCACGGCCGGCTGGACGTGCTGATCAACAACGCCGGAGCCGCGGGACCCAAGCGCACGCTGCGTTACATTCCGTTCTCCTCGGCCGAGCGCAAGGCCCTGGGCGACGAGCAAACGATGTACGAATCGGCGATGAACCTGCTCGGCGGACCCTGGCACATGGTTCGCGCCGCCGCACCGGAAATGTCGGCCGGGGGTTCCATCGTCAATGTTTCGACGATTTTCTCACGGACCCGTTACTTCGGTCGGATCCCCTACGTCGTGCCGAAGTCCGGCCTGAATGCGCTCTCGGCCGGTCTTGCCCGCGAGCTCGGCGGCGGCGACAAGGGGATTCGGGTGAATACCGTGTTCCCGGGCCCCATCGAATCCGAGCGTATCGACACGGTTTTCGCCGCGATGGACGAGCTTCAGGGCGTTACCGCCGGCACGACGTCCAAAGAGTTCGTCGACCTGATGATTGCCAAACGGCCCGATGCACAGGGTGAGCTCGAATTCCGTTACCCGAAGCCGGGGGACGTGGCTTCGGCGATCCTGTTTCTGTCTTCCGACGAATCGGCGGCATTCTCCGGACATGCCTTCGAGGTGACCAACGGCATGCGGGTGCCGGCGCAAAGCCGCTCGAAGCTCGTGTCCTGGCCCGACGATCGTCTGGTCGACCTGCGCGACAAGGTGATCCTGATACTCGGCGGCGCCGACGTCGACGAAGCCATGGTGTTCGCCGAGCGCAACATCGCGCGCGGCGCCAGGGTCGTCATGGGATTCCGTACCCTCAACGACGTCGGCCATGCGAGGGCGCGTGTACAGTCCCTGAATGGCAGCAGTATCCATGTACAACACCTGGACCCCTTGCGTGACGAATCCGTCGTGCGCGTGTTCCGTTTTCTGGGCGATCATTTCGGCCGGCTGGACGGTGTCATCGTGCTGCCGGCGACCCCGAACGGCCAGCACGGCTATTCGCTGAGCACGGCCGACGACGAGGACGTGGCGGCCTTCGTCGAGACCGAGGTCGTCGCGCCGGTCGCGTTCGCGTCGGCGCTCGCGCGCAATCTCACGTCCTGGCTGCCGCAGCGCATCGCCCCGGCCGTGACCTTCGTCACCAACCCGGACGATCGCCACGGTAACCGCCTGAACGAAATCAAGCGCGCCGCCGTCGAAGCCTTGATCCGGGTCTGGCGTTTCGAGGAGCGCCACGAGGCCGACAAAGGGGAATGGGGTTGGGACAACGTGCCCAACCAGCTCGTCCGCTACGACAACCACGAACCCGACAACCTGGCGTTCTCGGCCGACTGGACGGCGACGCTCAATAACCGCGTTCGCAAGATGGACCCGATCAATCTCTGGGTGCCCAAATCGATCGCGAGGGCGACGGGCAAGGCGTCGATGCCGCAGTCGATCCAGCGTGTGCTGCCCGGCTTGCATCACGGCAAGACGGCGCTGATAACGGGCGGCAGCCTGGGTATCGGCCTGCAACTCGGACGTTATCTCGCATTAGCGGGTGCACGCGTGCTGCTCGCCGCGCGCAATACCAAAAAGCTCGATGCCGCGCGCGAGATGATCGTCGACGAGCTGAGAGGCGTCGGCTATTCGCAGCCCGAAGACCGCGTCTTCGTCGTGGCCGGTATCGACGTCGGCAGCGAAAATGCGCTCGAGGCTTTGTACAAACAGACGATCAAGCTGTTCGGCGAGCTGGATTTCCTGATCAACAACGCGGGTATCGCCGGGGCCGAGGAGATGGTCGTCGACATGAGCATCGACGCCTGGAACACGACCATGGAGGCTAACCTGATTTCCAACTACTCGCTGATCCGCAAGTTCGCGCCGCGGATGAAAGCACGCGGGTCCGGCGTCATCCTGAATGTCTCGAGTTATTTCGGCGGGGAAAAATACGTTTCCGTGGCCTATCCGAACCGGGCCGACTACGCGGTATCGAAAGCCGGCCAGCGCGCGCTGGCCGAGATTCTGTCGCGTCACCTGGGTCCTGAAATCCAGATCAACGCGATGGCGCCGGGCCCGGTCGACGGAGCGCGGCTCCGGGGACTGGGCGGCGCGCCGGGCCTGTTCGACCGCCGCGGCCGCCTGATCATGGAGAACGTGCGCCTGAATCGCGTGCACGCGGCCATCCTCGCCGCGCTGGGCGAGGGTGTCGGTCCGCACTTCGTCGTGCGTCTTGCCGCCAACGCGCTGGAGGCGCTAGAGCAATGGCCGGAGGCCCCCGAACCGCTGCGCAGGCTGTTTGCGCAGGTCAAGGAGGGTTACCCATCCGCCAATGCGTCCGGGTATCTGCTCAGCGAATCCATGGCATCCAAACTGATGAACCGCCTGGTTTCGGGCGGCCAGGTCGAGCAGGGCGTCGCCGATCGCTTTCTGGAGGCTTTCGTGCCGGCGCCCGAGCCCTTTTTCGACGAGGCGGACGTCAAGCGCGCGGCCGAGAAGATAGAAACGGGTATCCTGGCCCGACTGCATCTGCACAAAATGCCGACCGACGAAGCCATCGGCTTGTCGACGACGTTCAGCCTTGCCGACGAAAGCGTCAGCGGCGAGACCTTCCATCCTTCCGGCGGGCTCAAGTTCGACCGCTCGGTCACCGAAGGTGAGATGTTGTTGCGGCCGGGCGCCGAGGACCTGGTTGCGCTCGAGGGCAAGCACATCGTCGTGCTCGGAGATGCGATGCGCGAGGAGGTGATCGCGATCGCCGAAGGCTTCGGTCGATTCAAGGTTGCGAGCATGACGCTTTTGACCCGGACCGAGGAATCGGCGCAAGCGATCCGGCAACGACTCGAATTGCCCGAGGGGATCGCGCTCGAGATTACGGCTGTTGGCGATGAGCTCGAAGCCGGGCTGCGGCGCGCGCTCGACGAGCGCAGCTCGATAGACGCGGTCGTAAATACGCCGTTTACCCGCCTGCCGCTCAATGCGCTGGCCGCGGATGCGGATCGCGACTGGGAGCGCGTGCTGTCGCGCGAGGATTTCGCGGGCGTCGTGCGCGATCATCTGACCCACCATTTTCGTGTCGCACGGATTGCCGCGCTGATACCGCGTTGCCAGATCGTGCTCGTTACCCCGGATACGTCCCGTGCGTCGACGCGCGAGGAGTTTGCGCTTGCGATGTTCATCAAGACGACGATGCATGCGTTTACGGTGACCTTGGGCGTGGAGACCGAACGGCTGCCGACGGAACCCGCGGTCAACCAGGTTCAGCTCACGCGTCGCGCGCGCTCCGAAGAGCCGAGCAACGAGGAGGAACTCGAAGAGGAGATGGAGCGTCTGGTTTACGCCGTGCTCCAGTGCGCGGTGCCTGCGCCGAGCCCGAGCCAGAGCCGGTATCTCGCGCGCATCTTCCGCGGTAACGCGGTGACGGTTTGAAGTTCGGACAGGGGTTCGGACAGGGGTTCGGAGAAGGGCGCCGGGCGCGGTTCTCAATCGATTCGCAGCACGCCCGTATCGGGCGCATCATCGAGCTCGCCGGTTTGCGAACGGTATAGGTGCAGGTGGGGCGTGGTGTCGATGTCGTAGAACACATGCTCCTTGCCTGTTTCGATGCCTGCTTCGATACGCTGGATGACCCGCCAGCGCACTAGATCGTCCAGGAGCGACTCGATTCGAGGCCTGTCGATGGACGGATACTCGAGCGCCGTCATGCCGACGGCATCTTCCCTGAGCAGATGTTTGCCAGGATATCGAAACAGCAGTCGCGCGACCCGCGAGTGGAAAGCGGGAATCCGAATGCGAAGGCGCTTGAGCCGCAATGAGAGCGCCAGTTCGGCGCGGGCACGAATGTCGGCGCCTTCACGATGGGTCTGTGCGCGGTGGGTATGCGGTCTGGAGCTCATCGCGATGGAGACCGCCGCCAGGGCGAGTTTCTGAAGGTCCGACTTGTCGAGACCGTGGGTGCCGTTCGCGAGATCTCTCGGCGAAAGCGGATTCGAATCGAGCAGCCGGCGCGCGAATGCACCGCGCCACTCCAACACGGGAAAACTCAGGGTCTGGTCGTGTACGCTGAGCGCCGCCGCATTGCTCTCCCGGGCCGTGACGTGCAGGCGATAACGATTCAGGGCCGGCCGCGCGGTTTCCGGTCTTGCGCGCGGGGGGAGAACCAGTCGAACGACAGGCGACTTACGCATCCACGCACCTGAACCTAATCGTCAATTGCCTCATGGTAAGTTGCCTCATGCTCCAATGATTTCGGGTCATTGGGACGGCCGTTGGAGAGGGGATTCCGGAATTCATGTCTTACCGCGTTATCGAGTTGTCCATTGGCCTGCCTATGGTCTGCTAATGGTCTACCAACTGGTCTAACCAATGGCCCACTCAATGAACGGACCTGGAGTAAGGCATCGCGGACCGCGCTTCGGACAGCGTCGATTCCGCCGGCGTCGCCGTTGGCCAGAATCGTTCGATGTCCGAAAGTGCGCTGGCGATGATGGACATGTCGTTGTACGCAAGCCTGACGGCGGTCGGCGGCAGGATCGCCGCCATCGCGACACGGTATTCGTTCGGCTTGCCTTTCTGCAGGCCCCTGAGCGCGGTGATCAGGGCCTGCTCATAAAACGTCTTGCAGGGACACTTCGCTTCGTGAACGGTCAAAGTCACGGTCGTCGAGACGACCAGGCGCTCGAGCACCCGAATCAGGGCCTTGTACAGGTAGCTGAGCCGGGCTTCGTCGAACGTGGTGGACAACACTGCGGGAATCGACTTTTTGCGGCTCACGGCGAGCAGATACGTGCGCGACGCCCACAAAATGACGTCCACCGGCTGCTCGAATTCGACATCCTGACCTTCGAAAATTTGCGATTGCATGAGCTTGGATACCCGACCAGGTTAGCGATCGTTGTTACCAATCGTGATTAACGATTGCGATTAACGATTGCGATTAACGATTGTCATTGACAATTGTCATTAAAGATCGTCAGGCGGCAAACGCCTCGCCCTTTCGCCAGTCCGCGCCGCAAAGGCCGCCGCTCATCAGCGCCTGCACCGTTCGCAGGGTCTCGGCGGGGCTGCGGCCCGCGTCCAGATCGTTGATGCTGACGGATCGAACGATGCCGTTGTCATCGATCACGACCGTCGCCCGGTAGGCGACACCCTGGTCTTCCTTGAGCACGCCAAACGCCCGACTGACGGCGTGCGACGTGTCCGCCAGCACCGGGTGAGTGACGCCGTCCGGGAAGGTCTTCTCGTCTTCGAACCAAGCCCGGTGAGAGAAGTACGAGTCGGTGCTCACGCCGACGACGGCAATGTTCTCGGCGGCAAAATCTCCCGAAAGTCGTTCGAAACCATTGATCTCGGTGGGGCAGACGAACGTGAAGTCCAGCGGGTAGAAATACAGGACGTGCCAACGGCCCGCGAAGTCGCTTGCCCCCAGTTCCACTTCCTTGCCGTCGTGATAGGCGGAAGCCCGCCATGCCGGTTCTCTCTGTCCAATCAGCACTGATACTCTCCTTTTTTCGCCAATTCCGTGAACGCGCTGTCCGCGAAACTCCTCCTCTCAAGAATGCTAATACTAATGATTCTCATTTTCAACAATAGGATCGGAGATTGACGGCCTTGCCGGCCGTGATCCCGTACCCCGACCCACGTCCGGGCCTCAGAACCGGCGTGTCAGACGGGCGACTACCGATCGTTCTTCGCCGGGAAAACAATCGCCGCGCGCAAGGCAGGTGCCGAAATATTTCTCGTCGCCCAGGTTACGGAAGTTGATCGCGATATCCCATGGGTCCGTCCGGTATCCGAGCAGGGCGTCGAACACGGTATAGCCGTCGGTCACGACGCGCACGCCGGAGGCGACGGCGTTGCTTTCGTTCTCATCCGTGTATCGCACCCCCAAACCGAAGCGGAAACCCTCCAGGCTGCCCTGCGAGGGTTCGTACTGCGCCCAGGCCGAGGCCTGCGTCTCGGGGATGCTGTCGAACGGTACGCCTTCGGCGGATTCGGTATCGAGGACGCTGATGTTGCCCTCGAGGTACCACTCGCCGATTCGCGTCTGCGCCTCGAGCTCGAAGCCCGTCACCTCGCCGATGCCCTCCTGTTGGAGGTCGGGGTCCGTGATCAGCGAGCTCGGATTCGGCAGGTTGGATTCCTCGACGTCGAAGTAGGCGAGCGTGACGTAGGTGCGCGTGCCCGGCGGTTGATACTTGAGGCCGATCTCGATCTGCTCGCCCAGCCTCGGTTTCAGAAAGCCGCCCGTGACGCTGTTGACGCCGATGACCGGTTCGAACGATTCCGCATAACTTGCATATGGCGACAGGCCCGTGTCGAACGCATACAACAGCCCCACGCTGAACGAGGTCTCGTCGTCGCCCTGTGCGTTGCCGCGGGATTCGGTTTCGGTATCGTCCAAGCGCAAGCCGAGGTTGATTCGCAAGGAATCGATCGAGATCTGATTGTTGACGTAGAAGCCGATGTCCTCCGTTTTCGACGCCGGGCCGTCGAACAGGGGCGTACCGTCGGTGAATGCCGCGGGCAGGCCGCCGTACACCGGGTCGAAGATGTTGAGCGTGCCCTGGCTGCTCAAGAACAGGAAGTCGTTGTCGGTCTCGACGTCCTGGTAGACGAAGCCCGCGAAGAGTTCGTGCTCGAAGGCGCCGGTGGAGAACTCGAAGCGGCCTCGAAGATCGAATGCCAGTTGCTCGGAGCGTGCGTCGCTGTGATAGAAGGTCCTGCCGCCGTCGCCGTTTGCGTCGACGCGCGGGTTGCCCGCGCCGCGGAAGTCGAGCCATGTCTGGCGATAGTCGGCTTCGCCGTCTTTGTAGCGCAAGACGCCTTCCAGGCTGAACACGTCGTTGAACTCATGCGTACCGAGCAGGCTCACCAGCAGGGATTCCGTGTCGAAACGATTGAAGCCCGGCTCGCCCAGATACGTCGAGAATTCGCTGACGGAACCGTTTGCATTGGCGCAGACGGTCGCGGGGACGATACGGACGTCGCCGCTCACGCAGGCCGTGCCGGTCAGCGGCAAAAACTGGTGCGCCGTGTCGGCATTGCGATCCGATACCTCGACCAGCGCGGTGATCGACGTGCGATCGTTCCGATAGGTGATGGACGGCATGACGATTGCCGCATCGTCCGTGACGAAATCGACCTGTGTGTCCGAGTCCCGGTAAACGCCGACCACCCGAAAGTACCAGTTGTCCGACAAGGCGGCATTGAAGTCGCCGGAAAGCTGGTAGCGGCCGTGGTTGCCGACGTCGAATAGCAGCTCGTTCGTAACGCCCGGCTGCGCGAGCTTCGAAATGGCATTGACGATGCCGCCCGGCGTCCCTTTTCCGTAGAGTACCGACGCCGGGCCCTTCAACACTTCGACCTGTTCCAGCATGTACACGTCGGAGCGTGTGTTGTTGTAGAACCCGAACAGCACTTGCTGGCCGTCGCGATACTCGGCGGCATTGAAGCCGCGTACCTTCGGAAAATCGCCGCGTGTCGAGAAGCCGAAAGTGTCGCCGACGACGCCGGCCGTGAAGTTCAGCGTGTCGTCGATCGTCAAGGCACCGCGGGTCCGGAACTCCGCCTCGTCGATGACCGACACGGAACGGGCGGTCTCTAGAATGGGCGTGGCGGAGCGTGTTGCGCCGAACCGGGAGAGCCGGCCCGTAACGACGATTTCCTCGATGTTCTCGTCACTGATGTTTTCGTCACCCGGCCCTGGATCGCCGGACGTTTGCGCATGAACCGGGTTCATACAGATAGCCGTTACCAGCAGCGGGAGCAGCTTGGTCGTTGATCTCATCGATGATGCCTCAATGCAGTTGAATATCCGTGCCGGGATGGCTCCCCGCATTCGTGTCGCGCCGGCAGTCGGTCCCTCCGCTCAAATGGACGAACTTCGGGTATGGAATCGGCGATTTCGTGATGGTGCTGCCATCACTAGTTTTTCAGATGCTAATGCGAACGATTTGTATTTTCAATACAAAGGCTTCAGCATTACATATGTCCCGGCCCTCGCGGCTGCAAGCGGCTTTCAGGCCGGCAAATCCGCCGATCGCGAGAGCGGCAGCGGTTTTCGCAAGGGACTGGTATTGCAGGAGTTCCGGTAGGGGTTCGTGAAGCCGAAAACACACAGAGTCACGATTTTCGAATGGCAATCGTGTTGCTTGTCGTGAATAATCCACGCCGCGAGCGGTATCATCCGCTGCTGTCCGCACCGTCGAGTCCGGAGACACGTTTGAGCAGGCATCGAGATCTCTTGCGATCCTTGGGGTACTACCTGGCGAGCTTCGCGCTTGCCGTGCAGTTGATCGCGCCTGCTGCCTCGGCATCGGGGCCGCCGGGTCTCGGCATCGCCGGCCTGATTTGCGCGCCGTCCGGCGCGCCTTCCGCGGCCTCGCTGGCGAAAGCGGAAGCCATGTTGGCGCAGCTCCTCGGCGAACCGGTCGGGGAGGAGCGGAGTCAGCACCACTGTGCGCTGTGTATTCCCGTTTCCGGCGTGCCTTTGTCGGAACACCGTGTGGTCGTGCCGGCCGCTTTCGAGGGCCGGGCCGTGAAGCCGCGCCGCTCGGAAACGGTCTTCGTCCGCCGGGCGCAAGGACCGCCGCTCGGTTTACGCGCGCCGCCTTCTATCTCTCTCTGAACCGATTGAACCCGAGTCACCGTTAGCTCGCGCGCGGGCCGGCTTTTGCCTGCGCGCGGGTACAGAGAGAGATCCGTTTCATGAATACCAAAACTGCCTTGCCGGCAGCGCTTGCCGTTGCCTGCGCTGCCGTTGTCTTTGCGCCTTCAGGGCTGCGCGCCCAGGGGGTTGGACAACAGCCGGCCGCCGATGACGTTGCCGACGAGATTACCGTCGTCGGCAAACGGTCCTCGTCGACCGCACCCGGCGCCGCCGTGGCGCGCGACATCCTCGAGCGCGTGCCCGGCGGCATCGGCTTCGTCGAGGCCGACAGGTTTCTCGAGGATTTCGCGCAAAGCATCGGCGATACGCTGATCTTTACGCCCGGCGTCTTCGCCGACACCGCCGCGCAGCGGGAAACGCGGATTTCCATCCGCGGCTCGGGGCTCAATTCCAGCTTCGAACGCCGCGGGATCAGCGTGCGCCGCGACGGCGTGCCGATCTCCCGCGCGAGCGGCAGTACCGAGTTCCAGGAAATCGATCCGCTGACCATTGACTACATCGAAGTCTTCAAGGGCGCCAACGGCCTGCGTTACGGCGCCGCGTCCCTGGGCGGCGCCGTCAACATCCTGACACCGACCGGCCGCGGTCGCGGGAATTCGGCCACGCTGCGCGCCGAAGGCGGGAGCTTCGGCACCGCGCGCGCGAGCGGCAGCCTCGCGCTCGCCGGCGATCGATGGGATTTCTACACCGGCGTTACCGGCTTGCGTGCCGACGGTTATCGGGATCACAGCGACGTGCGCAGCGTCTACGCTCACGCCAATCTCGGACGCCGCTTCGACGGCGGCGCCGAGACGCGCATGTATCTGACCGCGATTAGCGACAATTTCGAGCTGGCAGGCAGCCTTGCCCTGGACGACGCGCTCGCCAATCCGACCGCCGCGGGCCGGCCGGTGACGATCGGGCCCTTCTTTCCGGGCGGCCCGGTGACCGTGCTCGATCCGGGACCCGAAGCGGACGATTGGGACCGCAACCTGGATGTGTTCCGAATCGCCAACAAGACCGTCGTCCCGCTGGGGAACGTCACGCTCGAAGCCGGCGCCTGGTACGCGTTTCGCGAGCTCGATCACGCGATCACCCGCTTCGCCGGCGTCATCGTGCACGAGGAGCACGAAGCGGGCGGCTTCCTGCGGCTCACCGGCGACGCGGCGCTCTGGGGGCTGAGTAGCGACTGGGTGCTCGGCGCGGAAGTCGTCGCGTCCGACAACGACGCGCGGCGCTTCGAGAACGTTTCCGGCGAGCGCGGCGCGCTGCGAACGCAAAGCGACCAGGATGCGCGCAACGTGCTGGTTTACGGCCAGTTGGATATTGCGCTGAGCGATACGCTTACGGCCTTCCTCGGCGTGCAGTCTCTGGCGACGTTTCGCGACAGCGACAACCTGCTCAACGCGGTCGACGGCGATGTCAGCGAATCCCAGCTCAATCCGCGTTTCGGCCTGCTTTGGGATATCGACGACAGCGCGCAGTTGTTCTTCAACGTCAACCGCGGCTTCGAGCCCGCGGGTATTTCCGACCTGACGGCCGGCGGCATTCTCGACTTCACGCCGCTCGAAGCGCAGCAGGCCTGGACCGTGGAGCTGGGTACGCGCGGTCAGCGTGAGCGGATCGCCTGGGACATTGCGTTCTACCGGAGCTGGGTCGAACACGAGTTCATCGACCTCGCGCAGCCGGGTTTCGCCGGCGTCGTTTCCGCGACCTTCAACGCCGACGAAACCGTGCACCAGGGAATAGAGCTCGGTTTCGACCTGTTCCTGACACCGGCGCCGCTGGCGGAGCTGGGCGGCGAGCTGCGTTGGCGGAACGCCTACACCTACAACGACTTTTACTTCGCCAGCAACCCCGAAGACCTCGACGGCCGGGTATTCGCCTTCGACGGCAACCGTCTCGCGGGCGTGCCCGAGCACGTCTATGTGTCGGAGCTGCGTCTCGACAGGCATCGTTGGTATGCGGCGGTCAATTTTCGCTGGGTGCCGGACGGGCCGTTCGTCGATTTCGCGAATACGGTTCAGGTGCCGGGCTACGAGCTTTGGGGCGTTACCGCGGGGATCGATGTGACCGACAAGCTGCGCGTGTTCGTTTCGGCGGAGAACCTGAGCGACGAGGTCTACATCTCCAACGTTTCGACGGTAGCGAATCAGTCCGTCGAGAACGCCCGCGTGTTCACGCCGGGACAGGGTCGCGCCGTGTTCGGCGGCCTGTCCCTTGCGTTTTAGTCCGGTCCTGCCTTAGTCGGAGAAGCTCATGCGCACTTTGTCGATCAGGTGGCATCGCTGGCTCGCGATTGTCGGCGGAACCGGGCTGCTGCTTTGGGGAGGCTCGGGGCTGCTGCATCCGATCATGGCGACTTGGGGTCCCCAGCAGGCGGTGTTCTTTCCGCCGTCCAGGCCGCTTGACCTCGCCGGGACCCAGCCGATCCACGAGATTCTGGCGCGAGCGGGCATCGGTGCCGCAGCGGCAGTCCGCATCGTGGTCAGCGAAGACCGGAACCTCTTGCAGGTGACTGAAAGCCCGGACACACCGCGGCGGTATTTTCGTCTCGACGACGGCGCGGAACTGCCGGATCACGACCGGGCGCACGCGGTCTTTCTCGCCCGCCATTACATGCAGGAAGCGGCGGCCGTGCGTGCCGTCGAATGGATCGACGAGTTCTCGCCCGCTTATCCCTGGGTGAACCGTCTCCTGCCGGTCTATAAGGTTTCGTTCGACCGGCCGGACGACCTGTCCATTTACATCTACACGGAAACCAACGCCGCGGCGGGCGTCGACAACCGGTTCAAGTCCGTTTTGCAAACCGGCTTTCGCTGGTTTCATACCTGGAGCTGGTTTCCGGCGGAGGCGGAGTGGGCCCGTGTCGTCCTGATGGCGCTGTTTATCGGCTCCTTGCTGGCGCTTGCGTTGACGGGTGTGACGATGCTGGTCTTGATCCGGCGCAAGCAGCGGGCGCCCGGCATCCGGGGATGGCACCGGATCGCGGGGTATGCGCTGGCTTTGCCGCTGCTGATGTTGACTTCCAGCGGCCTTTTCCATCTAGTCCAGTATGCCGCGGTTCCGCCGGCGGCGAACCTCAGATTGTCGCCGCCGGTCTCCCTCGACGGCGTGTCGTTCCCGCTGCACGAGCAGTGGGCGGAGCTGAGCGTGGGGCTCGAGGTCTCGACGGTCTCGATTGTCGAGATACCGGCTGAAATATCGACCAATACGTCGACCAATACGTCGGCCAATGCGTCGAATAATGTATCGACCAATACATCGACCGTCCGGCATCTGTACCGGCTCGGCCTGGCGCCGGCGCGCGACGCTGTGCCCGGGACCCCGTCCGAGATACGCAACGCCCGCTTCGACGGTGTGGAGCGAACCGGACCGGCGCTCTACCTCGATGCGGCGACGGGCGATCCGTTCGCCGGCGGCGACCGGGAAATCGCCCTGCAACTCGGCGAGCGGTTCACCGGCGTGTCGCGCACCGCGATTACCAGTGCGGAGCTTGTCACCCGCTTCGGACCGCAATACGATTTTCGCAACAAACGCCTGCCCGTTTGGCGCCTGGACTACGGCGCGCCGGTGAACGCGACGATCTTCGTCGACACGACGACGGGCGTGCTCGCCGACCGCACGCCCGATTACGCGAAAGCCGAGCAGTTTATCTTTTCGTATTTGCACAAATGGAATTTCCTGTTTCCGCTGGGACGCGAGGCGCAAAACGGCATCGTGTCGGCCGCGGTGATCGCCAGTATGCTGTTCATGGCTGGCATCGGGCTCACGTTGGATGTTCGACGGAGGAAACGAAAAACGCGCCGCGATCGGGCGTAGCCGGTTCGGCCGAGGTGTCTAAAGAATGCCGGCTATCAGCACTCCGACAAACGTACCAACCGCGTAACCCAAAGTACCGCAGAGTATGGCCGGTAAAACCAGGTGCGGAACACGCAGGCTGGCTGCCATTGCGGCAGCAGTCGGAGCTCCCGCAGCGCAGGCATTGGACCCAATCAGCATCTCGTCAAGCGTAATACCTGTCAGTTTTGCGCCAACGCTCAGAAACGTGAAGTGTACAGCGAGACTAATGGCACATAGCGCAAGTAGTACAGGACCAAACGCGACAACTTCATGGATACTCGCCGAGGCGCCGATTGCCGCAAAAAACAAGTGCAGAATTGCTGTCCCGATGTATGCGGAAATGGTCAGTTTTCTAAAGAACGAGGGAAACGCCGAGGCAGCGGCGACCGAGAGAAATGTTACCGCCAGTATCGCCGTGCCCGGAAACTCTATAATCGCTTCTAGACCGAATCCGAGCATACAAATTATCGAGCTGATGAGTACGGTGTACGAAATTCCCATAACGGTATCGAACTGTTCAATCTCCGGTTTCAGGTTTGGCTGTCCGTTTGCCTTGGGTTCAGGGCTGCGATTGAATCGTGAAGAGAAGTGCCGAATGGAAGGTAGCGTGAATAGTACTACTAGGTAGAGCACAACGACTAGATTCGCAGCGGCGATCCCCGCGGCAATCTTGGCGGAATCCAATCCGACGGAGTTTGCAGTGGCAACAAAGTTGAGTGTGCCTCCGATATATGCGGCCGTCACAGCGCCCACAAGGCCGGCAGCAGATTCATCCAGGGGCAACGACGCATAGGCGAGTAGTGCGCCGACTACTGTGCCGATTCCGCCGATGAGAAATGCGACGAGCACACGCCCGGATTCTTTGAAAATACGGGCGATGTTCGCCTGGAACAGCAGCATCGGAATGGTCATCGGAATGGCGTTTGTCCAGATAAATGTGTAGATGTTGGACTCCGCTGGCAAAATGCCGACATTGGTAAGTGTCAATGCCAGGAGTATCGCTATTACCGCTGCAGATACTTTCTGGCCGATGTGTGTTTTTTCGGCCCAAAGTGCAAACGTAGCGATCGCCACGATCGCCGCCCACAACGTCCAGGTATCTTCCGGGTTGATCAGACTATCCAATGTCGCACGTCCGCATTGCTACATACTGTCTCGAGCTAGGGCTTGAAAACGGGTGACAGCCTCCGCTATTGCCAGGCGCGTTCGTTTATGGCCATTTCGAGATACTCTCTGACCATTATTGCGTGTGCGTCCCAGATTTTTACAAATGCTTCGGAATCGCCAGTCAAAATGCTCTCGATGACGTCCCTGATATTCCGGTGGTATTTCTCCCATAGGGGACCGGGTAGAATGTCGGCTACATGCCGGTAATACAGCTCGACGGGCAGTACGTTGCGGATATTTAGGAAGTACTTATTCTTATTGATGGCTGCACAGGTATCGTACAGCTTAATGTAAGAGTGAAAAAAGTCGATTGAGATGCGCTTCTGTGCCGCTATTTCCAGATCTCGAATAATGTGGTGCAGATACTCCGTCTCAGCGGCGTAGTCCGCGCGTTTGTCCGAATCTGCCAGGCGTTCGCAGGTACATATGAAGTTCAGCCGGCACATTGGCACCCACACTTCGAGAAAGTCTAGGAACTCCGTTGCCGACATTGCGGATATTCGTGCGCCGCGCCGCGGGACCAATTCAACCACGCCATAGCCCGAAAGAATGTGGAGCGCCTCTCGGACCGGTATTTGGCTGGTTCCGAGTTTGGCGGCCAGTTCCGCCGCGATGAGACGCTGTCCGGGAACGTAGCGTCCCATCGACAACCCCTCAAGAACCTCGTTCTTCACCCGCGATACGGCAGTCGTCGAACTGTCAGCAGCTTCCGTTGGCTGTTTGCCCCGCTTCGATTCGTGTTTTTTGCCGGAATCGACCATGACGATAACTGTAGCGCAGATCCCGTTTGACATTCAATAAAATTTTATATATAAAAACAAATATAATCTCATCGAGCATTCGGCCGGAGGCCGCTCATCAACATCGGGGGGGGGCACAGATGATGACGCAAAGACGCCTGTTCACACTCTGGGCGATTGCTGCCGCATGCGCGCATGCGCCTATGGAGATTCTTCAAGCGCAGGAACTCGAAGAAATCTTGGTGACAGCTCGTCGAGCAAACGAAAGTCTCCAGGAAGCGCCAATCGCGGTTGATGTGTTCACCGAAAAAAAAATCGAAGATGCTGGAGTGTCGAGGCCTGAAGACTTCTTGTCGCTCGTATCCAATGTCTCGTTCATTGACACGGCTGAGGCAGGTGATACTCAAGTCATCATTCGAGGCGTGATAAATACTCGCGATGTCGATCAGTCCTTCGCCTTGGTAGTGGACGGTGTTGCACAAGCCAATCCAAACAGCTTGAACAGGGAGCTACTCGACGTACAGCAGATCGAAGTCGTCAAAGGACCTGTCAGCCCGCTTTACGGTCGAAATGCGCTCGGCGGTGCCATCATCATCAACACTCAGAAGCCGAGCAATGAGTTTTTCAGTAAGCTCGGCTTAAGCGCGGGTAGCGATGGCCTATTGAAAGGTACCGCGGTGGTTAGCGGGCCCCTGGTCAAAGATCGACTGTATGGTCGCTTGTCCGCCATATACACCGATTTCGAAGGGGTGCACGATAATCTTTTTCTTGGCGATCAAGTTGATTACCACGAAGAATCTCGTTTACGAGGACGCCTGATTTGGGACGTTACTGATTCCTTTAGTATCGACGCGATCGCGGAGTATTCAGATATCGACAGTAGCGCGATCACGTTCAATCTACAGGTACCTATACTGATGTCCCAGTTTCCGACGACAATCGACGTAAACAACGCCGGCGTACCTTTTTCGAACAACGTGATCTCGATGAATCCCGCCGAGCGTGTCGATCTGTCGCTGAACGCGACTTGGTCCTTGCCGCACGGTTCGATATCGGCGGCATTCGCGCATAATCAAAACGATAATGCATTCGGCTCGGATTTCATCGTCGACTTTGCCGTCCCCACTCTTGTGCCGGAACCGCAGGATGCGTTCGGTAACGTCGGCTACACCAGCGGACCCGGGTCAATCGCTTATCAAATAAGGGAAGAAGACGACGACAGTTTCGAGATCAGGTATTCGTCTGAGGACGAAGGGCGAGTTAGTTGGAATGTCGGTGCCTCATACCTCGAGCAGGATCGCCTGGTATACGTCGCAGTTGACATTGATCCTGGTGACGGGTCGATCGGTACCGTACACCCAGGTCCCCAAACTGCGTTAATCAATGAATGGTTGCGTACAGAAACTGAAGTCCGGTCAGTCTATGGTGCAATTGATTGGGACGTCGGTGAGACCGTAACGTTGTCTCTAGCCGGCCGCTACGACGAGGAAGAACGAACTACGACGAATCTGAATCTTCTGTTTATTCCTGTCTTTAACGAGTTCCCCGGCTTGGCAAGGACGACTGAATTCAACAAATTCCAGCCGCGAGTGTCGCTGCAGTGGGCCGTGTCGGACCATGTCAACCTGTATGCGTCCTATGGCGAAGGCTACCGAGCCGGCGGGTTCAATGCGCCGGGAACGCGGAATCTGGTATTGGCAGTTGACGGCCTTCCGGCCACCACGAACATCCGGGATTTCTACGAACCCGAGGAACTTGAATCGTTTGAAATCGGTATGAAGAGCACGCTTTTAGATTCTAGACTGTTGTTGAACGCAGCAGTGTTCTTTAGCGAGGCAGAGAATACGCAAATCTTCGAGTTTACTCCGGTGACATCGACACGTGCACGCCTCAATATCGATGAAACGGAGATGGAGGGTTTCGAGTTGGAGGCACAGTTTGCCGCGACTGAAAACCTGGAAGTGTATGCCTCTTTTGGCAAAACCGATGCGACAATCACCAGCAACATTGCAGATCCATCGGTAAACGGCAACAAGCTCCTAGGCGTGCCGGATGACACGTTCAATGCAGGTTTTCAATACGAGCTGCCGTTACCTGGATCGTCGACCGGTTTGGCGTGGTTCACGCGACTTGACTTCCAACGGATGGGAGACACGCCTTGGGATATTAATGACAACACCGGTACCGTGCGAGACCCAGTGAATTTGATCAATCTTCGCGTCGGCTTGCGTAACGACACCTGGAGTGTCGTTGCATGGGCCAACAACCTCACGGACGAGAAGTACAATGTGGAGAACATTATTTCGACCAACGCATTACTGGGCGTTGTGAATTTCACACACAAGGGAATGACCCGTACCTGGGGCGTGGATCTCAAGTATCGTTTTGATTGAAGAAATAGCACGCTGCCGAGTACAGGGACTCTTGCCACTGGATACCTTGAACAATCGTTATGAGTCAGAAAAAAAATTCGGATCGGTTTCTGCACGCGTCCGGAACCCATCGGGAAATTGGATTTAGTATCGGGAACCACTTTGCTGAGTCTATTCGCTCATCGGTAGCAAAGGTCTTCGAGGAAGTATCGGCCCGAATGCCCGCAGAGGAAGTACGTAACACTGCAAGGTCGTTTGCTGACGTTATTGGTCGCGTGGCGCCGCATCTAACTGACGAACTCCGCGGCATAGCGCGAGGTGCGGATATCGGCTTTATCGAGTCGTTGGTTTTGCAGCTACGGTTCGATTTGGTCGGGTTTGTCGACGGTGGTACGGATGCCGGTTGCTCCAGCTTCGCAATCGCTGGTAATGGAATCCGTTATACCGGACAGAATGTGGATGCGCCCAGTTGGCACAAGCAGACTGGCGCTGTCGTTGCAATTTATCCGCCCGTTGGGCCGGATATTTTGATGTACAACTACTATCCGGGCATGGTGGGTTACGTCGGTTTCAATTCGGAAGGACTGAGTGTATTCGGAAACGCATTGGTCTCGGAAGGCTGGCGGATAGGAGTTCCGCGTTACATTGCAGTACGGCTTGCGCTGGAAACCGATTCCGTGTCCGCGGCAATGGAACTCCTCAATGGGTTGCAGCGAGGTAGTTCGATCAACCTGGTAATCTCGGACCGCGACGACCGGATTATTGACCTGGAGGTCGATGTTGATGAAATCGGTGTTGTCAATCCTGAGCGTTCGAGAATCTTTCACACGAATCATTACCTTTCTGAATCGATGCAGGCTCGGGACAGATACCGCGATGTGTTGCCGGATTCCGGCCCCCGATTGGTGACCGGTCAGGAGGCACTCGCTAATTTGAAGTCGAACGTCGGTAAGAAATCGGTACTTTCCGCATTACAGGTGTTGCTCAGGAATCATGACAACGGTAGCGCATCGATATGTCGACACGAGACAGTGCCGAAAGTCCGTTCGTCAGATGACTGGGAGACGGTCGCATCGATAATAGCGGACCCGAACTCGGGAGAAATGCATGTCTGTTTCGGGAATCCATGTCAAATACCGTATCAAACATTCTTGTTGGCGAGAGAATCTCAAGAATATTGCGGCTTACAAGATAGAGCCGTGCTGAAAGGGTAATCACGAGATGTCCTATCGACTTGGCGTAGACGTTGGCGGTACCTTTACCGATCTCTTCCTCATTAACGATGAGACGAGTATGGCGGTAACCGCGAAAGTACCGTCGACACCGGAAGACTCGTCTCTGGGCGTACTGAACGGCGTTCGAAAGATTTGCCAAGAGCATTCGATCGATCCAAAGCAAGTTACGCACATCATGCATGGAACTACGGTTGCGACCAACGCCGTGTTGACCGGTGAGGGGGCCAGGGTAGGGCTGCTGGTTACGACGGGATATGAGCAAATATTGCATCTAGCACGTTCTTGGGTGCCGGGTGGTCTCGGTGCCTGGATACTCTTCAACAAGAGTAAGCCGCTTGCGCCAATGAAATGGACCAGGGGCGTCGACGGTCGGATCGGTGCGGACGGCGAGGAGGTCGTGCCGCTTGATGAAAATGCCATAGAAGAGTCTGCGGACTTTTTCGAGCAAGCCGGCGTTGAGGCGATTACCGTGGCGTTTATCAACTCCTACGCCAATAACGCCCATGAAATCCGCGCCAAGGAGATCTTGTCGAACAAGCTGCCAAGCGTGACGGTGTCGACCTCGGCGGAGACGGTGCCGGAGCTTCAAGAGTACGAGAGGGCCATCAGCACGGTGGTCAACTCTTTCGTTAAGCCGAAAGTTTCGGGATACGTTAAGAACCTTAGCCAGCGTCTCGAATCCGAGCACGGCGATGTGAAGCTGAATATATTGCGCTCCGATGGTGGCCTGGCAAGTGCCGAAGTTGCTGCAGATTATCCGGTCAACCTGTTGATGAGCGGACCGGCAGGTGGTGTGTCGGGTGCAGTCTGGATCGCAAAACAGGCAGGTTTCGACGACGTCATTACATTCGATATGGGGGGGACGTCTACGGATGTCGCACTGGTTCAAAGCGGTGTTGCGCAAGTTCGTCGTGAGACGGTTATCGGAGATATTTCCGTACGAGCATCTTCCATTGACGTACGCACGGTGGGTGCAGGTGGCGGATCGGTAGCACACGTTCCGGAGCTGACCAAGGCGTTGCGGGTTGGGCCGAAAAGTGCAGGGGCAGACCCGGGCCCTGCTGCCTACAACAAAGGCGGCGAAGAACCCACCGTTACCGACGCAAACGTCGTTCTTGGTTATCTGCCTTCCTCAGCCAGGCTCGGCGGCGACATGGAGATTTCAAAGGAACTGGCAACAGAGGCAGTTCGGCCGATTTCAGAAATGCTCGGGCTTTCGCTGCATGAGGCGGCCGAGGGCATCATTCGCATCGTCAACGAGAACATGTTCGGTGCGTTGCGCCTGGTATCGATCGAGCAGGGCTATGACCCGAGAGATTTCGCGTTGATGGCATTCGGAGGTGCCGGCCCGCTGCATGCCAATGCGCTCGGCGTGCTTCTCGGTGCTTGGCCGGTGATCGTGCCCAGAGGGCCGGGCGTGTTGTGTGCCGCCGGTGACGCGACCACTAAAGTCCGTGATGAAGCATCGCAAACTTTCATTCGCTCATTCTCCAAAGTAGGCAAAAACGAACTCTTAGAGCGACTTCGTGGGTTAACAGCGAAAGCGTCGGCGACGCTCGAAGCAGACGGCGTAACAGACGATGAGCAGGAGATATCGTACCAATGCGACGTCCGTTATAGCGGGCAAGCACTTGAGATCACTATACCCTTTGAAATTGAGGAACTCGAGCAGCAGGGCCTCGATGCGGTTTCAAACAGATTCGACAGGGTGCATGAACAGTATTACACGTTCAAATTGGACTCCGATAAGGAGATAGTGAATCTGAGAGCGATCGCCGAAGGGCAGCCGCCCGTCGTGGGCGCCGATCATATACCGGCGGGAGATACTGATCCATCGTCGGCTGCGTATGCGACTCAGGAGGTCTATGTAGGCGGTGAAAAACAAACTGCCACGATCTATGACCGAACTAAACTGCGATCGAACGACGTTATTGCCGGTCCCGCCATCGTAACGGAGATGGACTCCACGACGCTGATTCTTCCAGGTCACAGCGGCGAGGTCGATCGAATCGGCAATATTCTGATTCGACCGAATTCATCACAAGAAAACGACGGGTTCTGACATGGTTGCCAAGATAGTAGAAACGGCGGAAGTACGACACAGCGAGGTGTCAGTCGATCCCGTAACGCTCGACCTGATCGAGAGTGGTCTCGTGAATGCGCGGGAGCAGATGGATGCCATCCTTTTCCGCACGGCGATGTCGCCGATCATTCGCGAGCAGCGGGACGGATTCCCCGTAATCACAGACCGTGAAGGCCGATTGCACGCAGGCCAGTTTGGCTCTCCGGTTGCGGGCTTTTTAGAGTTGTACGAAGGTACCGTTGAAGAAGGCGACGTATTCATCACGTCGGATCCATATGCGTGTAACGGTGCCATAAGTCACTGCAACGACTGGTTGATTTGCATGCCGGTGTTTTTTGAAGGTCGCGTTGTCAACTGGTCAGCTATGTTTGGTCATCAGACGGATATCGGCGGTAAGACGCCGGCGAGTATGCCGGTAGATTCCACGGACTACTATCAGGAAGGAATCATAATCCCGCCAATCAAGATAATCAGCGGCGGCGAGCTGCAAAAAGACCTCCTCAAGCTGATTCTGCACAATTGTCGACTGCCGGAGTGGAATGGAGCGGATTTCAACGCAATCGTTGCCGCCTGCCGCACTGGCAACAACCGGTGTATCGAAATGATCGAACGATTCGGTGAGGATACTTATCTCACCGCACTCGACATGCTGCTGGAGCGTAACTACCGGTCCATGCGCAAGCTGATACTGGATACAGTTCCGGAAGATAAAGTTCATTTCGAAGACTATATCTGCGACGACGCGCTCGGTATGGGACCGTACAAAATCGCATGCGATTTGTGGCGTGAGGGCGACAAGATGATATTCGACTTCGCCGGAACGGACCCACAGTCCCAGGGTTGCGTCAATTTCCTGCTGAGCGACCAGATGTTCAAAATGTTCTGCGCTCAATTCATGATAAACATGTTTGACCCGGATATCTTGTTGAACGACGGATTCTTTCCATTGCTCGAGGTGCGAATACCCGATGGGTCGCTGTTACGACCGATCAAACCGGCTGCTGTAAATGGTCGGACTCATGCGCTTGGGCGGATCTTCGACATCATTAGCGGTCTTTTCGGGACCAGCAATCCGGATTTCCTGTGTGCGGCAGGTTTTTCGTCGAGCCCTCATTTCATGTTTTCGGGTTATGACCAGAACAACCGCTGGTTCTTGCTCATGCAGATTGGTTTCGGCGGCGTACCTGCAAAACCACTGGGTGATGGATCCGATGGGCATTCACTTTGGCCTAAATTCCGCAACATACCGAATGAGTATATTGAAGCCTATTACCCGATACGCGTCGATCGCTTCGAGACCATCGCCGATAGTGGAGGGGCGGGATTCTATCGCGGCGGCAATGCTGTCCGCACTGACTATGTGTTTTTGCGACCCGGCGTCGTGTCGGTTCACGATGATCGGTGGCTGACCTATCCCTGGGGAGTCAAGGGCGGTGCACCAGGTGCCAGGAGCAAGAAAGTCCTGATGCGTGCCTCCGGCGAGAGGATCGTCTTGCCGTCAAAAGCGGACAACATAAAAGTAAACGTCGACGACAAACTGATTTTTGAAACCTGGGGCGGCGGCGGATGGGGCGACCCTCTCGAAAGAGATCTAGATGCAGTTCAGTACGATCTCGACTGTGGTCTCGTTTCGAGGGAGGGAGCACTTCGATACGGTGTGGTGACGAACGACGAGCAGGAAATCGACTTGGCCGCTACCGAATCACTTCGTGGGGAAATCAGGCAGTCGCGCGGCGAGCTGCGGTTGTTCGATTTTGGCGGCGAGGTCGGTGAGCTTATCGAAACGTGCCAAGAACAAACAGAGCAAACCCCGCCACGGCCGCCCGAATTCGCGCAACAAGCGTTGGCACAACGAGCGTAGCCGCAATTATACGGGCATAGAACAAGATATAGGGAATCGATAGAAGATGGCAGACCGATTTGATGAAGTTGGATATGGGGACACGAGGGTTGGATTTGGTAAACGGCCGGCGATTGTCGGCGTTGACATGCAAGTCGGTTTTACAAGGCCTGAATGGCCGGCCGGCAATTCCCCGTATATTCACAGGGCAGTCGAAAATTCAGCGAAACTGATGAATGCAGCGCGCCGGCTCGGCATTCCCGTCGCTAACTGCAATGTCGCTTGGGGCAGCGAACGGGACATGCAGTACTGGAAAGTGGGGCTTCTGTACTCCGGAATGTTCTACGGCGACCCATCGACTGAGTTCGATAAACAGATTATCGACAAAGACTACGATTTTTGGTTTACGAAATCGGCTCCGTCGGCGTTTTTCGGCACTTCGCTAACAAGTTTCTTGAACAAACAGGAAGTCGACACCGTCATTGTCACGGGCTGCACGACAAGTGGGTGCGTTAGGGGAACCGTCAATGACAGTTTCTCATATGGGTTCCGGACAATCGTACCGGAGGAATGCGTCGGTGATATGGAAGAAGGCCCACATTGGGATAACTTACGGGATGTTGGCCGCCGTTATGCCGATGTTGTAAAGCTCAGCGATGTTCTCGAATACCTTGAGAGTCTCTAACGCGTAGTGCAGCGATAGGCGGTTGTTTCGATGCTCAATCTCGGCAAAGATTTCGCGCGATAGCAATGTCGAAAGACTCGCTATGTGCCAGGAGCCTGCTTTTTGTACCGGGAAACAGGCCTGACCGATTCGAAAAGGCTCTGCGCTCCGGCGCCGATAGCGTGTGTATCGATCTCGAAGATGCCGTTACGTTCGATCAGAAGGAATATGCGCGGAACGAAACCACACGCTATTTGCAAAATGCCAACGACGCGACGCTGAATAAACTTGGCGTTCGAATCAATCGTGGAGTGCACGGTGTCGCTGACTTGGCAGCGCTGAGGGATACACGTTCGTCGATCTCTCGGCTACTGGTACCGAAAGTAAAATCGGGATCGGATGTCGCTGAGTTTCAGGAAGAGCTGCGCGGTTACGGTGCCCGGATCGTCGCATTGGTCGAATCGGCGGAAGGCATCTCGAATGCAGCCTCAATTGTATCCGCGATTGGCAAAGACGGGGAACTAATGCTTGGAGGCGCCGATCTTGCCGCGGAGCTTGGCGCCCGTTTTTCCTGGGAAGCGCTGTTGTATGCGCGCTCGGCAATCATCATGGCGGCCGGTCTTGCATCGATTCGTGTTTGGGACGTACCCAGTCTCGAAATCCAAAACATGCATGAGGTGGCCGAGGAAGCACGCCGGGTACGTGATCTCGGGTTCGATGGAAAAGCGGCAATTCACCCGCGACAGATTTCCGCCATCCATACCGCCTTTACGCCGAGCGAAGCAGAGATTCACCAAGCCCGAGCTGTCGTCGCCGCGGCGGAACAATCTCGCGGGAATGCGACAACGGTAGACGGCCGGCTGGTTGACGGTCCGGTCATCATCGCGGCGCGACGTGTCCTTGCAGCGGCGCAATCCGCAAAACTTGCAGAAGTCGGCGGTACATAGCTATGCAGTCCACGATTGATCTTGGCGGTCAACGATATCGAGAGCGATTCGGTCGTTACTACGAAGAGTTTAATGTCGGCGATTGTTATGAGCACCGCCCAGGACGGACCATTACAGTAACAGAGAACACTTGGTTCACCTTGTTGACAATGAATACGCATCCGATGCATTTCGATATAGAGTATGCGAAGCACAGCGAATTCGAAAAGCCGCTGGTCGTCAGCCCGTTCACTGTGGCGCTAATGGTTGGGATGAGCGTATCGGACGTCAGTCAAAAAGCGATCGCAAACCTAGGTTGGAAAGAAATAAAAATGACGGCGCCGCTTTTCGCCGGAGACACGCTGTACGCTTCCTCTACGGTGTTGGACAAACGCCCATCGAATTCACGGCCGGAATCAGGGATTGTTTCCGTGCGAACCGACGGTGAAAATCAGAATGGAGTGCTTGTCTGCACGTTCGAACGGACCATGCTCATCGCAAGACGCTCGCATGAGCAGGAAACACGCGCGAACTACTAGAAGGAGTTCAGATGGGCACAAGGCCGATTGTAGACGGCGACTGGCAAGAGCCCGAAGTTGCGCAAATTATCGATGCCATTACCGATTGGGTGAACCGGTATGTCAAGCCGGTTGCCCGAAAATTTGATCATGCCGATGAGTATCCGTTCGAGTTGGTCGAGCAAATGAGAGAGCTTGGTCTGTTTGGAGCAACCATTTCACAGGAGTATGGAGGTTTGGGGCTACCGGCCACGGTATACGCAGAAATCGTTTGGACGATTGCGAAGGCATGGATGGCGCCGACAGGGATATTTAACTCGCACCTGATGATGGCAGCGTGCGTAGAGCGGTTTGGCACGGAGGAACAAAAGCGATATTTCTTGCCGAAGTTCGCAAGTGGTGAGCTTCGCGGTGGCGTCGCCTTGACGGAGCCGAATGCGGGTACCGATCTGCAGGCAATCCGCACGACCGCAATCGCGGACGGGGACGAGTACATCATAAACGGCAGCAAGACCTGGATTACCAATGGGATCAACGGTCATTGTGTGGCGTTGTTAGTGAAGACGAGCACGCAGGTTGAACCGCGCCATCGGGGGATGAGTATGTTCATTGCTGAAAAAGGCGAAGGATTCAAGCCGGGTCGGAAGTTGAAGAAACTGGGTTATCGATCTATCGACAGTGCGGAACTGATTTTCGAGAACTTTCGAGTTCCGAAGAGCCGTCTGATCGGTGGTATTGAAGGCTTGGGGTTCAAGCAAGCCGTTGGCGGATTGGAACTCGGCCGGATTAACGTGGCTGCCCGTGGGGTCGGATTAGCCGAGGCTGCGCTGATGGATTCGGTACGTTATTCACAGGAACGTACGGCTTTTGGGAAACCCATATGCGAACACCAGGCAATTCAATTGAAGCTGGGGGAGATGACCACGCGGGTTGAGGCGGCGAGGCTGCTGGTCAAGAGCGCTGCCGAAAAATACGACGCGGGCGAACGTTGCGACATGGAGGCCGGCATGGCGAAATTGTTCGCGTCGGAGTCTGCGGTTGATAACAGCCTACAAGCCTTGCGTATTCACGGAGGCTACAGTTATTCGACAGAGTACGATGTCGAACGCTATTTTCGCGACTCTCCCTTGATGTGTATTGGCGAGGGAACAAACGAGATGCAGAAGATCATCATCGCCAAACAAATCGTCGAGAGAAATCCCGCATGAACAGAAACGCCACCGTCAATCAAACGGCCCGGAGAAATTCCGTATGAAGTTGCCGCTGCAGTCGTTACAGGTAGTGACTATTGAGTCTTTCGGGGCGGGGCCTTATGCGTCCATGTTCCTCGCGGATCTCGGAGCAGCAGTAATAAAGATCGAGAACTCGGAGACCGGTGGCGATGCGAGCCGCGGCGTAGGTCCGTATTTTCTCGGCGAGCACGATTCGGATTACTTTCAGACTTTTAACCGGAATAAGAAAAGCGTTTCGCTTGATCTCAAGACAGAGTATGGAAAGCGAGCGCTTCATGCCATCGTTGCGAAGAGTGATGCTGTGCTCAACAATCTTCGAGGCGACTTGCCGGCGAAGCTCGGCCTCGACTATCGGTCGTTGAAGAAAGTCAATCCCAGAATAGTTTGTACGCATTTGTCGGCTTACGGGCGTGACAATGAACGTGCGGGATGGCCCGGATATGATTACCTGATGCAGGCCGAAACCGGGTTTATGGCTGTTACGGGCGAGCCCGGATCGCCCCCAACCCGGATGGGATTGTCGATTGTCGATTTCATTACCGGCTTGATGTCGGCAGTAGGTTTGCTGTCAGCAGTTCGAGGTGCACAGGAAACCGGCATTGGAGGCGATGTCGATGTGTCGCTATTTGACGCGGCTTTACATCAATTGACCTATCCTGCCACTTGGTTCCTGAATCGCGGGATGGTCGTCGGAAGGAATCCCAGGTCGGCCCACCCGTCAGTTGGTCCTGTGCAGTTGTATTCAACTAAGGACGGTTGGATTTGTATCATGTGTATGAAGGACAAGTTTTGGCATCGATTACTCGATTGTCTTGGCAGAAAAGACTTGACCGGCATGGAGGTGTTTCGTGACGGCGCTTCGCGCAAGAAAAATGCCGATCAGCTTACGCCAGTCCTCGACGCCGAGTTCGCGAAGCGAGCTACGAACGAGTGGATCGAGCTACTCGCTGGAGAAATTCCGGTTGCGCCGGTGTACGGAATCGCAGAGGCGTTGGATAGCGAATTCGTCAAGCAGAGTGGCATGATTGCAGAGATGCCGCACGGGGCATCGCAGCATTTTCGCGTGTTGGCAAATCCGTTGCGACTCGATGGGCAGCGTCTAGCCGGTGTGCCGTGCAGTGCGTTGGGTGCCGATACTGAAGAAGTTCTGGCTGAGTGTGGTTTTCCAGTGAGTGATGATTCGGCAGATATCACTCGACCGCACGAAAACAGATGAAACTGGAAGGCATTAATGTCGTCGACCTCTCGATGTTTCTTCCAGGGCCACATGTAACCCAGATGATGTGCGACCACGGTGCCGACGTCGTTCGGATCGAACCGCCACCGGACGGGGAGCCGAGTAGGAATCTCGGCCCTAAGAGAAATGGCACGACACCGTGGTTTCGCAATACGCATCGCGGTAAGCGCAGTATCTGCCTTAACCTGAAATCTGAATTGGCAAAGGAGATCGTGTATGCGCTTGTCGGCAAGGCCGATGTTGTTGTTGAGTCGTTCCGGCCGGATGTATTAAATCGCCTGGGGCTATCGTATTCGGTTCTAAACAATATCAACCGTCGGATCGTGGTATGTTCGATCACCGCTTACGGACAGACCGGACCGCATCGCCTTCGTCCCGCACATGACCTGAGTATTCAGGCGGCATCAGGGTTGCTGAGTGTCAATCTTGATGACAACGGAAGGCCCACCTTGCCTGGCGTGCCGGCTGCCGACATGGCCGCTTCGCTGATGGCCTTCGGAGCTATCATGATGGCCTTGTATCGCCGCGAAAGAACTGGCGCTGGCGACTATATAGATATTTCAATGCTCGATTCGCTAATGGGCTGGACCCAGAACGTGATAGGCCCCCCGTTCGCGGAAGGCCGGTCGCACGACGTGAAAAACGAAAGAGGCTGGGGAGGCCGAGCCTTCTACAACGTCTATGAAACTGCGGATGGAGGGTTTATCACGTTGAGTGGCAATGAGCCGAAATTTGTATCTAATCTGTTGCGGGCTCTGCATCGGCCAGACTTTATCGAATTGGCACTAAGCGATCCCGGCGCGCACCAACAACCGCTGATCGAGTTCTTCTCCGAGACGTTTGCCAGCAGATCGCTGGACGAATGGTCAACATACCTCGAGGAACTCGATGTTTGTTTCGGTCCTGTCCTGAATATCAAACAAGCATTCGAGAGCGAGCAGGCGAGTGCCCGGCAAATGTTGCTGTGTGATGAGCACGGCAATTCTCATGTTGGAGTGCCTATCAAGTACTTTGACGAACCTGCCACTGTCCGGTTCAAGGCACCTGAATTGAACGAAGATGCGAAACAGATTCTACATGATTTGAACTATTCGAACGAGCAAATCGAAGCATTGACCAAAGACGGAGCTTTGCTTACGACACCTGAGTCCGGGAGCCGCTAATGCCCGCCATACGTGTAAACGATCATGATATGTATTACGAGATTCACGGAGACGGCGACCCGCTTGTATGCGTAGGTGGTTGGGGCACTTATTGCCACGGCCGCACGGGAAACCTCTCGCGCGGCTTAACGGACAATTACCGAGTGTTGATAATTGACTATCGTGGTATCGGCGAATCGACTGATGACATATCGGTTGAGCCGACGATGGAGTTGCATGCCAACGATGTCATCGGGTTGCTCGATCATCTCGAGTGGTCCAATGTGCACTTCGTGGGGTTGGTGGGAATGGGCGCTTGCATCTCGCAGCACGTGGCGCTCAAGCGACCGGACCTCGTTCGAAGCATGGTTAACATGGGGTGCTGGATGGAGATGGATCCATTTCTGCAGGATCAGCTAGAGCTATTCCTTACCATGCATAGAGACGGCGGATTCCTTGAGTTCCAGCGATTTTGTAGCATGATGTCGTTCCTGCCCGATTACTACAATACAAATAGGGAACGTTTGCTGGGTGCAGAAGGTGTCTGGTGCGAGCTGAACGGTCGATATGCTGCCCACGAGCGGCTTGTAAAAGCCTGCATCAGCCATGACGTAGTTTCGCAAATGTCCGCGGTATCGGCGCCGACTCTCGTTATACACGCCGGTCAGGACTATGTTACCGGACCCAGGACGACATTGCCCATCGAGCATGCCATTCCCGGCGCAGAGGGGTTTCTGATGGAAGATGCCGGTCATATCGTCGCAGGTAAGGCGCAAAAGATTGCCTTCTGTAATGCACTATTCGGTTTCCTTGAGAAGCACTGACCGGATAACCGATATGAGTGAGATAAATTTCGACGAGACGTTACCGATCATACTTGAACGATTTGGAGTGCGGAACTTAACTTCAGATGAAGTCAGGCGAATCGGTGCCGGCGCGGAACGAGCAATTGCAGCAGTCGTTGCTTCTGTCGACAACCCGAACCTCGACGTATTACCGGCGGATTTTTATAGTCTTCTTGAGTTGCTCGGTGATAACGGTGTGAGTGAATGACAGACCTGACGGATCTGTCACTCGTCGATTTGTCCAACCAGTTGGTCAAGCGAGAGGTTTCCGCACGCGAGGTCGTAGAAGCATGCTTCGAGCGAATCCGGGTGTGCGAACCAAGGTTGAATTGTTTTGTCCGCCTCGATGAAGAGGAAGCGCTAGCGGCGGCAGACGGAGTGGATGATGCGCTTGCCAAGGGTCAGTTGCGAGGCTTGCTACACGGTGTGCCTATGGCCCACAAGGACATGTTCTATCGGCGCGGTAAGGTTTCTACTTGTGGTTCCCGCATCTTCAAGGACTCTCCGGCAACGAGCACTAGTACTCTGCTGAAGCGGCTGGATGCTGCGGGTAGCATTGACTTGGGAACCCTGAACATGACGGAGTTCGCTTTCGGTCCGACTGGTCACAATGCGGTGCTGGGCGATTGTCACAACCCGTGGGACCTCGAGTGTATCCCTGGTGGGTCGTCGAGCGGCTCGGGTACGGCGGTTGCTGCGCGACTGGTGTTCGGCAGCCTGGGTTCGGACAGTGGCGGGTCCGTACGTCTTCCGGCAGCCATATGCGGCGTAGTCGGGCTTAAGCCGACGCTCGGGCTGTTGAGTCTGTACGGTGCGATGGGCCTATCCTATTCGATCGATACGGCCGGGGTGCTGGCACGAACTGCGAGGGATTGCGCTCGAGTAATGAACGTCATCGCCGGCCACGACCCGAACGACATCCGTTGTACCACTCGCAGCGTGCCGGATTATGAAGGAAGCCTGGACCGCGATATTCGATCAGTTCGCATCGGCGTGCCGACAAGCTACTTCTACGATCATTGTGGCGGGGCGATTCGCGAACGCTTGGAACAATCCCTGCAGGTCTTTGAGACGCTGGGTGCGGAAATCGTCGACGTACGTATTCCGGAAACCGGGCAACTGATGGAGTTGAGTCGAGCTGTCCTGTATCCGGAGTGCACGGCTTTGCATGCCGCCGACTTGCGAGAGCGCATGAATGACTATTCTCCGCAGATTCGGGTGCGGGCGGCTACCGGATTTGGTATTCCGGCTCCGGTTTATCTATCCGCACTGCATGCTCGGCCAGGTATTCTCAAGCGATTCGTCGATTCTGTATTTGACGCTTGTGATGTATTGCACACACCGCTCCTATCGATATCCGTGCCGAAGCTTTCGGATACGGACGTAGGTATTGAGCAATGCATGTGGGAGACGATTGGCTTGCTATGCCACTCGACAGCACCGTTCAATTATCTCGGATTGCCTGCAATGTCCGTACCTGCAGGTTTTGACGAATCCGGGCTGCCTGTTTCGCTCCAGCTAGTTGGCCGCCCTTTTTCGGAAGCAGGCTTGTTGAGGGTGGCAGCAGCCTATCAAAACGAGACACGGTGGCATTTGCAGTCACCGAAGGATATTTGACAGCGTGCGCGATGAATGAGATTACCGAAGCTAAAGGCCCACTTACCGATATCCGGGTCGTCGAACTGGGGCAATTGATCGCGGGTCCTTTCTGTGGACAGATGCTCGCGGATATGGGCGCCGACGTCATCAAGGTCGAGCCTCCGGGTGCGGGCGATTCGTTGCGCGTTTGGGGGCGCGGCGATTTCCCGCTGTGGTGGAAAGTCGCCTCGAGAAACAAACGCTGCGTTAGCGCGAATCTTCGTGAGGCTGAAGGCCAGGATCTTGTTCGTAGACTAATCTCTAAATCGGACATGGTGTTGGAGAATTTTCGACCAGGAACTATGGAACGCTGGGGACTCAATTACGAAAAGCTGTCGGTCGCGAATCCTGGCTTGATCATGATTCGTGTATCCGGATACGGGCAAACCGGCCCCTATGCATCGCGAGCAGGATATGCGGCAATCGGCGAGGCCATGGGAGGCATGCGCTATCTCTGCGGAGAGCCGGACCGGAAACCCAGCCGCGCCGGACTGTCCATCGGCGATACGCTGACCGGCACGTTCGCTTGCATGGGAGCGCTGGCAGCATTACACCATCGCGAGCGCACCGGTGAGGGACAGGTGATCGATGCGTCCATCTACGAATCGGTGCTGAGCGTCATGGAGGCGACGATTCCTGAGTACACAGTGAGTAACTACATCAGAGAGCGTTCGGGCTCATCCCTACCCAATGTAGCGCCATCGAATATCTTCGACTGCAAAGACGGTATCTTTCTGATAGCCGCGAACCAGGATACGGTGTTCAGGCGCCTATGCGGTGCGATGGAGCAGCCGGAGCTCGCCAACGATGAAAGGTTTGCTACGCATACGGCGCGTGGTGCAAACCAAATGGAACTCGAAGGGATCGTCAATCGGTGGACTCGAGATAAGAGCGTTGCTGAAGTTGAGCAGCTCATGTTGGAAAATGGAGTACCTGCTGGGAGAATCTACCGTGCTCCTGATATGCTCGAGGATCCGCATTTCCAGGCGCGCGAGTCTATCGTCGACGTGCCAACCGAGCAGTGGCCGAATCTGAAGATGCAGAACGTATTCCCGCGCATGTCGAGGACACAGGGAGCGATTCGGTGGCCGGGTGTTGACGAGATTGGTGCACACAACGAAGAGGTCTACGGAGGTTTGCTCGGTTTGAGCCGCGACGAGCTCGACGACTATGCACGTCGCTCGATTATCTGATTGCGTCGATTCCATGGTGAATTTTTCGGAAGCCTGAGATCGGGAGTTCATCGCCTTCAAACTGCGAGAATCTGAATGAAAGCCAAGCGGGTCAGTATTGTCGAGGTCGGGCCAAGGGATGGACTGCAAAGTGAGCCCGAGGTTCTGTCTACGAATAGCAAAGCAAAGTTCATTGAGCTTGCTATTGATTCGGGAATCCGCCGACTGGAGGTGGCGAGTTTTGTACACCCTAAAAAAGTGCCTCAGATGGCGGATGCCGAAGCGCTCATCTCCACCCTCCCGCAAAGAGATGACATTTCGTACATAGGTCTTGTCATGAACCAACGCGGCCTGGATCGGGCGTTGGCGACGAAGGTCCACGAGATCGGAATGGTGATTGTCGCGAGTGATACTTACAACCGGAAGAATCAAGGTGTATCGACGGCCGAATCGATCGATGCCTGGTACACGATCGCGAAGCGCGCGAAGGAGAGTGGCAGGCGCGCAACTGTTACGATCTCAGCGGCATTCGGTTGTCCATACGAAGGTGAGGTTTCTATTGCGCACGTTGTCGATATCGCGAAGAGAGTCATGGAGGTAGGCCCTGTGGAACTCGGGATTGCGGACAGTATTGGCGTCGCAGTTCCGACGCAGGTCAGTGAGCTGATTGCAGCCCTGCGTCATTCCATTGGAAACGAAACGCCGCTTCGCTGCCATCTGCACAATACGCGCAACACCGGACTGGCGAATGCGCAGGCGGCAATAGACGCCGGAGTGGCATCCATCGACGCTAGTATCGGTGGTATCGGAGGCTGCCCATTTGCGCCGGCGGCAACTGGTAATATCCCAACGGATGATCTCGCTTATATGTTGTCGCGATCTCGGATCGAGACAGGTGTTTCGTTGCATAAGATCGTGGCCGTAAGCAGATGGCTCGAACGAGAACTTGGGCGCAACGTGCCGGCGATGTTGCCAAAGGCAGGGGTGTTTCCGGAACCGGATTATCAAGAGAGGCCTAAACATGAGGCAGTCTAGGAGCATCGCGTTCTCCCTGAGTCTTGTCGAGATACGTACTTCGACGGGGATATGGCTGTGTTTTCCCGTCCATCAGGTGATAGGGGCGGTGCTCTGCCTTCTGACGATCGCATTCCGCGGTCTTGTGAAAAACCTCGGTCATGGTGCGAACTTCGGCCATTGCGGTCGAGACGAGTAATATGGAGTGACAACGATCTCAGTATCGGGGCGCCGAGATTACTGATGCTCAATTGACCTCGAATGCTGTCTCATAGATTCTTACATCGGTGACACTCATTCCGAGTTGGCGAGCGATGTTTTGTCAGCCGTTCAGGCGCGCGGACACGTTTTCGATAATGTCTTCAGCCTCGTTTGGCTTAAGAGCGAAGGACGCGGCACTCTGGCGAGCCAAATCCAGATCGGCCTCAGGGCCTTCCTCCGAAATCCAAGTGGTCAGTTCGCGGGCCTTTAGCATTGGACCGCCGCACGGGGAGCAATTTGATTTTGCTGAGCTTGGGGCAGACCGTTTGGTGATTGACGGTCGAGGTAATGAGCGATGTTTCTGTCCAGAGAGGTTTGAATGGTCAAAACATCTTCCAGGCGTTATTCGGTCGCTGCCCGGTGACAGAATATGCTTCTTTACTGGGCACGAAAATTGGTTGTCGTTTGAGATACTGAATTCTGACGGCGCCATTCAAATCTATGAGGTGTTTTTCAATTTGACCCGACAGAGTCGCAATTTCTTACGTGTCTATGTCGAAAGTGGGTACGTCAGAACGGCCGGTGATGAGGTCCGGCGACCGCACGATTTTCGCCGCAAATCCAAAGTTCGCGGCAAGGTGCTATTGGCGAAGAAGCTTCGTAATGAACCGATCGTAAGACCCAGGGATCGATAGACAATGCTCAGAAAAGCAAAAGGCCCCGGTAAAGGGGCCTTTTTCTCTCGAGTGCTCTTGGCTATTCCAGCACGGCTAGAACCGGTTGCCCGGCGGCTGATGAACACCGCTTACGCGGCCTCGTACACATTCATCTGCAGCAATTATCGGTAATTGCGTTTATCAAGTCAACGCAGGGCGCCTATCGAGGTCACAGAATCAGGAGTTCATCCAAATAGCTTTTAGAAAACAATATTATAGGCTAGTATGCCTGCCACATTCGAGTGAGAACTGGTTTGACAGCCGGGAGACGTCTGTGAACATTTTGGAGAGATGGATTCGGTCAGAGTGGGGACAAATTGCAGTTCTCCTCTTGTTATTGCTCGCGGGACGATCTTCATTGGCCGACCACTATTACGTACCGTCTGGGTCGATGGAGTATTCGTTAATGCCAGGCGATCGCGTGATTGTGGATAAGACAGCCTATGGACTCCGAATTCCTTTTACAAAGATCGACCTGGTCGATGTTGACAAACCCAGAGCTGGAGAAATTGCTGTGTTTGACTCTCCGGAGAACGGCGTTCTCTTGATAAAGCGCATCGTCGCGGTGGGTGGAGACCGCGTTGACTTGATTGATGGCCGATTGTGGGTAAACCAGCAGCCCCTTGCGGCGGCTGGCAACTCGACTGTAGAAAATTACGGCAACCGCGTTGGGCAGCTAAACCTTGAGCATGGAGGCGGCCCTAATATTCGAGGAATGCTGCTGCCTGAGGGGACGGTTCTTGCAGTTGGCGATCACAGGGGAAACAGTCGTGACAGCCGGTACTTCGGTCTGATCGCGGAACGCGAGCTCTATGGTCGTGCCGTAGCTGTGTATTACTCTCGGCACGAGGGTTTCCGATGGAAGGAGCTTTAGCGCATGCAAAGCAGCCAGCTAGCGATGCGCCAACCGATTGACCAACCGCTTGTGCCCGTGTCCAGTCGTCCGCACGAATTGAGATAGTCTGCAACTGCTGCACCATACGATTGGAATAAATCTATGAACCGGGAACTTATGGTCGTATTGCCACTTTGTAGTGCTGCAGTTGATCTATGGCTTTAAGCACCTTCCAATGGCAATCAAAAACCTGAAGAGAGAGTCCTGTGATTGAATTGTTGACCGGCCGCTCCTCGCCGTAAGCCGCCAGCCAGGATATTTGGGGTAGGATGGCTCCTACTGACCCTGGCTGTGTGATAACTCGCTTTTTCACTGTTCTTTAAGCGAGTTGATCTGCCAGCGACGCGATCGCCGCCGGTTACTTTTCTTCTTTTTCGTTTTTTTGTTGTTCGGATTCGTGAACGAACGACGCATTGCGTCGTTCAGGGTGACCGGATCGCCGCCATCAGCGGTTTTGCACCAATGATGTTGATCACTCGCCGCAAGTTGTAGGCGAGCACGTGCAGACTCATCTCGGTACTGACGCGCGGTATCGTTCTTGTTTGGAAGTGCATCGCACCCATCCATGCCTTTAATGTTCCGAACGGATGCTCCGAAGTCACTCTTCGCACGCGCATGCGATCGGGTTCTCGATCGAGGCGCCGTTCCAGTTCTTCAAGAACGTGCTCGTGCTCCCAGCGAGCCACACGCCGGTTTTTGCCCGTCGTGCACTTCGCCTTCGATGAAGCCGCTCATCGACTTCTCCTCGGACCAGAAAAACCAATTATACTGGTGGCGTAGTTTTCACACACCCTAGACCCGAAGCGGTCGTTGCCGTTCTCGGTTTCAGGAGAACTATGTTCGATCACGTCGTATTTGGAGTAAGCGACTATGCGGCGAGCAAGGCCTTTTTCCTCAAGGCACTCGAACCGCTCGGCGTAGCAATAGCTTCGGAGGGGCCGCTTGGAGTTGAGCTTTGTTGTCCTGACAGCAATGCATCACTGTGTATCCGTCGAGTCGAGGAGGCGGCGACGCATTTACACTTGGCATTCAAGGCCGTGAATCGCGGGCAGGTCGATAGCTTCTACAGTGCGGCTATTGAGGCGGGAGCGAAAGACAATGGTGCACCCGGTCTTCGTCCGCAGTACCACTCAAATTACTATGCTGCCTTCGTCATTGGTCCTGACGGGCACAACATCGAAGTGGTTTGTCATGAACCTGGGGCCTAACAGGTCAGGGCAGCTATCGGAAACACTCCGATCGGGCCGCTCATGGCCGGGTGCCGCCCATTGCGCGAACCAGTCCGCGACGTTTGAGTGACCGCAAACCGAGGCCAGCAGACGGGTGATTCGCGGTGCCACTATCTTCGACGTGCGTTAGTGCCTTCCGGGTTGTTGCTGCGGATAGTCACTAGTTCCGGACGCAGGTGCGTGTACCGGCTCAGTGTGCCCCAGCTATCGTGCAACGTGAACTGTTGGACTTCGATGATCGAATAACCAGCCTTAAATAGCCGTCTCGTGGCCTCGTGTCGGAGATCGTGAAAGTGCAGATCTTGAATGTCCAACATCCTGCAGGCCTGGCGAAAGGCACTGCCGATTGAGCGGGGCTCGAATGGGAAGATGCGATCTTCATTATGGTCCTGCCGGCAGATGATTTCCCAGGCTTCAGGCGTGTACTTGAAGGGGCGGACCTGGTCCCGTTCTGTCGGGTGCTTCAAGTCTCGGACAACGCCGGTCTGGTGCTCGCTGTCATTGTCGCTAAACATCAGTTCGGTGATCTCACCCTGGCGCCTAGCCGAGTGAATCGCAAACCACATGATGTCATTCATCGGGATATTGGACCGGCGAAGGTCTCGTTTCTCGAAGAAGTCAGTCAGGGCGTCCAGCTCGTGATGGACTGGACCGAAAATTTTTGAAGAACCTTTTTGAATCAGCGCGTTGCGAGCGTCGCTTTTGAAATGTCGCAGTTTTGTCGCAGCTGTGTTCACGATCAAAGTGCGCAAAAGGTCGAGAATCGATACCGATTAGATAGTTGGGAATCCGTACCGTTCAAGTTATCGCGCAACCGGGTTGCATCCAGCAAAATAGGCGAAAACCGAGCGACCAATACGCTAACGTGCGGGGTTGCGTTTAGCAAGCAACGCATGTCTCTGTCTGTGGAGGCGGCGCAAGTCTAACGCATTCTCCTAAGCGCTGGAGCGCTTGGCCACGGAGACGCCGTGGAACTTGGGAGGCGATTTGAGTGTAGTCTCGATCGTGCGAGAGCGAGCGTCGGCATCGAGAACGTCGGCAGCAAGAAAGCCGAAATGGCGTGCCACGACGGCCAGTAACCGACTGCACCGTGTTCCGGGATTCGGAGACACTTTACGCCGAGATAGGCTCGAAGAATACTGGCGACGCTGTAGAGCAGGGTGTGTGTGGTGTGGTCCTTGTGTCTGCCCGGCTGCCGTTCTGTGCTGCGTAGATTTTGTAGCGCATCAACTCATGCAGGTCTTTCGTGGGCTTGCTCGAGTGGCTGCGAATCGCCTCGGCAATATCCGTATACGTGGCCTCATCGCCATCCTCCAATCCGAGCAAGCTCATCACGGATAAGAACGAGGTTCGTTGATAGTATCGGTCACGGTTTAGCCCTTTTCCGACCACGCGGCATTCTTGAAGCCCTCTGATTAGCGGTTTCTTAACTCTTTGTGCGTGGCCTGTAATTGACAGATATATCAGACAGTGATATAGATAGGCATGATAAAAAAGCGCGATCATACACTAGACCTGCTTTTGGACCTAGATGGATTGGTCCATGCGCCAAGTCCAGGCTATTGGATCAAATATGAAGCGAAAACGGTCCCGAAAACTGATGCCACTCCTCACGGGATAAGGAGTAAAGATATGAAAACAGTCAAAGTGGGCATTATGCCGCTAAAGGAATTTCAGGCTTATACGAAAGCCATTGTGACTGGAAAGCATAAGCGGAAAAGAGGAGAGCCAAAAATCTGGTTCAACTCGATCGAAACCTTTGCCAAGGTCCTTTCGGATCAGAACCGGGAGCTTTTGGCCCTGATTGCGAAGGAGAACCCGAAAAGCATTTCAGAGCTTTCGCGGCTTTCGGGTCGTGCTCAGTCCAATTTGAGCCGTACCTTGAAGAATATGGAACGCTATGGCTTTGTGACGATGAAGAAGGGCGAGAGGGGTAGTAAGAGGCCTTTCGTTCCTTATTCCGATATCGTGCTCGACATGTCGATCGGTGGAAATGCACAGAGCGCGTGAGCGATGCCGAGCAAGTAGCCGCTTTTGCGATCCGGCACCTCGTGTTGGTTCCTGTATGGCCATTGTCGCTATCGCTCAAAGAGGCTTTCGGTCAGAGTTCCCTGCGGCATCGTATACCTGCCTCCGAGGTCGCTAATGCTCAATTGACTTCGAATGCCGTCTCATAGATTTTGACGTCGGTGACACTCATTCCGAGCTGACGAGCGATGTCTTGCCAGCCGTTCAGGCGTGTGGACACGTCTTCGATAATTTCTTCAGCCTCGTTTGGCTTGAGAGCAAAAGACGCGGCGGCCTGGCGAGCCAAATCCAGATCGGCCTCAGGGCCTTCTTCCGAAATCCAAGTGGTCAGTTCGCGGGCCTTTTCTTGTCTCGGAACCGGGTTGAGGTCATACGCGGGCGACAATCGCCATTGATCGTTACGGTCGTACAAGAACCCATGGTTGCGAAGGTGATCATCCAGGTTCCCTATGAGCACACTAAACACGACGCGCCGCCATAACTCATGCAGGTCTTTCGTGGGCTCGCTCGAGTGGTTGCGAATCGCCTCGGCAATATCCGTATACGTGGCCTCATCGCCATCCTCCAATCCGAGCAAGCTCATCGCGGACAAGAAAGGGATTCGTTGGCCATCGCGTCGATCGAATCGAGTGATCAGAGCAACCGGCCTGCCGGCAACGTCGATGACCCTGGCCGGAGCAGCATCGATACCAACGTGTTTGGCAAGCCTTAATGCGAGGACCTCTCCATGCGGGATACTTCGGTCGTCGTCCGCTTTTGGGAACTTTGCAATCGCCAGGCTTCCGTCGTTGTCGACAACCGCGGATTTCGGTCGTGCGCCGCCCAGCGGCGACCCTTCATTGAGCAAGAGCCTGAGGTCTTCAGCGGTTTCGGTGTTTGATTGTACGGCGTTGGCGGCGTCGACGAGGGCGGGCAATTGAATCAGCGGCGGTACCTGGTAACGGCCGATGTCGTGGTCAAAGTTGCCCTCTCCCTCGCGCTTGTATCGAAGAGCACCGATTCGGGTACGATCGATGATCGCAAGCAAGTAGTCGATCTCCGAGAGCGTGCGTTCGTCGCCGGTTTTTCGAAATGCACGCCGGATCAGCCGTTGGCCCCACCGATCGGGCGCGGTGTCCCGCATAGCGCCGGGGAGGGCGGACTTTTCCGACCTCGTGTAGAACGACTGTCGAACGCGTGGCAAATTCGCCGGATCCAGGGCGAATGCATCAGCGTAATCCAGCCAAGTATCCGCATATTCGAACACGGAGCTCTGGCCGCGTCGCTTTGCAACGTATCGGCAGCGACCGACCAGGAGTGTTTTGTCCCCGATATCGACATATACCTCAATGGCATCGGTCACTTACTTTGTCCTTTTCCGGCCGCGCGGCTGAACTTTTTGCGGTAATCGGTCTTCATCAATATCCAACCCCAGCAGGTCCTTGCGACGATCAGCAGCAGTGCCGAGGCCGTCAGCCAATCCGAGTATCGAAAGCACCGTGGCATAGATGCCGATCGACACCGACGGGTCACCCCGTTCGACCTTGTAGAGTGTGCCGCGGCTTATGAAGGCCCGCTCGGCCATCGAGACGGTGGAAATGCGGCGTTTTTTTCGCGCGATCGCAATATCCTCACCGAGTTTCCTGAGCGCCGCGCGGGCGCTTTTTGGTAGCGAATTGTGAGCTAGCGTCTTCATGTTGTCTTATATAATAAGCAATTAAAAATTTAATTGTCCAATATATTAGACATCTATTACCAACTACTCAGATACGGCGATAGAGTCCCGGTGACCGACCACTGGCACCAAAGGGTGGACCGATGCAGACGAAACGGCGAGCTGAGTTTGAGCTAAACCAGCCGGGTGTGGAGCGATCTAGGCTTGCTTCGGTCGTGGGCCAGCGGCGGCGCGTGTCTTGGGTACAATCTGTGCCCGGTCGGGGCTCGCCGGCGCGAACACGCCGTGGTACCGGGTCAGGTGAGCGCGGGATCTCGTTCGAGGACGTGGTGTTCCACATCTATGCTGGCGACATCATTGATACGTTCGATCACCCTAACCAGAGAAAGTATCCCGGCCAACAGATCCACGCTATCGTCGTCGAGGATTATGTTTATCTGGTGCCATTCGTGGAATCGGAAGATGAGGTGTTCCTGAAGACCATCATCCCGAGCCGGAAGGCCACAAAGCAGTATCGAGGTAACGATGAATAAATTGGATCAGGAAGAGAAGGAAGTCTTGGAGGCCTTCGAGGCCGGCAAACTCAAGCATTCGAAGCGTGCGTCTCAAGTTCAGAAGCGACATGCCGAGTACGCCGAGGCGATGTTCCGGAAGGATGCGAGGATCAATATCAGGCTCTCATCCAAAGACCTCCGCGGACTTCAGAAGCGTGCCTTGGCCGAAGGAATTCCCTATCAGACCCTCATCGCAAGCATACTTCACAAGTATGTCGAGGGGCGGCTCCGTGAGTCCGGCAGCTAATCATTCATTGCACCGGACGCCGGGCGCATCTGTCACGTGGTTTGCATACGCACGGAAACTGAACGAATCCTAAGTCCAGTCGATGAGAAACTGAGGAGACATCGCTTCCTAGTGCCCGTGGTGGGAGCCCTTCGACTATCGGATTCGAGTGGACGACGGTCCGGTCGTCAAATCTGAGAAGAAATCAAGTACTTCCTACGCATCGTTGCCATTGAATGTTTCCGGGCGGGTCGATATCGGTGCGACGTGAGCCCGATTGGCGGTGCGACATGCGCACTCTGACCGGCAGAAAGGGCGGCATTGGTACAGAACAGGTACAAAATAAACAGAAATATCTAGTTTATTTATAAGGACAATATGCAGGTATAAGGACAATATGCAGGAAAATCCGCGAATGCAAACGACAGTGCCCGTGTCGGTCGCGCCCATGATGGACTTTGCCGCTTTTTTTTAGAAATAGCTCTAAAAGAGCTTTCTTAATCAGCTATTTACGAATGTCGAAGATTTTCATGTCGCACCGGTGTCGCACTAATGTCGCACCGGTTTAAGTCCCTCCAATTAGCGCAAGAAATAGGCACAAACAAGCATGGCTCGATTCATCGTCAGCCATTCCCTGATGCGCCAGCCCGCCTCGCTTCATGTCTTGCGTCCTGATTGCCTTACCGAAGCCTGAACCTAGCATTCGGCGCCGCTGGAAAAAACCCGATAGGGAACCAAAAGGCGACCGGTAACCGGTGAATTTTTGCCGCCTTATTGGGTTTGGTTTGACTTACCGCCGTTTATGAGTTTCGCAGCGACCAGACTGCCTTGATTGCCTTCACCATTGCGGCCTTCTCTTCGTTTAGTTCCGCAAGAAACCCGTCCCAGTAAGCGCGGTCTTCGTCGCTGGGCGGGTCTGTAGCATCTAAGAACTCGTCCCACGATTCGGGTATTGCTCTTTTTCGGAGTTGATCAATTGCTCGTTGCCATTGGCAATCGGTGAACTTAGCCCCTTGGTCGACTAACGCTTGTTTCAGTAGCATCATATCCGTGTCATTGATCATCCGATTCCTTCCTACTATTTTTATAGTGATGTGTGGTTTGCCGCACCCATTTTGAAAGTCACCTTCGATTCTAAACCAAGTTTAGTCGCCCTTGGGCTTACCTCCGCCTATTCGGGTGGAGATTGCGCGCCATTACTCGCCTCTTTGCACGACCGTTAGCGCCTCTGGGCTATCGTCCAGCACCAGGCAAAGTGGTATCAGCGGTCGGAGACGAATACCAAATCTCAAGGAAACGGTGGTCTGCCCTGGCTCCAGCGAGCCCATGCACCAGCATTGTGGCTCACCGACCGGAGCGAATCACAACCGACTCTGGACGCAAATGCGTGTAACCACTTAGCGCCGCCCAGATTTCGTGCAGCGTGAACTGTTGGACTTCCACAATGGAGTATCCTGCCTCAAAAAATCTGCTTATTGCCTCGTGTCGCAAGTCATGAAAGCGCAAATCATCAATTTCGAGTATGTGGCACGCGCGAGTAAAAGCGGCCCCTATCGTCCTGGGTTTGAATGGAAACACGCGATCGTCGTTACGTGGCTGACGGCATATGATCTCCCACGCTTCGTCCGTGTACTTGAATCGTCGAAACAATTCTCTGTTTGACGGATGTTTTAGGTTTCGAACAATGCCGGTTCGAGTTTTTTTGTCATTGTCTTGGGCTAGTAGAGATGTGATTTCACTTTGCCTTCGTGCTGAGTGAATCGCAAACCACATGATGTCGTGCATTGGCAGGCTTGAACATCGTTTTTCCTTCCGTCGAAAGTACTCCGTTAGTGCTGAAAGTTCAGAGTTTGACGGCCGACGAGTTCGCCTTCTCGACTTTGTAACCAGTTTCTCTGCTCTTAGGACAGAATAGGCGTCGTCGACTACTGTCGGGTCGACCTTGACATCCCAAGCCACGCGGGCGTAGCGAAGGACAATCCGTAGCCAGACGAGGTCATTGTTCACGGTTGATGCGCTGGCGCCAGCTTTGCGCCGTGCGCGGACATGCGCAATCACGTCAGAAGCCCTGATTTTCGTTACGTTCCGGGTAGCGAGGTCTGTTTTCTCGAGAAACTGGATTTCGGTCGATTTGGTCCGACCCATGGGACGAATTTCGGAGATTTCCCTTCGATACCTCGCCAAAATCTTGCGCAGTGGGCCTCTCCGCGCGAGCTGCTTGCGTGTGGGAAAAGCACTCGCTTTGCTTAGTTGGCTCTCCCGCCGAGCAGCCCATTGCTTGGCGATGCCAAGTTTACCGAAAGTCTTCGACTCGCGATGAACCAGGCGGCCACCGCGTTTGATTCGCACTTCTGCGAGATACGCGATGCTGCCGTCGCGACGTTGTCGGGCTCGAAATGTAGCCACTGGTGCTCCGTACTAATAGAGGATATGACGTGACTGGTGTGGCACTGGCGGTTCTTAGCTCAACGCTGACAAGAACTTGCACAGGGCAGGTCGAAAAAAGGTGGAGTGTTCTTCAATTTGTAACGATAAACCTTCAAGAACCAGCGTCACATCGGTCGGGTGACACTAAATTGCCCGAAGGGTCGTCGTTACTATTGCCTAGTTCACCGCAGCCCACTGCTCAGCAGCACGCGCTCGTTGCTTGTCAATGTGCTGCGCAAGATCGATGGCACTTATGAGCCAGGGAGACTTTTGAGATCCAACTCGGTACGCTGGAATGGGTAGCTGTTGAAGGCACGCTCGCCGCTTGGCTTTTGGTACAGATAATCCAAAGTACTTCTCGCATATTCGCTCCAGTGGAATCTCTGCTACACCGAACTCTGCTAGAAGACCAAAGTATGTTGAACTCATGATGGGCATACCATCATTGGCTCGTACCGATAGCTGGGGCAGTGCTTTCCGGTAAGCCGGTCGGTAGCGGAATAGGCGAATATGTCGCGGGTTAAAAGGTACTTGTCCATACGCAAATTCTTGGAGAGCATAGGTTCCACAACAATGCTGCACGGAAAGCCAATGCAGGCTAACCGTCTGGTACTCGAGCTAAATAGTTAGTGGAAGCAACGCTTTCGCGCTGAATCCGCTGCGCCCTGAGATGATTTTCTCAAGAGTCGGCACGCTAACGCGATTTGTTGTATCAGGCAAGCGAGGCTTTCATAGAAAATAGCGCGCTGATCTGTTATGACTCGCGACCGAATCGGCTCCTTCACGCAGCCCACGGAAAATTGCAATCGGTGGGCCTGCGATGGCCCGAGGTCATGACAGATCTAAAAGGGTATTTGAGGTCGACATCAATGAGAGCATCACTTCGTTCGAGAAGACGATTCGAGATTCTTCGGAGGTATTGACAAGCGGCGAGAGGCAGATATTGACTCAAGTTTGCCTCCTAGGAGATCCAAAGCCCGAGGAGAAGCGGCGTCACCGTGCACATCGGTCGTCGCTTCGACTGCTGCGTAGCAGCACACGAGACGTCAAACTCGCTACACTAAGCGCTATGGTTTCAAACGCAAAAGTGAGAGATGACTTTAGCAAGGCGACGCGTGAGAAGCTGGCGCAAAGCACGGGCTACAAGTGCTCCAAACCCGATTGCTGCGCGCCCACGAGAGGTGCAACCTCGGATGGTCTGGATACAATTGATATTGGTGTCGCGGCACACATAACCGCGGCCGCACCCGGCGGGCCACGATACGATCCATCGCTGACAGCTGAGCAGCGTAAGTCATTCGACAACGGAATCTGGCTTTGCCAAAGTCACGCGAAACTCATAGATTCCGACAAATCTCAGTTTACCGTCGAGCGGCTGAGAGAGTGGAAGAGGTGCGCACAGCGCCGGTCGTTCTTTGAGGTCGTTTCGGCGCATCGAGAAACAACCAGAGCGTTGGTTTCGGAGCACGATGTTCAAACGACGCTCGATTCGTTGCGCGGCCTCGCGCGAGCGGACATCGCAGCTTTTCAAAACGCGCCGGGTTGGCCGGCCTATTCGATTGCACTCGATCTAACCCTGTCGGGCGGAGCGGATTCCACGTCCTTCAGCGTGAGCGGGCTGGCGGCGGGCGTCAGTTCCTTCGACCAGGTTGCGGTTATTGCACCACCTGGCACCGGCAAGACAATCACATTGCTGCAACTGACCGAGGCCGTTCTTGGTGACAATTCAATGGTGGCTGTCTACCTCCCGCTTGCTGAATGGGCTGCGGGCTCCGACGACTTCTTTGTATCAGTGCTGAAAAGGAAGGCGTTCAGACGGGGAGACATAGACCAGTTCGAGCTGCTCGCACGTCACGGAAAGCTTCTTCTGGTGCTCGATGGCTGGAACGAACTCGACGAATCCTCCAAGCGGCGGGTCCGTAGTCAGGTAAAGTTCCTCAGGCGAGACTTTCCCGACCTTCATTTGGTTATCAGTTCTCGACACATGGCCTTCGATATACCCATCGACGGTCCAGTCGTGGAGGTTCAGCCACTCACGGAAGAGCAACAGCTGGAGATCGCCAGGTCGCGACGTGGTTCGGATGGGGAATCGCTGCTCGATCACGTATGGCGAACGCCCGGTCTCCGGCAGCTGGTGGCGATTCCGCTGTACCTGAACGCCCTCCTTGTCCGAGCGCCCGGAGCATCTTTGCCCACAACCAAAGAAGAGGTCCTTCGATCGTTCGTGGAGGAACTGGAACGAGACCGGGATAAGCTGGCGACGCTGCGAGAGACACTTCAAGGTGTACATCGGAGGTTCATGGAGGAAATTGCAGTCGAGGCAATGCGTCTCGAGACGGTGGCGCTGTCCGAAGTCCAGGCCCGAACCGTCGTTAACGCAGCGCAGCAGAGATTGAGAGATGAAAACCAGATCGCCGATCTACTTCAACCGATGAAGGTGCTCGACGGTCTGGTTAGTGCACACATGCTTGTACGGTACGGCGTGGAGGAAGGCGGGGTAGCCTTTCAGCATCAGCAGTTCCAGGAGTGGTTCGCCTCGTTTCATGTCGAGCGTCTGATGCTCTCTTCGGCGAGAGGTGACGAAGAAGCATCGAAATATCTCAGAGAGACAATCCTCGACATTCCTGTCTGGGAGGAGGCTATCCTCTTTACGTGCGACCGCGTGTCGCGTTCTGACCGCGATGGCGTACAAGCCGTGGCACAAGCTGTTTTGGAGACGCTCGGTATCGATCCGCTGCTCGCCGCGCAAATGATCCGGCGCTCATCCGATGACGTTTGGGCTGCGATACGCAGAGATGTCACTGAATTCGTTGCTATATGGCATACACCAGGACGCGTGGATCGCGCTGTCGCATTCATGATCGATACTGGGTGCGTGGAGTTCTCAGGATTTGTTTGGCCCATGATCTCGGCCCCCGACGATCAAGTGCATCTTGCTGCACTGAGAGCCGGGCGCAGATTTAGACCGGGCGTTCTAGGCGCGAACGCAGGCGCACGGATTGCGGAGCTTTCCAAAGACGTTCGCAAAAACATCATTTCCGAAATTGCCATGAACGGCGACATGGACGGCATCGAGTTCGCAACGCGCCTGGCTAGCGACGATGCGAGCCAAGAGGTAAAACTGTCCGTGATTGAGTCCCTGTTGTTTCGGCGCGCTGATCGCTTTGCGAAAGTGATATTGGAATCGGCTACTGACGAGGTTTGGAGGCAACTAGCTGGCAAATGGTACCCTCGGGAGATCGATGACGAGGAAATAGCTGCGCGTATACAACAAGAGGTCGACAGGCTTCACGCCGAGGAAACTGATCCCAGTCGAATGCTGTCAACGCTTATCAGCGTACATCCACATGATGCTGACTCCGAAGAAAAGGTACGTGAACTTGTGCAGAGGATCGATTTCTCCGACAAGGACCAGAATAGCAGGTGGCTGGTCCACCACGCCCACGAGAAGTACCCGGGCGCGGTGGAATTGGCGCTTCTGTCGCTCCTTGAGCAGGGTAGAGACGTTCCATTCGGTGCCGACGACATCCTTCGATCGTCAGATCTTGTGGTAGACGATGGACCGCTAGCCGGTTCTCTTTTGGACAAAACGATACCGCGGTTGGCTGCAGAATCCGCGGCGTCTGTTATTGGACCAGCAACGACCGGTGAACTCATAGATCAGATATTCGAAGTACGTGCGCGCGTCTCCGCCAATCAAGGTAAGTATGACAAAACTCTCAGCGAGGAATACCTTCGACTGGTAGGGCTAGTTTCGGGTACCAAGACTAAGCCATTCGTGCAGGCAGTTCTGGACCGGTCAGGTACCGATAGTCTCGAAGAAATTGCAATTCTTGCGGACCTTGTTTCCCGGCATGGGGATAGCGTGGAGCGGCATCGTCTCGCGCTGGAGTCCTCCATTCAGGACAGACTGACGGCTGCGGTTGGCGCGTGGGGCGAACGTCTCTTGATATCCCCGACAGCAACACGCGCCCAGTTCGCCGAAATAGCCGAGGCAGCGGAGCGACTTGAGTCACCGGAGCACGTCGGGATACTACTGAAACTCTTATCCGAGGACCTTGCCCGCCGAAGACAGGCAATTGATGAGTTCATTTCGGCTCGTCAGCAAGGGCGCAATGTCCAGAACGACGCCCGTATGTCCTGGACGCTTCAGTACAGGCGCGCGTTTGCTGCAATTGGCGACGAGCAAACTATCGAGGCAATGAAGGCGTATCTGCCGGATCATGAATTCGGCATCGACGCAGCACATGTACTCGTATCAGTCTGGCGAAGAACCCAACCCGAGGAAAGAACGCCCGGGATGATGCGGTCATGGCCCGATTACTCCGTGGTCCCGGAACGATTCGAAAAACGCCAAAACGGCGCAGCGAGCGAGACACACCCGTTTGTTGATGACATCGTTGCCGTGATCGACGACTTGGTCAGGCCGGGAGCGGAAGACGCAGCGCTCAAGCATGCCCTGAAGCTCGCGACTCTCGCCTTCAGCATGCCTTATGCCGACAAAGAAGCGACGATTACGAATCTCTTGGAATCGCCCGTGCCCGAGGCTGAGAAGATAGATCTGCTTATCACCCTTGTGCTCGCTGGCGAGGCGATCTCTTCCGACGTTGTCCTTCCCGGAATCGAAGAACTGCTTGAAGAAGCGGAATCAACCCCCTGGCTGCTTCGCGACCAGGACGGATGGCGGCTAAAGGAATGGCTGAAACTGCTGGCGTTCACGGACAAACCGAGCACCATTTTGAGCGTTTTGCAGCGGGTAGAGGGATTCGGAACCGAGCCGTGGAACATGCGTGAAATCGTATCTGTCCTCGGATACGTGCCGTTGGTTAGAGCCGAAACGGTACTAACGGAGCTCGCGAGACTCGACAATCGGTTTCTCAGCGACTATGACTGGTTGTCGGCCTTGGTCTCTCGGGATACTCTTTCAGCTGCCCGATCGTTGCTTGACTTGATCTGCAGTGCGTCCTTAACCGACAAGCGGGGTAGGGCGGATCGTCGAGATTGGGCCGGAAACCTGGCGACGCTCATGAGTGCTCACGATCAATTTCGCAATGAAGTCTACAGCAAATTCTTGGACCTCGAGGAAGGGCCAGCGAAATCTACGCTCGAATTCGCCATAGCAGAAGCCGCAGATGTAGCAGGCATGCTGTTACTCACGCGCTCAAACGCAGCAAGTGGAAAGCGATTTCGCGAAACACATCTGTATAAGGCGCTTCAAAACATGCTCGTCGGAAAGACGCCTATAGGTCCGTCAGGAATGCAGGAACTGTATGGACTACCGGCGCAGGACCTTCGCAAGGCACTCTTCGATCTAGTTGTGAACGGTGATGTATCCGAATCACAGTTGGCAACGGACTGCCTTAACGCTATCGATGAAATCCGCGACCATTACGGCCATGTCGATATGGAGCCGCGTCATCCAGACATCACCGTAGGCGTGCCCTGGCCGAATCTAGAAGCGGGGAATAGAACCGAGTGATTACTCCACATACGGTGCTGATTGAAAACAACCTTCAAGAACTAAGCGGTCCAGCGGAACCAAGCAATACTACCAAGCAACATTATCGCTTCTGATAGAGGGGATGACGTCCCTCCCCGTTCTGAACGGACCAGTTTTTAGGGATGAGGTCACGTACAGTTCGCATAGCCCTACTGTACCTTAGCAAACGGAATGCAGTACTTCGTGAAGGTCACGTAAAGACCGGGCAGCCTCAATTTCTTTTCTACGCCTCACCAAAGCTGCTTTGTCGCTCTGTCGATGGCGGCGTCCAACGACGGCATTTGGCAAAAAAGTTAATCTCGTCTACAGCATGCGGGCGGTTATGGCGCTGATAAGTGCAAACAGTGCTCTCGAGGCCGCGAGTCGGCTCTCGGGCAGGGCTCTGCAGCCACCCGTTTTTTTTGCCTTGCGCGCCATTCAGAGACTCAAACAGCGAGCAGCGTTACCTAAGTGCCATTAGTCATCACCCTTGGGAGGTACGCTAGTAGGGTTATCCCCTTCTTGAGTCGGCTGATATCCACCGTCAGGTTGTGGCTTGTTGCCAGGGTCTTTGGGTTGCTTCGCTGGTTGATAACCTTTTTCAAATTTCCCTGGAGTACCGTTATCATTCTCCCCAGACATCTTACACCTCCGTTTTTCCGTGCCTACTGTTTCAATAATTCAATATGAGAGATATCACTGGCCAGGACGATGATCCCTGCCGACCTATCTTTCTTTTTCACGAACCCGCCCTTGTCGTCAATAATCCATGCTTCTTCGAGATACAGTTGCTCCTTAGCTGGCGCGCTTGATGCAAAGGAATTGTGCGCATATCGCCCTCCAATTACCTTGCCGTTCCCCAACGTAATCCGCATCCAATAGGACTTTCTCTGCGAAAACACGTAGTCCCAAGGCAGGGCGGTGGGGTGCGGCGCATTCCTTTGGAAAAACTCTCGGGTCCGCAGGAATCGCCAGCCCAAGGCTAACAACACTGGCGCTATGAGCAGAACGAACAAATAGAACGAGTAGTACAGGTTCGGTGAGTTGATGTTGAGGTCACTATTCTCGACAACTGTAATAGGTAGAGCAAGGACCGCATAGTTGATGCAACTGTATGCAATGGCATCGACCAACTGCTCCGAAGTATTCCGGCGAGCCCCAGGTTCGATGAGTTCGTAAACTTTAAGACTTATGAAGCCCGGAATTACAAACGCGATGAACAGGGCAAGCTTGTCATCTGCCCAAACATCCATGGTTACTCTTTCGACCCTCGGGAGTCACTGCTGCGCGGATAGGTACGTTCTTCTTGGATCCATCCATTTTTCCTATGGATTCGAACGGCACCCTGGTGCGATTGCGTACATTCGCCTAGTGCCGAGCCTTCAGGTGTATAGCCAATCGGGTACTGCATCAATGTATTCTCTTTAGGCTAACTCGACTTGGGCTCGGCACACATTGTTTCGAAATCGGTTGGTAGTGATTCTCTAGACGCTTTGGAAACATACCAGTGATACCACTCGGCATTTACCACACACGCCGCGCTGCGATCTTCCGTCTCGCAGTACTCGTTGTGCCCGTTGCAATGGTCGGGACCCGGGCACCCGGCGCGGACTCTCTCTGGATACCGCTTCTTGTTGACTAATTCTCCGCCAACCTGCACATAACCATCCGGGACGTCTATCTGTGGCGTGCAATACCAGATCCGACTTGCGGTAAAGCTTGCCCAGAAGCTCGTTGTTACCGCCTGCGGGTAGGCGTCGTAGCGCTCCAAAACCTCCTTGTCAGGCTCGAAGAATGGGGCGGGGCGCCAATCGAACCGGTCGGTTAGTTCGAGCGCGGCCGCAATCAGGGCCACGATGGCGGTTGCCCCGCCAACAATCTTCATGAACGATGGAAACCGCTTCTTGCCAAGGGCCGCTAGTCGAGCGCGAGCCAAGCCGTCGAACGCCGGCTCCGGGGCAAACTCTGCTAGATACGCTTCAAGTTCTTCCTTTTCCGAAGGACTTCCTCGCTTGATTGATTTCCAATATTCAACCTCGTGCTGCGGACCTCGAAGAACCTGGACTACGTCCGGAATTGTAGCAAGGATTTCCGGAGCCCCTGCCTTTCGTCGCACGGCTTCGAAGAGCGGTTCCAACAATTGGCTGTCACGCTCACCATCCCAGCTAGAAAGATCCAGTGCGTGAATCCCGCTTAATGGCCCCGTCGGAATACTGCCGTCCAAACTTGCGGGAATGAGTATTCCTCGTCTTTCGGCAAGAGAGGCTTCATGCAAAACGAACTTTGATTCGGCAGCTTCCCTTGACCAAAGGACTATGGCCGCCTTTGCTTTTTTGATTACTTCACTTATTTCGTCCAGGAACTCCGCGCCTGGAAGTAATTCGGCATCCCACCAAACTGAGTAGCCTTGTTCGGCAAGGACTTCGGCCAAAGTCCTCGCCTTACTACGCTCTTCTCGCTTATATGAGATGAAAATATCGGTCACGAAATGGCCGCTTGTTGTTCTTTGTTTAGGCCAATTAGACCAAATTGACCACATATGCGCCAGAATCGCGTATCGACTTAGCCCAAAAGGGGCGTAGAAAGCATTCTGGGAATGTCTCCGGTTAGTGCCGACGCAAGGAATCGGAGCGGATGTTTTGATAGAAGATCAACGGTTTCTTGCCTTTTCTGCACCCTGACTCAATCAATTCGTCGGGTAGAAAACGGGTACAACTCCGGAACCTAGCCGCTTCCGCTGAAGCCTCCACCTGGTAACTGATTGTTTTCTAAGTGAGTAGCGACAGATGGGGAATCCGCGTGTCCTGCACGGAGAGACCCGATTCCGATCGATTGGGTTGCGACATCTACTAACGAGATTCGATTGACGCGCGGGTCGGTCTGGGCCGAATCTCGCCCTTCGGGCGGCTTCGCTTTCCTAATTTGCCTCGCGAAATCGGTCTTCCCCTGTCCACCATTTAATCAAGGCGGAATCCGCGACACATCGAGTCTACGACTAGTGCCGGATGTCCGACAAAGTAATTGATACGTGAGGTTATTTCGTCCAAAATAGGCGAAATGGTCGAAAATACCACAGGATTGCATTATGACAAGAATATCCGCCAACGCCGCGAAAGCTCGCTTCGGCGAACTTCTGGACAAGGCCCGCCGCGAGCCCGTGACCATCGAGAAACACGGACGACCCGTCGCCGTGGTGTTATCGACCGAAGAGTATGAGGAGCTTGAAGCACTCAAGTTGTCGCAGCTGCGGGCTGAAGTCGGCGTGGGCTTGCAGGCCCTGGATCAAGGCGATTTCGTCGAGGTGGACGCGGGTGGTCTGCAGACCATCGTCTCAGAGGTGAAGAAAGCCGGACGTAAGAAATCGGCGCAATGAAGCTGCGCATCACGGGCCCCGCCCGCCGCGATCTGGATGACATTTGGTCTTATACGCAGTCAAACTGGGGTGTCACCAAGGCGGATCGCTATGTGGATTCCCTGGCGACACGGTTTGTGTGGCTGTCTGAGAATCGTAATCTATGGACATCACGTGACGATATTCGCCACGGCCTGTTCAGTTATCACGAAGGACGCCATCTCATCATTTTCCAGGGCACGCCCGAGGTATTGACCATTATCCGAGTACTGCACGATCGTATGGACGTCAGGCGGCACGTCGAATAAAGCATGCAAACACCAATTTGGAAGGAAAGTGCTGTGACCCACGATGCGGAAAAGCTCGTTGCAGAAATGCCTGAGAAAATCGAAAAGTTGGACAACTCTCAGGTGGAGGAGGTCATAGGTGTAGCTCAGGCACTAGACAAACACCGGTGGTCCCTCACAGCGTGGATAAGCTCCTTGACTAACGCCGTTTCGAAGAAGCCAGTTTTAGCTACACGGCGCGTCAGCGTCAACACGGTGTAGGTTAAGTGGCGATTTATTCGATAGGGATTGGTCGTCGGACTCGAAGCCCAAACATCGATAATCTTCAGTTCGTGCATTGAGAGAGCCGATGCTGTATCCCGAAGGGTCAATCCAACGGCTCGTCTACCATTTTCAACCGGAGCGCGAGTCTCGGCCGATACTGCTGCTTGGCGCGGGCGCCAGTTTTTCATCAGGTGTTCCTTTGGCCGACGAAATGGTGCGCCAGATTGCCAAAGCAGCATACGCGAAAGACATCATAGGCACTGACGTCGAGTTTGCGAACGTCATGCCCGGCGACTGGACGCGTCACCTCAAAAACCAGCCCTGGTATGAGGGCTCGAATCTGGCCGAAAATTACCCTAAGGCGGTCGAGCACCTCTTACGACCGCGGGAGTTTCGCCGCGAATTCTTCCGGCGCATGGTTGCGCGCGGGCCGAACCCAGGACCTGGGTATCGCAGCCTAGCCAGACTGTGCCGACGAGGGTTAGTACACACGATTCTCACAACCAATTTCGACACACTGGCCGAGGATGCATTGCGTGCAGAGGTGCCTCACATAAAAGAGGTAATTGCAATCAACCGGGCGGAAGGCGATCTCGTGCAGTTTTCACCTCACAGGCGGGCTCAAGTCGTCTACCTTCACGGTGCTGTAGAAACCTACCGTGATCAAAACTCTGAGGAAGAGACCAAACGTCTGAATGCGCCGTTGGTTGTGAAGATTCACGAAATGATCCAATACGCTCCGCTCGTGGTGTTCGGCTACCGAGGTGCAGAGCCTTCAATCATGAACCATCTCCTTACGGAGGGAATCAGCACTTCTAACAACTACAATCGTGGCATCTTCTGGTGCACGCGGCCTGGCGGGCAAGTGCATCCGAATGTACTTGCGTTGAAAGAGAGAATCGGTGCGAACTTCGAACTCATCACTGTCGACGGCTTTGACGAAACGGCGGAAGCCATCGATTATGAGCTCAGCGACAAGGCGGCATTCCAAGTACATCTTCGGCTACCGGAAACATCCCAGCAATTCGCTTCGCTCAGCTCTTTCGACAGCCAGGCTCTACCCAACAAGAATCTCAACCATATTGACAAAGATCTCGCGTTCACCACCTTTCAAACGTACGCTAAGGAAACGCTTGGCGCTGAGCTACAGACAACACATTTTGAGCCTTTTCTGCGCGAGCACGGCTTTATGGCGACAACCCAGAGTGGTCAATGGGTTACTACATACGGACTATTCGCTCTGTTTGGCCTCGACGTGACCGAAACATATCCGCACTTGCAAACGGTTGTACGCATCGGCGACAAGAAGAGACTTGTCTTTCGCGGAAATCTCCTAACGCAGTATCGGGATATCATGGAAGTCTTGACATCCTCAGATATCAACCCGCTTCTACGAATCAAGAAGCCTGAGCAATCTGTAGAGAAAACAGCCTATAACCGAAGAGCGCTGACAGAACTCCTCGTCAACATGATGGCCCACCGGGATTATGAAAACGCCAGCCTAAGTGAGATCGTTTATAACTCAGGCACTAGTTTGAGGTTCAAAACAGCGGGTGGATTACCTGATCGCGTGCTTACACGGCTTCAACCCGATTGTACTGGCACGTTCCAGCCTCGACGCGGCGTGCACGAGGTTCGTAATCCAATTATTGCGGACGTTTTCTTTGCACTTGGTCGTATGGACAAACAGGGCACTGGGCTAGTGGATGTTCGGAAACGGATGCAGGAGCACGAGGGATCCGCGGAGTTTCGCACCGTCGATGGCAATAGCCAAGTAGAAGTTACCTTGTTTCAAGCGCGGGCTGAATCACAAGGACCTGGCCAAACTGCAAGTCCGGTAGCCGAACGTGAGATCTATGTCAGCAACCTATTACCCTTTGTTAGCCTCCCAACGAAGATATACAAGCTGCCGCTTAATCCCGATCACGCTGACCGAAAAATGCCACTGTTTGCTGGCAAATTGGCCGTTGACCCTGAACCCACCGCCATTGCGATATCAGGGTATGCCATGTCTTTTAGTGACCTTTCTTTGTTTCCGGCATGGGCCAGCCGTGTTGGCTATCTCGACTATCTCGAAACGAGCTCTTTCGAAGAGATGGTTGGCGAGGTCGATACCCGTCGTCATCTGGTTTGGTTACTTGGCAAGTATTGGGAACAGCATCTCCGGTCTATTGAACCGACGCTTGCGATCGAGCCAAAGAAGAAGCGTGCCTACTTTGCTACCACGGAAGCGGAAGAACTTGTCGTGACCTATGACTCTCCGCTGCGTCGAAACATAAAGCGGACGGTTATCAAGAAGAGAGAATATGGGAAATACCCAGAATTCGAGATCGAGGCTCTAAGCTACGCAATCGTTCAATTCGGCGACCAGTGGGCAGTCCAAGTCAAGCCAACATATCTCTTTACTAGAAGTGATGGCAGAACCCCGTTGCCGGGCCATCAGCAGGCTAGTCGTGCAACGCGTCGCTTCAAATTCGATAGGAATCCAGCTGTTGATAGTGACCTAAAATTTTGGCAAATCCTGTTGTCCGACGGAAAGTCAGCCATTCCCGTTGGTGGAGACAGTGTCAACGATTTGATACTGAGCGGTACGTATGCTTCGATCGAGGCGTACGAGGGCTAGGGCGGAGAGGTGATGTTGTGAAGATGGACTTGCGACGCATCGCGGAGCCCGAACTCGTGTTCGGCGACGGTGAACGCGCACGAGATCCAAAGGCCGGACTGGCAGACTACGGTCCGGTTGGCTCTAAAGCCGGGCACGAGACATTGGTATCGGTTGGTCTGGTGTGCGTGGCAGAGCAAGCGCCGGCAATTTCTACCTGGATATGTCGGCTTAGTAGTCTGCAGATCGATACTGAGCGAAATGCGCTCAAGTTTCCGGCGTATCCGGGGTCGGGGCAAGCACTCCGTGCGACTTTTGAGATCGAAGATCGGTTCATTCGTCCGATCTCCCAGGGCAAGCTTGATCTTGCGTTTGCCGAACCGGAGTCCACGCGAATCGAAGCGGTGTTGAGAGTCTATATTGAGGCGATTCAATCGCTATTCGTTGACGGTGGACCGCGAGTTGTGGTCGTTCACTTCCCGGAGCCTGTGGCATCTTTGCGAACACACAACCCGAAGCTTTCATATCAAGAACAGCGCATTCTTCAGCGATTACAGGACGAGGACACCAGCCAACAAATGGGCTTGTTTGACGACTACAGCGCGGAAGAACGCCAGGCAGCCTCAGAACTCTTTCCGCAAGCGGAAGAGTTGTTGTTTCGGAGTTTCTATCGCGCGCTCAAGGCCCGCTGCATGAACTTGCCGAATGCTGTCCCGACTCAGGTAATCCGAGAGCACACGTACGCGGACTCGCCCAAATCTCAAGGTCCCGCAACAAAGGCCTGGAACTTCAGTGCAGCCCTGTACTACAAATCTACGGCGATTCCGTGGCGGCCTGCGGCCCTGACACCAGGTACGTGCTACGTTGGCGTGTCATTTCATCACCTCAAGCGCCGCAGCGGCGGAATCGTATATGCCAGCCTTGCTCAGGCATTATCGAGTGAAACCGAGCCATTCGCGCTCCAGGGCTCGACACTCGACAAAGATCAACGAAAGGGAAAACAACCTTTCTTGACCGCGGATCAAGCCGAAGGTTTGATGACCAAGGTCCTCAAACGGTATCGACGCCAGACCGGCATGCTACCGAATCGGTTGGTCGTCCATAAGACCTCGACCTATCAACCAGAGGAAGTCGAAGGTATTCAGAGCGGACTGAGCGGCAGGGTCCCGCTAACAGATATGGTGTGGCTCCGTCCAACCGGCTTGCGACTCATTCGCCGTGGCGAAATCGAGCCTGAACGGGGAACGTTGGTCACCATAGAGGGTGAACGCACGTATCTTTACACGACAGGGTACATTCCTTGGTGGAAGGAGTATCCGGGGCCACATATACCGGCGCCATTAGAACTTGGCCACAACGGTGAGTCGGATATCACGGATCTCAGTAGGGAAATCCTCGCGTTGACCAAGATGAATTGGAACTCCGCAGATGGTATCGGCCGACACCCAATTACTCTGTCGTTCGCTCGTCAGGTCGGTACGATCATGACTGAAATCGATACCCCTGACGGGGAGGGGGAGCCGAAGATAAATCCTCTCTACCGCTTCTATATGTGATTCTTAAATTGGCCGGCATCAACTAAATCGCCGATCGCAGCATCCTCATTCCGTCACAGCGACGGCAATCACCTAGCTCCACGAGCGGTACCAGTACGAGAGCATGGAAAGGTAGTGCTGTGCGAATCATGGTACTTCGCGTAATCAACGATGCACCTGAGTTCGCCAACGTCTTTTTTTTGCCAGACATCTCGTGACCGAAGCCGCGGACAGGAATAGTACAATTTCGTCAAGGTTGAGCGATGGATAGTTCGAAATCTCGGTTATTTTTTCTTATGTTTGGTTCCAAGAAAGTTATGTAAATATATGAAACACAAGGAATTCTCGGTCGCGCCCATGATGGACTGGACCGACCGCCACTGCCGCTACTTCATGCGCCTGCTCAGTCCCAGCGCGATGTTGTACACGGAAATGCTCACGGCGGCCGCGATACATCACGGCGACCGAGATCGGCTGTTGGGCTTCGACGCCGCCGAGCATCCGATCGCGGCACAACTCGGCGGCAGCGATCCGGGCTTGATGGCCGAAGCGGCGCGGGCTGCGGCCGGTTTCGGGTATGACGAAATCAACATCAACGTCGGCTGCCCCAGCGATCGGGTGCAAAGTGGACGCTTCGGTGCTTGCCTGATGGCCGAGCCGGAGCTCGTCGCCGAGTGTTTTCGGGCCATGCGGGCAAGCCAGTCGGCGCCGGTGAGCGTCAAGACCCGGATCGGTATCGACGATCAGGACAGCGAGGCCTTCCTCAGGCGTTTCGTCGATACGGTGGCCGCCGCCGGTTGCCGCAAGTTTGTGATCCACGCGCGGATAGCAATCCTCGACGGCCTGAGTCCAAAAGAAAACCGCACGATACCGCCACTGAACTACGAACGCGTTTTTGCATTGAAACGCGACTACCCGCAGTTGACCATCGTTCTGAACGGCGGCATCGAAACGACAGCGCAAGTGGAAGACGCGCTCGAGCACGTCGACGGCGTCATGATCGGACGGCAGGCCTATCAGCATCCGTATTTCCTGGCAGAGCTCGAAAACCGCTTCGATCCGGCGAGGCGGTTGCCCCGTCGCCGCGACATCGTGTTTGACATGCTGCCGTACATCGAGAATCAGCTCGCCGTCGGCGAGCCGCTCAACCGGATCACACGGCACATGCTGGGCTTGTTCGCGGGCCGTCCGGGCGCGCGCGCCTGGCGACGGCACATCAGCGAGAACGCGCATCGCCGAAACGCCGGGGTCGAAGTTCTGATGGAAGCGCTCGACGCGGTGCCGATGGCGGCGTAGCTATATTGGTCTCGCCGGAGCACTCGTAGTCCGCGCATCGAGCAGCACCTCTCGATGCGCTACCGGTTTTCTGCGAAACCGGGCGCGTTCTCGCCTGCCGTCGATCGCGTTTCGAGTACCGCTCCAACAATCGGTGCTGCAACAATCGGCGCCGCTTCTATACAATCGGTAACTCGTATCGAACCATATCGAAGGGTATTCATGAGCGCCAATCCGGCAAAGAAAAAACTGACCATGGCCGAAAGGGCTGACAAGTACGAGCTCTATGAGCTGTCCGTGCAGAACGTCGAGTACGAGGTCGAGTTCCTCCAGGAAACCTTCCAGGCGCTTTCGGGCCGAACCGCCCATCTGTTCCGGGAAGACTTCTGCGGCACGGCCAGCGCGGCCTCCGAATGGGTCAAACAGGGAAAGGCGTTCCAGGCGATCGGCGTGGACATCGATCCGGCGGTGCTCGACTGGGGACGCAAGAATCGGGTCGGCCGGCTGCCGGCCAAGGACCAGGCGCGGGTCAGCTTGATCGAGTCGGACGTGTTGACCGTCGAGACGCCGAAAGTCGACGTGCTTGCGGCGTTCAATTTCAGTTACTGGATCTTCGAGGAAAGATGCACGATGCTGCGCTACATGCGCCGTTGCCACGAGGCCCTGAAGGACGACGGCGTGCTGTTCCTCGACGTCTTCGGCGGGCCGGAGTCCTTCGAGGAGACCCGGGAAAAGACCAAGCACGACGGCTTTACCTATATCTGGGATCAGGCCGAGTTTCACCCGGTCACCAATCACATGAAGTGTTACATACACTTCAAGTTCCCCGACGGTTCCAGGCTCAAGAAGGCCTTCAGTTACGAATGGCGCCTGTACACGGCGCCGGAGCTGCGCGATATGTTGCATGAGGCCGGTTTCTCGACCGTCACCGTCTACTGGGAAGGCGAGGACGAGGACGGCGAGGGCAACGGCATCTTCACCCCGGATGCCGAAGGTGAGGCGGACCTCGCCTGGATCGCGTATATTGTCGCCCAGAAATAGCTTTATTATTAGCGGCTTGGGCGCGAGAGGCATTGTAGCCTGGAGCCCCCGCTTGTTGGCATAATGTCTAGCCGGGACACGGTCTTCGCCCGTGGTTCCGCCGGTACTGCTTGGGTATCTGGGGATGAGAGTGGCCGCCTGATGGCAAAAGACCTCGAAGTCGCAATCCTGTTTGCCGACGTCGTCGGCAGCACGCAATTGTACGATGAGTTCGGCGATAGCAAGGCCAGCGAGACCGTCGCGCTTTGCCTCGAGGTCATGAAAGACGCGACACATCAGTTCAACGGCACCGTCATCAAGACCATCGGCGACGAGATCATGGCCACCTTCCCGACCGTGGACGAGGCGATGAAAGCCGCCATTACGATGCAGTCGCGGATTTCCAGCGACAACAAGCAGGAGGGCCGTATTCCGGTTTCGATTCGGGTCGGCTGCCATTTCGGTCCGGTCGTACAGGAGCAGAACGACATCTTCGGCGCCGCCGTGCATACGGCCAACCGCATGACCTCACAGGCAAAATCGCGACAGATCGTGATATCCGGCGACACCGTCGAACGCATGAGCGCCGAGCTGAGCAAGCAGACCCGTCAGATCGACGTCGCCACGGTCCGTGGCCGGATCGACGAAGTCGCCCTCTACGAACTGCTGTGGAATCCGGAAGAAGCCACGAGCATGCTGCCGACGATCGAATGGGAAAGCCGCGACCGCAAGGTATCGAGGCTGCAGCTCAGCTTCCGCGACCAGTGCATCGAAGTCAACGACCAGCGCAAGAGCGTCAATATCGGCCGCGCCGAAGACAACGATCTGGTCATCAAGGGCAATTTGATTTCGCGCATCCACGCCAAGGTGGAGATGCGCCGCGGCAAGTTCGTGCTGATCGACCAGAGCACCAACGGCACTTTTCTGCAGAGCCTGCGCGGTGACGAGACCTTCGTACGCCGCGATTCCACCGAGCTGATCGGCGAGGGCACGATCGGCCTGGGCCGCGCCGAACCGCCCGGGTCTTCGTTGTCGATATACTTCAAGGCGCTGGAATAGCGCATCCGGCGAGGAGCGATTCTCAAGCTGTCGCCACGGTCGCGGGCTCGCTCCTACAGATGTTTCGCGATCTCTGCCGCCACCCGCCGGTGTTCTTCCAGCAGCGCCTGCGGCACGCGATCGCCGTACTCGCCGAGATACTCGGCGATATTCTCGAGTTCGGTTTGCCATTGCCCGGGGTCGATCGTCGTCAGCGCTTGCATCGTTTCGGCGCTGATGTCGAGTTCGCTCGTGTCGATGTCCCCGGCGTTCGGAAGCAGGCCGATCGGCGTTTCGCGAGCGTCAATGCGCCCCTCGCAGCGGTCGATGATCCAGCGCAGGACACGCAGGTTCTCGCCGAAGCCCGGCCACAGGAAGTTGCCCGCCTGATCCTGCCGAAACCAGTTGACATGGAAGATCTTGGGCAAACGGTCGGTACGCGATTCGAACGATAGCCAGTGCGCCCAGTAATCGGCGAAGTTGTAGCCGCAGAAGGGCTTCATGGCCATCGGGTCGCGACGTACGACGCCGACGGCGCCTGTCTGGGCGGCGGTGGTTTGCGAGGCTACGCTCGCGCCGACCAGTACGCCGTGCCGCCAGTTCAAGGCTTCGTAAACCAGCGGCGCGAGCTCGGGCCTGCGTCCGCCGAAGACGATCGCCGATATGGGCACTCCCTCGGGCGCGTCGGCGAGCGACGAAAGGCTCGGATTGTTGGTTGCGGCCACGGTGAAACGCGAGTTCGGATGCGCCGCCGGCCCGTTCTCCGGCCGGTATTCGCGGCCGCGCCAGTCGAGCGCCGGTGTGCCTCCGGTTTTGCCTTCCCACCAGGGCTGGTTGTCTTCCGTGCGCGCGACGTTCGTGAAAATCGTGTCGTGGGTGATCATGTCGGCGGCATTCTTGTTGGTTTTTTCGTTGGTGCCGGGCACCACCCCGAAGTAGCCGGATTCCGGATTGATCGCCCGCAGCCTGCCTGCCTCGTCCAGGTGCAGCCAGGCGATGTCGTCTCCCAGAGTCCAGATCTTCCAACCCGGCAGCGAACGCGGTGGGATCAGCATGGCCAGGTTGGTCTTGCCGCAGGCGGAAGGAAACGCGCAGGCGAGATAGTGGGTCTCGCCGTCCGGGCTTTCCACACCGACCAGGAGCATGTGCTCGGCCAGCCAGCCTTCGGTTCGCGCCTGGTAGCTCGCGATTCTAAGCGCATGGCATTTCTTGCCCAGCAGCGCATTGCCTCCGTAACCGGAGCCGAAGCTCTGGATCGAAAGCTCCTCGGGAAAGTGCATGACGAACCGCCGCTCGGGGTCCAGATCGCCGGTCGAGTGCAGGCCCTTGACGAAACGGCCCTCGCGCTCGATACGTTTGAGCGCCGCGGAACCCATGCGGGTCATCAGTCTCATGTTGGCGGCGACGTAGGGGCTGTCCGTGAGCTCGACGCCGCAGCGTGAATAGGGCGAATCGATCGGGCCCATGCAATACGGAATGACGTACATCGTGCGGCCGCGCATCGCGCCGTCGAACAGCGCATCCATCTTCGCGTGCGCATCCGCCGGCGGCATCCAGTTGTTGTTCGGGCCGACCTCGTCCGGGTCGGCGGTGCAGACGTAAGTCAGGTGTTCGACACGCGCAACGTCGCTGGGGTCCGACAGGTGCAGGTAACAGCCCGGATAACTCGTCTGATCCAGCGCGGACAGGATGCCGTGTTGCTGCATGTCGTCGATCAGGCGCCGGTACTCGGCTTCGGTGCCGTCGCACCAGTAGATCTCGTCGGGTCGGGTCAATTCGGCGGCGGCGTCGATCCATTGCTGGAGCGTCGAAAGCGTGGTAGTCATCGTGGTTCGGTGTTTCCTGAGCGGCGTTCCGGGCGTCGTGGCCAGGGCGATTGCCGTTGGTGATGGCGGGGGCCGCGTATTATAGCGTCGCCGTTCGCGGTCTGCTCGGCTTCCGGGCCGGTAACCCCGGTTCGACTATCTCGGTTGTTCGACCGCTCGTCCGACAGGCGCAATGTGGAACGCGCCGCCGCCGTAGATCGTCGCGGCGGTGGGCACCGTAGAAATGGTAACAAGAACCGGCCCGGCCCGGCGGCAAACACCTCGACGCCAGCCTGGCGCCGGAGGAACGTCAGATCAGCGCAAGCGCGCGCCGCCCGAACCCGGTCGATTCGCTCCCTTTGGCGTCGTACAGGTTTTGTCCCGGATTCGCGCCGTTCAGGATCGTCAGCGCGTCGCTCACCTGCTGCAGGCGCGCGCGGCCGATCGCGGCGTTGACGCGATTCATCGATTCGCTGCGTTTCGCGGTGCGCATGATTCGTTTCCAGTCTGCTTGCAGGCCAAGGCCCGGATCACACCAGCGCGCGAATTCGAGCATGCCCGATTCGTCGATGTCGAAACCGGCGGACCGGCACAGGGACCGGCGTTCGGACTCCGCTTTTTCGATGCCTTCCGCGCACAGCCGCTTGCGGTCGGCGACGGCGCGAAGCTGGTCCGCATCCTGCGACGTCAGCGCGGCATGCTCCTCTTCCAGCAGGCCATGCAGCCGCCCGACCAGGTCCGCGAGCCGGCCGACGACCGCTTGCAGTTGTCGCCGGCAGTCATCCGGAGCGTCGGTTGTCGTGCTCACCGCGGGTTCACCGGCTGAAATCGGTTTCCGTGCGCAGCAGCAGCTCGGCGATGTTGTCCGCGTCGATCCGGTAGTTGCCGTTTTGAATATCCGCCTTCACGGCTTCGACGCGAGCCTTGTCGATTGCCGGCATGCTCGCGATCTTTTTCTCGAGGCTCTCGAGAAATTGCGAACGCTCGGTCAATACCACGGTTTCGCCTGCCGCCGGCTTGACACCGGATTTCGATGGACCCTCTGCCCGGCCGGGGGCGGCCGCATTGCCGGATCCCCCGACCTTCTGGCCGGCCTTGCCGGCCACGGCGGACAGGTTGGGATCGATCTTGTTAGACATAATCAATAACCTCGACCGTTATCGATCCATTTGTCATCGATTCAGTTGTCATCGACGTACCCTCTCGTTGTCGGCCGCGGAGGCCAAATCTTTAGGCGGCCGGCCCGCCGTTCCTCGGAATGTCCGGCCCGGAATGTCTGTTTCTGTCTTCGTCATAGTAATAGTCACGATATTAGTCACGGTAACATGACCTCCACGACCGACGCCGAACGCACTCGGCCCTCGACGATCTTGCCGGAGGTCGCGTTCCGGACGCGAATGAGCTGATTCTTGCCGCCGTCGGAGATCGCGATACCCGACATGCGGATCTCGACCGTACCGTCGGCGGCGTTCAAGGTCACCATCTGGCCCTTCGAGATCAGCGTCTGATCCTGTAATAGCGGCGATGCCAGTACCAGGCCCTCGGTGACGGAGCGGGTCAGGCGCCGGCCGAGGACGTCGTCGGGCGCGGACAGGTACTCGCCGGCGAGCCCCGAGACGTCCCGACGCGCCAGCTCGAAATCGCCTGCTTGCATCAGGTGTCCCCGCGGCAGCGACCGGCGGGCGACGATGACGTCCTGGAACACGCCGACATGTACCGGCAGATAGACCTTCCAGGGGTTCGCGCCGGTGCAGCGTATGCCGACGACGGTTCGGCCGGACAGACGGCTGCCCGGCCGCATGAAAGGCTCTAGCGGGGTCGTGCACCGGGACAGCTTGAGCCGCGGGTCCAGGTAGCCCGCGGTCGCAACCACGCTGTCGGGATTGCCGGCGACCGTCGACACGAAAGCCTCGGCCGCATCGGCAATCTCTTCGATGGGCTGCCAATCGGCCGGCCGATCCTCGCCTGCCGCGGCAGCGGACGCCGCAAGCGCGGCCGCGGTCAGAAAAATGACGCAGCGGCGACGGATCTCCGGCGCCGTCCTTGGACGGGTGACGTGTCTTGCACGGTCTTGTCCCATGTTTCGAAGCTCCTCGAGCGCTTGTGCGCCAGTGTCCAGGCACCTTATCGCCTTTAATACGCCGCTTGGCCGGCATGACGGCGATTGTGTCTACCTGTACATACCTGTACAGCAATGCAAATGCCATGCCAGTGCCGATCGTCTCCGGCGGAAGCGTGTCGGGGGCGCCCGCTTGCCGGCAAGGCGGCAAGCCCTTGCCGGTTTTCCGCACGGTCTGTATCGGCCGGCGCCGCGATTCCTTTACCGCAAACCGCTGTCGGTATCTGGCACGGCGATTGCATTGCAGCCGATGGATGCAGCAACAGAGATCGACGGAAACGTAATGAACATCAATCCATTCGGTGACCGGGAACAGGCCCTGGCCCTGCGCGAGCTTCGAACCGAATTGCTGACGACGAACATCGCCAATGCCGACACACCGAATTTCAAGGCGCGCGACTTCGATTTTGCGAGCGTGTTGCGCGACTCGGGCGTCGAAGCCCCCCACCTGCGCCGGACCAGCACGCTGCACCAGCCTGCAACGCCCGGCGATCCGCTGGGAGTCGAGGCGAAGTACCGGGTTCCGATGCAAGCGGCGCTGGACGGCAACACGGTGGAGATGGACGTCGAACAGGCGGCGTTTGCGGAGAACGCGATCCGTTACCGCGCCAGCCTCGCGTTCCTGGACAGCCAGATCCGGGGCCTGCGTTTCGCCATCAAGGGAGCCGACTGATGTCGCTGGTCAAGGTCTTCGACATCGCCGGCAGTGCAATGAACGCGCAGACCGTGCGACTGAACGTCACCGCGTCGAATCTCGCCAATGCCGGCAGCATGCACGGCGACCCGGCCAAGGTGTATCGCGCCCGGCAGCCTGTGTTCGCGGGCTTCGACACGGCGCTCGGTGACGAGATGCGGGGCAGTGCGGTGCATCTCGCCGGGATCGTCGAAAGCCGCGCGCCGCTGGCCGTGCACCACCGGCCGGACCACCCGGATGCGAATGCGGACGGCAACGTCTACGTCAGCAACGTCAACACCGTCGAGGAGATGGTCAACATGTTGTCCGCTTCACGCTCCTACCAAAACAGCATCGAGCTGATGAACACGACCAAGGACCTGATGCTGCAGGCCTTGTCGCTCGGACGTTAGTTCGCGACGCCGATTCACGAGCGCTGACCCACAAGGACAAGCGATGAACGAAATCACATTACAGGACGATCTGGCCCGGCTCGGGCTCGACCGCCGGCCGGAAGCCAGGAACACGGGCGACGATCTGGGCCAGGAAGACTTTCTGACGCTGATGATCGCGCAGTTCCGCAATCAGGACCCCTTCAGTCCGATGGAAAACGGCGAGTTTCTGGGCCAGTTGGCGCAGTTCGGCACCGTGGACGGTATCGACCGCCTGAACGGCGCCTTCGCGGGTCTTTCGGAGACCTTGTATTCCGATCAGGCGCTGCAGGCGGCGAACCTGGTCGGACATCGAGTGCTCGCGAGCAGCGACCGGGCTTATCTGCCCGAGTCCGGCAGCCTTGCCGGCGCCGTCGAGCTGTCGTCGGGCGCCGAGAACGTGCAGGTCGACATCCTCGACGCTTCCGGCCAGCTACTAAGGCGCCTGGAGCTCGGACAACAGGCGGCCGGACTCGTCGAGTTCCGGTGGGACGGTAGGACCGGCGGCGGCGAACAGGCCGATCCCGGCAACTATGCGATCGAGGCGCGGGTGATCCGCGGCGACAGCGTCGAGGGCCTCGCGACGCTGGTCGATGCGCAGATCGACAGCGTCAATCTGGGCGGCGCCCAGGGCGGCATGAGCCTGAACCTGGCCGGCGGCGAGGTGTTGTCGTTGAGTCAGGTGAGGAGAATCCTCTGAACACGTCATAGCGCGTCGTTTGGCCCGTCGATCGATCGGTCTGGCGGTCAGGCGGTCAAGCGAAGCATCGACCAAGCAATCGACAAGCCGTCAGTGAATTGAACCCGTCAGTGAATTGAACCGATGAATCGACCTATTGAATCAACCCAATTTGAATCAACTCAATCAATCAAGCCATTCAAGCAACAAGCAGATCAGCGAATCAACAAGTCAGGAGACCAATAATGACTTTTGCGATTGCACTAAGCGGCCTCAACGCCGCATCGACCGAGCTCGAGGTTACCGCCAACAACATCGCCAACGTCAATACGACGGGCTTCAAACAGTCGAGAGCGGAGTTTGCCGAGGTGTTCGCCGTCGGTACCCAGAGCGTGAGCTCGAACGCATCCGGCAGCGGCGTCCGCACGTCGCGTGTCGCCCAACAGTTCTCCCAGGGTAACGTGGACTTCACCGACAACGCGCTGGACCTTGCGATCGGCGGCGAAGGGTTTTTTGTCCTGAGCGACAAGGGCGCGCGTGCCTATACTCGGGCCGGCGCCTTCAGCGTCGATTCCCTGGGCAACGTCGTCAACGCGCAGGGCGCCAAACTGCAGGCGTATCCTGCGGCCGGCAACGGCCTGTTCAACACCGGCAACCCGACCGACCTGCAGTTGACGACCGGCGCCAGCCCGCCCCGCGCGACCACCGCGACGGACATGGGGCTGAACTTGCCGGCGGCGGCCGAAGTGCCGGCGAATTCGGTCTTCGATCCGGCCGACCCGTCGAGCTTCAACCACACGACGTCCGTCACGATCTACGACAGCCTGGGCAGCGCGCACACGGCGACCTTCTATTTCATCAAGGATGCCGCCGTGAATACCTGGACCGTACAGGCGCAGATCGACGGCAGCGCCGTAGGCACGCCGACCGACATCACCTTTGCACAGGACGGTACCTTGCAGACGCCGGTCGGCGGGCAGCTCGCTCTGCCGGCTTACACGCCGACGACGGGCGCCGCCGACATCGACCTGACCCTCAATTTTCTGAACACCACCCAGTTCGGCAACGCCTTCGGCGTGAACTCGCTGTCGCAGGACGGGTTTACGACCGGCCGCCTGACGGGTGTCGCCGTGGATACCGACGGCATCGTGTCCGCGCGCTTTACCAACGGGCAGTCGACGGAGCTCGGCAAGCTGGCGCTCGCCAACTTCGCCAATCCGCAGGGCCTGCAACAGGTCGGCAACACGGCCTGGGGCGAGTCTTCGCAGTCCGGTGACGCACTGTTGGGCGAGGCCGGTACCGCGTCGTTCGGCTCGATTCAATCCGGCGCACTGGAAGCCTCGAACGTGGACCTGACGGCCGAACTCGTCAGCATGATCACGTCGCAACGCAACTTCCAGGCCAACGCGCAGGCGATCGAAACCTCGGATGCCGTGACCCAGACGGTCATCAACATCCGTTGATCGGCGACGATCGAGGTCGGTAGGAGAATCCGGTGGACGAGTCCGTATACCTGGCGATGACCGGGGCGAAGCAGACCGAATACGCCCAGGCGATCAACAGCAACAACCTGGCCAACGTCAGCACGACCGGTTTCCGCGCCGACCTGCATGCGTTCAGCTCGGTCCCGGTCCAGGGGCCTGGGATCGGGTCGCGGATCAACGCGGTCGTCGACGCGTACGGCACCGACTTCAGTCAGGGCCCGATCGCACAGACCGGCCGCGATCTCGACGTTGCGATACAAGGACGGGGATTCATTGCCGTGCAGGCGCCGGACGGTTCGGAAGCATACACCCGCGCCGGTGATTTCCGGATCGGCGCCGGCGGGCTGCTGCAAACCGGCGCCGGCCACCTGGTCGTCGGCGACGGCGGTCCGGTTGCCATTCCGCCGAATGCCAGTCTGGTCATCGGCGCCGACGGTACCGTCTCGGTGCAGCCGCTCGGCCAGGGACCGGAAACGCTGGCCGTCGTGGACCGGATCAAGCTCGTCGATCCGGATCCCGCAGAGCTCGCGAAAGGCCCGGACGGCCTGCTGCGCTTGCCGGAAGACCGGGTTGCCGAGCCCAGCGCGGACGTCAGTTTGACCTCGGGCGCGCTGGAGCAGAGCAACGTCAATATCGCCCGCACGCTCGTCAACATGATCGAACTAGCGCGACAGTACGAAATGCAGGTCAACGCGATCCGCAATGCGAAAGACAACGCCGACACCTCGGCGCAGTTGCTGAGCGTCCGGTAAGCACGATCCGGTAAGCGCCATCCGGTAAGCGAGACCGTCAGTGTGACTACGTAGGAGTAAGCAAGATGAACCAGGCTTTGTGGGCCGCCAAAACCGGCCTAGATGCGCAACAGACCAAAATGGCCGTCGTGTCGAACAATCTAGCCAACGTCAATACCACCGGCTTCAAGCAGGGCCGCGCCGTGTTCGAGGACCTGCTGTACCAGAACGTGCGCCAGGCCGGCGGGCAGTCGTCGCAGGACACACAGCTTCCGAGCGGCATGAACTTGGGTACCGGCGTACGGGTCGTCGCGACCGAGAAGCTGTTCACCCAGGGCAGCGTGCTGCAGACCGGCAATGCGATGGATGTCGCGATCAACGGCCGCGGCTTCTTGCAGGTGTTGTTGCCCGACGGCTCGCTCGCGTACACGCGTGACGGCAGTTTCCAGCTCAATGCCCAGGGCGAGCTGGTGACCGCCAGCGGTTATACCGTGCAGCCGGGCATCACGATTCCCGACGGCGCGCAGACGGTGACGATCGGCCAGGACGGCGTCGTCTCGGTGCGCCTGGCCGGGCAGTCCGGTACTTCGCAAGTCGGCAGCCTCGAGACCGTGGACTTCCTGAATCCGGTCGGCCTGCAGCCGATGGGCGAGAACCTGTACCTGGAGACCGCCTCCAGCGGTACCGCGCAGGCCGGTACTCCCGGGCTGAACGGCCTGGGCACGCTGATCCAGGGCGCACTGGAAGGATCCAACGTCAACGTCGTGTCGGAACTGGTCAGCATGATCGAGACGCAACGCGCGTATGAAATGAACTCCAAGGCGATCTCGACCAACGACCAGATGATGCAGTACCTGAACAACAACCTGTGATCGTTGACTTGTAATCGTTGACCTGGAGGCGACCTGGACGTGACTTGGATGATAGCTGACCCGAAGACTGACCCCGTACGCAGACTCGCCGCGACGGCGCTGCTGCTGTTCCTCGGCGCTTGCGCATCGACACCGCCGGAAGCGCCCGAGCTCGAAGCTTCTATGCCCGTATTGCCCAGCGCCGCGCCGGCGACGGCCGGGGCCATCTATCGGGCGCAGGGCGACATCCGGCTGTTCGAGGATCTCAGGGCTTCCCGCGTCGGCGATATCCTGACCGTGCGGCTGGTCGAGGAAACCAGCGCGTCGAAAAGCGCCAATACCTCGACCTCCAAATCCACCGAGGCGACGCTCGGGAATCCGACGATTTTCGGCCGGCCCGTGACCCGCGACGGTATGCCGCTTCTGGGCGGCACCCTGGACGGCGGGACGACTTTCGACGGCGCCGGAGCCAGCAACCAGAGCAACAGCCTGGAAGGCGACATCACGGTGACCGTGGTCGAGCGTTACACCAACGGCAACCTGAGAATCCGCGGCGAAAAATGGGTCACGCTGAATCAGGGCCGCGAGTTCATCCGGCTGTCCGGCATCATCCGGCCGTACGACATCGAACCGGAGAATACCGTGCGGTCAACGCGGATCGCCGACGCGCAAATCACCTACAGCAGCCGCGGCGCGCTGGCGGCGGCCAATCGCATGGGTTTGTTCGCGCGTTTTTTCAACTCGCTCTTGTCGGGTTACTGAGGAGACTTCGTCGATGAAGCAGATCAAAAAAACAGTAAGCGCAAAAGCAATGAACGGAAGAGCAATCGGCGGAAGAACGATCAGCGGAAGAACAATAAACCGGAAAACAATCGGCGCAAGAACAACGAGGACTGCGCGATTCGTTCTGATCGCGGCCGCCGCCCTCGCAGCGGCCGAGCCCGTGCTGGCGGAACGGGTCAAGGACCTGGCCGCGGTGGCCGGCGTTCGTTCGAACCAACTCGTCGGTTACGGTTTGGTCGTGGGCCTCGACGGCACCGGCGACCAGACCAGCCAGACGCCGTTCACGGTGCAGAGCATCAAGAGCATGCTGACCCAGTTCGGCGTCACGATACCGCCCGGTGTCAGCCTGCAACTGAAAAACGTCGCTGCCGTCTCGGTGCACGCGGCGCTGCCGCCGTTCGCAAAACCCGGACAGACCATCGACGTTACCGTCGCCTCGATCGGTAACGCCAAAAGCCTTCGCGGCGGCAGCCTTTTGCTTGCGCCGCTCAGGGGTGCGGACGGCAATGTCTATGCCATCGCGCAGGGGAACCTGATCGTCAGCGGTTTCGGCGCCTCGGGCGCCGACGGCTCGAAGGTCACGGTGAACATACCGAGCGCCGGACGCATTCCCAATGGCGCCACCGTGGAACGTACCGTGCCCAGCGACTTCCATACCCGCGAGGACATCGTCCTCAACCTGCACATGCCGGACTTCACGACCTCGCACCGGCTGGCGGTATCCATCAACGAGTCCCTCGGCGAGGGTACCGCGCAATCGATTGACGCGGTTTCGGTGCGCGTTCGCGCCCCCGAATCGCCGTCGCAACGGACCTCGTTTCTGGCGCACCTGGAAAACCTGACGGTACAGCCGGGCAGTGCTTCGGCCAAGGTGATCATCAACTCGCGAACCGGCACAGTGGTCATCGGCTCCGAGGTGCGCGTGACGCCCGCGGCGGTGTCGCACGGTTCGCTGGTGGTCACGATCAGCGAGCGCCCGTTCGCCAGCCAGCCGGTGGCGCCGTTCAGCAACGCCGGTGAAACCGTCGTGCTTCCCGATTCCGAAGTCGAGATCACCCAGCAGGAATCGAAGATGTTCCTGTTCGAGCCGGGTACCAGCCTCAACGAGATCGTACAGGCAGTCAATCGCGTCGGCGCCGCGCCCGGCGACCTGGTGGCCATACTCGAAGCGCTCAAGCAGGCGGGCTCCCTGCGCGCCGAGCTGGTCGTGATCTGAGCGTCGGGGACTTAAACGATGACGGCGGCGGTCACGGATTTTTCGCAGTATCAGCGCATGCGGCTGGATGCCGACAGCCGGGACCCGGCCGTGCTGCGCGAAGTCGCCGGTCAGTTCGAGGCCCTGTTCCTGGAGATCCTGCTCAAGGACATGCGTAAGGCCGGCCTCGGCGACCCGATTTTCGGTCAAAACCGGCAGCACGATCTGTACCGGGAGATGCTGGACAAACAATTCGCCGTCGAGATGTCCAGGGATCGCGGTATCGGCATCGCCGACATGCTGGCGGCACAACTCGGCGGCGGCGCCTCGGCCGGCCGGCCGGCCGCTGGTGAATCCCACGGTGAATCCCAGGCGCTGCCTTTACCGGTCGATACCGCCGGGCTCCCCGCGACGACACCGCCGCCGTCGAGCCCGGCGCGGACCGAAGCAGTGTCCGCTGCCGCCGGCGCCGGACGCTGGTCCGATCCGACGGATTTTGCCCGCGACGTTTGGCCGTACGCCGAGCGCGCCGGACGGCTCCTGGATATCGCGCCGCAATCGCTGCTCGCGCAGGCGGCGCTGGAAACGGGTTGGGGATCTCGGATCATCAGCCGCTCCGACGGCAGCAGCAGCCTGAATCTGTTCGGGATCAAGGCCGGCGGCGGCTGGGACGGGGATAGCGTGGCCCGGGCGACACTGGAATACCGGGACGGCGTGGCACAGCGTGAGATCGCCCGGTTTCGCGCCTATCCCGACCTCGCCGCGGCCTTCGACGACTATGTCGCGTTCATTGGGGCCAAGCCGAGATACACCGCCGTTCCCGGCAGCGGCAGCGATGCCCGGGCTTTCGGCGGCGCCTTGCAGCAGGCGGGATATGCCACCGATCCGGCATATGCGGAGAAGATCGCGCGCGTCGCGGGTGGCGAAACGATGCAAACGATAATGGCGGCGCTCAAGTCGGATGCCGGTCCGCCGACAAACTCGTCGTACGTACCGACCTCGAACACCTGGCCGCGGAACTGAAACCATGGCTGATCTACTTTCGACCAGCGTCACCGGCATGCTCGCGTTTCAACGCGGCCTGGACGTGACCTCCCACAACATCGCGAATGCCAATACGCCGGGTTACAGCCGCCAGGTGGCGGAGCTTTCGACCCGGTCCGGGCAGGGTACGGGTAACGGTTTCGTCGGCGGCGGCGTTGAGGTCACGACCATCCGGCGGGTCTACGATCAGCTAATGGCTACGCAGCTACAGAACGCAAGCACCTCCAGGGCGCGCCTGGACATGCTCGATTCGCTGGCGTCGCAGGTCGATGGCCTGTTGGCGAGTCCCGATACGGGCCTAAGCCCTGCATTGCAACGGTTTTTCGACGCCGTGCAAGACGTGGTCAACGATCCGGCCTCGCTGTCCGCGCGTCAGGTGATGCTCGGCGAAGCCGACGGGTTCGTGCAGCGCCTGAAAGGCATCGACACGCGCCTCCGGGACATCGAAGCCGAAGTCAACGGACGTTTGCGCGAGGCGGCCGCCGATGTCAACCGGCTGTCTCGGTCGATTGCCGAAGCCAACGATCAGATCGTGTTGGCGCAGGGCCGGACCGGCCAGCCGCCCAACGACCTGCTCGACCGGCGCGACCTGCTGATTCGAGAGCTGGCGGCGCAGCTTTCCATCAGCACGGTGCACCAGGACGATGGTGCGATCAACGTGTTCGTTGGCTCCGGCCAGGCCTTGGTGATCGGCGCCGAGGCCCGTTCGCTGGGCGTCGGCGGCAGCGAATTCGACCAAGCCCGCGCCGAAATCGTCTATCGAAGCGGTAGCGCGGACATACCGCTCGATACCGGATTGACCGGCGGCGCGATCGGCGGCCTGCTGGAATTCCGCGCCGGCCTGCTCGATCCGGCCCGGCAGGCCTTGGGTGAGACGGCCCAGGCCTTGGCGGCCGAGTTCAACCGCCAGCACGCATCCGGCATGGACTTGCGCGGCGCGCTGGGCGGCGATTTCTTTTCCTCGAGCGCACCGACCGTGCGACCGTCTTCGAACAACAGCGGCACGGGTACGGTGACGGCAAGCCTGGGCGATGTCGCTGCGCTGACGGGCGCCGACTACGTGTTGCGTTACGACGGCGCGAACTACAGCCTGAGGGATGCGGACAGCGGTCAGGCCGTGGTCATGACCGGTACCGGTACGGCCCTCGACCCGTTTGTTGCGAACGGTTTGAACATCGTCGTCGGCGGTGCGCCGGCGGCCGGCGACGAGGTCAAGATACTGCCGTCGCGCGATGCGCCGGCCGGCCTCGGCGTAGCCATCACCGACGTGCAGGCGATTGCCATGGCGGCGCCGACACGAACCCTGGAAGGCACGAGCAACATCGGTAATGCGACGATCGGTCCCAGCACCGTCGTCGATGCCGCGGATCCGAACCTGCTCGCGACCTCGCTGATCGAATTCACCGGACCGAACACCTACAGCGTCAACGGCGCCGGCGCCTTCGCCTATGTCAGCGGCGATCCGATCGTGATCAACGGCAGCGAGTTCACGATCACCGGTGCGCCGGAATCGGGCGACCGGTTCACGATCGAAGCGAACACCGGCGGCAGCGGCGACAACCGCAACGGACTGTTGCTGGCGGACATCCAGACCCGCGGGATCCTCGACGGCGGCACCGTCGGCGTGGGCGAGAATTACGGCCGCCTGATCGCCGACGTGGGCGGGACCTCCAGCCAGATACAAGCCAGCCTCAGCGCGCAGGATGTCGTCGTACAGAACCTGGAAGACAGGCTGGCGGCTAAAACCGGGGTCAATCTCGACGAAGAGGCGGCCAGGCTGATCCGTTTTCAGCAAGCCTACCAGGCCGTCGCGCAGGTGGTTGCGGTTACCAGCACGCTGTTCGACACCCTGATCGACGCAGTTCGGAGGTGACCGGTGCGAGTTTCGACCTTGAGCACGTTTTTCCAGGGGCTGCGTCAGATACAGGACCTGCAGTCGTCGCTTGCCGAGACGCAGGAACAGATTGCGACGCAACGGCGCATCTTACGCCCGTCCGACGACCCGATCGCGGCGGTGCGCTCGGTGGGATTCAAGGAAACGCTGTCCCGGCTCGAGCAGTTCGACCGCAACGGCGCCGCGGCGCGCTCGCGGCTGAGCTTCGAGGAAGCGGCGCTCACGACGGTCAACGACGTGTTGCAGCGGGTGCGCGAGCTGGCCCTGCGTGCCAACAATTCCACCCAAACCCGGGATTCCCGGGCCCAGATCGCGGTGGAGCTCAGAGAGCAGGTCGCCGGTCTGGTGCAGATTGCCAATCAGAAAGACGGCAACGGGCGTTACCTGTTCGGCGGCACGCTCGACGGTGCCGCGCCGGTGTCGTCGAACGCGGGCGGCGTCGTGTACAACGGCGATCAGGGACAGCGGCTGATCCAGATCGGTCCGTCGCGTTACGTTGCCGACGGCGACTCGGGTGCGGACGTGTTCTTCAATGTCCGCAACGGCAACGGCGTGTTCCGCACGACCGCGGCCGCGGCCAACACCGGCACCGGCGTGCTCGGGAGCAGCGGCGTCGTCGATCCGGCCTCGTACGACAGGGGTGAGTACACGGTGCGTTTCATCGACCCGGCGAACTACGAAGTCCTCGATTCGACGGCGGCGGTGATCGCAAGCGGGCCGTTCGAAGACGGCCAGAACATCTCGTTCCAGGGCATCAGCTTTACGATCGGCGGCCGGCCGGAGGCCGGCGACGCGTTCCTGGTCGAGCCGAGTCGTTATCAGAGCGTGTTCGAAACGATCGGCAATATTGTCGCTGCGCTCGATACGGCGGTCGATGACGACATCGCCCAGGCCGTGCTGGGCAATGAGATCAATGCCGGCATTCAGGAGATCGATCTGGCAATCGCCAATGTTTCCGACCTGCGCACCAAGATAGGTACCCGCCTGACCGCGATCGAAGCACAGGCGGACAGCAACGGCGCTGCCGCCCTGCTCGCTCAGCAGAGCATCTCCGAGTTCGAAGACCTGGACTACGCCGAAGCGCTGTCGCGGCTGAGCTTGCAGAGCACGGTGCTGGAAGCCGCGCAGCAGTCCTTCGTCGTGACACAGCGCCTGTCCCTGTTCCAGTTCCTGTAGTCCCGGTCCGGATTTGCGGCGCGCCCCTCGGATGCGCCGCCAACGTTGACACCAGCATCGGTAATCCGGCGTGACCGGGACCTGCGTCACGTTTTTGCAAGGCCCGCCGCGGGCGATTCTGAGGAATCGACCGCCGCAGTCCGCAACTACCGAAAACTCCCCTCAAGGTTTCGCTCCGGCGACCGATAACGCCTGTGAACGGCGCTTTGGAGACGGTTCTCAAGGCTGACCAGCAACCGGCGGCGGAAAGCAGGCCGGATACTTTTTGCTTAGGAGTTAATCATGGCACAGACGATCAATACCAACGTTGCATCGCTCAATGCGCAACGTAACTTGAATCGTTCGCAAGATTTGCTGAATCAGTCGCTGCAGCGGCTGTCCACGGGCTTGCGAGTCAACAGCGCAAAGGACGACGCGGCAGGTCTCGCGATCGCCGAGCGCTTCACGACCCAGATTCGCGGCCTGAACCAGGCGATGCGAAACGCGAACGACGGTATCTCGCTGGCGCAGACGACGGAGTCTGTGCTCGGTGAGCTCAGCAACAACCTGCAGCGTATCCGCGAGCTGGCGATTCAGTCGGCGAACGCGACGAACTCGGCATCGGACCGCGCGGCACTCGACAACGAAGTACAGCAGCGTCTCGGCGAGATCGATCGTATCGCATCGCAGACCTCGTTTAACGGCCTGAAAGTGCTCGACGGCACCTTCGGCACGGCGAACTTCCAGGTCGGCGCCAACGTCGGCGAGACCATCAGCATCAACCTGAGCACCGGCGTGCGGACCAACCAGCTCGGCCAGATCGCGACTGCAACCTCGTCCACCGAAGTGAACACGACGGCGCTGTCCGGAGCGAGCACGATCCAGGTGGGTTCCAACGCCGCCGTTACGATCGCCGCTTCGGTGGCCGGATCGCAAGCCGGACAGAACTCTGGCAGCGCATTCGCCAAGGTCGAGGCGATCAACAACTCGGGCGTCGGCGGCCTGACCGCGACGGCCACCAACAACGTGGAGTTCACGCTCGCCGACACGACCGGTACCGCCGCCTCGGACAGTTACAGCCTGCGGATCAACGGTCAGGACATTTTCGCGTCCTACGACCAGCAGGCCAACGGCGTGCTCACCGCGGCACAGATTGCCGACGCGATCAACGCACAGGCCACCAACACCGGCGTTACGGCAGCCTTGGCCGGCTCGGATCTGCGCCTCTCGGCCGCCGACGGCCGGGACATCATCGTCGGCCAGGGTCTCGGCGGAGCCGCAGGCGGCGGACTGACGGCGGGTGCCGGCGGATCGAGCACGGTCAATGGCGTCGTGTTCCGCGACGGTACTTTCGGCACCGTGGCGAACGCGACGGCCACCAGCACCGATGCGACGGCCGTCAACGGCGGCACGGTCACGCTGACGGCCAACGAGAACATCATCGTCACCGGCGACGGCGACGATCTCGGTTTCGGCGCCGCCAACCAGACCATCTCGCTGGACACGACGACCTTGAGCACTATCGACGTCACCTCGGCGGTCAACGCCAACACGTCGATTTCACGCGTGGATGCGGCGCTGAACGTGGTCAGCAATCTCCGCAGCGAGCTTGGCGCCATCCAGAACCGCTTCGAGTCGACGGTCGTCAACCTGCAGGCGATGAACGAGAGCCTCTCGGCCTCGCGGAGCCGCATCCAGGACGCCGACTTCGCCTCGGAAACCGCGGAGCTGACCCGGGCGCAGATCCTGCAGCAGGCCGGTATCTCGGTTCTGTCGCAGGCAAACGCCCAGCCGCAGCTCGCGCTGAGCCTGCTGCAGTAAGCGGTGGTTTGAACCGTTGGATTTTCGCTGACGGGCGGACAGGGACGTCCGCCCGCCGGTGAAAGCGAGTAGACTATGTCGGAGAAAGCCGTCAATTCCGTCTCCTCCGGCGCCGCTCGCGCGGCGCCACCCAACCCGTTGCCGCTGGGCGCTTCCGGCGGCAAGGTCGGTCCGTCTTCAGGCAAGATTTCGCCGCAGCAGCAGGCCAGTATTCGGGCGATGAACCTGGATACGCTGGTGCAGGAGCTGAATCTCAGAAACCGCAGCGTCTCGCCCGCCCTGCGCTTCGAGGTCGACGCAAGGTCCGGATCGTTGATCATCCAGGTTTTCGATCGCGATACCGGAGAGCTGATTCGGCAGATTCCGCCGGACAAGGCGGAGACGCTGGCGCGCAGTCGAGGCAACATAGACTTGAGCCGTATCGACGATCTCGTCTGATCGAGTCGGTGTCTCACCGAGATGACATCTCACCGAGACGACATCTCTAAGCGGCCGCGGCTGACCGGCAATTCGGACACCGTTGGCACGGAACTTGAATTACTTGAGTTATCTGTCGGGCAATCTATTGAGCAATCAATCGTCCAATCGATGGGGTAATCGATGGGGTAATCGATAGGGCAATCGATGGGCAAGCGCTCGAAACGACAAGGACGGCCGCAGGAATCAAGCTGACATGACAAGCATCACCTCAACGGGGATCGGCTCGGGGCTGGACATCTCGGGTCTGGTGCAGCGGCTCGTCACCGCCGAAGGCCAGGCTACCGAGATCCGCATCGCGCGGCAGGAAGCCCGCGCGCAGGCGAAGCTGTCCGCCTACGGCGGCCTCAAGTCTGCATTGTCCACCTTCGGCGACCAGCTCGAGAAGCTGTCCGAGCCCGGTTTCCTGCTTGCGCGCAAGGGTTCGACCGGGGACGAAGCGCAGGTCACCGTCAGCGTGGGCGAGACCGCGGTGCCCGCCAGTTACCAGGTCGAAGTCGTGCAGCTCGCGCAGGCTCAGAAACTGGAGTCCGGCGCCTTTGGGAGTGCCGGCGCCGTCGTCGGGACCGGGACCTTGACGATTGCGGTCGGCTCGGAGTCCTTCAGCCTGACCGTCGACAGCGAGAACAATACACTCGAAGGCATACGCGACGCGATCAATGCCGCCGCGGACAACAAAGGCGTGGCTGCCACGATCGTCAACGGCGACGCCGGCAGTTATCTGGTCCTGGCCGGCGAGAATACCGGCAGCGATCAGTCGATCACGGTGACCCAGGCGGGTGGCGACGGCGGACTGAGTGCGCTGGAATACGATCCGGCGAACATGCTCGCGTCTTTGACGGAACGGCAGGAGGCCCTGGATGCGCGGGTGAGGATCGACGGCGTCGACGTGAGCAGCGACACCAACGTCGTCGTCGATGCCATCGAGGGCGTTACTTTGAACCTGGTCGCGGCGAACCCCGGCACGACCACCGAAGTGACCATCGAAAACGATCTCGACGCGGTCCGCGACCAGCTCAAATCCTTCGTCGACGGCTACAACGCGCTGGTCGATGCCTTCGACGCGCAGACCGGCTTCGACCCGGAAACGGAGACTGCCGGTCCCCTGTTGGGCGACCTGGCCGTGCGCGGCGTTCGCGACCAGTTGCGCCGCGAGCTCAGCGTCGCGGTCACCGGCATCGAAGCGGGCTTCGGCTCTCTGCTGGACATCGGCATTGAAACCGGCGTGGGCGGCAAGCTGACCTTGAACGACAGCACGCTCGACGCCGCGCTCGGGTCGGAGTTCTCCAAGCTCGGACAGTTGTTCGCCGGCTCGGATGGTTACGCCGTTCGGTTGTCCGGCGTCGTCGACAGCTATCTCGACGAGGACCAGGGCATCCTGACCGCCCGCACCGACGGGCTGGACAGGACCATCGAGGGTTTCGCGGAGCAGCGCGAGGTCCTGAACGTGAGGCTCGAGTCGCTGGAGGCGCGCCTGCTCAGGCAGTTCAATGCGCTGGACGTGCTGGTCAGCGAGTTGACGACCACCAGCAGTTTCTTGGCGCAACAACTCGGTAATCTGCCGGGGATTTCGGTTTCGAACGGCTAATGTCATGAGAAGTTACGCCAAGGCGGGTGCCGCCAACGAATATCACCAGTTCGGCGTCCTGCAGGAGATCGAATCCGCATCGCCGCACCGGCTGATCCAGCTACTGATGGAGGGGGCCTTGATCCGGATCGCGCGGGCCCGGGGCAGCATGGAGCGCGGGCAGGTTGCCGAGAAGGGCCAGCAGATCAGCGCCGCGATCGACATCATCTCGGGTCTTCAGGCCAGCCTGAATCGTGAGGTGGGCGGCGGCCTCAGCAGCAACTTCGACGCCTTGTACGACTACATGATGCGGCGTTTGCTGCAATCCAATCTCAACGACGAGCCGGCCGGCCTGGACGAAGTATCGGACCTGATGCGCGAAATCAAGTCGGCCTGGGATGTCATCGGTGCAGAGCTCGAAGCGTCCTGACCGCTCGCCGGACCTTGCCGGGGGCGGGTCCACGGCAGGCGACGTCGAATTGCTCAACCATGCCCTCGAGGCGCTCGCCGGGAGCGGCGAGTGGTCCGAGCTGCAGGCGGTCATGCGGCAGCGCGATGCCCTGCTGGGCGAGCTCGAGGCTGGCGACAGGGCACGGATTTACCGGTCGGCTTTGCGCAGCAACGAACACGTGCTGGCCCTGTTGCGTCCGGTCCGCCAGGCTGTCGGCGACGAGTTGCTGTCGCTGCGCCGCGGCGCCAAGCGCGTCGTCCGTTACGAGCGCTTTCGAAACTCGGGCTAGCCTCCCGTATCCGTCGTTATCGACGTAAGCGGGCCTGTGGAATTGCCAAGGCCAATTGCCAAGGCCAATTGCCAATGCCCGTCCCCGTCCGGTACGAATGCGCGGCTGCTAAAACGCCCGCCGCGACCTCGGTTTTTAGGACACTCTCGGCGAGTTCGGCGAACTGTGAGGCCGGTCACGACCGCCCGAAGATGCTGTCGCTATTCTGCGGCCCACCTTGAGCGGTGTGACATAATTCGGAGGTTGGAGATGACGCAGGCGCGTACGGAGCAAAACAGGGTACTGGTGCTCGACACCGACCAGCGGCGGGCTGCCGAATTGAGCGATACGCTGCGAGTGCTCAACTACGAACCGATTACCGCCGGCGTGGGCGAGAGCCTCGATCGACTGCACGACGCCAACGACGTCGCAGTCATGATCGGGGACATGCCGGCCGGTCAGGGCGTCGGCCGCGCGCTTCGCGCGGCCGCCGAAGAACGCCGGTCGCTGCCCGTGCTTCGCGTCGCCGGCGGCGAGATTGCGGCGGCGATCGACGAGCAACTGGAGCGTCATCACACCTGGGAGCTCGACGCCCCGGTGATGTCCTCTCAACTCGAGTTCCTGCTCGAGCGCGCGGAGCGTTACAGGGGGCGCGAGCGGCGGATGCGTATCACCGGAAAGTCGCCGTCGATCCGCTGGGTCAGGCGCCTGATCGAGAAGGTCGCGGATTTCGATACCAGCGTCCTGATCGTCGGCGAATCGGGCACGGGCAAGGAACTGGTTGCAAGAACGGTCCACGATCTGTCGAATCGCAGCGGCGGTCCGTTCGTGCCGATCAACTGCGGCGCAATTCCGGCCGAGTTGCTCGAAAGCGAGCTGTTCGGACACGAGAGGGGTGCATTCACGGGCGCGGTCAGCGCACGCAAGGGCCGCTTCGAACTCGCCGAAGGCGGGACCTTGTTCCTGGACGAAATCGGCGACATGAGTTTGGCGATGCAGGCCAAGCTGTTGCGGGTTCTGCAGGAACGCTGCTACGAGCGGGTGGGTGGCACGAAGACCCGGCAGTGCGACGTGAGAATCGTCGCCGCCACCCACAGGGACCTGCCGAAGCGGGTCGAGGCCGGCGAGTTCCGGGAGGACCTGTTCTATCGGCTCAACGTCTTCCCGATCGAGATGCCGCCGCTACGCCGCAGGATCAGCGACCTTCCGGCCTTGCTGGACGAGTTGCTGGTAAGACACCGCGGCAGCGACAAAGGCAAGCTGCGTTTGCACGAGGACGCGATTCGCGCGCTCAGGCGCTATTCCTGGCCGGGTAACGTCCGGGAGCTCAGTAACCTGGTCGAGCGCCTGGCCATCCTGCACCCGTCGGGCCAGGTCGGCCTAGAGGACCTGCCGGAGAAATACCGCAAGCACGTCGACACGGACCGCGGCCGGGATACGCTGCGATTGGACGATGGCACCGGCCTGACCTTGAGGGACCGGCTGCAGCACATCGAGAAGGGCATCATCCTGGCCGCCTTGAAAGACGCGGACAATGTCGTCGCCCGGGCGGCGCGTTCCTTGAACCTCAGGCGAACGACGCTGGTCGAGAAAATCAACAAGTACGGATTGAACGACCAGACCGCGGCCGGCTAGCGCCGGCCGGTCTCGACGCAGTCGCGTTCATGTCCCGGCATGATTTCGCCGGCATGATGTCGGATCAGCCGTGTCAGCGTCGCCTGAACGGCCGTCGGTTGCCAGGACCGCCGCGTCGTGATGCCGATCGTTCTAGCAGTGCCGGGGAGGGCGCCGCCCAGCGTCGCCAGTTGTCCGGTATCGATCTCGTACTCGACCTGCGACGGGGACAGCAGCGCGGCGCGATCGCTGGCGCGTAACAAGGCGCGTGCCGTCAGGAGCGAGCTGCACTCGATGATGTGCTCCGGCGGCGCATGGCCGTGCCGGCTGAAAAACGATTCGAACAGATCGCGGGCGGGCGTTCCGCGGCGCGGTGCAATCCAGTGCAGGCGGGCGAGCGCGTCGGGCTGCGGCGATCGTCTCTCGAGCATTGGATGGTCCGAGCGGACGACGATGGTCAGCGCCTCCTCGAACAGCGCGGACTGTTCGACGTCGGGCGCGGGGCACGGATCGCGCAAGGCGCCCACGACCCAGTCGATTCGCCCGCGCCTCAAGGCGTGCAACTGCTCCGGGTAGGGGCCGTCCATGATGCTGACGCGGGCGTTGGGGTAGGTATCGAGCAGCGAGGCGACGGCGTCCGGCAGCAGGCGCGCGCGTGCCAGCGGCAGGCAGCCCACCGCAATCCGGCTGCGCATGTTGCCGTCGAGTTCGTCGAGTTCCTCGAAGCCCTGGCGGATTTCGGCGAAGGCGAGTTCCGCGTGGCGCGCCAACAGCCTGGCGCCGACGAGCGCATCGGTACGTTTTGCCAGACGCCGGAATAGCGCGATGCCCAGCCGCTCCTCGAGACCGCGCACGGCGCGGTACACGGTCGGTTGTGCCACGCCCAGGCTGCGGGCAGCAGCCGAAAACCCGTCTGTATCGACGACTGCGATCAACGCACGCAGCTCGCCGGCGGTCATCGTCTCGTAGAGTCGTCGTTGCGACGGGATCACAGGCTCGCGCTGCCTGAGCTCGCGTTCCGCGCGCGCCAGCAAGGAGCGGGCGCGTGCGATTCTCCGCACGAACACGGTGCCGGCGGCCGTCGCCACGACGCCCCGGCCGTATCGGTCGAACAAGCGCGTCCGCGCCACCCGCTCGACCTTGCGCAGCGCTTGGGTAGCGGCCGATTGCGACAGGTTCTCGGCGCCCGCCGCGCGGCTGATGCTGCCCGTCTTCGCGATGCGGTCGATGAGAAAGAGATGCCGAAAGCTGATCTCGCGACGGCGCACGTGATACTCCAGGCGAGCTATATCTATAGTAAAAACTTATGTCTTTTGACGCATTTTCGCAAGCGGCAGAACCGGGTTCGGAGCGAGAATCACCCGTGATGTCGGAGCGAGGGTTCTCGCGGCAGGAGGATCGATGGCAGTCGTCGTGACGAAGATCGACCGGGTCGCAGCGGACGAGGCGGAGGCGTTTGCGGGCTTCGGCGTGGCCACCGTGCATGAGGCGCAGGGCCGCAGGGGTTTGCTCTCGGCGGACCTGCGGCCGGTCTACCGGCCGTGCGCCGTTGCCGGCAGTGCCGTGACCTGCGAAGTTCCGCCCGGCGACAACTGGATGATTCACGTCGCCGTCGAGCAGTGTCGGCCCGGCGACGTGTTGGTCGTGGCGCCGACGAGCCCCTGCGGCGACGGGTATTTCGGCGAACTCCTCGCGACCTCGCTCAAGTCGCGGGGCGTTCGCGGCCTGGTCATCGACGCGGGCGTGCGCGATGTGGCGGACCTGGGCGAAATGCGGTTTCCGGTATGGTCGCGCGGCGTCTCGGCTCAAGGCACGGTCAAGGAAACCATAGCTAACGTTAATACCCCTGTAGTTTGCGCGGGCGTAATGATCCGGCCGGGCGATTTGATCGTCGCGGACGATGACGGTGTCGTGGTCGTGCCCCTGGATACCGTTGCCGACGTGGCCTCGGCTGCGCGGGCGCGTCTCGCGGCGGAGGCGGATACGCGCCGGCGGTTGGCTCGCGGCGAGCTCGGTATGGATATTTACGGCATGCGCGAGCGCCTCGCGAAAAAAGGGCTGCGTTACGTCGAGACGCTGGACGACGCCTGATGCAAACGGCGGTTCCGGCGATGCTCATGCGCGGCGGCACGTCGAAAGGCCTGTACTTCCTCGCAAGCGACCTGCCCCGGGACGAAGCGACGCGCGACGCGGTCCTGTGTCGCGCGCTCGGTTCGCCCGACGACCGTCAGATCGACGGGGCCGGCGGCGCGCATCCGCTGACGAGCAAGGTCGCGATCGTGTCGCTTTCGGAACGTCCCGATGCCGACGTCGATTACCTGTTCCTGCAAGTCGTCGTCGACTCGGGCGAGGTATCGGCGAGCCAGAATTGCGGCAACATCCTGGCCGGCGTCGGCCAGTTCGCGATAGAGCGCGGCCTGATCGATCCCGCGGACGGCCGCACCGACGTGCGCATCCACATGGTCAACAGCGGCAGCATCGCCGTCGCGCGCGTGTGCACGCCGGGCCGAATCGTCCGCTACGGCGGCGACGCACGCATCGACGGCGTGCCCGGGACGGCGGCGCCCGTGACACTGGCGTTCGAGGGCGTTGCCGGAGCCCTGTGCGGCGAATTGTTGCCTACCGGCGCCGCCCGCGAAACCGTCGAGGGTATAGACGTGACCGCGATCGACAACGGGATGCCGCTGGTCGTGCTACGTGCCGCCGATGTCGGTAAGACGGGCTACGAATCGCCGGCCGAGCTCGAGGCTGACGCCGGTCTCAAGACGCGCATCGAGCGACTGCGCCTGCAGATGGGCCCGAAGATGAACCTCGGAGATGTCGCCGACCGGACCGTGCCGAAGCTCGTGCTGGTGGCGCCGCCGCGAGCGGGCGGCGCGATTTGCACGCGGACGTTCATCCCGCATCGCGTTCACGATGCGGTCGGCGTGCTCGGCGCTGTGAGCGTCGCGAGCGCGACGATGATCCCGGGTTCGATAGCGTTCGAGGTGGCCGGAAAGCCGGCGCCGGCCGGTGCCGCCGCGCTCGAGGTCGAGCATCCGACCGGTTCCTTCGTGGTCGAGCTGGACGCGGTCCGGCAGGGCGACGCCGTCGAGTTCAGGCGCTCGGCGCTGCTGCGCACGGCGCGCAAGCTGATGGACGGTCAGGTATTCGTGCCGGCTGCCGTTTGGAGCGGCGCGTGACCGCGTATTCCATTGCGCTGCTGGGTTTCGGTGAAGTCGGCCAGACCTTCGGTGCCGATCTCGGTGCGCACCGCCTTTCCGCGTTCGACATCGGCTTCGGCGACGCGGCGAGCGTGCCCAGCCGCGCCATCCGCGGGACGGGCATTCGGCGCTGCGACAGCGCCGCCGAACTCGTCGCCGGCTGCGACATTGTCGTGTCGGCCGTGACGCCCGGCGAGGCCGAAAACGCGGCGGCCTCGATCGCCGCGGGGCTCGTCGGCGGTACATCGGACAGCAGTACACGAGGCGACGGTACATGGGTAATGGATGTCAACTCGATATCGCCCGGTGTCCGGCAGCGTGCGGCGGACATCGTCGAAAGCGCGGGCGGGCGTTACGTCGAAGCGGCGATAATGGCGCCCGTGGCACCCGCGCGTATCGCGAGCCCGATCCTGCTCGGCGGTCCCCATGCCCGGCGTTTCGAGGCGATCGCAAGCTCGATCGGTTTTGCGGGCGCGCGGCGCTACGACGATACGCTCGGCCGGGCGTCGGCGACGAAGCTCTGCCGCAGCGTCGTCGTCAAGGGCCTCGAATCGCTCGTTACCGAGGCCTTGCTCGCGGGACGTCACTACGGCGTCGAGACGGCCGTCGTAGAATCGCTGGCGAACCTGTTCGAGGATTCCGGTCGAGACGACTGGTCGCAGTACCTGATTTCGAGAAGCCTGCGCCATGGCGCAAGGCGGGCTTCCGAAATGCTCGAAGCTTCGGCCACGGTCGCCGGCGCCGGCGTCGAACCGCTCATGAGCCGTGCCTGTGCATCGCGGCAGGCCCAGACGGCGCGCCTCGCATCGGCGCTCGGCCACTCGGAGTCTGGTCATGCGGAGTTAGGCCACGTGGAGTTATGCAAGTTGCTCGATGCGATGCGTCGCGCCGGCGCCCGGGCAGAGGACGGGCACACATGCTGATCATCGACTGTCACGGCCACTACACGACCGCGCCCGCCGGGCATCAGACGTTTCGCGAGGCCCAGCTCGCGCGCCTGGAAAACCCGGCGCTGCCGCCGCCGCGCGCGGCGGTCGGCGACGATGAGATCCGCGAGAGTATCGAGCAAAACCAGCTTCGCCTGTTGCGTGAGCGCGGTGCCGACCTGACGCTGTTTTCACCGCGAGCGTCGGCCATGGCACATCATGTTGCCGATCCCGTGACCGCGCTGGAGTGGGCGCGCGCCTGCAACGATTTGATCGGGCGGGTTGTCGACCTGTATCCAATGAGCTTCGTCGGCGTCTGCCAGCTACCGCAGGTCGCCGGTGCGCCATTAGACGACGCAGTCGCCGAGCTCGAGCGCGGTGTCCGCGAGCTCGCGTTCGTCGGCTGTAACTTGAGCCTCGATCCGTCCGGCGGGCACTGGACCTCGCCGCCGCTAACGGATGCTTACTGGTACCCGGTCTACGAGAAAATGGTCGAGCTCGACGTGCCGGCCATGATTCACGTTTCCGCGAGCTGCAATCCCTGTTTTCATGCGACCGGCGCGCACTACATCAACGCCGATACCACCGCGTTCATGCAGCTCCTGCAGGGCGACCTGTTTCACGACTTCCCGGAGCTGCGGCTGATCATTCCGCACGGCGGCGGCGCCGTCCCTTACCACTGGGGCCGTTATCGCGGTCTCGCCGACATGCTGGGGCGGCGTCCGCCGGCCGAGTATCTGATGAACAACGTGTACTTCGATACCTGCGTCTACCATCAACCCGGCATCGACCTTCTGTTCGAGGTGATCGCCGTCGACAATATCCTGTTCGGCTCCGAGATGGTCGGCGCCGTCCGCGGCATCGATCCGGAAACGGGGCATGCGTTCGACGACACGCGCCGCTACGTCGACGCAGCCGACATCGCCGAGGCCGACCGGCACAAGGTGTACGAGCTGAATGCGCGCCGCGTTTTTCCGCGGCTCGATGCGCACTTGAAAGCGCAGGGTCGATAGACGCCGATAAGTACAATGAGCACGATGAATACGATGGGCACGACATTCGAACCGGACGAGGACTGGCTCGCATACCATCCGAACCCGTCGAAACCGGCGTTCACGCCGCCGCCGGGCGCCGTGGACGCCCACTGTCACGTGTTCGGTCCCGGCGACGTGTTTCCCTACGCGCCGGAACGCAGGTATACGCCCTGCGATGCACCGAAAGAGAAGCTTTGGCAGTTGCGCGATCGTCTGGGTTTCGAACGCAACGTCATCGTACAGGCGAGCTGTCACGGCAGCGACAATCGCGCACTCGTCGATGCGCTCGGAGCGTCCGGTGGGCGGGCGCGGGGGATAGCGACGGTCGGCGCGGACGTCACCGATGCGGAGCTTAGGGAGCTGCATGCGGCGGGCGTGCGCGGTGCGCGCTTCAACTTCGTCAAACGCCTCGTCGATACCTCGCCGCGGGCTGCGCTTGAATCGATCGCGGCGCGTGTCGCTCGACTGGGCTGGCATCTCGTGGTGTATTTGGAAGCGGGCGATTTACCCGGCCTGGAAGACTTTCTCGTCAAGCTGCCCGGGGTCGTCGTCTTCGATCACATGGGCAGGCCGGATGTGACGCGGCGCGTGAACGGTCCGGAGTTCGACCGTTTTGTCCGCCTGGTGGCCGGTAACCGGAACTTCTACTCGAAAGTGAGTTGCCCCGAGCGTCTGAGCATTACCGGTCCACCAGACTACGACGATGTCGTGCCGTTTGCGCGTCGGCTCGTCGAGACGATCCCGGATCGCGTCCTTTGGGGCACGGACTGGCCGCATCCGAACATGAAATCGCACATGCCGGACGACGGCATGCTCGTCGATTGGATCCCGCGGATTGCGACGACGCCGGAACTGCGCCGGAAACTGCTCGTCGACACCCCGATGAGACTGTACTGGCCGGAGGAGGCCTGCGATGGCGCTTGATAAACCCTACAAGGACATTCCCGGCACGGTCATCTTCGACGCCGACATGGCGCGGCGCGGCTATTTCCTCAACGAGTTCTGCATGTCGCTGATGAAGGCCGAAAACCGCGCGCGTTTCAAGGCCGACGAACGCGCTTATCTCGACGAATGGCCGATGGCCGAGGAACAAAAACAGGCGGTGCTCGACCGCGACTACAACCGCATGCTGGCGCTCGGCGGCAACATCTATTTTTTCGCGAAAATATTCTCGACCGACGGGCAGTCGTTCGAGCAGGCGGCCGCCGCGATGACCGGCGTGAGTCGCGGCGAATACCGGCAGATGATGCTGAGCGGCGGGCGTTCGCCCAAAGGAAACAAGGGAAACAAGGGAAGCCGTCACGAAGGGGGATCGTACAAAGGGGAAAGGGAGGATGGCTAGGATTACCGCCGGCGTCGCGACCTCGCACGTGCCCGCCATCGGCGCGGCGATCGACCAGGGCAAGACGGACAGCGACTACTGGGCGCCCGTGTTCGCGGGTTACGATTTCGCCAAGGATTGGCTGCGGCGACAAAAGCCGGATGTAGTGATTCTCGTGTACAACGATCACGCATCGGCGTTCAGCCTGCGACTCGTGCCCACGTTTGCGATCGGTTGCGGCACGGAGTTCGCCCCGGCGGACGAAGGCTGGGGACCGAGACCGGTTCCGCCCGTAAAGGGGCATCCGGACCTCGCCTGGCACATGACGCAGTCGGTGATACAGGACGACTTCGACCTGACCGTCGTCAGCGAGATGGCCGTCGACCACGGTCTTACCGTGCCGCTCTCGCTGATGTTCGGCCAGCCGGACGCCTGGCCGTGCCGGGTCATTCCGCTCGCCGTCAACGTCGTCGTCTATCCGCCGCCCTCGGGGCGGCGTTGCTTCATGCTCGGGCGGGCGATTCGGCGTGCCGTCGAGTCCTTCGACGAGGACCTGAACGTTCAGATATGGGGAACCGGCGGTATGAGTCATCAGCTACAGGGACCCAGGGCGGGCCTGATCAACGAGGAATTCGACCGCGCTTTTCTCGACCGGCTGGTCTCGGATCCGGATGGGCTGTCCCGCATGCCGCACATCGACTACGTGCGCGAAGCCGGTTCCGAGGGAATCGAGCTCGTCATGTGGCTGGTTATGCGCGGTGCGCTGGACGACGAGGTTCGCGAATTGCGGCGCTTCTATCATGTGCCGGCGTCGAACACCGCGGTGGGGCATCTGATACTCGAGAACCCGTAGCGGGTTTCGCGAAACTCGGTCAAGGAGAGAACATGGTGAAAGTGGTACTGGCGGGCGCCGGCGCATTCGGCAAGAAACATCTGGACGGTATCGGGAACATCGACGGTGTCGAGGTCGCGTCGATCGTCGGGCGGCGGCTCGAACCGACTCGCCGCGTGGCGCACGAATACGGCGTCCCGCACGCGACGACGGACTTGGGCGAGGCCCTGGCCTTACCGGACGTCGCCGCGGCGATTCTTTGCACACCGACGCAAATGCACGCATCCCAGGCAATCCAGTGCATGGACGCCGGCAAGCACGTGCAGGTCGAGATTCCGCTTGCGGACTCGCTGGCCGACGCACGAGACGTCGATGCCAGGCAGCGCGAGACCGGCCTGGTCTGCATGGCGGGTCACACGCGGCGCTTCAATCCGTCGCACCAGTGGATCAACAGGCGGCTCAGGGCCGGCGATCTGAAAATTCAGCAGATGGACGTGCAGACGTATTTTTTTCGCCGCAAGAACATGAATGCCGCAGGGGAGCCCCGCTCCTGGACGGATCACCTGCTTTGGCACCACGCCGCTCACACGGTCGACCTGTTCCAGTACCAGACCGGAGAGCGGGTCGTCGCGGCGAACGCGGTGCAGGGCCCGATACACTCCGAGCTCGGTATCGCGATGGACATGTCCATACAGTTGCAGTCCGAGAGCGGTGCCATTTGCACGCTGTCTCTCTCGTTCAACAATGACGGTCCGCTCGGTACGTTCTTTCGTTACATCTGCGACAACGGTACCTACATCGCGCGCTACGATGAACTGGTGGACGGCTACGAAAAGGCGATCGACGTCTCCGGAGTGGACGTTTCAATGAACGGGATCGAGCTGCAGGACCGGGAGTTTTTCGCCGCGATCGCCGAAGGCCGGCAGCCGAACGCGAGTGTCGCCGGCGTTCTGCCCTGCTACGAGACCCTGCACGAGCTCGACGCCTCGCTACGGGCGGGTGCGTGACGGTCCCGGAATGAGAGTCCGTCGTCTCGGGCCGTTCGACGCCGGCGAGATCGGCCTGGGTTGTATGAGCCTCTCGCATGCCTACGGCAAGCCGCCGGCCCCGGAGACCGCGCGTGAGGTGCTGGGCAAGGCGCTCGATCTCGGCGTGACACACTTCGACACGGCGGCGCTGTACGGTTTCGGGCGCAACGAGGAGCTCGTCGGATCGTTCCTCAAGCCGCACCGGGACGAGATTGTTTTGGCCAGCAAGTGCGGCATGCGCGGCGTGGACGGCCGGCGGGTGATCGACGCAAGCCCGCGGATGCTGGCCAGAGATCTCGACGACTCCTTGCGGCGCCTGCAGACGGAAGTCATCGACCTCTACTACCTGCACCGTTACGACAAGCGTACGCCGATCGAGGATAGTGTCGGCGCGCTGGGCCGCTTCGTCGAGGCCGGCAAGCTGCGCGCCATCGGCTTGTCCGAAGTATCCGCGGAAACGCTCGAAAGGGCGCATGCCGTGCATCCGATCGCGGCCGTACAATCCGAGTATTCGCTCTTCAGCCGCAACGTCGAGATCGCCGTGATCGACGCTTGCCGGCGGATCGGAGCGGCTTTCGTTGCCTTTTCGCCGCTCGCGCGCGGCTTGCTGACGGCCGACGATCTCGTTCCGGCGGAATTCGCGGACGGCGATATTCGCCGCGGCATGCCGCGTTTCAAGGAACCGAACTTCGCGAACAACCGCAGGCTGCTGTCGAGATATCGGGCGATAGCGTCCGAGGTGGGACTGAGCCCGGCACAGCTCGCCCTCGCCTGGCTTCTACGACAGATGCCCGATCTTCACGTCATACCCGGTACGACGTCCACGGCGCACCTCGAGGAAAACCTCGGTGCGAGCGGGGCCTCGTTATCGGAGGACGTCGCGGATCGGGTGGACCGGCTGATCAATCGGCATACCGTCAGCGGTCCGCGTTATCCGGCCGCTACCCAGGTGGAGATCGACACCGAGGAATTCGCCTAGGCTTTTGCCGCGCAGACCCGCCGCGCAGACTCCTAGCGCATTTCGAACGAGGTATGACTTTGATTTTGACATTGGAACAGGCAAACGAGGCCGTTGCCGCCGCCATCCGGCAGGCGCGCGGGATGAACATACGGATCAGCGTCGCCGTGTGCGATACCGGCGGTCACCTGATCGCGTTCGGCCGCATGGACGAAGCGGGCTGGGCGGGGGTGTACGGCGCACAGGGCAAGGCGATTGCCTCGGCCGCGACCGGCAGTCCCAGCGGCCGCATACCGTCGGATCTGCACGTCATGCGACGGATCAACGAGCTGGCGGGCGAGCGCATGGTTTACAGTCAGGGTGCCGTGCCCATCGTGATCGACGGCAGGCTCGTCGGCGCGATCGGCGCGGGCGGCGGCACCGCGGAACAGGATGAGGCATGCGCGGCGGCGGGCGTCGCTGTCCTCGGTAAGGCCTGAGCCGCGCTCAACCGGGCGGCCGCTCGTGACGGCAGGCCCATAGGAAACCGGCCAGTGCATCTCCGCCGGACGTATGGCCGTGGGCGAGCAACGCCGCCGTGCTCCGTTCGAGCGTTACATCATCGTCACCGGCGACGCCCTGGAGGAAGGCATGCCAATCGGCGCCGCAGTGGCCCGCGGCGGCCTGATGCAGCAGGGACGCCGACAAGGAGGAGGTTCGCCGCGCCGCGGCCCGCGCCAGCGGGCCGCAGATGGCTGCCGCCCGGGTGCTGCGCAACCAGATGGCGAGCATGGCGCCGAGCAGGAAATCGTCGCCGGCCGGCGTCAAACCGTTGCCCAGTCCGGCCAACGAAACGGCCGCGGCCGGTAGCCCGTCCGCTTCGATGCGCTCGAAGATCGCGGTGAACGCAGCATGCAGCCTTGGGCCCATCGCGCCCGGCCAGTGCGCGGAACGCGACGGCGGTAGCAGATCCAGTAGCGTGCCCGGCGGTACCCGTCGACGCGCGAGACGGAGCAGCGAATCCAGTCGCCGCCGGCATGGACCTCGACCGCTCCGCAGTCGGTCCCAGCCGGGACATGGCTCCCAGGGTACCGCTCCTTGGAGCAACACTGCTAAGGGTCCTACACTCAGACGATTGCGGTCGAGGTAGCTTGCGGTGCCCGTCGAAGCGACAGCGTGCACGGCCGCGAAGTCCTCGACGACGATGTTCAAAGGCCCGTTTCCGGTTTTGCGGCCGGCCAGTGTGACGACGGGCGCCGCGAGCTCACCCGCGGCCGGCGCAAGCTCGATGTTGCAGGCTTTCGAATAGACGCCCAGCACCCGGCCCCCGCGGCCGGCGCCGGCGGCCAGCTCTAGAACGACCCGGCTTACCGACTCGGCCCCGGTCGTCGCGCCCGCGGTCGCGGCGGGGTTGTCGGCTAGGCGTGAAAGCATGCGACCTCGTGTCCTTCCGCCACCGGCCGCAGTTCGGGTGCGTCGCGCCGGCATCGATCCGTTGCCAGCGGGCAGCGATGGCTGAACGAACATCCCGTGGCGGGGACTGTGCCCAATGCTGGATCGACCAATGCTGGATCGACCGAGGCTGGATCGACCAATGCTGGATCGACCGAGGCCGGATCGGCCGCGGGCGATTCCGCGTGCCGGCCTGCGCGGGCCCCGGGGTCGGGCACGGGTACGGCCGACAACAGGAGCCTGGTGTAAGGATGTTGCGGGTCGTCGTAGAGCCGGTCCCGGTCCGCCAGCTCGACGATTCTGCCGGCATACATCGCGGCGACGCGCCGGGACAGGTGTTTGACGACCGCCAGGTCGTGTGCGATGAACAGATACGTCAGGTCGAATTGCCGCTGCAAATCCTTGAGCAGGTTGATGATCTGCGCCTGGATGGAAACGTCCAGCGCAGCGATGGCCTCGTCGCAGACGATGAAATCCGGGTTCACCGCGAGCGCCCGGGCGATACCGATGCGCTGTCGCTGACCGCCCGAGAATTCGTGTGGATAACGATGCATCATGCCCGGGCTGAGACCTACGGTTTGCAACAATCCGGCAACCCGCTTGCGCGATTGCCGGCCGGTGGCCACACCATGCACCAACAGCGGTTCGGCGACGATTTGCGCGACCGTCATGCGCGGGTTCAGGCTCGAGTAGGGGTCCTGAAAGATCATCTGCATGTATCGCCGCGCCTGGCGCAGGGCTGCCGGCGCCAATCCCGTGAGCTCCGTGTTCCCGAAGTAAACCCGGCCGGACGTCGGGCGTTCGAGTTGCAGGATTGCACGCGCCAGCGTCGATTTGCCGCAGCCGGATTCGCCGACGAGCGACAGGGTTTCGCCTCGCATGATCTCGAACGATATCCGGTCTACGGCGCGGACCACGCCCGTGGTCCGTTTGAACAGAACGCCACGGGACACGGGAAAGTGCACGTTCAAATCGCGCACTCTGATCAACGGGTTCATCTCGAGGGACTCATTTCGAAGGACTCATCTTAAAGAGCTCATCGGTCGCTTGTGCCCGCTTGCCTGGTACCGTTCGACGGCGGCGCATTCCAGCACGCGACGCTGTGTCCCGCGGCATGGGCCTCGAGCCGGGGGCGCTCGCGGCGGCAACGGTCCGTCGTCCGGCTGCAGCGCGCGGCGAAGGCGCAGCCCTCTGGCAATCGCGCGAGGTCGGGCGGCATTCCGCCGATGGCGGGAAGCTCGTCGCCATGATCCGCGTCGACGCGCGGCAGCGAGCGCAGCAGGCCGGCGGTGTAGGGGTGTAGCGGTGTGGCGAACAGCGCGTCCACCGTCGCCTCTTCGACGACCCGGCCGGCGTACATCACCATTACCCGGTCGGCGAGCCCGGCCACGACGCCGAGGTCGTGCGTGATCCAGACGATCGACATGGCGTTTTTTTTCCGCAAGCGCTTGACCAGATCGATGATTTGCGCCTGGATCGTCACGTCGAGCGCGGTTGTCGGTTCGTCGGCGATGAGCAGTTCGGGGTCGCAGGCGAGACCGATTGCAATCATCACGCGCTGGCGCATCCCCCCGGACAACTGGTGCGGATAGCTGTTCAGCCGTTGCTCGGCTGCGTCGATGCCGACCAGTCGCAACAGCTCGATGGATTTTTTCCGAGCCGTGGCCCGGTCGGCGCCGAGATGGGTTTCGAGTACCTCGGCGATCTGCGTGCCGACGGTCAACAGGGGGTTCAGGGAGCTCAGCGGATCCTGGAAGATCATCGCGATGCGGCTGCCGCGTATCGCGCGTAGCTCTCGCTCCGGCATGCCGAGCAGATCGGTATCGCGGAATCGGATCCGCCCGGCCGTTACCTTGCCCGGCGGCGCCGGGATGAGGCCGAGTATCGACAATACGCAACAACTCTTGCCGCTGCCGCTTTCTCCGACGATGGCCAGCGTCTCGCCCGGGGCCACGCGGAAGCCGACCCCGGAAACGGCGTTGATCGTGCCGCCCTGCGTGCGGAATTCGACGTTGAGACCGTCGACGTCGAGCAATGGCGCATGCCCGGGGCTCATGGTTCCGTCGCTGGCACGTACGTATCGAAAAAGGCGCGCAGCGCTTTCTTGAAACAGTCGAGTGGCGCACGCGTCTGGCCGGCCCCGATGACGCCCCCTTTCCGGTGGGCAATGGCGGTGTCGATGATCGGCGTAGTCCCGGTCCTGACGACATGGCGTATGTCGGTCGCGGCGGGTGCCGGTGCGAAGTCGAGGTTCGGGATCCGGTAGTCCTGCAAGGCGCCGACTGTGATCTGCCGCATCTCCTCCGTGAGTTGCACCGCTCTTTGGAAGGATCCGCCGACGAACTGTTGCAGGACGGGCGCGGCGGCCTGCACGTGTCCCCCTAGACCGACGGTTTCCATGATTGCGCTGTCGCCCATGTCCGGAACGGTATCATCGGCATTCCATTCCGCGGAGAAGAGCAGCCCGTCCACTTCGTTGGCCGGAGCGGTGAACCAGGTATCGCCGAGCCCACTGACCCTGATGCCGAAATCGGTGCCGTTTCTCGACAGGGTCGTGACGATCGTGCTGTGCGGGACTCCGCTGGCGGCGTCGGCGGTCGCTTTTGCCGCGGCCATCGATACACACAGCGAAAACTGTTCCGCCCCGGTCAGGTATGCGAGGCTGTCCCGCAGGCTTGCCGGATCCATGCGCGCTCGCAAGGCCCAAGGCAGAATCTCCATCAGCAACAGCGCGCTGGCCGCGCTGTTGCGGTTGTGGCATTCGTCGCCCATCTGCAAGGCCTTCGCCGTGATGTGCTTGACGTCGATACCGCCGCTCGCCCGAACGGCGGCCTGTAACACGGGCCCGAGCACCTCCGCCAACCAGCGCCACTGTCTTGCCGCCTCGCGATCGTAATCGTCCCTGCTCCGCAGTTGTCCGCGAGGTCCCTGGTAGAGCTGCGAACAGCCGACGGCGCCGCTGGCTTCGTCCCGGACCATGGCGAGGGCGCTCGAAGCGCTAGTGATGCCGGCCATGCCGCCGACCGCGCCGTGCTCATGGCAGGGAGCCAGGCAGATGTCGCCGGCCTCTATTTTCGCGACGGCTTCGGATTCGCTATCCGCCAGTCCTTCGAACAACGCTGCGCAGATCACGCCGCTGCGCTGCGGTTCGCACATTCGGCTCCATTCGATCGGCGGCCCGGCGTGCAGAATGGTGTCGCGGGTCATGCCGGGCAATGCCTCGATGGCGGGTCGAACGTCGAACCAGACGGGCCGGCTGTCCTGAAACGTCTTCAGCACGGTCTGGTTCGCGGTTTCGATGAGCGAACGGAGTTCAGCCCTATTGTTCATTGCCTGGGTCCATTGCCTCCTGGGGTCGACCGGGCGGACTGTCGTCCGGGCAAGCCGTCAGGATGTCGCATACTGCCGTGCAAAGGCCTTTAGCGCCTGTTCGAAACAAGCCAAAGGCGTCCGCACCTGGCCCGCGCCGATCAAGCCTTTGTCGCGGTGCGTGATGGCGGTATCGATCAGCGGCGCCGTTTGGGTCTTCACGACCTTGCGGATGTCGATCCCGACCGGCGCGCCGCTGAAATCCAGGGCCGGGATCGGGAACTCGGGATTGGCGCCGATACAAACGGTCGCCATCTCCCGGGTGTTGTCGATGGCCTGCTGCATCGATCCCCCGACATACGATTGCACCGACGGCGCCGCCGCCTGAATGAAGCCGCCGAGGCCGATCGTTTCGGTAATGCTGCTGTCGCCGAGGTCCGGAGCGGCGTCGTCGGGTCCCCACTCGGAGCGGAAGAACAGCCCCTCGACGTGATTGGCGGGCGCGGTAAACCAAGTGTCGCCGAGGCCTGCGACGCGAATGCCGAACTCGACGCCGTTTCTCGCCATGGCCGTGACCATCGTGCTGAACTCGGTGCCGGCGGCGGGGTTCAACATCGACTTCGCGGCGGCCATGATGCCGTGCAGGAAAAACTGATCGGCTTCCGTCAGAAACGTGACGCTGTCGATGAGCGTTTTTCGATCGCTGGCAGTGTCCAGCAGGGCGACCGCGATCTCACGGAAGAACAGGCTGTTTGCCGCGATGCTCCGGTTGTGACATTCGTCGCCCATTTGCACCGCTTTGCTGATGATGTTTTTGACGTCCACGCCGCCCACCGCCTCGATTGCGGATTTGAGCGTCGGCCCGAGGACCTCGGCCTGCCAGCTCAAGTGGTCCGCGATTTTTTGGTCATAGCAGCCCCATTTGAGCAACTCCAGGCCGCCGCCCTCGGAAAGACAGCTAAAAGCCCGATTGCCGTGCGCGGTGTTTTCGACCACCAGCATCGGCGTGGAGGCGGACGTGATACCCGTACCCGCCCCGACGGTGTCGTGATGGTGGCAGGGCTCGATCAGGACATCGCCGTTCTCGATCATGGCCTCCGCGTCGGCGGGCGTGTCCGCGAGGCCCTCCCAGAGGATTGCGCCGAGGACGCCGTTCCGGTGCGGCCCGCACATATCCCGCCATTCGATCGGCGGCGCCGAGTGCAGGATCGTGTTCCTGCTCATACCCGGAACGACGTCAATCGCCGGCCGGACATCGACGAGTACCGGTCGACCCGACAGCACGATACGCAGTGCTTCTTCGTTCGCCTGGTCCACTTGCGTTTTTAGATCGCGCACGTTCACCTCCCTATTCGTGCCAGCGGCCCTGTTCCGCCGCGCTCCGGTGCATGGTTGCAAGACGCTTGGTTGCAAGACGCCTACAAAAGATCGTCGAGAATCCGCTCGAGCTCCGGCTCGAGCTCGAGCGGCGGTTTCCAGTCGACTCGCACCACGTCGACCGCCTGGGCGGCGAGCGAGTCGGCAAACAACTCCAGGCCGATGTTTATCACCTTGAGGTCGGCGCTCAGCAGCGCTTGTTTCGGTTCGTTCACAGCTTCAGCTCCGTCTCGTTTGTCGCCCGGCCGCGGTCGCGACGACGAGTCCGGCAAGCCGGCCGGCTTCGGCGTTGCTCGCCGCCAGGAGCACGCCCGTGTCCGTCAGCAGGTTCTCCTGCCTGGCCAGGTCTTGGGGATCCCGTTCCGTTCCGCACACGCTGGCGATCACGGCGAGGTGCCGGCCCGCGTCCGCGGCGCGGGCTTTGGCGGCGCGGACGGATTCCGCCAGCGTCGCCGCGGGATCCTCGTGACTGCCGTAGCCCAAGACGAGGTCTAGCAGCACGACGGCGACGCCAGGGTCGTCCGCTTCGTTTTCGAGGCGCCGGTTGCGCTGTTCCGGATCGATCATCGGATGCGCCCGGCCCTGGGTGAAACGGTCGTCACCCATGTCGATCAAGGTGTTCGCGCGCCTCTGAGACGGATCGGGGAGACGATAGTCGGGTTCGAGCGCGACATTCGAATACACCGGGCCGACGTAGTCGCGCAGGACCAGCATCGCCTCGTGGCACAGCGTCCCGCCCGTATAAAGACCGCGCAGGCAGGATTGTGTGGGCGACAGCAGCCTGGCCTCGCGCTCGGCCAGGCGGCGAAGCTCGTCGTCGGACCGCGAGGGACCGGCGTCGTCGTCCTGCTCCCGGCGCAACAGCTTCGCCGCCTCGAGCGCTGCTCCGCTCAAGGTGTCCGCGGCGACGAGGCCGGCACTCGCGCCCGGCTCGACACCGGCGCCGAGAAAACTCACCACGACCGGTTTGCCGCAGCCGGCCGCCTTGTCCAGAACGCGTTCGGCGACGTCCTCGTCCGGCGGCTTGGACGTGAGCACCAGCACTTCCGTGGCGGCATCCGCGGCCAGCATGTCGATCCCGCGGAGCATCGACCGGCCGCCGATCGCCGACTTGAGATCGCGACCCCCGGTACCGATGGCATGCGACACGCCGATCCCGCGTCGGTGAAGCTGCACGCTGATCTCCTGGATGCCGGTGCCCGATGCGCCGACGATGCCGACGGCGCCGCGGCCGACCGCGTTCGCGAAACCGAGACCGCAGCCGTTGATGATCGCAGTGCCGCAGTCCGGGCCCATGAGCAGCAGTCCCCTCGTGTCGGCGAGCTGTTTCAGGCGCGCCTCTTCCCCGATCGGCACGTTGTCGCTGAACAGCATGACGTGCAGGCCGTTCTCGAGCGCCTTCTGCGTTTCTTCGGCTGCGTATTCGCCGGGAACGGAGATGAGGGCGAGGTTTGCACCCTGCAGCGCCGCCATTGCCGTTTCCAAAGACCGGTGTTCTCCTGCTTGCAAGCGACGTGCCTGTGAGCGAAGCAACTCGAGGGCTTTCGCCAGCGCGGCGTCGGCGATCGTTTCGTTGCCTGCGACTATGCCGATGACGAGGTCGTCCCGGGCGGCATCGGCGATCTCTTTGCCCGCGAACCCTGCCGCAGCCAGGAGTTTCTTGTTGTTGTCGGTTGCCATCATCAGTATGGCCTCGTCGACGGCGTCAAGCTTGCGCAGTTGCTCCGACACCTGCATCAGGCGTACCGAGTCGTGGTATTCGTGCGGACGAATCGTGGTTCTGCTCGTCATGTCCTTCGCTATGTCCTTCGCCATGCCTTAGGCTTTGCGCCCGCGCTCAGATGTCGGTGTCGTGAAACAGCGGGTAGGCGCCCGTCGCATCGAAGGCGATACCGCGCACGCCGGCGCGGCTTGCAACGATGTTGGTGTTGCAGTGCAGCGGCACGATCAAGGCTTGGTCCATGACGATGTTCTGGGCTTGCTGGAAGAGCGGCACGAACTCGTCGACCTCGAAGGTTTGCTCGGCGCGCTCCAGCAACTCGTCGAATCCGGGAGGATCGGAAGCGCTTCGCTTGCTCCAGCCGTAACCTTCCGGGCCACTGTGCCGGGAATGATAGACGAAGCTCAGGAGCTGCGCCGAACTCCCATACTTGCCCTGGGGGATGAGGTGGTGGTCGCCGCGCATGCCGGCCTTGATCCAGTCGAGCGGGTCGAGCAGGACGACCTCGACGTCGATACCCACCTCGAGCAGTTGTGCCGAGACGATGTTTCCGAACTCGGGATAGAAATTGACCGGCAGCGCATAAAACAGGAGCTCGAGCCGTTTGCCGTCTTTTCTTCGCACTCCGTCCCGGCCGATCGAGTGCCATCCGGCTTCGTCCAACAGGCGCCGCGCCATATCGGTGTCGTAGGGATAGCGGCGCTCCACGGACGGTGAGTAGCCGAGCGTGAACTGCGAGACGGGGCCGTAGGCGCGCGCGAACTCGCCGTGAAACACCGCGTCCGTCAGGGCATCCTGATCGATGGCGAAGTTCAGCGCCTGCCGGACCCTCGAGTCGTCGGTCGGCGCGCGGGCGGTGTTCATCATCAGGCAGACCGGCACGCCCCGTATCGGCCAGGTTTGCACGACGTAGCGTTCGTCGTCGCGCAGTCTGGCGGCGTCGGCGGGCGGCAGGTAAAACACCGCATCGATGTCGCCCGTCTCGAGGGCGGCGCTGCGTTCGTCGTCGTCGCTCAGAAAAACGAAGCTTATCTCGTCGAGATGGGCCGCTTCCCGATTCTGCGCGGTCCGGGGGGGCCAGCGGTAGCTTTTGTTTCTCTTTAGCACGATGCGGTCGCCGGGCGTCCAGCGATCGAATACGAACGGTCCGGTGCCGATCGGGTGGCGGGAAAAAGCCTTCCCCGATGCTTCGACGGCAGCCGGCGAAACGGGCGCAAGCCAGCCCAGGCTGAGCGCATCCAGGAACAAGGCGTAGGGCGTGGCCAATGCCACTTCCAGCGTATAGTCGTCGAGGATGCGGCAGCTCCGGTACGGACCGAGCATCGCCCTGGCGAGCTGCGATTTATTTTCCGGGGCGTGGGCGCGCCGCAGCGAGAATGCCACGGTCGAGGCGTCGAACGGCGTGCCGTCGTGAAACCGGACGTCCCGACGCAGTCGAAACGTGTAAACGCACTCGTCGGACGAGACCTCGAAGTGCTCGGCGAGTCCCGGCAGGTATTTGCCGTCCGACGTACGGACGACGAGCGTGTCGAACACGGCATTGGTCATTTGCAAGGCGAGTTCGGCGGAGCCTATGTGCGGATCCAGCCCCGAGGGTTCGTAGTGCACGCCGATGCTCAATGTCTTTGATTCCATTCCGTCGCCAGTCCCGGGTTGAGTTGTCGAGTGCGCCGCACGGTGGACGCGTCGGCGAAGAAAGTACGCATTAAGAACAGTTGTTCATAATTATATTCTATGCTAGTTTTCTTCGCCAGCTTGTCAACGGCGCGACCGGCTTTGCGTTTCTGCAAGGCTTTCAGTCTTGAGCTTGTGTATTCGGGGGAGTCCACCATGGCCATAAGCACTAGAACCATAGGCATTAGAACCATAGGCATTGGAAAAAGCAGCATTCGCAAAAACAAAGCCGTACTGTACGGAACGCTCGTGCTGATCTTCGGTGCACAAAGTCCGGCCGGACTCGCGCAGGAGACGCGCGAGGCAGAACCCTTGTTGGAAGAAATCGTCGTTTCGGCGCGCAAGCGGGAAGAGACCCTGTTCGAGGTGCCGCTGGCCGTGACGGCTTTCACCAGCGAGGAGCTCACGAGCGCCGGCATGGTTTCGTTACTGGACGTGGTCGAGTTCTCGCCGGGCGTGCAGTTCGAAAACAACAGTGTCGCAAACCCGGGCAGAATCTACACGGATATTCGCTTCCGCGGATTGGGTAACGAGCTCGTCGAGCCTTTCGCACAGGTCGGTTCCGTGTTTCTCGACGGTGTGCCGATGGTCGGCGGCGCCTCGAGTATCGGCACGGAGAACATCGAGCGAATCGAAGTCGTGAAAGGCCCGTCCTCGGCCTTGTTCGGGCGCAGCACCTTCGCCGGCGCCGTCAATTACATTACCAAAACACCGAGCCTGACGGACTACAGCGGCAAGGTGACCGTCCAGGCCGCGCAGGACGAAACCCACGACTGGTCCTTCGCCCATGAAGGTCCGATTATCGACGGCAAGCTTGCGTACCGGTTTTTCGTACAGGATTTTGCCACCGGCGGACAGTACACGAGTATGGCCGACGGCGGCGCGCTGGGCGAACAGAGCACCCGAACGATCATGGGCACGCTGTATGCGAAGCCGAGCGAGAACCTGTCGCTCAGGTTTCGCGGCCTGTACTCGGAGGACGATGACGGGCCGCCGGCCGAGGTGCACATCGGCAATTCGAGCTCGCGCCGGGGCGCGGGGCCGAATTTCGCAAACTGTTTCGAGCAGAACCCGGATCTTGCAACCGCGCTGAAGCGCAACGTTCCCGGGACCAGTCTCACGGATTTCATTTGCGGGGAGGTGCCGGTGACGCCGCTCGTCGATCCCAATACGCAGATCATATCCAGCGACACGCTGCCGTATTTCGGCCTGGTCGACATAGACAGCGTGTATCCCGAGGTGACGGCCGTAGGCTTGAAACGGGAACAGATCCGGGGGGCGCTGTTCGTCGATTACGACTTCAATGGATTGACGCTGAGTTCCGTCACCAGCTACGACGACGAGCGGGTCAACAGTATCCGCGACATCGACGGCGGCGGCGTTTCGAATTGGCTGAATTTCGAGCAGTTTCGCAACAAGAGCTTCTTTCAGGAGTTGCGTCTCACGTCACCGGGCGAGCGGAGGTTCACCTGGATGCTGGGCCTGAGCTATTTCAACGGCGAGAACATCGGTTACTACCTAAACGGCGGCGAGTCGCTGGTTGCGGAAGACGGCGGCATGACGGCGCCGAACGCGTTCGATGTCGATACGACGTTCGGGCGGGTAGCGGACGGCGTCTGCCCCTGCGGCTTCAACGGCTTCAATGCGCCCGGAACGAACGAGAACGAGACGCTTGGCATATTCGGCGCCATAGGCTTCGACTTCTCCGAGCAGCTCAGCCTCGATATCGAGTGGCGTTACCAGGAAGACGAATTGACGCAGCGCGATCCGGCGAGAACGTCCATCCTGCCGCCGACGCAGCCCTTCGCGACCGGCAACGGCACGGAACTCGGGGCGGATTTCGACAGTTTCCTGCCGCGCGTGACGCTGCAGTTTACGCCCGGCGGGAACACCAACCTTTGGGCGACGTTCTCGCAGGGGAACAATCCCGGCTTCTTCAATTCCAGGTTCGCAAGCTTCAACGCGGAAGAGCTGGCGCTCAATCCCGATTTCGTCAATCAGGCGGCGCTGTTCCTCGACGAAGAGGAGCTCGACAACATCGAGGTCGGCTGGAAGCAATCGGTCATCGACGGCCGCGCGAATTTCTCCATCGTTGCATACTCCATGGAATGGAAGAACCAGAAAACACGAACGGGCGTTCTGTTCAATACGCCGGGCGGAGGGCAGCAGGTGACCACCGCCGCAGTGCAGGGTTTCAGTACCGACCTGACCGGGCTCGAGTTCGAGGGACAGGCGCTGTTGACGGATCGCTTGAGTCTCAAGGGGCAGTTCACCTATTCGGACGCGGAATTCAAGAATTTCGAATGCGGTTTCACGGATGACTTCGCTCCGGCGAACTCCGAGGGTATCGTTGACTGTAGCGGCAACACGCCCCTACAGTTTCCGGAATGGAGCGGTTCGCTGTCCGTGTTGTTCGCCGACAGCTTTCAGTCCGGCCGGCTCGACGGTTGGGACTACTTCGGCAGGCTGGACGGCATCTACACCGGTAAACAGTTTACGGATGAGCAGAACTTCTCCTACATTGGCGCGAACTGGCGCTTCAACCTGCGCGGCGGCTTCGAGAAGGACAACATCCGCTTCGAGGTATTCGTGACGAACCTGTTCGACGAGGATCAGTACTTGGCCGGCGGACGCACCAGCGATTTCACTGCCGATACCGGTTTTATCTTCCCGTTCGAGTTCAGCGCCAACCAGAGCCTGGGACTCGTTCCGGCGAAGAAGCGGCAATTCGGAGCCCGTTTGGCCATCGATTTCTGACCTGTCGGGCGTGCGCAAGCACGGTCCGACGGGAAACCGCTCCGACGCGACCGGGGCAAGCATTTGCTCGCCGGAGCAACGACGGTCGTCGCCCGCCGCATCCGGTTCGGCTGGCGGCGCCGTCGTCCTGCGGCGCGCCGACTCTGTAACCGACCGGCCAGGAGGCCCTGACTTTGATCATTCATGATATTTCAATCGATGTCGAAGAAGACATGATCTATTGGTGGGAGGGGAAGAAGCCTGAGATGCGCTCGGTTTTCCGAATTGCCGACGGCGCGCCGTCGGAGGTGACCCGCTGGCTGATCGGGTCGCATACGGGCACGCACATCGACGCACCGAGACATTTCATTCCGGACGGCGACACGGTCGAAAAACTGCCGCTGGAAACCTTCATCGGCCCTGCCCGGGTCGTCGATGCCACGACGGACGACGACGCGCCCATCGACGCGGCAATGGTCGCGCAAGCGAAGCTCGACGGCGCCACGCGGGTTTTGTTCAAGACCTCGAATTCGGAAAAGAGACTGACGAAGAAGGAGTTCGACCACAGTTACGTCGCAATCACCGAGGACGGCGCGCGAGCCCTGGTCGATGCGGGAGTCAGGTTCGTCGCCATCGACTACGTCACGATCGAAGACCGCCATCAGTGCGACGAATGGCCGACGCATCACGTCTTGTGCGGCGCCGGGGTCGTCATCCTCGAGGGGGCGAATCTCAGGGGCATCGCGGACGGCACTTATTTCATGTGCTGTCTGCCGACCAAGCTCAAGGGCTCCGAAGGCGCGCCCGCGCGTACGGTGCTGATCGAAGGTCTCGAATACCGGTGACCGAGGGCGCCATCGCAACGCCGCATGCGCGGGCGACGGAAGCGGGCAGAGATGCGCTCGCGGCCGGCGGCAACGCCATTGACGCAGCCCTGGTCGCAGCCGCGGTGCTTACGGTCGTGTATCCGCACCAGTGTGCCATCGGCGGCGACCTTTTTGCGCTGGTGCGCACGGCGGCGGGCGAGACGTTTTCGGTCAACGGCTCGGGCCGGCTGCCGAAGTCGGTCGACGTCGAGCGGCTTCGCAGAGATGGTGCCGATGTGCCTGCAAACGGTCCGCAATCGCTCACCGTCCCGGGCATGGTGGCGGGCTGGAACAGTATCGCGGAGCTCGGCGGCTCGTTCGCGCCCGCAGACATCCTGGCGCCGGCCATAGGGCTCGCGGCCGGCGGTATTGAAGTGTCGTCCTCGCTCGCGGCGGGTATTCGCGCGCAGTCCGAAGTGCTGGGAAAAGACGAGGGGATGCGGAGCGTCTTTTTGCGGCGGGGCATGGCCGTGGGGGAGGGCGAGCACATCCGGCAAACGGCGCTGTCTCGTACCCTCGAAGCCCTGGCGGAAGACGGTTTCGACAGTTTCTATGCGGGAGCGATCGCGGAACGGCTGGTCGGCGGTCTGAGGCGCCTCGGCGCCGAGATCGACAATGAAGACCTGTTTGCCCACCGGAGCGAAATCGACACGCCGCTGACGTACCGGTACGGCGAGCTCGAGCTCGCGACCAGTCCGCCGAATTCGCAGGGCCTGGCCCTGCTGCAAGCCTGTGCGGCCCTGGATGCGATCGGGATCGGCTTGCAGGACCTCGGTGAGTTCGCCGGCGAAGCGCTGTGCGCCTCACTGATGGCCGCGGATGACCGCGACAGGCATCTGGGGGATCCTCGTCACGCGGACGTTCCGCTCGACAGCTTGCTCGACGGGGCGCGCCTCGAGCAGCGCCTGCAGCGCCGGTTGCGCCAAGACGCCGCGGGGCCGCCGGCCGGAACCGCGGTGTCCGCTAACGGCGACACTGTCGCCGTCTGCGCGATGGACGGCGACGGCAACGCAGTGTCCCTTATCCAGAGCGTGTACCAGACCTTCGGGGCGGGCATGCTGGAAGCCGGTACGGGAATCATCATGCACAACCGGGCGCGGGGCTTCTCGCTCGTGCCCGGCAAGCCGAACGAGATGATTCCCGGCAGCAGGCCCGCGCATACCCTGATGCCGCTGCTGTTGCTCCGGGACGAAATCCCGGTCGCGTCCTTGGGAACCATGGGCGGCAGGGCTCAGCCGCAAATACTGCTGCAGATACTCCCCCACGTGCTGAATACCGCGGCATCCGATCTCGCGGCGGGTCTGGCCGCGCCGAGGTGGGTGTTCGGCGGTTCCGATATCGGTTTCGACGAGCCGACCGTGGCCCTCGAGGCCGATGCTCCGGCGGCCATGGAACGGAAACTCGCGCTTGCGCGGCTGCCCGTGATTCGCGTCAAAGCCAGAGACGAGCGCATGGGTCATGCGAACGTCGTGCGTATTGCATCGTGTATCGAGTCGGACAGCCGTCTGGAGTGCGCATCGGATCCGCGCTCCGATGGTCTGGGGCTTACCGCATGAGGAAGGCTGCCGCATCTTTCCTGCCGCCCCTGTCCGATCGAATCAAGGCGCTACAAAGATGACTACCGGGAACATGCCGAGAATTCGTTTTGCGAATCTTCCGACGCCGCTCGAAGAGGCGCGGAACCTGAGCCGGGTACTGAACGGCCCTCGCATATTTTTCAAGCGGGACGATCTCACCGGCAGCGGGCTCGGCGGCAACAAGGTCCGCAAGCTGGAGTTCATCATCGGACGAGCCGTCGAGGAGGGCCACGACACGCTGATCGTGTGCGGCGGCTACCAGTCCAACATGGCCAGAATCGCCTCGGCGCTGGGCAACAAGGTCGGCCTGCACGTGGAACTCGTGCTCGGCGGGACGCCGGAAGACTCCAGGGCCCGCAACGGCAACCTGTTGCTGGATTACCTGCTCGGCGCCAACGTGACCTACGTCGACACCGTCCCGCGCTGGGAGTTCGGCACGGCCCTCGAAGACGTGAGGGAAGCGCTGCTAAAGCGGGGCCGCAAGCCGTTTATCGTGCCGCTGGGCGGTTCCAGTCCGGAAGGCATGGCCGGATATGTCGAGGCGACCGCGGAATTGGTACAGCAACTCACCGCGATGTCGATCGCACCGGACCGGTTGTTCGTCGCGGTCGGTTCCGGCGGAACCTACAGCGGCCTGACCCTGGGCGCGGCCAACAGCTCCGCCGGCTACGAAGTCGTCGGTATCAGTGTGAGCCGCGACAAGCAGTATCTCATCGACAAGATCCCGGACAACATCAACCGCGGTGCGGAGCTGCTCGGCTTGAAGTCGGCGCCGGGCTGCGAGTCGCTGTCGATTTACGACGACTACATCGGCGATGGCTACGGCGCATTGACGGATGCGTGCAAGGAGGCCATCTCGCTGGTGGCCAGGACGGAGGGAATCTTTCTCGATCCGGTCTACTCCGGCAAGTGCATGGCCGGACTGATCGACCTGATTCGTACCGGTGCAATTGCCAAGTCCGAAACCATCGTCTTTCTGCATACCGGCGGCTGGCCCGCATTGTTTGCTTACGACTCCGACGTGCTGCCGCCGGCGCCGGGCTGTCCGTGATCGAACGAGCATACAGACCATAAGGAGAGCGGGTCGACGTGCTGATTCTCGTCGCGCTCGGGGGCAATGCACTCTTGCGGCGTGGCGAGCCCATGACTGCCGCGGCGCAGCGCGCGAACGTCCGCGTAGCGGCCGCTGCGCTGGCCGCAGTCGCCCGTGAGCATCGCCTCGTGCTCACCCACGGCAACGGCCCGCAGGTCGGTTTGCTCGCGCTGCAGGCCGCGGCTTATCCGGAGACCGAGCCCTATCCGCTGGACCTCGTAGGCGCGGCGACGGCCGGTATGATCGGTTACGTCATCGAGCAGGAGATCGGCAACATCCTGCGATACGACGTGCCCGTCGCGACCCTTCTGACGAGGGTGCGGGTCGATCCTGACGATCCGGCGTTTCAGAATCCGAGCAAGTTCGTCGGCCCCGTGTACGATAGAGCCGAAGCGCTGAGACTGGAGCGCACGAAGGGCTGGACCTTCAAGCTGGACGGCGACCGCTGGCGCAGAGTGCTCCCGTCGCCGATGCCTAAGGGCATCATATGGCACAGGCCCATGCGGTGGCTGTTGGAACAGGGAACGCTGCTGATCTGCGGCGGCGGAGGAGGCATACCGGTGATGTACCGGCGTGACACGCAAACGCTCGTGGGTGTTGAGGCCGTCGTCGACAAGGATCAGGCGAGCAGCCTGCTCGCGCAGGAGCTGCCCGCCGATCTGTTCGTGATCGCCACCGACGTGGACGGGGTCTACGAGCACTTTGGAACGCCGCACCAGCGGCTCCTACGCCGGGTCAGTCCGGCGCAACTGCAAGGGCTCAGGTTCTCGCCGGGCTCGATGGCGCCCAAAGTCGATGCTGCCTGCCGCTTCGTTCGGCGGACCGGCGCAACCGCCGCCATCGGCTCGCTCGACAATATCGACAAGATCATCCGCGGCGAGTCCGGCACCGTCATCGAGCCCGATCGTCCGGGTTTTTATGGTCCGGATTCCGATGGTCCGGCTTCCGATGGCCCGGGTACCGATGGCTCGGGTACCGATGGCTAGCGACGCCGGGCGAGCGTCGCCGCCGGTGACGGCCGCGGTACTGGCCGTCGTTTTTTCCGCCGCGGCCGCCTGCACCTCGTCCGGGGATGCCGAGGGCTATGCGGAAGCCGAACGGTCCGGATACGCAGGCAGGCTGGTTCTGTCCGGCACCAAACCCGGTGTTCGCCTCGATCCGCACATGGATGCGCAGTGGGAGGTGCTGTACATACTGTCCGCCGTCTACGATACGCTGGTGTCGCAGTCCGCGGACGGCGCGCTGGTTCCCGGGCTGGCGCGGGCCTGGCGCATCGACGACGGGGGCAGGCGCTACACTTTCGATTTGCGCGACGACGTCACATTCCACGACGGTACGCGCTTCGACGCCGAGGCGGTAAAGTTCAACATCGAGCGTATCCTGTCGCTCGGTTCCCGGTCGCTAAAGGCCCGCGCCCTGTTGCCGGATTTCGAGTCGATCGACGTGGTCGGCGAATACTCGATTCGCTTCGAGCTCGAGCGTCCCGACAACTACTTCCTGTTCTGGTTGAGTATGCCGTATCTGGCGATGGTCTCGCCGAAGGCGGTCCGCACCTGGGGCGAGCAATACCATCACCACCAGAGCGGCACCGGGCCTTTCATGTTCAGCGAGTACGTGGTCGGGGATCGTTATACGCTGCGCAGGAATCCGCGATCCGACTGGGCGCCGGCAACGCAGGTGGAAGGCGGGCCCGCCTTGCTCGAGGAAATCGTCTGGCGCTTCCTGCCCGAGCCCTCGACCCGGGCGCCGGCGCTGGAGGCGGGCGATGTCGACATCGCTTTCGATCTGTTGCCGACCGACGCGGAGCATCTTGCGAGATCCCGCGGGCATACGGTTTCCAGCGCTTACCTTTCCGGCCAGCCCGCGTTCTGGTTCCTGAACACGACGTTGCCGCCGACCGACGATATCCGGGTCAGGAAAGCGCTACTGTTCGCCGCCGACATGCAGGCTGCCGTCGAGTCGATCATGCGAGGTTTCAACCCGGTTGCGCACGGCCCCCTGTCGGCGGTCACGCCCGAATATGCTCCCGAGGTCGAAAACCTCTATACCCACGATCCCGAACGGGCGCGGGCGCTGCTGGCACAGGCGGGCTGGGTCGACCGCGACGGCGACGGCGTGCGCGAGAAAGACGGCCGCGACCTGCTGATCCGGATGTCGATGGTGAGCTGGGGAAAAAGCCGGTTCTTCAGTGAGCTGCTTTACTCGCAATTGCGGGCCGTCGGCGTGGAGCTGCAACTGGAGATGATGGATTACTCGGTGCAGATGGAGTACGGGCGCGACGGCAGCAAGAACATGCTCTTCATGGGCGGTTCCGGCCACTCGGCGTCGGACTCCCTGAAGGGGTACTTCCATTCCGCCAATGCCGATTCCGGCTTTGCCTGGTCCAAGTATCGCGATTCGACGCTGGATGCGCTCCTGGACGAGGCCGTGCTCACTCAGGACATAGAGCTGCGGGCCGACCTGTACCGCCGGGCGCAGCGCCTGATCATGAGTCAGGCCCTGATTCTGCCGATCTACGACTACGTGCTGTTGATCGGGGCAAGCAAGCGCGTCGGGGGACTGAGCTGGGGCAACACCGGCTTGATACCGAACTACCGCGAGCTCCATGTCGACGAACCGTCCGTGCGCCATTGAAATCGACAACGGCATACCTGATCAATCGCCTGATGATGGCCGTTCCGGTCCTGTTCGGGGTTGCCACGATTGCATTCGCGCTGATGTACCTGCTGCCGGGGGACCCGGCGTCGGCCATGCTGGCGAAATCCGGCGCCTCGGCGGAGCAGATTGCCGAGCTCAGGGAGGACATGGGTCTCGATTCGCCGTTTCACGTTCAATACCTGCGTTATCTCGGCAGCGTGCTTCAGGGCGATCTCGGGCGTTCGATCGTCAGTCAGGAACCGGTATTGGACCTGTTGCTGTCACGCCTGCCGACGACGCTCGAGCTGGTGTTCGCGGCGTTGATCGTCGCCGTGCCCGTCGGCACCCTGTTCGGCGTCGTTGCCGCGGTTCGCAAGGACCAGTGGATCGACAGGGCGCTGGTGGCCTTCTCGTCGGTCGGCGTTTCGGTGCCGGCTTTCTGGCTGGGCCTGATGCTGATTCTGGTTTTCTCCGTGCACCTGGGGTGGCTGCCCGCGTTCGGCGCGGGCGGCGTCGCTCATCTCGTATTGCCTGCGGGCGTCCTGGCGTTCAACGCGATCGGCACGGTGATGCGCACCGCGAGGACCAGCATGCTGGACGTGCTGCGGCAGGACTACATACGAACCGCCTGGGCAAAGGGCCTGACGAAACCCGCCATCTTGTACCGGCATGCGCTTCGCAACGCCCTGGTCCCGGTCGTGACCATCATCGGATTGCAGTTCGGCTGGCTCGTGTCCGGCTCGTTCATCGTCGAAGCGGTGTTTTCCCGCCAGGGAATCGGTTTGCTGTTCATCAACTCCATCCTGGAGCGGGACTTTCCGGTCGTGCAGGGGGCGGTGCTTCTCGCCGCGCTCATGTATGTCGTCTTGAATCTCGTCATCGACCTGCTCTACGTGATCGTCGACCCGCGGATCCGCTATGACTGACCATGTCGGCCCCGACAGCGCAATGCCGGATTCCGGCGGGCGCGCCGACGATGCGTCGCCGCAGTCGCAGGGTCCCTGGGCGTCGGCCCTGCGGCAGTTATTGAGCGACCGGATCGCGCTCGCGTGCATCGGTGTGCTGTCGCTGTTCGCCCTGGTCGCGGCGGCGGCCCCTTACCTGGCGCCGTACGACCCGTTTTTGGCCCAACCCGGCAAGTCCCTGCTGCCGCCGGGGCCGGAGCACCTCTTCGGAACGGACCTGATCGGCAGGGACGTGCTCAGCCGGGTCGTGTACGGGGCCCGCTTGTCCCTGGTCATCGGATTCGTTTCGGTCGGCATATCGGCGGCCGTCGGCGTCGTGCTGGGGCTGGTCGCCGGATACTACGGCAGGCTGGCGGATGCCGTCATCATGCGCTTCGTGGACATGTTGATGGCGTTTCCGGGGATTCTCCTGGCATTGACCATCGTGGCCATGCTGGGGCCCGGGCTGACAAACGTCATGATTGCGGTCGGCATCGGCGGCATTGCCAATTACGTGCGCCTGGTGCGCGGCTCGGTCCTGTCGATCAAGCAGCAGCCGTACATCGAAGCGGTCCGCTCGGTCGGCGCCGGCGATCTCAGAATCATGTTTCGCCATGTCCTGCCGAACGCCCTGCCGCCGGTGCTGGTCCTGGTCAGCATGTCCTACGGCTGGGCATTGCTGAGCGCGGCGGGGCTGAGTTTCCTGGGCTTGGGCGCCGAGCCGCCGACCGTGGAGTGGGGCAGCATGCTGAACGATGCCCGCGCGCTGTTGCGCGTCGCTCCCTGGGCCGCCGTGTTTCCGGGACTCGCGATCATGTGCGTCGTGCTGGCGTCGAACCTGCTGGGTGAGAGTCTGCGCGACTCGCTGGACCCGCAGCAGCGGTCGCGGTAGGGAAGTATCGTGCAGGACCGCGCTGCCCGTGAACCGTGCTCACTATTGGTCAGAGGCGGGCTCGTCATTCCCGCCACGTACGATCCCGATTCGATCATTGAGGATGGCGCCGTTTGCAGCCGCGGCGACCGGATCGTCGCCGTCGGCAGCTATGCACGACTGCGGCGGGCTTACGCGCCGGAAGTCGTCTGCGGGTCCGACGCGCACGTCCTGATGCCGGGCCTCGTCAACGCCCACGACCATGTCCGGGCGCCGTCGACGGCACAGCTTGGGCTTCCCGACGACGTACTGGAGGCCTGGATGCTGGACTTGCTGCGGCTGCCGGAGCTGGATCCCCGCCTCGCGAGCACCCTGGCGTGTTGCCGGCTCCTGCAATCGGGCGTTACGACCGTGTTGAACAGTTTCTACGAGGCCTCCGTCGAGCGCTACGGCGACATCCTGGCGGATACGGTGGCGGGTTGTGAGCGATCGGGCATCCGCAGCGTGGTATCGCTCGGCATCCTGGACCGAAGCCCGGTCTCCGAACTGCTGGATCGCTTGCAGCCGCGGTTACCTCCCCCGATGCAGGCCTGGGTGCGGGCGTTTCTGAGCGGCCGCAAGCCGGTTTCCGCGTCCAATTTTTTCGATATCGTACGCGACTGGCACGGCGCCCGGCGTTTCCGGCGGACCAGCGTGATGATGGGGCCCGTGTCGGTGCACTGGTGCAGCGACACCCTGCTTCAGGCCATCTGGGAGCAGGCCCGGTCCCTGGACCTGCCGATTCAGACACACTTGCTGGAGAGCCGCTATCAGCGTGACGCCGCGGCCGCGCGATATCGGCGGTCGGTACTGAAACACATGTCCGAAGGGGGTTTGCTGTCGCCCCGCCTGTCCTGCGCACATTGCGTGCACGTCACCGGTTCGGACATGGAACTGCTCGCCGACGCCGGCGTGTCCGTCATCCACTGCGCGGGCTCGAATCTGCGCCTGAAAAACGGCACGGCCCCGGTGGCTGAGATGCTCGAGGCGGGCATCAACGTCGGCCTCGGCCTGGACAGCCTCGCGATCGGCGACGACGGCGACATGCTGCGGGAAATGCGCCTGGTTTCGCGCATGCACGGCGGCGAAGAACGGCGCCCGGTCCCGTTTCGCGCAGCGCAGGTTCTGAACATGGCGACCGTCGACGGCGCGAGGGCCCTGGGCATGCTCGACGACATCGGCACGCTGGAAATCGGGAAGAAGGCCGACATCCTGGCGTTGAAAATGCCGGAGATATCGTCTGTCCGCGCTACGTCGGGCGCTACATCGGGCGCGACGACGCTGACGGTATCGGCGATACTCGATCGACTCGTCGAGTCGATTGACAAATCGGAGGTCGATACGGTGATCGTCGATGGCGAGCGCGTCATCGACGGCGGCCGACACCGGCAGGTCGATGAGCAGGCCCTGCTAGAGGAGATCGACGAGCTGCTGGCGGCCCGCTCGCGCAGGCGTTCGGAGAGCGACGCGATGATTGCGGCATTGAAACCCTATGTGCACGATCTGCTGCGAGGACCGACGAAGGGTGGGGCCGACGGCTGAGAATCAGCCGCGAACCGAAAAGCTGCTTTCGGCGTTCAGCGCGCGCAGCCGCGAAAACGCCGCCGTATCTACGGTCAGATTCGTGTAGCGTCCCGTGAACTCGAGCGGGTTTTTGTCCTGATCGTTGCCGCTTTCACAGGCGTCGATCAGTTCGGCCATCAGCGCGCCCACGACGCCGGCGTTTTTGAACTGGTGGCCGCTGGTCCCCACGGCCATGTAGAAGCCGCCGAGATCCGACTTGTCGTAGATGGGTGTCCAGTCGTCAGCGACGTCGTAGAGGTCGACGACGCCGGTGCCGGTATTGGTGATCGGGATCGACGGTATGCGCTTGGACAGACGAAACACCTGGGTTTGCCACTGAAGCTCGGACACGTTTCGGTCGAACTCGTCCGGGTTCTCGATCCAGGTATTGTCGTCGCAGGCCGGATCGCCTGACCCGACCGTGATCCTGTTGCCCGGCTCCGGCTTGAAGTAGATGCCGATATTGCTGTCGGACGTGACGATACCGTCGTCCTGGAACGAAAATTCCTCGGGCGAGGGCAGGTGGTGCACCTCGCGCCGCAATGCGCGGGTCTTGATCGACATGCCGTCCTCCACGCCCGCCATGCGGTTGATGACGAAGGAGTGAGGCCCCGCCGCATTGACGACGATCCCGCTGCGGAGTTCCTCGCCGCTGTCCAGTATCACGCCGCGCACCCGCCCATCGGACTGCCGGATGCCGGTCACGGTTCGCTTGAGCAGGAACCGGCCGCCGCCGGTTTCCACGGCACGCTTGAGATTCTGCGTCGCAAGCTGCGGATCGTTGACGTAGCCCGCGTCCGGCGTGAAGATCGCGCCGGCCAAGGGTTCTTTCCGGTCTTCCCAAAATGCCGGGTCGTCCACGCGTTTCGGCGGCGCGTGCCGGTCGCCGTCATAGATCGGCAGCCGGTCGAGCAGCTTCTGGCGCGACCATTCCTCGAAGGGAACTCCGATCGAGCGGTAATGGTTCAGCAGGTCCTGCCGGTCGTCGGCGGAGGTCTTGACGACCAGGTGTCCACATTGAACGTACTTCGCGTAGTCGACTGCGCCTTCGAGGCCGAGAAACGACGCCCAGTGCTTCCAGTAATGGTGGCCTTCGAATGCCAGCTTGATGCCGTTCGCTGTGGAATACGAGAATCGCACGACCGCGCAGGAGTTCGCCGTCGAGCCGAAGCCGGCCGCGGGGTTCCTGTCGACGTTCAGGGTCCTGTATCCTTTCCGGCACAGATGCAGGGCAATCGCACAGCCGATCACGCCGGCGCCGACGATGACGACGTCCTTGCTGTTCATATCGGTAAGGCCTCTCGACACCGGATCCCGATCGTTCGGTATGTCAACAAATCCCGACTTCCTTCGCGAACCAGGTTACGGTCTGCTCCATGGCGTCGACGATCTTCTCGATTTCGGTCTTGCCGGCGCACAACGGCGGTCCGAACTCGACGACCTGGTAGGTTCGGGCGAGCACGCCGAGTTCGGCGAGGTGGCCGTTGACACGGGCCGGCATCTGATCCTGCGGTCCGAAGGGCTGCCTGCTGTTCTTGTCCCGGACCAGTTCGACGGCAGCGAGTAGCCCCAGACCCCGGACGTCTCCGACGATCGGGTGCTTCCTCAACTCGTCGAGCCCTTCGAGCAGGTAAGCGCCCATGTCCGCCGAGTTCTGTACCATCGCTTCATTCTCCAGAATTTCAATGTTCTTCAGCGCGGCGGCGGCGGCGGCGGCATGGCCGCCGAAGCTTATGACGTGATTCAGCCCGGCTTCCCGGCCCTGTACGGCGTCGAAGCGTTCGGTCACCCTGGGCCCCGCGATCGCCGCGCCCATCGGCGCGTAACCGCTGGTCAGTCCCTTGGCGACCGTCATGATGTCCGGCGTCACGTTCCAGTGTTCGCAGGCGAACATCTTTCCGGTGCGTCCGAAGCCGTTGATGACCTCGTCTATGATCAGCAGGATGCCGTACTTGTCGGCGATCTCGCGTAGCCTGGGCAGGTATTCGTCGACCGGAAGGTATATCGACGCGGCCGAGGGGATGGGTTCCGCGATGATGGCGGCGACGGTCTCCGGACCTTCATGCAGAATCGCATTCTCGACCATGTTCGCGCACAACACGTCACAGGCCGGATACTCGAGCCGGTACTCGCAGCGATAACAGTTGTGCGACGGGACCTGTACACAGCCCGGAACCAGCGGCGAGAATATCTTGTTGTTGTATTCGTGACTGGCCCCTGTAATGCTCATGGCGTAGAAGGTCGAGCCGTGATACGAGCCGCGCCGGCTGATGACCTTGGTTCGCTTGTGGTCCCCGTTGAACCAGTGGTACTGCTTGACGATTTTCATCGCCGTTTCCACCGCTTCCGAGCCGCCGGAAGTGAAGAAAACCCGATTCAGATCGCCCGGCGTCAGTTCGCTGAGCTTTTCCGCGAGCGCGATCGTCGAAGGCGCGACGAAGTTGTATGGCGTCACGTAGGCCAGTCGCCGCGCCTGTTCCGCCATGGCATCCGCCACCTCGGAGCGGCCGTGGCCGATGTTGGTCACGAACGCGCCGCCCGAGAACGCATCCAGGTAGGTGTTGTCGTCGATATCGGTCAGGTAGCAACCGCTGCCTTCCTTGAATATCGTCATCCCGCCCGGTGCGCGCAAGGTCTGCGGCGGAGTAACGTGGAACCAGATGTGCTCGAGGGCGGAGTCCTTCAAATCCGACGAGTTGCTCATGAGTGTTGCTCTCCCAAAGATCTTTCCGTCGGGCGGGACCCGACATGCAAGCAAGCGGCGGGCTCAGTCGGCCCCCGGCAGCTCCTTTTGCCACCGGTCCTCTTGCCACGGGTCCTTCGCCCAGCCGGTATGCTTCCTTCTCGTGAGGTCCTGCCGTTTCCAGCATTCACCGTCGCTCGCACTTCCCAATACGTCTATCGCGACGGGACCGCGCATGTTCAGACGGCGGCCGGTCGCCGGGCGAAACGGCAGCCCCTCGGTCGACTCGGCTTCGATCGCTTTTTTCAGCAAGCGGCGATAACGTTTGATGCCTATGTCCGACTGGCCCAGATGCTCCTGCGTGCGGTCCTGAATCGGACCCAGTGACTCGACCGCCCACTGGTCGTGGACGTTGATGTCCATGCCCATCCCGGTATAGGTCTTCCTGCGTTGTTCGTCGAGATCGAAGCCGTAGTTGTTGGACTTGTTCTTTAGCGGACGGTACTCGGGCAGGGTGTGTTCCTGCAGTCGTTGTGCGCGCATGAGTTCGCGATCGACGGCCTCGCCGAAACTCGTGAAAATCGAATACCAGTAACAGTTCCGGTTGTCGATGGGCACGTGCCATTGCGTGATGGTCATTTCATCGCTCATCGGAATCGCGATGGCATTCGGAAACACGAGGTTCGTGATCCGGTAATGCACCGTGTCGTCGCCGATCTCGCGCGTCGTGACGAGGCGGAATCCGTAGTCGGTATCTTCCGTGCTGATCTTGGGCCGGTCGTATTCGCGGAGGATCTTGGTCAGCGGCACTTCCGTGCCGGCGGCGCCCGAACGAAACTGCTTGCCGTAGGAGTCTTCTGGGTTTTCGTCCTCGAAGAAGCGGTGGAGGAACGACGCGTGCGCGGGATCGATGCCGACTTCCAGCGCCTGCAGCCAGTTGCATTCCCACAGTCCCTTGAAGGCGAAGGTATGGCTGTCCGGCGCTTCGAGGCAGTCGTGCTCCGGCAGCGGCGGCGGATCGCCGTCGCCCAGGTAGGCGAAGACGATGCCGTTTCGGGCCTGGCAGGGATAAGCCTTGTGTTTGAGCTTCTCGTGAAAGCGGCTGTCGGCGGGTTCCGCGGGCTGCTCGAGACAACGGCCCTCGGCGTCGAATAGCCAGCCATGAAACGTACAGCGCAGGCCGCCGTTCTCGCGCCGCGCGAAGCAGAGATCTGCGCCGCGATGCGGACAGTGCCGGCCGAGCAGGCCGTAACCGCCGTCTTCGGTCCGAAACAGGACGAGTTCCTCGCCCAGCAGCGTAACCGGGACGATCGGGCATTCAGGCGTCAGCTCCTCGGTGAGTGCCGCCGGCTGCCAGTAGCTGCGCAACACGAAACCTGCCGCCGCGCCGCGCGTCACGTCCGTGAGCCGTCGATTCTCTTTTGCGCTTATCATGGCATCGCCGGTGATATCACCGGTGAGGTCACCGGCGGCAAGCGAAAATGGATATCTGCCCGATGTCCGGGTTCCTTACTGATCATTTGCGTCATACACCAGTTCGCCGTTGAAGTAGGTCTGCAAAACGCGCGTGCTCCGGATCTCGTCGATGTCGCATTCGAGTATGTCCCGGTCGATGACGATCATGTCGGCATACTTGCGCGGCTCGAGACTTCCGACATGCTCCTCGAGGAAGAGAATGTAGGCATTGTTCGTCGTATACAGGCGCAAAGCCTGTTCACGCGTCAGTGTCTCCCCGCCAAAGAGCACGCCGTCGTGAAAACGGGGTTCGCGCGTGAGCGTGATCCACATTCCAAGAAAGGGATTGAAGGGATTCGTCGCGTCCTCGCCGTCCAGTCGGTGCCAGTGGTCGGACCCTCCGCCCACGATCACCCCGGCCGCGAACAGCGATCGCAACGGCTGAAAGTGGCGCAGGCGCTCCTCGCCGAGCTGGCGCATCAGGTTGCGGGAGTCCAGGTACAGCCAGGCGGGTTGGATGTCGGCGACGATGCCCAGCGCCGCCATCCGCGCGATCGCCGGCGGCGTAATGAAATTGGCGTGCGTGAGCACGGGCCGGGAGTGTCGTATGGACGAATCGCCGTTTACCGCACCGTATGCGCGTACCAGCTCGCTGACGGCGGCGCCGCCGACGACATGAGCGGTGAACTGAAGTCCTGAGTCCACCGTCGCGCGAATGAGATTCTCCAGGCGATCCCCCGACAGGTTCAGCCTACCCCGATACTGCGGATCGGAGATTGCGAAGATGTCGCTTTTTCCCCAAGGTTCGTGCAGGTAAGCGGTGCCGCTCGTGATGCCTCCGTCCATGAAGGTCTTGATCCCGGTCAGCCGCAGTACCGGGCCGGTGAGCCGTCGCCGGAGGCTCGCGAGCTCATTGATGTCCGCGATGATGTCGTCGAGGTCCCGGTCGCTACCGGTGTCGACGAGGTGCATCAGGGACAGTCGCACCGTCAATTCCTTCCGCGCGGCCAAGGACGTGTAGAGCCGAGTCGATTCGGGCGTCGCTTTCCGGTCGCTGATCGTCGTGAGTCCGGTCGCATTGTAGATGCGCATCAGGTCGCGAAACCGTGCTGCGCGCTGGCGGTCGTCCGTCGGATCGACGACGCCCGGGTCATCGATGTAACGCGTGTGATTTCTCACCAGCCCGGTCGGTTCGCCGGTCGACGGGTACCTTTCGATGTCGGCGGGCTCGCGGCCGACGAAGTCCCGGTCGATACCGAGTCGTTCCAGCGCCATGCTGTTCAAGGATGCCTTCGGATAGTATATCCAGGCCGCGAAAATCACCGGGTGTCGGGGCGCGGCCGAGTCCAGCTCGGCTTTCGTCGGGTAGCGCAGCTCGCGAAGCCGGGTCGGAAACACCGTCCGCACCCAGATCCACTCGCCTTCGGGTACCGCCTCGGCCCGCAGTCTGACGTAGTCGACGACATCGGCGACCGAGGACATGCCGGGAATCGGGTGATCGAACTCCGAAACGCTCGCCTGGTCCGGATGCAGGTGAGAGTCTATCAGGCCCGGCAGCACGGTCTTGCCGCCAAGATCGACGAGGACGGTATCCTCGCCTGCGGATGCAAGAATCTCGGTGTTGCCGCCGGCAGCCAGTATGCGCCCTTCCTCGACGGCCAGAGCGGATACGATCGAAAAATCCGGATCCATCGTCACGATCTTGCCGTTGTGGAAAATCCGATCGGCGGCTGCGGCGGCGCTCGTCGTTGCCGCACAGGCGGACAGGCACACCGCCCGCCAAAGCACGCCGCGAGTATGCCGCTCAGTCCGCAAGGCGTTCCCCGACAAACAAGGGCTTGGTGTCACGGCTCTCGAACTTGCAGCCCTCCGCCGTCATCCTGTAGCGGTCGTGATACTCCCCCATGAACAAAGTGTATTCCGTGATCGGCGGCGTCGCATCGGGCGGCGCCATGAACATAATGAAGTAGGTGACGCCGGTCGCCGTTCGTGCATCGGTCGGCGAGATGTGGATGCTGGTTATCAACAGTCTGCCGAAGTTCCGTGCATCGTCGCCGTCGAGCCGTGCCACGATCCGATCTTTGCCGGCGAAGGTTTCGCCCAGTATCGTGAAGACGGCATCGTCGGTAAACAGCTCGGCGAACGCCTCCTTGTCGGCGCGGTCTCGCGCCAGCGCATAGGCGTGGTTGATCGCGGTGCAGGCCGCGACGAGTCTTTGGAGCCCCTCGGTCTGCGCCGCGACGGGTTGGGAAACGCACCACAACAGCATCGTTGCCGGCAGCGCCAATTGCCAATTGGATATCCAGTTATATTTCCGATGTGATTTCCGATGTGATTTCAAATGGGATTTCATGAGCTGCTCCACGACCGGGACCACAAAGGGCCTGCCCACGACAAGCACGTTTAGGACCCGGCGCCACAGGACGCTCGCCGGGATCCGTTCCGAATCTGCCTACGTTGTTTCAGTAAGTTAGCAGAATCGCAATTTATGAACAAGTATTCGTATAACGAACAAGCGGCAAACTCGCGGGACGGTGTGCCGCAGGACCGTCACCGCCGCGGCGGCAGTGACGGTGGAGGACCGCAGGGCTCCGGCCGGTCAGTCGACCAATGCGCGCTGGATATCGTCGGCCGCGGCCTTGAGGAGCGGCAGGCAGGTCCGTATCAGGTATTGCTTCGTGACAGTCGCGATGTTGGTGAGAATGTTCATCGCAGCGACCGCTTCTCCGGATCGATTGAATATCGGCACGGCCAGCGTCCGGACGCCGACCTCCGTTTCCTGGTCGACGACCGCGTACCTGTCGCGGCGAACCTTCTCCAGGGTCTCGCGGAGCTCGCTCTCGCCGGTCAGGCTCAGGTGCGTCGGCGGAGACGCGGCGGACTGGCGAATGAGCTCCTTGATTTCCCTGGAGCTCTTCATGGCCGTCAGAACTCGGCCCGTCGACGTATAGACCGCGGGAAAGCGCCGCCCGATCGTGAGCGTCGGCGCCATCAGCTTTCTCGAGTTCGCTCTTGCGACGTGCACGACGAAACCGTCGTCGAGAACGGCAAGTGCTATGGTCTCGCCGGTTTCGTCGCGCAGCGATTCGAGATAGGGCTGCGCAATCGTCGACAGGGGTAACGACGACAGGTAGGAGTAACCCAGTTCCATGACTTTCGGTGACAGTCGGAACAGGCGATCCTCATGATAGACGTAACCCAGGTGCGTCAGCGTCAACAGATACCTGCGTGCGCCGGCCCTCGTCATACCGGTGCGTTCCGCCACTTGCGACAGGGTCATTTGCGGATGCTCGGCATCGAAGGACTTGATGACATTGAGACCGTGGGCGATCGATCCGACCACGTCTCGCGGTTTGTCCTCTTTCCCGGCGCGCTTACCGGCCGTCACGGGCGCGTGCCCCGGGCCTGCTTGAATTGCATGGACATGTTCGAGCGATTGTTCTTTCAGACGGACAAGATCGATAGTGCGCGAGCTGTCCGCCACCATATGCGGACGCCGCGTTCTCGTTGTGCTGTCCCAAGTTGTGTCGCTCCAATGAGCGAGCCCCAGATGACGTATAGGATAGCAAGGCAGCCAGGCCGAGGCGATCTCTTGCGCCAGGCTTGCAGAATACCTAAACTACGAAGAGGTTCGCTTTAGGAACTTAAGTTCGAGAATCGCTTGCACCGTGGAGGTGAGACGTGGGTGCCGAACTCCCGTTCAAGGACAGTTTCGTCGATCGGCTGGGCCTCTGGGACGATGCCCGCCTCACACAAGCAAGGGACATGCTGGACGCGGTGGAGCGCGACGGCCTGGAGGTCGTCCGCTTCGTTTTCGCCGATCAGCATGGGCTTACGCGCGGCAAGGCCGTCAATCGGAGCGCGGTCGCCGATACGATCGTCAACGGCTGCACGATTGTCTCGACACTGATACTCAAGGATACGTCGCACCGCACGGTGCTCCCGGTCTGGCAATCCGGTGCAGGCATGGGCGCCCCGCGTCTCGCCGGTGCGGCCGATCTGATCATGGTCGCCGATCCGGCTACCTTCCGCCGGCTGCCGTGGGCGCCGTCGAACGGCTGGGTGCTCTGCGATCTGTATTACCCGGACGGCGAGCCGGTGGGGTTGTCCACCCGGCAGCTTTTGCGCGAAGCGCTGGACAGACTCGCCGGGCACGGCCTCGCTTTCGTCAGCGGGCTCGAGATCGAGTTTCACCTGTTTCGACTGGTCGATCGCAATCTGAATCCCGAGGACTGCGTGCAGCCCGGGACGCCGCCCACCGTCGCGTCGCTGCAGCACGGCTACCAATACCTGACGGAAATTCGCTACGACGAGCTCGAGCCGGTGTTTGCGGAACTGCGCCGCGCCTTGCTGTCGCTCGGTGTGCCGATCCGGTCGGAGGAAGTCGAGTTCGGCCCGAGCCAGGTCGAGCTGACTTTCGGCCGCCGCGAGGGGCTCGAGACCGCGGACGACGCCGTGTTGATCCGAAGCGCCATCAAGCAAGTCTGCCAGCGGCTCGGTTATCACGCGACCTTCATGTGCCGCCCGCACATCGCCAATACGTTCTCCAGCGGCTGGCACCTGCATCAGAGTCTCCAGGATATCGAAACCGGCGAGAACCGCTGCGTTCCCGGCGCCGGCGACGAGCACCTGTCCGAGGTCGGACGTCGTTACCTGGCCGGCCTGCTTCGGCATGCGCGCGCGTCCTGCTTGCTGGCGGCGCCGACGATCAACGCCTACAAACGTTACCAGCCGCGGTCGCTCGCACCGGACCGCATTCAATGGGGCTCGGACAACAAGGGTGCGATGCTGCGCGTCGTGCGCGGAACGAACGACGCCGCTACCCGGATCGAAAACCGCGTCGGGGAGCCGGCTGCGAACCCCTATCTGTATCTCAGCTCACAGGTCCTGTCCGGGCTGGACGGCATCGACAGCAAGGCCGAGCCGCCGCCGCCGGTCGAGGAGCCGTATTCCTCGGATGCGGAGCGCCTGCCCCGCAGTCTCATGGAGGCGCTAGAGGCGTTTCGGGACAGCCGTTTTTTCCGCGCCGCGTACGGCGACGAATTCGTCGACTACCTGACAGCCATCAAACAAGCCGAACTCGACCGTTTCCTGGCTACGGTTACCGACTGGGAACAACGAGAATACTTCGAAATCTTCTGATCGAAATCTTCTGATGTAGAATCGCCCGACGCGCTACGCCACCGGCGTATCGCACGAATCCCTGCCAAGCACCTGGAGAGGACACAATGCCCGGTCTGTTACCAGGCGTCGATCCGGACGGCCTGCTCGAATACTCCGTCGTCTACACCGATCGCGCCGTCAATCACATGTCGCGGAAGTTTCAAACCGCCATGTGCGACATCTCCGCCACCATGAAGCGCGTCTACCATGCCGATGCGACGGTCGTCGTACCGGGCGGCGGCACCTTCGGCATGGAGGCGGTCGCGCGACAATTCGCGACGGGCAGGAAGTGCCTGGTCATTCGCAACGGCTGGTTCAGCTACCGGTGGACGCAGATCTTCGACATGGCGGATATCCCGGCAAGCTCGACCGTGCTGAAGGCGCGTCGCACCGGCGACGGAACCGGGCAGCCGTTCGCGCCGCCGCCATTGGCAGAGGTGCTCGAGACGATCCACGGCGAGCGGCCCGACCTCGTGTTCCTGCCCCATGTCGAGACGTCCTCCGGCATACTGCTGCCGGAGGACTACCTGCGACAGATTGCGGCGGCGGTGCACGGCCATGGCGGCTTGCTGGTGGCGGATTGCATCGCATCCGGCGCCATTTGGCTGGACATGCGGCGTGTGGGCGTGGACATACTGCTCAGCGCGCCGCAGAAGGGCTGGAGCGGCTCGCCCTGTTGCGGGCTCGTGATGCTGAGCGACGCCGCACTCGACGCGATGTCGAACACGGCGAGCACGAGCTTTGCCTGCGATCTCGGCAAGTGGCTCGAGATCATGCGCGCGTACGAGAACGGGGGGCATGCCTACCATGCGACCATGCCGACCGACGCACTGCTGGTGTTTCGCGACGTCATGCGCGAGATCGAGGACCGCGGCCTCGAAACGCTGCGCGCTCGGCAGCAGGAACTCGGCGATCGAGTGCGCGCCCTGCTCGCGGGTCTGGGGTTTCAGAGCGTGGCTGCGCCAGGCTACGAAGCGCCCGGCGTCGTCGTCTGCTATACCGACGAGCGCGATGTCAGTTCCGGCGCCCGTTTCGCGGAACAGGGATTGCAGGTCGCAGCCGGCGTGCCGCTCGAATGCGACGAAGGGGACGGGTTCCGGACATTCCGGATCGGGCTGTTCGGCCTGGATAAGCTACTCGACGTCGACCGGACTGTAACAGTGCTCGAGTCCGCGTTGCATCGTATCGTCGCGGAGGCCTGATCGGCCGGCGCCGGGGGGATCCTGCCCGGCGGTCGACAACGCTTCGCAGTTCCCCGATAATCGCGCCGCCGATTTGGGGGAACGCATGTTCCACGTAGTTACCGCGGACGTCTTCGATCGCCCGCTGCTCGACGAGCTTTGCGGGCTGACGACCGTCACCCGGACGATGGCGAAGTCCCGCGAAGGGCTTCGGTTCTTGCAGGAGTTGCTGCCGACGCGCCGGGCGATGCTCTATTTCACCCAGCCGTCCACCCGCACCTTCCTGTCGATGAACAACGCCTGCCACATCCTGGGTGTCCGGACCAGCGAGATTCGCAACCCCGACGTTTCCTCGGAAGTCAAGGGGGAGACCTTCGAGGACAGCATTCGCACCTTCAGTTCGTATGTAGACCTGATCATCATGCGCACGCCGCAGGCGGGATACGCCGCGCGGGCTGCGGACCTGATGGACGCGATCCCGCGGCCGGTTCCGGTCGTCAATGCCGGCAGCGGCAAGGACCAGCATCCCACGCAGGCGCTGCTCGACATTTATACGCTGGAGCGCAGCTTCGAGAACGACGGCGGCGTCGAGGGCAAGACGATCGGCATGATGGGCGATCTCCGGCGCGGCCGCACCGTGCGCTCGCTGTGCCGGCTGTTGCGGCACTATCCGGGCGTGCGGCTGGTGTTCATTTCGCCGCCGGCCTTCGAGATGGAACCGGACATCAAAGCCTATCTGGAAGCGCATGGCACCGCGTACCGGGAGACGGACAATCTCTCGGACTGCCTGCCGGAGCTCGACGCCATCTATGTGACCCGGGTGCAATCCGAGCACGACCTGGAAAACGAATCGTCCCAAGTCGACTTTTCACGTTACTCCGTCGGCGTAGATGAACTGCGGCGCATGAAGCCCTCGGCCGTCATCATGCATCCGCTGCCCAGGGGGCCGGAGCTTAGGCCCGAGATCGACGGCGATCCCCGCTCGATGTATTGGCGGCAGGAGCGCAACGGTTTGTGGATGCGCGTCGCGCTGATCGCCACCGTGCTCGGCGTGGCCGACGAAATCCGCGCGGCCGCGCCGCGTTTTGCCGCGCTGTAGTCTGGATACTCGTCCGGATATTCGTCCGGATATTTGCCGCGACTGAACGCCGGTGGCACGGCGCGGCCCGCGATGTTGCCAATTTCGGTCGAACCGGGTGATAATGAAGAACATATATTCGTAACTCGAACATTTGCCCGGGCGACGGGCAGGCGTTCGCGTCTCGTGCGAACCGCCATCCGATACGGCGCGGTGAAAGCAATGCGGCGGGCCCGACAAGCGGGGTCCCGTGCCGCGCAGGAGTACTCGATGAAGATGTTGATCGACGGTGAGCTGGTCGCCGGGGCCGGAGGTTTCGACGTTCTAAACCCTGCCGAGGAAACGGTGCTCGGTACCGCACCCGAGTGCTCCCGGGCCGAGCTCGATCGGGCCGTGGCGGCCGCGCAGTCTGCGTTTGGCGACTGGCGTCGCGACATCGAGACGCGGCGCGAGGTGCTGCGCCGCTCGGCTGCAGCGCTCAGGGACAACGCGGATGCGCTGGCCCGGCTGTTGACGCAGGAGCAGGGCAAGCCGCTCGCGAAAGCCAAGCGCGAGATCGGCGGGTCCGCGCGCTGGCTCGAGTACACGGCCGAACTCGAGGTCCCGAAGGAGACTATCGATGTCGACGGACAGGAGAGCGTAACGGTACATCGCCGGCCGCTAGGCGTCGTCGCGGCGATCATACCCTGGAACTATCCGGTAATGACCGCTGTCTGGAAGATCGCGCCGGCCTTGCTCGCGGGTAACACGGTGGTGCTGAAGCCGTCCCCGTTTACCCCGCTGACCACGCTGAAGCTGGCCGGGCTGCTCAAGGACATCGTGCCGCGCGGGGTCCTGAACGTCGTTTCCGGCGGCGACGAACTCGGTGCGTGGATGACCGGCCATCCGGGCGTGAGAAAGGTCGCGTTCACCGGTTCCATCGCTACCGGGAAGTCCGTTGCCATGGCGGCGGCGGCGGACCTGAAACGGGTCACACTAGAACTCGGCGGCAACGATCCCGCCATCGTGCTTCCGGACGCGGACCCCGGGGCGATCGCGGACAACCTGTTCCGGGCAGCCTTCGAAAACAGCGGGCAGGTATGCGTGGCGATCAAGCGGGTCTATGTTCCCGAGCATCGCTACGCACAATTCGCGAAGGAGTTCGTCTCCATCGCCGGTTCGATGAAACTCGGAGACGGGCTCGAAGCGGACACCGACCTGGGACCGGTCAACAACCGCCGGCAGTTCGATCGGGTCCTGGAGCTCATCGGCGATGCGCGTGAACGAGGCGGCAGCATTGCCGGCGGCGAGCGGGCCGGCCGGCGGGGATACTTCATCGAGCCCGCCATTGCCACGGACCTGCCCGACGATGCACGCCTGGTTGCGGAAGAACAGTTCGGCCCGGCCTTGCCGCTATTGCCGTACCGCGACGTCGACGATGCGATCGAGCGGGCGAATGCCGGCATGTTCGGCCTGTCCGCATCCGTCTGGAGCGCTGACAGACGGCGCGCGGCAGAGATCGGCAGCGAGCTCGAGTGCGGCATGGTTTGGGTTAACCAGCACCTGAACATCCTGCCGCAGGTACCGATGGGCGGCTGGAAATGGTCGGGTATCGGTGTGGAGAACGGTCTCTGGGGCTTGCTCCAGTTCACCGACATGCAGGTCGTCGAAGTGCCTCCACCTTAGGACACTAGGTGAGGCGCATGTCTGGAAGCATCGAAAATCGTGCACGGGTGCTCGATACGCCGACAGGGCTGCTGAGCCTCATTTTTCCGGCCAGCGTCGCAGTCATGGTGCCCTTCCTGTCGCCCGCGATCGTCGGCGGGCTGGTGGATGCCGCCGGCTGGACCGAAAAACAGGCCGGCCTGCTGGTCTCCGTCGAACTGGGTGCATTCGCCTGGTCGGGCATTGCCGGCGTGCTGTGGCTGAAGCGGGTTTCATGGCGGCTCGTGTCGCTCTCGGCCTGCGGTTTGCTGGTGACGGCGAATCTTGCGAGTGGCCTCGTGACGTCCGAAGCGGCGCTGATCGCCTGGCGGCTGGTGTCCGGGATCGGGGCCGGGACCCTGATCGCGCTGTGCTACGGAGCGCTCGCGCAGACCCGCAAGCCGCACCGGAACTACGGCTTTTTCTCAATGAATCAGATGGCGCTCGCAATCGTCTGTCTGTCGTTTCTGCCCGTGGCCATCAACGGCAGCGACGGCGACTCGGACTCGATCACCGTCGCCGTCCTCGCCTTGCTCGGCGTCACGCAGGCTCTCGGCATGAACGCGTTTTTCGGCACGATGTTCGTACTGGGCGTCGCGGCGACGGTATGTGCCGCGCTCTGGGTCCCGAACCGGCCGGAGCAGCGGCCGGCGGTGCAAGGGAAAAACCTGCCGACGAACTGGTTGTTCGCCATCGTCATGCTCGGCGCGATCTTCGCGCTCATGGTCTCGCAGCAGGGCCTTTGGACCTATGCGGAGCGCATGGGCGTCTCCGCCGGGATCGACCGGTCGTCGGTGGCCGGCATACTGTCCCTGGGAGCGTTGGCGGGGCTGGTCGGCGCCAGCGCGGCAACGGCAGTCGGCGATCGTTTCAGCCGCCCGCTGGTGATAAGCGTCATCGTCATTCTGCATTTCTGCGCGCTGTCCCTGTTCCTGTCCCAGTTGACCGCGTTGACGTTTCTGCTCGGCATACTGCTGCACAAGTTCACCTGGAACTTCATGATTCCCTATCAGCTCGGCATGATGGCGCAGGTCGAACGAGGCGGGACGGCGGCAATCCTGAGCACGTTCGTCACGTCGATGGGCGTTTCCGCCGGCTCGGCGATCGCAGCCTTTGCGGTTGCCGACTTCGGCTACCGGGGCGTCATCTTCGAGTCGATGCTGTTTGCCGCAGCGTACCTGGTCATCATGTTGGGCGTGCATGCGAAACTCCGGTCCAACCGGAGCGCTGGTGCCGGTGTGACCGTCCCGTGACGACGCTCTTGACTACGATTCCCGACATGCTCGAGTCCGGCGCCGACGGCGACATCGCGGTTCGGGCCGTGGACGAGCGCCCGCTCAGTTACGGCGATCTGCGTGCGCTCGTTTCGCGGAGTTCGGAGCAGCTCAATACACTCGGTATCGGCCGCAACGACCGGGTGGCGATTGTCATGCCCAATGGACCGCACATGGTCACCGCGTTTGTTTGTATTGCGAGCGCGGCAACGACGGCGCCCTTGAACCCGGGCTATACCCGTGAGGAATTCGACTTCTACCTTTCCGATCTCGGGGTGAAGGCGCTCGTTGTCGCGCGAAACTCGGATTCGCCGGCCGTGGCGGCTGCACGAGGCGCCGGTCTGCGTGTGCTGGAACTCACCGGCGACCCGGCTGCCGGCGCAGGGGCGTTCACGCTCGGCTCCCACGATGCCCGGGAGGCGCCGTTTCCAGAGCGGACGGGTCCGGCGGCGGCTACCGACACGGCCCTGGTGCTGCATACGTCCGGCACTACCTCGCGCCCCAAGATCGTGCCGCTGTCGCAGTCGAACGTCTGTGCTTCGGCCCGAAACATCGGCAAGACGCTCGCGCTCACGAACTCGGACGTCTGCCTCAACGTCATGCCGCTGTTCCACATCCATGGATTGATGGCGGCCGTGCTTGCCACGCTGGGCAGCGGCGGCACGGTTTTCGCCGCGCCGTCGTTCGATGCACTCAGGTTTTTTGCGTGGCTCGATCAGTCCCGCGCCACCTGGTATTCGGCGGTACCCACGATGCATCAGGCGATTTTGCGCCGTGCCGCGCGCAATCGGGAGATCGTCGTCGGATCGCGCTTGCGGTTCATTCGCTCCTCGTCCGCCTCCCTGCCGCCGCCCGTGTTCGCCGAGCTCGAGAACGCGTTCGAAGTCCCCGTGGTGGAGGCCTATGCAATGACCGAGGCGTCGCATCAAATGACCAGCAATCCACTGCCGCCGGCGCCCCGCAAGCCCGGCACGGTAGGCTGTGCCGCGGGCCCGGAGGTCGCGATCATGCACGAGTCCGAAAGCGAGTTGCTGGCGGCGGGCGAAACGGGCGAAGTGGTGATCCGCGGCGACAATGTGACCGCGGGCTACGAGAACCGACCGGAAGCGAATGCCGAGTGTTTCGTCGGCGGCTGGTTTCGGACGGGGGATCAGGGCGTCATGGATGACGACGGCTACCTGACGATTACCGGCCGATTGAAAGAGATCATCAACCGGGGCGGCGAAAAGATATCGCCGCGGGAGGTCGACGACGTGCTCATGGATCATCCGGCGGTGCGCCAGGCGGTGACCTTCGCCATGCCGCACGAGCTTCTCGGCGAGGAAGTGGCGGCGGCGATCGTGTTGCGTGACGGCTCGGAGGCCGACCCGCACGACATCCGTTCTTTCGTGGCCGAGCGCCTGTCGGCGTTCAAGGTGCCGCGGAAGATGTTGCTCGTCGACGAGTTGCCCAAGGGGCCGACCGGAAAGCTGCAACGTATCGGTCTGGCCGCAAAGCTGGGGCTCGACTGATGCGGATCTGTATCTTCGGCGCGGGTGCGATCGGGGGCTGGTTGGGGCTGGAGCTCGCGCGTGCCGGGCAAGACGTGACGATGATCGCCCGCGGGCCTCATCTCGATGCCATGCAAAAAAATGGCGTCAGGCTGCTGATCGGCGACGAGCTGCGGGTCGCGCATCCGCGCTGCATCGAGGATCCCGCGGAGGCCGGGCCGCAAGACTACGTGATCGTCACGCTCAAGGCACCGTCGCTGCCCCTGGTCGCGGATCGCCTGGCGCCGCTGTTCGACGACGATACCGCCGTCGTGACCGGCGTCAACGGCATTCCCTGGTGGTACTTCTATCGCCTGGACGGGCCCTGGGAGAACCGCCGGCTCGAGAGCGTGGATCCGGGCGGCAGGCTCTGGGATGCGATCGGGCCCGAGCGGGCCATCGGCTGCGTCGTGTATCCGGCAGCGGAGCTGTCGGAGCCCGGTGTCATTCGCCATATCGAGGGCGACCGGTTCATCCTCGGGGAACCCGACGGGCGCTCGTCCCCGCGAGTTTCGGCGCTCAGCGATGCATTGAACGAAGCCGGTTTCACGTCGAGAGTGCGCGGGAACATCCGCGACGACATCTGGGTGAAGCTGTGGGGGAATCTGTGTTTCAACCCGATCAGCGCCCTGACCCTTGCGACGCTCGACAAGGTTGCCGGCGAAGCGGGAACCTCCGGCGTTTGCCGGCGCATGATGGTCGAGGCGCAACAGGTCGGTGAGAAACTGGGCGCGCGCTTTCGTGTCGGGGTCGACAAGCGCCTGGCGGGCGGCGCGGCGGTAGGCGCGCACAAGACCTCGATGCTCCAGGACCTGGAGCTCGGCCGGCCGATGGAGATCGACGCACTGGTCACCGCGGTACAGGAACTCGGACGCCTCGTCGACGTTGCGACGCCGACGATCGACGTCGTGCTCGCGCTGATCCAGCAACGCGCACGCAGCGCGGGGACGTATTAGGCGGGGAGGTATTAGAGATGGGGACGTATTGGACGATGATGTTTGGACCTTACCGTTTACCGGCGACAGGGCTGTTGGCGACAGAAAGGGCGGCCCGCCTGCGCTCGGCAGCGGCCGGGCTCGCGCTGCTGGCTTCGACGGCGGCGACGCTCGTCACCGGTCCTCCCGCCGTCGCCGCGACCGGCGTGCCGATCGAGTGGGAACGGCTTCGTCCGCTCGACCACGATCCCGCGCTGGATTCGGGCGAGCCTCTCGACCGCCCGTGCGTACCGGGTGAAACCGTCGTGCTGCGGCGCGCGCAGGGCGTCGATTCCGCCGCCCGGCTCGGCCTCGGCGAGGGCCAGTTCGTCGTCTGCATCGGCAATACCGGCGCAGCCGGGCTCGAACTCGTCGACGGTCCCGGCAACACCTGGACCGTGTCGCAAGACGAGGTGAACGCAACGGCCGGGTTCCCGTCGAACTGGATCGCCCACGACCGCGACTACTTGGTCTGGGCATACGACCGCGACACCATCTTGTTTCGCGAAAGCCTGCGGAACTCCTTCGAAGGGAATTTCCTGTATCTGCTATTGGATCGCGCAGCGGACGGGAGCATCGACCGCGCCATGCTCATCGATTCAGGCACGGGATACGTCGATCTCGCGCCCTACGTCATGCCGGTCGTTCAGGACCGGCCGCTGATCGTGTTGAGCACTCACAGTCACTGGGACCATTTCGGCGGCCACCGGCATTTCGTCGGCATGGACAACGTCGAGCTGCTCGGATACCGGCCCGGGCGTGAGTACAACCCGTATCCCAAGCCGCCGGAGTACGATATCGAAGGCTTGAAGCGCTACTTCGGCCTTGTGGACTGGCCGGCCGGCAGCGCAGATTACAAATTGGGAAGCCGCGACATCGCGGTCTTGCCGATGCCCGGCCACACCGCGGATTCCATCGCCCTGTACGACCACCGGGAACAATTACTGTTCACGGGCGACACGCTCTATCCGGGGCTTCTGTTCATCGAGTCCTGGCAGGACTTTTCCGCGAGCCTCGCGCGGCTCGAGGCTTTTGTAAGACGGCATCCTGTCAAGTGGATGTTGGGCGGACATCTGGAGATGTCGAGGAAACGCGCCTTCAACGATAGGCACGAATACTTCTTCTTCGGCACGAACACGCATTGGCAGTCGCTTCCGCCGAACATGCCGTTGTCGTATCTGGCGCTCGCACGCTCGATCATCGACGACAGGCTTGCGAACGCCGACCAAGGGGTGCCGCGCTACGACGCGCAGCTTATCGATCGCGATTTTCACTCGGTACCTCTGGTTCCCGTGCCGTTTCCAGGGATACCGTCCTACTACCGAATCAACTCGCAGAGACTGGTCGACCAGTTGGTCGAGCGGCACCGCTTGCACGATCGGGATCGCCGGCACCGAGCCGGAAACGGGGAGCTTGAACATGGAGACAGCGTGGAAGAACACTCGCAGCCGCAGCCGCAGCCGCAGCCGCAGCCGTAAGGGCAAGGGCGCCGGCGCGCCGTATCTAAAGGCGCCGCGCGTCGCCGCCGTGCTGGCCTTAGCCGGCGTGGCGGGCTGTTCACATCAGGCAACCGTGGGCGCGGCGGCCGCGCCGCTGTCGCCTGCGACAGCGGCGGTGGACGCATTGTTGCCGCTCGAACGCCAGTTCCGGCAGTCCTACGACGAAGCCGTGGAGTATCACCGCGAGCACGTCGTCTTCAACGCGCCGATCATTACCCAGGACTTGCTCAACATGACCTTGATCCGCGCCAACGGAGAGCGTGTGCGATTCGAGATGGACAAGACCGTGTATCGCATCATGGCGCGGACTTCGCATCCGGTCATGGGGGTTTTTTCCGTGCTGTCCATGGGCGAAGACGACAGCCTGTCGCCGCGTCAGCTCGAGCGGCTCGGCGAATACCGCGACGCGATCGAGACCGCCGCCGCGCACGTCGACCGGCTGCCTGTCGATCGGGGGGCGCGGGAGCGGATCGAGCGGATTCTCGCGGCGACGGCGGATTACGTCGCGCGCACGACCGAGACGGGCAACGCCAGCGACGAGGATTTCGCGCGTTACATCGAGCCGTTGCGGCCGCTGATCGCCGAGAACCTGCGCAGGGGCGCTCTGGAGCAGCTCGACCAGTTCAACGCGCAGATGCGGCGGTGGAAGGCGGCGTATCCGGACGAACAGTGGGAGGAGCTCAGGGTAGTCGTCATGGGCTTTCACCAGCCGCGCAACCTGTACACGCTGAAGCAGTTTTTTCGTTGGCTCCTGGCCGAGCCCGAGCACGAATCGCGGGTCGTTTTCGCCGAGTTTCAGCACTCGATCTTCGGTGAGAAACGTGCACTCTCGGAAGCGCTCGCGATCGACCTGGCGACGAAGGTCGATTTGGACCTCATTGCGTCGGCGGTCGTGTTCGATGACGAGACTTACCTGGGCAGCGACGTCATGGGCCGTGCCGCCCGGCAGATCATCGCGACCTGGGACGAGTCGGATTTCGTCGTGAATTAGTGTCCTGTCGACGCGATGGGAACGATCCCTGCTGACGGAACGGAAGCCATAAAGTCCGTTATACGAACATTTGTTACTAAATGGTATCCGTGTTAGCTTTCCACGCTAGTGACGTTCTAAACAGGGGGATTGGCCATGGCCAGGAAGTTTCGATGTCGCGTGTGGGTTCTGGTTGCATTCGGCGGTTTGTGGTTGACGCCGGCCTTCGCGCAATTCGAGGAGATCGTCGTCACGGCGCAGAAGCGCGAGCAGTCGGCCCAGGAAGTGCCGGTCAGCGTGAGCGCGTTCAGCGGTGAGCAAGCCAGGGCGCTCGGGATCGACAGTACCCTCGATCTTGCGCTGTACACGCCCGGTCTGACCATGGGCCAGAACTCGGGCGACGGGGATTTCCCGTTCATCTCGATACGCGGCGTGTCGCAACGGGATTTCTCGGACATCAACGAGAGTCCGTCAGCCGTGTACGTCGACGAGTTCTACAAAGCGAATCTAATCGGCCTCGACCAGCAGATCTTCGATATCGAACGCGTCGAGGTGCTGCGCGGGCCGCAAGGCACCTTGTACGGCAGGAACGCCACCGGCGGCCTGATTCACTACATCACCGCCAAACCGACTCGTGAGCCCGAGGGGTTCGCGCAGCTCACCTACGGCGAGTACGACCGCATCAAGCTCGAGGGCGCGCTCGGCGGGCCTCTGAGCGACGTCGTATCGGCACGTATATCCGTATTGCATCACGAGTACGATGGCTGGGTGGAGAACACGGTTGCGGGCAACGAGGACGGCAATGCGCTCGACAACACCGCGATTCGCGGACAACTGCTGTTCGAACCCTCGGAAAACGCGAGCGTGAACCTGTTGTTCCAGCATAGCGAGAACGACAACGACGCCGGCAACATGTTTTCCCACGTCAGCGCCGACGATCCGCCGCCGACTTTCCTGGCCATACCGAACATCGGCCAGCCGGGTTTCGGGGGATTCGTCGAGCCGACACCGGACGACCCTCGCGACACGCATTCCAACCGCGACATCTTTTTGAAAACGGAACAAACGACGGGAATCGCCCGGATCACCTGGTCCGGTGAAGCGCTGGACTTCGTCTCGGTGACGGGCTTCGAGGAAACCTCCAAGGATGCGACCTTCGACAGCGACGGTACCCCGTTCGAACGCGGCACCGAGGTGCACCCGAACGGCGAGCAGTTCTCGCAGGAGTTCCGCTTTGCCGGCGGTTCGGACCGCCTGCAGTGGCTTGCCGGCGTCTACTACGTCGACTACGACATCGACGGCTTCCAGGCACGTTGCTCGCCCGGATTCGCCGGCGGTTGCTCGGTCAACCGGGCGCCGGTCGTTTATGAACTCACGACGGAGTCCTGGGCGCTGTTCGGCAATATCGATTACCGGTTGAGCGACGTGTTGGGTGTCACTCTCGGGTTGCGCTACACGCAGGAGGACAAGGAGTACGATCTCGACAATCAGGATACGGGCCTGGTTTTCAATACGACGACGGTCGGCGATCTCGCCCGGCTGGACGAGGACAACGTGGACTTCAACGCCCGCCTGAACTGGACGCCGAGCGATGACCTGCTGGTCTACGGCGGCGTGTCCCGCGGCCACAAAGCGGGTTTGTTCAACCTGGGTTTCACGGCCCGCGCCGGCGCCATACCCGGTATTCCCGTCGGCGGCGAAACCCTGACGAGCTTGGAGGTCGGATTCAAGGCGTCGTTTCGCGAGGACCGGTTCCGGTTCAACGGCGCCGTATTCCGGTACGACTACGAGGACTCCCAGGCATTTCAGTTCGACGGCACGACGCTGAGCGCACAGGCTTTCAATTCCGATGCCGAGATCACCGGTTTGGAACTGGAACTGGCCGCGCGGCCGGTCGAGGGTTTCGATCTGCTGGCGACCGCCACGGTCATGGACGCGACGCTCGAGGACGTTACGCTATTCGGGCTGCAGGTCGTCGATACCGACATGCCGCTGACGCCCGACCTCAAGCTGGGCCTGCTCGGGCGATACGAGTTCGATGCACCCTGGGGCGGCCGTCTGGCGATACAGGGAGACGTGAGCTGGTTCGACGATCAGTATTTCGATTCGTTCAACAGCCCCAGCCACTTCGAGGACAGCTACTCGGTGGCCAACGCGCGGCTCTCCTGGCTGGATGACGACGGACGCCTGGCGCTGTCGGTGTTTGCCGAGAACATTGCCGACACCGAGTATCGGACGTTTTCCTTCGATCTCGCTTTTCTGGGATTCTCGACCGACGTTTACGCCAAGCCCCGCTGGGCGGGCGTTTCGGTGGATTACAGCTGGTGACGGAAGAGCTTCGTAAGGCCGCCGTCTGTGCGGTTCTACTAGTCTGCGCAGGCTGCGGCGGCGCCGGTCGCGACGTCGAAACCCGCGACATCGAAACCCTGGTCAGGGACTCGCTGGAGTCCTGGCAGACGGGGGACGAAGCGGTTTTCGTCGCAACCGCGCACCCGGACATGCTGTTCGCCTTCCCGGGCGAGCGTACCGACGTTCCCGGCGCACTGAACGTTTTTCGCTATTGGCAGCAAAACTACGAGAACACGCGGGTCTACATTCACTGGGTGCTCGTCGACGGCAATCGCTTCGCCGTCGAGTATCAGTTTGCGACGACGAAAAAAGCGACGGGCAAGCGCAGCGCGGCCGGTACCGTTGCGATCGGAGAAGTGCGGGACGGCGGGATCGTGCTGCTTAAGGAGTACACCGACGGCCGCGCGAGTCGCATGCAGGAGGCCGGCGAACTGCCGCTGGACGAGGGCGAGGTCCCATTTCCCTGGCCGAAAGTCGACCGGGTGTATCCCTGGTCCGGGGACGGCGGAACGGATTGACGCCGGTTCGGCGCGTTAGCGGCCGTCTTGTCCGGCTTCTGCCGGACTGTAGCGTCGGCTGCGACGGAACGGGGATCGTAGACGCTTCGGTCGTGCCGCGCGGCGACGCTGCTCAGTTGCCCAGAGCACGGCGCAAAGACGTGACCTTCTCTTCGGACTCGCTCAGCACCTGCATCATGTCGGCGGCGGTAATGCTCAGCCGTCCGCTCGCAGGGACATCGTCGAGCGTGAATTCGGCGTCCTTGGCTGCGGTGGCGAATCGATACAGGATGTAAGCCAGGATCAGGATGTCGGTGTAGTCGACGTTGCCCTCGTGCGTATGCTCCGTGTCCTTGAAATCGCGGATGGCGGCGGAAACGTGTTCGGCGAATCCCCAGCTCTCGACGATGCTGCTGCCGATGGCGCAATCCCATTCGTCCATGATCGCTTCGATTTCCGCGCGGCTTTCGAATAGCGACGGGAAGTCCGCGGCCCGTGTCAGCACATACATCCGTCCGATACCGTGCATGAGTCCGACGAACATCGCCTCGTCGGCGTTCAGCTTGGTGTACTTGCGAGAGAGCACGTAACAGAGCGCTGCGACGTGTGCACATTGTTGCCAGATGGCCGCCAGGTGCTCTCTTGCGGTTTCGAGTTTCGAAGCATTCTGCAGTTGGGTCATCGCAAACGACATCGCCGAGCTCCGGATCATGATGCGTCCTATCCGGTTGACGGCCATGTTCAGATCGGTGATCGGATCGCCGCTGGGCCGCAGCGCGGCCGAGTTGGCGACGCTGAGCAGTCTCGCTGCCAGTACCGGCTCGGCGCCGATCAGTTGCACGAGCTTCTCCGTCGAACAGTTCTCGTCTTCCAACGCCTTGCGGATCCTGAGCACCACGTCGGGAAAAGACGGCAGCTCGATGTCACCCCGATTCAGGTCGTTCGTGAGCACCTTGAGGAAAAGGAACTTCTGGTTGTGTTCGCCCGAAGTTGCATTCATTTTTAGTCCTTTTTATTTGAATCTCAGTCTTGCCCGGTGAAGGCCGATCCCCGTTTCCCCGCGCGCGGCCGTCACCCGCCCGATTCGATCCAAGCCGCCCGGGCGTCAGCCGAACAGGTAGGCCAGTACCGGTGCGGATGCCCAGAGCAGTCCCTTGACCAGGAAGAGCAGGAACGTCACGAGGCCGAGTCGCCGCCCGAGCCGACTTCCGACCGAATCTTGCTCTGAATCCGCGGTAAACCGACTGTCCATACACACCCTGGAATTCACCGGCCCTGAACCACTTTATGAACCACTTTATGAACCATTTTGAGATAGGTTCCAGCCGTCCCAAGTACGGATATCGGCCGGTCGTCGCGGGTTCTTTAGCGGCAGCCCGCATTCAGTACCGACGCGATTCCCCCTCTGCCGAGCTGCAGCGGTGTGACGCATTGACGGTTTTCGGTTCAACTTTTTTTTCCTCCTGCCGATGACCTCTCATGCCAGGTATCGGGACGGGCGGTCGACGCGCGAGCCCGGTGCCGGCGCGTTCGGGTCGAGTTGGTTACAAGCCTCAATCCTCCGGTCGGGCTGTTCGTCACAGGGAGAAGCGTCGAATGCAAAGTGTTCTTGTCGTGGATGACTCGGCATCCATCCGCAGTCTCATTACCTATGTGCTCGAGCAGGCGGGTTACGCCGTCGTCGTCGCCGAGGACGGCGAGGCGGCGCTCGAATACGCAAGAACCAATGCCGTCGATCTCGTGCTGACCGATGTCAACATGCCCAAGCTGGACGGCATCGGCCTGACCAAGGCCTTGCGCGAGTTGCCGCACTACCGCTTCGTGCCGTTGCTCGTGCTGACGACCGAATCGGGGACCGACAAGAAGATGGAAGGCAAGGCGGCGGGTGCGACTGGCTGGATCGTGAAGCCGGTCGATCCCGTGCAACTCGTTGGCACGATCCGGAAGGTGCTGTCCTGATGCGCAGGCCGCGGTTTACCGGGGCGCTCGACGCCGCGATGCCTGCAAGAGCCGAGATGACGGGGAGGTTGAAATGTCAGTCGATGTGAACATGGCCGAAATTGCCCAGCTCTTCGTCGAGGAAAGCCTCGAGGGGCTGGATACCATGGAGTCCGGGTTGTTGAATCTCGACCTTGGCGCCGCGGACCCCGAAACCATGAACGCCATTTTCCGCGCTGCGCATTCGATCAAGGGCGGCGGCGCGACGTTCGGTTTTACGGAGATATCCGAATTCGCGCACCACGTCGAGACCCTGCTCGACGAGATGCGCCGGGGCGAACGCCCGGTGACCCGCGACGCCGTCGACCTGCTGCTACAGTCCGTCGATTGCATCCGCGACATGACCGGCAGTCTGGCGACCGGCAGCGTCGACACGGCGCGCGCGAAGGAACTCGAAGTGCAGCTCGAGACGATGCTGCGGCAGAAGCCGGGAGTAGGGGCAGCGGCGTGCGGTTCCGGTCATGCTGCCGGGGAGGCCGCCGCGACTACCGATGAGGCCCGCGTTGCCGATGAGGCCGATGAGGCCGGCGCCGGCTGGCGCATTCGGTTCAGGCCCGGTCCCGGCATCTTCAAGTCGCGCAACGATCCGCTGCGCATGTTCCGCGAGCTCGAGGCGCTGGGCGCGCTGGACGTAAAGGCAGTCGGCGCGGAGGACCTCGATTTCGAATCGCTGGACCCTGAAGAATGCCGCTTGGGCTGGGACCTGGTGCTGCATGCTTCGGCGGACCGTGAAACGGTCGAGGAAGTGTTCGCCTGGGTTGCCGACGAGTGCGAGCTCGAGCTCGAGCCGATTCCGGGCATCGCGGCGGACGACGGGCCGGCGTCCGAAAAACCGCCGGCGCAAGCCGAGTCTCTTCCGGCTGCCGCCAAGCCCGCCGCAGCGGCGGCCAAGGGCACTGCGTTCAGCCAGGAAACCGGCTCGATTCGCGTCAACATCGACAAGGTCGACGCGCTGATCAATCTGGTCGGGGAACTCGTCATCACACAGTCGATGCTCAGCCGGTACACCGGCGACTTCGATTTCACGCAGATCGAGGGCCTACGCGAGGGGCTGACACAGCTATCCCGCAACACGCGAGAGCTCCAGGAAAGCGTGATGGCGATTCGCATGTTGCCGATCAGCTTTGCCTTCAGCCGTTTTCCGAGACTGGTCCGGGACACCGGCAACGCGCTGGGCAAGAAGGTCGAGCTCAAGCTCACCGGCGAGAACACGGAGCTCGACAAGACGGTGCTCGAAAAAATCGGCGATCCGCTCGTGCACCTGGTTCGCAACTCGCTGGACCACGGCCTGGAGACGCCCGAGGAGCGTGTCGCGGCGGGCAAGCCCGAGACCGGCGTCCTGGAGCTCAATGCTTACCACGAGGGCGGCAACATCGTCATCGAGGTCATAGACGACGGCGCCGGCATCGACAAGGGCAAGGTACTGGCCAAGGCGCGCGAGCGCGGGCTGGTCGCTGCCGACGAGCAGCTCTCCGACGATCGCGTCAACAACCTGATTTTCATGGCCGGCTTTTCGACGGCCGAGGAGATCAGCGACCTGTCGGGCCGCGGCGTCGGCATGGACGTCGTGCGGCGTAACATTGCGGATCTCGGCGGTCACGTGTCCGTTCAGTCGGAATGCGGCGTGGGCAGCAAGTTCACGATCCGCTTGCCGCTGACGCTTGCGATCCTGGACGGCCAACTCGTCAGAGTCGGCAAGGAATCCTATATCGTTTCGCTGGTATCGATCGTCGAGACGATCCAGGTGTGCGCCGACAAGGTCAACCAGATCGCGGGCGAGTCGGAGCTGTTCAAGCTGCGCGACGAATACCTGCCGATACTGAGGTTGCACGAGCTGTTCGGCATCCAGGCCGACAGCGCGCGGATCGACGACGGCCTGCTGGTCGTCGCGGAAGCCAACGGCCAGCGCGTGGGAATATTCGTCGACGACCTTAAGGAACAGCAGCAGGTCGTGATCAAGAGCCTGGAAGCGAACTACCGGCAGATGCGGGGCATCTCCGGCGCGACGATCCTGGGCGACGGTACGGTCGCGCTGATCCTAGACGTGCCCGGACTCATTCAACTCTATTGCGACAGAAACGGCGGCGTGCCACATCACACCGCCGCAGTGGCGTGACGTTTGCACCCAATTCCAGGAGATCAAAATGGCTGCAACTCGGAAACACATGGAAGAGCTTACCCAGCAGGCGGAGTCCGGGGATGCCGGAGGACAGTATCTGACCTTCATGCTGGCCGGCGAGGAATACGGCGTCGAGATCCTGAAGGTTCAGGAGATCAAGGGCTGGGGCACGGCGACGCCGATTCCGAATACCCCCGACTACGTGCTGGGTGTCCTGAATCTGCGTGGCGCGGTGGTACCGATCATCGATCTGCGCAAACGGTTCAGCCTCGACAGCGTGCCCTATGGCGCGACCACGGTGGTCATCGTCGTCAAGATGTCGCATGAAGACCAGGAGCGTACCGTCGGTCTCGTCGTCGATGCCGTCGCGGACGTCTACCGGCTCGAGAGCGGGGAAATCCAGGCGCCGCCGGACATGGGTGGGGCCGTGCATACCGAGTTCGTGCGCGGCCTGGCAACGGTCGAGGAAAAAATGGTGATCCTGCTCGAGGTCGATTGCCTGATCGACTTCAAGAACATGCATTCGTCGCCGTCAAGATCGCCGGATGCGGATAAAGCGCAGGTCGAGGCGATACCGGAAGAGTGACGCCGGGGAGTGGAGCGGGAAAGCGCGGCGCGGTGCTGGCGTTTTGCTAGCGTGTCGTTCTAGCGGCGTTTTCTATTGAGGAGATTGATATGAATCCGAGGTCTGGCAAGGCGACGATCGGAACCGGCCGCAAGCCGTCCGGCAAAAAGACGGCCCGCAAGAGGACGCCGGCGAAGAAGGTCCGGGCGAAAAAAGCGCCGGCCGGCAGCAGGGCGACCGGCAAGCCGGCGCGCAAGAAGGCGAGCGCGGCGAAAGCGTCGTGCGGCGGGGCCGCGGCCGGGCAGTCGGTATCGACGGAGACGGTCGTCCTCGACAGCCATCACGACATTAAGACGATCGGGGCGCTTCGCGAGCGGCTCGATGCGGCCTACGCGGGTGACGGCGATATTGTCTTGGACGCCGCGGCGGTCGAGTCGGTGGATACGGCGGCATTGCAACTGCTGCTGGGCTTCGCCAATTCGGTCCGCAAGCAGTCCCGGACGATCCGGTGGGATCGGGTATCCGAAGCGCTGCGCGAGCTGGCGGACCGGACGGACCTCGTTTCAGCGCTGGACATTCCCGATGGCCCGGATCGAGGCGACGGCCTGTGCCCGGTGTTCTGAGCGGTGCGCGTCCATGCATTGCGATGACGGCAGGGCTTGCGACCGGCGCGACCCGGGCGGTACCGCGGCCCGACTCGTTCAGCTCTGCGCGGATCAGATCCGGGTTGCCGTGGACGAGGCCTCCGCCGAGATCGAGTCGTTGTCGCTGGCCGTGCTCGACACGGCGCGCCACGCGGACCGGTTGGTCGAGCGCGGCCTTCCGGCTCGCAGCGGCGGCGCCGACGATAGCGGCCCGAACGACGAATCGCAGCCGCTCAGGGAGGCGGCGTTGAACGCAAGTTCCAGACTGCAGTTTGCCGATCGCATGAGTCAGCGGTTGTCGAACACGGCGTCTAACCTCGCCGCGCTTGCACGATTGATGCAAGCCGCGGATCGGCCGATCGGCGAGGAGGATTGGTCGGCGTTTCTCGGCGCCGCAAGGGCGAGATTCACGATGGAGCACGAGCGCCGGATGTTCGACGCCGTGTTCGAAACGGCCGCGCCGGCCCGGCCGCCGAAAGACGCCAACAAACGCTAACGGAGACCACGGATGAACAACGAGGCTGCCGCAAGGCCCCGGATCGGCGAAGCCGATGCTGCGGGAGAGGAGGACATCGGCAGCAAGCGGTTTTCGATGAGCGATCGCGACTTCGGGCAGATTCGCGCAGTCATCAAGGACCTGACCGGCATCAACATGAGCGACTCGAAACGCCAGCTCGTGTACCGCCGGCTGAGTACGCGGCTCAAGGCGACCGGCATCGACACTTTCCAGGGCTATCTCGATTTTCTGAAGCAGGGCGACCCGGCGGAGCTCGAACGGTTCACGAATGCGGTGACGACGAATCTGACGTCGTTTTTTCGCGAGAACCACCATTTCGAGTTCCTCGAGAAAACCGTCGTCCCCGAGGCCGTCACGCGAGCCGCCCGCGGCGACAGGCGCTTGCGGATCTGGTCGGCCGGCTGCTCCACGGGGGAAGAACCCTATTCGATTGCGATCACGCTCAGAGAGTCGCTCAGAAATCTCGAGGACTGGGATGCAAGGGTCTTGTGTACGGATCTCGACTCCGACGTCATCGACACCTGTAAGGCCGGTATGTATTCGATGCAGCGCGTGGAGAAGCTTTCGCGCGAACGCCTGCGCCGCTGGTTCAAGAAAAGCCGCGGCCCAGGTGGCGAGTTCGTCGAGGTCGACGACCGGTTGCGGGAGCTTCTGACGTTCAAACGACTGAATCTGATGCACGACTGGCCGATGAAGGGGCTGTTTCACCTCATCTTCTGCCGCAACGTCATCATCTATTTCGATAAACCGACGCAACGCGTGTTGATCGATCGCTACGCCGACATATTGGCGGACGGCGCTTATCTGATACTCGGGCATTCCGAAAGCCTGTTCAACGTATCCGACCGTTTCGAGCTGATCGGCAATACGATCTACCGGAAGACCCATTAGTGGGCGGAATGACGAACAGCCGGGAGACCTGGCCCGATGTCCTGGACGGCTTCGACGGAATCACGCGAATCTGGGATTCCAAGCACAGACTCTGCGCTGCGAAGATCCTGCCCGGCGAGTATTACGTCACCCGGACCCATGAGATCATCACGACCGTGCTCGGCTCCTGTATCTCGGCCTGCATCCGCGATCCGTTGAGCGGCGTGGGCGGCATGAATCACTTCATGTTACCGGGCGACACCAAGAGAAGCCTGGGTCGATGGGGCGGCGGCGAGTGCTTGGAAACCCGTTACGGCATCGCCGCCATGGAAAAGCTGATCAACGACATTCTGAAGCAGGGCGGCAGCAAGGACCGGCTCGAGCTCAAGCTGTTCGGCGGCGGAACGGTATTGGCAATGGACGTGAACAATATCGGTGAACGCAACATCGAGTTTGCCAGGCAGTTCGTGCGCGCGGAGGGTTTCTCGATCGCGGCGGAGGATGTCGGTGGGCCGCATCCGCGCAAGGTCAATTACTTCCCGCGTACCGGCAAGGTCATGATTCGCCGGCTGAGGTCGCTGCAGACCAAGGCGATCCTGGACCGGGAGAAGCGTTATGAATCCAACCTGGCGAGCGAGGATCAGTCTTGTGAGATTGAGCTGTTCGACTGATTTGACCAAGTGCGCAGGGGTCGGGTTGGTGACGTTGAGCCATTCGACTGATTTGACTAGGCGTGCAAGGGTCGGGTTTGTGAAATTGAGCTTCTCGACTAATTCGACCAAACGTGCAAGGGTCGGCTTGGCGAAATCGAATTGTCCGACCGAGTTCTGCGGGACGGCCGCGGATTCTCGCCCAAACCTGGAGTCGGCATGGACGAGAAAATAAGGGTGCTGGTCGTCGACGATTCGGCCTTGATGCGCAAGCTGTTGACGGAGCTCTTGAATTCGGATCCGCAGATCGAGGTCGTTGGTTCCGCCATGAACGCTTACGCGGCGCGGGACAAGATCAAGAAGCTGAACCCCGACGTGCTGACGCTGGACGTGGAGATGCCGCAAATGGACGGGCTCAGTTTTTTGTCGAACCTGATGCGCCTGCATCCGATGCCCGTCGTGATGGTGTCCTCGTTGACGGAAAAGGGTGCCTGGGTCACGTTGCGCGCGCTGGAACTCGGCGCGGTCGACTTCGTCAGCAAGCCCAAGGTGGATCTCGAACGTACGCTCGACGACTGCGCGGAGGAGATCGCATCCAAGGTCAAGGCGGCCGCGCAAGCTTGTGTCGACACGGCGATGCGGCGAAATAGTGCCCTGATCGCCCAGGCGGCCCGGCCCGCCAACGGCGCCGCCCGGGCCGGGGCCGGCGACAACGGCGCCTACAGCACGACCGACCGGGTCATTGCCATCGGTGCGTCCACTGGAGGTACCGAAGCCATCAAGGATGTGCTGATGGGCTTGCGCCCGGATTGCCCGGGCATCGTGATCGCCCAGCACATACCCCCTGTATTCAGCGGCTCCTTCGCCGATCGCATGAATCAGGTCTCGCCGCTGGTCGTGTGCGAGGCCCGGGACGGGCAGCAGATTCGTCCCGGGCACGCCTTCATCGCCCCCGGGGATCAGCACCTGTCCGTGATCAGGAACGGTGCGCGTTACCGCTGCAAACTGGATAGCAATCCGCCGGTCAACCGGCACCGGCCGGCCGTGGACGTGCTGTTCGATTCAGTCGCAGCGACGGCCGCGCACAACGCGGTGGGTGTGCTGTTGACCGGCATGGGCAAGGACGGCGCCGCGGGCATGAAACGCATGCACGACGCCGGCGCCGCAACCATAGCCCAGGACGAACGGAGCAGTGTGATCTGGGGCATGCCGCACGCCGCAATCGAAGAAGGCGGCGTGGATCACGTCATGCCTTTGCAGGAGATTGCGCAACGCCTGATGGAACTGGCCTTGCGCGAGTGAGGGCGGTTCTCCCTGGTCCACGCCGCAGCGACGCGCGCCTTTGCGGTCCGGCGCGCCGTATTCAGTTGACGAAAACCCGGATCAGTTGTTCGGCGGATGTCCGGATGTCTTCGATCGAATCGAGCAACGCATCGCCGGACAGGCCCAGGGCCGACAGGGCGCGCGGGTCGATCGGCGGCGCGTCCTCGTAGTTGCGGCTGTCCAGCTCGGTCAGTACGGCTAGGCTGTTGGCGATGTGTACGACCAGGATCGAATCCGTCACCTCGTCCGTGGCATACGGCTCGTGATGGTATTCGATGGCCGCACGCAGTGAGTCCGGCAGGCGCCACTGACGCGCCAGCGCCGCACCGACGGCCGCATGGTCGAAGCCGAAAACTTCCCTTTCCGAGCGGTAGATGGAAACGCCGTCGCTTTCGTCAGCCGAGCGTAACAGGACTCGCTTCGACGCTTCGGGGCACTGATTGAACATGACCAGATGGCCGATATCGTGCAACAGTCCGGCCGTAAACAGGGAGTCTCCGCCGTCCACCTTCGCCGCGACGCCGATCTGACGGGCGGCGATCGCGCAATACAGGCTGTGTTGCCAGAAATCCTCGACCGATACCAGGTCGTTCGGGATACCCTTGAACGTCGTCGTCGCACAGATCCCGAAAGCCAGGTCCCGGACTTCGCGTAGGCCCACGACGGTGATGGCACGGGCCACGCTGCTGACGTTGCCGCCGATGCCGAACAGGGCGCTGTTCGCGAGCTTGAGCAGCGCGGCGCTCAGCGCCGGATCGGGCTCGATCACGGCGCCGATCTCCTCGGCGCCGCTGTCCTCGTCGGAGAGCATGTCGTTGATTCGGAAGGCGACGTCGGGGAACGACGCCAGTTGCGTTACCTTGCTGGCCAGTTGCTCGGCTGATTGCGTCACGACCTGTCGATTCCCGAATACTCAAACGCGCTGCATGCGGTTTGTATCGGCAAGTGCCGCACAATGTTTAGGGCCGGACCGGGTTTAGGGCCGGACCGGGCGCCTCGCGACCGCCGCCTCGGCCCCGGGCCGCCGCGGCCGGCGGCTGCCCGGTAATCGGGCTTTTCACGCCGGGGCCTAAAGAACCGCCGTGCGCTGCCGAAAAACACATCGAGGATGGGCGTAGCGCCTAGGCGTGCCGCTTTCACTATGACTATGTTGAGATACAAGGCATGAAAATACTGGTAGTCGACGATAGTTTCGCAATGCGAATGATGGTCGTGCGCACCTTGCGCCAGGCAGGCTTCAACGGCAAGGACGTGTCGCAGGCCGAAGACGGCGCAGCCGCTCTCGAACAGATCCGCAAGAATCCGCCGGATTTGGTGCTGGCCGACTGGAACATGCCGAACATGACCGGCATCGAGCTGCTCGAAACGCTGCGGGCCGAAGACAACGACGTGGCTTTCGGTTTCATCACGACGGAGTCGACTAGGGAAATGCGGCAGCGGGCAACGGACGCCGGCGCGCAGTTTCTGGTCTCGAAGCCGTTTACGGCGGAATCGTTGGAGAAAGCCCTGAACACGGTCGTCAACTGATCGGCCGCCCTGAGGAGACAAGCGGCCTGAGGAGACAAATGGTATGAGCTCGAAGTATGTAATCCCGACCGAAAAATCCGTCGCGAGCCTGTTGGCCATGATTTTCGGCGACGGGCTGGGTGTCAACGGCGGTGATGCCGCCGAGTTCGACTCGCTGCACGTCGCAACCTTCATCGACGACGAAGGCGAACTGGTTGCGATCTGCGCCTGTGACCGGGAGTTCGTGGCTTACTCGGGCGCGGCCTTGTCGATGATACCGGCGGACGTCGTCCGCGAGATGATCAGCGGCAATTCGATCAGCGAGGCCCTGGTCGACAATTTCTATGAAGTCATGAACATCTGCTCGAAGCTCTTGATGTCGGACTCCAGCGCGCACCTGAGGCTCGACAAGACCCTGGATCCGGGCGCCGCCAACGATGCAGTGGCTTCGCTCGAAGGGGCTTCCGAGAAAGTGGCGTTCAGTGTGGACATCCCGAGCTACGGCAGCGGCACGCTCACCTTTCTCATTAGCTGACGGATTTGCGTCGGCTACGCTCGAGGACTAAGCGATGCGTCGGTTTTTTGACGCGCACCGCGACAGGACGATACACGTAACCCACTGATTTTTTTCTATACGCCGGCTTGGCATGTAAGTTGCTTGTAGATCGCTGAAGACACCGCAGGGAGCGTTTCAGTGACACAAGCCGCCATCAGCCACGAGGATCTCGAGCTCGCCTTCGAGGCATTCAACAAACAGTCGGGCTTGCTCGAGATCTCTTACCGGTCCCTGCAACAGCGCGTCGAAGCGCTGAGCGAGCGCCTGCGGGTGGCGCAGTCGGCCCGGCACCGGGAGTTGCTCGAAAAAGAGCGCCTGAGCAACCGCCTGTCGAGCCTGCTGGAAACCCTGCCGGGCGCATTCCTGGTGATCGACGGCGACGGTGTGATACTCGAGCGCAACAACCGCGCCGCGGAGATGCTCAGTCAACCCTTGATCGGCTGTTGCTGGTCGGATGTCGTGCAACGCGAGTTCTGCCCGAACCGGCGCGTGGACGGCGACCTGTGTTTGCGCGACGGCCGATGGATCAACCTGTTCCGCCGTCCCCTCGAGTACGGTCACGGCGAGATCCTGTTGCTGACCGACGTGACGGAAAGCCGCCGCATGTCCGAGATGCTGCAATGCCAGGATCGCCTGTCGGCGATGGGTGAAATGACGGCGGCCCTGGCACATCAGATTCGCACTCCGCTGTCGTCCGCGCTGTTGTACATCTCGCAGCTCGAATCCGACGAGGACAACGGCGAAGTGGCTCGTAAAGCGGCGCATTGCCTGAGAAACCTGGACGGCCTGGTCAGCGACATGCTGAATTTCGTCGGCGGCGTACGCCGTCACGGCGAGACGATCGAGGTGCGCTCGCTGCTCGACGACGTGTTTGCCGCAATCGAGCCCCAGTTGGGCGACGGAAGTTACATTACGGTGGATTTACAGGAAGACGGCCTGACCGTGGTCGGCAACCGGGACGCTTTGCAAGGGGCGCTCCTGAATCTGGTCGAGAATGCGCTGCAGGCCTGTGCCGATTGCCCGGTCGTCGAGCTAGGCGCGTCGCGCAACGGCGACGAGGTGTGCCTGATCGTCACCGACAACGGACACGGTTTCCCGGACGAGGCCCGCGGCAAGCTGTTTCAGCCTTTTTACACGACGCGGCCGCAGGGAACCGGCCTGGGCCTGGCCATCGTCGGCAGCGTCGCGGAGGCGCACGGCGGTTCGGTGGAGTTCGACTCCGGGCCACATGGCTCGACATTCGCGATTTGCCTGCCGGCCGGGGCGCCGGGCGTGTCGGCCACCGATGACGAGGCCGTTAGGGACATTCCAGGGCTATACGGCCTGCGGCCGGAGCGCGCTCATGCAACGGCATGACGTATTGATCGTCGAGGACGACGCCGTCCTGCGAGACGCGCTTTGCGATACGCTCAGGGCGCGGAACCTGTCCGTCTGCGCCGCGGCCGACGGCCGCGCGGCGCTGGCAGTGCTCGACGACAGCGAGGTCGGCCTGCTCCTGAGCGACGTACAGATGGAGCCCATGGGCGGACGCGAGCTGCTCGCCGAAGTCAGGCGCCAACATCCCGAGCTGCCGGCGGTATTGATGACGGCCTTCGGCACCATCGAACAGGCCGTCGACGCGATGCGCGACGGCGCCTGCGATTATCTGGTCAAACCGATCGATGCGGACGGGCTGGTCGCGACCTTGCGCCGGCACTTGCGCCGTCAAACGAGGCCCGGCGACCCGGTGGCGAGGGATCCGAAGTCGCTCGAGTTGCTGGAGCTCGCAAGGCGGGTGGCGCGCAGCGACGCGACCGTGACCATCGGCGGCGAAAGCGGTTGCGGCAAGGAGGTGGTCGCGCGCTATATCCACGAGCATTCGCCGCGCAAGGACCGGCCTTTTGTCGCGATCAACTGCGCGGCAATCCCCGAGAACATGCTCGAAGCCGTGCTGTTCGGCCACGAAAAGGGCGCCTTCACCGGCGCGAGCGCCGCGCACCCGGGAAAGTTCGAACAGGCCCAAGACGGTACCCTGTTGCTCGACGAAGTTTCCGAAATGCAGGTCGGCTTGCAGGCCAAGCTGTTACGTGTCATCCAGGAGCGCGAGGTCGAACGTATCGGCGGCCGCAAGACGATCAAGCTCAATGTTCGGGTGCTCGCCACCACCAACCGCGATCTCAGGCGCTGCGTGGCCGACGGCGAGTTCCGGGAGGATCTGTATTACCGCCTGAGCGTGTTCCCCCTGCACGTCGCACCGCTCAGGGAACGTTCGGCGGACATCCTTCCGCTCGCCGACTTCGCGATCGCCCGGCACCTGGAAGCCGCCAGGCAGGCGCCGGAGTTGTCCAAGGAAGCTCGGGCCAAGCTCCTCGCACATGACTGGCCGGGTAACGTCCGGGAGCTCGACAACCTGATACAGCGTACGCTGATATTGCAGTCGGGCAGTCTGATCACCGACGCCGATCTGGTCTTCGAGCCGGCTGCCGCGGGCGGCGAGAAGAACGAGTCCGGGAAGGCGGACCTGCAGGACAGTCTCCGGCATCGCGAGCGGCAGGTGATCCTGGACGTGCTTGCCCGTTGCGGCGGGAACCGGGCCGCGGCTGCGAAGACCCTGGGCATCAGCGCGAGGACCCTGCGTTACAAGATCGCCCGCCTGCGCGAGAACGGCGTTTCCCTGCCGGCAAACGCGGCGCGGGCATCCGTGTAATCGAACCGACGAAGGCCCGATCATGAACGACATCAATACCCAACAGCTACTCGAACAGATTCGTGCGCTGAGCGGCGAGTTGCAAGGCGAGCTGGCGCCGGTCGAAAGGCCGGGGGAAACCGGCGGATTCGGCGAGCTTCTGAAATCGACGATCGACTCGGTGAGCGAGTCGCAGCAGGAAGCGTCGGCGCTGCGACGGGCCTACGAGGCGGAAGACCCCGGCACCGATCTGACCGAAGTCATGATCGCCGCGCAAAAAGCCAGTCTGTCCTTCCGCGCGATGGCCGAAGTGCGCAACAAGCTCGTGACCGCGTATCAGGACATCATGAACATGCCGGTGTAAGGAGGCGGGCATCAGCTCATGGAACAAGCCAACACGATCGAGCCGGACAAGCTTCCGGTGGCCAGCATGAACCTGGCCATGTTGTTCAACATACCGGCCGTACGCCAGATCGGGCTTCTGATCGGCGTCGCCGGCGCCGTCGCGATTGGTTTCGCGGTCGTGCTGTGGTCGCAGACCCCCGGGCAATCCAGGCTGTACGAAGGCCTGGACAACGAGGACCTCGGACAGGTGGCCGACATCCTGCGCGGCGCCAATATCGATTTCAAGCTCAACATGGATACCGGTACCGTGACCGTGCCGGAGTCGAAGCTGCACGACGCGAGGCTCGAGCTCGCGTCTCAGGGACTGCCGCGCGGCGCCGCCGTCGGCATGCGGTCGCTGCAGGAGCAACCGGCTTTCGGTCAGAGCCAGTTTCGCGAAAACGCCTTGTACCAGCATGCGTTGGAGGCCGAACTGGCGCGCACGGTGACGCATCTCGGCGCCGTGCGCGACGCGCGCGTGCACTTGGCGCTGCCGCGGCAATCGGCTTTCGTCAGGGACCGAAAGCCCGCCAGCGCGTCGGTCATGCTGAGTCTCTACCGGGGCCGTGAGCTCGAGGACGGCCAGGTCGCCTCGATCGTCCACCTGGTTGCATCCAGCGTGCCGAATCTGGCCCCCGAGAACGTGACGGTCATCGACCAGCAGGGCCGCCTGTTGAGCTCCGGCGACGAGCGCTGGGATGGCGCCCTGACCGCGAAACACTACCAGCTCGCGGCCAGGATCGAGCAGGATTACAGGCGCCGCATCGAAGCCTTGCTGACGCCGCTGCTGGGGCCCGGCAGGGTCCGTGCCGAGGTGGTCGCCGACATGGATTTCACGGTCAGCGAGGAAATGCGCGAGAGCTTCGATCCGAACGGCGTGGTGATCAGCGAGCACGTTTCGGAGAACCGTAGAAACTCCGGCGGCCAGGATGCCGTGGGCGTGCCCGGCGCGCTCAGCAACCAGCCGCCCGCCGCGGGCGGCGTCGAGCCCGCCGCCGCGGATGCGGTCGTCAACGCTTCGTCCACCAGCACCCGAAACTACGAGGTGGATCGCACGATTAGCCGGACCCGCCCGCAGGCCGGGACGATCCGGCGACTGTCCGTTGCCGTGCTCGTGGACGACGTCGGCGCCGCTGCCGGTGTCGAAGGCGGGGATGCCGAGGGCGGCGGCGCGGCGGCGCTGAGCGAAGAGGACATCGAACGGTTCACGGCGCTGGTGCGCGAGGCGGTGGGTTTCAACGCGGCGCGCGGCGATTCGGTGGTTGTCGTCAAGGCGGCGTTTCAGGCGGTCCCGGAAGCCGAGTCCGCGGCTTCGGCAGGTTTCTGGGCGAAACCCGCGTTCATGGATGTGATGAAGCAGTTATTGGGTGCCTGCCTGGTGCTTGCGCTCGCTTTCGGGCTGGTCCGACCGCTGCTCAAGTCGCTGCTGGCCAACAACGAGGCATCGGCGGCGCGAGCGATGCTAGGCAACGTGAACGGCGCGGCGCCGGCCACCGTCGGCCAGTTGCCCGGCAATACGGCGTCCCTGCCGTCCTTCGACGAGAAAGTGGCCGCCGCCAGGAAGATCAGCGGTCACGATCCCGCCAAAGTCGCGCAGGTCGTGCGGCAATGGGTCGACGCGTCGGGACAATGACGGTGTCGGTTGACGGGTAATGAGCGATTCGGAAACGGAAATCGACGGCACCCGCCGCGCCGCATTGCTGCTGATGACGCTCGGCGAAGCGGAGGCGGCCGAGGTATTGCGTTTCATGGACGCCAAGCAGGTCCAGCAAGTGGGCGAGGCGATGGCGACCTTGAAGAACGTGTCCAAGGACGAAGCGTCCGGGGTGCTCGACGGCTTCATTACCGAGATCGACGAACAGACGTCCTTCGGCATCGCGACCGAGGACTACGTGCGCAAGGTGTTGACCAACGCCTTCAGCGAGTCGAAAGCCAATGCGCTGATCAACCGGATGTTGACCGGCACCGATGCCAAGGGTTTCGAAACGCTGCAATGGATGTCGGTCGACGAGATCGAGGAGATCGTCGCCGGCGAGCATCCCCAGATCATCGCGATCATCATCGCCTACCTGGAACCGGAGCAGGCCGCCGCGATTCTGCCGCGGATACCCGAAGAGCAGCGCGCCGAAGTCGTGATGCGCATCGCGAAACTGAACGACGTCCAGCAAAGCGCACTGGCCGAGATCGAGGAGCTGATTGCCAGCAAGTCCAGGGGCGTGAGCCGTTCCACGTCGAAGAAGGTGGGCGGCGCCCGGGTGGCTGCGGCGATCGTCAATGCGCTGGGCGCTGAATCGGGCGACAAGATCCTCGACGATATCAAGGAGCGGAACAACGATCTGGGTACCGAGATCGAAGAGATGATGTTCGTCTTCGACTCGCTACTGAACGTCGACGACCGGGGCATTCAGGCGCTGTTGCGCGAGGTGTCCAACGACGTGCTCGTCGTCGCGCTGAAAGGCGCCGTTCCCGAGATGCAGGATCATATCCTGAGCAACATGTCCAAGCGCGCCGCGACCTTGTTGCGCGAGGACATCGAGGCGCGCGGACCGACGCGCCTGAGCGAGGTGGAACAGGCGCAAAAGGAGATACTCGAGGTCGCGAGACGCCTCGCCGATTCCGGCGATCTCGATCTGGGACAGGGCGGGGAGGAATATGTCTGAGTCCGCTGCGCAACCGGAAGCGCCGCAGGAGGACGCGCGGCAAACCGAAAGGTGGCAGGCGCCGGCGATCGACGGCTCTGGCGGGCGCGGGTTTCTGACGGCCGAGCGCCTGCAGGCGCTGCAGAAAGCGGCTTACGACGAGGCGTACGAGGCCGGACATCGCGACGGACTCAAAGCCGGCGAGGCCGCCGCGGCCGAACGCGCGGCGCGTCTTGACAAGTTGCTGACGGCCCTGGCAAGGCCGTTCGAGGCGCTCGACGAGGCCGTCGAGCAAACACTCGTCGATCTGTCGATTACGATCGCCAAACAGTTGTTCCGCCGCGAGATACAGATCGATCCCGGGCATGTCGTCGGCGTCGTTCGCGATACCGTACCTTTGCTCCCGGCCGCGAGCCGTGACGTCGAGGTTCACCTGCATCCCGACGATGCCGCGCTGGTACGCGAGGCCTTATCCGAAGGCGGCGACGACGTGGCCTGGAGTATCGTCGAGGACCCGTTGCTGAGCCGCGGCGGCTTGAAGGTGAGCAGCGAGCACTCGCACATCGATGCCCGAGCCGAGACGCGTTTTCAGGCCTTGGTCGACGCCATTGCCGGCGACGAGCGGCGGCGGTGAGCGGGGCGCGCATGGCAGGTCCGGATCCCGACCGCACGGCGCACACGCAGCGGCGGCTTGCGGCTTACGTCGAGCGCGCGCGCGAAGGCGTTCCGCCGCCGGCCGTCGAGGGCAGCTTGCGGCGCACGGTCGGCCTGACGATGGAGGCCGAGGGTTGCGAGGCGCCGGTCGGCGGGCGTTGCGACATCGTTGCGCTCGACGGCCGCCGGATCGAAACGGAGGTGGTCGGTTTCGCAGGCGAGCGTTTGTATCTGATGCCCGCCGGCGACATGCGCGGCATCGTGCCGAACGCCCGTGTCATACCGGTTGCCGCAGTGCGCGACGTCCGCGTCGGCGACGAGCTGCTCGGCCGGGTGCTGAACGGTTGCGGCGAGCCGATCGACGACGGTCCGCCCCTGGGCTGCGCGGATCGCGTGCCCTTGTTCGGCGCGCCGATCAATCCGCTCAAACGCCTGCCGATCAGCGAACCGCTGGATGTCGGCGTTCGCTCGATCAATGCGCTCTTGCCGCTGGGCCGCGGTCAGCGGATGGGGCTGTTCGCCGGCAGCGGCGTCGGCAAGAGCCAGCTACTGGGGATGATGACGCGATACACGGATGCCGACGTCATTGTCGTCGGCCTGATCGGGGAGCGCGGTCGCGAGGTCAGGGAGTTCGTCGATCTGGCATTGGGGGCCGAAGGGCTCAGCCGTTCCGTGGTCGTGGCGACACCGGCCGACGACACGCCGTTGATGAGAATGCACGGCGCCTGGTTGAGTTGCGCGATAGCCGAGTACTTCCGCGATCGGGGCAGGCACGTTTTGCTGCTGATGGACTCGTTGACCCGTTTTGCGCAGGCGCAACGCGAAATTGCGCTCGCGATCGGCGAGCCGCCGGCCACCAAGGGTTATCCGCCGTCGGTATTCGCGCGCCTGCCGCAGCTCGTCGAGCGCGCCGGCAACGGCGCGGCGGGGCAGGGCTCCATCACCGGCATCTACACGGTCCTGGCCGAGGGAGACGATCACAACGATCCGGTCGTCGACGCGTCGCGGGCGATACTGGACGGGCACATCGTACTGGCGCGGGAGCTTGCCGACACGGGCTTGTATCCAGCGGTGAACGTCGAATCTTCGGTCAGCCGCGCGATGCAGGCCATTGCCGGCGAGGAACAAAAGCGCCTGATCACCCGATTCAGGCAGGTGTATTCGATCTATCGCCAGAACCTGGACCTGATCGCCGTCGGCGCCTATCAGAAGGGCAGCGATGCGCGTGTCGACGAGGCCGTGGCTTTGTGGCCGCGGATCGTCGAGTTCCTGCGTCAGCCGCAAGACGTTTCCGAGAGCTATGGCGACAGCGTCAGTGCGCTCGCCGGGCTCCTGAGTCTGAACGATCGACAACAGCCACAGCCGGCGGCCGCGCCGGGCGGTGACGCCCGGTGAAACGATCGCGTCGCATCGGCGCCATCGAAACCATGGCCGAGCGCGAGGAGCGGGAGGAACGCCGGCTGATGGCGCAAAGCCAACAGGACCTGGATCTCGCCCTCGGAAGACTGGAAGAGCTCAGGGCGTACCGGCAATCCTATGCCACCGGCGAGCGGCCCGGTTCCGGCACCACCGCGCTGCAGTGGCAGGATTATCATCGTTTCATGCAACGGCTGGAGCATGCGGTCAGCGCGCAAGAGCAAATCGTCGCGGAAGGCCAAAGCAAACGCGAAGCGCACCAGAAGCGCTGGATGGCAAAGCGTCAGCGGCTGGAGTCGCTATCCCGTATCGTCGATCGTTTCCAGAAGCAGGAGGCCGGCGAGGAACAGCGCCGGCAGCAGAAACAGCAGGACGAACTGGCGGCGCGCGGCGGGTATTCGGTTCACGACTGACTAATAAAGGGCCTCGCCGGACTCGTGCGGAGGCTCACGTCGTATTAGGGCCTGTTAACACCATGCGCATGGTGTTAACAGGCTCTAACAGCTAGTGGCCCTGTCCGATTGATTCATTGAATCATTCGGCAGCGGATTTTGTCTGGCACGGAACTTGCTGAGAATACCGGCAACGATCGCGGGCATGATTGAGGTACCCGTATGCCGTTCCAGTTCCAGCAGTCGCTTCCGCTGTCTACAGACGTTCGTATGGACGTTCGTACCGTCGCCGATCCGGCCGGCACCGCCGCGCGGACCGGACCGGATGGCGCGAGCTTTCCGGATCTCCTCGAGCCGGCGTCACGGCAGGCGCAAGCGGGCTCGGGGTCGGCGGAAACCGTCACGTCGGACGGCAACGCCTTACCGCAACGCGGCAATGCCGTGCCGACCGCGGACGACATCGTTCCGGTTCCGCCGGCCGGTTTCGCCGCCCCGGTAACGGTCGAAGCGGCCATGCCGGCCGTAGCCGCACAACCGGGCTCGCAGGTGGCTGGCATCGCGAATCCGGGCGCCGCGCCGACGGCCCCGGCGACGAGACCCCCGGTTCTCCCCGGTCTTTCGGCCGCGCCTGTCCAGTCCCCAACAGCCGGTGAGGGCGCGACTGTCGTACGGTCGCCGTTCGCTGCATCAGCGCCGGCAACGCCGCCCCTCGTCGGTCCGGGCCCGGTATCGCGGAATGCCGTCGGGCGCCCGGCAAATACACCGGCCACGCTTGCTTCGGCCGTGTCCGCGGCGACGCAAGCGGGCGATGAGATGTTCGGCGGCGCCTCCGGCCTCAAGGCCGACCGTTCATCGGATCGTTCGATCGATCGTTCATTCGGGCCGCTGCCGCCGCGTTCGCCGGGTAGCGGGCTCGATTCTCCGTCCGGCCGAACGCAGTGGCTAAACGCCATTGATTCGCCGGTCTTGCGCCAGGAGCCCGCGGCGGCGGCGAGCAGGAACACGAGTATCGAAACGACCGGGTTCGACATGCACGGGCCTCGACCGACGACCTCGTCCGTGGATGAGCGCGGCGGCCAGCAGTTCGTTCAAGGAATCGTCCAACGAGGGAGGCAGGGGCCCGTTGCCGGCCTTGTTGTAACACCCGTCAACACGCCGACGCTTCAGGGAGGGGCAGACACGCCAGCCGGCACGCCAACCGTTCCGGCTGCCGCCGCCGCGACACAGGCGAGCTTTGAAGCCGGCCGCCGAACGGCGAATCCGGTACCGGATTCTCGATCGTCGCTCGGTCGGGATATGGTCCCGGGTGTCACGAGGACAGCCGTCGATTCCCTGCCGGGTATGTCGGTATCCAGTGTCACGCAGCAGGACACAGCCGTTGCTCCGAAGCCGGAATTGATCGAGCCTCGACCTGGTATCGATGCACGCTACGAGCGTTTACCCATCACACCGCTACCGGTCCCGCCCACGAACGGTCCGGGAACGACGGCAGGCCTTTACGCACCCGGCGGCGTACCTGCGGGTACTTCGTTGCCCGTCGACACGTCCGTATTCGATCCTGCCTGGAGCGAAACCATCGGCAAGCAGGTTTCGATGCTGGTATCGAGAAACGTTCGCGGCGCCGAGTTGCGCCTCAGTCCCGCCGAGCTCGGTCCCGTGCAGGTCCAGATATCGCTTGACGACAACGTCGCCAAGGTTGCCTTCACGGCCGGGCATGCCGTGACACGGGAGGCGCTCGAACAGGCCCTGCCGCGGCTGCGCGAGATGTTCGCGGACCAGGGCGTGACTCTTGGCGAAGCCAGCGTATCGGATCAACGCGGCGACGGTCCGGCGGATGGCGAAGACTCGGCCGCGGTCGGTTCCCATGCGGTCGAATCGGAGTCGTCCTCGGATTCATCCGGGGAAGAAGCCATACCCGCAACGCTCACGCCGGGCACGGCGGAGCGCAGGGGCCTGTTGGACACCTATATCTGAAACCGTCATGCGCCCGGGCCGGGCAAATCGCGATTCGGCGGATGAGCGGCGTCGGGAATACGTCACCGGTATTGCCCGGGCCGTCATCAAATCGGCGGTTGCTTGATCTCTTTTCGCACGGTCGTCTGTAATCCGTTGTTTTGACTAGGCTCGATAGCCTCCGCTTCGTTTGGCACGTCGTTTGCATTACCGGGCTCTATGACAACGACGGAGTCTGAGATGGCGGACAACGAGACAGAAGACCGGAACGAAGACAAGGAAGGCGAGAAAAAGGGCGGCAAGACCAAGCTGATCATCATCGTCGCCGTCGTGCTGGTCGTACTGGGCGCCGGCGGTTTCTTCGCGGCGCCTGCCATCATGAACACGATCTCGCCGCAGGCCGAAGACGAGGCCGAGGCAGTCGAGGTCGCGGCGGACACCACCGAGCCGGCGCTGTTCGCACCCCTGCATCCGCCGTTGGTCGTCAATTTCAAGAACGCCTACGGCGAGTCGCATTTCATGCAGTTCACGCTCGAAGTCATGTCGCGCGACCAGTCCGTGATCGACGAGGTCAAGAATCACGCCGCCGTCATACGTAACAGCCTGATCCTGATGTACGGCAACGTCGAATACGAAACCGTCGTCACGCGCGAAGGCAAGGAGCAGATGCTCGCCGACGCGCTGGAAGAAATTCGGGACATCGTCGAGACCGAAACGGGCAAGACCGGTGTCGAAGCGGTGTTTTTCACGAGCCTGGTCATTCAGTAGCCGCGCATGAACGATAAGGTATTGTCAGACGAAGAAGTCGGCGCGCTCCTGCAGGGCGTCGAGTCCGGAGAAGTCGAGGTCCATTCGACGGCGGGCCCGCATCTCGCCTCGGTACGGCCGTTCGAGCTGCCGTCCCGTTCGAGGCTCGCCAGCAAGCGCTATCCGCGCCTGGAACAACTCAACGATCGTCTGGCCGAACGGCTCGCGGATCGCGCCGAACAGGTGCTGCAATGCCAGCTCGGCGTCTCGTGCCGGGAGACGCTTTCGTTGAGCCTCGAGTTGCTGCCGGAGCTGAATCGGCAGCCGGTCATCGCCGCGCAGTTTTCCGCCGCACCCTTGCAGGGCCACGGCGCCGTCTTACTCGAGGCGGAACTCGTCGATCAACTGGTCGAAAGCTACTTCGGCGGCGCCGGCGGCGGCACGGGCGTGAAGTCCGATCGTTTTACTCCTGGCGAAATCCGTGTCGGCGAAACCTTCTGCCGGCTGATACTGGCGACATTGAAAGAGGCCTGGCAGCCGCTTCAGGCGATCGACCCGGTGCCGGTGAGAACGGAGTCGGCCATGGCCCTGCTCGACATCGCCGCAGACAGCGCGACGGTTCTGAAATCCAGCTTCGACGTCTCGTTTGCGGACCGGGATTCCGCCGTCCATTTGATCCTGCCGCAAGCGATGCTGGCGCCCCATCTGGACCACCTCAAGGGTGTGGACAGAAAAGCGGATCCGGCAAGAGACCGGCTCTGGTCCGAGACCATTCGCACCGCGCTGTCGGATATCGGCGTCGGCCTGACCGCAACGGTCGGCGGCGTCGAAATGAGCTTGCGCGAGCTGGTGCGGCTAGAACCCGGGGACGTAATCGGCATCGACGACCCCAAGACCGCAACGATTCATGCCCGGGGCGTGCCGCTGATGCAGGCGCGCTTCGGGGTACATGCCGGCTGTAATGCCGTTGAGGCCAGACAGTGGCTTCGCACCCGGAAGTAGAGCACAGAGGACCAACCGAAATGGCAAGCGAAACACCGGAACCGGCGGCCGACGAACAGGACGCCCCCATCGAACGGGCCGCGGGCGACAGCGCCGACCCGGCCGCCGAAGTGGAGTATGCGCCCGACGAGCTCGAGCAGAACGTCGCGGCGAATGCCGGGCCGCGGGCGGACTTGAATCTGGACCTGGTTCTAGACGTCCCGGTCACCGTGTCCCTGCAGGTGGGTTCGGCGGACATCACGATTCGGGAGTTGGTCGGGCTGGTGGAAGGCTCGGTCGTGGCGCTCGAGCGCGAATCGACCGAGCCGCTGGACGTCATGGTCAACGGTACGCTGATCGCACACGGCGAGATCGTCGTCGTCGACGGTCACTTCGGCGTGCGGCTCACCGACGTCGTGAGCCCCGCCGAACGGATCATGAACATCAACCGGCAATGAGCGGGCAACCGACACCGTTTCGGGCGTTCCGCCCGATCCGCAGGCGCCGGCGGCTTGCCGCGGCGCCGGCCCTTGCCGCCGTTCCATCCGGCGTCTGGGCCGGTGCGGCCGGGCCCGCGATCTCACCGCCGGCTGCGGTTTCGGCAATCGACATCGTAAACGTCGGCGGCGGTCTGGCAATCGTTCTGCTCTCGGTCGTGGTCATCGCCTGGCTTTACGGCCGGGTTCAGGGATTGCGCGGCAGCTCGGGCCAGCTCATCAACGTCGTCGCATCCCAGGCGCTGGGTCCGAAGGAGCGCTTGTTGATCGTCGACGTCGCCGGCCAACAGCTTGTGCTCGGCGTCACCGCGGCGGGGATGCGGACATTGCATGTCCTCGAATCGCCTGTCGTCGAATCGGCGGCTACCGAATTGCCGCTGGCCGCCGATGCCGGGCCGGGCCCGATGCCGAGCTTCGCTTCCCGGCTGGGCGAAGCCTTGAAAAAGAGAGTCTCGTGATCCGCTTCCTCGTCATCGCGGCCGTGCTGTTCCTGCCGTCGATTGCATTCGCGCAGGCCGAACCCGTCGTGCTGAAGCTCGCCGGGGATGCCGCCGGGGGTCAGTCGTACTCGCTGAGTATGCAGATCCTGATCATCATGACCTTGCTGACGGTGCTGCCGGCCGTCCTGCTTTCGACCAGCGCATTCGTCAGGATCATCATCGTGCTGTCGATCCTGCGGCAGGCGCTCGGCACGGCGCAGACGCCGCCGAACCAGGTGCTGTTGGGCGTCGCGCTGCTTCTGACCTTTTTCGTCATGTCTCCGGTCATCAACGAGATCCGGGCCAATGCCGCCGAACCGTATGCGGCGGGGGAGTTGACGATGCAGCAGGCGCTCGAGGTCGGATTGCAGCCGCTCAAGACTTTCATGATCAACCAGACCCGGGAAAGCGACTTCAACCTGTTCGTGGACATCTCCCGTCGCACCGACATCGAGTCGGTCGAGGACGCGCCGATGTCGATCATCATCCCGAGCTTCATCGTCAGCGAGCTGAAGACCGCGTTCCAGATCGGGTTCCTGATCTTCATCCCGTTCCTGGTCATCGACCTGGTCGTATCCAGCGTCCTGATGTCCATGGGCATGATGATGCTCTCGCCGATGCTGATCTCGCTTCCGTTCAAGATCATGCTGTTCGTGCTCGTCGACGGCTGGGCGCTGATCATGGGCACGCTTGCCGGCAGCTTTTTCGTATGAATCTTTTGGTATGCACGACATGAACGAGGACAGGTAATGACTCCGGAAACGGTAACGACGATAGGCCACCAGGCGATCTGGGTCACGATGCTGCTTTCGGCGCCGCTACTGTTGTCGGCGCTCGGCATCGGTCTGATCATCGGCATGTTTCAGGCCGCGACCCAGATCAACGAAATGACCTTGAGCTTCATTCCGAAATTGCTGGTGCTGGCCCTTGCACTCGGTGTTTCGGGGCCCTGGATGCTGCAGGTGATCACGACTTTCACCCAGCAGCTTTTCGAACAGATTCCGGCGTCGATCGGCTGACGGCAGGAGGCGGCATGAACGCGAGGCGAATCAATGACGATTACCGCAAGCACGATACTGGAGACGGCAGGCCTTTATTTATGGCCCTTCATGCGAATCGGCGCACTGCTGATGGTGATGCCCGCAATCGGCGGGAGCTTCGTTCCGGCGCGGGTGCGTATCCTGTTCGCGATGGCGCTGACCCTGGTCATAGCGCCGACCTTGCCGCCGCCGGCAGTGGATGTGCTGAGCTTGGCCGGTGTCGTGGCGATCGGCCGCGAGCTGCTGATCGGCATGATCATGGGCTTTGTCCTGCAGGTGGTTTTCGATGCGATCGCGCTGGGTGGACAGCTCATTTCGATGAGCATGGGCCTGGGCTTCGCGGTGTTCGTGGATCAGCAACGCGGCGTGAACATTCCGGTGCTGGGCCAACTCTTCATGATGTTGGGCCTGCTGCTGTTTTTCGTCGTGGACGGGCATCTGGCGGTGATTCGCCTGCTTGCCGACAGTTTTCGGATCTTGCCGATGGATGGAACCGGCATCAGCCAGGCGCTGCTGGGCGGCACCTTGCAGTGGGTTGGACAGCTTTTTGTCGTGGCCGTGAAGATCGCGTTGCCGGCGATGACCGCATTGGTCATCGTCAACTTGTCGTTCGGCGTGATGAGCCGGGCGGCTCCGACCCTGAACCTGTTCGCCGTGGGATTTCCGGCTGCCATGTTGTCGGGTTTCGCGGTCATTTTTCTCAGCATGGGCAACCTGCAGGAAAACGTGTCCCAATTGTTGGACGCCGCCTTGGCGCTGCTGCCGGAATTGCTTGAGTCCTGACCGGGATGTCCGACGAAAAACCGCAACAGGATCGCACCGAGCAGCCGACGCCCAAGCGCCTCAAGGAGGCGCGCGAAAAAGGCAACGTCCCCCGCTCGCGCGAGCTGACGATGACCTGCGTCATGCTGGCCGGCGCATCGGCGCTGTTGTTCATGGCGGCTGGTATCGGCAACACGATCCTCGCGGACATTCGCGGTTCGCTGTCGGTTGAACGCGATCTGATCTTCGACCCGCGATACCTGCCCGTGGCGTTTTCGACCGTCGCGATCGACGTGCTGAGGAGCCTGCTGCCGCTCGGCGTGCTGGTTCCGGCGGCGGCGCTGGGCGGGGCGGTATTGATCGGCGGCTGGTCGTTCAGCGCCAGCGGCATGGCTTTCAAAACCTCGCGGCTAAATCCGATCAAGGGGCTCGCGAGAATATTCGGCCCCAACGGCCTCAACGAGCTGGTCAAGGCGCTTGCAAAGTTTGCGCTGGTCGCGGCGGCTTCGATCGTCTGGCTTTGGTACAGCTCGGATACCTTGTTGTCCCTGGGCCGGCAGCCGATCCGCACCGCCGTCATCGATGCGCTCGAGCTCTGCGGTGTTTCCTTGTTGATCGTGAGCGCCACCTTGATCCTGATCACACTGGTGGACGTGCCGTTCCAACTGTGGAATCACAGGAAGAAACTCAAGATGACCCGCCAGGAGGTCCGTGACGAGCTCAAGGACACCGAGGGGCGGCCCGAGGTCAAGTCGCGCATCCGAATGCTGCAGCAGCAGATCGCCAACCGGCGTATCGGCGAGGAGGTACCGAAAGCCGACGTCGTGATCACCAACCCGACCCATTTCGCCGTCGCGCTGAAGTACACCGAAGGCGCGATGCGGGCGCCCAGGGTCGTCGCCAAGGGCAAGGACCTGATGGCGTCGAGGATCAGGGACATCGCGAGGGCCGCAGGCGTGCCCTTGTTCAGCGCCCCGCCGCTGGCGCGTGCGCTTTATTCGAGCACCAGGCTCGGGCAGGAGATTCCGGCCGGCTTGTACAAAGCGGTCGCCCAGGTCCTGGCGTACATCTACCAGCTCCAGAACGTTGCCCGCGGCGCGCCGCGCGTCCCGGAGCCGGAGTTGCCCCACATCGACGAGAGCCTCTACCGATGAAGCCGGAACCGGGTGAGCACGATGGCTGAGGTCGCCGCAAAAGCCTTCGACGGGCTGGGCAGGGGCCTGGGCGTGCCGCTGCTGCTGCTCATCATGCTGGCCATGATGATGGTGCCGCTGCCGGCGCTGGCGCTGGACGTGTTGTTCACGTTCAACATCGCCTTGTCGGTGGCCATTCTGCTGACCGCGATCTACGTCGGCAAACCGCTGGACTTCGGCGTCTTCCCGAGCATTCTCCTGGTCGTCACCTTGCTCAGGCTCGCGCTCAACATCGCGTCCACCCGGGTCGTGCTCCTGAACGGACATACCGGAACCTCGGCAGCCGGCAAGGTCATCGAAGCCTTCGGCGAGTTTGTCGTCGGCGGAAACTACGCGGTCGGTTTCGTCGTCTTCGCGATACTGGTGATCATCAACTTCGTGGTTGTCACCAAGGGCGCCGGCCGGGTCTCGGAGGTTACCGCGCGATTTACGCTGGATGCGATGCCGGGCAAACAGATGGCGATCGACGCCGATCTGAACGCGGGCATCATCAACGAGAGCGTGGCCCGGGAGAGACGGCAGGAGATCCGCGAGGAGGCCGATTTTTACGGATCCATGGACGGCGCCAGCAAGTTCGTTCGCGGCGATGCGATCGCCGCGATTCTGATCCTGTTCATCAACATCATCGGCGGGCTGATCATCGGCACGGCCCAGCACGACCTGTCGCTGTCCGCCGCCGTCCACAATTACACGCTGCTGACGATCGGCGACGGCCTGGTCGCACAGATACCGTCGTTGCTGCTGTCGACCGCGGTCGCGATCATCGTCACGCGCGTGTCGCGGTCGGAGGACATGAGCAAACAGGTCGTCACCCAGGTGTTCAGCGATCCGCGGACCCTGGCGGTCACGGCAGCCGTGATGACGATACTCGGCCTGATCCCGGGCATGCCGAATTTCGCGTTTCTGCTGTTGGCTGCGGTCTGCGCCTATGCAGCGTATCGCAGCGGCCGTAAACCGAAGCCGCCTTCGCAGTCGAGACCGGAGGAGAAGACCGAAGCGCCGCAGTCCCGTGAGCTCGGCTGGCACGACGTCGAGCCGCTGGACCAGATCGGACTCGAGGTCGGCTACCGGCTGATTCCGCTGGTGGACCGACAGAAAGCCGGGCCGCTGGTCTCGAGAATCAAGGGCGTGCGGAAAAAACTCAGCGAGGAGATGGGTTTTCTGGTGCCCGCCGTCCACATCCGCGACAACCTGGAGCTGTCGCCGAACGCCTATCGGATCACGATCATGGGTGTGCCCGTCGGCGAGTGCGAGATCTACGTGGACAAGGAACTGGCCATCGATCCCGGCCAGACCTTCGGCGCCTTGAAAGGCATCGAGACCAAAGACCCGGCCTACGGCATGCCGGCGTTCTGGATCGATGCGAGCCAGCACGACGAGGCGCAGATGCTCGGCTATACGGTCGTGGACGCGGCGACCGTCATGGCCACGCATCTCAGCCAACTCGTACAGGACCACGCGCACGACCTGTTCGGTCACGAGGAGACCCAGCAGCTACTCGACCGCCTGGCGGAGTCGGCGCCCAAGCTGGTCGAAGAGCTGACGCCCAAGACCCTGCCGACGTCGGCGGTTACGCGGGTGCTGCAAAACCTGCTGGAGGAGCGGATACCGGTGCGCAACATACGCCGTATCGCCGAGACTTTGGCGGAGTACGGCACCCGCAGTCAGGATCCCGACGTTTTGTCGGCTGCCGTCAGGGTCCGGCTCGGCCGCTCGATCGTGCAAAACGTAGCGGGCATGCGGCCTGAGCTGCAGGTCATGACGCTCGAGCCCGAACTGGAACGAATCTTGAATGACTCCAGCAAGGACGGTGCGAGCCTGGGCGTGGAGCCGGGAATCATCACCAGGCTTCAGGAAGCGCTCAAGGACCAGGCCGAGCGCCGGGAGGTCGGCGGCGATCCGGCCGTACTGCTGGTGTCGCCGCAGCTCAGGCCCTGGCTGGCGAAGATGGCGCGGAACATCAGGAACCTGACGGTACTGGCGTACAACGAGGTTCCGGACGACAAGCGGATCGAAATGGTAGCGACGGTTGGATGAAGACGAATAGGACAAATAGGACCAATAACAAAGCCTTAGCGAGGAAACAGCGGTGAAGATCAAGAGATTTGTCGATACCGACATGCGGCAGGTGCTGCGGCAGGTCAGGGAAGAGCAGGGTCCGGACGCGGTCATACTGTCCAATCGCCGGGTCGACGGCGGTATCGAAGTCATATCCGCGGTCGACTACGACGAGGCGCTGATTCAGCAGGCATTACGATCGCCCGTGGCCGGGGATGATCGACAGACCGACATCGCGCCGGAACCGGCCGCCAGGCCATGGTCTTCCGGCGGCGTCGGCCGCAAGCTCAAGAACGCGAAGGATACGGTGAAGCTGGTATCCGCAAGCCTGCGCCAGACCGGCAGCGGGTCGGCGGACGGGCCTGCCGTCGAGGAAGTCGGGGTGGCCGAAGCAGCGGAGCAACCGGGTTCGTCTTTGAAATCGTTGCGGTCGCATATCTCCGGCCACATCTCCGGGGACATGCCCGGGCATATCTCTGAGCATGTCGCCGAGCAGATCACAGAGCAGATCAGCGACATGCGCGGCATGCTCGAGACACAGCTCTCCAGCCTGTCCTGGCAACACCTGTCCGGCCGGAATCCGGGCCGGGCACAGATCCTGAGAAACCTGACCCGCATCGGTATCGCGCCGGATGTCGCGAACATCATCGCCGACAGGCTGGAGCCGCTGACGGACGCCAAAGACTACTGGCGCAAACCCTTGCAGATGCTTGCCCATACGATACCCGTGGCCGAAACCGATCTTCTGGGCATCGGCGGCGTGGCCGCGCTGATCGGCCCGACGGGTGTCGGCAAGACGACGACGATCGCCAAGATCGCGACCCGCTACGCCATGCAATACGGCGCCGGTGAAGTGGCCCTGGTGTCGGCGGACTCGCACCGTATCGGTGCCCAGGAACACCTGTCGACGTTCGCGGGCATTCTCGGCATCAAGGTGCATGCCGCGGAGGATTCGACAGGACTGGCCCGAATTCTCGATCGCCTGCGGGACAAGAAGCTGGTGCTGATCGACACCGAGGGCACCAGTCAGCGCGACCGCGATCTCGCCGCGCGCCTGGCCGCCTACGGCTGTAACGAGCACCGCGTGCACTACTACCTGACCTTGTCGGCGACCTGCCAGGAGGCGGTGATCGACGAGACCGTTCGCGTGTTCAGTTGCGTGCCGCTGGCCGGCGCGATCGTCACCAAGATCGACGAAGCCGCGCAACTCGGCTGTGTGCTGAGCGGCTTGATCCGGCACGACCTGCCGGCTGCGCTGCTCTCCGACGGGCAACGGGTCCCCGACGATCTGCATCCGGCGGCCCGCAAGCGCTTGTGGCTGGTCAACCAGGCCGTGGAGTGTATGCGTGCAAGCGCCGTGCGGGTGGACGAAGTGATGATGGTCGAACGATTCGGCATGGCAGGTGGCGCACATGCTTGACCGACAAACAGCGCAGGTCGAGCGGGCGATGCTGCCCAAGGATACGCGCGTGGTCGCCGTGACCAGCGGCAAGGGCGGGGTCGGTAAAACGAACATTGCCGCGAATCTCGCCATTGCGCATGCCGCGGACGGCCGGGACGTGATGTTGCTGGACGCCGATCTCGGACTCGCCAACGTGGACGTGCTGCTCGGACTGCAGCCGCGCTTCAACCTGTCGCACGTCATCGGTGGCGAAGCCGACATCGACTGCACCGTCGTGCACGGGCCCTGCGGCGTCAGGGTCGTGCCGGCCACGTCGGGACAGACCTCGATGCTGGACCTGCCGGCCCGGTCGCAGGCGGCGATCATTCAGGCATTCGCCGAGGTTTCCCAGCAACCGGACATCCTGATCGTCGATACCGCCGCCGGCCTGTCCGACAATGTCGCGCGATTCACGCAGGCGGCGCAACACGCGATCGTCGTCGTTTGCGACGAACCCTCGTCGATTACCGACGCGTACGCGCTGATCAAGGTCTTCAGCCGCGAGTACGGCTTGTCCCATTTCCACGTCGTCACGAACATGACTCGCGATGCGGCGGACGGGCGGCAGCTCTATCTCAAACTGCATCGGGTCGCCGACCAGTTCCTGGACGTCGTGCTCAGACACATCGGCAACGTGCCCCAGGACGGTTACCTGAAGCGCGCCGTGCAGGAACAACGCGCCGTCGTCGACGCCTATCCCAATAGCTGGTCCGCCAAGGCGTTTCGGCAACTGGCGAGCGCTACCGGCCGCCTGCCGACGGCCGCCGGCGCTTCCGGCGGCGTCGAGTTCTTTCTGGAGCGTGTCCTGGCCAATCGCGCCGACGCGTCGGGTGAGACGCAATGATGGCCTACGACACCGCGGCCGTCGGGAACTGCGGCGACCAGGAGCAGATGATCCGCGAGCACTCGGAGCTGGTCCGGCGGATCGCCTATCACCTGATCACCAGGCTGCCGGCGAGTACCGAAGTCGAAGACCTGATTCAGTCGGGAATGATGGGGCTTTTGGAGGCGGCGCGGAATTTCGATCCGTCGCGCGGCGCCAGTTTTTCGACCTTCGCCGGGATACGGATTCGCGGCGCGATGATCGACGAGGTCCGCCGCCACGACTGGACGCCGCGCTCGGTGCATCAAAAACACCGCCAGGTGACCCAGGCGATCAAGGAGATCGAAAACGAGACCGGCCGGCATGCGGAGCCCGCGCAAATCGCGGAACGCCTGGGTATCTCGCTGGACGAGTATCACGGCATCGTGCGCGACTCGGCCGTATCGAAGCTGTTCAGCCTGGACGAGAGCATCGACGATTCGACACAGCCGCGCCGGGCCCTGAGCGAAGACGCGATGACGCCGGACGATGTTGTCGAAGGGGATCAATTCCGGCAGGAGATCGCCAACGAGATACGCCGCTTGCCGGAGCGCGAGCAACTGGTGTTGTCGCTGTATTACGAGCGAGAGCTGAATCTGCAGGAAATCGGCGCCGTCCTCGGCGTCAGCGAGTCACGCGTGTGCCAGATACACGGACAGGCCCTGGTACGGTTGAGAGCAAGGATGGCGAATTGAGCCCGGGAAACGCACCCCGGAAGCCAGCAACGGGAGACTGTCATGTCCGATTCGATATCCCGAGTGCCACCCATAACGCCCGCCGTGCCCGTCAAGCCGGCGAAGCCGTCACACGAGGGCGGCCGACCGAGGGACGACGAATCGCATACCTCCGAGCAGGATGCGGATGAAGATACTCGACAGTCCCCGGACCGCGAGCGCGTTTCGGGCGATGACGAACGGCCATCGAATACAGAGTTGACTACGGAATTTACGATAGACGAGTACGTATAATGGATGTGTTGCTTTCCCACCCCCTTCAGGCGCTGATTTTGTCGAATGCCGCGCTGGTTTTCGGTGCGAGCATTGCGTTGTTGCGGTTTCAGCGTTTGGTCCGGCAGAACCGCGAGTTCTGGGACAGTCCGACCGGTGCGACCGTACAAGCGGATACCGTACAAGCGGACGATGAAGCGAAAGACAGGCTCGTCGGAAGAAACGCGCAGGCCACCGGCGACGCGGAAGCCGTGCTCGCCGGCTTTCTGGAGTGCCGGCTTGCGAAGATTCACGAACGGCTGGACGACCTGGCCGACAGGATCGAGCGGGACACGGGCAGCCCGCCGGCCGCCGAGCCGCTGTTTTCACATGCGGTGCGTCTGGCGCAAAACGGAGCGAGCGCCGCCGACCTCGTCAAAGCCTGTGGGCTAAACGAGGCGGAGGCGCGACTGATGTGCCGTTTGCATGCGCGTAGCGCTGCCTGAGCGGTCAGGGTATCGGGATCTTCAGGCCGCGACGCCGGATTGTTCGTCGCCCGCGCGCCGTGCTTTTGCAATTGCCGCGCGGAGTCGCCGGCGCTTGAACCAGTTGATCCGGTCCACCAGCAGCTTGCCGTCGAAATGGTCCATCTCGTGTTGCAGGCAGACCGCCGGCATGCCGTCGAGCTCCCGCTCGAAGCTTGCGCCTTGCCGGTCGAATGCACGGACTTTGATACGGGTCGCCCGTATTACATGTGCGACCACATCGGGCACCGAGAGGCAGCGCTCCTCGACGAACCCGAACCGGCTGCGCGCGAGAACCTGCGGATTGATGTACAACTCGGGCCGGGACCTGTCCGGAGAATGGTCCATGACGAGCATGCGTAGCCGGGCATCGACTTGCGGTGCGCTAAGGCCGATCGCGCTGGAAGCGTGCAGGGTTTCAATCAGGTCGTCTGCGAGTTTTCCGATACCGTCATCGAAGTCTTCGACCGGCAACGACGCTTGCCGCAGCCGGGGATCCGGGTATTCCAGTATTTCGAGTATCGCCAAGAGAGCCTCCTATGCCGGGCGCCGGGTACCGACGTCCGCGGCTTCGACGCCGAGACCCAGGCCGGTCGCCGCCGTGTCCGTTTTCTCGAGACGCTTGCGGCCGATGCCGCGGATCAGCGGCAGGATTGCGAGGATCGTTACCAGCAACAAGGCTATCTCGATGGCATACACTGCGAAGTAGCCGGTCGCAGCGCCGCCCAGGCCCCACAGGCCTTCCCCTGCGCCCCACAGGACGTTGACCAGGTCGCGAATCGCGCCGCTCGTTGCCATGGCGACGCCGACGGCGGTGGCCTGAACCGCGCCCCATGCCCCCAGCGCGAGTCCCGCCTGGGCCTTCGGTGCACGCTGCATCGTTGCCGTGAGCGTGCCGTGGCCGAACAGGGCGCCGCCGAAACCGATCAGGAAATTGCCGGCCAGAAACAGCGCCGTTACCCCTAGCGGTGCTGCTGCGATGACCAAGGCAAACGCCGGCAGGCCGATGACGGCGCCGGCCTGTGACATTCGATACGGATCGGCGCCGCGGCCGACCTGGCGCGATGCGAAGCCGAATCCGATGAGCCCGCCGAGTGCCAGCAAGGCCGTCAGTTTGGTCGTCGCGGCAACCGACATGGAGAGTATCTGTCCGCCGAAGGGCTCGAGCAACACGTCGGCCATCGCGAATGCCATCGTGCCGATACCGACGATGACCAGGCGCCGGCGTGTGTCGTCTCCGCTGCAGAACATCGCCCAGGATTCACGGAACGACGGGTCCGGGTCCGGCGCCGCACGCCCGCGCGGCGGATTGCGCGTCTCCTGTTTCCACATCGCCGCCGCGTTCAGCACGATGGTGATCAGGGCGGCGCTCTGGATGACCTGTACCAGCCGGCCGGGGGTGAAGTCCCTCAAGGCGGCACCGAACAAGAGCGCACTCAGCATCATGCCGACCAGCAGCATCACGTACATCAGGCCCACGACCCTCGCGTGCGATTCCCGCGGGGTCAGATCCGTTGCGAGCGCGAGTCCCGCCGTCTGTACCGTGTGCACGCCGGCCCCGACGAGCAGAAAGGCCAGGGCAGCGGCCGAGTGGCCGATCCACAACGGTGCCGTATCGGCCTGTCCCTGGCCCGCGAGCACCAGCAGCGCGAAGGGCATGATGGCAAAGCCGCCGAACTGCCAGAGTGTACCCTTCCAGATGAACGGCACGCGGCGCCAGCCCAGCTCACAGCGGTGGGTATCGGATTTGTAGCCGATCAGCGCACGAAACGGCGCGAATACCAGCGGCAGCGCGAGCATGACGCCGACGAGCGATGCCGGAACACCGAGCTCGACGATCATGACCCGGTTCAGTGTGCCGACGAGCAGCACGAGCGCCATGCCCGTGGTGACCTGAAACAGCGACAGCCGCAACAGCCGGTGCAAGGGCAGGTCGGGGCTTGCAACGTCGGCGAATGGGAGGTACCGGGGGCCTAGCGACACCCACCACATCGTCAAACGTCGACCGAGGCCTTGCATGTCAGTTCATATCGATCGAACGGGGACCCGGCGTAGCCGGGCCCCGATATCGTCGTTGATCGTTGTTTATCGTCGTTGATTCGGTGCGTATTCGGCGCAGGCCGATCAGCCGCCGAAGAACGCCGGGAACCACGAAGTGTTGTTGAGAATGGCGAAGTGGACCGTAAACGAGATCAGCGCGACTGCTCCGAGGAACA
>JANQMR010000035.1 GCA_028279985.1 Woeseiaceae bacterium
GAGCCCTCGAAGACTACGAGGTTGATAGGCTGGGTGTGGAAGTTCAGTAATGGATGAAGCTAACCAGTACTAATTGCTCGTGAGGCTTGGCCATATAACACCAAAACACTTTTGCGTGTTTGGCTGCGACATGTGTGCGACACGAAGGAATACTTCTCAAGACGTCAAAACTTTCCAGATTGTTTGTTATTCGAGGGAGAACTGGGGTAGAACCGCAGTTCTCGTTGAGAATGGTGGTGGATTTTCGGACCGAAAGAACTGCGGTGCGACCCCACTTTTCCCCTCAACCGGTTTGCCTGGCGGCCATAGCGGGCGGGAACCACCCGATCCCATTCCGAACTCGGAAGTGAAAACGTTCAGCGCCGATGGTAGTGTGGGGTCTCCCCATGTGAGAGTAGGACACTGCCAGGCTCTTGATTCGAAAGGCCACGTTCGGATGAACGTGGCCTTTCTTTTTTTGGCAAATTCGGCAAACAATAAAGCCGCTCGTTCAGGAGCGGCTTTTTTCTTGATGCAGCCTCGCCAATGCGTCGCTGTCGACTTTTGTTACGACGGTGGTCAAGGCCTGCTTGTAACAAGCGCGGCTTTCGCGCAGCACGCTCAGTGACCTGATCGTGCTGTACGGCAGGACATCACAAGCCTGTTCCGCCGCAGCCCGCAGGCGGCCATAGAGCACTTTCGCGCCGGCTTTGCTTTGGATGTCCAGGCCCTGGTAACTCACCTTGACAGAGACCACCTCGAGCTGGCTTGGTGCGGCAGCCATCGACACCGCCGGCAAGGCCATGGCCAATGCGGCAGCGCTTAACAAGCGAAGTTTTCTGTTCACAGTTTCTTCCTCCATTGGTGTTGAATCGAACGCCAGAAGTATTCACCTCGTACGAGCCGGATACCGGCCCGCTTGGCTCAGTGACAAAGAGAAAGCTCTGCAGAACTTTGTATTCAGTTGTTTGATGCACGTTGTCGGCGATTGGTTGCGACGTTGCACCGAACGAGTTTGCATAAGTGCACGTGCCAGTAACGTTTAGGTCTGAGATAAACGGTTCTTTCTCCGAGACGAATATCGTCATCACGCGAATACGGGTCGACGAGAGCTCAAAAAAGCCGGAACTTTCGGTCCAACTTCGAACATGCCTCGGCCAAGGGGCTTGTCGCTACAGAATTCCCATACCGAATCCCCAAGGGCCGGGCAAGGGAAGAGGCTACGGGATTTGCTTACATCAAGAAGATGGCATACGCTCTTATTATCATTACGCTTTTTCTAGTTCAGCCTTTTCTAGCTACTGTGGGTGGGGGTCCAAATGGCTAATGCAACGATCGCAAGGTATATGCTCGCCGTCGCGGCGGCATCTCTGGGCGTACCGGTCCTGGCGCAGGAAGACGAGCTTCCGGATATCATCGAAGAAATCGTCGTCATCTCGACCAAACGCGAGTCCACGCTACAGCGGATTCCCGTTGCCGTCTCCGTGGTTCAGGCGGAGGAAGTGGAGCAATCCCAGGTGCTCGACATCAAGGACCTGCAGTTCCTGGTCCCGTCTTTGCGCGTGACGCAACTGCAGACGACCGGTAACACCAATTTCGTCATCCGCGGTTTCGGTAACGGCGCCAACAACGCCGGTGTCGAACCCTCGGTCGGCACGTTCATCGACGGCGTCTACCGTTCGCGGATAGCGGCGGCGATGTTCGACCTGCCGAATCTGGAGCGAATCGAGGTGCTGCGTGGGCCGCAGAGCACGCTGTTCGGCAAGAACGCCTCGGCCGGCGTCATCAACGTCGTCACCGCGAAACCCGACCTCGACGATTTCAACGGCTCGGCCTCGCTGACTTACGGCGACTACGATCAGGCCATCGTCAAGGGTGATGTCACCGGGCCCCTGTCCAGGACAGTAGGCTTCAGCCTTTCCGGTTACTACAACCAGCGTGACGGTTATTACGAGAACCTCGAAGGCGGCGATGCATTTAATGAAATCAGCCGGTACGGCGCACGCGGCCAGTTGTTGTTCGTGCCCAACGAGGATCTCGAAGTCCGGATCATCGCGGACTACGACGAAATCGACGAAGCTTGTTGCGGCGTCGCCAACCTGCTGAACGGCCAGGCAGCGGGTCTCGCGGTGGCGTTCGCCGGCGGGCAGGTCGTGCCGAACTCGCCGTTCGCTTACGAGGGTTTCTACGATTTCACGCCGAAGAACGAATTCGAGAGCAGCGGCGTATCGCTGCAGTTCGACTATGATTTCGACGGCGACGTGACGCTAACATCGATTTCCGCGTTCCGGAACCTATCGCGTTTCGACAACGCCGACGTCGATTTCACCAGTGCGCGCCTTATCGATCCGGTGTCCGGCAACCTGACGGATACCGATATCGATACCTTCACACAGGAGCTTCGCCTGACGGGCACCGGCGACGTTGCCGACTGGATGCTAGGCGCCTACTACTTCGACGAGGACATCGAGCAGGAAACCGGTATCATCTACGGTGACGCATTCCGTACCTATGCCGATGCGCTGAGCACCTTGCTCGGCGGCGGGCTGCCCGGTACCGGTCCCTCGCCGCTGGACGAACTGGAGTTCGCGCTGGGTCTGCCCGGCGGGACCTTCTTCGCCGCGGGTCAAGGTAACGTCGAGTTTTCGGGCCTGGACAATCAGGCGATCTCGATTTTCGGCCAGTTCGACTTCCGCATCAACGATTTCACGACCCTGACGCTGGGCGTGAACTACACCGAGGACGACAAGGACACTTTCGTCAACATCACGAACTCCGACGTGTTCTCGGGGCTGGACCTGATCACGATCGGCGGCAGCCTGATCTTCCAGACCGTGTTTCAACAGGCGCTCGCCGCCGGCGCGGACGCCGCAACCGCCACGGCGCTGGCCACCCAGGCGTCGCAGGCCGGCGCCGGTGTGGATTGCGGCGACGTACCCACCGGTGCACCCTGTAACCCGTTGATTCCGCTTCAGGAGCTGCAGTTCCTGCCGCCTTTTGTCGGTTATCCCAACGCCGTCGAGAGCGGTTCCTCCGACGATAGCGCGACGACCTGGACGGCGCGGCTGGCTTTCGATGTCTCGGATCAGGTGAACGTCTACCTCGGTGCCGGAACCGGCTTCAAGGCAACGTCCTGGAACCTCTCGCGCGATTCGCGGCCGTTCCCCGGGGACATTCCGGCGCTGGAGGCCGCCGGTCTCACCGTCAACAACCTGGCGCCCGGTACGCGGTTTGCCGGACCCGAGGACTCGACCGTCATGGAAATCGGCATGAAGGCGCGCTTTGAGAACCTTGCGGTGAACCTCGCGGTTTTCGATCAGGAAATCGAGGGATTCCAGTCGAACATCTTCACCGGGGTCGGCTTCAATCTGGCGAATGCCGGTAAACAGTCGACGACGGGTCTGGAGATCGATTTGCGCTGGGCGCCCAGCGAGGTGTTCCAGGGTTCGCTGGCGGCCACGTTCCTGGATCCCGAGTACGATTCTTTCGAGGGTGCGCAAGGTATCGACGGTCCCACCGACCTCAGCGGCACGACGCCGCCGGGGGTACACGAGGTCAGCATCAACGCGTCCGGCCGGTACAACTTCGCGCTCGGTAACGTCGACGGTTTCATTCGCGCCGAATACGTCTACGAGGACGAGGTACCGACGGTCGAAAACGTGCCGGCGTCGATCGCCTCTCGCGAGGTCAGTACCTGGAACGCCAGCATCGGCCTGTCGTGGCAGAACGGTTTCGAAGCCCTGCTCTGGGGCCGCAACATCGGCGACGACGAGTACCTGATGAGCGCCTTCCCGTCGGTGGCGCAGCCGGGTAGTTTCTCCGGCTATCCGAACCAGCCGCGCACTTTCGGACTGACGATCCGGCAGTACTTCGACTAGGGAGTCCCTGCATAAAGCCTGACACGGCAGATACGCGGCATGAATTGTGCGGAGACTCCCTAGCAGACTTCCCTAGCAGACTTCCCTAGCAGATTTGCCTAGGAGACTCTCCTAGGTGAAGCAGCGTCCGCCCGTCCAGGATCGAATATCCGCAAGTACTTCGGCCGAGCGCAGGCCGGACAATCCCTGTAAGCTGCGGGCTCCACCTGGGGCTCGTTATCATTTCATCGCTCCTTTTCCGATGGCCGACTCCAAAGACACCGAAGCGGGCTTACTGAAACGCTTGCTGGGCGTGTTTCGGTATAGCCACCGGGCCATCCAACTCGTCTGGACCACCAGCCGGCTGCTGACGATCATGCTGGCCGTGTTGACGATCGTCGCCGGCATCCTGCCCGCGGCCATCGCCTGGGTCGGCCAACTCATCGTGGACGGCGTCGTCGCCGCAATGGCCGAGCCGGATCCGGACGTGCAATCGGTGCTGTCGCTCGTTGCGTTCGAAGCCTTGATCGTCATCTTTCTGGCGGGCAGCCAGCGCGGCATATCGGCGAGCCAGTCGCTGCTCAGGGCCTTGCTCGGACAGCGGGTCAACGTCATGATCCTCGAGAAGGCGTTGACCCTGACTTTGTCGCATTTCGAGGACTCGGAGTTCTACGACAAGCTCACCCAGGCGAGGCGGGAGGCGTCGAGCAGGCCGTTGAGCCTGGTCAACCGCACCTTCGGCCTGGTGCAAAACCTGATCTCGCTGTCGAGTTTCGCGGTGCTGTTGTTCGCGTTCTCGCCCTGGGCGGTAATCATCCTGTTCGGCGCCGGTCTGCCGTCGTTTTTTGCCGAAGCCAAGTTCTCCGGTGACGCGTTCCGGCTGTTTCGCTGGCGATCGCCCGATACGCGCATGCAGATGTATCTGGAAACCGTCATTGCGCGCGAGGACGGGGTAAAGGAGGTCAAGCTGTTCCAGCTCGGGCCTGCGCTGCTGCGGCGTTACCGCGAGATTTTCAACAAGCTTTACGCCGAGGATCGGCAGCTCACGATCCGCCGCGACACCTGGGGGTTCGTGCTCGGCCTGATATCGACCGGCGCTTTCTACGGCGCCTACGCCTGGATCGTGATTGCAACTGTCAACGGTGAGATCACGCTGGGTGCGATGACGATGTACCTGCTGCTGTTCCGCCAGGGCCAGGCCTCGGTGGCCGCGATCCTGACCGCGATCAGCGGCATGTACGAGGACAACCTGTACTTGTCCAATCTCTACGAGTACCTCGCCCAGCCGGTGCCCGCGTCGCCCGGGCGCGCCGTCAAAGGGCCTAAACCCCAACGCGGTCTGGAGTTCGAGAACGTGTGCTTCGCCTATCCCGGGGCGAAGGAGAATGCGTTGACCGACATCTCTTTGACCATCAGGCCCGGTGAAAGCCTGGCGCTGGTCGGCGAGAACGGCTCCGGCAAGACGACGTTGATCAAACTGTTGACCCGTCTGTACGCGCCGACCGATGGCCGTATCCTGCTAGACGGCCTCGACCTCGGTGACTGGGACGTCGAAGCGCTCCGGCAACGCATCGGTGTGATTTTCCAGGACTTCGGCCGTTACCAGTTTACGGTGGGCGAGAACATCGGGGCCGGCGACGTGCGCCACATGGGTGATACCGCCCGCCAGGCTGCCGCCGCCGAAACCGGGATGGCGGCGCCGTTCATCGAGGTCATGCCGGACACTTACGGGACCCAGCTCGGCCGCTGGTTCAAGGGCGGCCGGGAGCTCTCCGGCGGCCAGTGGCAAAAGATCGCCCTGTCGCGCGCTTTCATGCGCAGCGAAGCCGACATCCTGGTGTTGGACGAGCCGACCGCGGCCATGGACGCGGCTTCCGAGGCCGCGGTCTTCGACCTGTTTCGCTCACAAAGCCACGACAAGATGACGATCCTGATCTCGCACCGCTTCTCGACCGTGCGCGCGGCCGATCAGATCGTCGTGATCCATGACGGCCGTATCGTCGAGCGAGGCGACCACGACAAGCTTCTCGCCGAAAACGGTACTTACGCGCAGCTTTTCCGGCTGCAGGCCAAAGGTTATCAGTAGTTACCGCCGGTACCGCCTGACCGGCATTCAGCCGCGCCCGCTCGACTGGGCGAGCTCGGTCATCGCCAGCGCGGCGGCTCCAGCGCCCGCCACCGACCAGCCACCGTCCACCGGCAGCACCGCGCCGCTGATGTACACGGCCGCGTCAGAGGAAAGGAACATCGCCGCGTGGCCGATCTCATCCACCGTGCCGAAACGCTGCAGGGGCACGGTTTTCGTGTACCGCGCCTGGATGCTTTCGGTCGGCGCCAGGCGCCGCATGCCCTCGGTGTCGGCGATGGGCCCGGGTGCGATGCTGTTGACCCGCACGCCGGCGGCGCCCCATTCGAGCGCCAGTGTCCGCGTCAGCATATCAACGCCGGCTTTGGCCGCACACACGTGGCTTTGCATCGGCATGGCGACGAAGGCCTGCGGCGCTGAGATGTTGATTACCGACGCGCCCGGCTTCTTCAGGTGCGGATAGGCGTATCTCAGAACGTGAAACGAGCCCAGCAGGTCGATGTCCACGACGGCTTTGAAACCGTGCGGCGACATGTCGTTGGCCAGCGCCGGAAAATTGCCGGCCGCCCCCGATACCAGGACGTCGATGTTGCCCGCGGCTTCGGCATGGGCCGCAAGCGCGGCCTCGACGGCGTCCTCGTGGCGTACGTCGAGCGCGTAGCCCAGCGCCTTGCTGCCCATTCCCTCAAGTTCGGCGACGGCGGCATCGACCTTGTCCTGTGAGCGGCTGGCGACCGATACGTCCGCGCCCGCGCGGGCGAAACATCGGGCGATCCCGAGATTGATACCGCTGGTACCGCCGAAAACGAATACGCGTTTGCCTGAGAAATCGAAACTTGCCGTCATGTGCCGTACCCCGTGGAGATGAGCCCGGCCAGTGTCGGGAGTTGTGCGGCAAAAAGCAATCGTTCGCGAATTCCGTCGAAGCGTCCGGACATACGCTCTGTCCCGGCGGTCGAATTGCTGGCACAATCCCCGGCTTCGCGTTTTGCCGCAAGGGGGCAGCGCCTGTGTTTGAAACCCACGCCGTTCACGGCACCCTGCCGTTGCTCGCGTCCGCGGCACTGTTGCTCGGCGATATCGCCCGCAGCGCCGAAAACGACGGATCCGATGTCGACGAATCCACTGCCGCGCAGGCCGACGAGAACCGGTACCCGGACATCGATGACATCGATGAAATCACGGTCCGGGCGGATCGGGTCGCCAACACCGAGCCGGCGGGTACTTACTCGACCGTGGTCACGGCGCTGCGTTTCGATCCGCTGACCGAGATTCAGTCGCGCGGCCTGCCGGAAGGGCAAGCCGACGTGACCGTTCGTGGCGGCTTGTTCGAGAACACCGGTTTCAAGCTGGGCGCCGTGACGATCATGGACCCGCAGACCGGCCACTACTTCGCCGAGTTGCCGGTCGATCCGGTCGTGCTGGGACGCCCGCACATCAAAAAAGGGATCGACAACGCGATCGCCGGATTCAACTCCAGCGTAGCGACCGTGGACTATGCCTTGCGCCGGCTCGAAGCGGGCGGACAAGTCTCGCTGGGCGCCGGCAGCGACGATCTCAACTTCCAGTCGTTACGGCTTGCCGTCAACACCGTAGCTCCCGGCGGGGCGGAGATTGCGGCCGGGATTTCGGCGGCGATGTCGGAGGGCGACGGCAGCGTGCCGAACGGCGACCACGATTTCGAACGGTTCAACCTGCACCTACAGCGCAGCGACTATAGTGGGGACCTGGGCGCGCAAAGCGATTTCATCGTCGCCTACCAGGACAAGTTCTACGGCTGGCCCGGGGCCTATACCGGCTTTGCGACGCTGGCCGAGACAGACCACACGCAAACTACTTTCGTGTTCGCCAATCATCGCCGGGACCTCGAGCGGGGCTGGTTCGAAATCGGCGCCTATTATCGGCATCTTGAGGACGATTACGATTTCGATCGGACCACCCGGGAATCCGGCGCGCCCGGTTCCTTCGACCACGAGACCCGGGTCGTCGGCGCAGGCGCGCAGGGTTTGTATCGTGCTGGCGCGGTCAACTGGCGTTACGGCGCGCAGTTCACCGCGGACGAGTTGGTTCGATCCACCGACCTGAACGAGGGCGATTTTCGCAAGCGGCGTTATCTGACGGCGTCGCTGGTGCCGAGCGTCGATCAGGCGCTCGAGGGTGGCCGTGTGTTGACCTGGCGCGCCGGTGCCACGTTCGACACGACCAGCGAGGACGGCAGTACCGTGTTGCCGCTGCTCGGCGTGAGCCTGACGAACACCACCGGCGAGGCATCCACCGTCGTGTCCCTCGACTACGCCAAGACCTCCCAGGTGCCCGGCTATACGGTACTCAAGTCCAGGCCCGCGGGTCTCTTCGGCGGCAATGCGGACCTCGGTCGCGAGCGCGCCAGCCAGGCGACGCTGTCGCTGTCGCGGGAAACGCCCGTCTGGCAGGGGACCCTTGCCGCCTTCTACCGTCGCGACGACAACCTCGTGGACTGGACCTTCCTGTCCGGCGCGCCGTTCGCGCGTCAGGCCAATGCCGTGGATATCGACGTGCTTGGATTCGAGGCGCTGGTCACCGCGCAGTGGCGGTCCCTGGAGCTTGCGGCCGGCTATACGTGGCTGGACAAGGATGCCGACTACGGCTCGGCGCTGGTGGATGCGAGTTACTACGCGCTCAATTTCGCGCGCCACCGCGTGACCCTGGCTCTACGTTACCGGTTGGGCGAGCAATTCGAGCTCAGGCTGGACAACGAATACCGGGCGCAGGAAGACAATCCGATCAGGACCAGCGACGACGATGCCTATCTCGGCGCCGTGGCGCTGGCATGGCGGCCGCGCGCGGCCAGCGGTTTTGCCGCGGCGCTGACGGTGGACAATCTGGCCGACAGCGACTTCGAGCCGTTTCCGGGCACCCCGGCGGTGGGCCGGCAGGTCAGCTTGAGCGCCGGTTATCGCTGGTAGCGAAAGGCCCGTCGGCGGACCGTCTGATGGGTCCGTCGGTTCGTGCGATGGTTCGTCCTAGGGCCCCGTCCTATGGTCCGTCCGGTGAGCGGGATCAACGTTTCCTGACCGATCGCCGGATCCAGTCGAACAGATCGGCGGTGACTTCCTTACGGTTGGTTTCGTTCAGCATCTCGTGGCGGCCTTGCGGGTAGATCTGGACCGTCAGGCGCTGGTGGTGCGTTTGCGCGTAATGCATCGCGAGGTTCGACATGCCGTCCTCGCCGCCGACCGGATCGTCCTCGCCGCCCATGATCAGTATCGGCAGGTCGGGCGGGATGCGGGACAGGGCCTGGTCCGACGAAATCTCGATCAGGCCACCCAGGAAATCCAGCCAAAGCCCGACTGTGTAAGGTCCGCCGCAGAGTGGATCGGCGACGTACTTGTCGACCTCGGCCTCGTCGCGCGAGAGCCAGTCGAACGCGGTCCTCGCCGGTTCGAAACGGCGGTTGAAATCGCCGAAACCGATCTTGTCGAGCAGCGCGCTCTCGCCCCCGCGTCCGGCTCCGAGCGAGATGACACGCGCGAGCAGCCAACCCGGTATCGCCCGGAAGCGCGACGGCCACGTCGATCCGGAGAGTATCAGGCCCCCTAGTCTCGCACCGTGGTGTATCGTGAAACCCTGCGCGACAAAAGATCCCATGCTGTGGCCGAGCAGGGCTACCGGCAGGTCCGGAAGGCGCCCGACGGCAAACTCGTTAACCGCCAGCACATCTTCGACGATTTTTCCCCAGCCGTTCCGGTCGGCGAAGTGACCGCGACGGCCGGCCTGTCGGCCGTGGCCGCGGTGGTTGTGGATGAGCAGCGCCAGGCCCTCGGCGGTGGCCGCTTCGGCCAAACTGCGATAACGGGCGGCGTGTTCGCCGAGGCCGTGCAGGACCTGCAGGATCAGCGTCGGTTCGCTGTCGGGAAGATAAAGATCGACTGAAATCTCGTGATCGTCTGCTGCCGTGAGGATGTGTTGCTCGTGTTGCATGTCAGTCATTGCGGTTCCAGGTTCTCGTCATTTCCCCGCGTCATTTCCCGACAGGCATACGGTGCCGACCAGGTAACGATCGTCAAGCCCGTGATGCCCGCCGCTTCACCTCATCGCCAGGATTGCACCGACGGGAACGACGTCGCCAAAACCGATGGTCCTATGGTCATGATTGTCGTACAGGCCGTCGTACAGGCCGTCGCCGCCGGTCCGGCTCTTGTTTTCGCGGCACCGAGGGCGCAAGCTCCGCGGCAGCGCCACGCATCGCAGACTCTATGATGACGACAGGGGAATCACAACTCGCGGGCAGTGTCCTGATGATCCGGCCGCTGAGATTCGAGAGCAATCCGCAGACGGCGGCGTCGAATCGCTTCCAGTCGGACGCGGAAGGACCGTCCGAGGCCTTGCAGGCCGCGGCGCTTGCCGAGTTCGACGGGCTGGTCGCGGCGCTGCGTTCGGCCGGCATCGACGTACACGTGTTCGAGGATACGCCGGAGCCGCACACGCCGGACGCGGTGTTTCCGAACAACTGGATCAGCTTCCATGCCGACGGCCGGGTGGCCTTGTATCCGATGGAGGCGGCCAATCGGCGCAAGGAGCGGCGCGAGGACATCGTCGACCGGCTGTCGGAGGCGTTTCATGTCAGTGAAGTCGTCGATCTGTCGGCGCACGAAGCACGCGGTCACTTCCTCGAAGGCACCGGCTCGATGGTGCTCGACCGTGTTAATCGTATTGCTTACGCTTGTCTATCTTCGCGGACACACCTCGATGCGCTGGGGGATTTCACACAGCGATTCGATTACGAGATCGTCGCCTTCGAAGCGGTGGACCGCAATGCCGCGCCGATTTATCACACCAACGTGCTGATGGCGCTCGGCGAGGCGCTGGCCGTGATCTGCGACGAGGCGATCGTTCGCGACGAGCAACGCGCCGCAGTGCTGGACAGCCTGACCAGCACCGGGCACGAGGTGTTGTCCATCGATTACGCACAGCTCGAAGCCTTCGCGGGCAATATGCTGGAGCTTGAAAACCGCAACGGTACGCATGTTTTCGCGATGTCCAAACGCGCCTGGGACTCGCTCGACGCCGCACAGCAACTGCGCCTTACCGCACACGGCGGGATCGTCGCCGCGCCGATCGACAACATCGAGCGCGCCGCCGGCGGCAGCGTCCGTTGCATGCTGGCGGAAATCCATCTGCCGCGTGTAACAAGCTGAACAGGCTTGAATTTTCGTATTTCACCCCGATGACTGACAGTATCGTTCGCTTTTCGCAGAGGAGATCTTCCGTGGCCAGAATCAATCCACCGCGTAACCTCGCCATCATTGCCGTCGTGGTCGTAGTCGCCGTTGTTGCCAGTCTGCAGTTCGTCAAGACCGTACCGCCGGGCCGGGTCGGGGTTGCAAGCTTGTTCGGCAACGTGCAGCCCGAGGGTTATCCGCAGGGTTTACACGTTCCGGTGAATCCGCTGTACAACTGGGTGCTCTACGACGCCCGCCAGAAAACCCATCTGGAAACCGCGAGCGTGCCGAGCCAGGATCAGCTACAGACACGTCTGGACGTAAGCGTCCAGTTCCGTATCGACGGCAGCATGGCGCCGCGGATCCTCGAGGAAACCGGCGATGCCAGTGCCGCGGTCAACGTCCACCTGATCCCGAAGATGCGTTCGCTGTTGCGCGAGCAGGGCAAGAGCATCAGGCGCGCCGAGGACTTTTTTCTCGAGGAAACCCAGGACACGCTGCAGGAAGGCTTGACCAGCGGCCTGCGTGAATACCTGGCGCCGAAGGGAATCATCGTTTCGGCCGTGCTGATTCGCGACATTACGCTGCCGCCGTTCATCGTCGAAGCGATCGAACAGAAAAAGGAGCGCGAGCAGGCGGTGGAGCGCGAGCGTGCCGAACTGGAACGCGTTCGCACCGAGCTCCAGCAGCAGGTCGCACGCGCCGAAGCGGGCCGTGCCGCGGCGGAAGAAGAGGCGGCGCGCAAGAAGATCCTCGCCGACGCCCAGGCTTACGAGATTACCCAGATCAACCAGGCGATCGCCAGCAACCCGGCCTACATCCAGTTGCAGTCGCTGGAGGCGCTGAAGTCCATATCCAAGGACCCAGCCAGTAAGATGTACTTCATGGACGGTTCGAGTCCGACGCCACTACCGTTGATGCATCTGGGCGACCCCCAGGCCCTGCAGCGTTAAACCCGGATCGAAATCCGATTCGACTTCATTCGGCGACCTGATTCGGCCTGATTCGGCCTGATTCGGGACACCCATGATCTGATTCCTCGTTTCGAAGCGAAAGTCCAAGAAATGGGTACGAGGTTGGTGGGTGTCCCGAAAATTGCCCACCGCGAGTGGCATAATTCCGCCACCGGCGCCGCCGATCCGAGAAGAGCATGAGCATTACCCGAGACAGGATCCTGATGTGCCCGCCCGATTTTTTTACGGTGGACTACGTCATCAACCCGTGGATGGCCGGCAACGAGGGGGCGATGAGCCTGGATCTTGCCAAGGCGCAGTGGCGGAACCTGCGCGGTGCCTTGAGCGAATTCGCCGACGTGGTCACGATCGATCCGCAGCCGGATTTGCCGGACATGGTGTTTACGGCCAATGCCGGCGCCGTGTACCGCGACAAGGCGATCGCCAGCCACTTCATGCCGCTGGAGCGCCGGCCGGAGGAGCCGCATTTCAAGCAGTGGTTTCGCGACAACGGGTTTATGCTGCACGAGCTCGACGAGAAGATCGGCTTCGAAGGCGCCGGGGACTGCCTGCACGACCGGCGGGGGCCGTGGGTCTGGACCGGTTACGGCTTTCGCACCGAGATCGAGGCGCACGTCGAGATCGAGGCGTTTTTCGATGTCGAGGTCGTGTCCATCCGGCTGACCGACGAACGTTTTTATCACATCGATACCTGCTTTTGTCCGCTGACCGACGGTTTCCTGCTCTACCACCCCCCGGCCTTCGACTTCGATTCCCGCATGGCCATCGAGACCCGCATCCCGCCGCACAAACGCATCATCTGCGACACGATCGACGCGGGTAACTTCGCCTGCAACGCCGTCAACATCGGCGATCGCGTGTTCCTGCACAAAGCCTCGGAGCCCCTCAAGGCGCGGCTGATGCTGGCCGGTTTCAAGGTCCACGAGATCGAGTTGACCGAATTCCTGAAGGCCGGCGGTTCGGCGAAATGCCTGACCCTGAAGCTGACCGAGCCCCCGCACGCTTGAAGCCCGATACGATGCCGCATCAATACCGCATCCGGCCGAAAGACCCGGCGGCTCATCTCTACGAAGTCAGCCTGACCGTGGCGCACCCGGACCCCGAAGGCCAGGTTTTTGCAATACCCGCCTGGATACCGGGCAGCTACATGATCCGGGATTACGCCAGACACATCGTTGCAATTCGCGCCGAGTCGGACGGCCTGAACGTCGTCCTGCGCAAGCTCGACAAGAGCCGCTGGCAGGCCGCGAGGGTCGAGCGGCCGCTCAAGCTGGTGCTCGAGGTTTACGCCTACGACCTGTCGGTGCGCGGCGCCCACCTCGACAACACCCACGCCTATTTCAACGGTCCCTGTGTGTTTCCCGCCGTCGTCGGCCAGGAAGGTGTCGCCTGCGTCGTGGACATCGCTCCGCCCGAGGGCGGGATCGGCAAGGACTGGCGGGTTGCCACCGCGATGCGGCCGGCCGGTGCGGAAACCTACGGCTTCGGCCGTTACGAAGCCCGCGACTACGACGAGCTGATCGATCATCCGGTCGAGATCGGCGAGCTGGCCGTCGGTGAGTTCGAAGCCAACGGCATTCCCCACGCGATTGCGATCCGCGGCGACTCGCAGGTCGACATGGCGCGCCTGTGCCACGACCTGACGACGCTGTGCGAACAGCACATGGGCCTGCTCGGACCGCCCGCCGATCTCGATCGTTACCTGTTCCTGTTACACGCGCCGGCCAACGGTTACGGCGGGCTGGAGCACCGCTGGTCGTCGAGCCTGGTCTGCAAGCGCGACGCGTTGCCGGCGCGCGGGGAGGCGGAGATCACCGACGGCTATCGAACCTTCCTGGGCCTCGCGAGCCACGAGTACTTCCACCTGTGGAACGTCAAGCGGATGAAACCGGCGGCGTTCACGCCCTACGATCTGTCATCGGAATCCCACACCGGGCTTTTGTGGGTATTCGAAGGCATCACGTCCTATTACGACGACCTGGCGCTCGTCAGGTCGGAGCTGATTTCCGTGGAGAGTTATCTCGAGCTTCTGGGCAAGACGATCACGCGGGTGTTACGCGGCGGCGGCCGCCTGCGGCAGAGCGTCGAGGCGTCGAGCTTCGATGCCTGGACCAAGTTCTATAAACAGGACGCCAACGCGCGTAACGCCATCGTCAGTTACTACGCCAAGGGTGCCTTGATAGCGCTGACGCTTGACCTCAAGCTCCGCGCCGAAACCGACGGCCGCGTATCGCTGGACGATGTGATGAAAACCTGCTGGCAACGGTTCGGCGAAACGGGCGAGGGGATGCCCGAGCATGGCCTGGAGACCGTTGCGCAGGAGATTGCCGGCATCGATCTCGCCGATTTTTTCGAGGCCTCCGTTCGCGGCACCGGCGAGTTGCCGCTGGCCGCGACGCTCGCGACACACGGTATCCGCTACCGGCTACGCGCCGCCGGCGGCAGCGACGACCGGGGCGGTAAACCGCTGCCTGAGGACCAATGCAGAAAAACCTGCTTCGGTGCGAGCCTGGTGTCCAAATCGGGACGCTCGGTATTCGAGAGCATTGCCAACGGCAGTCCCGCCGAAAAGGCCGGCGTTGCGCCCGGCGACAAGGCCGTTGCCCTCGACGGACTGGAGCTCACCGCCGCCAACGCCGACGCCCGGCTCAAACGTTACCGCGCGGGCGACCGGCTGAAGCTCCTGCTGTTTCGCGACGACGAATTGATCGAAACGACGATCAGACTGGCTGCCGCTCCGAAAGACACCTGCTTTCTCGAGCTCGACGAAGACGCCGACTCCGAAACCGCCGGCCGCCGCGCGGCGTGGCTGGCCGGCTGATGCGTCGAACGGCGCCGACTTGAAACTCCTCGCCAGTCCCCGGGTTCGCCTGTTCGTCGGCGCGGCGCTGATCAGCCTGTCGCCGGTCTGGGTGCGGCTGGTGTCGGTGTCGCCGACGACCAGCGGTTTTTACCGCGTGCTGTTCGGGGCGCTGGCGCTGGCCGTTTACCTGATCGTAAGCAGGCGCCGCGTGGAGCTGTCGCCTCGTGCCTGGAAGATACTGGTGTTCGCGTCGGTGTTCTTTTCACTGGACCTCTGGTTCTGGCATCGTTCGATCAACTACATCGGGCCTGGCCTTGCAACCTTGCTGGCCAACTTCCAGGTGTTCTTCATGATGCTGGGCGGCGCCCTGCTGTTGCGGCAAGCGCCCGCGCCGGCGCAACTTGCCGCGGTGCCGCTGGCGCTGGTCGGCCTGGGACTGATCGTCGGCGTCGATTGGCCGGCACTCTCCGGCGAGTACCGGCTCGGCGTGTGGTTCGGTCTGTTGACGGCCGTATCCTACGCCGCTTTCATGTTGTGCCTGCGCGCTTCGCGCCACGGGTCGAAACACCGCATCCCGACGCGCGAGGTTGCCGTCGTATCCGTGGGTTGCACGCTGATACTCGGCATGACTGCGTTGGTCGAAGGTGAGTCCCTGGCCATCGGCAGCCTGAGCGACGCCGGCTGGCTGGTTGCCTATGGTGTGTTGTCACATTGCTTAGGCTGGCTGTTCATCGCCAGCAGCCTGCCGCAGGTCACGGCCGCCGAGGCCGGGCTCGCGTTGCTGTTGCAGCCGGCGCTGAGCTTCGTCTGGGACGTGCTGTTTTTCGCGCGGCCGATGAGCGCAATCGAATTGCTGGGCGCCGCGGTCACGCTGTTCGCCATCTATCTCGGCTCACGCGGACGCGGTAAACAGGCCGGGGTCTGAGCCCATGTCTTGAACGAGCGGCGGTACGGCGCCTTAATAACAGCTTCAACTACAACAGCTTCAATGCACCCGGCACGATCTCGAACTCGAATCGGCTGGCGGGCGGTTGGACCTCACCGTCCAGGTGCGACTCGACAGGCGCTTCGGCGACCAGTGTCAGGTTTCGGATACTTGCGTGGGTAATCTCCGGTTCGTCCAGATGCCGGCCGCGTATCAGCTTCGGCACCAGGCTCAAGATCCGCCGGCGCGTGACCGGGGCCGCGATCAACATCTCCAGCAGGCCGTCGCGGTTGTCGGCCATCGGCGCGATGTGAAACAGTCCGCCGATCCACGGGCCGTTGCCGAGGCTGACCAGTGTTACCGGGCCGGACCATTCGGCATCGCCCGAGATCGTCATCCGGGGCGTCGCGATGTCCTCGCGCATCGCGTCGAGGATGGCGATCAGGTACACCAGGTCGCCGACCGGCAGGCGGTAGGAACGGGCGATGCGCGTCACCTTGGCGTCGAGGCCGATGCCGGCGCCGTTGGCGAACCAGCGATCGTTCATGCGGCCCAGGTCCACGTTTTGCGGTGCGGCGTCGTCGAGAAGCTTCGCCGCCAGTGCATCGCAGGCCGCCGGCCAGTCGCGGGGTATGCCGGCCGATTTAGCGAAGTCGTTGCCGGTGCCGGTGGGGATGACGCCCATGGCGACGTCTCTGCCGCCTTGCATGATCCCGTTCACCGCTTCGTGGATGCTGCCGTCGCCGCCGGCGACGAGCGCCCGGCTGCCCGCCGGAAGCTCGCCCACGGCACGTTCGATATCCCCCTGGGAAGCGCTGGCATGGACCTTCGTCGCGATACCCCTGGATGCCAGACGCTCGACGATCCCGGCGAGCCTTCGCCCGGCCCGTCCGCGCCCGGCGGCGGGATTGACGAAAAGGGGGATTGGCTGACGGGTCATGCATCGGGCCGGGCATCGGAATGGCCGATGCTACAATGCCGCGTTCCAACTCCGCAAAGGCCCGGCAAGCGGCTCAAGCCATGCTCGAACTCGGTATCAAGTTCCTGATCGCCTATTTCCTGGGCTCGATCATGGGTGCGCTGGTGGTCGGCCGGCTCCGCGGCGGCGTGGACATCCGCAAGATGGGCAGCGAGAACCCCGGCGGCACGAATGCGCTGCGCACGCAGGGCGCGGTTTTTGCGCTCGGTGTCGTGATCATCGACGTCGGCAAGGGTGTCATCGCCGCGGCCGTCGTGCCCGGGCTCGACTTGCCTTTCATCGGCGCCGACCCGGCGGTGTCCAGAACCTGGTTGGTGCTGGCCTGTGCCGCGGCGGCCGTCATCGGTCATGTGTGGCCGATCTATCATCGTTTTCGCGGCGGCAAGGGGGGCGCGACCTACGTCGGCGCGCTGCTCGTATTGGCGCCGAGCTTGATGTTCCTGTTGATCGGCGTGTTCACACTGGTGCTCGTGCTGAGCGGCTTCGTCGGCTTGTCCACGATGTCCGCGGCCGTGGCCCTGCCGCTCTGGATCGGGTTGGCGGTGTTACCGGAACAATGGCCGCTGTTCGTTTACCTGGTCTGCATGGCCTTGCTGATCGTGTATTGCCACCGTTCCAACATCCGGCGCATGTGGGCCGGCGTCGAAAGCCGTAATCCCCGGGTCATGCTCTTCGGGCGCCGGAGCGGCGCGGGCGCGTCGAAACCCGGGGCGGCCGATGACGAGCACGCCTGAGGCCGGCGCGATCGTCGCCGCGCTGAGCCCGGCGACGGCGGGGCTCGTCGAACACATCGACGTGTTCGACGAGATCGACTCGACGAGTACCTGGTTGCTGTCCCGCCCGCCCGCCAAGCCGGGCCGGTTTCGCGCGGCGCTGGCCGCTAACCAGACCGCGGGCCGCGGCCGCAGGCATCGCGGTTGGCTGTCGGCGCCCGGCGCCGGCCTGTATCTGTCGGTGGCGCATACGTTCGAGCGAGCACCCGGCCATCTGCCGGCGCTGACCCTGGCACTGGGTGTCTGCGTTTCGCGGGCCTTGCGTTTGCTGGGCGCCGAGACGGCGCAACTCAAATGGCCGAACGACATCGTTGCGATGGACGGCAAGCTCGCCGGCATGCTGATCGAGGCGCAACATCGCGGAAGCGGCAACACGGCCGTGGTTGCGGGGCTGGGGGTCAACGTCGATCTGCCGGAGGCGCTACTCGGCCAGGTCGATAGCGGCTGGGCCTCGCGGCCGGTGGATTTCAAAACCGTGGCGGGGCGGGTGCCGGCGCCGGTCGAGCTTGCCGCGGCGATGATCGATGCGATATGCGAGGCCATGTCGCGGTATGCCGAGCACGGCTTCGAGTCGATGATCGCGGAATGGCGCGATCGCGACTGGCTGCTCGGCAAGCGGATCAGCGTGGACACCGAGGACGGCGAGATCAGCGGTATCGCCGCCGGCGTGGACGGCGATGGCGCACTGCTGATCGATGTCGGCGACGGCACCCGGCGAGTAATCACCGGCACGATCCGCATGGCGGAACGGACCGCCGTAACGTGAAAGCCCTGTTGCTCGACGTCGGCAACACGCGCCTGAAATGGGGCGTGGCAAAAGACGGAACGATCGCGCGCACCGGTCACGTCTCGCTCGAACGCCTGAACGACTCGGGTTTCGCCGCGCTGACGACGCGGTTGCCGCGCCGGGTCGATCAGGTGATGGTCAGCAATGTCGCGGGCCCGAGTTTCGGAGCGCGGCTGTCCGCGGTGCTCGGTATCCACTGCGGCTGCGAGTTACGTTTTGCAAAAACCGAAAGGACGGCGCACGGCGTGACGAATGCCTACCGCCGGCCGCGCCAGCTTGGCGTCGATCGCTGGGTGGCGATGATCGGCGCCTGGACCGAGTTCGAATCGGCCTGTGTCGTGGTCGACGCCGGCACGGCCGTGACCATCGATGTGCTGGACGACGAGGGCGTGCATCTGGGCGGGCAGATCCTGCCGGGCGTCAGCCTGATGGCCCGGGCCTTGAGCGGCGAGACCAGCGACATCGGCCCGGTAGTCCGGCGCACCAAGGTCGCCGCGAGCGGGCTGGACCTGTTTTCGGACTCGACCGCGGCGGCCGTGCAAAGCGGCGCCTGGAACGCCGTCACGGGCGCCGTCGAACGCGCGATTAATGCACTTCGATCAAACGCTTATGACCCGGTTGTGGTCTTGACCGGTGGCGACGGCTCGCGCATGCTTGATGCCCTGTCGGAGATGCCGCATTGGCGGCCCGACCTGGTGCTCCAGGGTCTTTTGCACATACTCGAAAGCCGTCCATGAGAAACCTGCTGCTGATCCTGCTGCTGGCCAATGTCCTGTACTTCCTGTGGGGACTGTTCAAAGAGCGTGGCGAAGCGCCCGGCGTGGCCGTCATCGACCAGGCCGCGCTCGGTCCGTCGCTGGCCGTGTCCGAGGCGCCGGCTGCCGATGCCGCGGTCGCCGATGCCGCGGTCGTCGATGGCGTCGATGTCATGACTGCCGAGGTGCCGGCGCCGGCCGATGGGACGACACCGGATGAAGATGAACAAGCGGCAGCGGAAGAAATGCCCGAACCGATCGAGCTCGCGGCGGTTGTCGGCCGCTCCTGCGTCACGGTTGGGCCGTTTCGCGCCGACACGGATGCCGAATCGGCGCAGACGCAGATTACCGGCGACGGCATGCTGGCAAGACTCCGCTCCGTACAGGGACAGATTTTTGTCGGGCACTGGGTGCAGATCCGCAACGTCACCGACCGGGCTGACGGCAACGCCATTCTCGCGCGGCTCGAAGAAGGCGAGCTTTCCGATGCCTATATCGTCGAGACCGAGGACGAAGGCATGAAGATCTCGCTGGGCCTGTTCGGCGACATCGAAGGCGCCGAGCGCGTCGAGCTGCAAGCGAAGTCGCTGGGTTTCGACGCCGAGGTATCGCCGCGGATGAACGACGGCACGCTGTTTTTTGTCGACGTCGAGCTGCCGCCCGGACGGGGCGCAGGCACGATCATCGAGCATTACGGCGAAGACCGCGTGAAGCTGCGCGACGAGGCGAGTTGTCCGGAGCTGCGTTAGCTCCGTGTCGGACTTTGCCGTCCCTCGACCGGCAAGTGCGGATTCGACGGGCAGTCACGAGGCTTGTCCGGGCCGATCACTGCGTGTAGCCTGCGGTCCACGTTGGGGCTTCCCGGCGTGGCAGGACTGCGCAGACCGCTGAAAAGTGGGATTCCGAACGGGCGCAAGGTTAGTAAGCCGTTGACTGCGCTAACGATGCCGGTATAGCTCAGTTGGTAGAGCAACTGATTTGTAATCAGTAGGTCCCGGGTTCGACTCCTGGTGCCGGCACCACCTCAAGCCCTTGAAACAGCTACGGTTGCCGAGGGCGGCCGCCGCCTCGGCGAGGCGGCGAGCACCTTTGAAGCACCGTTTCGAAGTCTATTCTGTCGCGAAAACGTACGTTCTTACAGAATTTCTCGAGTTGCGTGAGCAGATAGCCGTTCATTTCGCCTCAAATCCGCGTACTTGCCGATTGACGCTGTTGCGGCGGAGCCCGGAAACGTGTCGGTCCCGCGTATACTCAATGCGTAATGTCTGCGGATCCAATCATCTATTGCCTTGAACAACTGACTGACTACAGACAGTTTGAACGGCTGTGCAGCGACTTAATGTCGGATCACGGCTATTCGGGAATCGAGCCGATCGGTGGATCCGGCGATCGAGGAAGGGATGCGCTTTTCGTCGATCCCACTGACCCCGACAAGCTAACGATTTTCGCGTTTAGCGTTGAAGCTACTTGGCAGCGAAAAGTCAAAAGGGACTGTGCGCGAATTCACGAGGAAAAGCACGGACCGACCTCGGTCGTGTTTGTATGTACCAGTACAGTCTCCAGCGGGCAACGAGACGAAATTAAATCTTGGGTTCTCGACCAGTATGGCTGGGATTTTGAGATGTTCGATTTGGAGAGGCTTCGCGTCATGTTGGTTGGCGACTCGCGCCACCTACTTGCGAAGCATCCCGCGATATTTTGTCCACCTTGGTTTCCAGTGCGCGGTGGTTTGCCGATTTCGGAATCGGCGGATACATTAGTGATCGACCATGACGAAGCTGACCACGCTGTCGCAACGTGGTTGTCGCGTCGATTGTCGTTGGCAGGTTATCGAACTTGGTGTTACGGGACGGCGCCCTTGGCGGGAGAAGATGCAGACTCGTCAATTCGTGCTCTGGTCCAGAATCGAGGCTCGCAATACCTTCCAATACTATCTGGCAGGGCAATCGCGAATTCGGACTTGATGGGCCGCTGTGGTGCTGCATGCGAACGAGAAGAATTCGTTGTACCGTGTTGGACAGAGAGTATCTCGAGGTCGGAGCTGAGTTCGCGGCTTGCCCAGATCGAACCAGCAAGATTCGACGATAATTGGTCGCGCGGAATGCGTGACGTGCTCAACTCGCTCGAAGCAAAAGGAATTGGACCCGAGTTGGAGGAAGAACAGGGTCGAACGATCGCACTGCGAGCGTACGTTCCTGAGGTCGTGACCAGGCCCACTCCGGAGCAGGTCGTTGCTAATGTATTTGCAGCGAGTGTTCCGAAGTCCATTCTAATCTGCGATCTGAGCAGGGAGTTGCGAAACGAAGAGGTTGATTCGTTGCGCAAAGAGTGGGCATTTGCGATCGCATCCTCGACCACACTATTGGCATTTGAGGAACCGCCGGCCAGCGTTCCGCTAGCCAGCACATCTGCATTGCCCGAGTTTGCATGGGAAAGCATCTCGCATCGTGAGGGCAAGCGCAGCACGGATGTGGTGAAGGAGTTGATTCGGCGGAGTCTTGTCGTCGCGTGCTTGCGAGTCGGATTCGAATGGTGCGACGACCGCAAAGTAGTCTACTACCCGCAGAAGAAAGGCCCGCAGAACTTTGTTAGCTTCAACCACCTAGATGGGCGCAATACGCGCGTATCGCTAACTGGTGAAAAGCAATACAGCTGGGGCGCGAATGCCACAAGATTTCGATATCAGCTCGGACCTCATTTTCGAGCATCCGTAGATCCGGATGGTGCGTGGTGGGTAACGATGCGCATCTACGTACGGGTTACAGAGTTAGATGGTACGCCTCTGCAAAAAAAAGAAATCGTAAGAAAACGCAAAGCAGTTACAAAAGGATGGTGGAACCGAGAGTGGCTTGCTCGAACGCTAGCAGTGATGCAGTACATTGGGCAGGGAGGTGAATTCGTCACGGTAGGTGCGGGCCGGCGGGGGGCGTCGATAAGTACGTCCCCGTTGGAGTGGCAATGTCCAGTGTCAATCGATGGTGAAGTTGTAGACAGAATTGGCGATTTCCAGAAGGAAATGGCTACGCTGGCGTACTCAGAGGAAGATGAAGCAAGTATCGGTGAGCCCGATAACGAGGTCCAAGAGGGTGGCTGATCGTTTTCATATTCTCGATGAACCTCTCCTCGCCTTTGGAGAGGGACAGGTTGCCGAGGACCCAAGGGATGGACTGGCATTGTTCGGGCCCAGCGAAACACACGCCGGCATTGCCAGTCATGTTGTGATTGGGACGCAGAGTGGAATTCAGCTTTGGTCCGAATGGGTTGAAGCGCTCAATTCCCCGGCTGCCTGCGTCGATGTCAGTCGGCAACGTCCGTGGCCACCATATCCGGGCTACCAAGTTGCGTTCGGTGCAGATTGGCCTCGTCCACTGAAGGAATACACTCTCGATGCAGAGATGCTCAGCGAGAACGCAAGAAAGGCGGATAAGAATGAGCGCTCATATTCGGTTACAAATCAGTACCTCGAGCCTGTCGCGCAGATAGAGCGGTTGGATGCAAAGCCAGGTTTGGTTGTGTGCGTTGTGCCCGATGAAGTGTACGCAAACTGCCGGTCGCAATCGTATGTAAGTGACCCGAGCGACGAACGAAAAACTTCCGCGCAACGTTCATTTCTTAAGTCCGCACTCAAAGACAAGGTCACCGGGCAACAACGTATGTTCGACGATGTAGACGAAGCACAGTCTGCGGCTGGCGACTTGAAGCAGTACGGGTTGTCTCCGGATTTTCGACGTCAGCTCAAGGCGAGAATGATGCCGTATGAATTGCCGGTACAGATTGTCCTTGAGTCGACTCTGAAAATTTCCGATCAAGTAAGGAATGGTGAGCCAGGCACAAACCCGCTGTCTGATCGTTTGTGGAATTTCGGAACGGCCGTCTTTTACAAATGTGGGCAGAAACCTTGGAAGACCCCGTGGGCTCGAGACGGAGTCTGCTATGTAGGTTTGGCGTACAAACAGGCGAACGATGCAAGAGGAAACGCGTGCTGCGCGGCGCAGATGTTCCTAGATAGCGGTGACGGAATCGTGTTCGTAGGCGAGTTTGGGCCGTGGTACTCGGCCGAAAAAGGTGAGTTTCATATTTCACGAGACGCGGCAGAACAATTGCTCCGCGGAACAATTGAGACATACCAGAAGCAAGACGGGCGGCCATTGACTGAAATCTTCCTGCATGCCCGTTCAGGCATCAATGATGAGGAGTATGAAGGCTTCTTGCGAGCCTGCCCGGATGACGTCAATCTTGTGGCCATTCGGGTTAGACAAGACCGCTTCGGCCCAAGACTGTTTCGTTACGATCGCCATCCAGAGGTGACGCGGCGTGGGATGCAGCCAGTTCTGCGTGGGACCTTTTGGCAGAGAACTGCAAGGCACGGTTTGTTATTTACAACCGGTTTCAAGCCGCGCATCGCCACCTACGACGGATGGGAAATTCCCGTCCCCGTCTCGATCACGATCCAGCATGGGGATGCCGACCTGGTGCAGGTTGCGACCGACATTTTGGGATTGACCAAGCTAAACTACAACGCCTGTCAGCTGGGTGAGAGCAAGCCGATTACAATTAAGTACTCAGACAGGATCGGCGAGGTACTGCTCGCAAATCCAGAAGTATCGCCCAAGGATTGGCGGCACAACTTCAAATACTACATCTAGACCCTACTTCAATCCGCCTACTCGAGGAGTAGTTTTTCAACTTCCTCGAGCGACATCCGTTGATTTACCGCGTTCTCATCGGGGAAGAATTCGTGGTCTTCCGCCGGCCCAAAGAACAAGACGCAGGACTTGCCCTCGGGATCGACAGCGCTGGGGAATAGAATTCCGTGCAACGGGTTTCCGTCCTCGTCGCGAAACAAGTGACGGAAATACTCGGTGACGATCTGCGACGGGACATACTCAATGTGTTCCCGCCCGTCTTTGATGATTGGGCGGGTTAGGTCATCTATGAACGCATTGAGGAACATTATGATTGGACGAATATCGTGCATATCCCTGTCAAAAAGACCCGGATCCGCCGGAGTTCTTGTTAGGTCGAGAAGGCGTAGCTCTTCCTTTGTCGCGAAAGTGCCGATAGTTGCGAATTTCGGTTTTCGATCTTCGTGAGTAATTTCCTTTATCGCAGTATTCTTCGATTCAGAGCCGTAAAACATTGGGATTCCGGCAGGACTCATTCGATTGGAGAACCGTGCCAAATTATTGGGTGGCGGGCCGAGCTCTTCCATTGTGCAAAACTTCCTGTCTTCATCATGAACGCGAGCTCTGTAAAACGCTTTTTTCGCTGGAATAGTTACGATCAGACCGAGTTCGATAACAAACCTGGCCAGCGCATCAAGGATAACGTGCGCTGGGGTGGGCGGTTGTCCTCCGTAGTGGCGGTCCGATTCGCCGGCCATCTTGTAGAAAACAAATCTGGTCTCATGCATCACCACCTGACAAAAGTGCTCCCAATCTGACATTAACTCCTTCTGCGGTAGCAATCGGTAGAGGTCTCGCTGACACCATTGTCGGTCTTGTATCGATCCATAGATATCCCAGTAGAGCTCGTCCACAGCCGTGCCAAATCCAATCTCGAAAAACAGTTCTGAACTATCCAGCACTCGGCCCAGCCAACCACCTTCCCTAGATTCGTAAGACATGCCCTCATTATTCGGGTCACCCCATTCCCGGTGAATGCCATCCATGATCAGTTGCATGACATCATTCATGTCAGCAGCTATCGGTTCGTCCGATTTGGCGCCGCAATAGGAACATTCCAGCTCGACAGCATTGTCTCTGATGAAAGATTGGATGTCGGGGTCTTCAAAGCAATCTGCGCACGCAAACTTGTCGTCGATGGAATACCATCCACGTTCTTGCTCTTCCATCCAATGCTCTTTTGCGCGTCCCATACGAATGTTGATCGGTGGTGTTTTGAGGTTCAGTTATAGCATGCCGCGCTATCGGCGCAGGTCGGCAACATAGGGGATCGCGGACGGGAGGCCGCAGACTACAGTGTCACGGTTGACGATTTAGGAGACAGATCGTGGCCACCACAGACTACCTGCGACCGCAGCAGGTCGCCGAGATGCTCGGCTGGACCGAAAAGACCCTTAGGACCTACCGGAACCGCGGCGGAAGCCCGCCGTTCGTGAAGGTCCGCAACCGCGTCCTGTACCCGGCCGACGAGCTGGCGAGGTGGATTGCGGTCGAGGCCAAGAAGTCGGAAAATAAGAAGGCCCGGCGGTGACCGGGCCTCAAGGAGACGACAGCTAGGAACCTGAACGAACCACAACCGCCTTCGTGCGATCGGTAAACGAATCGCGACACACGGCAACGATCATACGGGCAAACGCCCCCGGACCGATCCCTCGAAGGCAACGAATCATCCCATCGAATCCGCGGGCGACGTGTCAGCTTTGAACAGTCGGGTAGATGGCCAGGAGAGGAGAACTCCCTCATGGCTACTGCTAACGCGACGCCCGACCCTACACAACTCTCTACTCTCATCGATGCAGGCTTCGAGCTGATCCCTCTGCAGCAGTGGTGCGCGATCAGCGAGCGCGGCCGCATGGTCGGCAAGGCGCCCGTCGGTCGCGACTGGTGGTCGAAGCCGTCTATGGACCTCGACCAGGCAAACGCCCACATGGCCGACGGCTGCAACGTCGGCATCCCGCTCGGAAAGCCTCTCGGCAACGGGTACCTCTGCGCCTACGACATCGACGTGAAGAACCTGCCGGACGGCGCCGACGACCTGGAGCCGATCCTCCGGCAGATCGCGAACGACCTCGACGTCGGCCGCGACGATCTGGTCGTACACGAGACAGGGAGCGGCGGTCTGCACGTCTTCTTCCTGTCTGACGAAGCCGACCTAAGGGGCCTCACCGACGTCGGCGGCGTCAAGGTGGAGGTCAAGTCGAAGGGGCAGCAGGTCGTGGCGCCGGGCAGCGTGCACCCCGACACCGCCAGGCCGTACCAGGTCAGCCCAGACTCCGCGGCGCACGCCGAACTTCCGGTAGCGCCCGAAGCGCTCGTCGCGCAACTCAGGAAGCCGACGGTCAGCCACACGGGGACCCAAATCGTGCCGCCGTCACGCGTGAGGTGGATCGCCGAGCAAATCAGGGCCGCGATCGACATCGGTGTCGACGTCTTCGAGGATCACGACGACTGGATCCGCGGGGGCATGGCGTTCCACGCGGCGTCGGGGGGCGATGACTACGGGCTCGACGCCTGGATCGATTGCTCGCACGAAGGGGAGGCCGACCACTGCGCGTACCGCTGGCGTACCTTCGGCGACGGCGAGATTACGGACAGGACGCTGAACCACTACCTCGCGAACGCAGGCGCGGACACGACGCAGGCGCCGTCGCTGACGCCCGAGGAGGTCGCCGAGTTCGTGGCGCCAGACTTCGCGGAGCTCGACGAAGAGCAGACGGAGAGGCCGAGGCGGCAACTGCTCAGCCTCGGCGAGCTGCTCGACCTGCCGGAGCCCGAGTGGCTGATGGAAAACGCGGTGCCAAAGAACGGGCTCGTCGTGCTGTACGGGCCGCCGAAGTCCGCCAAGACCTTCCTCGCGCTCGACGTCGGGCTCAGCGTGGCGAGCGGCGCCGGCTCGGTTCACGGTCTCGGCTGCGATCGCGGTAGGGTCCTCTACGTGCTCGCGGAGGGCGGCGCGAAGATGATGGGCAACCGGGCGCGGGCGTGGCTCGCGAGGGAGGACGTCGAGTCGCCGCCCGACTTCGCGCTGTTCCCCTACTCGGTGAGTCTCGGCAACCGGAGGTCGGTCGACGACCTGCTCGAGCTCGCCGGGACCGACTGGGACCTGGTCGTCTTCGACACGCTCGCGCGCTGCATGGACGGCGACGAGAACTCGGTGAAGGACATGAACCTCGCGATCAGGGGCTGCGACCGCATCCGCGAGAGGACGGGCGCGGCCGTCATGCTCGTGCACCACAGCGGCAAGGACCAGAGCAAGGGGATGCGCGGGTCGACGGCGCTACTCGGCGCGGTCGACGGGTCGATGAGGATGAGGCCGACGGGGAACGGCGCGATCGAGCTGTCGGTGCCGGAGCTGCGGCACGGCGAGCCGCCTGCACCCAGGGTGCTCACGCTGCAGTCGTCGGGCGACTCGGCCGTGCTGACCGCGTCGACCGCGAGCAGGGACTTCGCCCCGGACCGGCTCCTGGTGGACCTCGCGTCGCTCGCGAAAGACCGCACGCCCCGCACTGCGTTCAAGCTGCTCGCCGCCGAGGAGCTGAACCGCTCCGTCAAGACGGCGAACGACCTCATCACGCGTCACATTCCCGACTCGCGTGAGCGCGCGGTAGCGTCGAGCTCGGGCCGTCTCGTATGGCGCGAGCCAGACCCGAGCAGCTCGAGCCCGAGGGCCGAGCTGGTCCGGAACGCTGAGCCTACTTGCGGCTGAGCACGAAGCGGATGACGAGACCGCAGGGCACGAGCGCGACGTACATCGGCCACGCGCTCCGGTCGTCGGTCAGTGTCACGTACGCGACGAACCCCGCGATGGCAAACGGGGCGAGGCAGATGATCGTGCGCACCCATTCGGGCACGGGGAAGACAGTTGGCTTGCCCATGACATCAACCCCTCCGGCGCCGCGAGGTCGGCTTCTTCGAGGCATCTTCTGAAGGGAGCAACCCCTCGAGCGCCGTCACGGTAGCGCGGACCTCCGACACCTGCTTGTCGACCTTCTGCGACAGCTCGCCGATCAACATCGGAAGCGCTTTGATTGTGTCGAGCTTCTCGTCGCGTGACGATTCGGCCCACGGCTTACTTACCCGGAGTTCGTGGTCGAGCGTATGCTCAACAAGGATCCGGTGTTCGCCGTTGTGACGCTTGTAACTGAGGTAAGTGCAGTACTCCGGTCCCGGCTCGCCATTGGGTCCTTCGGCATCCCCGCTCATCCAGGGGATGAGGGTCACGACAGGCCCGCCGACACGACACTCCTTGCTCAGAAAGTGCTCGGTGCACCGGACGAGGTCGTTCGCCTGGTCGGTCAGAGTATTGAGTTCTTCGGTTGAATTGCGCAGCTCACGCAGCGACTTAGACAGATCGTCTGTCACGGGTACTACCCTCCTGGCCTACTAGGCCTTTCAAATTGTGAAGCGAGGCCTTCCGACCCCTGTGCACCAAGGCTTCCGCCGAGGTTGTTGGTCATTTTCTGACCAATGGGGCCCGTTGTCAACGAGCCCATGTTCCGATCCGCCGCTTAATAAAGCGGCGGTCGATCGGACTATGCTGAGGGATGGAACTTCCGATCAAAGTCTGAGGGGTCTGCAAGCGCATGTTGTTCAAGATGATCCGTCGGACAATGAGCCCCGGACAGTGCGGAACTTGCATGATCCGCCGCATAGTCCGAGAGCCGTCCGGGCTCTGACGCCGAAAAGCGCCCTACCTGCCGTCCCCGCCTCGCGCGCGCACGCGCGCTGCCGCCCCTCTAAGCTGGCCTGGAACTGTGCCCACAACAGTGTTCGAAGGGGCAACGAAGCGACAGAACGCTTTATCTGTATTGCCTTCGATAGGCGTGAGCAACTGACTGCAGATCAGTGGGCGCGGTTTCGGTCTCACCATTCGCTCCGTGTCGGTCCACACATCCGGGGCCCTGATGCTCGGCGCCCGAATCATCGCGGAAGCCATACGGGTCGACACGGCAGCCCTGGGGAGGAGGGATCGCGTGGGCGGCAGATCGCGAGACGATTGCTGGAGTCGAGACCTACAGGAGAGCGACGTGTCAGCAGCGACAGACAGGAACAGGAGGGCGATGGCGAATGGCGCCGCCGTCCACAAGCCGAAGACTCAGCCCCGCAGCCAGGCGAAGGCACTCCGGGGCAGGCTCCGCAAGGCGGGCCTCAAGCCTGGCCGGACCGGCTAGCGATGACAAAGGCACAGGACGATCCGCAGTTCGTCTCCCTGGTCGAGTCCGTCGGGGCGCCGCCGCCGTTCCATCCGAAGGCCAAGAACTTCGGCGACGAGCACAAGGCGTGGGTGCTGGCGTTCCTCCGCGAGCTGCCGAGCCCGCAGATGGCGGCGAGGGTGATCGGCTGCTCCGTCGACAACCTGTACGAGCACCGCAAGCGCGACCCCGCCTTCAAGGCCGGGTGGGACGCGGCGATGGAGGACAGTTACGACACGCTGCTCGGCATGGCGGCTGAGGAGGCAGCAGGCGTCGGCGTCCGTCACGTCGTCACCGGCAAGGGCGAGGTCATCGCCGTGCCGAAGGACCGCAACGACAAGATACTCTCGGCGTTCATCAACTTTAGGCTGGGGCAGAGGCACATCCACGAGGGACTCGGCGAGTTCGAGTCCGGCACGATGATGATCGCCGTCACGCCCCGGCAGCTCGACTGCCTGACCCGAGACGAGCGGGGAGTGCTCACGTACCTTCTCGCCAAGCTGGAGGCGAACGCCCCGAAGACCATCGACGGCGTCGTCGAGCCGCCCCGGAAGATCGCGGGTGGGTAACGCGTTCGTCTACCTCATTCTGCGCGAGCGGCACGAGTTCGAACACGACGAGCTCGTCGAGCTCGGCGTCCTGACCAGGGAGCAGGCGGACGACATCGCGTTCAAGCAGGTGCTGCCGATGCTGCTTCCGTGCCTCCCGGTCTACTCCGAAGAGACGTGGGAGGCGATCGCGACCTGGCATCAGGAGCCAGATCGCACTTTTGATCCGGCGGGGCCTGAGTACCACGAGGCCGCCGCCGAGCGCTTCGCCTTCTACTACGGAGAACAGGACGAGACGGTTCAGCGGAGCCTTGCTCGCGCAGAGGAGTGTCGGCGAAACCCGAGCGCGTCGGTGTCCTCTCCGAACGACCAGGTCAGCGTCGCCGGCGTTGAGCAGACCAAGGCCGTTAGATCCGGGCAGCAGGTCAGCCTGCAGACCGATCGGGAAGGCAAAGAAGGGAATCAACGCAGTCTGATCCGGCGAATCTTACGGTCCGACTAGGTCGCGATTTGTCATAAGGGTAGCCACCCGGAACGAGGGTTGATGGTCGCTGTCGATGTTGCTAGCGTTGGGTTGTCCCCGATGTCCGTCGACATGGGAAAGCCGTACATAGAAGATCATTTAGTGCGGCGGGTACCGGGAACATAGCCAGCGTAAACGGGTAGGCAAAACAAACCGGACTTTCCGTCCCCGGGCACTGGAACGACTTCCTTAGCACAGGAGTTCTTTCAGTGGATTCATCCCAAGATTCTTCAATTGACCCTGTCTCCGTCAGGTGCACTCCGCACTTGCGGGGATACTTGCCACACTGTTCGCAGCACGATGATTCTCGACGCGCGAATTGCCGCGCGTCGGGACGCTGCGCGATCCAACCTCCCATCAAGACCGAGCCTGGTCGCGCCGTGTCTCCTCGAATACACACCGAAAAGGAGACAGACATGGCAAAGCTATATACCACCGCCGACTTGCTCACTGAGCACAATAAGCTCCGTGCGATCGTCAGTGACATCAGTAAGCAGACGACGACAGTAAGGCGGCAGGCCAAGAAGGCGCGCGACGACGCCCATAAGCTCTACAAGGACTCCGGTCTGAGGGGCCAGGACCTCACCAACGTGATCAGTAAGCACGTGCGGGCCTTTATCGATACCAGCGCGAGGCCGATTCGCGACTTGCTCAAGCCGAAGATCCGCGAGATGGAAGGCATCAGGCAGCGTCTTGAACAAGCACGCGACAACATGACCAACCCGATCCGCAGGATCAACTCCGTAACGATGCTCGACAAGCAGATGCTCACGGCGAGGATGGAGGCGATGCAAGTCACCCACGGCGCTGGTCCTGCGGAGCTTGAGGTCATTGCCGAATCGGCCAAGCTGAGCGGCAACTTCGGGGCGCTCGCCGCCTGCGTGGCGAGGAATAACCAGCTTAAGGCGAGCGACCGGCCGTTCACCAACGCTGAGCTGCTGGCCGACGTCAGTCTGCCCGGTCAGGATGATGTCGACGCGATCTATGCTGAGCTGGTGTCGTTGCCGGAGTACGCAATGGCTTGCGACAGGGCATTCGACCGGCTCGGTGAGATCAAGCCGGAAGACAAGGTCGCGGCGGCGCTCGCTGGGCGCGGCGTAGTACTCAATGACGACGGTTCGCTCGCCGAGTTCGAGGTCTCACGGCAGAAGGACCACTCTCAATCGCAAGAGGGTGCCGAGACCAATGAAAAGGTCGATCCTAAGGACTTCACCAACTATCTGGACTTTCATGCTGCCGGCGGACTGTACGACGACCTCACCGAGGAGGACGCGGTCCGCTTCTGGCCGCTGGACGAGGCTGCGGGAGGTGCATCATGAGCAAGGTGCTTTACGAGTTGAAGAGCAAGGAAGAGAAGGAGCGGGTGTTTGGCGGATCTCTCGCGGAGATGATCGACTCGTTCCCCGAGAGCGACGCGGCACTATTGAGGGGAGAGCGGGCCGGAAAGCTAGATTTCGATGGTTTCGAGTTGGCACTGCAAGAGTTCTACCAGTTCTTCGATCGGCCGATCGACAGTGAGACGTTCTTGAAGCTCTGCGTGGAGTACGGGCTTTCGTTCAATCAGGGCTGGGGGATCAAGATGAGGTGGACGATGCCAGTTTGATGGCTTACGGGTGAGCGTGGTCGCGGCACGATCAAGGCTCTTCTCGCGTCAGAATAAAGGATTGATCCATGACCACTGCTCAGGCCCTCGCCGATCAAATTGGAAAGTTTCTATTTGACTATCGATTCAAGAACTGGATGGGCGTGAATCCCGATCATAGGCCGTTGGCGGCGACGAGCCGCAGCGGCCTGTTGTCGCTGATCCGCATCGCCGTGCCAGCTTGCGGTAGGTCGCTCGATGTAAACATCGCCGCAGCGGTACGTCTTGCCGGATTCCGTGTCATCGAGGATGAGGCAGGCGTCTATGTCGAGCGTGATACGGCTCCAAAGTGTTCGATGCCGTCGCCGTCGGCCGACGACCAAGGCGCACAGTCATAAGTCGTGGTGGCGGCGTCGGCTAGAACCAAGTCGGCGGCAGATGTCAGGTGATACGATAACGGCAAGAAATGACCGCCGCTTGAGAGAGCTACCAGTGCGCGAAGACAGTTTTCCATACTGCATTCCGGAAAGACGTGAGCTGACACAGACGGAGGTGACGCTTCTAGAGCACCTTCTGGGTCAGATCGACGATATCCAGGTTCAGGTCGGCGACTTGAAAATTGTTGCCCGATGCGGCTGCGGAGAGTGTCCTACGATTTTGTTCGGCAAATCGCTTGAAGACGAGCCTATTACAAGCAAGGACTCCCATTCGGTGATGGACTGGTCGGGGCGAGCGGCTAATGGAGCGCTGGTTGGGATCGGACTATTCGCCCGCGACGGAATGCCTACAGAGCTTGAGGCATGGTCGGTCGATGGCGGCGAAGTCAAATCGTGGCCGCCGGTCGACGCGATTCAGCCAATTTAGGTGAGACAAGGGAGACACTGATGGGCTGTTTCGAAGGATTCGATCTCACTGGTTTTTGGCAGGACTCTGATTACTCGCGGAAGGCATATGTTCTGCCGCCTCCGACCGATATTTCTATTGCCGCTGTCGAGAAGAAACTCGGCTACAAGTTGCCGGCGTCTTACATCGAACTGATGCAACATCAGAATGGCGGTCTTCCGAAAAGAGCTGCATTTCCTACGATAGAAGCGACTTCATGGGCGGAAGACCACGTTGGGCTTCACGGCATTTTGGGGATCGGAGACTCGAAAACGTATTCCCTTTGTGGAGAACTTGGAAGTCAATTCATGATCGATGAGTGGGGCTATCCTCCTATCGGAGTTTACTTTGCGGACTGCCCCTCTGCGGGTCATGACATGATTTGTCTGGACTATCGGAAATGCGGTCGATCAGGAGAGCCGACGGTCGTCCACGTGGATCAAGAACTCGACTACAAAGTAACTTTTCTTGCGGATAGCTTTGATGAGTTCATCAAAGGCTTAGTTGACGAAGACTCTTTCGATGACCCCGATGTAGAGGATTCAGGCGGATTCGTTTGGCGGCCGGAGAACATTACGGCGAGCATACGACGGGATGACGAGTACCTGAAGTTCGGGCAGTACCTGCACTTGGAGCAATCACTTCCGCCAGGAGAGCCTGGCTGGCTCGACATGAAGATAAACATTCCAGAGAAGTGGGATGTTCGAAAAGTCTCAGTTGTCGACGGTACTGTAAAATTGGAGACGGCCAGTGGGAGTCTGTTTGGTGTTACGCAGCAGAACGCCGGACGATTGTCGTTCGAGGTATTGGACGGCGGTGACGACAAGGCCGACGATGTACTGCAGTCAATCTGGATAAAACACGCCGGCCTTGCCGGTAGCCGGTGAGGCGAATCTCTAGAGTCCTTGAACTCCTCCAACTGTCTTCTGATTGAAGCCGGTTTTCCCAGTTACTCAAAGAGCCGGGGTGCTTTCGAGGCGACTGAATCTTCGATCGCTTCGCAGAATTTCCGTAGGTGTTCAACCAGTGCATTCGGATCGGTGTAAACCTGGCCCATTCCCGGCAACGCGTGTGTCATCAGCATTCGCTGCTCCATGAAAGGGATCCCCGTCTCGGTTGCCAACGTCGTCCAGTTGTGGCGGAGCTGGTGCGACCCGTATGGCCAGCCGCGGTAGCGCATATCGCGAAGGCGGTTGTCGCCGCGACCCGGCCAGAGCCAGTCGCTTGCTGAAGGCTCCTGTAGATGCTCGTGCAAGAGCTGCGCAAGCCGCTGGCCGATGGGCAGCGTAGCGCCGTCTTTCATAGTCTTCACATGGCGCAGCCGAATGACGAAGCTGTCGCACTCAACGTCCTCCCGCCGCATCTCGAGCAGCGACGTCCTCCGGGCTCCCGTGAGAAGCGCAGTCGTCCACAACGCGCGGTGCATGAGCGGGAGCTCCACGACGCGCTCCGCAAACTCTGACAGGTCGGCCGGCTCGACCTCGCGCTTCTTGGTTGCGGGCACCACGACAAAGCGGACGGGATTCTCCTTGATCGTCTCGTCGAGACGCATCGCGTGCGTCATCGTCAGCCGCAATACGCGCAAGGCCCCCGACGCCAGAGCCTCCCCGCGCTTCATCAACCTCGCATTAACCTTGCGGACGTCGGCGCGGGTCATTGCCGACGGGTGCACGTTGGCGTACCCGACCAGCGTGTTGAGCTGCTTGTCCTCGAAGTGACGCAGGTACTCCTGCTCAGTGCGATCGGCCAGGTCACGTTCGGCGATATGGTCCTTTACGCCGCCGAGCAGGGTCAGCTCCTTCACACTCTTGGCGTGTTCGTTGTTCGGGTCGACGCCGCCGTGCATAAGGGCCTTCGCCTCGACCGCCTTCACGCGCGCTTGTTTGAGCGAGACCTCACCCTGCCGTCCGATAGTGTAGCGGCACGTCCTAAAGAAAGTACCGTTGCGGCGGATGTCCGACTGCACGGCCCAAGTCGTCGCGCCCTTGCGGCCGATGGCCATGAGTCCTGCGACGCGGTCGTCGCGGATAATCTTCCCTGGTGAGAGCGCTGACGCGCTCGTCTCAGTGAGTTTCGCTGCCATGATGTGTCTCCTCTTTCTGGCACAGTGTTGAGCACTGTTCGAGGAGCTTTATGGTGTATGCTTCGGCTAGCCGCGTAACCCCGTAAGTCGATCCACTTCAACGCAGATCGACGCCAGAGGCGCCGATTTGTAATCAGTAGGTCCTGGGTTCGACTCCTGGTGCCGGCACCATAAAATCAAGCTATCTGTCGATAACCACACAGTAACTTATCGAAATCGCTGCCCTGCAGCTTTCGTCGCGTAGGCGCTGTATAGGTAAGTCCCGACTGCCGGCCCTCTTCCACAGATTGCGTCAGTTTCTCTACTACGCATCAGGGCCCGTGATCAATATTGCGCAGCATTGACGGGCCCGGCGGGGTCGTCCCCCTAAGGTGGCGACCGCTTCGGCCAGCCCGTTAATGTTTAACGGCAACCGGTGGTCGAGGCACGAATATTCCACTTTGCCCGAAATATGCGGTGTATGTACGGCCGGCCGTCCTGGGCAATATGTCGGAAGATTGACCCAATTCGGCGCTTGTGACGAGTATATTAACTAACCATAATGGTAATAATTGCTGGAAAACCGATGGGTGAGGGCGCTACAGTTGATGGCTGTAGTGTGACGTTCCGCCTGAAATAAAACCATATTGGTTGAAAAATGGCCACCTCCAGCCCAATATATGCATTGTCTGATGTAATCGCTGCTGCGACCGACGCTGACAACGTGGTTTTCGACGGGCGTCGGGCGGCGCTTGATGCTGCAAACTTGAGATACACACTTGAAGACGTCGCGCGATGTATTGCCTCGCTCGATGCTTCCGATTTCCACAAGACACTGAAATATGACGAGGGCAACTCGGCGACGGAATTTGATGTCTACAAGACCAAGTTCAGACTAAACGAAGAGTTTGTCGATGATCTATACGTGAAGTTAGCCATGGATGAATGCGGACGAGTAGTTGTTGGCTCATTCAAACTGGAGTAAACGGTGACAAGAAGAAAGAAAAATTTGGATAAAGATGCGTGCTGCCCGAGCTGTGGTTCGGATGGCATAGATACGCGTTTGTCTGTCGAGACCATCGTTGACCGCAAGATAGGGAAGTTTCAGGTCCAGGACTACGCATATTCGGTCTGCAGTGCCTGCAACGCCGAATTCATTACGGCTAGGCAGGCTCGGGAAAACGATAAGAAGGTGGTTGATGCCCGCCGCAGTGCTGAAAGCTTATTGGGTTCTGCTGAGATCGCTGCTGTTCGTAAGAAGCTGAGGTTGACTCAGGAGGAGGCGAGCAAGATCTTTGGCGGTGGTCGAAATGCTTTCTCGAAATACGAGCAAGGCTACGTGACCCAGAGTATTGCAATGGACCGACTGCTTCGAGTTGCTAACGAGTTCCCGCTCTTGGTTTTGCCATTTTTGAGAGAGCTTGCTGGTCAAGTTCTTGTGGCTCGTCCAAAGCGAATCATCGCGGTTGGCAAAGCGGAAAAGGACCAGGCCCGCGAAGACACCGAATGGTATGACCTTGTAAGAAAGACACAGCACTCTGAGGTCATAGAGACCTCGGATCGAGGAAAGCCGAAACCGAAAGCTCGTGCGCACACAGTTCGGACTCTTGGTCGGGCTGAGATCGAATCATTCGGGGAACGCCGAAGGGCATGTGGTTGAGTCTAGAAAATGGATAAGAAGCTTATAAATGCTGCTTCACGACGGCTTGAGCTACTTGATGTCGCTCTCGTTGAGCACACCCTTAATACTGACGAGAGCGAATACTATTTCGGCCAGTTGATGCCAGACGATTTTGATCAGCAGACCTTACTGCACATTGAGCCGACTCTGTTTGGTTATCAAAGTGATGATCACGAAATCGAAACATTCGTCGTGCGCGTCAGCCTGGGCGTGCGATTGGTGGCTAGTGATTCGGCCGAGGGCGAAAACGAGGGCAACGCCGATAGACGGGTCTATTGCTCCATAACGGCAACGTATAGGGCAGAGTATGTTGTCGTCGGCGAGGTACCGAAACCTGATGCGTTATTTGAATTTGCTTCGTGTAACGCCGTTCATAATGTGTATCCGTTCTGGAGAGAATTGGTTTCCTACACGGCGAGAAATGCTCGTCTTCCACCGATCCAAGTTCCCTTGTATAAAGATGGGGTTCCTTATGAGACTGTTGGCGGAGTTGAAACAACTGCTCCAGAGCGTGCGCGGACGAAGAGGCGCCGAAAGAAAAAGAAAGCAGCAACTAGAAAAAAATCTGCTCGGAGAAAGGAAGCGCGAAGCAACTGACAAGATCGAGATCAGTGGGGCGCCGGTCCTACTATTTGTGCCGGCGCCATCTATATCTCAATGATGCTCACTTTCCAGCGATGATCACTGAAGCCATCCGGATCAGCTCAACTCTGCGCGGATCGGGTTCGTTTCCTCTCTTCAACGGGTGCTAATTTCCAAGTATCGACGGAGCATCCAGACATTTTCGACATTCCGGATGTCACGACGGAATGCGATGAGATGCAGCCAGCCGCGAAGTGGATGATGGTTATTGGCCGAACGCCATAGAGAGCCCAACCTTGAGCCGACTTCGCGTTTCCCCAACTTCGATCTCGGCAAACCAGCTCAGCCGGTCCTCCTCGGAAACGGTACCGGAGAGATACAGGCCTGAAGAATGACCGAATCCCACGAAATCTTCCGCCAGCAGGGCTCGGGCGCCGAAGCGCGGACTCGTGTAGCTGTAGAAGATCAACCACTCCTCGACGATACCGGCCCCGCCGGCCGACTCGCGGGATATCCCTGTCGTGAAGCTTATACCGCCTTCGGTCAGGTTGTTCAGGAGTTCTACGCTCCATGCATACTCATCGCCCGGCGTCAGACGCACCTCGGAGCGCGTAAACGTATCGTCGAACCCTCGCTCGGCGCCAAGCTCGTAGGACCATGTGTCGTTCAGTCGCGCTGAATACTCGACTTCGAAGTAGTTGAAGTCGTATGGCGCCGTGAGCGCCCGGTCCGCGCGTCCTCGGCCGAGGTCGCCGGCGACGATCTCAAATTGCGCGTCAGCACTCGAGTACACGAAGCGGCTGCCGCGGATCCAGCCTTCCTTCGACAAACCCGTTGCCGAGACGCGTCCCTTGAACGGGGGGATCGACCCGAGTTCCAATCGGTAGGCATCCGAGGCATACCTTGCGAACAGCCGGCGCAGACTGAAGTGCGTCTGAGACTGGTCGAAGCTGTTGTAGGCCGACGGAAACGCCTCGCCCGTGGCCAGGAATGCGTGCAGAGACCAGCGTGCGCCGAGCGTCACATCCGGCTCGAGTCGCACGCGATACTGGCCGCGATCGGGGCGGTCGCTGCGCATGTCCAGGCGCAGGCTTACGTCGCTACGGTGTTCGAAGCCGGCCCAGCTCGAAGCGCAGAAAAGCAGCAACCAAAGCGCACAGCAGGCCCGGATCGCAAACAAGTACACTCGGGCCAACCGGACGGATCGCTCGTGTTCATCCAGGAAGGCCGGAAACGAGAGCGTGACCCCGAGAATACAAACGGCACTGCGCCGTTCCTTGCTCGATGCCATCTCCATGCGGCGCGCTGATCGTTCCATATGTAACTCTGTTTGATATACATCCGATGTACATTCTCTTTATAGCTAATATTTTCGTAACATTCAATCAACGGTTTCCCCGGAGTTGACGGCTGTCCCAAATTTCGGTCTCAGATTTCAAGGAACTTGTGGGTGTCCGAGATCCTTCCACAGATCCTTCTAAGCCCTTTACAATCAGGTGTCAGGTGCCTTGGAAAAAGGCGCCTCCGCCATTGGCCTTCGACGACGGTGCGGTTTGTAAAGAATCGACGACACTTTGATGACACTCGTCACCAATTCATCGCACTACCTTCATCGTACTGGCACCCATCTGCCAAGTTCGCTCCCTATGCTTGGCCCCACAAGCGCACAACATGCAAACTCAGGGAGTGGATTCATGAAACGACTGTTACGGGTATTCTTAATAACCACGGCCGCCGTCTGCGCGTCGAGCGCCGCGTTTGCGGATTTCGCCAAGACCAAAAGCGTGCAACTCGGTCCGCGTCCGTTTTACCTGGTTGACGAACTCGACCCAAGTAAGCTCAAGCGCCAGTTGCAGCACTGCGCGCGCAGCAAGAAGTCCTACCGATCGTCGGACTTTTCCATCGGCCACCGCGGTGCGCCCTTGCAGTTCCCCGAGCACACGCGCGAGTCCTATGTCGCGGCGGCGCGCATGGGTGCGGGTATTCTCGAATGCGACGTGACCTTCACCAAGGACAAGGAACTCGTCTGCCGCCACGCTCAGTGCGACCTGCACACGACGACCAACATCCTCGCCATCCCCGGGCTCGCCGCGAAGTGCTCGCAGGGTTTCACACCGGCAGTCTTCGACGAGGCGACCGGTGAGCTGATCGCGCCGGCCAGCGCCCGCTGCTGCACCAGCGATATCACGCTCGAGGAATTCAGGACGCTCGAAGGCAAGATGGATGCCGCCGACCGCCGCGCGACGACCGTCGAGGCGTATCTCGGCGGCACGGCCGACTTCCGCACCGACCTGTACACGACCGGCGGCACCCTGCTGACCCATGCGGAGAGCATCGAGCTCTTCAAGAAGCTCGGCAAGCGGATGACGCCCGAACTCAAATCGCCGCAGGTACCGATGCCGTTCGACGGCTTTAGCCAACAGGACTACGCACAGAAACTGATCGACGAGTACCGCGAGGCCTCGGTGCCGGCGGAGGACGTCTGGGCGCAGTCCTTCAACCTGGACGACGTTCTGTACTGGATCGACAACAATCCGGACTTCGGTGAACAGGCCGTGTTCCTCGATGGCCGCAATCCGGTAGAAATGGTCGCCAATCCGCCGCCGCTGTCCGAGTTCATCGACCTCAAGAATCGTGGCGTGAATATCGTGGCGCCGCCGATGCCGACCTTGTTGACCTCGGATCACCGCGGCCGCATCGTGCCTTCCGAATACGCCAAACGGGCACGCACGGCGGGGCTTGAGATCATAAGCTGGACCACGGAACGCTCGGGGCGGATCAACGAGGACATCGTCCCCCGCGGCGGCGCCTACTACTACAGCACGACGGTAGACATGCTCAAAAGCGATGGCGACATCCTGCGCACTATCGACGTGCTGGCGCAGGACGTAAAGATCATCGGCCTGTTCTCCGACTGGCCGGCAACGACCACGTTTTATGCGAACTGCAAGAAAATCCCCGGTCTCCGTGAGCAGAACCGGCGTGATCATGACAAAGAGCGTCACGACAAAGACGATGACGACGACGAAAAAGACGACGATTAGGCGAGCCGCCTGATTGTTCGCGCCTGATTATTCGTGATTAACCGCCGACCGACCGGTCGATGTCACAACCGGACCCCGCCTGTGCGGGGTCCGGTCTATCTCGAGCGTAAGCGCTCAGGCCAGGGGCGAGACGACTATTTTCCCGATGCGCCGCTACCGCGCGCTCAACGACGCCGATCGTTCGGCCAGCATGGCCCGGACCTCGTCGCGCGCGGCATCGGTTTCGGCGTCGAGCTCCTGCAGTCTCGCCGCGATCCGCGGTTGTGTGAGCAGGGGTTCGAGCCAGACCACGTCCCGGTATTTGCGACGCCAATCCATCTGCCGGCCTAGGGGCCGGCCGAGATCCTCCAGGGCGTAGGCTAGCGCGGCCTCGCCGTCGTCACCCGCCAGCGCGACGTTGGCCATCGTGTAGGGGTCGTCCCGCCATCCCGGCGCGGTCTCGTCGGCAAGCGCCGTCAGGTCTTCGAGCAGCACAGCCGCCTGCTCGAGCGCGCCCGTCGCCTTGAAGACCTGCACCAGCACGAACTGCATCCGCGATTCCTTGGCGCCCCGCAACCGGCCGCCCGGCGCACCGATGCCCGGGCGGATCGACTCGAATAGATCGACCACCGCCTGCGGCCGGCCGAGCGCCAGCATCGAGCTGGCGTAGCCGATCGCCGCGGTGTTGAACGCCTCGCCGCGGTTCTCGACATCGTCGCGCAACATCTGTTCGGCGAGAACGGCCGCACGCTCGTGATCGCGCGTGCGCAACAGCCGGCCGAGCTCGACGCCGCGTGTCCTCGCTTCCTTCCTTGGCTCCTGGGGTGCGAGCGTCCGGGCGTGCCGCAACATGTCGTCGCCCGCGCCGCCGAGACCGAGATCGTAATACCGTTCCGCGGTCACCGCCGGCAGCTCGTGGTCTTGCGGGTCGAGCTCGATCGCGCGCAGATACCAGCCGAAGCCTTCGGCAAACCGGTTCTGCGCGAATTCGGCATCGCCCGAGGCCAGGGTCACTGCGCTCCAGCGCGGCGCGGCTTTGCGGCCTTCGGCGAAGGCCGCGGCGGCGTCGGCGGGGCGATCCAGCGGACCGAGCAGCACGCGGCCGCGCATCAGGTGCAGTCGCGCCGAAAGCGGGTCTACCTTCAGGCCCCGGTCGATCCAGACCAGCGCCTCGGCATGTCGCGATGCGGCGCTCGCGGCGGTCGCGAGCGCCGAATAGATGTCCGTGTCATTGGGCGCGAGTTCGTTCGCGTAACGCAAGGCGCGTTCGGTCAACTGCGTGGGCCTGCCGGCCGGGCCGAAAGCCTGTACCGCAGCCTGCCACTCGAGGGTTGCGAGCAAGCCGAACGCACGACCGTTGTCACGGTCCGCCTCGAGCACGGGTTCGAGCAGCGGCAGGACCCGATCCTGCACCTGACGGGGATCGAGCATGCCGGTCTCGCCCTGTAGCAGGTAGCTCGATGCGAGCTCTACCGTCGCTTCGACAAAACCCGGGTCCAGCGACAGCGCTTCCTCGAACAGGCCCTCGGCGAGCGGCAGCGAGGCGTAACTCGCGATGTTCTTTTGTTCGAGCCCGAGCAGGTACTTCTCGTACGCAAGCGGGTTGCTGGTCGTCAGCCCCTGTATCGGCTCGTCGCCGGCTGCGGCGGCGAGCAGGGTCCGCTGCAGAGCGTTGGCGACGTTTCGCGCGATCTCGTCTTGCACTGCGAAGATGTCGTCCACGTCGTGATCGAAGTTTGCGCTCCAAAGCGTGGTGCCGGATTGGGCCTCGACCAGTTGTGCGAATATTCGCACTGCCGACCCCGAGCGTTGCACGCTGCCCAGCAGCACCGCGGCGACGTCGAGCTGGCGCGCGATTTCGCGTACGTCCTCGTCCCTGTCCTTGAAAGAGAATACCGAGGTTCTGGCCGCAACCCGTAACTCCGGTAGTTGCGACAGCATGTACATCAGCGTCTCGGTGAGGCCGTCGGAAAAATACTCGTTCTCGGCCTGTCCGCTGCCGTTGACGAAGGGGAGCACCGCAATCGACGTCAGTTGTGCCGCGGGGGCTTGTCGCGCCGGTTTTTGCAAGACAAGTTTGTCGAACAACAAAAGCCCGACCGCAAATACGAGCACGACGATGATGATCCGGTCCAGCGTACGGCCGGTCGGCCTCGGCAGCGAGCCTTCGCGTACCTGGCGATCGCGCTTGATGCCCTCGGGCGTGATCTCGAAGTACCAGGTGAGCACCAGTGCGATCGGGAAACCGACCAGCAGGATCGCGAGTATCGGCCGGCCCAGCGCTTCGTCGAGTCCCAGGATCGGGAACACGACGTCCACCGATTGCAGGATCAGCCAGCTCGTCACGGCATACGCCGTGGCGACACGCACCACATGGCGGCGGCGTAGCTCTTCGACGAAACTGCTCAACCGACCTGTACCTCGGGATGTGGCGCCGGATGACTCAACTTTATGGGATACGGCTTGGTCAGTCTACGATCTGCAGATCGTGCCGATTCTCACGAGGCGGGGCGTGATACGCGCAATGTCGGTTGGCCCCGGCGTGGGTTACGGCTCGCGCGGTTTCGGCTGCGCCCGCCTTGTCTTGAACTCAGCGATGTTCGAGCAGGAAGTCGCCGAGCATGCCGAACTCCTCGGCGCGCTGGCTGCCTTTGCGCCAGACCAGTCCGATCGTGCGATAGCTGCGCTCCGTCAACGGGTGAAGCGCGACCCGCGTGTTTCTGAGCAGCGCGGAGTCCCGCGCCATCTCCGGCAGGAACGTGATACCCAAGTCGGCGTCCACCATCTCGATCAAGGTCAGCACGCTGCTCGCGGCGAACCGCCGGACCTTCTGCGTGTTGCGGATCTTGCACGCGGCGAGCGCATGGTCGCGCAGGCAGTGACCGTCCTCGAGCAACAGGATGCTGTCGGCGTCCAGGCGGCTGACACGGTAGTTGTCCGGATCCACGCGCTCTGTGCCGCGGCGGCAGGCGAGCGCGAAACGGTCTCGGTACAATTCCCGAACCTCGACGCCGCGCATCTCATAGGGCAGCGCCAGCAGCAGCACGTCGAGCTCGCCTTCCATCAGCCTGTCGTAGACGCGCTGGGTCTGTTCCTCGTGCAGGAACAGCTTGAGGTCGGGATAGGCTTTGCGGAGCGGCGGCAGGACCCGCGGCAGAAGAAACGGGGCGATCGTCGGAATGACGCCGAGGCGTAACTCGCCGGCCAGCGGTTGCTCGTGGCCGCGCGCCATCTCCACGAGACTCTCGACGTCCCTTAGGCACAGTCGCGCCTGAACGGCAATATCCTGTCCGATGGCGGTAATCGTCACGGTTCGGTTGGTACGATCGACGAGTTGCACGCCCAGCAGGTTCTCGAGTTCCCGGATCGCCGTGCTGAATGCCGATTGCGAGACGAAGCAGGCCTCGGCCGCGCGGCCGAAATGGCCGATGTCGGCCAGCGACGTGAAGTAACGCAGTTGGCGCAGGGTCGGAAGGTTCATCGGCCCAAAAGACCGGCCGGGTTGTGCGACAGTCGAGGCACCGCTGCGCTCATGTATTTGTAAAACTGTATTTGGAAAATTGTATCTGAAAAATCGATATATCTAGAAAATCGAATATAGCAATCAAATTAAACCATTTTTCTAAACCATCAGACAAGCCTAGAATAGCGCCCAATCATTAGGAGGGACCGACATGGAACTGAATATCGGTATCGGCAGCGAGGACCGTCAACGTATCGCGGAAGGTCTGTCCAAGCTGCTTGCGGACAGTTACACGCTGTATCTGAAAACCCACAATTATCACTGGAACGTCGAGGGTCCGCTGTTCAACACGCTGCACCTGATGTTCGAGGAGCACTACACGGAACTCGCCACGGCGGTGGACGAGATCGCCGAAAGAATCCGGGCGCTCGGGGTCAAGGCGCCCGGTTCCTACTCGGCGTATTCGGCGCTGGCTTCGGTCACCGAGGCCGAGGGTGACGAAAGCGCGGAGGAGATGATCCGCCAGCTCGTCGTAGGCCAGGAAACGGTCGTGCGCACCGCACGCGAAGCGTTCGCGGCTGCCGAGGAGGCCAGCGACGAGCCGACTGCGGACCTGTTGACCCAGCGCATGCAGATCCACGAAAAAAATGCCTGGATGCTCCGAAGCATGCTGGCTGAATGAGTAACCCCAATCCCCGAATCGACAACTCTCAAACTGACAACTCTTAAACTGACAATTGGAGTCAACCATGTTCGCAAACATCGAAGGGAAGCGTGTTCCCGACGTGACGTTCAAGACGCGCCGCGACCACGAATGGATCGACATGACGACCGACGAGCTGTTCAAGGACAGATCGGTCATCGTCTTCTCCCTGCCCGGCGCATTCACGCCGACCTGCTCGTCCTCGCACGCGCCGCGTTACAACCAGCTTGCGCCGCTATTCCGGGCAAACGGCATCGACGAGATCGTCTGCGTGTCGGTCAACGACGCGTTCGTCATGGACGAGTGGAAGGTGGCGCAGAAAGCCGATCGGATCACGTTCCTGCCCGACGGCAACGGCGAGTTCACGGACGGCATGGGCCTGCTGGTCGGCAAGGAAGACCTGGGTTTCGGTAAACGTTCCTGGCGTTACTCGATGCTGGTCCGCGACGGCGTCGTGGAGAAGGCGTTCGTCGAGCCCGAGGAGCCGGGCGATCCGTTTCACGTCTCCGATGCCGACACGATGCTCGGGCATGTCGCACCCGAGGCCGATAAACCCTTCGACGTCACAGTGTTCTCGCGTCCGGGCTGCGTGTTCTGCGCCAGGGCCAAGGGCCTGTTGCGCGATGCGGGCATCGAGTTCGAAGAGCTGGTATTGAACCGCGACTACACCGACCGCACGCTTCGCGCCGTGGCGAGCGCCACGAGTTATCCGCAGGTGTTCATCAACGGCTCGCATGTCGGCGGCGCCGACGCGCTCGAGGCCTGGCTGGCCGAACAGGGCAGAGCGGCCGCGCGCGATGCTGCCTGAGCGCCGCTTGCGGCGGTCTTCCCGCCAGCGGGTCGATCGGCTGCCTGAGCCCCGCTTTCGATTTAGCTCCCCCCGAACGGGCTAACGCCCGTTTCCCCGGACCGCCCAGCGGTCCGGGTTTTTTTTGGGCTGGTACCACCGTTGCCAGCCAGGCCCGGAACATGATTCTGCGTTAGCGACGTTGGGGTCCGATTCTGGCTAGTTCGGCGCCTTCGCCGGCGTATACTGCCGGCATGTCACAACACCGGGTTTATGAACGGGCTCGGCTGTCACGAGATCCCCGATTCGACGGGCGGTTTTTCGTCGGCGTACACACGACCGGGATCTACTGCCGGCCGGTATGCCCGGCCAGTCCGCCAAAAAGTGAAAACGTCAGCTTCTACCCGTCGGCCGCAGCCGCCAGTGAGGCGGGATTCAGGCCCTGCCTGCGCTGCCGGCCGGAGTGTGCGCCGGGTTCGCCGGCCTGGAACGGCACGTCCACGACCGTCAGCCGCGGTTTGAAGCTGATCCGCTCCGGTGCGCTCGACGATGCCGGCGTCGAAGCGCTGGCCGGGCGGCTGGGCGTCACCAGCCGCCATTTGCGCAGGCTCTTTACGCAGCATCTCGGCGCCAGCCCGCAGTCCGTCGCCCACACGCAGCGTCTGCATTTCGCCAAACGCCTGATCGACGAGACCCGCCTGCCGATGCAGGACATCGCAATCGCGTCGGGTTACGGCAGCGTGCGCCGTTTCAACGACACATTCCGCAAGACCTACGGCCGTACACCGCGAGAGCTGCGGCGTCGAGCCGTCGATCCGGTGCCGCTGTCAGTGAGCTCGTCGCTGTCGGTGCGGCTGAGCGCCGTCCAGCCCTTCGACTGGCCGGGACTGATGGCTTTTTTCTCGGCTCGCGCGATCCCGGGCGTCGAGACGGTGGAAGGCGAACGGTACCTAAGGAGTGTGAGAATCGGTGACGCTACCGGCTTGATTGCTGCAAGTTACGACGTCGGAACTCGCAGTGTCATCGTCAGCCTTACCGGTATCGACACGCAGAAGCTGTTCCCGGTCGTACAACGTGTGCGCGACCTGTTCGATGTCGACGCGCCGGTGCAGTCGATTGCCGGGGTGCTGGATGACGATCCGATACTATCCGGCCTGCTGCGGGATCGTCCGGGCATCCGCGTGCCGGGTGCCTGGGACGGGTTCGAGCTGACGGTACGTGCAATCCTGGGTCAACAGGTCTCCGTCAAGGCGGCAACCACGATGGCCGGGCGCCTGGCCACCCGCTACGGCGAGCCGATCCCGGGCGAGCTCGCGGATACGGTGGCGGGAGTGACACACACGTTTCCGAGGCCGGAACGTTTGAGGCGTGCACGATTCAAGGGGATCGGTCTGGTCAGAAGCCGCGCGCAGACCGTTCGCAATGTCGCGGCGGCCGTCGATGACGGTGGCCTCCGTTTCGATGCCGCGCAGGATCCGGCGGCTTTACGCGGCGCGTTGACCTCGATACGCGGCATCGGGGACTGGACGGCCGCCTATGTCGCAATGCGAGCGACCAAGAACCCCGATGCACTGCCGGCGTCCGATCTCGGGCTGTTGCGCGCTTTCGATCGCGACGGCAAGCCGCGGATGCGGCCGAAAGAGCTGGAAGCCCGGGCCGAACGCTGGCGGCCGTGGCGAGCGTATGCGGCTTTGTTGTTGTGGAGTTCGATGCCGGGCTCCGGAGGTTGAGTTACCCGGCGGCTGAATTGCCCCGAAGGGCGAAACACACGATGGGTGAAGCGCCCGGAGATTGATCATGTATTACTGTTATCACGATACGCCCATCGGCAAGCTGTTACTGGCCGGCGACGAAGAGCGCCTGCATGTCGTCGGCTTTTCCGCGGGCAAGATGCGGCGCGAGCCCGAACACGACTGGATTTACAAGGAGACGCCGTTTGCCGAGGCGCGCCGGCAGTTGAGCGAGTACTTCGCGGGCAAGCGCAAGGCGTTCGACCTGCCGCTGGCCGTGACCGGCACCGAGTTTCAGCGCCGGGTACTCGAGGAATTGCAGCGGATACCGTACGGCGAGACCGTGTCCTACGCCGACATCGCCCGCCGAATCGGCCGGCCGAAAGCGGTCCGCGCCGTCGGCGCGGCCAACGGCTCCAATCCGCTGCCGATCGTCATTCCCTGCCACCGCGTCATCGGCAGCAGCGGCGACCTGACCGGCTTCGGCGGCGGTTTGGAGACCAAACGAAGGCTACTGCGCCTAGAGGCCGAGCGTTCGCAGTTTCCGAACGTCGTTTAAGACACGCTAGAGCGGCCCTCAACCGCCCGCGGGCGGGCTGCCGTAAGCTTCCGGCAGGCGCATCCCGAGGTTCCGGATCAAGAACGCCCAGCGGTCGGCATAATCCTCGATGAGCATTTCGGTCGGCTTGCCGCTGCCGTGCCCCGCCCGTGTTTCGATGCGGATCAACACCGGCGCGTCGCCGGCCTGGGCGCGTTGCATTGCCGCGGCGTACTTGAAGCTGTGTCCCGGAACCACGCGGTCGTCGGTATCCGCCGTGGTGACCAGTATCGCCGGGTACTCGATGCCGGGTCTTGCATTGTGGTACGGCGAATACGCGTAAAGCGCCTCGAACTCCTCTGGGTTCTCCGAGGAACCGTAGTCGTCCACCCAGAAGCGGCCGGCCGTAAACTCGTGGAAGCGCAACATATCCATCACACCCACCGCCGGGATCGCGGCCCCGAACAGCTCGGGACGCTGGTTGGTGACGGCGCCGACCAGAAGGCCGCCGTTGCTGCCGCCGAAGATCGCGAGCTTCGACGGGTTGGTATAGGCCTCGGCGATCAGGTATTCGGCCGCGGCGATGAAATCGTCGAACACGTTCTGTTTGTCGAGACGGGTACCGGCCTTGTGCCATTCTTTTCCGTACTCGCCGCCGCCACGCAGGTTCGCAACCGCGTAGATGCCGCCCATCTCCATCCACGCCAAGCTCGTGACCGAAAACGACGGCGTCAGCGAGACGTTGAAGCCGCCGTAACCGTACAGCACCGTCGGCGTATTGCCGTCCGGCTCGACGTCCACGTGGTGCGAGATGAACATCGGCACGCGCGTGCCGTCCTTCGACATATAGAAAACCTGTTTGACGACATAGTCGTCGCTGTCGAAGCCGACCTCGGGTTTGCGGAATACGGTGACCTCACCCGTTCCGACGTCCAGGCGGTTGACGGTGGGCGGCGTGTCGAAGCTCGTATAGGTGAAAAAAGTCTCCGGATCGTCGAACTTGCCTGCAAAACCGTTCGCGGTGCCGATGCCGGGCAGGTTGACGGTACCGCTCCGGTTTCCGTCCGGATCGAAGACCTTCACGACGGTCTGGGCATCCTGCAGGTAGTCCGCGATGATCCTGCCGCCGACGAGACTCACGCCGTCGAGTACCTCATCGGCCTGCGGAATGACTTCGCGCCAGCGCTCGGGGTCCGGATCGTCGACGTCGATGGCGATCAGGCGGTTGCGCGGCGCATCCCGGTTGGTGCGGAAAAAGAGCTCGCCGTCCACTTTGCCGACGAAGCTGTAGTCGTGGTCGAAGCCTTCGATCAGGTATTCGGGGCGGGCGTCGGGATCGGTCAGGTCCTGGTGCAGGATCTGGTAGCGGTCGTCCGTGCCCTTCCAGACGGTGATGACGAGGTGCTCGCCGTCGTCGGCGACGGATGCCCAGTGTCCCCATTCCGGATTGTCCGGGTTCGCGAACACCAGCACGTCTTCCTCCTGCGGCGTGCCGACCCGATGAAAATACACGGCCTGGTTCATGTTCAGCGACTGGAACTTCTCCTCCTCCAGCGTCTCCGGGTAACGGCTGTAGTAAAAGCCGGAGCCGTCGCCGGCCCAGGACAGCCCGGTGAACTTGAGCCAGTCGAGCTCGTCGTCGAGAACCTTGCCGCTGTCCACCTCCATGATCCTCGCCTTGCGCCAATCGGAACCGCCGTCCTGGATCAGGTAGGCGACGTGACGGCCGTCGGGGCTCGGATAATAGGACGACATGGCCACCGTGCCGTCGTCCGACCAGGTATTCGGGTCGATCAACAGCTCGGCTTCGGCATCCAGGCCCGATTTCACATAGATCATGTTCTGGTTTTGCAGACCGTCGTTGTGGCTGTAGTAGTAACGCCCGCCTTCTTTGTAGGGCATGCCGTAACGCTCGAAGTCCCAGAGTTCGGTCAGGCGCTTTTTGACGATCTCGCGTTCGGGGATCGTTTCGAGATAAGCGAAGGTCACCTCGTTCTGGGCGTCCACCCAGTTCTTCACGGCGTCGCTTTCACGGACGTCGTCTTCTAGCCAGCGGAAGGGGTCGGCGACTTCAACGCCGTGGTATACATCCATGTGATCGACCGTGGTCGTTGCCGGATACTCGATCCCCGCGGAGTCCGGCCGGGGATCGACGCGACCGCAAGCGCTCAAGACAACGGTTGCGATGAGAGTCAGGAGTCGGATTGTCATTGTTTATCCCTTTAGGTATCAAGATTGAGGTATCAAGATTGTTCCGTGCCGGTTCGATCGGCCAGGCAGTCGGTGGACCGCGCCGACGGGGCGGTCTTCAGCCGTTGCCGCTACCGTCGAGGAATATCGGCGCGAGGTAGAGCGCGACGGTCGATACCAGGACCACCCCGATCAGGTTCAACGCCAGGCCGGCCTTGGCCATTTTGGGGATCGTCAAAAGCCCCGAGCCGAACACGATGGCGTTCGGCGGCGTGGCCACCGGCAGCATGAATGCGCAGCTTGCCGCCAGGGTCACCGGTACCGTCAGGACGATCGGATCGACGCCCGACTCGATGGCAATCGCACCGACCACCGGCAGGAAGGTCGCCGTGGTTGCGATGTTGCTCGTCAGCTCGGTTAAGAAGATGATCATCGCCGCGGCGGCGATCACGACCAGCACCAGCGGCATGTCGCCGACGGCCTGCAGGTTCGAACCCAGCCATTCGGCAAGTCCGGTATTGCTGACGGCGGCCGCCAGGGTCAGGCCGCCGCCGAACAGGATTAGCACGCTCCACGGCAATTGCTCGGCGTACTTCCAGCGCAGGAGCAGCGGGTCTTTCTTGCTGCCGCTCGGCACCAGGAACAGGGCGACCGCGCCGGCCATCGCTATCCCCGAATCGTCCAGCGCGCCCAGCCCCGGCAATCCGGTCAGTATCGGTCGCGTCACCCACAACAGCGCCATACCAACGAAAACGATCGCAACGCGGGTCTCGGGCGCCGAGATCGGCCCGAGCTGGTCCTTCATGCGCCTGAGCTCGGCCCGCCCTTCGGGGGAAGTCTTGAAGTCGATGTTGAACACGACCCGGGTCAATACCAGCCAGGCGAGCGGCAGCATCAGCGCCGAGAGCGGCAGGCCGACCAGCATCCAGCTCGCAAAGTCGATGCGCGTGCCGTAGTTCTCCTGCATGAAGGCGGCCAGCATCGCATTCGGCGCCGTGCCGACCAGTGTCGCCATGCCGCCGATCGTCGCGCCGTAGGCGACCCCCAGCAACAGCGCGTACTGGAAATCCTCCCGCGCGCGTGCATCCAGCGCGGTGACGGTCTTGTGGATCACCGCGATGATCGACACGGCGATCGGCAACAACATCATCGTCGTCGAGGTGTTCATGACCCACATGCTGAGCAGCCCGCTCGCCAGCATGAAGGCGCCGATCAGCGACCGGCCGTTGGTCCCGGCGAGCTGCAGCACGTTGAGTGCGATGCGCCGGTGCAGGTTCCAGCGTTGCATCGCAAACGCGACGATGAATCCGCCGAGGAACAGGAAAATGACCTTGTTGGAATAAGGCGCCGCGGTGTTCTGGATGCTGGCGATGTCGAGTAACGGAAAACACAGCAGCGGCAGTAGCGCGGTGACGGCGATCGGCACGGCTTCGGTCGCCCACCAGACGGCCATCAACACGCCCATCGCGGCAGTGCGCCACGCGGCTTCGGTCAAGCCTTCCGGCGCGCCCGCCGCCAGCATCAGCGCGGCCAGCCCCGGTCCGAGCCATAGTCCGATCCGTTGATGTCGCGCACGAGGGCCGTATTCGTCCCGCTCAGTCATCGTGAATCATGCCTGCCTACGTCTCCGGTCACCGGTTGGCCGGCGCGACAGCGTAGCGAATCCGAGGGCCGCCGTCGTCATTTTTTGTTGTTGCAGCACATGTTGTGTATTGCTCGCCTTCGCATACAAGATGTAGTAGCATTCGCACGTACCATTCCGGTACGCACGGAGATGAGATGTAGTAAGGCAATGCGGGTCGGCTGCCATGCCGGACGCATGAATCTTCGGCAGGCGCCGCGTGCTTCCTCTCAACACGCCGCCTGAGCGGCCGTCAGACGAACGGTTACGTCCGGAGACCAAGCGGCTACTCGTGTGGGGGCGAATACCGCGGAATGTCATCGCAACACTGATGTTTCGGTTGTTCCATTGCGCTTCGCACCAAGCCTGAGCCATCTTCCGCTTACGTTTGCCGCCCAGTTTTCTGGGCGGCTTTTTTACCCCAATTTCGTAAGGATCGAGTGATGCCGATTCGATGGCTGACGGTATTGATTCTGGCCGCGCAGGGCGTGCTGCCCGGCTGCGCCTCCGGTCCGCCGAATACGCCGTATCCGGCGTTCGTGGCGGTGGACAGCCTGCCCGACGTGTTCATGGCCGAGCTGCCCGGTATCCGCGCCAAACAGTTCGGCGGCGACGCCGATCTGCGTACGGCCGCAAACCGGGTGGACCTGCCGCCGGCATGGCAGGGCACGACCGGTGCATCGCCCGGCAAGAGTCTCGAGATCTTCGTGCTGCGCGGCGAATTGCTCGTCGCCGACCTCAGATTGGGCGCGGGCGGTTACGCCTACCTGCCGCCGGGCACGCTCGGATTCAATCTCGGCACCGCCACCGGCGCGCGAGTATTGTACTTCCTGGACGACGTCGATCCGCTCGCGGTCATTCGAACGCCGCTGATTCTCGACAGTCGCCTGGTCGAATGGCAGCCTGCCGGAACGCCCGGGCTTTGGAGCAAGGCGCTCAGGACCGATCCGGGTAGCGGTGCCAGAACCTGGCTGCTGAGAATCGAGCCCGGCGCGAGCCTGGGCTGGGAGCGTATCGCAACGTCTCGCGAGGGTTATCTATTGAGCGGCTCGTACCAACACAGCGAATGTGTAGACGGCGAAACCCTGACCTGGCAGTACGCGCCGGGCGGCTATTTCCGTCGGCCCGCGGGCGTTGTCAACGGCGGGCCGGATGCCCGCGCCATCGAAGAGTCGGTATGGTTCCTGCGCGAACCTTCCAACGCGAAGGTGACACCGGTTGCCGCTTGTACCGCCGATTTGTCGGATGACGGCATCCGCTGACGCGTTGTGCCGCGGGCTCACTTTCTTACGACTTTGGCGATTCCCTTGCCGAGCTTCATCAGCTTTTTGAGCGTCGTCGTCGGGATGTCGTTGATCTCCTCGTACCAACCGCTGATCGTCTCGACGAACTCGAGCATGTTGTGAATCCGCGCCTTGGTTGCGGCGTCGGTGTCCGATTCGCCGTTCACCTCGTCGGCGCAGCGCCTCAGCATTGACAGCGTCGGGTTGAGTTCGCGCTGCTTGCGCTGTTCGATGATGACCCGGAACAGCTCCCAGACGTCGTGGATACACTCGAAGTAGTCGCGGCGGTCGCCCAGCACATGGGTCATGCGCACCAGGCCGTAACTCTGAAGCTCCCGGATGCTGGTGCTGACGTTGGAGCGTGCGACCGACAGCAACTCGCAGATCTGGTCCGCCGTCAGCGGTTTCGGCGACAGGTACAGGAGCGCCTGTATTTGGGCGACGGTGCGGTTGGTGCCCCAGCGTGTCCCCATCTCGCCCCAGTGCAGGACGTACTTTTCTACTGCAGGTGACAGGTGCATAGGATTCCCTCTTTTCTGTCTTGACAGAAATTACCGAATTTACTCCGCGGTTTCAATTGGTAGGAGTGTTTGCGCTGTGGGTACGAAGTTTGCCGGTGTCCACGCTACCGGGGTTAGGCATGTGTTCCTGCGGTAAGCTCTAAAAGCCACACCTGAAAACGCCGAATGCTTTACCAGCACACCTACGCTAGCTCACGGCACCGTCGCCGTTGCCACCACCCGCCGCGGCGCCGGCCAGCCCTCGATCGTCCGGTCGGGTTGCGCCGGGTCCAGCGCTTCGGCCAGCGATTCGAACGGCATCCAGTCGGTGCTGCGCTGCTCGTCGATCGTGGTCTGCGATTCGTCGACGACCGCGATGTCCCGGAAGCCGCTGCGGGCCAGCCAGGTCTCGAGCTCGGTGACGGTCGGTAACAGCCACACGTTCTTCATCCGCGCATAACGGTCCGGCGGCGTGAAGGCGCAAGCCGTCCCGCCCGGCAGGAACAGGGTCTCGAGCACGAGTTGCCCGCCCGGCCGCAAGGTTCCGCGCAACTGCCGCAGATGGTCGATCGGCGAGCGCTGGTGATAGAGGACACCCATCGAAAACGTCGTGTCGAACGCCCGCGACTCCGGCGGAAGCTCGTGCAGGCGCAGCGGCAAGACCTGGACCGGGACCGTGGGCGCGAAATGTCGGAGCGCTGCGAATTGGGCGACGTAGAGTAAGGTCGGATCGATGCCGATCACGCTCCCGGCGCCGACGCCGGCCATTCTGAGGGCGTAATAGCCGTTGCCCGAGCCCACGTCGAGCACCCGCCGCCCGGCCAGCGGATGGAGATGATCGCGGACGCGGTTCCATTTGAGGTGACTGCGCCACTCGGCGTCGACGGTCACGCCGCAGATCTCGAACGGTCCCTTGCGCCAGGGTGCGAGCGTTTGCAGGGTGCTCGCCACTATCCGGCGCGCCTGGTCCGGGACCGGCCGGCCGAGCCTGATGACGTCGTCGTTCAGCGTCGGATCGGACCGTTTGAGGTAGGGTAAGGCGCCTACCGCCTCGCGCCATCGGGACAGGTCGCCGTGGGCGGCGGGCGAAAGCCGCTGCCGGCACAAGGGCTCCAGGGTGGCCGTCCAATCGTTCAGGCCGGCTGCCGTCAGCGCCGCGCGAATGCCGAAGTAGCCGAGCATGTTCAGCGGATCGCGACGATGGATACGAAGTTGAAATACCGCAGCCATACGCCGACATGGCTGAAACCCGCCGCCTCGAGTCGCCTCCGGTGCGCCGCGACGGTTTCCGGGACCAGCACGTTTTCGAGCGCGGCGCGCTTGCGCGCGATTTCGAGGGCGCTGTAGCGATTGCGCCGCTTGTGCTCGTGATGCAGGTCCACGAGCAGGCGTTCCATTGCCGGGTCCGGATCGACGACTTTTTCGGACAGGACCAGCACGCCGCCGTCGTTCAGGCCGTCGCGAACGCGCCGGATCAGCCGGTCGCGGTCGGCGGGCTCGATGAACTGCAGGGTGTAATTGAGCACCGCCATCGACGCGTTGCGTATGACCGTCTCGCGGATGTCGCCCAGGATCACCTCGATCGCCGGTCCGGTTTCGGTATCGACACTTACGCTGCGGTCGGCGGCGAGGATCTCCCGGCAGCGCTCGACCATCGCCCGGGCGTTGTCGATCGCCAGGATTCGGCAATCCGGGATCTCTTTCGCTTTAATCGCCTGACGCATCGCCGTCGTGGCCGCGCCTAGCGAGCAGCCGAGGTCGTAACAACGGGTTCCCGAACGGACGAACCTGGCCGCCAGGGAACCGATCGCCTCGATCGAGGCCAGGTAGCCCGGAATGGAGCGTTTCAGCATGTCGGGGAACACGCCGGCGACGGTCGCGTCGAAACGGAAGGGTTCGCGAAGGGATTCGAGGTCGGACTCGTCCGCGTAGATTCTGTCTTCAGCCATGTTTTCGGCGCTCATGCCTCCGGCGCTTCAACCGGCGCTCAAGGGGTGGGACAATGTCGGACCATTATGCTACGCGAACTACACGCCGAACTGGGCATCCCCTCCGATTACGGCGCCGGCGGCAGTCCTCCGGCTTTCGCCGAGGCCCTCGACCTGGTCGAGGTCGGTCCCAACCTGATCGGCCGGATACAAAGGCTGACGCCCGAGGCGGCCGGGTGCTGGCGGGCGATGGTCGAAGCCGCCGGCATCGACGGCGTGACCCTGCTGCTGGTGTCGGGGTTTCGCAGCGTCGAATACCAGGCGGGCCTGATTCGCAAGAAAATCCAGGCCGGGCAAGGTATCGGCCGGATTCTGGCGGTCAATGCCGCGCCCGGATTCAGCGAGCACCATACCGGCAAGGCGGTAGACATTGCGACGCCGGGATCTAGGCCTTTGACCGAGGATTTCGAG
>JANQMR010000023.1 GCA_028279985.1 Woeseiaceae bacterium
CCAGCATACGCAGCGGGAGATTATGATCGACGCGGACGGTCTTGAGATCGATACGCGCCGCGTCCGCGAACAAGACCAGCACCAGTGTCAGCTCGGCGACGACGTGCAAGAATCCGTGCGAGATTCCATGGCCCATACCGAGATCGGCGATTCCGAAACCGCCCGGCCCGATCAGGAAACCGAAAGCGACGAACAACAACGGCGCCGTCAGTACCGTGCCTTCGAGCCTGCCGGATACCAGCGCATAGAGAATGAACGCCGCCGCAACGACGGCTATCGCCAGTAACTCCATGCCCGATCCTTTCCCCCGTCCGCCCCGTATCGAATACTGTAGACCCCGGCGGGCAAGTTTTAATTACCCACGGGGTTCCTTGTACGCCTGATGCCCTGAAATGCCAACAGTGCATGCGCGATTCGCCAGGCCCTGCCGGAACCCCGCGGAAAAGTCGATACGAACTGCCTATGCCGCCTTGATGGCATCCTCGGCGGACAGGTACCGATAATCGAGATCCCGCGCCACCGCCTCATGATTGATCCGGCCGGCGTGCACGTTCAGGCCGTTTGCCAGGTGCGGGTCGCGCGCCATCGCTTCGCGCCAGCCGTGGTTGGCGAGATCCTTGACGAAAGGCAAGGTGGCATTGGTCAGCGCAAAGGTGCTGGTGCGCGGCACCGCGCCCGGCATGTTGGTGACGCAATAGTGCACGACCTCGTCCACGGCGTAGGTCGGCTCGGCATGGGTCGTGGCCCGGCTGGTCTCGAAGCAGCCGCCCTGGTCGATCGAGATGTCGACGATGACCGAGCCCGGACGCATGTCGCGGATGTGATCGGCCGACACCAGCTTGGGCGCCGCGGCGCCGGCAATCAGCACGGCGCCGATGACCAGGTCCGCGTCTTCGGTCAGCTCGTCGATCGCCTGTTTGGTCGAATACACGGTGTGTATGCGCCCGCCCCAGATATCGTCGATTTCACGAAGTCTCGGTAGCGAACGGTCGAGGATCGATACCTCGGCACCGAGACCGATCGCCATGTCGGCAGCGTTGGTGCCCGACACGCCGCCGCCGATGATCACGACCTTGGCCGGCAACACGCCGGGCACGCCGCCCAAGAGCACGCCGCGGCCGCCGTTGGCTTTCTGCAGGTGATAGGCGCCCGCCTGGATCGACAGCCGGCCGGCCACTTCCGACATCGGCGTCAAAAGCGGCAGGGTGCCGTCATCGGCGGTCACGGTCTCGTAGGCGACCGCCGTGCAGCCCGAATCGACCAGGGCCTTTGCCTGTACCGGATCGGGCGCCAGGTGCAGATACGTGAACAAGACCTGGTTCTCGCGCAGGCGGGCGCACTCGACCGGCTGCGGTTCCTTGACCTTGACGATCATGTCGGCCGCCGCGAACACGTCGGCGGCGGTCGGCAACACGGTGGCGCCGGCTTTTTCGTAGTCGGCGTCGTGCATGCCGATACCGAGCCCGGCACCGGTCTCGACGACCACCTCGTGCCCGTCGTGCACCAGCTCGCGCACGCCGGCGGGCGTCATGCCGACCCGAAACTCGAGCGTCTTGATTTCCTTCGGTACTCCGACTTTCATGCCTACCCCCTCGTTGTCAGTCGTGTTTCCGGTAACAGGATAACGTCGAGTTCGTAACATAGGCTTGCATTTCGTACGACAGGAAACGGTATTTGTGGCAGAATTCTTCTATATATCTCAGGATAACGCAATTTTCTGTCATGGATCTCGACCGTTACGACAAGGCGATTCTCAAGGCCCTGCAGCGCGATGGCCGCATCAGCAACGTCCAGCTCGCCGCCGCCGTCAGCCTTTCCGAATCGGCCTGCCTGCGCCGCGTCCGCGCGCTGGAGGAAAGCGGCCTGATCGACCGTTACGTCGCCCTGCTGAGCCAGGCCCGATCCGGCTTGTCGGTCGACGTTTTCGTCCACATCGGCCTGCATCGCGAGGAGAACCGCGAGCTTCAGGCCTTCGAGGACGCGGTGCAGAACATACCCGAGGTCATGGAGTGTTACCTGATGACCGGTGAGTTCGATTACCTGCTGCGGGTCGTCGTCGCCGACATGGCCGACTACGAGCGCCTGCACAAGGGCGCCCTGACCCGCCTGCCGGGCGTCGCTCGCGTGAACTCCAGCGTCGCGATCCGTACCGTGCGAAAAAAGACGGAGTTGCCTTTGCGATAGCGATGCAACAACGATGCGATAACGGTCCTGTGCGGATTCCGGACCGGCGCGCGAAAAACGTTGCAACCGGAACCGAGGTGGTGAGCGGCCGCCATTTAGGTTACGGTGTCCGTCTCCCCGAGCGAATTCCACAAGAAGGCTCCGATGGCTTCTTCCGCGGAATCGGTTGAATGCGATTCCTCCCAGACGCTGCCGCTCGAATTCCAGCGGGTGCGCAAGACGACGGTAGATCTATGCGCAACGCTGGCGCCGGAGGACACCGTCGTGCAATCGATGCCCGACGTCAGTCCGACCAAGTGGCACCTGGCGCACGTTACCTGGTTCTGGGAGCGGTTCGTGCTGGAGTCGTACCTGGACGGCTACCGGCGCTTCAACGAGAACTACGATTTCCTGCTGAATTCGTACTATTACACGGCCGGGCAGATGCATCCGCGGTCCAGGCGCGGGTTGCTCTCGCGGCCGACGCTCGCCCAGGTGATCGCCTATCGCGATCACGTGGACCAGGCAATGTCGCGCCTGATCGAACAGCGTGCGGACGACGAAGAGTTTGCGTTCCTGATCGCGCTCGGCCTGAATCACGAGCAACAACACCAGGAGTTGCTGCTCACCGACATCAAGCACGTGTTCTCGGTCAATCCGATGCTGCCGGCGTTCGACGCGTCGCTCGCGACACCGCCGAAGCGACCGGCGCCCGAGCACCGTTACCTGCCGGGCAAACCGGGGATCATGAAAATCGGCGCGACCGGTGAAGCCTTTTGCTTCGACAACGAAACACCGCGACACGAGGCGCTGTTACACCCGCATCGAGTCGGCTCGCGCCTGGTTACCAACGGCGAGTTTCGTGAATTCATCGAAGACGGCGGATACGGCCGCTCGGACCTGTGGTTGTCCGACGGCTGGGCCGCGATCAACGAGCGCGGCTGGCAACGGCCACTGTACTGGAGCGAGAACCTCGAGTCCGAGTTCACGCTCGCGGGGCTACGCGATATCGACGACAGCGCACCCGTCACCCACGTGAGTTATTACGAAGCCGACGCGTTCGCGCGCTGGACAGGCAAGCGCCTGCCGACCGAATTCGAGTGGGAAGCCGCCGCCGCTGCCGAACCGGTCGAAGGCAACCTGATGGAATCCCGCTACTGGCATCCGGTTACAGCCGGCGACACCGCCCAGTTTTTCGGCGACGTCTGGGAATGGACCTCGTCGTCCTATGCACCCTACCCGGGCTTCAGGCCGCTGGCCGGTTCGCTGGGCGAATACAACGGCAAGTTCATGTGCAACCAGATGACCGTGCGCGGCGGCTCCTGCGTGACGGCCGCCGATCACATCCGGCCGAGTTACCGGAGCTTCTTTTACCCGGACCAGCGCTGGCAGTTCCTGGGCATCCGGCTGGCCTGCGACGGTGAGGACTGAGCGGTGCTTCATCAACTCAAATACCAGATCGAAAACGAAGACGAGCTCGACGAAATCGTCGCCGGCTTGCTGAAGCCCGAGAAGACGATCTCGCCCAAGTACTTCTACGACGAACGCGGCTCCAGGCTGTTCGAAAAGATCACCGCCTTGCCGGAGTATTATCCGACCGAAACCGAACTCGGCATCATGCGCGACAGCATCGACGAGATCGTCGCACTGGTCGGCGAACAGGCCAGCCTGATCGAGTTCGGCAGCGGTTCCAGCCTGAAGACCCGGATACTGCTCGAACATCTCGACAAACTGGCAGCCTACGTGCCGGTAGACATTTCCGAAGAACAACTGCTGGCGTCCGCAACGGAGCTACGCGCCGATTTCCCAAACCTCGAGGTACTGCCGGTACTCGCCGATTTCACCCGGCCTTTCGACCTGCCGTCGCCCACGGTCATGCCGCTCAAGAACCTCGTCTACTTCCCGGGCTCGACGATCGGCAACTTCACCAACGAGGCCGCGCTGTCGCTGCTCCAAGTCATGCACCAGGAGGCCGGCGCCGGCGGCGCCCTGCTGATCGGCGTGGACCTGCAGAAAGACCCGAAAATCATCGAACGCGCCTACAACGACAGCGCCGGCGTCACGGCCGAGTTCAACCTGAACATGTTGCGCCACATCAACCGCGAATACGGCGCCGACTTCGACCTGAAGCACTATTCACACAGCGCCGAATACAACGAAGACGAAGGCCGGATCGAACTCAGGTTGATCGCCGACACCAAGCAACTGATCAACATCGGCAACGAACGAATCCACATCGGCAAGAACGAAGGAATACTCACCGAGTATTCACACAAATACACACTGGAAAGTTTTGCCGAGATGGCCGGCAAAGCCGGTTTCGAGGTCAAACGCGTCTGGGTGGATCAAGAAAGACTCTTCAGTGTCCAGTACCTGGAGCGATCGTAAGAACTACCGCACCAGACTCTCGCGTAACAACCCACCGAGTACCCCATACCGAGTGCCAATGAGCCGAGTCTCAATGAGCGATGTATCCGGAATTATTCCACCAAGCGAGTTTCCCCGTTCGAGCGCTCCCGAGAACCACGACGCCAAACACTCCCGCAAGAACCACCGCACGCAACGCTAACGAGGGGCGGGTCCGGGGATGTCTCACCGAGCGAGTTTTCCTGTCTGAGCGAATGAGACATCCCCGGACCCGCCCCGGTTCAACTCAATAGATTAGCGACTCAACCAAACACATCAATCAAGAAGGCGGCACAAACTCCTTAGGCGCCGCCGACCCCTCACCAAAAAAGAACTGCTCCATCTCAGTCTCAAGCCTCTTCCGATGCTCAGGCTCAATCGGCGTCAAGCGATATTCGTTGATCAACATCGTCTGGTGCGCAAGCCACTGCTGCCAGGCCTGCTTGGACACATTGTCGTAAATGCGCTGCCCGAGCTCACCCGGATAAGGCGCAAAATCCAGCCCCTCGGCTTCCTCTTTCAAGAGCACGCAGTCAACCGTTCTTGCCATGTGTCGAATCCCGAAGTGTCGTCATCAGTTTGTTGACCGGCGCCGCAATACCGCCCGGAGGCTCCGCATCCAGCGGATACCAGGTTGCGCCGTCGCCATCGGCGACTTTACGCGACACGCCGTCCAGGCGCACGACAACCGGCGATATGTCCAGGTCGAAATGGGTAAAACTGTGCCTGAGCGGCGCCCAGCTTTCGATGTCGCGCGCGGTTCTTCGGAGCACGTCGAGACACCAGTCCTCGACGTCCCCGCTCACTTCCGGGAAGCTCCACAAGCCGCCCCAGATGCCCGACTCCGGCCTGCGTTCCAGGTACACCCGCTCCCCGGCCACGGCCAACACCATGACCGTGTTTCTCAACGGTTTCTCGCGCCGCGGTTTCTTGCCGGGAAAACGCTCGGGCGTGCCGAGCTCACGGGCATTGCAGTCCTCACTGACCGGACACAATGCACAGGCAGGCCGGGTGCGCGTGCAGACCATCGCGCCGAGGTCCATGATCGCCTGGGTATAGTCGCCGACCCGCCGATCCGGGGTATGCCGCTCGGCGATGTCCCACAATGCCCTGGCCACGCCCGTTCTGCCCGGCCAGCCCTCGATCGCCTCGTGCCGGGCCAGTACGCGTTTGACGTTGCCGTCCAGAATCGCGCGGCGCTCGCCGAAAGCCAGCGCGAGAATCGCGCCGGCCGTCGAAGGCCCGATGCCGGGCAGTGCCCGGACGGCCTCGAAGTCGCGCGGAAACCTGCCGTCATGTTCGTCGCGCACGATCCGCGCCGCGCGGTGCAGGTTTCGGGCGCGCGCGTAATAGCCCAGACCCGACCAGTGTTCGAGCACGGTGTCCGAAGCTGCGTCGGCCAGCGAGACCGCGTCCGGAAATCGCTCGACGAAACGCCGGTAGTAGGGAATCACGGTTTTGACCTGAGTCTGCTGCAGCATGATCTCCGAGACCCAGACACGGTAGGCGTCGGGCGAACGCCGCCCGGGCGAGCGCTGTTGCCAGGGCAGGTCCTTGCGGCCGTGGCGGTCGAACCAGGCCAGCAGGCGGGTGGCGAAGCGGTTTTCCGTCGACACTACCCGCCGTCCGCGTGCCGCGATCGCGCCACGGCTTCGATACGTTCCAGCGCATCGCCGCCGCTTTTTTTCAGTTTGCGTTTCAGCGTATACGGGCCAATCACGGGCGGAACCCAGAACTTGGGTTTGAACACCAGGTCGTAGACGACGACCGTGCCGCCGGCCTCGCTGCGAAAACGCCAGCGTTCTTCACTGACATGAAAGTCGCTGCGGTTCGGATCCGCGGTGGCGACGATGTACTCGTAGGGTTTGTGGGTCACCGTGCCGAAGCGTTCGAAAGACCGGCAAAAAAACCATACACAACCGCGCATGCGGCTGTAGAAACCCGGCCGGCCGCCCTCGCCGGCTTCGATGTTGCGCGACTCGACGATGACACTCGAAAACTCGGTGGACAGATCCCAGTCGAGCAGCGTTTCGTAAAGCTCGACCAGCCCGGCATCGAACCAGGTCTCGGAGCGCAGCACGTACGTGCCGTCCACGATGTCGACGCGAAGGTCGCGCAGGCTTGCCGCCGTTGCCGGCAGCGACGTCGACAGAATCGTCAATAGCATCGTCAATAGAGTCGTCGACAAAATCGGCGCGCCAAGGGCCAACCTCATCGCCTGAGCAGGTCCTTCAACAGGTCGCGAGCGGCATCTTCGGGGTCCTGTTCTCCATCGGCGTCCGGCTCGCCTTCGCCACCGCCCAAAAGCTCGTCGATCAGTCGATCCCTGGCCCGGTCGAGCTCCCGTTCGGCGCGCTCGCGAACCAGTGCATCGAAGTCGAGACTGACGCCGGGAGCGGCCAGCGGCCCGTCGATACGAAAGGGGACAACGGCTTCGGTGTATTCGTCGAGCTCATCGCCGGTGGCGTCGATGAATTCCGGGCGCTCGAGCACGCGTCCCCGCAGGGAATAATCGATCGTCGCCTCGACGAAATCGACGCTGCCCTCGCCGGTGATCTGCATGTAGGGCAGCTCGGCGAACAGATCGTCGCCCGTCATGACGCCGTCCTTGACGATCCCGCCGGCGCGCAGCGACGTGAACTCGGTCCTGGCCGGCGTGCGTGCCGCAGGCGCCGGCTCGCCGCGAAACAAGGCGCGGGCGCTGCGAATCTCGTGCCAGATGTCGGTCCCCTGCCAGGCGCCGTCCGAGAGCTCGAACCGCATGCTGCCGTCGAGGTCGCGGCGTATCGCGTCTACGTCCTCGCCGCGGCCTGCGAGGTTGAAATTACCGTCGATCCGGCCGGTAACGTTGTCGCGCCCGAACAAGGCCTGGGCCAGCGGTGTCAGGCTCACGCCGGAAATGCTCTCGTCTACCGACAGGGCCGGCACGTCGCCGGATGCATCGATACTGATGTCGCCCCGGTAACCGCCATCGTAGAAATCGGCCGCGATCGGATGGATCCTCAACCGGTCGTCGGCAACATCGGCAACGACCTCGATGTTGTCGAACTCCAGGCGACCGAACAGGGCCTTGGCAAGGGTAAAACTGGCCCGGACATCGAGCTGCCGAATCAGTTCGACCGGGAGTTCGACCGGGTCGTCCATTGCCTCGCCCGTCTCTTCGACTTCGCTTGCCGGCGTCATGTAACGCGTGATGTCGATGCGGTCGCCGACGAGCTCGGCCTCGATCCGGCGTTCCGGATCGAACGGCAACGAGAGCCGCCCGGTGAAAGTACTGTCGTCGAGCCTGAGCGTCAGATCGCCGATTTCGATACCGGCATCGGGATCGAAATCGACGCTCAAATCGAGTTCGACAATACCGCGGATGCCCTGGGGCTCGAGACCGAAGGACAAGCCGCCGGACAAGGCCACCGGTTCGCCGAAGACCACCCGGCCGGAACGCAGGTCGAGATCGGTGATCGAGTAACGTGAACCCGCCTGCGCGTCGGTGTAGGTGATCGCGGCATCCGTGATTTCCACGCTCGCGACGTCGAGTGCCGCGGTGGAACCGGCTTCCTGTTGCGGTGCCGTTTCGACGGGCCCGGCCGTGGCGGTCAGGTCTTCCCAGTTCGTGCGGCCGTTCTCGTCGACCGCGAGATTGACCCTGAGCGAGTCGATGGCGGCCGTGCCGACCGCGATCTCGCGGCCGAGCAACAGCGGCAAAACGCGGACGCTGAAACGAACGCTATCGAAGCTTGCAAAAGGCTCGTCGCCGAAACCGGGCGCATTACCCAATTCGACCCGCTGCATGCCGATCGCGAACCACGGCAAGATCGACAGGTCGATGTCGCCCTCGATCATCAGTTGGCGGCCGGTCGCCTGTTCGACGCCGGCCTCGATCTCCTCGCGAAAATCGTTGGCATCGAACAACAGAACGAACAGTATCGCCGCAGCGATCAGCACCGCGGCCAGGGCGGCCACGGCGATGCCGGCAAACTTCAGGATTCGGCCCACAGGTCTTCTCCCGTCAGGGGCCGGATAGCGTATCAAATCATGGTTGACGATTTGCGTTGATCAGAAAACCTTGGTCTTTGTGGGTTACTTGCAGAATCGTACGCCGCCGTTGAGCGTTGCCAGTGAGACGCGGCCGTTGCCGCCGCCCTCGGTGAAGGAGAGCTCCCAGCCCGGTGCGTAGCGGCTGGTGCGCTCCGGTTTCGGGCCGAAACAGTTGTCGATCTTGCCGTTGAAGGTCTCGACGTCGAAGTCGGCCGACACGTCGCCCTCGAAGCCGATGTCGATGCCGCCGTTGACCGTTTCGGCGCTCAACCTGCCGCCCCGCCGCAGTTCGGCGCGTAAGGTAATGTCGCCGTTGACCGTTTCCATTTCGATGCGATCGAAAGAGCCGTCGACGACGGCCAAGTCGCCGCTGACGGTTTCGGCCTCGACGGCGCCGGTCAGCTTGCCGATCGAGATATCGCCGGATACCGATGCGAGCTCGGCATCCACGTCGCTGCCGTCTCCGGTCACGCCGATGTCGCCCGAGACCGACTCGATTTCGATGCTTTCTTTATAAGCCTCAGTCTCGATGTCGCCGCTGACGGCCTGCAACTCCTGCTCGCCGCGCACGCCGGAGATATCGATGTCGGCGCTGACCGTGGCCACTTCCAGGGAACTTTTCTTCGGCACCTTGATGGCCAGGTCGGCGGACAGGTCCTTGCGCCCGCTCGACCGCTTGGGCACCTTGACGCGGATGTTGACCTCGTCGCCGTCACGTTCGAAGACCAACTCCTCGACGTCGTCGCCTAGCGAACCGGTCACCTCCACGGCGTTGCGCGACCAGCCTTCGATCTCGACCGATCCCGCCATGTTGAAAACCGTCACCTCGCCGTCCGGGTCCGCGGTCAGTCTCTGGTCGATGTCCTCGGCCGTTGCGCCCGTCGCAAGCAAGAGGCCTGGGAGCGTCAGCATCCATATTCGCTTGTTCATATGCTTCCTCACTTCGATTCGCCGCGCCGGTTTACGTCAGATATCTTTACGTCAAATATCGTTGCGCGACATCACGTCCCGGGTCAGGCCCCGAACCTGGCGCATGACGTTGAGCTCCTCGCGATAGGTCTTGAGCAACAACTCCTGCAACAGCGCATTGTCCGGGTCCTCTTCCAGCGCGGCGTTGATCTCGGCAATGGCCGTCCGGATCAAGGCCAGGTTTTGCTCGACTTCGGCGCGGTCTTTCGCCGGCAGCCGTTCGAGCTCCTGTTCGAGATTCGACGCAACTGAACCGCGCGCGTCGCGAAAACCCGGGCCCAGGCTGTAACCATCGCCGAAAGCCACCTGATCGAACAGCAGCTCGGGTGCGACGACCGTGACCGGCCGCGTATCGTCCTTCATCATCAGATAAGTCAGCCCGGAGGAGGCGCCGACCAGCAATACGACGGCCGCGGCCTGTGCGAACATCGCCGGATAACGGCGTTTTTGCCGCGGCGCCCGGATTGCCGCCTCGACGCCGGGCCAGAGATCCCTGTCCGGCGCAATGTCGGTCTCGAGCCGTCGCGCAGCCTCGATCAGACGGCGATCCGTCGCCTCGTTTTGCCCGTCGTCGTCTTGCGCATTGTTGTTTCGCTCGTCATTCATGTCCGTGGTCCGTCCTGCCCGAGTTGCTGCGCCAGCAACCGCCGCGCGCGATGCAACTGGGCCTTGCTCGTGCCGCTTGCGATGCCCAGCATGTTCCCGGCCTCCTCGTGACTGTAGCCGTAAACGGCATACAGTACGAATACGTGTCTTGCACCTTCCGGCAACCGGTTCAAGGCGTCGGAGAGGTCCCGGAGATCGCCGCTGTCGGCGGCCGTGACCGGGGCGTCGTTCAACTCGGCAACCGCCCGGATGCGATCGTGCTCGCGGCGCGATTGCCGCATCCTTCCGAGCACCGCGTTCACCGCAATCCGGTGCAGCCAGGTGCCGAAGGCCGCATCCCCGCGAAACTTCGCAAGCTGCTTCCAGGCCTGGATGAACGCCTCCTGCGTACAGTCCTCGGCCTCGCTGACGTTGCCGGTCATCCTTAGGCACAAACCGTAGACGCGATCGACATTGGCGCGGTACAGGATCTCGAACGCGGCCGTATCCGATCGCTGCGCCCGGCGGATCAGAGAGGCCTCATCGTCCGCTTGCGTTCGTGTCGCAGAAGCCATGACTTGACTATAGTCGCTGGATTCCGCCGACAACACCGCGGCCATCCGCCGTTTCTCCCTAGTTTCTACTGGCTTTAGTGCCTAAAACCCCTGCAAGAGGTTAAACCTGTCGTCGATTTCTACCGGCACCGGCAGTCCACCCGAAGGTCAAACCCGATCGTCAATTTGTACCGGCTTTAGCGCCGGCAGGCCCCGCAGGGGATTAAATCAATCGTCGGTTTCTATTGACTTTGATGTCGACTAGCCCGTAAGAGGTTTAAACGCATCGACCACTCGAACGCAAAAAAACCTCGCTTAAGCAACTGTTCGCGCACGCGATTCTGGTATTATGCCCGTGGCCGTTCCGACTCCGGTCATGGTTGGGGAAAATCAGCAACGAATCTTTATGGCAGCGCAGTCAGCTTGTCCGCATACGCTTGTATCTCATCGAATGACGGGCCGAATGACGGGCCGAATGATGGGCCGGATAATGATGGGCCAACTGATGGGCCAACCGATGGGCCAACCGATGGACCAACCGATGGACAAGTCGCCGCCGGCGGGCGCCTGAGCGAATGGCCGGGCATTCGATTCTGTTTCTCGGCCGCGGCGATTTCGCCGCCGAATACCTAGCCGAACTCGAAACCCTGCCTTGCTGCACGCTGCTGATCCGATCGCCGGAGATGGCATTTCCTATCGACGCGCCCTCGATGGTGGACCTGATCCTGCTCGACGCCGGACCGGCCACGGCGAGGACCGGCGAGGACCTCGCAAGCCTGATCCAGACGCTGAAACCGTTTCCGGTCGTCGCCGTTACCGAAAAAGCCGGTGAGCAACGCGGTATCGCCGCAATGGCCGCCGGCGCGCAGGCTCATGTCTGTATCGACGACGTGACGGTCGGCGGACAAGAGGGGATCTTCGATCACGCCGTTCGCCGGCATCGCCTGCAACGGCAGCTTTCCGATTCCGACATGACCGTGCTGTCGATATTGAACAGCATCAACGACGGCGTCATCGTCGTCGACCGCGACGGACATATCCTGGACATCAACCGGGCCGCGCGCGGCATACTCGGGCTAGGCCCGCGCGTGCAGCCGGACAGCGGCTGGGAACGGACGTTCTGCTGCATCGACGCCGGCGGCAAAAGTTACAGGAATGCGGCCGACCTGCCGCTGGTACGCGCCCGTAAGGGCGAGAAGTTCTCGGGCCAGGTCGCCATCTACCGCGCGCCGGAACAGCCGGACACCGTGTTGAGCCTGAACGGACAGGGACTGTTCGACGGCGGGGGCGAATTGATCGGCGGCGTCGTGACCTTTCGCGACGTAACCGACGTCATGCGACGCACGGATGAGCTCGAGCGGCGCGCCCAATACGACGAGCTGACCCGGCTGCCGAATCGCCGCCTGTTCGCCGAGCACCTGTCCCGGGCGATCGGGCGAAGTCAGCGCAAGGGAATGCCGTTAGGCGTTCTGTTCATCGACATCGACCGCTTCAAATCCGTGAACGACACCCTCGGACACGACACCGGCGACGAGCTGTTGCGCGAAATCGCCGCGCGCCTGAAGAACAATCTGCGCGTGGGCGATTTCTGCGGACGTTGGGGCGGCGACGAGTTCGTGGTCTGCCTGGAGGATTTCGGCGAGATCAACAATGCCGCAGCCGCCGCGCAAAAACTGCTGTTGGTGCTCTCCGAGCGATACACGATCGGACACAGCGAAGTGTATGCGACGCCCAGCATCGGCATCGCCTCCTACCCCGATTCGGGCGACAACGCCGAACGCCTGATCAAGGCCGCCGACATCGCGATGTACGAAGCCAAGAAACGCGGCGGCGGGCGCTTCCAGTATTACTCGCGAACGATGAACGCCAAGCTCGCGCAGCGCGAGGAGCTAGAGCTCGGCTTGCGGCATGCGCTGGTGCGCAATGAGTTCGTGCTGCATTACCAGCCGAGGATCGATCTCGGCAGCGGCCGCTTGATCGGGCTCGAAGCCCTGTTGCGCTGGCAGCATCCGCGTTTCGGGCTGCTGCAGCCGGCGCGGTTTTTGCCGATACTCGAAGCCAGCGGCCTGATTCATTCGGCCGGCGAGTGGGTCATCGGAGCCGCGTGCCGCCAGCTCGCCGGCTGGCAACGGCAATTCGAGCTGCCGGACTTGTCGATTGCGATCAACATCTCCCCGCAACAGCTCGTGCATCGGCGGCTTGCCGAGGCCGTCGCCGAGTCTTTGAACGACAACGCGCTGGACCCGGGTTGTATCGAGCTCGAGATCGGCGGCGGCGACATCGTGCGCCGGCGCGCCGCGGAGATGGAAACCCTTAAGGCGCTGCGCAAACTCGGGGTGAGGCTTTCGCTGGATCATTTCGGCACGCGGGACGTGTCGTTCGAATCGCTGGACAACGGCTTCATCGACAGTTTCGTGCTCGACCCCTCCTTGATCGCCGACGTCGAAGACAACGGCAGTCATCAGCGCATCGTGCGCGCGGCGATTGCGATGGCGCGGGGACTCGATATCGAAGTGGCCGCCGAGGGTGTCGAAACGCTGACCCAGCTCGAGTTTCTGAAAAGCTGCAACTGCGATCTTGCGCAGGGGTTTTTGATCAGCCGGCCGATGCAGCCGGAAAAAGTCTCGGCCGTACTTCGTAGTGAGATTGCGGGTACCCGGTTGTTGGCTCGGGGGATGCCGTAGGGGAAACATTGTGCCAACCGGCAAGGGCGGGTTGCGGGGTGTTTCATTCGCTCAAACAGGAAAACTCGCTCGGTGAAACACCCCGCAACCCACCCTTGCCTCGGTTTACATCGGCGCGAGATTTGAAAAACGAATCTGGCACCTTCTCGCGACACCAGAAAGTGGCTTAGACCCTGTTTTTCTTTGTTACACCACGTCTACACCACGTCGGGGTTCGCACCGCAGTTCCAGCAGACGGCAAACTGGCCTTCGTTGTCCTCACCGCATTGGCGGCAGCGCCAGGGCGCGGCCGGGCTTTCGTCGACGATGGCGGCGTCGATTAGCTGCAGGGCTCGATCGTAGTCGAGGTCGTTTTGAATCCAGAGTTCCGGCCAGACTTCGGTGAACGGCATTTCACCGAAAATCGAGCCCAGGTGTTCGTTGCGGATCTCGGCGGCGATACCTTCGGCCGCGAGCAGGTTCTTGTAGTGATTGATCGTGATCAGCGACGCGGCCGACGTGAGCTTTTTCATGCGGCCGCTGGAGAATCCAGAAGCGAATTCAGGAACGCGGCCGGGTCCTCGCCCCGCTCCAGCGCCTCGACGAGCGCCGAGCCGACGATGGCGCCGGCCGCATGCCGGCCGACGGCGCCGACGTCGGCTGCCGCGCGGATGCCGAAACCCGCGCAGACCGGCAGCGCCGACAGGCGGCCGACCTTGTCGAGATAGCGCGTGAGATCGTCCGGCAAACCCGTCTCCCCGCCGGTGACGCCGGTGATCGTCACCGCGTAGACGAATCCGCGCGAGGCATCGCAGAGCTTCGCCAGCCGTTCGTCGGGGGTTGCCGGCGTGACGAGCTGTATCAGGCCCAGACCGGCGGTCTCCAGCACCTCGCGGAGCTCGCCGCTTTCCTCGTACGGCAGGTCGGGCACGATGAAAGCGCCAACGCCGGCCGCGACGGCGCGCGCGGCCAGTCTTTGGTAACCGAACTGCAGCAGCGGGTTGAGATAAGACATCATCACCAGGGGCGTGTCGCCGCCGACACGATCGAGCTCGTCGAAAATCCACTCGAGGCTCACGCCTTTCGCGAGCGCCTCGAAGCTCGAACGTTGAATCGTCATGCCGTCGGCCATCGGGTCCGAGAACGGGACGCCGATCTCGACCACGTCACCGGCGCCGGCAACGGCCTTCAAGGTGTCGGCAAAACCGGCCGGCTCCGGATAGCCGGCGGTGATGAACGGCACCAGCGCGGGCCGGCCGGCCTCGTTGGCGGCCTCGATGGCCCGCGTGATGCGCCGATGCAGGGCCTCACTCATGGCTGTCGTTCTCATGGCCATAGTTCTCATGACCATGGCTCTCATGGCCACCGCTGCGAATCCTCGCCGGGTACCGCGTCAATGTCGGCATGTCCTTGTCGCCCCGCCCCGAGTTGCCGATCAGTATGCGTTTCCCCGGATTCTCGCGCGCCCACCGGCGCGCCGCAACGAAGGCATGCGAGGTTTCCAGCGCGGTCAATATACCCTCGGCTTCGCATAGCTCCTCCAGGGCCTCCAGGGCCTCGTCGTCGCCTGCCGAAACGTACCGCACCCGGCCCGTGGCCTGAAGAAAGGCATGTTCGGGTCCGACGCCGGAGTAGTCCAGGCCGGCCGATATCGAGTGGGTCTCCTGCACCTGACCGTCGCGGTTTTGCAGGATCATCGTATGACATCCGTGCAATACGCCGGGAGTGCCCGTGGCCAGTGTCGCGGCGTTCTCGCCCAGGCCGTCGCCGCGGCCGCCGGCCTCGACGCCCACGATCTCGCAATCATCGCCCAACATTGGATAGAACAGGCCGATGGCGTTCGAGCCGCCGCCGACACAGGCGAATACCGCATCGGGCAGACCGCCGGCCGACTCGATCATCTGCCGCCGGGACTCCTCGCCGATGACCGACTGCAGCTCGCGGACGAGATACGGGTAGGGGTGCGCGCCGACCGCCGAACCGAGCAAGTAATAAATCCCCGCCGGATCGGCGACCCAAGCACGCAAGGCCTCGTCGATCGCGGCGCGAAGCGTCCGGTCGCCGGACTCGACCGGAATCACCTCGGCGCCGAGCCGGCGCATGCGATCGACGTTGGGCGCCTGCCGTTCGATGTCCACAGCGCCCATGTACACACGGCACGGCAGGCCGACACGCGCGCAGGCAGCGGCCGAAGCCACGCCGTGCTGCCCGGCGCCGGTTTCGGCGATCACGCGCTCGGCGCCCAGGCGTTTTGCGAGCAAGGCCTGGCCGATCGCATTGTTGATCTTGTGCGCGCCGGTATGCGCGAGATCTTCACGCTTGAGCCAGACTTCGGCGCCCCATCGCTCGCTCAAGGTCCCGGCAAAGGTCAAGGCCGTCGGCCGGCCGACCCAGTTCGTGAGCTCATGGCGGTATTCGGACTGGAATTCCGGATCGTGCAGGTAACGCCGAACGCCGTCCTCCAGTCGCTCGAAGGCCGGTACCAGGGTCTCGGGTACGTACCTGCCGCCGAAAGGGCCGAAGCGGCCGCGCTCGTCGGGCAGCTCGCCGCCGAGCTCGGCTTCGAGCAGCCGGCGCATGTCGGGCGTTTCGGCCTCGGTATTCACGGGATGGGCATTCATACGGTCTGCTCCGCGGCGCGCGCCGCTTCGATGAACTGTCGGATCAGCGCCGGGTCCTTGACGCCGGGCCCGGATTCCACGGCGCTGGAAACGTCCACGCCGAAAGGTTGCACGGTCTCAACCGCCGCGCCGACGTTGGCGGCGCTCAGGCCGCCGGCGAGGATCATGCGCCCGCGGCGCGCGATCCCCGCGGCGCGTGTCCAGTCCACCGTCACACCGGCGCCGCTCTTAGCGCCTTCATACAGGAAAACGCCGGGAAGCGCGTCAACTGCGTCGATACCTTCGCGCAATACCGGCCAGCGCTCGACGTCGCCGGACACGTCCAGGGAATCGAAATCCCCGGCATCGGTCTGCAACACGTCCGGGCGGAATCCCTCGAACACGGCCTGCCATTGTGTATTGTCCGGATGCCGCATGACGGCGACCCGGCGCACGCCGGCGGGGACATCGCGGCAGGCCTCGCGGGCCTCCGCAGACGTTATACGCCGCGGCGACTCGGCGAATACGAAGCCCACGGCATCCGCGCCGGCGGCGATGGCGGTCCGAACGTCGGCGGCGGTCCTGAGCCCGCAGATTTTCACGAGCAGGCCCATGATCTCACGCGGCCAGAGCCCGGCTGCCGGCCTCGCGCATCGAGCGGATCAGCGCGGCGGGATCGTCGCTTTGCATCAGCGCGGTGCCGACCAGGCCGAGGCGGTAACCCGCCGATGCCGCCGCGGCGGCATCGGCCGGCGTCCTGAGTCCGCTTTCGGCGACACAATGCGCCGGCGGCAGTCGCGGGGCGAGCGCCTCTAGCCTGCCGGGGTCGACCTCGAGCGTGCGCAGATTGCGGCTGTTGATCCCAGCCAGCAGCCGGCCGCAATCGGCCATGGCGCGATCGACATCGCTTTCGATCAATGCCGACATGCGCGAGAGATCGTTCTCGTCGAAAGCTTCCAGCAACACGAACAAATCATGGCCGTATGCCGCGTCCAGCATCGCGCGGAGGCGTCGGTCGTCGAGCATCGCGACGATCAGCAGCACACCGCTGGCGCCGGCGCGCCTGGCCTCGTCGACCTGCCGGGCTTCGACCAGGAAGTCCTTGCGCATCACCGGCGTGCCCGGCACGGCGTCGGCAACTTCCTCGAGGTGCTCCAGGCTGCCCGCGAAGCGGCTGGGTTCGGTCAGCACCGATATCGCCGCGGCGCCGCCGGCGACGTAACGCCGCGCGCGCTCGACGCGATCTTCGCCGGCCGTAACCAGCTCGCCTTCGGCCGGCGAGCGCTGCTTGATCTCGGCAATCACGTCGAAGCCGCCGAAAGTCAGCGGCGCAAGGGGCCGCGCAAACGGGCCGTCGCCGATGTCGGGATCGACGCTCGCGGCGCGTTCGGCGCTCGCGCGTGCCATCGTGTCGAGGAAGTCGCTCATGTCTCGTCCGGCCGCGATGCGCCGAAATGGGTCCGCATGCCGTCTACGACGCCCATCGCCGCGCCGCTGTCGATGGCCTCGGCCGCCATTGCGACGCCGTGCACCGGATCGCCAGCTTTGCCCTGGACCTCGAGCACCAGCGACGCGCCCATCAACAGCGCGTCCCGGTGGGGTCCGCGGTCCTCGCCGCTGAACACCCGGATCAGCTCGCGCGCATTATGGCCGGCGTCGCCGCCGGCCAGGTCGTCCGCCTCGCAGCGCGGCAGGTCGTAATCCTCGGGCGCCCGTGTCGACTCGTTCACCTGCCCGTCTTCGACGTCGAACAGCACGAACTCGCCGACCGGCGTGGCTTCGTCCCAGCCCGGCGCGCCGTGCACGACGAAAGCGCGCTCGAGCGGCATGCCGGCCAGCGTTTCGGCCATCAGCCGCGCCGCCTCCTGGCTCCAGGCGCCGATGAGCTGATAAGGCGGCGCCGCCGGATTGGTCAGCGGACCCAGCATGTTGAACACGGTGCGAACCGCCAGCGCCGCGCGCACCGGCACGACGGCTTTCATCGCCGGATGGTAGGCGGGCGCAAACAGGAACGTGAAGTTGCTCGCCGCCAGACAATCGATCGCATCCTGCCCGGTCAAGGGCAGCGGCATGCCCAGCGATTCCAGCATGTCGGCGCTGCCGGAACGGCTGGACACCGAACGATTGCCGTGTTTGACCACCCGCGCGCCGCAGGCGGCGGCCAGAAGCCCGGTGCCGGTGGACAGGTTCAAGCTGCCCGAGCCGTCTCCGCCGGTGCCCACCGTGTCCACGGTCGGCGCGCCCTCCGGTATCCCGGGGTCGACGGCAAGCTCGCGCATGGCCGTCGCAAAACCGCGAATCTCATCGGCAGTCTCGCCCTTGGCCCGCAGGGCCGCCAGCAGCGCACCCGAGAGCGCGGGATGCATCTCGCCTGCGGCGAGCTCATGCATCAGCGCATGCGCCTCGGACTCCGCCAGCGGCTCACCGTCCAGCAGGCGGTCGAGCATGCCGCTGTAGCGCGCGCTCATGACGCCGTCATCCGCATGAAGTTGGCCATGAGCCTGTCTCCCTCGGGGGTCAGTACGCTTTCCGGGTGAAACTGCACGCCTTCCAGCGGTAACTCGCGATGCCGCACGCCCATTATCTCGCCGCGCTCGGTTTGCGCGGTACGTTCGAGCGCGGCCGGCAGCGACGCCGGTTCCGCGCACAGCGAATGATACCGGCCGACCTCGAACGGTTGGGACAGGCCGTCGTAAATAGTTTCGCCGTCGTGGCCGGCCATCGAGGTCTTGCCGTGCATCAGCCGCTCCGCGCGCACGATGTCGCCGCCGAAATGCTGCACCAGGCACTGGTGTCCGAGACACACGCCCAAAAGCGGTATCCGGTCTGCGAACGCCGCGATCATCGACAGGGACACGCCGGCTCCGTCGGGCCGCCCGGGGCCGGGCGATATCACCAGGTGGGTCGGCGCCAGCGCCAGCGCTTCCTCGACCGTGATCGCGTCGTTGCGAAACACCAGCACCTCGGCACCCCGGGCGGCAAAGGCCTGGACCAGGTTGTAGGTGAAGGAATCGTAGTTGTCGATCAGCAACATGCGAACCTCGTCGAAACTTTCGGTCATCACAGGCCCTCCTCGGCGAGCTCCAGCGCCTGCCTCAATATCGCGCTTTTGGCCAGCACTTCCCGGTATTCGCGTTCCGGCACCGAATCCGCAACGATACCGGCGCCGGCCTGAAAGCTGTACTCGCCGCCCGAAAACACCAGGGTCCGGATCGTAATCGCCTGGTCCATGTCCCCGGTGATACCGAAATAACCGGCGGTTCCGGCGTAAAGGCCCCGGCCGACGGACTCCATTTCCTCGATGATCTGCATGGCCCGAACCTTGGGCGCGCCCACCAGCGTGCCGGCGGGAAAACTCGCGGCGAAGAGGTCGAACTGATCGTAGCCGCGGTCGAGCTCCCCCTCGACGCCGCTGACGATGTGCATCACGTGACTGTACCTTTCGATGGCGCGATACGGATCGACATGCACCGAGCCCGCCCGCGCCACCCGGCCGAGGTCGTTGCGCGCCAGGTCTACCAGCATCACGTGCTCGGCGGCCTCCTTGGGATCGGCTAGCAGCGCCCGTTCGTTGCCGGCGTCCTCGTCGGGGGTCGCGCCGCGCGGCAGGGTCCCGGCGATCGGCCGGAGCGAGGCGGTCCTGCCGTTGAGCCTGACCAGCGCTTCGGGCGACGAACCGACGACAGCCAGATCGTCGAACTCGAAAAAGAACATGTAAGGCGACGGGTTGATCAGGCGCATCGCCCGGTACACCTCGAACGGCGACAAGTTGCTGTGTCCGCGAAACAACACCGAGATGACGATCTGGTAGATGTCGCCGGCCGCAATGTACGCCTTGCAGGCCTCGACCCGCTCGCAGAACTCGGCCTCGGTCAGGCTGGCCTCGGCCGGCGAGACGGCCACCGGCGATGTGGCGACCGGAACCGGGCCGCGCAGACAGTCGATTACCTGGCGCCTGAGCGCCGCCCGCTCGGCCTCGGGCCCGTCGTGCAACAGCGCTACGCGGCGGGTCAGGTGGTCGAACACCAGCAGCGATCCGGGGGCGACGAATGCCGCGTCGGGCACGGCTTGCGGCTCGGTGGCCAGGGGCAGGCGCTCGAACAGGCGCACGACGTCGTAGCCCGAGACGCCGACCAGCCCGCCGGCGAAGGGTAGTCCGGCAACCGCCGGTTCGGGACGGGGCGCGCCGGCCAGCGCGGCGCGCAGCGCGTCGAGGTAGTCCTTGCGATTCGCCGGCCGCGGCCGGCGCTCGCCGTCGACGGACAGCCCGCTTGCATCCATGCGAATCTCGACCGCATCGCCGAAGCCGAGGAAGGAATAACGCGCCAGCCGCTCGCCCCGTTCAACACTCTCGAGCAGAAAACGCGGCCGCAGCGGTTCGAGCTTCAGATAGGCCGAGACCGGTGTGTCCAGGTCCGCCGCGATGTCGAAGGGTGCTTGCATGAGATCGTCCATCATTTCCATAGGGCCACTTGGCGGGAGGGCCACTTGGCGGGTTCTGCGCAAATCCTTCGAACCCGGCCGACCCGGCCACAATAAAAAAAGCCCATCCCTGGTTCGGCAGAGATGGGCTTCCGGTATCGCTTCGCTCAGCTAATAGTCAGCCAGCCGCCCCCTCTCTCAAAGGCAGCCACCGCCAGACAGCAATCAGCTTTGCGTTCATGAGGCCGTTTGTACGGGACGTATCGCCGGCCGTCAAGCACCAATTCGGCATTCTGCCCCCCGCTATAACTCGTAGAGCATCGGCAAGACCAGCGAAAACCCGATCCACATGATGATCGTCAGCGGGATACCCACCCTCAGGAAGTCCGAGAACTTGTAGCCGCCGGCGCTCAGGATCAGCAGGTTGGTCTGGTAGCCGTAAGGCGTCGCGAAACTCATGTTGGCGCCGAACAGCACGGCGAGGAGAAAGGGTTCCGGCGGCGCGCCGAGCTGTGCCGCGATGCCGATCGCGATCGGCGTGCCGATGGCCGCGGCGGCGTTGTTCGAGACGATGTTGGTCATGATCGTCATCAGCAACAGGAACGCCGACAGGATCATCGGCGTCGGCAAGGCCGAGGTCGCCTGTACGAAGCTCATCGCGATGAAGTCCGCCATCCCGGTGCCGATCAGCGCCTTGCCGAGCGCAAGGCTTGCGACGATGATCAGGACCACCGGTATCGACAAGGCGGCGACGGCGTCCTGCCAGGTCAGGCACCGGGTCACGAGCATCAGGCCGAGACCGGCCAGCGCGCTGACCGAGATTGGTAAAACGCCAAGCGCCGCGGCGGCTACGACGAAGGCCATGATCGCCAGTGCACGATTGGCGCGCGCCGTGTGCGGCAGGTCGGTCGTGCCGTCGAGCACCAGCATCGTGCCGCTGTCCTTGAGCTTGTCGATGGCGCTGCGGGTGCCCTGCACCAGCAGCACGTCGCCGGCCCTGAGACGGATCGAAGCCAGCTCGCTGGTGACCTGCGAGGCCGGCGCGCGGGCGCGATGCAAGGCCAGCGGCATCAGGCCGTGACTCGCGCTGAAGCGGGTTGCGGCCAGCGTGCGCAGGTGTAAGGGCGAGCCGCGGGTGACCACGACCTCGGCCAGTTGCTGGCCGCCGGCTTCGAGCGGGAATTCGTCGTCCACCGGATGCTCGTCGTCGGAGACGTTGTACAAGGTCGCGCCGAGCAGTTGTTCGTAGTGTTTGAGGTTTTCGGGCGAGTCCTTGACGAACAGCCGGTCGCCCGGAAGGATCTTGACCGACGGCAGCTTGGCCAGGAACAGCGAATCGCTGCGCTGTATCTTGTCCACCCGCATCGCACCGTCGGTCTTGGCCAGTACTTCGGACAGCGACTTGCCGGCCGCGAAGCCGCCTTCCTTGATGTTGAGCTGCGCCGTGAACACCCGCGGCGTCGTATCGGCCATCGGCGGCGTGCGATCCGGCAGGAGCCTGGGTGCGACCAGCCACAGGAAGAGTATGCCCACCCCGCCGACGATGGCCACCGGCAGCACCCATTCGAACATCGTGAATTCGTGATTGCCGAGATCCCGGGAGATACCCACGACCAACAGGTTGGTCGACGTGCCTATCGTCGTGGACATGCCGCCGATGATGGTCGCAAGCCCCATCGGCAACATGGCTTCCGAGACCGGGAATTTCACGCGCAGCGAGGCGCCGACCAGGATCGGCATCAGCAGGACGACAATGGGCGTATTGTTCATGAAGGCCGACAGCACCGCGCCTGCGACCAGCGTCGCGATCAGCGCCAACACGGGCCGTGTCGACCAGGCCTTGCCGACGACCGTGGCCAAAGGCTGCAGGGCGCCGGTGGTTTCCAGCGCCTTGCCGACCATCATCAAAGCGCAGATCGCAATCAGCGCCTCGCTGCCGAAACCGGCGAAAAAGTCCACGGGCTCGAGCAGGCGTTCGCCGCCGCGTTCGTACGGAAACAACTGGAAGCCCGCGATCAGGACGATCAGGATCGCAAGCGACGACGACTCGAGCGGGATGTGATCGCGCGTGAACAGGAACAGCGCGATGACCGTCAGAACGAGTACCGCTATCCCGTGGGCGTCGACGACAATCGGCTGCAATACGGTTTCCTCGCTTCGATCGCGGTTTCGAGCGCGGTTTCGGTCGCGCGGACAGCGGCGGTTTTCGAGCGGCCGCGTCGCCCTGGTGTCCCGTCCCGGGATTCGTCGAGCGACTCCCGAGACAGGACCCTAGTGTTCTGTCTGATTCATTCGTTGAATAATTCGGTCGCGGATTTTCGTGGCTGGCAAGGCGCGGCGACGAGTCATAGCGGGGCTATGGCGAGGAGCCGCAACGCCGCCAGACGCGAAAAGACGCAGCGAATTATTCAACGAATGAATCAGACAGAACACTAGCCCAGATCATATTTGTTGTGCAATCTGGCGCGCTGCGGCCCTTTGTTGTAAGGCCGCGTGTAGTCGCCGGCGCAAGTCCTTGAATTCGCTTGCATCGACGGAAGGCGCGCGAACCCTCCGGCCGGCCCGTTCGCCGATGGTGCACGGGCGGGGTCCCGCCTGCGCCCGCGCTTACTGGGCAGCCTCGCGAGTTTTTGTTATTGTCGCGACGCGCGGCCGGTCGAGGCCGCGGCTGCCTGTAGAGCCATGACCTCCAAAGCACTACTCGATGCCTGGGCCGCCGAGCGAGCGCCCGTCAAGACCCGTGAAGCGTATTCGATACGCCTGAACAACGAGGACGCCGCGAGAGTGCATGCGCTGGCGGACCTGTTTCCGGGCGTGGACGCCGAACGCATCATCAGCGACCTCCTGTCGGCGGCGCTAGAGCAGACCGAGGCCGCGATCCCTTACGTTCCCGGCGACAAGGTCATCCGCGAAGACGATTTCGGCGACCCGGTGTACGAAGACGTGGGGCTCACACCCCGATTCCGGGAGCTGGTCAAGGCGCACCGTAAACGGCTGGCGGATTGACGACGCCGGCTTTGCCCAGCATGAGCGACGCGGCACCCAAAACACTGCACCGCCAGGACATCACCTTCGAAGACAAGGACCAGGCGCTGCGCGACGACGTGCGGACCCTGGGCGCGCTGGTGGGAGAGCTCATCGAAGAGCAGGGCGGCAGTCGGTTGTTCGAGTTCGTCGAAGACGCGAGACTGCGTGCGATCCGCCGCCGCGAGGGCACCGGCGTATCCGACGAGGAGCTGGCGGCGCTGGTCGGCGGGCTCGAGCCGGATCACGCCCTGCAGGTCATCCGGAGCTTTTCGACCTATTTCCAGATGGTCAACACGGCCGAGAAAGTCCACCGCATCCGGCGGCGCCGCGAATATCTCCGCGACATCGGCAACTATCAGCCCGGCGGTCTCGAAGACACGCTGTTCAAGCTCAAGGCCGCCGGTCTCGGTGTCGACGAGCTGCAAGCGCTGATCGATTCGCTCAGCATCGAGCCGGTGTTCACCGCGCATCCGACCGAGCCCACCCGGCGCACCATCCTGCGCAAGGAACAGAACATCGTCCGGCACCTGGTGGACATGCTGAACCCGACGATGACGCCGCAGGAACACCACGTTTCGCTGCAGAACATCCGCCTGCTCGCGACCACCGGCTGGCAGACCGAAGAACACCCGTCGGCACAAATGACCGTTGCGGACGAGCTCGAACACGTACTGTTCTTCATCACCGACGTGCTGTATCGGGCCATGCCGCCGTTTTACGAGGACATGGAGAACGCCGTGTCGCGTGTGTACGGCGAAGAAGGCCGGCGGCTGGAGATTCCCACGATCGTCCGGTTCGCTTCCTGGGTCGGCGGAGACATGGACGGCAACCCGAACGTCAATGCCAAAACCATACGCGAGACGCTGGCGCGGCAACGTTCGCTGATCCTCGACCTTTATTACAGGGAATGTGGGGCCCTGTCGGCAAAACTCAGCCAATCCGACGAACGCGCGGAATTCAGCCGCTCGCTGCTCGACAAGGTCGAGGAATACCGCTGCGTATTTCAGCAGGCGTATCACGCGGTTCCGGCGCGGCACCGCGACATGCCCTACCGGGTGTTTCTGCGCCTGATCCAGCAGCGCCTGCAATCCACTTATGACGACGACGTCTTCCCGTACGAGGACGCCGCCGAATTCCGCGGCGACATCCAGCTCATCGCCGACAGCCTTGCGGCGAACAAGGGCCAGCATGCCGGACTGTTTGCCGTCAGACGCCTGCTGCGGCGCATCGACACCTTCGGATTCCATCTGGCGACCCTGGACGTAAGGCAGGACGCCGAAGTGCATCGTGCGGTGGTCGGCGAGTGCCTGGGCGACGACGAGTGGCTCGAACGCAGCTCCGAAGACCGCGCGCGGCGCATTGTCGAAGCCATCGAGAGCCGCGAGGGCGCACCGGTGAAACTGTCGACGCAGGCGCGCAAGACCATCGCGGTGTTTCAGTCGATCGCGGCCTGCCGCCGCAAGTACGGCGCAAATGCCATCGGCCCGTTCATCATCAGCATGACCCAGGGACCGGACGACATACTCTCGGTGCTGTTGCTCGCGCAATGGAGCGAATTGCACAACCGGCGCGGCGAGGTGCCGCTGGACATCACACCGCTGCTCGAGACCGTCGACGACCTGAAAAAAGGACCCGACATCCTGACGGCGCTGTTGTCGACCCGGTTCTATCGCGATCACCTGAAGACGCGCGGCGACCGCCAGACGATCATGATCGGTTATTCCGACAGCAACAAGGACGGCGGCCTCGCGTCGGCGCGCTGGGCCTTGCAGAACGCCGAGGTGACCCTGGTCGAATGCGTAGAGGCGCAGGGCATCGAGCTGACCCTGTTCCACGGCCGCGGCGGCACGATCAGCCGGGGCGGCAGCAAGACCCACGTCGCGGTGCTCGGCGCGCCGCCCGGGACGGTCAACGGGCGGCTGCGGGTCACGGAGCAGGGCGAGATCATCAACGAGAAGTACGGCCTGCGCGGTATCGCCCTGCGCAGCCTGGAGCAGATGACGGGCTCGGTCGCGCTGGCGACGGCATTGCCGCATCACCGCGGCAACGATCGGCCCGAATGGCACGGCATGATGGATGTCATCGCAGACGAAAGCCGGCGCGCCTATCGCGAGCTCGTCTACGAGACCCCGGATTTTTACGAGTATTTTCGCAAAGCGACGCCGATCGACCTGATCGAACACCTGCGCATCGGCTCGCGGCCGTCCTCGCGCCGCAGCCAGGCCGGCATCCGGGACCTGCGTGCGATTCCGTGGGTGTTCTCCTGGACACAGGCGAGATTCGTTCTGCCCGGTTGGTACGGCTTCGGCTCCGGGCTCAGGAAAGCCGCCGAACGATTCGACGATGCGAGTTTTCGCGACATGTTCGCCGAGTGGTACTTCATGCGCGGGCTGACGGCCGACGCCGAGATGGTCTTGTCCAAGGCCGACCTCGGTATCGCCCGGCTCTACTCGGAACTGGCCGGCGACCTGCACGAGCAGTTTTTTCCGGTCATCGAGGCCGAATACACGCTGACCCGCGATCTGATCCTCGAATACTCGGAACACGGAGCCCTGCTGGAAGGCGACGTCACGCTGCAACGCGCGATCATGTTGCGCAATCCCTACGCCGACCCGATGAGCCTGATGCAGGTGGACCTCTTGTCGCGCTGGCGCGAGTCGGGCTCGGAGGACCCGGCCCTGCTCAATGCCCTGCTCGCCAGCGTCAACGGGATCGCGCAGGCGCTGCAGAACACCGGCTGACGAGGCGAAGATTGCGGGAGATTGTGAAAGGCCGCTTTCGCCGTCGCCTTTTCCGTTTCAGGGCCTGTCGACACGGTGCTACTTCCGCCTTGTCAGACGGCAATAGCGTCAGCAGGCTTCACCAGCGTCGTGTTAACAGGTCCTAGAAGCTGATGCGAAACAGGGTCGCGGGACGATTCCGCTCGAACGGCAGGTCCGTCATATCGGTCTCCTGCCGCATGCGGAGTTCCGCGGCCGCATCGTAACCCCAGCTTATCCTGGACGGATCGTCGAGTCGGGCCTCCAGCTCGCTGCGCCAGAACTCGCGCTCCTCGAGCCGCTGCAACTTGCGATAGTCGTCGAGGATGCGTTTTCGCAGCAAGGCCTCGTAGCGATCGTCGATATCCACCGGATCGCCGCGTTTTCGGGCGACGACGACGATCTCCTCGACCGACGCCCCGTCGTCGTCGGCCTCGGCGCCGGGGTCCTCCTGCCCCACGGCAATGGCGGACCAGGCCATTGCCGCAGACGCAAGTCCCGCCAGCAAACCCGGCCGCGGCACCCTCATCGGTTTTTTCAGTTTTTGGCTTCCGTCATCCATTCCAGTGTGCCGAACCAGTATTCACGGCTGGTGGGCAGCCACTTGTCGGTCTGCCTGGCGGTTACCCAGGCGTCGAGAAAGTTCAAAAGCTGCTGCTCGCCCTTCTTCACGGCAAGCGCCTCACTGGATGCCAGCAGCGGCTCGTTGAGGGGCAAGTCCAGCTTGGCCGGGTTCCTGAGCACCAGGAACCGGACTTCGGGCATGCCGGCGAGATAGGCGTGGGCGCGCCCTTCGACGAGTTCCTTTTCAGCGGGGCCTGCGGTCGGGAACACGTTGACGTTGGCGCGATCGAACAGCGTTTGCGACACGCTGTACGCCAGGGTGTCGGCAACCGTCGTGATGACGATGTCCGGATCGTTGAGCGCTTCCAGGGTCGTAACGTCCTGCGTCATCCGCGTGTTGGTTGCAAGCCCCACCCCGGAACGCGCCAGCGGGCGGCTGAAATTGACCCGCAAGGCGCGCTCGGGCGTAATGGCCATGCCGCCGGCGATCACGTCGATCTCACCCGCTTCGAGCGCGCCGATGATCTCCTCCCACTCGTAGACCTCGAACTCCGCCGTCACGCCCATGTCTTCGGCGATCTTGTTCGCCACGTCGATCTCGAAACCGATCAGCCGGCCCGACTCGCTGCGGACGGTCCACGGCGCAAACTCGGCGACGCCGACACGCAGGGTCTTGCTCTCGAGAATTCGGTCCAGGGCGTCCGCGGTGACCGTGACCGGGGCACACAGGAGCAACAGGGGCAAAAACCGTCCGAGGAACTGAAAACGGGGCGTCATGAGTCTTCTTCCTCCAGTATTGCCGCAGCACCACGAGAGTCGAAATTCTCGTGGAGCGTTGCGGCAAAGTCCAGTCGGCGGCCGGGCTTGCGTCGCACGTCGAATGACACATCGAATCGCACATCAGATCGCATGTCGAAAAATCGCATGTCGAATCGTGCGCAAAACCGCGGTCAGGCCGGCGAATCCGTCGCCGGCCAACCTCGCGGACTCCCGCCCGGCGAATCAGTCTTCCACGAAACTCGCGAATTCCCGCAAGCTCTTGCGCCGGATGTCCGGCACCCTGACGCCGTCCGCCGGGTAACCCGCGACGAGCAGCAGGAACGGTCTTTCGTTGGACGGCCTGCCGAGGATTTCGTTCAGGAACTTCATCGGGCTCGGCGTATGCGTCAAGGTCGCGAGGCCGGCGTGATGCAGCGCGGTTATCAGTATACCGGTCGCGAGGCCGGTCGATTCGGTCGGGTAATAGTGTTTGACCTTGCGCCCGTCGTCGAGACGGCCGTATTTCTGTAGAAAGACGGCGATCAGGTAGGGCGCGGTCTCGAGGAAGGGTTTGTTGGAATCGGTGCCCAAAGGCTCCAGCGCCGCCAGCCACTCGGGCGAGGCGCGATGTTCGTAGAACTCCCGCTCTTCCGCCTCGGCGGCCTGGCGTATCTTCCGCTTGGTTTCGGCGCCGCTTACGACGACGAAATGCCAGGGCTGCAGATTGGCGCCGGACGGCGCGGTGTTGGCGGCCTTCAACGCGGTTTCGATGAGGTCCCTAGGTACCGGACGATCCGAGAACTCGCGTATCGTCCGCCGCCGTTCGACCTCGGCATGGAACTCGGCGAGCCGATGGCGCATTTCCTCGACGCCGTAGTCCGGATAGTCCGCCAGCGCTACCGTCGGATAGCGCATCGTTTCGTCAGTCACGGGATAACCTCCTGAGCACGGTCCATTCGTCAGCGTCCTCCTCGGATACGGCCTTGCCGAGCATGGAGATACCGGCCTCGTGCACGGACTCGGGACGCCCGGTCACCAGCGGGTGCCAGCCCGGCAGGTCCTGGCCGCGCGCGAGCCTGCGATAGGCGCAACTCGCCGGCAGCCAGTCGTAAGCCGCCTCTTCCTCGGGGGTCAGCACCAGGCAATCCGCCACCCGCTTCGCCCGATTCGGGTAGTCGCTGCAGCGACAGGTTTCGAGGTTCAGAAGCCGGCAGGCGAGATCCGTGTAATACACCTCGCCGGTATCCTCGTCCTCCAGTTTGTTCATGCAACAAAGCGCGCAGCCGTCGCAAAGCGATTCCCATTCCTCGGTCGTCATCTCGGACAGGCTTTTGCGTTTCCAGAACGGTTCGGTCATCGTCTGAGCCCCGCCCCCGGTATCCCGGCGCAAGCGCGCTTACGCACCGACGATCTGCCGCGCCCACACGACGACTTCCCGCACCCGCGGCGACGCGAGGTCATAAGCCTCGTCGAAACCGACCCACCGCCACTCTTGGTGCTCGGGTTCGCCGGTTTCCGGCGAGGGCCCCAGGATAACCTGTTCCCGGGCCGTTCGCGCCAGGTAATAACGCGCCGTCTTGCCGCGGCTGTAGGGCCCGGTTTCGATGTAACGTTCGCCCCATTCGAATACCGGGCCGGCGATGCCGGTCTCCTCGGCAAGCTCGCGCACGGCCGCCTCCAGCGGCTGTTCGCCGGCCTCGCAAAGACCCTTCGGAAAATCCCAGTGATGCCACGCCCTGAGCAGCAAGGTCATACAGCCGCGGTCCGATTCGCGTGCCAGCACGACGCCGCAGGAGAGCTTTTCCTCGAACGTCAAGCCGCCGCCCCGCGCAACACGTCCACCGGCGCGGAATTGACCGCGCTTCTCGCGGCGAAATAGCCGCTGGCGCAGACGACCACCAGGCCAGCGGTGACGCCGGCGACCCAGAGCAGCGGGCTGAAGCTGTACGGCAAGTCGAACAACCGGCTTGCGATGATCGCCGCCAGTATCGAGGCGCCGGCCGAAGCGAGCACCCCGGCGGCCAGTCCGAGGGCCGCGAACTCCGCCATGACGCCGGAAAACACGACCCGTTTGCGCGCCCCCAGCGCACGCAGCATCGCGCTCTCGAAGCGGCGCTCGTCGATGGTCGACTGTACGGCCGCGAACAACACGGCAACGCCGGCGGCAAGCGTAAACAAGAACACCGCCTGCACCGCGAGACTGGCCTTCTCGATGATGCTGCGCACCTGGGTCAGGATCGAATCGAGATCGACGACCGATATCGTCGGATGCTGCCGGACGAGCTCGACCAGGGCCGGCTTGGCGCGGGTTTCGATTCGCGCGCTGGCGATGAAACTCGCCGGGAACTCGTCCAGCGCGCCGGGCGAGAACACCAGGAAGAAATTCGGCTTGAAGGAATCCCAGTTGATCTTGCGGATGCTGGCGATTTCGGCATCTATCTCCTGTCCGGCGACTTCGAAACGCAAGACGTCGCCCAAACCCAGGCCGGTCTCGAACGCGACTTCCTCTTCGATGGACACCAGCGGCAGGCCGGCGTAGTCGTCGGGCCACCATTCACCGCTCACGATCTCGTTGCTGTCGCTCAGACGCGCGGCCCAGGACAGATTCTGTTCGCGATTGACGAACCAGCGCGCGTCCTCGGTCGGATAGCTGAGCGCCCCGACCGACTCGCCGTTGATCGACGTCATGCGCGCCCGCACCAGCGGCGCGAAGTCGGGCGCGGCCAGCCCGCGTGCCTCGAAGATACGCGCCACCGATTCCACCTCACCGCGCTGGATGTTGATCATGAAATGATTCGGCGCGTCCTCGGCGAGCGTCCGCTGCCAGCCCTCCAGCAGGTCGGTGCGTACCAGGGTCAGCAACAACAGCACCGTGATACCGAGACCGAAAGCCACGACCTGCACCGCGCTCGCGCGGCCGCGGCGAGCGACGTTCGCCAGGCCGTAACGCCACGCCACCCCGACCCCCGAACGGTAACGACCCATCAGCCACACCAGGCCGCGGCCGACGAGGTACAGCAACGATGAAATGACGACGATGCCGCCGAGCAGTATCAGCAGCATGCTTGCATCGCCGACCGAGCGATACAACAAGGCCGCGACGGCGGCGAGCGACAAACCGGCCACGAACAGCCGCGACGGCGCGGGCGGCATGACGTCGTGGCGCAACACCCGAAGCGGCGGCGTATTGCGAAGCTGGATCAGCGACGGCAGGGCGAAACCCACCAGCAGTACGATGGCGCTGCCGCTTGCGAGGACGACCGGCGTCAAACCCGGATCGGGCAAATCGCCGGCGATGAGGTCGGCGAGTATCCAGCTCAAAAGCCCCTCGGCGCCGAAGCCCGCCAGGCTGCCGCCGGCGACGCCGATGACGCCGAGCAGCAGGAGCTGGATCAGCGCCACCGAGATCACGAAACCCTGGGTCGCGCCCAGGCTTTTCATCAGCGCTACCGTATCCATGCGCCGCTGGGCGAAACGCCGCGCGGACATCGCAATCGCGACGGCGCTCAGCAACAGGCTGATCACGGCCGTCAGCGACAGGAATCGTTGTGCGCGATCCGCCGCCGCAAAGGCGCGTTCGCTGCTTTCTTCCTGGCTCTGCAGCCTGAGGGAGTCCGGTAGCTGATCCCGGATGGCATCGTTGTACGCGCCGACCGCGGTTTCCTCGCCGGCGACCAGCAAAGCGTAACGCACGCGGCTTCCCTCGCCGATCAGGCCGCTGGCCGGCAGGTCGGCGGCATTGATCAACAAGGTCGGCGCCAGCGACGCGAATCCGATCGACTGGTCCGGCCGATACGCGACAACCGCCGAGACCAGCAGGTCCAACTCGCCGACCGAAAGAAAACTGCCGACGTCGGCGCCGACCCTGGCCAGAAGGGCGTTGTCCGCCCAGACCTCGCCGGGGGCCGGGATTCCGTCGGTGTCGTAAGCTTCGCTGAACAGTTGGTCGGAGACCCGCAGCGTGCCCCGTAACGGATAACCCTCCGTCACGGCCAGGACCGTCGACAGGGCATTCGCGTCGTCGGCAAAAACCACCGACGGAAAACTCACGATCTCGGCCGTCCGAAGACCGTAGTCGGCGGCTTCGCTGCGCCAGCTCTCCGGGATCGGGTCCGGCGAGCGCAACCTGAGATCCGCCGCCAGCACTTCGTTGGCCTGCCGCGCCACGGCCTTGCCGATGCGGTCGGTCAAAAAACCGACCGCGGTCAAGGCGCCGACCGCGAGTATCACCGCGGACAGCAAGACCAGCACCTCACCCGACCTGAGCTCCCGCGGAAAGCTCCGGACCGCGAAAACCAGCGCTTTCACGCCGCTGCCCGAGTGTCGGACACGAGTCGCCCGGCGTCGAGACTCAGCACCCGCTCGCAGCGATCGGCCAACGCCTGGTCGTGGGTGACGAGTATCAAGGTGGTCGAAAAACCGCGATTGAGATCGAACATCAACTGCATGATGTTGGCGCCGGTCCGGCTGTCGAGATTGCCGGTCGGCTCGTCGGCGAACAGTACGGCAGGCTCGGTGGCAAAGGCCCGGGCAATCGCGACGCGCTGTTTCTCGCCGCCGGACAGTTGCGCCGGGTAGTGGCTCCAACGTTCGCCGAGCCCGACTTTGTCGATGACTTCGCGCGACGCCGCGCGCGCATCCTCGTGGCCGGCAAGCTCCAGCGGCAACATGACGTTTTCCAGCGCGTTCAGCGACGGCACCAGGTGAAACGACTGAAACACGAAGCCGACGTTCTCGGCGCGCATCCGCGCGCGGCCGTCCTCGTCGAGCTCGCTCAGGTTGGCCTTGTCGAGCACGACATGACCGCTGGTCGGCAAATCGAGCCCGGCGAGCAACGCCAGCAGCGTGGACTTGCCTGCCCCGGACGGACCCACGACCGCCACCGATTCGCCGCTTTGGACGGCGAAACTGACGTCCGCCAGGATGGTCAGACTACCTTCCGGACTGCTAACCTGTTTGCTGATCTCGTGCGCGGCGAGGACCGTGGCGCCGGCCGCTGACGAATTCGACATGCGAAGAATCCCTACCTTGTTGCTGTTGCTGCTGTCCGTCCCCGGATACAGCGCGGCCGTCCCGACTGTCCTGATCTTCGGCGACAGCCTGAGCGCAGGCTACGGAATCGATGTGGACCAATCCTGGGCAAGCTTGTTGCAATCGCGCCTGGAGCAGCAAGGGTACGAACATCGCGTCGTCAACGCCAGTATCAGCGGCGAGACCAGCGAAGGCGGCGCCGCCCGGCTCGGCCCCGCGATCGAGCGTTTCGAGCCGGCGCTGGTGGTGCTCGAGCTCGGCGGCAACGACGGCCTGCGCGGATTTCCGCCGGCGCGCCTGAAACGGAACCTGGGCTCGATGATCGCCCAGGCCAAGGAGGCCGGCGCGGCCGTCGTGTTACTGGGCATCCGGATCCCGCCGAATTACGGTTCGCGATACACGCGTGAGTTCGAGGCGGCGTTTCGCGACGTCGCCACCGAACACGACATACCGTGGATCGAGTTTTTCATGGACGGCATCGCGCTCGACGAAAACCTGATGCAGGCCGACGGTATCCACCCGAACGCCGAGGCACAACCGCTGTTGCTGGACAACGCCTGGCCGGTCATCCGCGAGGCCCTGGGGCCTGCCGGCCGTTGATACCGCCGTCCTGTTGCGCCTGAGTCGGCGCGAACAGGCGGCCGCCGCCCGGTCACGGCCGTTCCCGGAACGTCGGGGGTCGACAGCTCTCAAGTAATACCGAGGGATACCGAGGCCGCTGCCATCGCGCCAACCGATGCGTTATTCTGATCGCAGTCGGCGCCCGACGTTCCGAGGCGCAGTATTGAGGCGCAATATTCAGGGGTCCGCAACTTGGAGAGAATCTGGCTCAAGTCTTATCCGCCCGGCATGCCGGCGGAGGTTCCGACGCCGCCTTACCGGTCGATCCGGGAGATGTTCGAACACAGCTTCCGCGAATACCCGGAGCGCGCGGCGTTTGCCCATATGGGCACGACCCTCACCTACGGCGAGCTCGACCGCCTGTCGAAGCAGTTTGCGGTTTACCTGCAGCAATCGCTCGAACTGACCCGCGGCGAGCGGGTCGCGATCATGCTGCCGAACATCCTGCAATACCCGGTCGCGATGTGCGGCGCGTTCCGTGCCGGGCTCGTCGTCGTCAACGTCAATCCGTTGTATACCGCGCGGGAGCTCAAACACCAGCTAGAGGACTCGGGCGCCAAGTGCATTGTCATCCTCGAAAATTTCGCGCATACGCTCGGAGAAATCGTCACTGAAACAGCGATCGAGCAGGTCGTGACGACCGGCGTGGGCGACCTTTTGTCCTGGCCTAAAGGCGCGATCGTCAATTTCGTGTTGCGATACGTACGCAAGGAAGTACCGAAATTCGACCTGGACGGCGCCATCGATTTCAAGACCGCGCTCAAGCTCGGTGACGGACCGTCGCTGGACCCGGTCGAGATCGGTCTGGCGGACATCGCCTATTTGCAATACACGGGCGGCACCACCGGCGTGTCCAAGGGCGCGATGCTGTCGCATCGCAACATGGTCTACAACGTGCAGCAGTCGATCACCTGGCAGGGCGAAGCCTACCAGGGGTTGGAACCCGTCATCGCGATCACCGCGCTGCCGCTTTATCACATCTTTTCGCTGGAGGGTAACTGCCTGGTGGTCATGGCCCAGGGCGGTCTCAACGTGCTGATCGCCAATCCGCGGGACCTCAAGACCTTCGTCAGCGACATTTCCAAGTATCGATTCAACCTGCTGACCGGGGTCAACACCTTGTTCGCGGCGCTGTTGAATACGCCGGCCTTCGCCAACGTCGATTTCACCGCGCTCAGGGTAGTGGTCGGCGGCGGCATGGCCGTGCAGCCCGCGGTGGCGCGCAAATGGCGCGAAGTCACGGGCACACCGATCCTGCAGGGTTACGGCCTGACCGAAACCTCGCCGGCGGCCATCTGCAATGCGATGGCAACCGAGTTCAACGGCTCGATCGGCCTGCCCCTGCCGTCCACCGACGTCATGGTGGCCGCCGACGACGGTAACCCGCTGCCGGTCAACGAGACCGGGGAAATCTGCATCAAGGGGCCGCAGGTCATGGAAGGCTATTGGAAACGTCCGGCCGAGACCTCGGAAGTCATGTTGCCGGGCGGCTGGCTTCGGACCGGCGACATCGGCCGCATGGACGAAAACGGTTACGTGTACATCGAGGATCGCAAGAAGGACATGATCCTGGTGTCGGGATTCAACGTTTATCCCAACGAAGTCGAGAACGTCGTCGTCGAGATGGAAGGCATTCTCGAGGCGGCAGCGATTGGCATTGCCGACGAGCGCTCCGGCGAAGTCGTGAAAGTCTATGCGGTGCGCACCGACCCGTCGATCACCGAGCAGGCGGTCATCGAATTCACCCGCGACAAACTGACGAATTACAAACGGCCGCGTCTGGTCGAATTCCGCGAAGAGCTGCCGAAAACCAATGTCGGTAAGATCTTGAGACGCGCCCTGCGCGAGGGCCAGGCCTGACCGGCTCAGTGCCGGTCTTACCGGTGGTAACGAGGGCTCATCTCGTGGACGGCGTCCACCAGCACGCCGACGTGATCGGGATCGATATCCGGCGTGATGCCGTGACCCAGATTGAATACGTGGCCCGGACCGTCGCCGTAACTCTCCAGCACCCGGGCGACGCCCTCACGGATCGTCTCCGGGCTTTCGCGCAGCGTCGCCGGGTCGAGGTTGCCCTGCAGGGCCACCCGGTCGCCGGTGTAGGCTCGCGCCCGGCTCAAGTCCGTCGTCCAGTCCACCCCCAGCGCATCGCAGCCGGTGGCCGCCATGTCGGTCAGTAACGGTCCCGCGCCCTTGGTGAACAGGATCACCGGTACCGCCCGGCCTTCGCGTTCGCGGATCAGGCCATCGACGATCTTTTGCATGCTGGCGAGCGAAAAACGACGGTAATCGTCCGGCGCAAGCGCGGCGCCCCAGGTGTCGAAGACCATCAGCGCCTGCGCGCCCGACTCGACCTGGGCGTTCAGGTACTCGATGGTCGTCGCCGCCACTTTGTCCATCAGCGCGCTCAAGCTTGCAGGATCGTCTTTTGCCAGCGCCTTGATCGTGCCCAATTCGCGGCTGGAACCGCCTTCCACCATATAGGTACCGACCGTCCAAGGACTGCCGGCGAAACCGATCAACGGCAGCCTGCCGTCGAGCTCGCGACGAATCGTCCTGACGGCATCGAAGACATAACCGAGGCTGCCCGAGACGTCTGGTATCGGAAGGTTCCGAATCTCCGCAGCGGTCCGCAGCGGGCGCTCGAACTTCGGCCCCTCGCCGGTCTCGAAATACAGGCCCAGGCCCATCGCGTCGGGCACGGTCAGGATGTCGGAGAACAGGATCGCCGCATCGAGCGCGTAACGCCTGAGCGGCTGCATCGTGACCTCGCAGGCGAGCTCCGGGTTTTTGCAAAGGCTCATGAAGTCGCCCGCCTCGGCGCGGGTCGCCCGGTACTCCGGGAGATAACGGCCGGCTTGCCGCATGATCCAGACCGGCGTGCGGGGGACGGGCTCACGCATCAATGCGCGCAGCAGCAGATCGTTGTCCAGCGCCTTCGCGGCACCTTGTCCCTCTTGTCCCTTGCGGTCGCTGACACGATCGCTGATACGATCGACGATACGATCGACGATGTTCTCGTCCGACTCGGTCATGGTCCCTCGCTCCCTACGGTCGCGGATATGGTCGCCTGGATCGCTTCGGCGGCGCGGCGGGGATCGTCGGCGTCCCGTATCGGCCGGCCGACGACGACGTGGTCCGCGCCGTTGGCGAAGGCGGTCTCCACGCTGACCACACGCTTCTGGTCGCCGGCGGGTTTGTTGTCGACCGGCCTGATGCCGGGGGTAACGACGAGCAGGCTGTGATCGACATGCTCGCGCAACCTCGGCACTTCGAGACCGGAGGAGATCACGCCGTCACATCCCGCCTCCAGCGCCCGTCTTGCGCGGGACAGAACCAGCGCCTCGATGTCGCAGTCGAAGCCCAGGTCGTCGAGGTCGCCGCGATCCAGGCTGGTCAATACCGTAACCGCGAGCACCTTCAGGGTGTCACCCTTGTTCGCGGCGGCGGCTTCCATGATCGACTGGTTGCCGTGCACCGTCACGAAACTCGCGCCGCGATCCTTGAGCTGGCGCACGGCGGAGCCGACGGTTGCCGGAATGTCGAAAAACTTGAGATCGCAGAAAACCCGTTTGTCGCGGGCCAAGAGCCAGTCCAGCAATTCGAAATAGCCGCCGCTCATCATCAGCTCCAGGCCGATCTTGTAGAAGCTCACGGCATCGCCCAGCCGTTCGACCAGCGCCCGCGCCTCGTCGCCGTCGGCCACGTCCATCGCGAAGATGAGTCTGTCTCTCAACGGAATGCTCTTGTGTTTCACGTTCGTCCCTGCCTGCTCGCGCGGCGCATTCTAGCAGCTCGGCGCCTTTCCATAGACCCCGGCCCGGTGGGACGTAGGGAACAACACCTGCCACGAGTGCCGTCTCCGCGCCGGGAAACCCCTGCATGCGTCCGGCGAAGCCCCCTAGGCCGCGGCCGTGAGCCGCTCGTGCTCCGCCATTGCAAAACGGTCGGTCATGCCGGCGATGTAATCGGCGACGGTCCGCGCCCTCGAACCCGGATCGTCGCCGCAGGCGGCGGCGAAATCCCCGGGCATCCGGGTCACGTCTTCCATGAAAAGCCCGAACAGCTCCTCGACGATCGTCCGTGCCTTGAGGCTCGTCGCGAGCTTGTTTTCGTGCAGGTAGAGATGCCGGTTCAAAAAACGCTTCAGTGCGCGATGCTGCCCGGCAATCTCCGTCGAGAAACCGACCAGCGGACGGCCGGCGAGGCGTACCTCCTCGATGGATCGCGGGTCGTGTCGTTCGATGTTCGAGCGCGTCTGGACGATCAGGTCGCTGACGACCGTGTCGATCATCCGGCGGACGATCTCGAATACCCGCTTGCGCGGTTCGAGTTCGGGATAACGGCCGACGACGGCCAGGTACTGCGTGTCGAACAGGGCCTGTTCGCGAAGCTGATCGACTTCGAGCAAGCCCGAGCGCAGGCCGTCGTCGACGTCGTGGTTGTTGTAGGCGATCGCATCCGCGAGGTCTGCAAGCTGCGCTTCGAGGCCCGGCTGCCGCCGCTCCATGAATCGTTCGCCTAGCGCGCCGAGTTCGCGGGCGTTGCGCAGGGAACAGTGCTTGAGTATGCCCTCGCGGGTCTCGAACATCAGGTTCAGCCCGCGAAACTCGGCGTACCGGTTTTCGAGCTCGTCCACCACTCGCAAGGACTGCAGGTTGTGTTCGAAGCCGCCGTAATCGCGCATACAGGCGTTCAAGGCATCCTGTCCGGCATGGCCGAAGGGCGTATGGCCCAGGTCGTGCGCCAGGCAGATCGCCTCGGTCAGGTGTTCGTCCAGGCCCAAGGCGCGTGCGGCGGTGCGCGCGATCTGCGCTACCTCCAGCGAATGGGTGAGCCGGGTCCGATACATGTCGCCTTCGTGATTGACGAAGACCTGGGTCTTGTACATCAGCCGCCTGAAGGCGGCCGAGTGAATGATGCGATCGCGATCGCGCTGGTATTCGCCGCGATAGGCCGCGGCAGGCTCCGGACGGCGGCGGCCTCGCGACATCGATTCGTCCGCCGCATACGCGGCCAGCGCGGCGCCGGACATCAGGCGGCCGCGGCGAGCAGCCGGTCGAGCTTGGCCTCGGAGTATTCCGAGGTGACGATCGCCTCGCCGAGTTTCGGCAGCAGCACGAAACGAAGCTGCTTGCGTTGCACTTTCTTGTCCAGGGCCATCGCCTGCCTGAGCTTCGACGCACCGATCGCGGGCGGCGCGACCGGCAGGCCGGCGCGCGTAACGAGGTCCCGGATTCGGGCCACGTCGGCGGCGTCGATGTCGCTGAGCGTCGCCGCCATGACCATGCCGGCGGCGACCGCCTCGCCGTGCAGCCACTGGCCGTATCCCTGGCAACGCTCGATGGCATGACCGAAGGTATGGCCGAAGTTGAGAATCGCCCGCCGGCCCCGCTCGCGCTCGTCGGCCGCGACCACCGCCGCCTTGAGCTCGCAGGAACGGCGAATGGCATGCGCCAGCGCGGCGGGATCGCGAGCCGCCAACGCATCCATGTTTCGTTCCAGCCACTCGAAGAACGCGATGTCGGCAATGGCGCCGTATTTGATGACCTCGGCGAGTCCTGCCTTCAACTCACGATCCGGCAAGGTGGACAGGGTGTCGGTATCGATGCACACGAAGCCGGGTTGGTGAAAGGCACCGATCAGGTTCTTGCCTTGCTCGTGATTGACGCCGGTCTTTCCGCCGACCGACGAATCGACCTGGGCCAGCAGTGTCGTCGGTACCTGCACGAAGTCGACGCCGCGCATGTAACTGGCTGCCGCGAACCCGGCGATGTCGCCGACCACGCCGCCGCCCAGGGCAATGACCGTCGTATCGCGCGACGCCCCCGCGGTCACCAGCGCATCGAGAATCGACGCCATCGTCGAGAGCGTCTTGTGAGCTTCGCCATCCGGAAGACTGATGCTGGTGCTCGTTCGGTCGCGCAGGCTCGCTTCGAGCGCCTCGATATACAGGGGTGCAACCGTGTCGTTGGTGACGATCAGGCAGTCGGGACCGGCGACGTACGAAGCCAGATCGTAGCCGCCGCCGAGCAGGCCCTGCCCGATCACGATCGGGTAACTTCGCGCCCCGAGCTCGACGTTGACGGTGTGTTGCACGCTCATCGGCGTAGATTAACCGACTCTGGCGAAAATCTCCTTGGCGACGTCGCGCACCTTGCGGCCGTCGGTGTCCACGACGAGGTCCGCGATTTCGAGATACATCGGCTCACGCTCGATCATCAGTTGCTCCAGCGTCTCCCGCGGATCGGTGTTTTCCAGAAGCGGTCGCTCGCGGCCTTTGCGGGTGCGCGCGACCTGCTGATCGACGCCGGTCCTGAGATAAACCACGTAGCCGCGCGCGCCCAAGGCGCTGCGACTGGCCGGATCGATCACGCCGCCGCCGCCGGTCGCAAGCACGACCCCGGTCCGCGAAGACAGCTCGTCGATCACGGCCGCCTCGCGTTTTCGAAAACCGGCTTCGCCTTCTTTCTCGAATATGAAGGCGATGTCGACACCGGTTCTCGACTCTATCTCGTCGTCGCTGTCGATGAAGTCGAGACGCAGCAGGCGCGCGAGCTGCCGTCCGACGGCGGATTTGCCGGAACCCATCGGGCCGATCAGGAACAGGTTCTGCGGTTGCATGGTGAGTGCCGGTCCTGTTCCGCCGAATTGCTTGTCCAATATTGGTTATCCAATAGAGAAAGCCAACCCGAAGGTTGGCTTTCGCGTTCATTTTCTCTTAGCGGAGCAGGGCGCCAGGGATCATGCGCATAGCGTTAACAGGCCCTAGTCGATGCTCGCACCTTCCTCGAGGATCCGCGGCGTGACGAATATCAGAAGCTCCGCCTTGTTGTGCGTGCGTTGCGTGTTCTTGAACAGATTGCCGGCAACCGGAATATCGCCAAGGAACGGTACCTTGGTGATCGTCTCGCGACGCTCCGTTTCGTAGATACCGCCGAGCACCACGGTCTGGCCGTCCTTGACCAGGACCTGGGTCTCGACGTTTCGCGTATCGATGCTCGGCACCGTGCCGCCGAGGCCGCCGGTGGAGATGATCTCACCGACATTGTCCTTGCTGACGATCAAATCCATGATGATGTTGTTGTCCGGCGTGATCTGCGGCGTCACCTCTAGACTCAGCACGGCTTTCTTGAACTGGATCGTCGTCGCGCCCGAGGAAGCCGCTTGCTGGTAGGGAATCTCCACGCCCTGTTCGATGCGGGCCTCTTTCTGGTTGGAGGTGATGATCCGCGGCGTCGAGATCAGCTCGCCGCGTCCCTCGGCTTCGAGCGCCGTGAGCTCGAGGTCGACGATGTAGTCGTCCTCGAGCACGGCCAGCGAGAAACGGCCGGCGGCGTTCGAGACCGGCACGTTGACGTTGTAACGATTGCCGAGGGTCGGCAGATCGAACAACACGTTGCTCGACGGATCGGCCAGATTATTGAGATAGGATCCGATGGCGCTATCGGTGCCGGTGCCGGTGCCCGATGCAACCAGGAAGTTGCCCGGCTCGGCCTCGTGCCAGGTCGTGACGCCCAGGCGAACGCCGAGGTCCCGGCTGGAGTCGTCGTTGACGATGACGATCCGCGACTCGATCAGCACCTGCTTGATCGGCACGTCCAGGGTACGCACCAGACGCCGGACGTTTTCCAGGCGGTTCGCCGTATCCTGGACCAACAGCGTATTGGTGCGACCGTCGACCGCGATGCTGCCCCGGTCCGAGAGCAGTGAGTTCTCGCTGTCGGCGCCGATCAGCGCGGCCAGGTCCCCAGCCTTGGCGTAATTGACCTGCAGGTACTCCGAGTACAACGGCTCCAGCTCGCTGATCGCCCGCCTGGTCTCGAGGTCCGCGGTCTCACGGGCGGCGATTTCCTCCGCGGGTGCGACGATGATCACGTTGCCGTTCTGGCGCATGTCGAGACCCTTGGTCGTCATCACGATGTCCAGCGCCTGGTCCCACGGAACGTTACGCAGGCGCAAGGTGACGTTCCCCTGCACCGTGTCGGACACGATGATGTTGCGGCCCGATGTCTCCGCAAGGAGTTGCAGCACGGCGCGTGTTTCGATGTCCTGGAAGTTCAAGGTCAGGCGCTGGCCTTCGTATTCCTTGGCTTCGGAAAACAGGCCGGAGACTTCTTCGGGCGTATCGAGGACCGGGTTGATTTCGATCGTGAAATCGTTGTCCGACTGATAGGCGAGCTGCTCGTATTCACCGTCGGCCGAGATCACGATGCGCGTATCCAGGTTGGCCTTCAGCGCGTCCACGGTGGACACCGGCGTTGCGAAGTCCATGACGTCCAGGCGGCGCATCAGCTCGCTCGGCAATGCGGTATCCTTGAATATGGCGACGACCCGGTTGCCTTCCTGGCGAATGTCCACCGGCGTGGACGGGTCCGTGAGGTTGATCAGCACGCGGCCGCCGCCGTCGCGGGTACGGCGGAAGTCCACGCCGGCAATGGAACGGACGCCGGGCGCCGCGTACGAAGCCGGCGACGGAGCGGGACCGCCGTCGAAGTGGGTGGTATCCGCGCGGTAATCGTCGCCGTCGCCCAGGAGCACGGTCACGGTGTTGCCGCTGCGACGCGTCTCGTAGGGCACCATCGTGTCGAGGTTGAGCACGACACGGGTCCGGCCGCCGGCTTCGGCCGTGAGCACCGTGTCCAGCGGACCCAGGTTGACGTCGGTGCGGCGGGACTGCAGACCCAGCGTCGTGTTCGGCAGATCCAACGCGATACGCGCCGGACTCTCGATCGTAAACGCCAACGGCTCGGGCGCGGTGTCGCTCATGACCAAAGTGAGCTCCACGCGTTGTCCGGACACACTCTGTACCTGAATGTCCTGCAGGCGGTTACCCTCCTGCGCGCTCGCGGAAACTGCCGCCAATGTCAGCAGCGCTGTCGTCGCCAGCGCCGCCGTTGCTTTCACCGCGCGCCGGACACCGGCCGCCGGTTGTGTGTTGAGCATCATTCCCGTTACTCCCAGTTCCATTCAGGCATCGGTCCGCAAGACATCAGTCCGCAAGACCGATAGCAGCATCCCGCTCGATGTAGCCGCCGATCCCGTCGGAAATAATCTCCGTCAGTAGGATTCTCGAATCCGAGATTTCAATGATCTGACCGTCGTTCTGTCCCATGTAGTTGCCGGGGACGACGCGATGAATCAGACCGTCCGAGGTCTGCACGAGCCCGAAAGTCGTGTTACCCATGTCCAAGGTGCCGACCATGCGCAGCGTGTCCAGTGAATAGCCCTCCAGGAACTCGCGGCTGCGTTCGACGTCCGGACGCACGCCGGGCTGGCCGGTCGCGGCCGGCGTGTCGGGCACGAACGGCGAGCGAACGCCTTCCGCGTCCGCGACGTAGGTGAAGACCTCGTACGGGGTGATCTCGGGCAAAGGTTCGATACGGCCGCCGGGCCGTGCCTTGATTTCGTTGATATAGCGGTCGAGATCGTCGTTACCGCCGCCGCAACCGGACAGGCCGCCCAGAACCAGCGTCAGCGTGACGGCGCGAAGAATGACGAGCGTTTTCATTGTTCTACTCCGTCTCCTCGATGTACCGGTAGGTCTGCGCGGTGACCTCCATGCTCAAACGATCGTAACCGTCGCCGTCCTCGGGCGTAATCGTGATGTCGTGCAGGGTCACGATACGCGGCAACGCGGCGACGCCGCTGACGAAATTCGCGATTTCGTGGAAACCGCCGGAGAGCCGGATCTTGATGGGTTTTTCGGCGTAGAAGTCCTTGGGAATCTCCGCCTGCGGCTGGAACAGTTTTTCCTGCAACCCGGCGGCGAGGCCGGTTTGCGAGATATCGACGATCAGGCTCGGAATCTCCGTTTCGCCGGGCAGTTGCCGGAGCATCGTACCGAAGCTCTGTTCGATCTGGTCGAGCTGCGCCTTGTAAGCATCGTAGTTGGCGGCCTTGCGCTGCTTGTTCTCGAACACCAGGCGATACTCTTCCTCGCCCGCCTCCGCGGCCTCGAGGCGGGGATGCAAGTCCTCGACGATCATGAGCCAGATGCCCAAGCCCAGCACGGCGAGAAAAGTCAGCACCACGGCCGCAAACCTGAACGGCAACGGCCAGCGGCCGATGTCGTTGACGTCCAGGCTCTTGAGTTCGTCGAGGAGGTTCATCCCGCGTCCTCCCCGGTATCGTCGCCGTCGGAGCTGAGCTGTTTCAGGTTGACGACGAACTCGGCCTGCCGCGAGCCGCTCCCGCGCACGGTCGTGGTCTCTACCCGGTCGACGTCGGGGTCGGTCAACCATTCCGACGCATCGATGCGGCGCATCAGCGCGGAGACGCGGGTGCTGGACTGGGCGACGCCGCGAAGCTCGACCTGGTTGCCGGCTTGCCGCAAGCCGGTGAGGTAGACGCCGTTCGGAAGCTGCCGCGCGATCTCGTCGAACAGATGCACGATTTCGGGACGGCTTTTTTGTAGCTGGTCGATGATCTCCATGCGCGCGAGCAGGCGCTCCTTCTGAAGCTCGAGATCGTCGATTTCCTCGATGCTCTTGTCGAGTTCGGCAATCTCGGCCTGCAGACGGTCGTTGCGGCTCTCCTGATTCGCAATCATCGAGTTGTAGGCGAACATCGTCAGCATCACGACGGCGATGGCGGCGACCACCGCGCCCGCGAGGGCCACGCCGAAATCGCGCTGGCGTTTTTTGCGTTCTTCTTCACGCCAGGGAAGCAGGTTGATGCGTGGCATTAGTCGAAGCTCCTCAGGGCAAGGCCACAGGCCGTGAGCAGCGCGGTTGCATCCTTGTGCACGCCCTGTGACTTGGCCTTCGAAGAGATTTTCATCTGACCCAGCGGATCGCCGACTTCGGTGGGAATGCCCACGCGCGACGAGATCAAGTCGGCGATACCCGGGATGTTCGCGCAGCCGCCGCAGACCAGCACCATGTCCGGTTGCTCCCGGCCGCCGCCGGACGCAAGATAGAACTGCAAGGAGCGGCTGACCTGCTGGGTCATGTCGTCGATGAACGGCTCGAGCACCTCGGGCTGGTAGTTACTCGGCAGACCGCCCTGTTTTTTCGCGCGGCCCGCGTCTTCCATCGACAGGCCGTAAGTACGCATGATCTCCTCGGTCAGTTGCTGGCCGCCGAAGTTGAAGTCCCGCGTGTAAATGACCTTGAGGTCCTGCAGCACGCTGAAGGTGGTGCTGCTGGCGCCGATGTCGACGACCGCGACCGAGTGTCCGAGCCCGCCGTCGGGAACCTGGTGGCTCAGGAGCTGACAGGCATTCTCCAAGGCAAAAGCCTCGACGTCGACCACCTGGGTCGTCAGCCCCGCGGCATTGACCGCGGCCTGGCGCTGTTCGACGTTTTCGGTGCGGGTCGCAACGAGCAACACGTCCATCAGTTCAGGGTCCTTGCTGTTGGCGCCGACGATTTCGTAGTCGAAGCTGACCTCTTCCATCGGGAACGGAATGTACTGATCGGCCTGAATCTCGACCTGCCCTTCGAGGTCCCGCTCGGACAGGCTGGACGGCATCTGAATGACTTTGGTGATTGCCGCGTCGCCGCTGATCGCCACCGCGACGTCGGTCGCCTTGGCGCCGGCCCGCTTGACGGCCCGGCGTATCGCCTCGCCGACCGCCTTGGCGTCGACGATGGCTTTTTCACTGACCGAGCTCGGCGGCGTGGGCTCGGCGGAATACGACTCGACCCTATAGCGCTTGCCGCTTTGCGACAGCTCGATCAGCTTGACCGACGAGGTCGTGATGTCGAGGCCCAACAAGGGTTGCGTTTTCTTGCCGAATAGCACGTTTTTTCCCTTCTATGTCGGTAGTTTGCGAGCCAAACGTAAGGCGGAGCCGAATAAGCCGATTTAACTATATATCAATGAAATGTTAAATAAAACGTGACTTCGTTCACGATTCAAGCCACGCATGGTACAAGGCATCCGGGGTCGTATTCTGTGAACTGGTTGGCGCCTCGCCCTGAGGCCCGGGACGCGGTTGCAAGCCGCTGTGCCGGGTGGCTATTATCGACACCGATCAGCACCCGTCACCTGCGTTTGGGCACTGTCGGGACTCTACAGGAGCGGGTTCCGGATGGCTCCAGGGCCGGTTGCCACCAGAATGCCACATTTTCCGCACCGATCGGACCTCGCGCCTGTCGATACTGACGAGTGATAACTAGTGTCCTGAGCTTACACGTTACCATTACCGGTCGACGCGGTAATTTTCGCGGGCGTTTGACCGAGAACGGCGGCGGCGATGCACGAAACTGACAGTCCGAACCGGAAATCGCGCCGTTTGGCGCTCAGGCCCTTGTTGCGCTGCGCCATCCTCACGATCGGCCTGGGTACGACGGCCGTCGTGGGCGGCGTCACCGCGGTCGTCGGCGCCTACTACTATGCCGCGCCGGGCTTGCCCGAGGCGGAAACGATACGCGACATCCCGCTGCAGATTCCGCTCAGGGTCTTCAGCCGCGACGGCCGCCTGGTTTCCGAGATCGGCGAGCGCCGGCGGATACTGATCGACTACGAGGATGTGCCCGAACACGTCCTGCAGGCCTTCATCGCGGCCGAGGACCGGCGTTTTTTCGAGCATCCGGGTATCGACTACCAGGGCATCCTGCGATCGTTTTTCAGGCTGGTGAAAAGCGGCGGCCAGATATCGGGCGGCGGCAGCACCCTGACCCAGCAGCTTGCCCGCGACTATTTCCTGAACCTGGAACAAACCTACGTGCGCAAACTGCGCGAGGCGTTTCTGGCCTGGAAGATCGAGCGGGAGTTCGACAAGGAACAGATCATGGCACTGTTCCTGAACAAGATGTTCTTCGGCCAGCGCGCCTACGGGGTCGCCGCGGCGGCGAGAGTCTACTTCAACAAGCCCCTGGCCCAACTCAACGTCGCCGAGGCGGCGACCCTGGCCGGCGTGCTGCCGGCGCCGTCGCGCTACAACCCGGTGCGAAGCCCCGCCAACGCCAGGATGCGCCGCGGCTACGTCCTGGGGCGCATGCTCGATCTCGGCTACATCGACGCCGAGACTTACGAGCAGTCGATCTCATGGCCGATGGAGTCCACGCTCCACGGCGCGGCGGTCGAGCTGAACGCACCTTATGTCGCGGAGATGGTTCGCCGCGAGATGTTGTCGCGCTACGGCGAGGCCGCCTACACGGCCGGTTACCAGGTCGTGACCGCGCTGGATTCACGGCTGCAGCAGGGCGCGAACTACGCCTTGCGCAACGGCCTTCTGGAGTTCACCCGGCGGCGCGGTTACCGCGGTCCGGTAGCGCGCGTCGAGCTCGACGAGGCGTTACCGGCGACGCCCCTGGTCGAATGGCCGATCGAAATCCGGGAGTTGCTCGACGCCTACGCACCGGGCGGTCTTTTGAATGCCGTCGTCGTGACCCTGAACGCCGACGACAGCGCCACCGCGATACTCAGGGACGGCGAGTCGGTGACCCTGCCGTGGCAGGGCCTGAGCTGGGCGAACCCCTACGTCGACGGCGTGAGCACGGGCCCCGCGCCCGAATCCGTCGCGGACGTGTTGCAGGTCGGCGACGTCATCCGGGTGATGCCGACGACGTCCGGCTTCTGGGCGCTGGCGCAGGCGCCGGAGGCGCAGGCCGCCATCGTCTCGATGGACCCCGAGGACGGCGCCATCACGAGCTTGGCCGGCGGTTTCGATTTCGCGACCTCGAAGTTCAACCGGGTCACCCAAGCCTATCGCCAGCCGGGGTCTTCGTTCAAACCCTTCATCTATTCCGCGGCGCTCGAGCAAGGCAATACCGCCGCCACCGTCGTCGACGATTCGCCGGTCGTCATCCGCTCGTCGGAGCTCGAAGCGGTCTGGCGACCGCTGAACTACAGCGGCCGCTTCTACGGCCCGACGCGACTGCGTGAAGCGCTGACCCGATCGATGAATCTGGTCTCGGTACGACTCCTGCTGTATGAGACCGGTATCCGCAATGCGGTCCGACATATTGCAAAATTCGGCTTCGGCGACACGGCGCTGCCGCCCAACGGCTCGCTGGCGCTCGGCGGGGGCAACGCAACCCCGCTAGACATGGTGCAGGCTTACGCCACGATCGCCAACGGCGGCCTGGCCATCAAACCCTACGTCATCGACGCCATCTACGATGCGGAGGGCCGGACCCTGTATCGCGCCGACCCCGCGGTCGCATGCGAGGCCTGCGTTGCAAAGACGGCGCAAGCCCCCTTTTTCGATGCCGCCGAGCCGATGGCCCTGGACGAGATGGCGGACATCGCGCTCACGTACAAGCCGGATGCGTCGGTCGATCCGGAGCTGTTCGCCGACGTCAGAGTTGCCGAACGCGCCATCAGCGCACAGAACGCCTTCCTGATCCAGGACATGATGCGCGACGTAATCCGCCGCGGTACCGGCCGGCGCGCGCTGGTGCTGGGCCGGCGAGATCTGTCGGGAAAAACCGGCACGTCGAACGACCGGCGCGATGCATGGTTCGGCGGCTTCAACGCCGACCTCGCCAGCGTCGTCTGGGTCGGCCACGACGACGAGCGCCCGCTCGGCCCGCGGGAAGAAGGTTCGCGTACGGCCTTGCCGATATGGATCGAGTTCGCGCGCATCGCGTTCGAGGGCGTGCCGGAACGCCAGATGGAGATGCCCGACGGTATCGTCACGGTACGCATCGACAGAAACACCGGTTGTCCGGCAGGCGCCGGACAGCCCGGTGCGACCTTCGAGTTGTTCCGCGAAGGCCATGTGCCGGAATGTGACATCGTCCAGGACCTGCCGGACCTGTTCAACGACGCTTCGGCCGAGGGCGAAGACCCCGAAGCCGAGCCGGAAACGCTTTTCTAGAACCTGTATGGCCAGGCACAACGGCAACGAAGCCGCGCGCGCACGCACGATGGTTGCGCAGGAGGCCGCACGCATCATCGTCAACCAGGGCATCCGCGACTACCGTCTGGCAAAGCTCAAGGCGGCCGAAAGGCTGGGCTTCGGCGCCCGGGGCACCTTGCCCGGCAACGCGGAGATCGAACGCGCGGTCGGCGAGTACCTGCAACTGTTTGCCGGGGACGACCACCGCGACCTGCTTTTGACCTTACGCCGCGCCGCGCTGTCGGCGATGCGGCTGCTCGAGCGTTTCGAGCCGCGGCTGGTGGGGCCGGTACTGGCGGGAACCGCGGATGCCAACGCCGCCGTCAACCTGCACGTGTTCGCCGACAGCCCCGAGACCGTCTCGTTTCATCTCGCGGACGTGGGCCTTAGCCCCAGGCTCTACGAGCGGCGCCTGAAGCAACGCCGGGGCCGGAACGAAACCTATTCGGGTTACCAGTTTCGATACTCGCAAGCCTCGATCGAGGCGACGGTGTTTCCGTTCGACGGCCTGAGACAGGCGCCGATCAGTCCGATCGACGGCAAGCCGATGCGACGCGCCGACGACAAGGCGCTACGCGAGCTGATTCAATCGTCGTAAGAAGTCGTAAGAAGCTGTCGTAAGAAGCTTCCGAATCGCGACGACAGGATCGCGACTACAGGGAATGATTCGCGCGGCGCTCTCTGAGCTTACGCTCCTCGATGGGGACATAGTCGCGTTGCGGTGCGCCGGTATATAACTGCCGCGGCCGGCTGATCTTGCCGGTCGGATCGATGATCATCTCTTGCCAGTGCGCGGTCCACCCCACCGAACGGCCCAGCGCGAACATGACCGTGAACATCGTGGTCGGTATCTGCAAGGCCCGGTAGATGATCCCGGAATAGAAATCGACGTTCGGGTACAGGTTTTTCTCGATGAAGTAATCGTCCTTGAGTGCCACCTGTTCCAGTTCCAGCGCGAGATCGAACATCGGCGTATCGACCCGCCCGAGGTTCGCGAGCACCTTGTGGCACATCTCGCGGATGATCTTCGCGCGCGGATCGAAGCTCTTGTAGACGCGGTGCCCGAAACCCATCAGCCGGAACGGATCGTCCCGGTCCTTCGCCTTGGCGACGAACTTCGAGATGTTTTTCGCGTCGCCGATCTCCTCGAGCATCTTGAGCACGGCTTCGTTGGCGCCGCCGTGCGCCGGCCCCCAGAGCGCCGAGATTCCGGCGGCGATCGCCGAGTACGGATTCGCGCCCGAGCTGCCGGCCATGCGCACCGTGGACGTCGAGCAATTCTGCTCGTGGTCGGCGTGCAGGATGAACAACAGGTCCAGCGCCTCGGCCGCGATCGGGTCGATTTCGTAATCCTCGGCCGGCACCGCAAACAGCATGTGCAACAGGTTCTCGCAATAATTGAGGTCGTTGCGCGGATACATGAACGGCTGGCCGATGCTGAGTTTGTAGGCAGCCGCCGCAATCGTCGGCAGCTTGGCCAGAATCCGGTGGGCGAAGATGTCGCGATGCTCCGGGTCGCTCGCATCCAGGGTGTCGTGGTAATACGCCGACATCGAGCCGACGACCGCCGACAGTACCGCCATCGGGTGGGCGTCGTAACGAAACCCGTTGAAAAACCGCAGCATGCCTTCGTTCAACATCGTATGCCGGCGAATGATGTTGTCGAACTCTTCGAGCGCCGCGGCCGTCGGCAGCTCGCCGTAGAGCAACAGATAGGCGACTTCGATGAAACTCGAGTGGGCGGCGAGCTGTTCGACCGGGTAGCCGCGGTAGAGCAGCACGCCATTTTCACCGTCGATGAAAGTGATGTCGGAGGAGCAACTGCCGGTCGCGACGAAGCCCGGATCGTAAGTGAAAACGCCGAGATCCCGATACAGGTCCGAGATGTCGACGACATCGGGGCCGGTCGTGCCGGACCTGACCGGCAAACGGGTCTCGTCACCGCTAGGGCTCACGAGTCGGAAAGCGTCCTGGCTCATTGTCGTCCTCTCTCCCAGCCGGGGTTGCACCCGACGCGCTTCGAGCATACCAAACCCCCGGGAACCGGGGAGCGACGGGTAATCCCTTTCTTTTATGAAGTGTCGAGCGTCGCCTGGCCGAATCGGCCGTCCGGGCGCTCGGCACTTAACCTTATTTACGGGCGTTCAGCCCTTGCCGCACTTACGGCCACTCAGCCCTTGCCGTACTTACGGCCACTCAGCCCTTGCCGTACTTACGGGCACTCAGCCCTTGCCGTACTTGCGGCGGAACTTGTCGACGCGACCGCCCGAATCGACGATTTTCTGCTTGCCCGTGTAGAAGGGATGACAGGCGGAGCACACCTCGACCGCTAAGTCTTCGCCGAGCGTGGAACGCGTCGTGAACTCGTTACCGCAACTGCAGGTCACCTTGATGTCACTGTAGTCCGGATGAATGTCGGCTTTCATTGGGAAGGCTCTCGCAAGGCTCGTCGCCGTCGAAAAGGCCGCGCATGATAAACGCATGCGACCGGTGTCGCAAGCCTTCGAGCTTATCCACAGAAGCTGTGGATAAGACTGTGGAAGAAATTTGTGTGGGTGCGCTAAGGTGCGGATTTTCAAGCACGGTTTTCAATATGACTATTTTATGGCCATTTTGTGAAACTACTTCAAATCAATGAGTTACGCCCAGTTTTCCACAACATAACTGAAATCATTACGTTCTCGCGCTGTAAACAAAGGCTTCTCGCTCCCGTTGTGTATAAATAATCCGCGGCGACGCAGAAACCGCAAGCAAAGTCAACCGCTCCCGGCGGCAAGCCCTGGACGGATTCCAGGCCCGGACGGGCGATGTTGTCGCGACCCTAGGTTAAAGGCAGAAGGTTCAAGGCAGGAACGCGGCCTGCAGGTCGTTCAGGAATCGTCGCCCGAGCGAGGTCGGCCGCCAGCGGCCCTTGCCGGGCGCCTCGACCAGCCCCCGCCGCCTCAACGCCTCCAGCCGCGTTTTCAGCGCCGACGCCGGCAGGCCGGTTCGCGCCGCGTACTGCGCCTCGGCGAATCCGCCGGTGAGCCTGAGCGCGTTCAGCATGAATTCGAAGCTTCGATCCGCCGGATCGACCGGACGCGCCGGTGCCGGGTCGAGCCCCGACTCGACGGCCGACATGTACTGCTGTGGGTTGGCGGGTTTCGCATAACGAAAAACGCCCGCGTCGGTCGTGAACTTGGCATGCGCGCCGGCGCCGACGCCGAGGTAGTCGCCGAAAGACCAGTAGTTCAGGTTGTGCCGGCAATAGCGCCGGTTGCGCGCGTAAGCCGAGGTTTCGTATTGCTCGTAACCGCGTTCCGCGAGCAACGTCTCGCCCATGCGCTGTATGGCCGCGGATCCGTCCTGGTCCGGCAAGCCGGCCGGCGGCCGGGCGTGAAACACCGTGTTGGGCTCGAGGGTCAGGTGATACCAGGACAGGTGCTCCGGGCCGAGCGCGAACGCAGCCTCGAGGTCCAGGCGCGCGACCGCCGGATCCTGGCCGGGCAGGGCATACATCAGGTCCAGGTTGATATTGTCGAAACCGGCTTTGCGCGCGGCGGCGAAAGAGCGTCTGACGTCGTCTGCGCTGTGTATCCGGCCCAGCGCGGCCAGGGCCGCATCGTCGAAGGACTGCGCGCCCAGCGACAACCGGTTGACCCCGGCCTGGCGATAACCGGCCGGCGCACCGGACTCGACGGTTCCGGGATTCGCCTCGATCGTGACCTCTAGGTCCGGGACGGTCGGGAAGCGATCGCGTATGACCTCGATCAGGCGGGCGATATCGTCGGGCGGAAACAGGCTCGGCGTGCCGCCGCCGAAAAACACGCTCACCAGCGGCCGGACGCCGGCGCGGCCGGCCTCCTTGTCCAGGTCCCGTATCAGCGCCTCGACATAGCGATTTCGCGGCAGCGCGCCGCGCACCGCAAAGGAGTTGAAGTCGCAGTACGGACACTTTTTGACGCACCAGGGCAGGTGCAGGTACAGCGCCAACGGCGGCAGCTTTGCGGTCACCGCGCATCTCCGGCGAAACGCTCGGCGAGCGCTCGTTCGAGCGCGCGCAAGGCCTGGCCCCGGTGGCTGACGCGGTCTTTTTCGCCCGGCGTGAGCTCGGCGGCGCTCTTGCCGCTGGCCGGGTCCAGAAACACCGGATCGTAACCGAAGCCGCCGCCGCCGCGGCGCGCCTCGAGAATCCGCCCCGCCCAGCACCCCGTTCCGTAAATCGGCTCGGCGTCGTCCGGCGCGACGAAACAGGCGACGCATTCGAACGCGGCCGTGCGTGCCGCGGGCTGGACGCCATCGAGCTCGTCCAAGAGCTTGTCGATGTTATCGGCGGCAGTCGCGGCCAGCCCCGAGTAGCGCGCCGAAAGGACCCCCGGACGGCCGCCCAGCGCATCCACGACCAGGCCCGAGTCGTCGGCAATCGCCGGCAAACCGGTTTCGGCCGCGGCGTGGCGTGCCTTGATCAGTGCATTCTCGGCAAAGGTCTCGCCGGTTTCCTCGGCGTTCTCCACGCCCAGCGACGACTGGGGGACCACTTCGACGCGCAGGTCGCGAAGCAGGCGCGCGATCTCCTCGAGCTTGCCGGGATTGCCGCTGGCGATCACGATTTTCTCAACCATTTTCCCGACGATTTTCCCGGGCGGGGTCACGGGCGCTCAGGCAGCGGCGTCGAGGGCCGCATTCTGTGCCAGAAGGATCGTCTCCACGCCGCGTCCGGCCAGGGCCAGCATGGCCTGCAACTCGTCGGCGCCGAACGCGTGTCCCTCCGCCGTGCCCTGGATCTCGATGAACCGTCCGGCATCGTTCATGACGACATTCATGTCGGTCTCCGCGTCGGAATCCTCGTCGTAATCCAGATCGAGCACGGGCACGCCACGGTAGACGCCAACCGAAACCGCGGCAACCTGGCCGTGCAAGACGTTTTTTTTCAAACGCCGGTTTTTCTCCAGACGGCGGATCGCCAAGACCAGCGCCACATAGGCGCCGCTGACCGACGCGGTGCGGGTGCCGCCGTCGGCCTGGATCACGTCGCAATCCAGCGTGATCGTGCGTTCGCCGAGCGCTTCCAGGTCGATCACGGCGCGCAGCGAGCGGCCGATCAACCGGGAGATTTCCATCGTGCGGCCGCTCTGTTTGCCGCGCGCCGCCTCACGGGCGCTGCGCGTATGCGTGGAGCGGGGCAACATGCCGTATTCGCCGGTCACCCAGCCGCTGCCGCTGCCGCGCATCCAGGGCGGCACCCGGTCTTCGACACTGGCCGTGCACAAGACCCGCGTGTCGCCGAAACAGGCGAGCACGCTGCCTTCGGCATGGCGCGTAAAATCGGGGGTGAACGTCGTCTGCCGGATTTCGCCGGGTTCGCGGCCACTCGGGCGCATCCTGTTTCTCCTGCTTGCGCGGTGCTCGTTTACACCGGGTTTCCGGTTGCGAGCCAACGTAGTGCGGTACCCGTCGTATTGTCGCTGTACGGTGCGTTGACGCTGAGTGCCTTAAGGCTCAGTTCTTTCAGATTCTCGGCGAGATTGTCCTCGCCGGCGCGGCCGACCGCGGCCATGGCTTCGTCGGTCATCCCGGACCAAAGCCCGTCGGTACAGGCAAGCAGAACGTCGCCGGGCTCGAGCGGTTTTTTGACCGTGATGCTCATGTCCGGCACCGGGGAGTCGCCGCCGATACAGCATTCGACGAAATTGCGCATGGGATGGTCGCGCGCCTCTTCCTCGGAAATGGCGCCCTCCTGGATCAGGACTTCGACATGACTGTGATCCCTGGATCTCGACAATACCCGGCCGTCCCGAACCTGGTAGATACGGCTGTCGCCGATATGCGCCCAGTACGAGCCGCCCTCCTGAATCAGGCATACGGCGCAGGTGGCCCGGGGCCGGAAATCGATGGCGAGATCGCCGCCTAGCGCAACGACCTCGTCGTGTGCACGCGACAAGGCCATGTAGAGGAATCCCAACGGATCGAATACCGGCAGCCGCACGGACGTGAACAGGTCCTGTACGACGGCGAGGCCGGTCTCGGCCGCGCGCGCGCCGTCCGAGTGCCCACCCATGCCGTCGAAGACCAGCATGATCGCCGCGTCCTCGGCGACCACGACGGCGGCGCGGTCCTGATTGTCCTCACGATCCCCGAGCGCGGTGACTTTTGCGTATTCGACGTGCATGGCTGGCGGGCTACGCCCTGTTGACAATGGGTTCCGTCGTCTAGAATTCGAGCCTTTGGCTCTACACTTCGGCCCCAGCTTCGACTTTGGGGCCTACTAGGCGAATGGCGATGTTACACAGTATGACAGGCTTCGCGCGACAGTCGACGGAAACGGCGCCGGGGATGCTGACCTGGGAGCTTCGAACCGTCAATCACCGGTACCTAGATATCCAGTTCCGGCTGCCCGACGAGCTCAGGCCCAGGGAACCGGACTTCCGGCAGCAGGTCTCGGCCCGCTTGTCCCGCGGCAAGATCGAATGTGGACTGCATTTCAGGCGCGCGGCCGACACGGCCGCCGAGCTCGAAATCGACCGCTCGATGGTCGATCTCCTCAGCCGGCGCGCCGCGGAGATTGCCCGGCAACTGCCGGACCCCGGGCCCTTGAATCCGATCGACGTGCTGCGCTGGCCGGGCGTCGTGCAACAACCCGAGCTCGACGCCGAACCGCTGTTCGCCGAGGCATCCGGTTCGCTCGAACGAACGCTGGATGCCCTGACGACGATGCGATCCAGCGAGGGCGCCCGCATTGCCGCGATGATCGAATCGCGGATCGACGACATCGCCGCCATCTCGGCCTCGGTCCGGCAACGCATGCCGGCGGTGCTCGAGGCCGCTAGTGAAAAGCAGCGCGAGCGTATCGCGCGCCTCGACGTCGAGGCCGACCCGGCGAGACTCGAGGTCGAACTGGCCCTGATCGCGCAAAAGCTCGATGTAGACGAGGAACTCGACCGCCTCGACAGTCACGTCGTAGAAATCCGCGGCGCCATCGAGGCCAAAGGCCCGATAGGCCGGCGCCTGGACTTCCTGATGCAGGAGCTCAATCGCGAAGCCAACACGCTGGGCTCGAAATCCGGAGACACCGAGACCACGCGGGCCGCTGTCGACCTGAAGGTTCTGATCGAGCAGATGCGCGAACAAGTCCAGAACGTCGAGTAAGCGGCGGTGTATCGCAAAACGGTGTATCGCAAAACGGCGAAGCTGTTCGTGATCGCGGCGCCGTCGGGCGCCGGCAAGACGACCCTGGTCAAGGCGCTGACCGCGCGCCGTCCGGAGCTCAGGTTCTCGATCTCGTACACCACCCGCAGGAAGCGGCGTAACGAGGTGCACGGCGTCGATTACCTGTTCGTGGACGTGGACGAGTTCCGGCGCCTGAAGGAACGCGGCGCATTGCTGGAGTCTGCCGAAGTCTTCGACAATCTATACGGGACTAGCCGTACCCAGGTGCAAGCGCACCTCGATGCCGGACACCCGGTGATTCTGGAAATCGACTGGCAGGGCGCCGCACAGGTGCGGGAGGCCATGCCCGAGTGCGTGAGCGTTTTCGTCCTCCCGCCCTCGGTCGAGGAACTCGAGCACCGCCTGCGCAGCCGGCGCACGGACACCGATGCCGTCATCGAACGACGCCTGAAGGACGCGCTGTCGGACATGTCGCACTGGGACGAATTCGACCACGTGATCGTCAACGACCGTCTGGAGCAGGCCGTCGCCGATCTCGAATCGGTGCTGGCCGGCACGGGGACGAGCTCGGCCGTCTCGAATCCCGAGGTCCGGGAGGCCGTGGCGCAGATCCTGGCTCGGCCGGGCGAGCGGTGACGCGTCCTGGTGTCCTGTCCCGCCGATCGAGGCACGGGGGCAGTTTGGTGCCAACAGATGAGCGACGAGCAACGCCGAGGGGGACGGTTTGGGGCTCAACCCGTAGGGCTGGTGCTGTGTTGCCGCCAGACACGGCGAATGGTTCCAGAGAAAGCGCCGGACAGGCCCCGGACCAGCCGACGCTGAATTCGGGCCTGCTTATAACTTTTTGGAATATTTGCTGGAGACGCCGCGCCCCCAGGGTTTAGATTCGTGCCAATCGAATCGTCAACCGGAGTTACGCACGTGGCCCGAATCACGGTCGAGGACTGCCTCGACAACATCGACAATATCTTCGAAATGGTGCTGGTTGCCGCCAAGCGCGCCCGCCGCATCGCCCACGGCGCCGACCCGATGGTCGAGCTCGAGAACGATAAGCCCACGGTCATCGCATTACGGGAAATTGCCGAAGGGCACGTGACACCGGCGATTCTGGAGGAGATCGAACAACCGCCGGCCGAGGAGCTGCTGAAGCCCGATGTCCCGGAAGACATAATGCCGCTGCGCGGTATCTCCATTGGCGATTGAATGATTGGCCATCGAATAGCGATCGGCCAGCGGCAGCCTCGCAGTACCCCGGGCCTTTGCCGATGCAAAGGGTCGCCCAGCGGCTGATCGACCCTCGGATATCCGTCCGCGTCTAATGTCCCGTCCGACGAATTCGTCGAACAAGCCGGCACGGATTTTTGTGGCTGGCAAGGCGCGGCGACTTGTTCAACGAATCCAGTTGCAACGAATTCACCGGACGGGGCACTAGGTCCTAGCGACCGCCGATTTGGCGAGTATGATGGTGGCATGGACTATGCCGCCACCTTGTTGTCGAAACTGCCGGGCGCGTCGCGACGCGACCATGGCTTGAGGCGGCTGGTCGAAACCCTCGAATCCTATCTGCCCGCCGGCCAGGTGCCGGCCATCGTCGGCGCTTACGAGTTCGGCGCCGCCGCACACGAGGGCCAGACCCGCAAGAGCGGCGAACCCTACATCTCACACCCGATCGCCGTCGCCCAGTACCTGGCCGAGATGCACCTCGACGCGGAGGCGATCACGGCCGCGATTCTGCATGACGTGGTCGAAGACACCGAAGCGTCGCTGGGCGACATCCGCGAGCGCTTCGGCGACGAGGTCGCGCTGCTGGTGGACGGCGTCAGCAAACTCGATCAGATCCAGTTCAGAAGCCGCGCCGAAGCCCAGGCCGAGAGCTTTCGCAAGATGATGCTAGCGATGATCGAGGACATCCGGGTCATCCTGGTCAAGCTCGCCGACCGCCTGCACAACATGAAAACGCTCGGCGCGATGCCGATCGAGAGCCGCAAGCGTATCGCCCGCGAGACGCTGGACATTTACGCGCCGATTGCCAACCGGCTCGGCATCAATCGCATGAAGGTCGAACTCGAGGACCTGGGGTTTCGCAATCTTCATCCGATGCGCTACCGGGTGCTCGAGCGGGCCTTGAAAAAGGCCAAGGGCAGCCAGCGGCAGTTCGTCAAGCGCATCTCCGAGACCATCGGCAAGGCGCTTGCCGGGGAAGGCATCGAGGGCGACATCATCGGCCGCGAGAAGCACCTCTACGGCATATACAAGAAAATGGCCGAGAAAAAGCGCCTGTTGTCCGATGTCGTCGACGTTTACGGTTTTCGCATCATCGTGAACAACGTCAGCACCTGTTACCAGGTACTGGGGCTGGTGCACGGAATCTACAAACCGATGCCGGGACGATTCAAGGACTACGTCGCAATTCCACGCCTCAACGGTTACCAGTCCCTGCACACGACCCTGTTCGGCCCCAACGGCCTGCCGATCGAAGTGCAGATTCGGACGCGGGACATGGACCGGGTCGCGGAATCGGGCGTCGCCTCGCACTGGCAGTACAAGGCCGAAGACAAGGCCGACGCGACTCCGCAGCGGCGCGCGCGCGAATGGCTGGCGAATCTGGCCGAGCTGCAGGGGACCGGATCCTCGGAGGAGTTCCTGGAAAACGTCAAGGTGGACCTGTTTCCGGACAAGATCTACGTGTTCACGCCCAAGGGCGACATCATACCCCTGCCCAAGGGCGCGACGACCGTCGACATGGCTTATGCGATCCACACGGACATCGGCAACCACTGCGTCGCGGCCAAGGTCGACCGCGCGCTGGTACCCCTGCGCACCCGGCTCGCGAACGGCCAGACGGTCGAGATCATCACCAGCAAAGGCGCCCGGCCGAACCCGAACTGGCTGAACCACGTGCGCACGGCAAAGGCCCGAAGCGCGATACGCCTCCACATGAAGCAGATGCGCGCAAGCGAATCGATCGACCTGGGGCGGCGCCTGCTCGACCGTACGCTCAAGGACCTGGGCGCCTCGCTGCGCAAGATCGGCAAGGTGCGAATGAAAACGGCGCTCGAAGAGCTGGGGCTCAACAACGAGGCCGAGCTGTTCGAACAACTGGGGCTCGGCGAGCGGCTCGCGCCGCTGACGGCGCGTTTCCTGCTCGGCATCGACGAGCAAGGGGAATCGGCGCCCAGCCAGGCGAGCCTGGTCATCGCCGGTACCGAGGGACTGGTCGTCGGTTACGGCAAGTGCTGTTATCCGATCCCAGGCGACGACGTCATGGGGTATCTGAGCACCGGGCGCGGCGTCGTGATTCATCGCACGAACTGCGGCAACCTGTCGAACTTTCGCAAACACTCCGAGAAATGGATCACCTGCAACTGGGAGAAGGACATCGATCGCGAGTTCTCGAGCCAGATTCAGGTCGATACCTACAACAGACCCGGCGTGCTCGCCGAGGTGGCGGCAACCCTCGCCGACTGCGGCTCGAACATCGAACAGGTTTCGGTGCTGACTCGGCACGAGGACTGCTCGGTGTTATCGTTTCTGCTGCAGGTGCGTAACCGGACGCATCTCGCACGGATCATGCGTGGCGTCCGCAAGATGCCGAAAGTGATCCGTGTGTCGCGTGATTGCGCCTGAGCCAGCACAGGGAGTGACGATGAGCAGACAACCCATACACAGCGACCATGCCCCGGCCGCGATCGGCACGTATTCGCAGGCCGTCCGCCACGGCGAGCTGGTCTTCCTGTCGGGCCAGATACCCTTGGACCCGGCGACGATGACCCTGGTCGAAGGCGATTTCGAAACCCGCGCCAGACGCGTATTCGACAATATCGCGGCCGTGGTCGAAGCGGCGGGCGGGACGATGGGCGGCATCGTCAAGCTCACGGTTTATCTGACCGACCTCGACAACTTCGCAACCGTCAACTCGGTCATGGAGGACTACTTCGACGCACCGTATCCGGCGCGCGCGGCCGTCGGGGTTGCGTCGCTGCCGAAGGGCACGGACGTCGAGGCGGACGCCATTCTGGTTCTGGAATAAGCGCAGGATCGATATCGGTCGGAATCGCACCGGCTTCGGGCAGCACATGATCGGCGCTCCGGCAGTGCTTTCGGCATGAGCATGGCGCTCAAATCCCCGTTGACCGCGCTGGCGGGCGTAGGCCCCGCGCTGGCCGGCAAGCTGGAGCGGCTGGGACTTTACCGTGTGGAAGACCTGCTGTTCCTGATGCCGCTCAGGTACGAGGACCGGACCCGGCTGGTTCCGATCGGCGCGCTGGTTGCAGGGCACCGCTGCCTCGTGAACGGCGAGGTACTACTGGCGGAAACCGTGTACCGCGGCCGCCGCAGTCTGCTGGTCCGGATCGGAGACGGTTCGGGACAACTGACCTTGCGTTTTTTCCATTTTTCGCGCGCGCAGCAAGCGCAGTTCCAAACCGGCACGCGGCTGAGTTGCTTCGGCGAGGTCCGGCGAGGTCCGGCGGGGCCCGAGATGATCCACCCCGAGTACCGGCTACTGGGAGAAAACCGCAAGCCGGCGGTCAACGAGTCGCTGACGCCGATCTACCCGGCTACCGACGGCGTGCAACAGGGCCGGCTCAGGAACCTGACCGAACAGGCGCTCGGCGTGATGCACCGCTCCGGGCCGCGAGAGCTGTTGCCGGATTCCGTCCGGCAAAGGTTCGACTTCCCGTCGCTCGCCGACGCGATCGCCTACCTGCACCGGCCGCCTCCCGACGCCGACCCGGCCGAGATACTGGCCGGCCGGCATCCGTGCCGGCAGCGGCTCGCCTTCGAAGAGCTGCTGGCGCACTACCTGAGCCTCAGGAACCTGCGCGCGCTGGCCGACAGCCAGCGCGCGCCGCTGCTCGACGGCGGCACCGAGGAGACTGCCGCGTTCGTCGCCGGGCTGCCGTTCGAGCTGACCGGTGCGCAACGGCGAGTCGTCGAAGAGATCGTGGCCGATCTCGGCCGCGGACATCCGATGATGCGTTTGATCCAGGGTGACGTCGGCTCGGGCAAGACCGTGGTCGCCGCCATCGCCTGCCTGAAGGCGATCGCCTGCGGCGTACAAGCCGCCCTGATGGCGCCCACGGAGCTGCTGGCCGAACAGCATTTCTCGAGTTTCGCCGACTGGTTCGGACCCTTCGGCATCGAGCCGGTCCGGCTGGCCGGCAACCAGCGCGCGGCAGCCAGGCGCGAGGCGCTGGCGGCGATCGCCGACGGCAGCGCCCGGCTGGCCGTCGGCACCCACGCACTATTTCAGGAGGGCGTGACGTTCCGCGAGCTCGGGCTGGTCGTCATCGACGAGCAGCATCGCTTCGGCGTGCACCAGCGCATGGCCTTACGCGACAAGGGCGGCAAGGACGGCGGCGACGGACATCCGCATCAGCTCGTCATGACCGCCACACCGATCCCGCGCACCCTGGCGATGGCGGCGTATGCCGATCTCGATACCTCGATCATCGACGAGCTGCCGCCCGGCCGCAGGCCGGTGACGACGATCGCCATTCCCGACACCCGCCGGGACGAGGTCATCGAGCGGGTGCGGGACGCCTGCGCCGCAGGCCGGCAGGCCTACTGGGTCTGTCCGCTGATCGAGGAATCCGAGCAACTCGATTTCGAGGCCGCCGAAGCGAGTTTCGACCTGTTGACCCGGGCGCTGCCGGAGTTGCGCGTCGGACTGGTGCACGGACGCATGAAGCCGCGCGAGAAGGAGCGCGGCATGTCGGCTTTCAAGGAAGGTCTCGTTCAGGTGCTGGTGGCGACCACGGTCGTCGAGGTCGGCGTCGACGTTCCGAACGCCAGTCTGATGATCGTCGAAAACGCCGAACGCATGGGCCTGTCGCAACTGCATCAGTTGCGGGGGCGGGTCGGGCGCGACGCCCGGCAGAGCCACTGCGTGCTGCTTTACAAGCCGCCGCTCGGCGCTGCCGCGAAACGCCGCCTGGGTGTGCTGCGTGACAGCAACGACGGCTTTGTCGTCGCGCAACAGGATCTCGAGTTACGCGGCCCGGGCGAGTTGCTCGGCACCCGTCAGACCGGCTTGCCGGAGTATCGGCTTGCGGATCTCGTGCGCGACGCCGGCTTGATGCCCGGCGTGCAGATGGCCGCCGAAACGATACGGCGGGAGGCGCCGGAACTCGCAAAGCCCATCGTCGCGCGCTGGCTCGGCGACGCGAACCGCTACGGAAAGGTCTGACCGCCGGATATTGCCCCAAAGCGAGAGGGGTGGGTCCGGGGATGTCCGATTCAAACGGGAAAACTCGCTCGATCGGACACCCCGGACCCGCCCCGGCCACGTTTACGGTTCGAGAACCGCGCCAACTCTGATAAGTTTTACGGCCATGAGCATCCCCTCTCGCAGGACCGCGCCGGGCGTCAGGACTCAGCTCAGGAACTACGCGCGGCTGATGCGCCTCGACAAACCGATCGGCATCTGGCTGTTGTTGTGGCCCACGCTGTGGGCGCTGTGGCTGGCCGGCGACGGCCGGCCCGACCAGAGCCTATTTATCGTGTTCGTCGTCGGAGTCGTCGTCATGCGCTCCGCGGGTTGCGTGCTGAACGACTACGCGGACCGCAACATCGACCCCTACGTCGAACGAACGCGCGCGCGCCCGATTGCCTCCGGCGCGGTCCATCCCGTCGAAGCGCTGACCCTGTTTCTGGCCCTCGGCCTGATCGCGATCGGTCTCGCGACGATGCTGAATCGGCCGGCGCAGCTACTGGCGGTGGTTGCCGCGGGGCTTACGATCGTCTATCCGTTCGTCAAGCGCTTGGTATCGATCCCACAGTTCATCCTTGGCGCCGCTTTCGGTTGGGCGGTACCGATGGTCTTCGCGGCGCAAACCGGAGAAACGCCGCAGCTCGCGTGGCTGATGTTCGGCACGGCGCTGACCTGGGCCGTCATCTACGACACGTTTTATGCGATGGTGGACCGCGAAGACGATCGCAAGATCGGCGTCAAGTCCACGGCGATCCTGTTCGGCGACATGGACTTGTTCGTCATCGGCGGGCTGCAGGTCCTGATGCTGTTCTCGCTGATTCTGATCGGTATGCGCGCCGGCTTGGGTCCCTGGTACTACGCGTCCGTCGGACTGGCGGCGATCCTGATGGCCTGCCACCAGCGGCTGGCCCGCGAACGCGACCCCGAGGGCTGTTTCAAGGCGTTTCGGCACAACCACTACGTCGGCATGGTCGTCTTTTTCGGCATCGTGCTGCACTACAGCTTCAATCCGCCGTAGACCTGAGGCATCCGGCCTAGAGGGACCAGCAGCCGTTGACCGGCCTCTGCAATCCCGCTGCGATCAGGCCCGCGCCAGCGCCAGCACGCTGACGGATTCGACACCGGACTCGAGCAGGCAGGCGGCGAGCCGGGCGGCGGTCGAGCCGGTCGTAATCACGTCGTCGACGATCAACACGCGGCGCGCGGCGAAGCGTTTGCGCACGGCGAACGCCCGGCTGAGATTGCGGTGGCGGGCAGCGCTGTCCAGGCCCGACTGGTACGGGGTCGCGCGGACACGCCGCACGCCGGGCAACAAGGGCAGACCGGTTTCCCGGCACAGCGGCCGGGCCAGCTCCTCGGCCTGGTTGAAGCCGCGCAGGGCATGTCTTCGCCAATGCAACGGAACCGGCAGCACGGCGTCGACATCGGCGTCCAGCCTGTCGAAGGCTTCCCGCATCAAGCCGCGGAACGCGCCGACGTAATGAAGCCGTGCATTGAACTTCATGCGGCGGATCGCCGCGTCGACCGGGTATTCGTAACGCAGCGGTGCCGCGGCAGCGATGAACGGCATGGGCTTCCGTTGGCAGGATCCGCAACGGACGCCTTGTGCCAAGGACAGGGCGAGCGGCGCCGCGCAGCCCGGACAGCTCGGCCGGTTTCTCGGCAACTCCGCGTCGCAACCCGCGCAGATGAAGTCTTCATCGTCCATGCAGCGGCTGCCGCAGAACACGCAGTCGCGTCCCGTCAGGCCATCTCGGACGGCCGCAAGCAGGCGGGCCGACTTTCTGATGTGAGCCATGCTGATGCGAAACTTGCCGATGCGAACCCTGTCGATGCAAGCCATATCGATGCGACCTGTATTGATGCGAGCCCTGTTGACGCCCACCTGGTTGAAGCGCATTCGATCGACGCGCCCGGAGTTGATGATCCGCGCCCCGGGAACCCAGTCGCAGCCACGGATCTCGCCGGAATCTGCAAAAATGCACCCGCACTCCCACGACACGGACTTCGGGTGAAAGCGTGATAACTTAGGACCTGTCAACACGACGCCAGTGATGCCTGCCGGGTGGCAAAACGGCCCCCGGCTTCGATCCTTCCCACGATATCCCGATGTCTTCGTCACGCCAGAGCCACCGACCCGTCGCCCGCGACGTGCGGCGCCGCTTCGATCGCGCCGCGCCGGCCTTCGACGACGCGGATTTCGTCCACCGGGTGACACGGGACGGATTACTCGCACGCCTCGCGCCGATCGTGCTCGAGGCGCACACGGTCGTGGATCTCGGCGCCGCGACCGGCGCTGCCGCCCGGCCGCTGGGCAAGCGTTTCCCCGGCGCGCGAATCGTCGGTCTGGATTTCTCGCGCCCCATGCTCGAGCGGGTCCGGTCCCGGAGACGCTTTTTCACGCGTCCCGCGGTAGTCCAGGCGGACGCCCGCGCCTTGCCGCTCGCCGATGCGGCTGTCGACCTCGTTTTCTCGAATCTGCTGTTGCCCTGGGTCGAGGATCCCGCCGTCGTTTTCTCGGAAGTGGCGAGAGTCTTGCGCAAGGACGGCCTGTTCGCCTTCACCGCGCTCGGGCCGGACAGCCTGCTCGAGCTGAGACGCGCCTGGCAATCCGCCAGCGAGGCGGAACACGTCAATCGCTTCATCGACATGCACGATCTGGGCGATGCGCTGCTGCACTCGGGGCTGCGCGACCCGGTGCTCGACGTCGATCGACTCAGCGTCTCCTACCGGGACTCGCGCTCGCTGTTCGACGACCTGACGGCTGCGGGCGCGCGCAACAGCCTCGAAGGGCGTCCGCGCACGCTGAGCGGGAAACAGCGTTTCTCGACGATGTTGTCCGCTCTGTTCGGCGACGGCGAACTCGTGCTCGATCTCGAGCTGATTTACGGTCACTGCTGGGGACGCGGCGCCACCGCCCGGGGCGATGCAATCGGGATCGACGCAGCCAGCATCCCGCTGCGGCGACGCTAGAGAAGCTGTGAGGGAAGCTTTGCACGAGTCTGGTGGAACTCATTAAGGTAAAACCGATAAACCCTTCTAAATCAACGAACTTTCAATTGTAACTATGCGGTTTTCAGGATTGCCTGACCGCAGCGGTTTGAGTAGACTCTGCAATCCGAACAAGGCCGGTTCTCAAGGTCGCCCGATACCGGGAAAACTCTTTAGCAACAATGCTGGTGGTCTGCGGATTGTCAGCGCTTCGGGCTGCCCGGAAACGCGTAGTGACCCGGTACGATACGTCTTTTCAGAACAAGCATTTTCTTAGAAATTTTGCCGCCAACCGACGATTATTGGCAAACGAAGATCGGCGAACGCCAATCGACGAATCCAATCGATGAACACAATCGATAAACCAATAGTCGGCAGATCGACAGGCAATTTGCCGCAGGTGCATACCGCATGATTCGAAAAAGTTTCCTGAGCGTCCTGGGACTGTTTTTGGCCGGCACCGCGAGTGCCGAATGGGGCCTCAACATGCCGAAGGGCGTCACGGAGCTTTCCGCGGAAACCTACGGCCTGCACATGATGGTCTTCTGGTGGTGCGTTGCGATCGGCATCGTCGTATTCGGCATCATGATCGTGTCGCTGTTCTTGCACCGCAAGTCACGCGGCGTCGAGCCCGCACAGTTTTCTCACAACACGACGGCGGAAGTGGTCTGGACGGCGGTTCCGGTCGTGATCCTGCTGGTCATGGCGGTACCGGCCGCCGAAACGATGATCAAGCTCGAGGACTCGCGGGACCCGGACTTGAGCATCGTCGTCACCGGCTACCAGTGGAAGTGGCATTACCGTTACCAGGACGAGGACATCGAGTTCTTCTCGAACCTCGCGCGCTCCAGCCTCGATGCGAGACGCAAGGGTTCCGAGGTCGATCCCTTCAGCGTGGAAAACTATCTGCTGGACGTCGATCGCCCGGTCGTGGTGCCGGTGGGAGCCAAGGTGCGACTGCTGCTGACAGCGAACGACGTCATCCATTCCTGGTGGGTGCCGGATCTTGCGATCAAGAAAGACGCCATACCCGGCATGATCAACGAGACCTGGTTCCGCGCGGAGCAGGTCGGCACTTACCGCGGCCAGTGCACCGAGCTCTGCGGCAAGGATCACGGCTACATGCCGGTCGTCGTCGAGGTGGTGGAGCCCGAGGCCTACCTGGCCTGGGTGGACAACCAAAGGGAGACGGGCGAGCGCCTGGCGGCGAACCCGTAGGACCGGCTGAGCGCGGTTTTACGAACCCGATCTGATTGACTCGATCCGATTAACCCGAGCCGATTGACGATTCGATTTAACGATTCGATTTAATGATTCAATGAACAATGAATTCATGAAGCGCCACGAGACGGCGTTACGAGGGAGATGCAGCGCATGACGACGGCAGTAGCAGGCGGTCACGAGGCCCACGACGATCACGGCCCGGCCAAAGGGTTGAAACGGTGGTTGTACGCGACCAACCACAAGGACATCGGCACGATGTACCTCATCTTCAGCCTGCTCATGTTCTTCGTCGGCGGTGCCATGGCGCTGGTCGTTCGCTCCGAACTGATGCAACCGGGCCTGCAGTTCGTGCATCCCGAATTTTTCAACCAGATGACGACCATGCACGCGCTGATCATGGTCTTCGGCGCGGTCATGCCGGCTTTCGTCGGCCTCGCGAACTGGATGATCCCGATGATGATCGGGGCGCCGGACATGGCCTTGCCGCGAATGAACAACTGGTCGTTCTGGATCTTGCCCGTCGCCTTCGGCCTGCTCTTGTCCACGCTGTTCATGCCGGGCGGCGCGCCGGCCGGCGGCTGGACGATGTACCCGCCGCTGATACTGCAGACCGGCGACGCGTTCCCGTTCCTGATTTTCTCGGTGCACCTGATGGGCCTGTCGTCGATCATGGGCGCGATCAACGTCATCGTGACGATACTCAACATGCGCGCACCGGGCATGACGCTGTTGAAGATGCCGATGTTCGTCTGGACCTGGCTGATCACGGCCTACCTGCTGATCGCCGTGATGCCGGTGCTGGCGGGCGCCGTGACGATGCTGTTGACCGACCAGTTCTTCGGCACCAGCTTTTTCCTCGCCGCGGGCGGCGGCGACCCGGTGTTGTTCCAGCATATCTTCTGGTTCTTCGGCCACCCCGAAGTCTACATCATGATCCTGCCGGCCTTCGGCGTGGTCTCCGAGATCATCCCGACCTTCTCACGCAAGCCCCTGTTCGGGTATGACTCGATGGTATACGCGGCGTCCTCGATCGCGTTTCTGTCGTTCATCGTCTGGGCGCATCACATGTTCACGGTCGGCATGCCGCTGTCGGGCCAGCTTTTCTTCATGTTCGCGACCATGCTGATCGCGGTCCCGACCGGCGTCAAAGTCTTCAACTGGATAGCGACGATGTGGCGGGGCGCGATGACCTTCGAGACGCCGATGCTGTTTGCGCTCGCCTTCGTCTTCCTGTTTACGATCGGCGGTTTCTCCGGGCTGATGCTGGCGATCGCGCCGGCCGACGTCCAGTATCACGATACCTACTTCGTCGTCGCGCACTTCCACTACGTGCTGGTGCCGGGTTCGATCTTCGCGATCATGGCGGCAGGTTATTACTGGCTGCCGAAGTGGACCGGCAACATGTACAATGAGACTTTGGGCAAGTGGCATTTCTGGCTGTCGACGATTTTCGTCAACCTGACTTTCTTCCCGATGCACTTCCTGGGCCTCGCCGGCATGCCGCGTCGCATCCCCGACTACGGCACCCAGTTCGCGGACTTCAACTTCTGGGCCAGTATCGGCGCGATGGGTTTCGGCTTCTCGCAGATCCTGTTCGTCATCGTCGTCTGGCAGTGCGTGCGCGGTGGCGAGAAAGCGACCGACAAGGTCTGGGAGCGTCCGATCGGCCTCGAATGGACGCTGCCGTCGCCGGCGCCGTATCACTCGTTTACGACGCCGCCGAATCTCGAGGCCAAGGAAGCCAAGGCATGAACGCCGCCGATAGCAAAGACCGCCGCAAGAGCATCGTGCGTACGACGATCGCACTCATCGGCATGGCGCTTGCGGTGTACGGTACGTTCATCCTGCTGACGGTGTTGCGCGCATGATTCGAACCACGGGTGGTTTTTGGTATGGAAGCGGATAAGGATCAGATCTCCAATCTTGCCCTGCTGGGCCGGCTGCTGGTGTTTGCCGTCGCGATGTTCGGCTTCGGCTTCGCGCTGGTGCCCCTGTACGACGTGTTCTGCGACATTACGGGGTTCGGCGGACGCACCAACGACGAAGCGGCACAGGTGACCTACCAGAGACCAGACTACTCCCGCGAGATCCGGGTCGAGTTCGTCACGACGGTCAACAGTTACGCGCCCTGGGAGTTCTCGGCGAACGTCGACAGCATGACGGTGACGCCGGGCAAGATGTATTACGCGACGTTCACCGCGGAGAACCTGGCCGAGGCGGACAAGATCGGCCAGGCCGTGCCCAGCGTGGTGCCGATCGCCGCATCCGACCACTTCAAGAAAATCGAGTGCTTTTGCTTCGAAAACCAGGAGTTCATCGCGGGCCAATCGCGTGCGCTGCCCTTGCAGTTCATCGTCGATCCCGACCTGCCCGAATACGTCGACACGATCACGCTGCAATATACGTTTTTCGATACCATGCGCGTGTCGTCGAACAACTGACGCGCGCGTGAGCGATCGAGCCGCGTTTGTTGTTTTATCTATTGTTTTATCCTGAACCCTATCGTCTGTTATCTATTGTCTATTACCGGACAACCTAATGGCACACGCACAAGACCACTACTACGTACCGCACGACAGCCACTGGCCGATAGTCGGGACCGTCGGGCTGTTGTTCATGATGATCGGCGTCTCGATCTGGCTGAACGGCTCCGCCCCGGGCTTCTGGATCATGCTCGCCGGCATCGGCGTGCTGGTCTTCATGATGATCGGCTGGTTCGGCAACGTGATCAGCGAGAACCAGCAGGGTTTGTACAGCGATCAAGTCGATGTGTCGTTCCGGATGGGGATGTTCTGGTTCATCTTCTCCGAAGTCATGTTCTTCGCCGCCTTTTTCGGCGTGCTGTTTTACGCGCGCAACATGTCCATCCCGTGGCTGGGCGGCGAGAGCAACAACTTTTTCACCAATCTCCTGTTGTGGCCCGGCTTTGAGAGCACCTGGCCGACCAACGGGCCGGCCGACATGGGCGGCGATTTCGAGTCGATCCCGGCCTTGGGCCTGCCGCTGATCAATACGATATTGCTGCTCAGCAGCAGTGTGACGATCACGATCGCGCACCACGCGCTGATCGCCGGGCATCGCGGCACCTTGAACGCCTTCCTCGCACTGACCTTCATCCTGGGCTTCATTTTCATCGGCGTGCAGGGCTACGAATACGTTCACGCCTACCGGGACCTGAACCTCACGCTCGCCTCGGGGATATTCGGCTCGACCTTTTTCATGCTGACCGGATTCCACGGCCTGCACGTCACGATCGGCGCAATCATGCTGTTCATCATCTGGCTCAGGGTACTGAAAGGGCATTTCACGCCGACCAACCATTTTGGATTCGAGGCCGTGGCCTGGTATTGGCATTTCGTCGATGTGGTTTGGGTGGGCCTGTATATTTTTGTTTACTGGTTGTAGGCGGAGGCGTCCGGGAGGCGTTGGAGTCTCGGGCGGCGTCGGGGCCTGACCCCGAAGGAGTCAGGCCCTCCGGTACTCGGCCCCCGGTGCTGATTCTTCCGGTACTCGGCGTTCCCGCGTTTTTGGCGGCTCAAGCCGTCGGCGGTTGGATCCAGCCGAGGAAGTAGAACAGGACCAGCAAGGCGACCAGGACGATCGACAGCAGGACGCGGACTTTGAGCGCCGTCAACAATCGTGTCGAACCCCGATCGTCGCGAGTCAGGAAAAACAGGCCGGAGCCCAGACTGACGACGATCGCGGTCAACATCAGTAAAACCACCAGCTTCATCGGAACCTCACTGCGAAAAGGCCCCCCCATGAGAAGGCCCATGAGAAGGCCAATAAACAGGCCCATCATTGTACCGTGAATATCCAGTCGAACAGCTTTTTGCCACGGTGGCTGCCGCTCGCGGTCGGCGGGCTGCTGGTCCTGCTGTTGATCGGACTCGGCTTCTGGCAGATCGAGCGCGGCGATGCAAAGCGCGCCGAGCGGCAGGCGTTCGAAGCCGGTTCCCGGTTGATGCCGTTCGTCGACGGGACGCCGGTCGAGCGATTCCAGTGGATTCGCGTCGGCGGCGCATTCGACACCGAGCGCCAACTGTTTCTCGATCACATCGTCAAAAACGGCCGGCACGGCTTCTACGTGATTACGCCGTTGCAGCTCGGCGGCGAGACGCCGCCGCTGCTGGTCAACCGCGGCTGGCTGCCGAAAACGGGCGACGGGACGCCAGTCCTGACCGACGACCCGGCGCAGTCCGGTAACGTCGTCCTGCGCGGGCGGGTAGGCTGGCTGCCGCGCGCCGCTTACCGGATGGGCGATTCGATACCGCAGCGGACGGAATGGCCGCGTCTCGCGGTCTACCCGACACTGGCCGAGGCCGAGGCGGCGTATGCGCAAGCGCTGCAACCGTTCGTCCTGCTGCTCGGCCCGGACGAGCCGGGCGGTTTCGAACGCGACTGGCGACCGGTGGGTCTCGGTCCCGAACGTCATTACGGCTATGCCCTGCAGTGGTTCGCGATGAGCGTCGCGCTCGCGGCGTTATTGATCTGGAATTATTCGAAGAGACGATTGTCATGACCGACGGAACAGCGACAGACGGAATACACGATAGAAAACCCGGTGCCGGCCGCGTCCAGTTCTTGTTGATTGCCACCGTGTTTTTCGGCCCGCTGCTGTTTGCGACATGGCTGTATTACGGCGGCGTGGCATTACAGCCCCAGGCGCGGACCAATCACGGCGCGCTCCTGGAGCCGATCGTGAACCTGCGTGATCGGTTGCCCGAGTCGGCGGTTCACGCCGAGAACGACGGCCATTGGTTGCTGCTGTACGCCAACGAAAGCGCCTGCGGCGAACCCTGCGCCAAGGCCTTGTACACGATTCGCCAGTCGCGACTGATGCTGGGCCAGGAAATGCAACGCGTCACGCGTATTTTCTTGCATGGCGAGACCCCGCCGGATACCCTGCTGATCGCCAGCGAGCACGAGGGCCTGGTGACCCTCGAGGACGCGGCCTTGAGCGGTATCCTGGCGGCAAAACGCCCCGCGGGCCTCGAGCCAGGCGGTTATTACTTGATCGATCCGCTGAGCAACCTGGTCATGTATTTTCGGCCGGACATCAATCCGTCCGACATGGTCGACGACATCAAACACTTACTGAGGTTGTCGCAGATTGGCTGACGTCGGGCCGACATTCGGCCCACGCAGGCTGAACGCGCGGCGGACGGCAGGGAACTCGAGCAGGGACTTCGAAACGTGAGCATCAACATCCAGCGTTCAACGGACTGGCGGGACTACTACGAGCTGACCAAGCCGCGCGTAGTCATGCTGATCGTGTTCACGGCGGTGGTCGGCATGTTCCTGGCGGTTCCGGGTTGGCCGGGACTGACCGCGCTGGTGTTCGGCACCCTGGGCATAGGCCTCGCGGCGTCGTCGGCCGCGGTGTTCAATCACGTGCTCGACGCCCGGATCGATATCCACATGCTGCGCACCCGCGACAGGCCGCTGCCGCAGGGGCGGGTCGACGAAGGGACGGCGCTGGCCTTCGCCTCGGTCATCGGCCTGATGTCGATGATCGTTCTGTGGTACCTGGTCAATCCGCTGACGGCCGTATTGACCTTCGTTTCGCTGATCGGTTACGCGGTCGTTTATACGGTCTGGCTCAAACGCGCCACGCCGCAAAACATCGTAATCGGCGGCGCGGCCGGAGCGGCCCCGCCGGTATTGGGCTGGGCAGCGGTCACCGGCGAGGTGACCAGCGCGTCGCTGCTGCTGTTCTTGATCATCTTCGCCTGGACACCGCCGCACTTCTGGGCCTTGGCAATCGCACGCAAGGACGAGTACGCCAAGGTCGGGATTCCGATGCTGCCGGTCACCCACGGCGAAGCTTTCACCCGATTACATATCCTGCTGTATACGATACTGCTGGTCCTGATCACGATCGTGCCCTACCTGATCGGCATGAGCGGTCTGATCTACCTGGTGACGGCGATCGTCACCGGCGCCGAGTTCCTGCGGCTTGCGGTCGGCATGGTTCGCAAAGCGGACGACACCACCCTGCCGATGCGCACGTTCAAGTACTCGATCACCTACCTCGCCGTGCTGTTCGCAGCATTGCTCGTGGACCACTACTTCCTGTTCCAGCTCAACTTCTGACCCGGCACTCAGGCGGCGTGACGGGGCCGCGACCGGGGAAACCGGCCCGACATTCTGAAGCCGTCGCGAATGTTCAGCCCCATCAACCACAGGTTGACGGCGCCGGCAGTCAACTCGATGGCCTGCACGCCGTAGAACCAGCCGTCGTATACGCCGTGGTTCGCCCGGATCGCGAGGAACACCGCGGAGGGTACGAGGATGAGGAGACCGTTCATCGCAATGAACGGCATGCGTTTTTTCTTGCGCGCCGCCAGCACGCCTTTTCGCATTCGGCCCAGGGACATGCCCGAGGCGCCGGCGACGGCCAGGGCCGGAATCAGGATCAGCATGCCCCACAGGATGTTCGTCTTGACCATCGCAATATCGGCGTGTGAGCCGAACAACTCCGATATGACGGTGGAGGTCCAGAAGATGGCGATCACCGCGAAACCGATGACGCCGGCGATACCGTGTATTCGTCTTTTCATGTCAATGTTCCAACAGAATTCCTAAACTGAACCCGCCAGGGAACGCCTCAGGCCTCCTCACCGGGATTTCGCTCGAAACGCCCGTTGACGGTTTTCAACACCGACACCGCGGCCGCGACATCCCGTACCGCGAGGCCCGTGCCGAGGGCGTTCACCCAATCGATCTGCCGGGCATCCGCCTTGTCATACGCATTCCGGCCTTTGCTCGTCAGCGCAGTCAGCCTCGAGCGTCGGTGGTCGGGATTGTCTTCGAATGCCAGGTGGCCCTCTCGCACCAGGTCGTTCACCAGACGCTGGACGGCCTGTCGGGAGATTCCCATCCGGCGGCCGATCTGCGCCACGGTCAGGGGCCGTCCTTCCAGCGCCAGCGCGCCTAGGACCTGCCAGCGCGCGCTGGTGAGACCGAGGTCTCGAACCAAGTCGTCGCCGGCGGCGAGCAGGGCACCGTTGAGCCGAAATGTCTCGAGGATCAGATCGGTCAGACGCGCGCCCACTGCGGTATGTCCCTTCGACATGGACAAAAGGCTGTCAAATTGACAATATATTGTCAATAAGTGGATACCGAAGGATGCGATCCCGGCCTGCGGCAGCCGCCGTACTCGGAAACCATAGACCCGGATTCCGACGCAGCGATCGGCAATGCCAGCACGGGCATCGTTGACCAAAATGCCAAACGCGTCCGGTACGCACGCCCGGCGGCGGATAGACTGACGGAAACATGAGCGCTAGATGCCGGAAGACCCGGAAGACGACGGAACCTTTTCCCGAACCGGAACGTGCAGGGATGGGGGCAGGACGGCGCCATGACCGATGAGCGCAGAAACGAGCGCAAGCTCGAGAAGCCCATGTAAGGCGTACCCGGTACCGCAAGCCGGCGCCGGATCGGATAAGCGGCTTTGTTCGACGGAGCAATCGTCATGAAGCAATCGCCATTAGACGCTTGATGAGACACCCGATGAGACACCCGATGAGACACCTGAACCTGTTTGTCGCGATCCTGGTGCTGGTCTGTTTCACGTTCCTGCCGGCGGCAGCGCGCGCGGACGGCCTGGACGACCTCGACGTTACGATGACGGTCCTCGATGACGACGAGCTCGACGACCTGCAGGAGATGGGCGGTCCCGGCGCCGACGACTTCGAAGACAACAGCGACGAGGACGAGTTCGACGAAGACGACGACTTCGATGAAGAGGATGAAGACGGGGACGACTTCGAAGACGACGACGCGTTCGACGAAGAAGATGAGGACATGGAGGACGACGACGATCTGGAGGAAGGCGAACACGTGGAACAAGACGAGTTCGACGAACCGGAGGACGAAGGCGAACCGGAGGCCTGAACCGCCGCCGCAACGTACCGTGCCGGATCGCCGGGCCGCCGCCGGTTCCCGCCGAAAACCGGCCGAACCCCTCCGGAACCGACGTCCCGGGCGAGTTTTTCGGTACTGCGTCATGGTTTTCCCACGCAGTATCGGTAGTCTCTCAATCTGACATAAGCCTGCTTCGGAATCCGATCATCAACGTTTTCGACACGTCAGCCGCAAGACGACCGGAGGGGCGCCGCCTGGCGGCCTTGCTCGTCACGATTTGCACACTGACTTTACCGGCGCTGGCCGTCGCGATGACGGCGAACGAATTGTTCGAGGACGGCAATCGCCTGTTCCGCGACGATCTTTACTGGGCGGCCTTGTTGCGATACGGGCAGGCCGAGGAAGCCGGCATGGATTCGGCGCTGTTGCATTACAACACCGGCGTCGCGCATTACCGCGCCGGGCAACACATCCGCGCGCGCGAGTCGCTCGAGAAAGCCGCGGGCGCAACCCGGTTGCGGGTATTGGCACATTACAACCTGGGCCTGAATGCCTATGCGCTGGGCGATATGGACGAGGCGCTCGACTGGTTCCGGCGGGCACGCGACCAGGAAGAAAAGCCGAAAATCAGCCGTTATGCGCGAAAGGCAATAACGCGTATCCGTCGGGCGCAGCGGGAAGCGGACCTCGTCGCCACACGCGCCGAAGAGCGTCGCGAGGAACGACAACGGAGCTTCGGCAATTTGGACCTTTACGCCCGGGTCGGTTTCGCCAGCGACGACAACGTCTTCCGGACCCCGGCGGAACCGTATGTCGATTTCTCGAATCCGGACCGGCCCCTGATCGTGCCGGAAGTCCGGTCGGGCACGTACCTGCCGCTGCGCCTGGGTGCGCGATACATCATCAACAGCCTGCCTTACGAAGGCTTCTACGGCGCCTATCGCCTGGCGGGGCGTTACTATCAGGACGAGGAACTCGAGAACGCCAACGCGTACCGGCATGAGCTGAGCTTCGGCAACGAGTACGTGCGGGCCGGGGACGAGCGCAAACGCGAGGTCTACAGCGCCTTCAAGATCACCCAGGTGGACGAAACCTATTACGATCCCGACGACGGCGCGGCACGCGAGGTCGGCGGCGCGGACATCGGCGAGCGTTTCGACTACCTGCGTTACGGTCCCGAACTGCGCCTGCGCCAGAGTTACGGCCGCCTGACGATCGGCACCGTGCTGATCGGCCAGCTCCGGGATTACGAGGATGTCGAGGCCGTACCCTCCTACGATCACGAGTACTTCCGTCTCGGATTGCATGTGCAATACCGGTTCAGGCCCACGTCCTTGTTGCGCGTCAACGTCGAGAAATCGAGCCGGCGTTACAGCGACCGGCCGTCGTTCGACCTGGACGGCAACCGGTTCATCACCAATCCGACGCTGCGTTACGACTATCTGGTCGCAAGCCTGACCGCACGCCAGCGAATCAACCGCTCGATGTGGTTCGGTTTCGAGTACGAGCGCACCGACCGCGAGGATCGCTTCGTCGGTTACAACGACTACGTACGCGACCACTACGGATTCGAATTCCGTTGGTCGCCCGGCAGGCGCTTCGACCTCGATCTCGACGCCTACTACCGCAACTACGACTACCCCAACGCCTTTGCGTTCAACGAACCGACCCAGGCCGGCAAGACACTGGAAACCGCGCAGGCGCGGCTGTCGGCGAGCTACCGCTTCATGCGGGACCTGAGCCTGGTGCTGGACGCGAGGCTCCGCGACAACGTGTCGAACGATCTTCGGATTCAGTACGAGCGCAGTCAGTTCGGCTTGAGCCTGCACTGGGAACCCTGAGGCGCCGGCAGCGGTGTCATTGTCCCCAAGGGTCGCCAAGGATTCTCAAGGGTCCCCAAGGGCGTCATTCTCGTCCGATTCGAACCGGCCCGGGACGGTCCCGGTCTGATACCATTTCGCGTTCGACGACTGCCGCCGGGCCCCGCGGAATTCATGGACGTAACACCGATACTCGACACGCTGAACGACGCGCAGCGCGAAGCCGTGACCGCGCCGGCGGAACCGATGCTGGTCATCGCCGGCGCCGGCAGCGGCAAGACCCGCGTGCTGGTCCACCGAGCCGCCTGGCTGATCGACGTCGAGGGGGTGCCGCCGCAGGGCCTGCTCGCGGTCACGTTCACCAACAAGGCCGCGGCGGAGATGCGCGGGCGCATCGAGACGCTTTTGAAGCTGCCCGTGAACCCGCTTTGGATCGGCACCTTCCACGGCCTCGCACATCGGCTGCTCCGGCGCCACTGGCGCGAAGCCGGGCTGCCGCAGGGATTCCAGATCATCGACGCCGACGACCAGCTCCGGCTGATCAAACGGCTGCTGAAAAACCTGGAGGTCGACGACAGCCGCTGGGTGCCGCGCGAGATCCAGTATTTCATCAATGGGCAAAAAGACGAGGGCCTGAGGCCCGAACACCTGGACGACGAGCGCGATCCGGACCGCCGCCAGATGATCGAGCTGTACAAGGCGTACGAAGCGGTCTGCGAGCGCGGCGGCCTGGTCGATTTCGCCGAGCTCTTGCTCGCGGCGCACGAGCTCTTCCGCGACAACGCCGAGCTGCTCGGGCACTACCGGCGCCGCTTCCAGCACCTGCTGGTGGACGAGTTCCAGGACACCAACGCCATTCAATACGCCTGGCTGCGCCTGCTTGCCGGCGATCAGAGCGTACCCTTCGTGGTCGGCGACGACGACCAGTCGATCTATCGCTGGCGCGGCGCGAGAGTGGAGCACATCCACCAGTTCCAGCGAGACTTCCCCGGCACCCGCGTCGTCAAGCTGGAGCAGAACTACCGGTCCACCGGCACGATCCTGAATGCCGCCAATGCCGTCATCGCCAACAACGGCAGCCGCATGGGCAAGAACCTGTGGACCGAAGGGGTGGACGGCGAGCCGATCCGGCTTTACGCGGCGTACAACGAACGCGACGAGGCGGATTTCGTCGTCGCCAGGCTCCGCGACTGGATCGACCAGGGTAACCTGCGCGCCGACGCGGCCATCCTGTATCGCTCCAACGCGCAGTCGCGGGTGCTGGAAGAAGGATTGATCAACGCGCGGATACCGTACCGCGTCTACGGCGGCTTGAGGTTCTTCGAGCGCGCCGAGATCAAGGATGCGCTGGCCTACCTCCGGCTCACCGTCAATCGTGACGACGACGCGTCTTTCGAGCGTATCGTCAACCGGCCGACCCGCGGGATCGGCGCTCGCACCGTCGAGGCGATGCGTGCTTATGCGCGCGCCAACGCCTGCTCGATGTGGCGGGCCGCGGGCGCCGTCGCCAGTGACACGCTGTCCGGACGAGCGGCAAGTTCTGTGAGCGCGTTCATGCAGCTCATCGAGAAGCTGGCCCACGAGACCGAAACGCTGGATCTCGAGGACAAGGTGGACCACGTCGTCCATGCCAGCGGCCTGATCGACTTGTTCAAGAAGGACAAAGGCGAACGCGGCGAGACGCGGATCGAGAACCTGATGGAACTGGTCAGCGCGGCGAAAGGCTTCGAGCCCGACCCGGCGGAGGACATGGCGCCGCTGGATGCATTCCTCGCGCACGCGGCGCTGGAAGCCGGCGAAGGCCAGGCCAATGCCTGGGACGACTGCGTACAGTTGATGACCATGCATTCGGCCAAGGGCCTGGAGTTTCCGCTGGTGTTCCTGTGCGGCATGGAAGACGGCCTGTTCCCGCATCAGCGCTCGATCAACGATCCGAACGGCCTGGAAGAAGAGCGCAGGCTTTGTTACGTCGGCATCACGCGCGCGATGCAGGCGCTTTATGTCACCTACGCCGAACAGCGGCGCCTGCACGGCATGGACAATTTTTCGGTGCCCTCGCGTTTCATCGCCGAGATTCCGGAAGAACACGTCGAGGAAGTGAGACCCAAAGTCAGCGTGTCCCGTCCGCTTCGAAATGCCGGCGCCGGCCGGCCCCGAAGTCCGTCCAACGGCATGGCCGAGGCCGGCGTGCGGCTCGGCCAGCGCGTGCGGCACGGCAAGTTCGGCGACGGCGTCGTGCTGAATTACGAAGGCCAGGGCGCTCACGCCAGAGTCGAAGTGAACTTCGAGAACGTCGGCACCAAATGGCTGGTGCTCAGTTATGCCAATCTCGATCTGATGTAATATGGCCGCAGGCAGGCCCGCCGCTGCGCCGGGGCGCACGGTTTTCGAGGCCAGACGAGAAGAATGAAAATACTCATACTCGGCGCGGGTCAGGTCGGTTCCTCGGCCGCGTATCACCTGTCGCGCGAAGAAGCCAACGAAGTCACGGTCGTGGACATGAAGCCCGATGTCTTGAGGGAGCTGCAGGACCGGCTGGACATCCGGACCGTCGTGGGCCATGCGGCTTATCCGGACGTGCTGGAGCGCGCCGGCGCCAACGACGCCGACATCGTCGTGGCGCTGACCGATTCCGACGAAACCAATATGGTGGCCTGTCAGGTCGCCTACACGCTGTATCACACGCCGACCAAGATCGCCCGTATCCGCTCGGCGGAGTACATGAACGCCCGCAAGCTGTTCACACAGGATGCGATCCCGATCGACGTGCGCATCAGTCCCGAGCAGCTCGTCTGTGAATACGTCGAACAGTTGATCCTCTATCCCGGCGCTTCGCAGGTGCTGGACTTCGCCGACGGCCGGGTGCGGCTGGTCGGCGTCAGCGCGGAGCGCGACGGGCTTCTGGTCGGCCAGCAAATCGCGGCGCTGAAAGAGCACGTGCCCAATACCGAAGGCCGCATCGCCGCCATCTACCGCAAGGGTAAGGCGCTGCTCCCGGACGGCGACACGGTGATCCAGGAAGGCGACGAGGTTTTTTTCATCGCCGACCGCAAGGACATCCGGGTTTTCATGAGCGAGATGCGGCGCCTCGAGGAGCCGGTCCGGCGTGTCGTGATCGCAGGCGGCGGCAACATCGGCTTTCGCCTGGCGCTGGCGCTGGAGCAGACCAACCAGGTCAAGATCATCGAACGCGATCCGGAACGGGCCCGGATCATCTCCGAGAACCTCAACAAGGCCATCGTGCTGGTCGGCGACGCCGCCGACGAGGAGCTGTTGCTCGAGGAGAACATCGACAACGTGGACGTCTTCTGCGCGCTGACCAATGCCGAGGAAGCCAACATCCTGTCGGCGATGCTGTCCAAGCGCCTGGGCGCCCACAAGGTCATGGCCTTGATCAACCGGCCGTCTTACGTCGATCTGGTCGAGGCCGGCAGCATCGACATCGCGATCTCGCCGCAGCAGGTGACGATCGGCTCGCTGCTCGCGCATGTCCGCCGCGGTGACGTGTCCAAGGTCCATTCCTTACGGCGCGGCGCGGCCGAGGCCATCGAAGCCGTCGCCCATGGGTCGAGCGAGGAATCCAAGGTCGTCGGCCGCAAGATCGAGGACATCGCGTTACCGCGCGGTTCGGCGATCGTGGCGCTGGTGCGCGAGGACAAGGTTGTGTTTGCGCACCACGACACCGTGATCGAAACCGACGATCACGTCATCTTGTTCATGACGGACCGGCGCAAGATCGACCGCATAGAGGAGCTGTTCCAGGTTGGTGTTTCCTTCGTCTGAAGCGACCGCGGCGTGAGACGATGAACTGGACCGTCGTTCAGCGAATCCTCGGCCTGTTGCTGATGGTGTTCAGCGTCACGATGCTGCCGCCGCTGCTCGTGAGCCTGATTTACGGCGAATCGTCCTGGCTGCCGTTCGTCGAGGGATTTGCGCTGACTTTGACGGCGGGCTTCCTGCTCTGGTTGCCGGTGCGCCGCTCGAAGAAGGACTTGAGGCTCAGGGACGGTTTCGTCGTCGTGGCGGCGTTCTGGACGGTGCTCGGCGCCTTCGGCGCCGCGCCGCTGTATTTCGCCGACGAATTGTCGCTGAGCCTGACCGATGCGATATTCGAGTCGATGTCGGGACTGACGACCACGGGCGCCACCGTGATCAGCGGGCTCGACGACCTGCCGAAGTCGCTCCTTTATTACCGGCAGCAACTGCAGTGGCTGGGCGGCATGGGCATCATCGTCCTGGCCGTCGCCGTGTTGCCGATGCTGGGCGTAGGCGGCATGCAGCTCTATCGCGCCGAGACCCCCGGCCCGGTCAAGGACACCAAGCTGACGCCGCGCATCACCGAAACCGCCAAGGCGTTGTGGTATGTGTACCTGGCCTTTACGCTGGCCTGCATGCTGGCTTACCTGCTTGCCGGCATGAACCTGTTCGATGCCCTGTGCCATGCATTCTCGACGGTGGCGATCGGCGGCTTTTCGACCCACGACGCCAGTATCGGCTATTTCGACAGCACGGCCGTCGACCTGGTGGCGATATTCTTCATGTTTCTCGCCGGCATCAATTTTTCGCTGCACTTTTTTGCCTGGCGTTACGTGTCCATACGTCACTATCTCGAAGACCCCGAGTTTCGAGCCTACGCCTTCGGTCTGCTCGTTCTGTCCGGTATCGTGGTCGCGATGCTGGCGAGTCTGATGCCTTACGAAAGTCTCGACCAGACCGTGATCAACGGTGTGTTCCAGGCGGTGTCGATCGGCACGACCACCGGCTTCACCACGGCCGAGTTTGCGGCATGGCCGGCGGCGCTGCCGGTGTTGTTGATCTTCTCGAGTTTCATCGGCGGCTCGGCGGGTTCGACGGCCGGGGGCATCAAGGTCATCCGCTGGCTGCTGGTTTACAAGCAGGGGGTACGCGAGATCGCCCGCCTGGTGCATCCCAGCGCCGAGATCCCGGTCAAGCTCGGCAGCAAGGCGGTGCCGCACCGCGTGGTCGATGCCGTCTGGGGCTTTTTCTCCGTCTACATCATCGTTTTCGGCATGATGTTGTTGCTGATGATGGCTACCGGTCTCGATCAGGTCACGGCCTTCTCGGCCGTCGCGGCGACTCTCAACAATCTGGGCCCGGGCCTGGGCGAGGTCGCCAACGGCTTCATGAGCCTGAGCGACACTGCAAAATGGATCTCGATCGCCGGCATGCTGCTCGGCCGGCTCGAGATCTTCACGCTGCTGGTCCTGATCACGCCCACCTTCTGGCGCCGCTAGGGTGCAAGCGCCGCAACCGGACAAAGCACCCCGCTCGGCGCTGGACAGCTTCAGTCGACGCACCGGCCGCGCCGTGTCCTGGCTGACGCTGGTCATGGTCCTGGTGACTTTCGGCATCGTAGTCATGCGTTACGTGTTCGATGCCGGCCTGATCTGGCTTCAGGAATCCGTGACCTGGATGCACGCGGTCGTATTCATGCTGGGCGCGGCCTACGCACTCGAGAGCGAGGACCACGTTCGGGTGGACGTCTTCTATCGCGACATGAGCGCAAAAAGGCGCGCCTGGGTGGACGGCGTCGGCGTCGTCTTCTTCCTGCTGCCGCTTTGCGTTTTCCTCGCCTGGCAGTCCTGGGACTTCGTTGCCGCGTCCTGGTCGCTGCGCGAGGCGTCGCGCGAATCGGGCGGCCTGCCGTTTCCGTTCGTGCCGCTGCTGAAAAGCGTGCTGTTGCTGATGCCGGTGACGGTCGGCTTACAGGGTGTGTCGCTGTTGCTGCGTTCGATCGCAGTCATCCGGGGGCGCGGCTGATGGAGTGGGTGGCGCTGCTGTTGTTCCTGACGGTCATCGTCTTCTTGCTGGCCGGCTTCCCGGTGGCATTCACGCTCGGCGGGACGGCCCTGCTGTTTGCGGCCGGCGGCGTCGTCACCGGCAGCTTCAACGAGGCCCTGCTGTCCGGCCTGCCGAATCGGGTGTTCGGCATCATGACCAACGAGACCCTGGTTGCGGTCCCGCTGTTCGTGTTCATGGGCGTCACTCTCGAGCGGGCGAGAATTGCCGAGGAGTTGCTGGACACATTGAGCCGGCTGTTCGGCAGCCTGCGCGGCGGGCTCGGCATCTCGGTGACGATCGTCGGCATGCTGCTTGCGGCCAGCACCGGCATCGTCGGCGCCACGGTCGTGACGATGGGGCTATTGTCGCTGCCGACGATGCTGAAGCGCGGCTACTCGCCCGACATCGCCACCGGCACGATCTGCGCCTCGGGCACACTGGGGCAGATCATCCCGCCGTCGATCATCCTGGTCATGCTGGGCGACGTGATGACCTCGGCCTACCAGCAGGCCCAGCTCGCGACGGGAATTTTTTCGCCGAAGACCGTGTCGGTGGGCGACCTGTTCGCCGGCGCGTTGATACCGGGACTGATGCTGGTCGCGCTGTACGTCGCCTATCTGGTCGTGATGGCGGTCGTCAAACCCTCGGCCATGCCGGCGCAAGCATCGGACGGCGACAAGGTATCGGCATGGCAAGTGCTGAGAGCGCTGCTGCCGCCTTTGTTGCTGATCTTTGCCGTGCTGGGTTCGATCCTTGCCGGGCTTGCGACGCCGACCGAAGCGGCGGGGGTCGGGGGTATGGGCGCGTTGACGCTGGCTTTGCTCAAAAGGCAGCTCGACGCGGGGCGGCTGCGGGAGATCATGCGCACGACTCTCAAGATCTCCAGCATGGTATTCATGATCCTGATCGGCGCTTCGGTGTTCTCGCTGGTCTTTCGGGGTTACGGCGGCGACGACGCGGTGCATGCCGTGCTCGGTGAAATACCGGGCGGGGTGTTCGGCGCGATGATCGTCGTGATGCTGGTCATGTTCCTGCTGGGTTTCGTGCTGGATTTCATCGAGATCACGTTTGTCGTGGTGCCGATCGTCGGGCCGGTGTTGCTGGCGATGGGACTGGATCCGGTCTGGCTGGGCATCATGATTGCTATCAACCTGCAGACCTCGTTTTTGACGCCGCCTTTCGGTTTTGCCCTGTTCTATTTACGCGGCGTGGCGCCGGAAGGGGTGACGACACGGCAGATTTATCGCGGCGTGATTCCGTTCGTGGGTATCCAGCTTTTTGCGCTGTTGTTGCTGGCGGTGTTTCCGGGGCTGGTTACCTGGTTGCCGGGTGTGATCTACGGTGGTTAGTTCTCGTCGAGCGCCGCCAGGCGGGCGGCATGATCGAGCTCGTAGGGTGGCGGTTCGCCGCCTGGACCTTTGAGATAGTGATCCATCCAGCGCTTCAGTCGGAGCGTGTAGTCGTATTGCGCGGCGGTATTGCGGTTGCCGTGGCCTTCTCCGGGGTAGAACACCAGGCGTACCGGGGTGTCGGTGCGTAGTTTCACCGAGCGGTACATTTCCAGCGATTGACCGGGATGGACGCGTGGGTCTTTGTCGCCGTGCAGAAGCAACAGCGGCGTTCGGGTCTTGCCGGCGTGATAAACCGGGCTGCGTTGCAACATCCACAGCCAGTCGTCCCAGGGCCAGACACGGGAATGGACGTGATACATCTCCCACGGGATGTCGCCGGTACCGAATTTCGAAACCTGGTTGGAGATACCGACGAACGCCACCGCGGCCGCGAACTCCTCCGTCTGGGCACTCGCGGCCCACATCGATGCATAACCGCCGTAAGAGCCACCGGTGATGCCTACGCGGTCGGCGTCGACCAGGCCGGTGTCGACCAGGTGCCGTTTGGCGTCGACGAGATCGTTGAACTCCTCGTCGGCGTAGTCGTTCTGACCTAGCTTCGAGAACTCGACGCCGCGACCGGTGCTGCCCCGGTAGTTCGGGAAGACGACGGCGTAACCTTCGGCGGCCAGGGTCTGCGCCGGCGTCGAATCTCGATACGGCTCCAATGCCCGCGCGGTGCGATACGGTTCAGGCACGTCCGGATCGACTAGGACCTGTTAACACGACGCCAGTGATGCCTGTTGAGTCCCAAACCGCACCAATCAAGACGTGAGGAGCGTAAGTTCGGCAACACCAGATAGGCGACGAGCAACGCCGGGTGGCGCGGTTTGGGGCGCAGCCCGGAGGACCGGTGCTGGCGTCGTGTCGACAGGCCCTAAGACCGCGTTTGCAAGAACGCCTGCTCCGAGATTCGCTGGTTGTCCGCCGATTTGTCGAGATAAGCCCGGTAGGAGGCATGGATTTTTGCCGCCGCCGGGTCCGCGGCCACGAGTTCGGCGATGATCTCCTCGGTGATCGACTTCAGGTAATCGATCACGTCGGGTGGAAACGCGCGGACTTCGACTTCAGGATCGTCGAGCAATTGCCTGAGCGCGTTGCTGTTGCCGTTGACGTATTCGGCCGCCATATCGGTCGTGATTGCCTGGCAGGCAATTTCGACGATGGCCTTTAGATCGGCCGGCAGCGAGTCCCAGGCTTCTCGGTTGACGATACACTCCAGCGCCGGCCCCGGTTCCTGCCAGCCCGGATAATAATAGTACTTCGCCGCCTGGTGCAGGCCGAAAGACACGTCGTTGTACGGGCCGACCCATTCGGTGGCGTCGATCGCGCCGGTCTGCAGCGAGGTGAAAATCTCGGAGCCCGGCAGGGTGACCGGCGTGCCGCCGGCGCGGCGCAGCACCTCGCCGCCCAGCCCCGGTATGCGCATCTTCAGGCCCTCGAGGTCGGCGACCGAGTTGATCTCCTTGTTGAACCAGCCGCCCATCTGCACGCCGGTATTGCCGCACATGAACGGCACGAGATCGAACGGCTCGTAGAGCTCCCGCCAGAGTTCCAGGCCGCCTCCGTAGTAGATCCAGCCGTTCATCTCGAGCTGGGTCATGCCGAAAGGAATCGACGTGAAAAACTGCGCGGCGTCGACCTTGCCCTTGTGATAGTAGGAGGCGCCGTGGCCCATCTCGACCGTGCCGCGGCTGACCGCGTCGAAGACCTCGAAGGGCGGCACCAGCTCACCGCCGGCGTAAACCTTGATCTTGAGGCGCCCAGCCGAAGCTCGGTCGATGTACTCCGCCAGATTGTCCACCGCAATACCCAGGCCCGGAAACTTCGGCGGCCAGGACGTGACAACCGACCATTCGAAGGTCTGGTTGGTCACGGCGGCACCGGCCGGCGCGCCGGTGTCTTGTCTGGCGCAGGCCGTAACGCCGGCTGCGGCGGCAAGACCGCCAACGAATTGTCTTCTTTTCATACGCTTCATCTTTACTCGACTTTCACACCCAGCCATTGGCTCCAACGTCCCGAACACAGTGTCCGCTGCAAAACGGATTGTTCTGCCTAAATCTGTTCCCTAGTTTGCCACGCCTTCGATTGAGTATTCTGATTCGGCTCTGTTCGTATACTTTGATACAATTGTATACATGAAAGATATCGTGCACGCTAGACTCGACAAACAGACACGGGAAATCATGCGCCGCCTGCAGCGTCGCCACGGCTGGAGTGATTCGGAACTCGTACGATATGGAATACGCGCGCTCGGCGAAATGGAATTGCCAACTGGTGAACGCGGACAGCGAATCATCGGCCTCGGCGAGTTCGCCTCGGGAATCGACGATCTCGGCAGCAACAAGGAACACCTGGACGGCTTTGGCCGATGAGGACGACGCTACTCGATACCAGTGTAATCGTCGCTTTGTTGGATAGAGATGAACGGTATCACGGGCAATGTGTCGAGGCAGTATCGGACGTCGTTGGACCTCTCGCTACCTGTGAGGCCGTGATCGCCGAAGCTTGTTATTTGCTGCGCCGCATTCGCGGAGCAACCGAGGCAGTCATAAGAAACGTTGCCGGAGGTGTTTTCCAGACGCCGGTCCGGCTCGCCGACCAGGCGGCTACGGTCGAAAAACTGATAAAGAAGTATCGCGATGTGCCGATGGACCTCGCCGACGCCTGCCTGGTCGATCTGGCGGACCGGATGAACAGCGGTCAAATACTCACGCTGGACGGCGATTTCAACGTGTATCGATGGCGCACCCGGCGCAAATTCCGATTGCTGATCGATCTGTAGCGACAAGGGTACCCCGGGGACCCTGCGAAATAGCAAGCCCCTGGTATCGCCGGAAGCCATCGTTGCCGCATTTTTGTTACCAACTTATTTGCACCGTCATTTGACCAAGAGCAGAAGGGCCCCGACCGGGACCCTTCGACTTACCGTGAGATATTCACGCACGGCCCGCCTTCCACCATGTTGAAAGTCGCCATTCGCGTCTTCAAACCCCCGATCATTCCACAGTTTTTGGGCGTCTTCCTTGGACAGCGGTTGCGAAAACGTAGGTATATGCAATTCGTGCCGGTGAAGGCTCGCATACAGGACATAAGCTATCCCAGTTTTTCGCGTTCGGTCCGGCCGAAGGGCTGGCGTGCCGATCGTCTTCCCTGACGAGTCCTCGGCGGTACCGACCCTCGCGGCCAACACAACCCCCCGGCCGGTACCGTAAGCTTCCCACCGGACGGTCCCCACGGTAGGGTCGCGTTACCGGCCTCAGCGGCCAGAAACGGCGCTTCGGGCCGGAATCCGGCAACAAGGAGCAAATATTGATCGGCTTGTTACAGCGGGTCGGCGAGGCGAGCGTCACCGTCGAGGAAGAACGGATAGGCCGGATCGGCTACGGGCTACTGGTGCTCGTGGGCGTGCAGCGGGACGATGCCGAGCGCGACGCGGCGCGTCTGGCCGAGCGTATCCTGGGTTACCGGGTGTTTCCGGACGCCGCCGGCCGCATGAACCGGAGTCTCGTGGACGAGCGCGGCGGCCTGCTGCTGGTGCCGCAGTTCACGCTGGCCGCCGACACCAGGAAGGGGACCCGCGCGAGCTTCACCCGGGCTGCTGAGCCCGAGACCGGCGAACGATTGTTCGATCTGCTCGTCCAATACTGTCGTGACGGCCTCGAAACCGTTGGAACCGGCCGTTTCGGAGCCGACATGCAGGTAGCGTTGGTCAACGACGGGCCGGTCACCTTCTGGCTCGAGAGCTGAGCCCGGCGCTGTGACGCCCGTACGGTTTTATTGCGCGACCGGCGGTATCATGAACATAATGCGTGCCCGGTACGTCCGGGCGTCTGGTACGAATACAGTGGTACGAATACTACTGGTACGAATACTAAGGGGGCGAACCGCCCCGGGAGCGTTGAGATGTTCTCCAACATCGGCCCGGTACAGTTACTGATCGTGCTCGTCATCGTGCTCGCCATTTTCGGCACCAAGCGGCTGCGTACCCTGGGCTCGGATCTGGGCAGCGCCGTGAAGGGATTCCGGTCGGCGATGAACGAAGCGGAACAGCAGACCGAGCAGTTGGGCGACGCGTCGAAAAAAGACGCCGATTTCGACACCACGCCGGCTGAAGAGACGCACAAAGACAATAAGGCCTGATGCGGGCCAGGGCATGTCCAGCGTCGGTTTTTCCGAACTCCTGATCCTGTTCGTCATCGGGCTCATCGTGCTGGGCCCGGAAAGACTGCCGCGCGTCGCGAGCCAGATCGGCAACTGGATCGGACAGGCGCGACGCATGACGAGCGCGCTAAAACGCCAGCTCGAAGACGAGATCAATCTCGACCCCGATGTCAGTATCCGGCCGCCGGCACTGGGCATCCCCCGCGACGACGACACCTACTCGCCGCTACACGATGAACCCGGGAAAACCCGTGCCGACGAATCCGGGAAAACCCTTGCCGATGAACCCGGGAAAACCCTTGCCGCTGGCAGCGTCGACGTGAAAAAACCGGCGCCGGACACAGGCACGGCCGAAACGCCGGAAGAATCGACGCCGGCCGCCGGCAAAGCAGATACTGAATCCGCCACGGCCGCCGAATCCGTGAACCGCCCCGCAAGCGGTCCGGCGAACGAGCGCGAAAACGACCTAGAAAAAAACGCCAATGGACAACGCAACGGCTGAGGAAAAGGAAGAACTCGCCGAAGGTACGCTGCTGTCGCACCTGGTCGAGCTGCGCAGCCGGCTCCTGAAGAGTTTCGCCGCGGTCATGATCGTTTTCGTGCCGCTGATACCGTTTGCACAAAAGGTTTTCGAGTTCGCCTCCGGCCCCCTGCGCGACGCCTTGCCCGGCGGGCAACTGATCTCGACGCGACCGATCGACGTCGTGTTCGTGCCGTTCAAGCTCGCGTTTTTCGTCGCGATATTCATCGCAATGCCGGTGATCCTGTACCAGGCCTGGGCTTTTGTCGCACCGGGCCTGTATCGGCGCGAGAAACGCTTCGCGCTGCCGATGCTCCTGTCGAGCATCCTGCTGTTCTACGCGGGCGTGGCATTCGCCTATTACGTCGTGTTCCCGCTGATTTTCAGTTTCGTCGTTGGGCTCGCCGCAAGCTCCGATGCGATCAACGTACTACCCGACATCGCCGACTACCTGAGCCTGTTGATCACACTGGTGCTGGCTTTCGGACTGGCCTTCGAGGTACCGGTCGCAACGGTACTGATGGTCTGGACCGGATTGACCACGCCGCAGAAACTCGCCAAGGCACGGCCTTACGTGTTTCTGATGGCGTTCGTCATCGGCATGTTCCTGACACCGCCCGACATGATCAGCCAGACGCTCCTGGCCGTGCCCGTGTATCTCTTGTATGAGCTAGGCATCCTGATGGCGCGGCTGTTTTCGGGCCAGCGCGACAAGCGCAAGGACGAGGCCGTGGCCGCGGAATGAATCCCGCCGGCGCCGGCCCAAGCAGCCGGCCCAGGAACGTTAATCGCATTCATTGCCGTAACTGCCTGACCGAGGCGACATAATCGGCAGTCACCGACCGTAGCGCAGGGTTGGTCCCTGAAGTGGAAACACGGGCCGGTTTTGGTGTACCTTGCGTCACCAATCGATGACCGGGACACGGGTGCGGGGGCGCCGGTGATCCAGGGCGGCGCGGGGGGTGCCGCAAACGCATCGGGGCGCCGGCAGGCCGGCGCCGAACAGAGAAAAAAAAGCGGCGCCGTACCCGTCGGCAGCCGCAGCCACAAGGAAAATCGTCCGTATGACAGCGACGACGGCGCCGCAGGCGGCCGGATCAGAAGTTTTCGGCCACCCGCGCGGGTTGATGACCCTGTTCTTCACCGAACTGTGGGAGCGTTTCAGCTACTACGGCATGCGCGCCCTGTTGATCCTGTACATGACGGACGCGGCGCGCGGCGGGCTCGGCATGGAAACCGAGATCTCGGGCGCCATTTACGGTCTCTACACTTTCGGTGTGTACGCGCTGGCACTGCCGGGCGGCTGGATCGCCGACCGCATCATCGGACAGCGGCAGGCGGTGTTCATCGGCGGCGTCATCATCGCGGCGGGCCACTTCACGCTGGCGGCGCCGATCATCGTACCCGGCTCGGAGTACTGGTCCTTCTACCTGGGCCTGCTGCTGGTCGTCATCGGCACCGGTCTTTTGAAGCCGAACGTCAGCGCCATCGTCGGCGACCTGTACGTGAACGATACGCCGCAGCGCCGCGACGCCGGCTTTTCGATCTTTTACATGGGTATCAACATCGGCGCGTTTCTGGGGCCGCTCATCTGCGGCTGGTTCGCGGAAAGGGTCGACTGGCACCTGGGCTTCAGCCTGGCCGGCATCGGCATGACGCTGGGCCTGATCCAGTACGCGCGGGGCACCAGATACCTCAACGGCGCCGGCGAGCTGACCGGAGAAGCGGCCGAGGCGGGCAAGCTTACCCAGGCGCGCAGGCAGCTCTTCGTCGGCCTCGCCGTGACCCTGGCGCTCACGGTCGGCATCTATGCCCTGGGCGCTTCGGGGGTCGTGAACCTGACGGTGGTGGGCTTCGCCAAGACGACCGGGGCGATCGTCGTCATCGTTGCGGCAATCTACTTCGCGGCGATCATCGCCTTCGGCTGCCACGACAAGGTGGAGCGGCAGCGTGTGTTCGTGATCTTCCTGCTGTTCCTTGGCGCGGCCATGTTCTGGTCGGGTTTCGAACAGGCGGGCACGTCGATGAACATCTACGCGCGGGACTTCACCGACCGCGTGTTTTTCGGCTGGGAGACGCCGACGAGCTGGCTGCAATCGGTGAACCCCATTTTCATCATCCTGCTGGCGCCGGTCGTCGGCATGCTGTGGGTCAAGCTCGGCGCCAACAACCCTTCGATCCCGGTCAAGTTCGGCCTGGGGCTGGTACTGCTCGGGGTCGGCTTCCTGGTGCTGGCATGGGGCTCGCTCTACGTGCCGGCGAATGCGGCGGGCGATCCGGCCGTCGGTGTCGCGATGACCTGGCTGGTCGTGACCTATTTCTTCCACACGGTCGGCGAGCTGGCGCTGAGCCCGGTGGGCATGAGCAGCGTGACCAAGCTCGCGCCGCATCGACTGGTCGGCCAGATGATGGGTACCTGGTTCATGGGCGCGGCGCTGGGCAACCTGGTGGCCGGTCTCGTATCGAGCCGCATCGAGAGCCTGCCGCCCGAGCAACTGTTCTTCGTGGTTGCGAGCATCGTCGTGGGCGCGGGTTTGCTTTTCATGCTGTTCTCCCGCCTCATCAACCGCATGACCCACGGCGTCAAGTGATGTGACATGCCGCAAACAGCGATTCGGTAGCTGGGCGAGGCGGTAAACCGGGGTTTGAGCCCGGAACTTCAGAGCCGACTTGAGGAAAACCGGGGAAAACTGGGGAATAACGATGGCGACAGAAAAACAAGCGAAACCTAGCCTCAGCTCACGCATGCTTGCGACCGTGGAACGCGTCGGCAACGCCCTGCCCGACCCGGCGGTGTTGTTCATAGGCCTGCTCTTCATCGTCTGGATATTGTCCTGGCTTTTGTCCTACGTCAGCTTCTCGGTCGAGGATCCCCGTTCGGGTGAAGCGCTGGTCATCAACAACCTGCTCGCGCCTTCGGCGATGACCGAATTCCTGTCGGTGCTGGTGACCAACTTCGTACACTTCCATCCGCTGGGCGTGGTCCTGGTTGCCATGCTCGGTATCGGCGTCGCCGAGCACACCGGTTTCATCAACTCGGCGATACGCTCGTTGTTGAACGCCACCAAGGAGTGGTTGTTGACGCCGATGGTAATACTGGTCGGCATCGTCAGCCATTCGGCCGTGGATGCGGGCTACGTCCTCGTGATCCCGCTCGGCGGTGTGATTTTCTACGCCGCGGGACGCCACCCGCTGGCCGGTATCGCCGCCGCCTTTGCCGGCGTGTCGGGCGGATTCTCGGCAAACTTCGTGCCCTCTTCACTGGACCCCCTGTTGCAGGGGCTGTCGCAGGAGGGCGCGCGGATCCTCGATCCGGACATCGTGTTGAACCCGCTCAACAACTATTTCTTCACGACGGCCTCTTCGCTGTTGATCATCGGTTTCGGCTGGTACCTGACCGAGAAAGTGGTCGAGCCGCGGCTCCAGGGTGTGACGGTGGACGGGGACCTCGAGGAACTGCCGCAGATGCACGACCTCGACGCAAACGAGAAAAAAGGCCTGCGTGCGGCGGTTATCGCGATGGTGCTGGGGCTGGTGCTCCTGTTCGTGACCGCGATTCCCGGAGGATCGGCATGGCGCGACGCCGACGGCGGCCTGACGACCGGTGCCGCGCCGATGATGCGTTCGATCGTCGCGTTGATCTTCCTGTTGTTTCTGATACCGGGACTCGTCTACGGCATCGTCGCCGGTACCGTAAAAAGCTCCAAAGACATGATCGACGGCATGACCAAGGCCATGGGCCAGATGTCCTATTACTTGGTGATCATGTTTTTCATCGCGCAGTTCGTCTACGCTTTCGGCCAGTCGAATCTCGGCGTGCTGCTGGCGCTCGAGGGTGCGGAATTCCTGAAGTGGCTCAGCATGCCGTCCTACGTCACGGTCGTCGGCATCGTGCTGTTGACCGCGTTCATCAATATCTTCGTCGGCTCGGCGAGCGGCAAGTGGGGGCTTCTGGCGCCGATCTTCGTGCCGATGCTGATGCAGCTCGGCATTTCGCCGGACCTGACCCAGGCCGCGTACCGGGTCGGCGACTCGAGCACCAATATCATCACGCCGCTGATGCCGTACTTCCCGCTGGTCGTGGTTTACTGCCAGCGATACGTGAAAAGCACCGGCATCGGCACCGTGACCGCGATGATGCTGCCGTACTCGATCACCTTCCTGATCGTCTGGACGATATTCCTGTTGTTATACACGCTGGCCGGGATTCCGCTGGGGATTCAGTCGAGTTACACCTATCCGTAGGGAATGCACCGTAGTGCCGTCCGGACTCAATCGCCCAGGCACTTGCCTGCGTAGGCTTTCTGTACGCCCGCGTTGTCGAGCTGGCACTCGTTGTCGTAACTGACGCCATCCATGCCGCAGACCGGCAGATAGTCGCGCGGGCAGTTCTGACCCTGCTCCTCGCAGATGCCGGCGTAGTCGATCCGTATCCCGCGACGCTCGGCATGGCAGGCATTACCGTAAGTCATGTCGTCGGAACCGCAGACGGGCACGAACAGATTCGGGCAGGGGCGCCGGTTGCACATACCCAGCGTAAAGGTCTCGACGCCGGCCGCATCGGCGAAACAGGCATTGTCGTAGGTCTGGCCGTCGTCACCGCAAACCGGTGAGAACACGTCCGGACAATTGTCGGTGTCACAGGAAGTGCTGCGCTGGACGGGCACGCGCGCGGCATCGGCTTCGCAACGGTTGAGGTAGGTCCGTCCGTCCATGCCGCAGACCAGGTCCTCGATCGCCGGGCAGCCGCTTGCGGTGCACGCGCCGAGACCTGCGATCGTCACACCTGCCTGCTGCGCGAAACACTCGTTGATGTAAGTGTTGCCGTCCACGCCGCAAACCGGATCGAATGCCTCGCCGCAGCCCTCGCCGTCCTCGTCGGCACTGTCGTCGATGCAGATGCCGGTGTTTGCGATGTCGACACCGACAACGCCGGCGACACAGGCGTTGCTATAGGTCTGTCCGTCCACGCCGCAGACCGGATCGTATTCGGCCGTGCAGGCGACATCGCCGCTCTGCGCGAGAACGATGCCGGGCTCGCCGGCGGGAAACATCGAATCCGGACCGGCTTCCGCCGCGGAAGCCGGCAATACGGCCAGGAAAAACGCCGGCCATGGCGCCGTACGCCGTGTCTTGAACATCAAAAGCCCGCCTTGGAACGCCATCGATTCAGCAGGGATCACTCCATGACTGTTGTTAGAGTATCGGCACCGGCGCCGGTTCGCGGTAACGACAACAGCTCGCGGATCGGCACCAGGCGAATACCGTCGTCACCGAGCGACGGCAGCAATTGCTCCAGTACGTCCAGCGTGGCCGGGTAGGGATGACCGATCGCCAGGGCCGCACCGTTCCGCCGGGCCAGGGTCTTGAGCCTTTCGAACTGACGCCGTATCTCGGCCGGATCGGGATCGGCGTCCAGGAACACGTCGCGTTTCAGCGCCGCGACGCCGTTCTCGGCGGCGAGCTTCAGCGCGACACTCTTGTGTGTGGTGTAACTGTCTACGAAGAATTCGAGCTCCTGTTCACGAATGGCCTGCATCAACCAGTGCATGTGGCCCGGATGGCGGGTGACCAGGCTGCCGCGATGATTGTTCACGCCGACCGCATACGGCACCGATTGCATCGCTTCGGCAAGAGCGCGCGTCAGCGCCTGCCGGTTCATGTCGATACTCAGGCCGCGGGGGCTGGCGGCCAACGGATCGTTCGGCTTGTCCATGTCATCCATGGCCTGCATCGGCAGATGTAACAACACTTCCTTGCCGCGCTCGTGCGCGTACCGGGCCAGATGACGGGAGCGCGGCGCACCGGGCAATATCGCGCAGGCGACCGGGCCTGGCAGGGCGATCGCGCGGCGGCCGGCGTCCAGCCGGTAGCCGAGATCGTCGATGATGATCGAAACCCGGGGCGCTTGGCTCGCCGCGGCCGACGCCGCAGCCGTGAGCATGAGCAGCAGCGCCGCCAGCGCGGCGAGACGCATCACTGGGCGTTGCTGTGCATCACCCGGTTTCGCGCCAGCCGCTCCAGTGCCTCGAGCAACTGGGCGTCGTTTTCGCGGTCTACCCGGCCGCTCAAGCTCAGATCGGGATACCCCGGGGTGCCTTCGACGTAAACGTCGGGCGTGATCCCGGTCTCGTGTATCGAGTCTCCCGACGGCGTGTAGTAACGCGACGTCGTCAGCTTGATCGCACGGCCGCGCGACAGCGGCATGACCGTTTGCACCAGGCCCTTGCCGAAGGTCGACGTGCCGATGACGATGGCACGGCCATGGTCCTGCAACGCGCCGGCGACGATCTCCGATGCCGAGGCGGAACCTTCGTTGACCAGAATCACGAGTTCGCCGCCGTCCAGGATGTCGCCGCGGTGCGCGGAACGGGAGAACCGGGCTTCCGTCGTTCGACCCTCGGCGCTGACGATGACCCCGGAATCGAGAAACAGGTCGGAGACGTCGACGGCGGAGTCGAGCACGCCGCCCGGATTGTTGCGCAGGTCGAGGATCAGGCCGGCGAGGGCGCCGCCGTTCTGGTCCCGCAGGACGTCGACGGCCCGGCTCAACTCCCGCGCCGTGGACTCACTGAACTGGCTCAGGCGAATGTAGCCGAAGGACGGCCCGAGCAGTTGGTGGTGAACGCTGGCGACGCGAACGATTTCGCGGCGCATCCTGTGTTCGATCGCGTCACCGTCGCGCCGCACCGTAATACGGATTTCGGACCCGGTGCGGCCGCGCATCTGGCCTATCGTATCCCTGACGTTACCGGGTTCTATCGCAACGCCGTTGACGGCAATGATCTCGTCGCCGCTACGCAAGCCGGATCGGGCCGCGGGCGACCCGGCGATCGGTGTGACGACGCGAACGACCCCGTCCACCTCGCTGATTTCGATGCCGATGCCGGTGTAACTGCCGGTGGTCGAAATACGGATGTTCCGGTATTCGTCGGCATCCAGGTATTCGGAATGGGGATCGAGATCGGCAACCATGCCGCGGATCGCGCTTTCGAGCAGGACGGCGTCGTCGATCGGCTCGACGTAGTCGCGTTTCACGCGCGCCATGACTTCGGCCAGCGTTTGCGCCTGTTCCCAGGCCAGCCGTTCGGCATCGGGCTCGGCCTGAGCTGACATAAGGCCGCCACCCAGCGACAGACTGAGGCCCATCACCGTGCCGATGACGACCACCAGAATCGCGCGCGTCTTCAATGACATACATATCTCCAGCGCGCCGCTCTCTTGACCGGCGGTTGTCTCGACCTTAGCACAGCTCCAGAACCGCGACTACAAACGCCCGGGCGTTTCCAGACCGCCGAAAGCCCGTCGGGCGGGGGAACACCGACAGGACGCTAGGGCGCCTCTACAAGGGAGCCTCTACATAAGTCTGGCGATGCTCCCTAGTGCTCCCTAGTGCTCCCTAGGAGCCGGGCCGCCGCGTCACCCATAGCCGCGGATTCACCGGCCGGGTGCCCTGCCTGAGTTCGAAGTACAGGCCGGCCTGCGGTTGGCCGCCGCTGTCACCCACCGTGGCGATGACGTCTCCCGGTGCAACCCAGTCGCCCGCATCCTTGAGCAGGGTCTCGTTATAGCCATAAAGGCTCATGTAGCCCTCACCATGGTCGACGATGACCAGCAAGCCGAGCCCCGCCAGCCAGTCCGCGAACACCACCCGGCCATGATAGACCGAACGGACTTCGCGGCCGCGCGGCGCGGCCAGCACGACGCCGTTCCATGTCACGCGACCGTCCACCCGCGGCTGCCCGAAGTCGTGCAACAAAGTGCCGGCCACCGGCCAGGTCAGCCGCCCCTTGTAGCGACTGAAGGGCTCCTCGGACCGGATCGGGTAATCGGACAGGATCGACGTCAGCTCGTCGATCAGCCGCGACAGATCGGCTTCCTGTGCGGCAAGTCGCTGGATCTCGCGGTCTTCGCTGGCTAACTGTTGCCGGAGCGAAACCAGCAACGCCCGGCGCGCTTCCTGAGCCGTGCCCAGCGTTTCGAGTTCCCCGGACCGCCGGGCGGCGATCGCTTCGAGCCGCGCTTCCTCGGCGGCAATCTCGCTATGGAGTCTTGCCAGATCCCGAATCGCCGCCGTGACGACGTCGATGTTACCTGCCCGGTAGTCGTTGAGATAACGGTAATACGCCATCAAACGGCCCAGGGTCGCCGGGTCGCTCTGGTTCAGGAGCAGGCGCAGGCGCTCCTGGCTACCGCCCATGTAGGCGGCGCGAAGCTGCGCGGCCAGTTCGGCGGACTCGTTCCGGAGTTCGGCCTTTCTTTCGGCCAAGGCCGCGTCGAGTTCGACGCGGCGCTGCGTGCTGTAGTCGCGCTCCCGCTCGAGCTCGGCCAGGCGCAGGCGTTTCTCGGAGATCGCGACTTCGGCTTTCTGCAGCTCGGCGGTCAGCCGGTCGCGGTCCGCCGCCACGGCATCCATGCTTTGCTTGAGCGCGCTGATGCGCTGGCGGACCTCCTCGAGCTCCTTCTCCTTGATCTTGGCCAGCTCGCCGGTTGCGGCATCGTCCGCCGCCGCCGCACGCGCCGCGGTCAACAGTACCAACAAACCGGTCTTGACCGTCCTCATACGGGCGAAGTGTAGAGAATTCGGCAAAGCCCGGAAACGATTGGAAACAAACGGCCCGAAACGACAATCTTCCCACGGCCCGACGCTGCTATAATGCGGCGTTTTCGCCACCGCGGCGCACCCGCGCGCCGGACAACCCGCTGCATGGAAAGAATCCTGGAATTCACCGGCAATCATCCGTTGCTGGTCTCCGCGCTGATGATCAGCTTTTTCGTGCTGGTCTTCTCGGAACTGCGCCGCAAGGCCACGGCGGTATCGGCCGTCGACCCGGCGATGGCAGTACGGTTGATCAACGACGACGCCACCATCATCGACCTGCGCAGCTCCGAAGCCTTCGGCCGTGGCCATATCGTCAACGCGCGAAACATCCCGATGGATGAGCTCGAAGCCCGCATGGAAAAGCTGGGCCGGCTCAAAGGCAAGCCGATCGTGACGGTCTGCGACGCCGGTATCACGTCGGGCCGGGCCCTGGCTGCACTGAAAACCGCGGGTTTCGATGCGGTGTACAACTTGAAAGGCGGCATGAACGCCTGGGCACAGGCGGGCATGCCGATCGTGTCGGGCAAGAAAACCAAAGGCAAGAAAAAGGCATGAGCGAAGAACCCCGCGTGGAGATGTTCGGTAACACGAGCTGCGTATACTGCATGGCCGCGCGCACCTTGTTGACCCGCAAGGGCGTACCGTTCAAGGAAATCATCGTCAGTGACGACGCCGAACAGCTTGCCGTCATGCATGAGCGCAGCGGCCGGCGCACGGTACCGCAGATATTCATCGACGGCGAACACGTCGGAGGCTTCGACGATTTGGACGCAATGGACAAGTCGGGTCGGTTGGACGAGCTGCTCGCCGCAGGGTGAGCGCGCATCAGGCAACAGGAACAGCAGATGGCAGAACAGGCACAAGAAGGCGCGGAAAAGCGCCTGGCGATCGTAAAGCTCTATCTCAAGGACTTCTCGTTCGAGTCCCCGCAGGCGCCCGAGGTGTTTCAGGCCGGCAAGTGGGCACCGCATACGGACCTGAACCTGCGCAGCGCGCACAAGAAGATCGACGACAAGCTGCACGAAGTGCTGCTGACCGTCACCGTGCAGGCCAAGGAGAAAGACTCGGACAACACGCTGTTCCTGGTCGAGCTCCACCAGGCCGGTGTATTCGAGATCACCGGTTACACCGAACAGGAGATGGGGGTGCTGGTCGGTAGCCTGTGCCCGAACATCCTGTTCCCCTACGTGCGCGAAACCGTCGCGAGCATCGTGCAAAAGGGCGGCTTCCCGGAGTTCATCCTGCAGCCCATCAACTTCGAAGCCTTATACGCACAAGGCCTGCAGCAGCAACAGGCCGCGGCGCAAAACCAGGGCGCCGCGTCGCAGGAGACGCACTGATCGGCCGCCCGATCGAACCCCCGATCAAATCCCCGATCAAACCCGATAGCAAGCAACCCATTGCGGTCGTCGGCGCGGGCTCCTGGGGCACCGCGCTTGCGCTGCAGATCGCCCGCGGCGGCCGGCAGGTCAGGATCTGGGGCCGAAACCGGAACCGGCTCGAGGCGATGGCGCGTGAGCGGGTAAACCGCCGGTACCTGCCGGACTCGGCATTCCCCGATAACCTCGTGGCAACGCCGGACCTCGAGGATTGCCTGCACGATTGCCGCGACGTACTGATCGTCGTCCCGAGCCATGCCCTGCGGGAAGTGTTGACGACCGTAAGCCCGCTACTCGACGACGAAGCCAGGGTTTGCTGGGCCAGCAAGGGTTTCGAGCTCGACACCGGCAAGCTGCCGCATCGGGTGGCTGCCGAAGTGCTCGGCGCCGATAGGCCCGTTGCGGTGCTGTCCGGTCCGACCTTCGCCGAGGAAGTCGGCCGCGGGTTGCCGACGGCGATGACCGTCGCGGCGAACAATCCGGACTTTGCGCGCGAGCTCGCGGAGACCTTGTCGGGAGAAAGTTTTCGGCCGTATACCTCGGACGACATCGTCGGCGTCGAAGTCGGCGCCGCGGTCAAGAACGTACTGGCCATCGGCGCGGGCCTGTCCGACGGCCTGGGTTTCGGCGCCAATACCCGGGTTGCGCTGATCACCCGCGGGCTGGTGGAACTGACCCGGCTGGGTGTCGCGCTGGGCGCCAAACGCGAAACCCTGATGGGCCTCGCCGGCATGGGCGACCTGGTGCTCACCTGCACCGACGATCTGTCGCGCAACCGTCGCATGGGACTTGCGCTCGCGGCCGGCAAGACCGTCGAGGAAGCCCGGCAGGAAATCCAGCAGGTGGTCGAAGGCGTGCTCGCAGCCAAGGCCGTCAAGGCCGTCGCCGACGATCTCGACATCGAGATGCCGATCTGCAACGAGGTCTACCGGATACTCTACGAAGGCGTGTCGCCGCGCGAGGCGGTCGGGGCGCTCATGAGACGCTCGCTGAAGCCGGAGCAGGCGCCGGAACGCCGCAAAGGACACTAGGGAGCCTCTGCACAAGTCATAAGGTAGGCGCTCCGGCACCGATGGACGCGGGACATTGAGATGACGTCACGGTCCCTGGATCGCTGTGTATTGAACGCCGCCGACCTGGACGAGGCCGACCGTAATTACGAGCGGCTGGGTTTTCATGTGTTGCCGCGGACGAAACACATCGAAATCGGCACGTCGAACCGGGTGATACAGTTCGAACGTAATTATCTGGAGTTCATCGGCGACCTGGATGCATCGCCGCAGCCGATCAGGGACCGGATGTTGCCGAGGTTCGAGGCGGGACACGGGCTGTCGATCATCAGCCTGAGCTCGGATGATCTGGAAGCCGACCGGGAGGCCATTGCCGCAGCGGGTTTCGAGCCGGACCCTATCATCTTTTTCGCCACGCCTCATACACGGCCGCCGCCGCGGCATTCGACAGGCTCCGGTTGCCGGCACGCATCGGGTAGAATGCCGCAGCCGATGCGCGCATCAAAGCCCCCAATCGACATCGAATTCTGCGGCCTGTCGCTGGACTCGCCGATCGTGTTGCTGTCCGGCTGCGTCGGCTTCGGCGAGGAGTACACGCGGGTCGAAGGATTTTCGAACCGCGACGTGGGCGCGGTCGTGTTGAAGGGCACCACCGGCGATCCGCGTCTCGGCAATCCGCCGCACCGGGTGTTCGAGACACCGATGGGCATGCTGAACTCGATAGGCTTGCAAAACCCGGGGGTCGACGCCGTCGTCGACGATATCCTGCCCGGGCTCGATTTCTCGGAGACGCGTTTTTTTGCCAATGTGTCCGGATCGACGATCGAGGAATACGAGCGGGTCACGAAACGTTTCGACGACTCACCGATCGACGCGATCGAGATCAACATCTCCTGCCCAAACGTCAAGGAAGGCGGCGTACAGTTCGGCAACGATCCGGACATGTCGGCTCGTGTCGTTGCGGCCTGTCGCGCACAGACCTCGAAGCCGATCATCACCAAGCTGTCTCCCAACCAGACCGACATCGCGCTGAATGCGAAGCTTTGCATCGAGGCCGGCAGCGACGCACTGTCGGTCATCAACACGATCTCGGGCATGGCGATCGATCCCGAGCGCCGCAAACCGGTAATCGGCAACGTCCGCGGCGGCCTGTCGGGACCGGCGATTAAACCCATTGCCCTTTTGAAGGTGCACGAAGTCCATCAGGTTGCCAACAAACACGGGGTGCCGATCATCGGCCAGGGCGGCATCACGACGGCAAGCGACGCAATCGAGTTCATCGTCGCCGGCGCGGCTGCGGTCGGCGTCGGCACGGCACTATTCTACGATCCGCTGGCCTGCGTAAAAATCAACGACGGTATCGCCGACTACCTGGACCGCCACGGCATGGCTTCGCTAGCCGAGCTGGTCGGAACGCTGGATTGGTAAGCAGGGCCCATGATCCGACGAAGACTTCTGCCGCCCGATTCATCAGCTTAAGCCAAGTATCTAAGCAGCTTCGGCTAAAACTTCCTGCGGATCAAACTGCACATCTGCTGCTACTTCCTTGGCTTTGGCGTAGCTTTCCCTGACATCTATGCGGCCGCGATGCCTTGCCGCTATTTCTTCGGCAACACCACCGACCAGAGCAGAGCAAGTTCAAGGATCTTTACCAAAGCTGGTCCGTCTACCTATTCCGGCACGGGGATATGGCTTCTAACCAGTGCATCAAATAAACTATTATTATCAAATAGTTATATAAATTTATTGGCAAATACAGATCGCAAACTTGACAAATAGATTGAGCAGAATAGTACAATAGCCGCCGTAAAGGTGGCAAGTTGAAAGCTTAAAAGTGGCGAAACGAATAACGAAACGCGGACAGAAGGTGCGGGATTTCGTTCTTCGGAACGTAGAACGTCATCCGTCAGACATCGGCAGACTCGTTCAGAGGAAATTCAAGCTATCGCGGCAATCGGCGTCGAAATACCTAAACGACCTCATTGCGGAAGGTGCTCTCCTTGGCACTGGCAATACACGGGCACGCCAATATCGATTGCGGTACTTAGCAGGAGATTCTTTCCAGCTAAATATCACTCACGATGTTCAGGAGGATCTAGAGTGGAGAGACAAGATACGTCCGCTAGTCGCCCCATATGTGGACTCCAACGTCCTCAGCATTTGCCAACACGGGTTCACCGAGATGCTTAATAATGTAATTGACCATTCTGAGTCAGATACTGCAATGATCAGTGTATCCAGGACCGCAATCAATGTTGAGTTAATAGTCAAGGACTATGGCATCGGTATTTTCCAAAAAATTCAACAAGATTTCGGTTTGAATGATCCGCGCCACGCGCTGCTTGAGTTATCTAAAGGGAAGCTAACTTCGGATAGATCGAAGCATTCCGGTGAAGGGATATTTTTTACCTCGCGCATGTTTGACTCATTTAGTATTCGCTCTCAGCGCCTGTACTTCACGCGTACCAATTTCGCTGGAGATTGGTTGATTGAAGCGGATGAAAGCCTTAACAACTCGCAAGAAGGAACTCGCGTATTCATGGTAATAGAGAGGGATAGTCCGAGGAAGATTAAGGACGTTTTTGACCGGTATGCAGCCGAGTTTGACGATCACGGTTTCACTAGAACACACGTGCCTATAAAACTCGGGCTTTACGACGACGACCAATTGATTTCTAGATCAGCAGCGAAACGGGTTTTAGCTCGGGTAAACGACTTCAAAGAAGTTTTACTAGACTTCCAAGGTGTTCTATCGATTGGCCAAGCTTTCGCAGACGAAATATTTCGCGTATTTGCCAATGAGCATCCGGAAGTACATCTGGTAGTCATAAATACAAACGCGACTATCGATTCGATGATTCGGAGGGCCAAGAATACATCCATTCCGGCTGCACAGATGTCTCTCGTATAGTCATGTCTGACAAAAAAGACAAACGTGGCCCAAAACCCGAACGCGTCAAGATTGAGGGCGGCTGGCCAGACCACAAAGACGAGAAGTCCCACTCAGAGGCCGATTAGGAAGGCCGGATTGGCACAACGACGATGCCGCGGCCGCCGCCGGTCTTCGTTCCGCTTCGCTCAATCGAGTTTCAAGGCCTTCATCTTGCGCGCCAGCGTATTTCGGCCCCAACCGAGTAGCCTGGCGGCTTTCTGGCGATGGCCGCCGGTTTGCCGCAGCGCGATCCGGATCAGGGTTTTCTCGAAGTCGGGCAGCGCCGTCTCGAGCAACCCGGTGTCGCCGGCGCGCAGGCGGCCCTCGACCCAGGACGCGAGACTGCGGGTCCATTCCCGTCCGGCGCGCCCCGTCGAATCGACTCCGCCGAGCTCGGACGGGATATCGTCGGCGGTGATTACGCTGCCCGGCGCCGTGACGGTCAGGCGGCGGGTCGTGTTCACCAACTGGCGGACGTTACCGGGCCAGTCGTAACTCTGCAGCGCCTCCATCGCCTGCGCGTCGATGCTTTTTGCCGGCGTGTCCAGCTCTTTTGCCGATTCGGCAAGATAATGGTTGAACAACAGCGGAATGTCTTCGCGCCGGTACCTGAGCGGCGGCGTGTTGATACGAATGACATTGAGCCGGTGATAGAGGTCCTCGCGGAAGCGGGCTTCCTTGACGGCGCGTGCGAGGTCCTGGTTGGTCGCCGCGATCACCCGGACATCGACCTTGATCGATGTCTGGCCGCCGACGCGATAGAACTCGCTTTCCGCCAGCACCCGGAGCAGTCGGGTCTGTAGCGCCGGCGACATGTCGCCGATCTCATCGAGGAACAGCGTACCGCCGTCGGCCTGCTCGAATCGGCCGATGCGGCGCGAATCGGCGCCGGTGAACGCGCCCTTCTCGTGACCGAAAAGCTCCGACTCCAGCAACTCGGACGCGATCGCCGACGTGTTCAGCGGGACGAAGGGCCTGCCCGCCCGCGGACTGTGCTCGTGCAGGGCACGCGCGACCAGCTCCTTGCCGGTGCCGGATTCGCCGGTGATCAGCACGGTCATGCTCGAACCCGCGAGCCGGCCGATGGACCGGTACACCTCCTGCATGGCCGGCGCCTGGCCGATCAGCGACGGGATCATGCCGTCGCCCGCATCGTCGTCGTTGCCGGCTTCGAGCTCCTGGCTGGTCGCCGCCTTGCGCACGAGCTCGACGGCCTCGTCGATATCGAAGGGCTTGGGCAGGTATTCGAAAGCGCCCCCTTTGTAAGCCGCAACGGCGTGGTCCAGGTCCGAATGCGCGGTAATCACGATAATCGGCAGCCCGGGATTGCTGCGGTTCAGGCGCTCAAGTAACGCGATGCCGCTCATGCCCGGCATTCGCACGTCGGTGATCAGCACGTCCGGCGACCGTTCGTCGATCGCCTCGAGCAGGTGCTCGGCGCGTTCGAAGCTGCGCGTTTCCATGTGCGCCTGGCGCAGTGCCTTCTCCAGCACCCAGCGAACCGACTGATCGTCGTCCACTACCCACACGTCGAGCTTGCGTCCGCTCACCGGCTCAGACTCCGTCTTGCGCCAGCGGAATCCGCAAATAGAACACGGTGCGCCCGGGACGGCTGTCGAACTCGATCAGGCCGCCGTGGCGGCTGATCAGTTCCTGCGCGGCCGGCAGCCCCAGGCCCGTGCCTTCCGGATTGGTCGTGACCAGCGGGTAGAAAACCGAATCCCGCAAGTCGTCGGGGATGCCGGGTCCGTCGTCCTCGATTTCGATGCTGGCTATCACCCGATGACGCACGTCGCCGATCGTGAAGTTCGTCACGGCCCGGCTTCTGAGCGTAATCGTGCCCTGGCCGTCCAGCGCATGCGCGGCATTCTGAACCAGGTTGAGAAACGCCTGCACCATCTGGTCGCGATCGAGATCGATCAGCGGCAGGCCCGGGTCGTAGTCGCGCTCGATCGTCAGGCTGCGTCGCTCTTCCGCTTCGATGATACGTACGACATATTCGAGCAACTCATGGATGTTCACCGGCTGTTTGTTCGGCGGCCCGCCGGGACCGAGCAGGGTATCGACGAGACCGGCCAGGCGGTCGGTCTCGCTGATCACGACGCTGGTGTATTCGCGAAACTCTTCCCTGTCGAGTTGCCGCTCGAGCAACTGCGCGGCGCCGCGTATCCCGCCCAGCGGATTTTTGATCTCGTGTGCGAGCTGGCGGATCATCTGGCGGCCGGCGCCGTGTTGAATCAGCAGTGCGTTCTCGCGGCTGATGCGCGAACGCCGGGTCACGTCGGTCATCTCGACCAGTAACAGATCGGCGTCGCCGCCGAGGGGTGAGACGCGGCAATCGACAATGCGTTCTTCCGCATGCACTTCGGTGGGCGCCAAGCGTATCTCGTTTGCGTAATGATCGCCGGTGGCGTTGACTCTTGCGAGGATGTCACGGAGCTCCGGTTCGTCGTCCAGCAACCGGAGCAGCGACTCGCCGATCGCACGAGCCTCGCTGATGCCCAGAATGTTCTCAGCGGACGGGTTGATCCCCTTGATCAGGAGGTTGTGGTCGAGCAGGACGACGCCCGCACTCAGGCTGCCCAGGATGTCTCTGGCCAGACGATCGAGGCTGCCGCCGTTGCCGGATGCGCCGCGACCGCCATTGTCGCGAGATTTGTCGCCGGATCTGTCGTCGGGCGTGCCTTCGGTCAGCGGACGGGACGGCCGATGATCGTGTTCTGCTGCACGTAAAAGCGGTTCGGCTGGCTGCGGATCATGAGCTGACCCGTATCGTCGATGACTTCCGCCTGGATGTTGTGCACACCGCGCCAGACCTCGTCGATCTGCACGCTCGTCGACGACGACGTCGTGCGTTCCTCGCCGTCGAAGTACAACCGCACCTGGTGGCCCGGTTGCAGCGCCGGGCTTAGGGCCACCGAAACCGTCAGAACGCCCTCGATGTTCCATAAGGTCTCTTCGGCAGCGGGCGACACGACCTCGATGCTCTCGTAACGGAACGGCGCGCCCGGTTCCGCGGGATCACCGTCGGTTTCCGGCGCGGCCCGACGCGGCGCCGGACGGACCGTCGGGACGACATTGGACTGCTGGAGGACGATCCGCTCGGCGCCCTCTCGGGGAACGTCCGAGAAATGCACGACGCCGTCCTCGTCGACCCATCGATAGGCCTCGCCGGAAGCCATCGCGGCGGCCGCCAGCAACAGGCCCGCGGCGGACAGAATGAGGCGGTATTCCATGGCTTCAGCATATCAGCGCGGGCCCGATCCGGGCTAGTGAACGGGCGGCGTTTTGCCGCCCGGTTCACACTTTTTGAACAATTTCCCTGCAATCAAAGACTGTAATACATGTCGAATTCGACCGGATGGGTGGTCATCCTGAGCCGGGTGACGTTTTCCATCTTGAGGTCGATATAGGCGTCGATCAGGTCGTCCGAGAACACGTCCCCGGCTTTCAGGAAATCGCGGTCCTCGTCCAGCGCGGCCAGTGCCTCGTCCAGGGAAAAGGCAACCAGCTTCAGGTTTTTCTCTTCCTCCGGCGGCAGGTCGTAGAGGTCCTTGTCCATCGCGTCGCCCGGATGCTCCTTGTTCAGGATGCCGTCGAGCCCGGCCATCATCATTGCCGAGAAAGCCAGGTACGGATTGGACATCGAGTCCGGGAAACGCACCTCGATACGGCGCGCCTTCGGATTGGCCACGTACGGAATACGAATCGACGCGGAACGGTTGCGCGCGGAATAGGCGAGGATCGTCGGCGCCTCGAATCCCGGTACCAGGCGCTTGTAGCTGTTGGTGGCGGGGTTGGTGAACGCGTTGATCGCCTTGGCATGTTTGATGATGCCGCCGATGTAATACAGGGCCGTGTCGGACAGGCCGCCGTAGCCGTCACCTGCAAACAGGTTTTCACCGCTTTTCGACAGCGACTGGTGTACGTGCATGCCGTTGCCGTTGTCGTTGACCAGCGGCTTGGGCATGAACGTAGCCGTCTTGCCGTAAGCGTGCGCGACATTGTGCACGACGTACTTCAGCATCTGGACTTCGTCGGCCTTGCGTACCAGCGTGTTGAACTTGACGCCGATCTCGCACTGACCGGCGGTGGCCACCTCGTGGTGATGCACCTCGGTCGTAAGGCCCACCTCCTCCAGCGCCATGCACATCGCGGAGCGGATGTCGTGCAAGGAATCGACCGGTGGCACCGGGAAATAACCGCCCTTGACGGTCGGCCGGTGGCCGGTATTGCCGTCTTCGTACGACCGGTCGGTATTCCAGGCGCCTTCCTCGGAATCCACCCGGTAGAAAGCACCTTGCATGCTGTCGTCCCAGGTCACGCTGTCGAAGACGAAAAACTCGTTTTCCGGACCGAAGTACGCCGTGTCGGCGATCCCGGTGGAGTTCAGGTAAGCCTGGGCGCGTTCGGAGAGCGAGCGCGGGCAGCGGTCGTATCCCTGCATCGTCGCCGGCTCGATGACGTTGCAGCGCAGGTTGAGCGTGGTCTCGTCGGTGAAAATGTCGAGCACCGCCGACGACGGGTCCGGCAACAGAATCATGTCCGACTCGTTGATACCCTTCCAGCCGGAGATCGAAGAGCCGTCGAACATCTTGCCGTCCTCGAACAGGTCCTCATCGACCGTGTGGGCCGGCACGGTGACATGTTGTTCTTTTCCTTTCGTATCCGTAAACCGAAAGTCGATGAATTTGACCTCTTTGTCGTTGATGAGGCCGAGTACCTCTGAGGGCGTCATTGGTATCCTCCAGTCAGTGCGCCAATGGGAAGCCGGCGAAGGCCGGCCGGGTTTCTGTGGGTTTGCAGAATCTGTGCCAAAATGGTGCTGGCATTAAGGTTTTGTTTTAGCTCATGATTCTCTACTGAATCCGGAATCGGTTGCACCATGATAGTGCAGATCGAGTTATTTTTGCACTACCATGGTGCTAACTGATGCCGAGGCGCACCGTCCTGGGGCTATCGCGACGAAGGGCCGCCGAGGGGTCATCCCGGCGCGTAAGCCGTTATACTTCGCGGCTTTGCCGCACCCCGGCACCGGCCACCGAAGCATGAGCGTCGAATCAGGGCAACCCGCACAGACCTTTCAGGACCTGATCCTCAGGCTGCAGCAATTCTGGGCCGAGCGGGGCTGCGTCATCCTTCAGCCTTACGACAAGGAGATGGGCGCGGGCACGTTTCATCCGGCAACGTTCTTGCGCGCGGTGGGACCGGAGCCGTGGAGCGCCGCCTACGTGCAACCCAGCCGCCGCCCGACCGACGGGCGTTACGGCGACAATCCGTTCCGGCTGCAGCATTATTACCAGTATCAGGTTGCGATAAAGCCGTCGCCGGAGGACATCCAGGAGATGTATCTCGACTCGCTGGCGGCGATCGGCATCGACTCGCGCGTGCACGACATCCGTTTTGTCGAGGACAACTGGGAGTCGCCGACCCTCGGCGCCTGGGGGATCGGTTGGGAAGTGTGGCTGAACGGCATGGAGATCACGCAGTTCACCTACTTCCAGCAGGTCGGCGGCCTCGAATGCCGCCCGGTCACCGGCGAGATCACGTACGGGCTGGAGCGCCTTGCGATGTACCTCCAAAACGTGGCGAGCATCTTCGACATCGTCTGGACCGACGGTCCGCTCGGCCGGATCAGCTACGGCGACGTGTATCACCAGAACGAAGTCGAGCAGTCGAAATACAATTTCGAGCTGGCGGACACGGACGGCCTGTTCAAGGCCTTCGACCACGCCGAAAACCAGTGTGAGCGCCTGATCGCCGACGGGCTGGCGCTACCGGCCTACGAGCGCATGCTGGAGGCCTCCCATCTGTTCAATCTGCTCGACGCGCGCCAGGCGATTTCGGTCAGCGAACGGCAGCGCTTCATCCTGCGGGTGCGTTCGATGGCGCGCGCGATCGCCGAAACCTATTACCAGGCCCGGGAGGCGCTCGGCTTTCCGATGGTCGAGTCGGTCGGCCTGGCCAGGCAGTCGGCCCAAAAATCGGCCCAAAAATCGACTAAGAAACCGGCCAAAGAATCGACCAGGACATCGGCGTGAGCAGCGCGGACCTCTTGGTCGAGATCGGCACCGAGGAGCTGCCGCCCAAGGCGCTGGCCGGCCTGATGGCGGCTTTTACCGAAGGCCTGCGCGGCGCGATCGACGCGGCGAACCTGAGCCACGGTGAAATCCGGCAGTACGCCAGTCCCAGACGCCTGACCGCGATCGTCGAGGATCTTGAACACGAACAGGCCGATCGCGCCGTCACGCGCCGGGGCCCGCCGACAACCGTGGCCTTCGATGGGGACGGCAAACCGCTGCCGGCGGCTACCGCGTTTGCAAGCAAGTGCGGCGTTACCGTCGACGAGCTAGGCCGTGAGCGCACGGACAAGGGCGAATGGCTTTGTTTCGAGACCGTGGATCGCGGCCGGCCGGCCGCCGAGCTGATCCCCGCCTTCGTCGAGCAGGCACTCGCCGGCCTGCCGATCCCGAAGCCGATGCGCTGGGGCGACGGCGACGGCGAGTTCGTGCGGCCGGTGCATTGGGTCGTATTGCTGCACGGTGAGCAAGTCGTCGATGCGGCCGTGCTCGGTGTTGCCGCTGGCAGGGTGACCCGCGGGCACCGCTTCCTCGGCCGCGCCCGGATCGAGCTCCGGCATCCCGGCGAGTATCTCGACAAGCTCGAGACCGAGGGGCGGGTCATCGCCGATCCGGTGCGCCGGCGCCGGATGATATGCGAGGGGGTCGAGGCGGCCGCGGCCGAGGCCGGCGGTGTCGTCGTCGAGGGCGAGTCGCTGTACGACGAAGTTGCAGCGCTGGTCGAATGGCCCGTGCCGATGCTCGGCAGCTTCGATCCGCGTTATCTCAAGCTGCCGCGCGAAGCGGTGATCTCGACTTTGACCGGGCACCAGCGGTACTTTCCGATCGCGGACGCCGACGGGACGCTCAAACCCCTGTTCGTCACGGTGGCGAACATAGAAAGCCTTGATCCCGCCGTCGTCCGTGACGGCAACGAACGCGTGATTCGGCCGCGCCTTGCCGACGCCGAGTTTTTCTGGGAAACCGACCGCAAGCGCAGCCTGGCAAGCCGCCTGGACCAGCTCAAGGACGTGGTGTATCAACGCGGACTCGGCAGCCTGCGCGACAAAAGCGCCCGGACCGCCGTTATCGCAGCCGCGATATCGGCGGCCCTCGAGCTCGGACGCGACGCGGAACGGGCCGCGATGTTGTGCAAATGCGATCTTCTGACCGGGATGGTCGGCGAGTTTCCCGAACTGCAGGGAACGATGGGAGGTTATTACGCCCGCGCCGACGGTGAATCGGATGCGGTGGCAGCCGCCATCGGCGAACACTACCGGCCGGGATTCGCCGGTGACGCCCTGCCCGCGACGGACGACGGCCGGGTGCTTGCGCTGGCCGACCGGCTGGACACGCTGGCCGGCGCGTTTGCGCTGGGCAAGAAGCCCTCGGGCAATCGCGACCCCTTCGGGCTCAGGCGCGCCGCGCTGGGTATCGTTCGCATCCTGGTCGAATGCGGCCTGGACCTCGACCTCAAGACCGCGCTCGCCACGGCGGTGGCCGAGCAGCCCGTCGGCGGCGCCGACGCCGACCGCATTGCCGAAGCGCTCTACGACTACGTCACGGACCGCCTGCGGCATTATTTTCTGGAACGTGAGCCGGGCCTCGACACCGAGACCTTCGACGCCGTCATGGCCCGTGCACCGGCATCGCTGGTCGACTTCGAGCAGCGGCTCGAGGCGGTGCAGGCGTTCATCGGTCTCGACGAGGCGCAAAGCCTCGCGGCCGCCAACAAGCGCATCGCGAACATCCTGCGCCAGGCCGGCAGCGACGGCGCTACCGAGGTGCACGAAGTGCGGCCGGAGCTCTTCGACGACGAGGCGGAGAAAGCCCTTCACGAAGCCCTGTCGAAAGCCGCCGACACGGTACGCCCTATGCTGGCCGAACGCCGTTACACCGACACCTTGCGTGCGCTGGCGGCATTGCGCGAGCCGGTGGACCGGTTTTTCGACGATGTGATGGTCATGGCGGACGATGCCGGGCTGCGGGCCAACCGGCTTGCGCTGCTGGCCGCGCTTCGCGCCCGCTTCCTCGACGTGGCCGACATCTCGCGGCTGTCGATAGCCTGAACCCGGGTAGGCAGGACACCGGCATGAAAGCCCTGCTCCGCGAATGCCTGGTTGCGATTCGTTCGTTCGCGTTCATGACGTTCCTGTTCCTGACCGCGGCGCTGGGTGCGACCGCGGTCCTGCTGGTGGCCTGGGGCCCGAAGCGCTGGCAATGGGCGGTGACCGTCGGCTGGTGCCGGTTGTCGGTATGGGCCGGCAAGTTCTTCTGTGGCCTGAACGTCGTCGTCGAAGGTCGCGAGAACATCCCGGACGAGCCCTGTGTGATCATGATCAAGCACACCAGCGCGCTGGAGACCTACTGGCACGTGACCGTGTTCCCGCAGACGACCTGGGTCGTCAAACGCGAGCTGTTGTGGCTGCCGTTTTTCGGCTGGGCGCTGGCGCTGGTCTTGCATCCGATCAGTATCCACCGCGGCAGGGGACGGCAAGCGGTGATGCATGTGATCAACAAAGGCAAACAGCGGCTTGCCGAAGGTATCTGGGTGACCGTGTTTCCCGAAGGTACGCGGGTACCCCCCGATGCCACCCGCCGCTACGGTGTCAGCGGCGCGGCGCTGGCGGAAGCGGCCGGCTGCAAGATCGTCCCGGTTGCGCACAACGCCGGCGACTACTGGCCCCGGCGCAGCTTTCGAAAGCACCCGGGCACGGTCCGCTTCGTGATCGGCCCGCCGATCGACGCCAGTACCCAGGACGCCAGGGAAACCAGCCTGCTCGTACAGGACTGGATCGAATCGCGGATGAACGAGATCAGCGAAGCCTACAAGGCCAGGCGCCGGCGGGAGGAACGGGCGACCGATACCCGCTGACGATACCCGCTGACGGCAGTCGACGGCGCTGCCGGTGTGTTGCCGCTTAGTTTCGATCGCCTAATCCCTGTCGCCTAATCTCCCTAAATTTCTATAGCCTAATTCCGATCCCCGGGCGCTTCGCCCAGCGTTTCGAACTCTTTGACGTGGGCTTCGTCGAGCGCATAGATCTTTGCGATTCTGCAGCCGCGCAGGGTGTCGAATCGCGCATGGATCCAGTTCGGGTCTTCGCGTTTGTCGGGCACGATCACCGTATTGTCGCGCAGCTCGAAGCATCGGCGGGTGAATTCGAACAGGTAGTCGTCGCGGGCCTTGAAGATCACATAGTATTCATTGATCCGGCTGAACCCGCCGCCGGTGTGGGAAGTGCGCGCCTTGTCCACGCGCTCGAGCTGGTTGGCCTCGACGAAATCCTCGACCGCTTTCCTGGACGGGTCCGGTCCCATGGTCGTGCAGGCGCTCAAAACAAGCGCCAGCAACAACAAGATCACCGCGTTCATTCCGCTACTCCTGATTAGGTGTCAGACGTCGAGATTCGACACCGTCAGCGCGTTCCGTTCGATGAAGTCGCGGCGCGGTTCCACTTGATCTCCCATCAAGGTCGTGAAGATCTCGTCGGCCTTGACCGCGTCCTCGATCCTGACCAGCATCAGGCGCCGCGTTTCCGGATTGACGGTCGTGTCCCAGAGTTGCTCCGGGTTCATCTCGCCAAGGCCCTTGTAACGCTGGATGGTTTGCCCGCGGCGCGCCTCCTGCATCAGCCAGTCCACGGCTTGGGCGAATTCGGCGACCGGCTGTTGTCGCTCGCCGCGAGTGACGTAGGCGCCTTCTCCCAGCAGGTCCCGGAGTTTTTCGGCCAGGGCCATGATGTGCCGGTATTCGTTGGTGTCGAAAAACTCTCGCGGCAGATACCGGGTCGCGCCGATGCCGTGCTGCAGCCGCGTGATGCCGATACGCACGCCTTCGCCATCCTCGTCGCCGCGGTCCAGCGCCGCCGTATAACCGGCGCCGCCGTTTCGCAGTCGTTCGGTGTCGTCTTTGGGCAAGGCCGCCGACAACTTCCCGGTCCAGGCTTCGAATGCATCGAGATCGTCGGCGATCTCCCCGCTTACGGTCGGCAAGGTCGCGAGACAACGAAGCACGACCTCGTCGTAACGCCCGGCGAGGCGCTGGATGATGTTCTCGACGGCGATGTGTTCCTTGGCCAGTGTTTCGAGAGCGAGCCCCGACAGCGCGGGCGCATCGGCCGAGACGTGCAACTCGGCTTTGTCGAGCGCTGCGTTCAACAGATAAGCGTTGAGCTCGGCATCGTCCTTGACGTAGACCTCCTGCTTGCCGCGGCGAATCTTGTACAAAGGCGGTTGTGCGATATACACATGTCCGCGCTCGATCAACGCCGGCATCTGCCGGTAGAAAAACGTCAGCAGCAGGGTGCGGATGTGCGAGCCGTCGACGTCGGCGTCGGTCATGATGATGATACGGTGGTAACGCAGCTTGTCGGGATCGAAGTCGTCCCGGCCGATACCGCAACCGAGCGCCGTGATCAGCGTGCCGACCTCGGCCGAGGACAGCATCTTGTCGAAGCGCGCTTTCTCGACGTTCAGGATCTTGCCTTTCAGCGGCAAGATCGCTTGTGTGCGGCGGTCGCGGCCCTGTTTGGCGGAACCGCCGGCCGAGTCGCCCTCGACCAGGAACAGCTCGGAGAGCGCCGGGTCCTTCTCCTGGCAATCGGCGAGTTTCCCGGGGAGGCCGGCAACGTCCAGGGCGCCCTTCCTGCGGGTCATTTCACGCGCCTTGCGCGCCGCCTCGCGCGCGCGCGCCGCTTCGATGATCTTCGAGACGATGCCCTTGGCCTCGGTCGGATGCTCGAGCAGGAATTCCTCGAGCCGCGGCGCCATCGCCTGTTCGACGATGCCTTTGATTTCAGATGAAACCAGTTTGTCCTTGGTCTGTGACGAGAACTTGGGATCCGGCACCTTGACCGACAACACGGCGGTCAAGCCTTCGCGGGCGTCGTCGCCGCTGGGCGAAACCTTGTCCTTTTTCGCGCTGAGCTCCTTGTCGATATAGGTATTGAGCGTGCGGGTCAGCGCGCTGCGGAAGCCGGCGAGGTGGGTACCGCCGTCCCGCTGCGGGATGTTGTTCGTGTAACAGAACATGTTCTCCTGGTAGCCGTCGTTCCACTGCAGGGCGACTTCGACCCCGACCTCGTCCTGCATCGCCGTGAAATGGAAAACGCTGCCGTGGATCGGCGTCTTGTTACGGTTCAGGTGCTCGACGAATGCGCGGATGCCGCCCTCGTACTCGAAGACGTCCTCTCGCTCGTCCCGTTCGTCCACCAGGCGTATGCGAACGCCGGAATTCAGGAAGGACAGCTCCCGAAGCCGGCGCGCCAGTATTTCGTAGTGGAACTCGATGTTCGTAAAGGTTCGGGCACTGGGCTTGAAGCGGATGATCGTACCCGTGCGGTCGGTCTTGCCGACGACGGTCAAGGGCCCCTGCGGCTCGCCGTGCACGTATTCCTGCTGGTGAATCCGGCCGTCGCGATGGATGGTCAGCACCAGTTGTTCCGACAGGGCATTGACGACCGAAACGCCGACACCGTGCAGGCCGCCGGATACCTTGTAGGAATTGTCGTCGAACTTACCGCCGGCATGCAGCACGGTCATGATCACTTCGGCCGCGGACCGGCCTTCTTCGGGATGTATGTCCACCGGGATACCGCGACCGTCGTCGGTGATCGTGACCGACTCGTCGGCGTGGATGCTCACCGTGATGACACTGCAATATCCGGCCAGCGCTTCGTCGATGGAGTTGTCGACGACCTCGAAAACCATGTGATGCAGTCCGGTGCCGTCGTCGGTGTCCCCGATGTACATTCCCGGCCGTTTGCGCACGGCTTCGAGGCCCTTTAAGACCTTGATATTACTGGAGGTATATTCCATTTCGTCGGTCATCCCGGTACCTTTGAAACAGCTTGGAAGCGAACTGATCTATTGTATCAAAGCTCGCCTGGAAAAGGGCTGCCCGGCCGGGCCGCGAGGCCGAATTCCGGACGGTTTCGGGAAGACTCAGGCTGGCGGTATCAGCCGGCCGTGTTCCACGTGAAACAGCCGCGTGTCCGACGGGACCGGCAGCGTCTCGGCCTGCAGGCTGGTTGCAACGATTTGGCAATCGAGATCCGTCGCCCCGCGCATCAGGCGCGCAACCGATTCCCTATCCAGCTCAGCCGCCGGGTCGTCCAGCAGCAGCAGCAAGCGTCGCCCCAGCACCTCCTGTACCACTTCGACCGAACCGAGGATCATTGCGCTGGCCAGAAGCTTTTGCTGACCACGGGAAACCAGTCGCCTGGCCAAGCGCGTGTCGAAACGCAGGGAGAGGTCCGCTCTTTGCGGCCCGAATTGGCTGCTGCCCGACGACAGGTCACGCTGACTGTTGTCCTCCAGCGTTTGCCCCAGGCTCGCCTCCTCCGGCCAGCCCCGCCGGTAGTCGAAGTCGACCGCACTGCCCAGTAACTTTTCAGCACCGGCCGTCATGACCGGTCGAGCGGTCTCGAAAACCCGCTGCCGTGCGCTGTCTATACGCTCCCCTAACTCCGCGAACTCCACGTTCCACGGCCGGAGCGCCTCGGCTGTCGTGCCCGTCTTCAGGATCGCATTGCGTTGCCGCAAGACCCGGCGAAATTGCCGCCACAAGCCGACATACTCATGTTCCACGTGAAACGTCAGCCAATCGAGAAAGCGCCGGCGCTGGTCCGGTCCTCCGCCAACTAAATCATGCACCGCCGGATCGATTATTTGTAACGGCAATAAGTCCGCGAGGGCGGCGGCGCCACCCCCCGTGTCGCCACCGACACGAACCTCCAGCCCCTCCCGGCTGTTTCGGACCCCTACCCCTACCGAAGCGGCATTGCCGGCCACCACCCCATACAAGACGAAATCACGCGCGCCATGCTGTATCAGTTTGTCTACAGACGCTCCCCGAAAGGACTTACCTCGCCCCAGATACGCCAACGCCTCGAGTAAGCTCGTCTTACCCGAGGCGTTGGCACCATATACCAGATTGAAAGACGAACTCGGTTCGAATTCCAGTTTTGTCAGGCAACGAAAACGTTCGGCTGTAAACCGTTCGACCGTCACCCCGCTGGATCTCTCCGCCTGCCTGTCTACAGGCGCATCGGCATGACGACGAACTTACACTCGGCGTTATCCGGCTGCCTGATCAGGCAACTCGAGTTGCTGTCCACTACCGACAGATTCACCTCTTCTCCCCCGACCGCACCGATCGCATCCAACAGGTAGTTGACGTTGAAGCCGATTTCTATGTCATCCCCGGCATAAGCGATCTCGAGCTCCTCCTCCGCTTCCTCCTGCTCCGGATTGTGCGCCTGCAACACCACGCTATTGTCACGAATGATCAAGCGGATACCTCGGTACTTCTCGTTCGACAAAATCGCCGTCCGATGCAAGGCACCGCGCAGCACTTCCCGGTCTGCCGTCAACTGATTCGCCGAATCCTCCGGTATCACCCGTTCGTACTCCGGGAAACGGCCATCGATCAGCTTCGAAGTGAAGCGAATTCCGTCCAACTGGATGCGAACGTGATTACTCCCCAGCTCGATCTCCAGCATCGATTCGCCGCCTAGCAAGCGCTGTAACTCCAGCACGCCCTTTCGCGGCACGATTACCTGTTGCTCTTCGAGCGCGTCCCCGTCGAGCTCCACCGCGCACAACGCGAGCCGGTGGCCGTCCGTCGCGACCGCCCGCAAGTATCTACCGCCGGTTTCCAGCAACATCCCGTTCAGGTAATACCGCACGTCCTGCTGCGCCATGGAGAAATGGGTTTTTTCAATCAATCGCGCAAGAACGTCCTGCCGAACGGCAATCGTCTGCGTGGCCTTGATGTCCTCCACCCCTGGAAACTCAGCGGCCGGCAGGGTTGCGAGGCTGAATTTACTGCGCCCGGACCTGACCGAGAGCTTGTCGCCACCAAGCGAGACATTCACGGCCGCTCCATCCGGCAAGGCGCGACAGATATCCAGGAACTTGCGGCCCGACACGGTAATCTCACCGCCCGCTTCGACGTCCACCTCAGTCTCGGCAACCAGTTCCACTTCCAGGTCGGTCGCCGTCACCGATAGCTGCCCGTTCTTGGTTACCAGCAACACGTTCGACAAAATCGGCATCGTCTGACGTCGCTCGACGACACCGATAACCGCCTGTAAAGGCTTCAACAGCACATCCCGGGCTGCACTAAACTTCATACGTTCCACCTGTTAATAAATATTGGATATTAAAATCTTGTTGTTGTTATAGGGCTCGGTCAGACTTGTGAGTAAACATCAAAAACACCATGTCTTTCAATAGCTTATTTTGCTATTAAAGTGCCCAGAAAGACTGTATGGACTGCTCACGGGCTGTTGGCAGCCTGTGGATAACAGTCGCTGTCGCAGTTTTACACCGGTTTTCCACATTATCCTGTCAAAGTTCTCAACAGATTCAAATAATCGTCATCTATCCGTTTCTCGGTGTCTCTCAAGCTCTCCACCCGCCTGCAACCGTGTAACACGGTGGTATGGTCACGTCCGCCGAAAGCATCGCCGATTTCCGGCAAGCTGTGGTTAGTGAGTTCCTTGGCTAGCGCCATCGCGATCTGACGCGGCCTGGCTATCGAGCGGCTGCGTTTTTTCGACAGCAAATCGGCAACCCGGATCTTGTAGAAGTCGGCGACCGTCTTCTGAATATTCTCGATCGATACCAGTCGCTCCTGCATCGCCAGCAGGTCCCTCAGTGCTTCCTTGGCAAAATCCAGACTGATGGGACGGCCGGTGAACCGGGAATTGGCGATGACCCGGCGTAAAGCGCCTTCCAACTCGCGGACGTTGGAGCGGATCCGCTTGGCGATGAAAAAAGCCACTTCCTCCGGGAGCTCGACATGCTCGGCTGCCGCCTTGCTCATCAGGATGGCCACTGACGTCTCCAGTTCCGGCGGTTCGATGGCAACCGTGAGACCCCAACCAAAACGCGACTTCAGTCGCTCCTCGAGGCCGCTGACTTCCTTGGGATAACGGTCGCAGGTCAAAACGATTTGCCGCTGGCCTTCCAACAGTGCATTGAACGTATGAAAAAACTCTTCCTGCGACCGGTCCTTGCCGGCAAAAAACTGGATGTCGTCGATCAACAGCGCATCGAGGGATCGATAGGAGCGCTTGAATTCAGAGATCCGATTGTGTTGCAACCCTTTCACCATATCGCCGACGAATCTCTCGGAGTGCACGTAGGCCACTTTGGCATCGGGTTGGGATTCCAGGATCGAATTGCCGACCGCGTGCATCAGATGGGTCTTGCCGAGACCCACACCGCCGTAAATGAACAGCGGGTTGTAGGACTTACCGGGGTTCTCGCCGACCTGACTCGCGGCTGCCCTCGCGAGCTGGTTACTCTTGCCCTCGACGAAGCTCGCGAACGTAAACGCCGGATTGAGACGGGACGCGAGCAACGCCGGTTCGGTGGACCGCGCCTGCTGTGTCCGCATCGCCGCTTCGACGCCTGGAACGCCGACCGCTGTCTTCCCGCGTGCCGGCGCAGGCTCCCGCGAGCCGACTTCGACCACGACATCCTTGTGGCAGCCGGTCGCCGATACGATGTCCACGATTCTCGACAGGTAATGTTCGTGCAGCCAGTCCACGACGAAACGGTTGGGCGCCAGAAGCCTCAGCCGCGAATCGCTTTCCACGGCTTGCAGAGGCCGTATCCACGTATTGAACTGCTGCTCCGACAACTCCGCCTTGAGATCACGGATACAACGATTCCAGAGCGTCGTTTCGGCCGGCAAGGATGGTCCCACGGTTCTAAATGCCCTGTTATACCAATACGCTGCCTGAGTCGGCGACGGATGATCGAAGAGAGACCGGGCAGTCTATACCGTCTCAACAAGCGCCGCCATACGCCGCCCGGCGTCGTGCCGCACTGTAAAACCCGGGACGTTCTATTGACTATGATGGAGCGAGTGCGTACGCTTTCCGGCCTTTTCAAACCCGGCCGCGAGGATCCGGACCATCGTCAGGTATCAGGTAGATGAAACGCACCTATCAGCCCAGCAAACTGAAGCGCGCCCGTACCCACGGCTTCCGCGCCCGGATGGCGACCAAGGCCGGCCGGCTCGTGCTCAAGCGTCGCCGTGCCAAAGGCCGGGCACGCCTGACGCCCTGACTCGCGTATCATTGCCATCCGGACGTCAGCCGGGTAAAGCTCCAAGGCTTGAATGGCGCTGACACGAATCGGTTTACGAGACAACATCGGCTGCTGACGCCGGCGGCTTTCGGCCGTGTCTTCGAGAAGGCTTTTCGAAGTCGCGACAAATGTTTCACGGTATTGTGCAGGGACAATGAATCCGATTTCGCCAGGCTCGGCCTCGCCATCGCGAGAAAACACTGCCGTAAGGCCAGCGGCAGAAACCGGATCAAGCGTATCGTTCGCGAGTCCTTTCGACGGCATCAGGTCGAACTCCGCGGCCTCGATGTCGTGGTCCTGAATCAGTCTCATGCCACGACGGCGGAATCGGCGCAGTTGTTCGAGAGCCTGGCCGCGCACTGGCGGCGCTGCGCGACGTCGCGGGAGCGGCGCCGGACCGGCGACGGTAACCGTATTCGCAATCGTCGCGGCTGACGGCGACATCGTCCGGGATCGACGCTGATGGATAATCAGAGACTGCTGACCTGGGGCGCATTCGGCCTGCTCCTGTTTTTCACCTACCAGACCTGGATGCTGGATTACGGCCGCCAAGCCGTTGCACCGGCGTCCGACCCGGCACAAACGGATGCGCCGCCGCTGGCGGAGGAAACGCTGCCGGAACTCGACCTTGCAGACGACGAGTCGCTGCCCGACCCGGACCGGACGATGCCGGTCGGGACGCCGACCCGACCGGAGGATGCCGCCGCCGCGGTCCGGGTGCGCACCGACGTGCTGGACATCGAAATCAGCACTCGCGGCGGCACCATCACGCGGGCGACGATGCTCGACTACCCGGTCGCGAAAGACCAGCCGGACACGCTGGTCGAGCTCCTGAGCCCTGCCGGCCCGGATTACGGCGTCATGCGCGCCTGGTTACGCGGTACCGACGAAGGCGCCGAGACGCCGGATTTCGACGCCATCTACAGCGCGGCATCGATGGACTACGAGCTCGGCGGCGCCGACCAAATCGTCGTTGCGTTGAACTGGGCCGGCGAGGAAGGTATCGAGGTCGAAAAACGATACGTCTTCACTCGCGGCAGTTACGCCATCGGGCTCGAACACGAGATCGTCAACGGCAGTGACCGGGAATGGCGCGGCGATCAGGTCGTACAGATCCGCCGGCGCTCCAAGGAACCCGACCGCTCGATGTTCGACGTGGATTCGTATTCGTTCGACGGTCCGCTGACCTATGACGGCGACAAGTCCGAAAAACTCAAGCGCGGTGAGTTACAGAGAAAAGGACCCGTCCGTTACGAGACCGACGACGGCTGGGTTGCGGCGATCGAGCACCATTTTCTGCGGGCGATCGTGCCGGCGCGCGGCGAGCCCGGGATCTACCAGGTGCAGATCAGCGGCGACACGATGATCGCCAGCGCCATCGGCGAACGCCGGTCTCTCGCGCCCGGCGAGCGCCTGGTCTTCGAGCGCTCGCTTTTCATCGGCCCCAAGTTACAGACACAGCTCGAAGCCTTGCACCCGAGACTCAAGCTCAGCGTCGATTACGGCTGGTTGACGATACTGTCGCAGCCGATGTTCTGGCTGCTGTCTAAAATCTACGCTTTCGTCGGCAACTGGGGCCTTGCGATCATTCTCGTGACCCTGGTCATCAAGCTGGTCTTTTACAAATTGACGGAGACCAGCGGTCGTTCGATGGCCAGGATGCGCAACCTGCAGCCGCGCATGCAAGCGCTGCAGGAGCGTTACAAGGACGACCGGACGGCGCTTTCCCAGGCGATGATGGATCTCTACAAGCGCGAGGGCGTCAATCCGGCGGCCGGCTGTTTGCCGATCCTGGTGCAAATGCCGTTTTTCCTCGCTTTCTACTGGGTGCTGGTCGAAAGCGTCGAGATGCGACAGGCGCCCTTCGTGTTCTGGTTGACCGACCTGTCCGCGCGCGACCCGTATTTCATCCTGCCGTTGATCATGGGTGCGGCGATGTTGCTGCAACAAAAGCTCAATCCGGCGCCGACCGACCCGGTGCAGGCGCGTGTGATGCAGATCATGCCGATCGTCTTCACGGCTTTTTTCGCGTTCTTCCCGTCCGGCCTGGTGCTTTACTGGGTGACCAACACGATCCTGTCGATTGCGCAACAGTGGAAAATCAACAAGGTCGTCGAAGCCGAGGCGAAACAGCAGAAGGACCGCGGCAAAAAATCCAAGGAAGGATGAGCTAGAACGGATGAACTAGTAAGGTTGAACGCTCGCAGACACCCGAGCGTGTCTTTTCCGGCTTGAGGTCGTCCGAAACCTGACCGAGAATGTCCGACTCGGAGTCAATCTGGGGAGAAGGTCATCGACGTCCCAACCATCGTTCGTCAGATAATCGTTCGTCAGACAATCGTTCGTCACACGAGCGTCATCAGCGCCCTCCTCGCGGCCACGTTCCTGTCCGGCTGCGCGCCGCTCGAGACCCGGCCGCAAGCGGTAGTGGAAGGACAGGCAAAAAACATCATTCTGTTCATCGGCGACGGCATGGGCGTCTCGACGGTCACGGCCGCGCGCATATTAGACGGCCAGTCGAAAGGCAAAGCCGGCGAGGAGCACGTCCTGCCGTTCGAGACTTTCGATCACGTAGCCTTGGTCAAGACCTACAACAGCAATCAGCAGGTGCCCGACTCGGCCGGCACCGCGACGGCCATGGCGACAGGCGTCAAGACACGCGCCGGTGTCATCAACATCGGACCCGATTCGAACCGCCGTAACTGCAAGGCGGCCCTGGAGAACCGGCTGACGCCGATCACCGAATACGCGAGGGCAAAGGGCAAGTCGGTCGGTTTTGCGACGACCACGCGAGTCACCCACGCCACCCCCGCCGTCCTGTATGCCCATACGCCGGAACGCAACTGGGAGAGCAACCGTTTCCTGCCGGTCGAGGACCGCAGGCTCGGTTGCCGGGACTTGGCCTGGCAGCTCCTGAACGCGGGGCCGGGCGGCGGACTCGACGTTGCCCTGGGCGGCGGCCGCATGGCGTTTTACGGCGGCGACCGGCACGGCGAGCGTCTGGGGGCGGCCGAAGACCTCGTGACGCCGTGGCTTTCGGCTGCGAGCCACCGCCGTTACGTCACGACGGCCGAGGAGCTCGATGATGTCGACCCGGGCGAACAGGTGCTGGGCCTGTTCTCGTCTTCGCACCTCACCTACGTCGCGGAACGGCGCGAGGATTCGACCCAGCCGACCCTGGCGCAGATGACGGCCAAAGCCATCGAGCTGGTTTCCGCGGACCCCGACGGTTATCTGTTGATGATCGAAGGCGGCCGTATCGATCACGGCCATCACAGCAGCCAGCCGGCGTACGCCCTGCTCGAGACCCAGGCCTTTGCACGCGCCGTAGAAACTGCGCTCGCAATGGTCGATCTCGACGAGACCTTGATCCTGGTGACGGCGGACCATTCTCACGTGTTCACGATGGGCGGCTACCCGACCCGGGGGAACCCCATCCTCGGTCTCGTGGTCACCAACGACAAGTCCGGCGAGCCCAAGACCGCGCCGGAAATCGCAGCCGACGGCCAACCCTACCGGACCTTGCAGTATGCAAACGGCCCCGGCGCCGTCACCAGCCTGCCGCGCCCCGCGCCGGAGCTCGGCGTCCGCTCGCTGGCGCAGGCGCTGGTGCCCATGCGGAGCGTCGACATCGACGGCTCGGTGAGCAACAGCGAAAGCCATGCCGGCGAGGACGTTGCCCTGTATGCCAGCGGTCCGGGCGCGGAACGGGTCCGCGGCGTGATCGAGCAAAACCGGATCTTCGACATCATGATGGCCGCCTACGGTTTCAGCGGACGGTCCGACTGACCGGGGCGGGCCGGAGAGCCGGCCCCGGTACCCGCTCACTTTCCGGCCTGCTTTTTTCCGTAAGCCCGTAGCGGTCGAAATGCCGAACAATGCCCGACCGCCGGCATCTCCGGCTGCGGTTCTGCATGTTTCGCCCGCCTGTGGTTCCATTGGCGACATGGATACGGCCGGCGACACGATCGTTGCAAGTGCCACCCCGCCCGGTTTCGGCGGGGTCGGCATCGTGCGCGTATCGGGCCCCGACGCGCCGGCGATTGCCCGCCGCATGCTCGGCAGCCTGCCGGAGCCCCGCCAGGCGACGTACCGGATCTTCAAAAACGCCGCGGGCGACGCCCTGGACGCCGGTATCGCACTGTATTTTCCGGCGCCCGCCTCGTTTACCGGCGAGGCGGTGCTGGAGCTGCAGGGCCACGGCGGGCCGGTGGTCGTCGCGATGCTCGTCGATGCCGCGATCGAGTTGGGCGCGCGCCGGGCGCGTGCCGGCGAGTTCTCCGAGCGGGCTTTCCTGAACGACAAGCTCGATCTCGCACAGGCCGAAGCGATTGCCGACCTGATCCAAAGCGGCACGGCACAGGCCGCGCGGGCCGCGTTGCGCTCGCTGACCGGGCGTTTCTCGGACGCGGTCCACGCGCTGGTCGAGCAACTCACCCGGCTTCGCATCCATGTCGAGGCGGCAATTGACTTTCCCGACGAGGATTTCTCGGAGGAGGACATCCAGGACGACATCGATTTTCTCGCCGATTCGGCCTTGCTCGAACGGGTCCGCGGCTGTCAGGCGGCATTTCGCGCGCTGCTCGCCGACGCCGGCAAGGGCCGGCGGCTCAGGGACGGTTACCGGGTGGTATTGGTCGGCCGGCCGAATGCCGGCAAGTCCAGTCTTTTGAACCGTTTGAGCGGCGAGGACACCGCAATCGTGACCGAGGTCGCCGGGACCACACGCGACATACTTCGAGAGTCCATCGACATCGACGGCCTGCCGGTCGAACTCGTCGATACCGCCGGGCTGCGCGAGCAGGCCGGTCCGATCGAGGCGGAAGGGATGCGCCGCGCGCGCGAAGCCATGGCCAACGCCGACGCGGTGCTGTGGATACAGGATGTGGCCGGGGCGCCGGCCGAAAGCCTGGACGAGCCGATACCGGAGGAAATACCCGTCGTCGTCGTGCGCAACAAAATCGACCTCAGCGGCGAAGCAGCCGGCGTGGACCCGGACGACGACAGGCTGATACGGCTTTCCGCTTCTACCGGCACCGGCGTGGATTCACTCCGCGAATGCTTGCGGCGACTGGCCGGCGCCGGCGACGCCGGCGAGGGTGCGTTTACCGCGAGACGCCGCCATGTCGAGGCGCTGACCCGGGCTGCCGCGCACTTTGACGCAGGCCGCCGCGCCCTGGAAGTCGATCGTGCCGGCGAGCTGATGGCCGAAGAGCTGAGGCTCGCGCAGGCCGCGCTCGGCGAGATCACCGGCGAGCTGGCCGCCGACGATCTGCTGGGCAGGATTTTCAGCGAGTTCTGTATCGGCAAATAGATCGACAAATCGGCCGGGCCAACTTCGATCGAGAGACTATTCGGAGATAACCGCCAGACCCGTCTTTACACTGTGAGGTTGTAGAGAGTGCAACCCGCAAAACCGCTTGGTTATCCAGGCCGGGCCGGATTCGTCCGACTATCGGTTACCGGAGTCTTGCTGCGCCGATGAAGGGATTCTGAAACGCGGTTCGGTAATCGCCGCTTCGGTCAGCGGCCCATACTTCGCGATCGAGTCGCGAATCGCATCCGCGTCGCCGAGCAATACGAACACCAGGTCGTCCGGCAGCGGGTAAACCTCGGCGATGACGGCTTCGACCGAAGCCCGGTCGGCCGCGGTGACCGCCTCGGCATATGCGTTCACATAGCTGTCGTCCAGTCCGTGGGCTTCCAGGACGGCCAGTTGCCCGGCGAGTTGCGCCGCGGTCTCGAGCCGGGTCGGGAACTGTCCGAGGATGTAGTTTTGTGCCGATTCGATCATCGACTCGCCGATCCCCTTCTCGTGCAGGCGGCTCAGGACGCCCAAGGCCATGTCGATCGCCTCGACGGTCGCATCGGTTCGCGTATAAGAGGAAATCGCGACCGAGCCGGGCCTCGACGGACGCAACAAGACACTGCGGGCGCCGTAGGTCAGACCCGACTCGATTCTGAGCGCGGTGTTCAACATCGACGTGAAACGGCCGCCGTAGACGGTGTTTGCGATCTCGAGCCCGGCGCGAGACGGATAATCGACGGCCACGCCGACGTTCGCAATCCAGAAATAAGTCTGCGTCGCGCCGGGCTTGTCGACCAGCAACACCCGGCGGCCGCTCTCGGGCTCGACCGCCGCCACCTCCGGCAGCGGCTCTAGGGCCGGGCGCCAGCCGCCGAAAGCGGCGGTCAGTCGTTCGCGCATCGCGTCGATCTCGAAGTCGCCCGATACGGATACGATCAGCCGGTCGCCGCCGATTTGCGCTTCGTAATACGCCAGCAGCGCCTCGTGCGAAATGTTGCCCAGCGTCTCCTCGCTGCCGTTCGTCGGGTTGCCGTACGGATGCGCACCGAACAGAAACGCGGCGCCGTAGTCGGGCATCAGGCCGTTCAGGTTCGTATCCTTGGCGGTGCGAATCAGATTGATCGAGCGTTCCCGGAGCTTGTCGAATTCCGTTTCGTCGAGCAGTGGACGCATCAGCATGTCCGACAGCAGCTCGACCGCGAGGTCGGCGTCGCGCGCCAGGAAATCCGCTTCGATATCGATGCTCTCGAGGCCGGCGCCGGCGGTCAGCATGCCGCCCACCCCGCCGATCGCCTCGGCGAAAGACGCGGCGTCGCGGTCACCTGCCCCCTTGCCGATCAGGGCCGCGTACAGGCCGGCCATGCCGTTCATGCCGGCGGGGTCTGCCACGGCGCCGCCTTTGAGGACAGCCCGAATTCCGATCAACGGCACCTCGGCATGCCGATTCAGGATCAACACCGTACCGTTGTCGAGCGCCACGCGCTCGTACGCCGGCAGCGTCACGCGCCCTGCGCTGGCGGCCGTGTCGAAGAGCGTGCATGAAAGCAGCAGGATCGAAACGGCGACGCTAAGGCGGCGCATCAGGGCGTCTCCGGCGCGGCGGCAACTCGCGGTGCACGCAACACGCCGACCGTCATGTTGTTGCGGCGAAAAACGGCGGCGGCAACGGCCTGCAAGTCGTCCGCCGTGAGTCTTTCGACCTGCTCCGGCAGGGCAAACAGCCTTTCGTAACCGCCGTAGAACACCTCGAAGCGACCGAGCGCGGAGGCCTTGCCGTCGATCGTCGCGAGGTCGCGCCAGAAGTCGGCAAGCACGATGTTACGCGCCTTGGCCACCTCGGCGAGGGTGACGCCGTCGGTCGCCACCGCGGCGAGCGTTTCGAACAATCGCGTTTCGACCTGCTCGACGTCGGCGTTGGGCGGCAGCGTCAGGTAGAAGTAGACCAGCCCCGGATCGAAACCCTCGTCCTGAAAGCCGTTCACCGAAACGGCCAGCGCTTCGCGCTCGACCAAGAGCTGGTGTAATCGCGACGAGTCCCCGCCGACCAGGATCTCGAGCAACAGGCGCATCGGCAGGGTTTCCGGATCGCGGGCGGCGCCGGCATGAAATGCCATGTGCAACATCGGCGTTTGCGCGTCGGTCTCGACGATCAACCGGCGCTGACCCTGCTGTTCCGGCTCGAGCGTTCGCACCGCGTCCGGCGGCTGCTGAGCGGGTATCGGCTCGAAGTACGTTTCGGCCAGCTCGAAAACCTCGTCGGCCGTAACGTCGCCGGTAAACACCATGGTCAGATTGTTCGGCGCGTAGTAGGTCCGGTAGAACGCCATCACGTCCTGCTGCGTCCACCCCTCGATGTCCGAGGGCCAGCCGATGACCGGAAACTGGTAGGGATGCGCCACGTACGCCGTGGCCTGGACCTGCTCGTGAAGACGCCTCAGGTTGTTGTCGTCGACCGCGGTACGCCGCTCCGAGTAAACGACGCCGCGCTCACTCTCGAAGACCTCGGGGTCGGTGGTCAGGTTCTGGAGACGGTCGGCTTCGAGGTTGAAGACGAGTTCCAGCGCCGAGCTCGGGAACCAGTTCTGATAAACCGTGACGTCACTGGTCGTATAAGCGTTGTTCGCGCCGCCGGCGGCTTCCATGATTCGGTCGAATTCGCCCGGCTCGCGGGTCGACGTGCCGTTGAACATCATGTGTTCGAAAAAATGCGACAGGCCGGTGATGCCCGGGTATTCGTTGCGTCCGCCGGCGCGCACGAAGTTGTACATGACGACGTTCGGGATATCGTGATCCGGCCAGACGACGATCTTAAGTCCGTTCTCCAGGCGGCGGCCGCGTATTTCCGGCGGCACGCCGGGCTTGGCCACATGGGGCGGGGGTTCCTCTTCGTCGAAGGGAAAGGTCGGGAACAGCCGGGACACGGCGAGGCTCGCGATGACCAACACCAACAACACCGCCAATGCCGCGTTGAGCTTTTGGCCGGTCTTGTAGACGATCGACTGGGTCTGATCGACGTCGACGGTTTTTTTTACGCCCGCCGGCGTAATCTCGTAGATGTAGGCAAAAAACAAGGCCAGCGGGAAGCCGAGCAGAACCAGCACGACGACGAACTCGTCGGCCCAGTGCGGGAAGCCCAGCCGCGGCAGCAGATAATCCGTGACCCGCAACAACAGCCATGCCGCTATGACGTACAGCATCGCCACCTTGAACACGTTGCGGCGACGCATTTCCGAGTACAGGCCCATAATCATTATCGTTTCGGCCAGGCTGCCCATGTTGGCGCAATCGCGCCCATTGTCAACCAGGGGTCAACCGGGCGTCAGCCGGACGGTCAGCCGAGCAGCCCCTCGCGGCGGTAGAGACGCGCGCAAATCACGGTCAGGATCGCGCCGACGGCCAGGGTGCTGAGCACCGATACGGCGACGTGCACCGGGACCAGCGGCTCGTTCTTGATCATGTCCACCAACAGCAGGTGCTGGCTCAGGCTCGGCACGAACATGAACTCGAAACGCGGCCGCAAGGTCAGGATGCTGACGATCAGTATCGGCATCGTGGGCGCGAGCAGCACCACGGACAACCAGGTTTGCGCTTCCTTGTAACTCTTGGTGAACGACGCGACCAGTGTCATGACCGCGGCGCCGAGCAGGATCATCGGCGACAACACCAGAAACGCCGACAATACGACAGACGGCGAGAAGTTCGGCGTCATGCCCAGTTCCTCGAAGGGCATGAACTTGAGGGCGAAGAAAAACGTCACCAGGCTCAGGCTTAACGACAAGGCCATGAACATGCAGGTGGCCGCGATCTTGCCGAGCATCAACTGGTCGCGGGTCACCGGCAGCGACAACAAGGGCTCCAGCGACCCGCGTTCGCGTTCGCCCGCCGTCGAGTCGATCGCCAGGTACATGCCGCCCATCAAAAGCGAGAAAATGAAAAAGTAGCTCATCATGCCGAGCAGGATGCCGGCGCGCCCCGACGACGTGGACACGTCCACGTCGTCGACGTTGATCGGCCGCAACAGCAAGGGGCTGATACCGCGCGCGGTCAGGCGCAGGCCTGCAAGCTGCCGGCTGTATTCCTGTATTGCGTTCCGGACGCGACGTGCTTCGCCGTCGGCCTCGGTATTGGCCTGGTCGGACACGACCTCGAGGCGTGCCGGAGTCGCGCCGGCAAGCTGTTCGGCGAAACGTTCCGGGACGATCAGCACGACGTTGTGCTCACCGGTCTTGGCGGCTTCGAGCGCGGCCTGCCGGTCGGCGGGGCCGTCCACGACGTCGATGTTGCGGCTGGCGAGAAACGCGACCAGGTTGGGCGCGCGTTCGGCGCCGATGACGGCCAGGTCCAGGGTCTGCTCGGCGTTGGACAAGGATCTTTCGATCGACAGGTTGATGATGAACGCGAAAAAAATAGGCCCGAACAGCGGACCGAAGATCAGCGCCGACATCAAGGCGCGCCGGTCGCGGAAGTTGTCCACGACCTCCTTGACGAATACCGTCGCGAGCGTGCGCATCAGTCGGATCCGAACCGGAAAGTCGTGACCCGGAAAGTCGTGACCCGGAAAGTCGTGACAATGAACGTCGCGGCCGGCATCAGCCGGACTCAACGCGGGCGATGGCGTGCACGAAAGCGTCCTCGAGATCGTCGCAGCCGGTACGTTTCCGAATCCCTTCCGCCGTATCGTCGATCGCCACCTTGCCGTTGGCAATGATGACGATGTCGTCGCAAAGCGCTGCAACTTCCTGCATGACGTGGCTGGAGAACAGTACGCAGCGGCCCGAGTCCCGCAGCTTCAGGATCAAGTCCCTGAGCGAGCGGGTCGCCATCACGTCCAGGCCGTTGCTCGGTTCGTCCAGGATGACGTTCTGCGGGTCGTGTACCAGGCTTCGCGCCAGCGCCACCTTGGTGCGCTGGCCCTGAGAGAAGCCCTTGCTGCGGCGGTCGGCAAAGTCGCCGATCTCGAGCAGATCGACGATACGTTCGACCCGTTCCTCGATACCGTCGCGTTCCAGACCGCAAAGGCGCGCATAATAAACGATATTCTCGCGCGCCGTGAGTTGCGGATACAGCCCGGCGCCGTGCGGCAACGCGCCGATCCTGCCGCGGGCCGCCAGGCCGTCGGCGACGACGTCGACCCCGTCGATTTCGGCCCGGCCGCGGTCGGGCTTCAAGACCGTGTACAAAACCCGAAGCGTGGTCGATTTACCGGCGCCGTTGGGCCCCAGAAGCCCGGTGATCTTGCCGTCCGGCGCCTCGAAACTGACGCCGCGAACGGCGTGGACACTCCCGAAGGATTTGTGTATGTCCTCGACTCTGATCAACTTTCTGATCCCGCAGCGAAGGATTTATGCAAGTCCTCGACCCTGATCACGGATCCGGTCCCGCAAAACCGAGGAAAAACGGCATGACGAAACTGCGCCCCATGCATTCGGGATCGACGGCGTCGGGATCGGCGGCCGCGACGAATTCGCCGATCAGCCTCGGCGTGCAGCCGACCATGAGCTGGCCGTGGCCCTGGCCGTTGCCGATCAGCGGCCGCGCGCGCTCGAGCTCGGCCTTGGCGAGCTCCGCATAACGCGGCGGCGTTATCGGATCCGCCGAGCCCGAGAGCAACAGCACCGGTATGTCCGTTGCCAGCGGTTCCCTGAAGTCGTCGTCGATCGCACCGGCGGGCCACCGCGAGCAGATGGCGTCGAGCGCCTCGAGCTGTAACAGGCCCATGTAACTCGCCTCGAGCGCGCCGTAGTCGATCCGTGCCTGGTCGTAGAAAGGCACGTCTTCGGTGCACATGACCGAATTGTGCATGCCGAGCGCCAGCGAGTCGGCGAGCGTCACCGCTGTCATTCGAAACTGCGCCGCAAGCGGCAGGTAATTGCCGTCGGCCGCCTCGCTGATCAAAAGCGGCATCAGCGCGATCGTATTCGGGTGATACGCCAGCAGGCGGATGGCCCCTGCGAACTCGCCGCGGCCGAAGGACAAGACGTCGATCTCGCCGGTCAGCGGATCGGCCAGCTCGACTTCGACGGGTTCGGCGTCGAGCGATCGCTTGAGGTTTTCGAAGTCTCCGGCAAGGTCCGGGAAACGTTGGCGACAGGACGGCTGCTCGGCGCAGCGCGACAGAATCGAATCGACCGCGCGCTGTGCTTCGGTCGCGATCTCGGGGCCCAGCGGCAATTGCGGTGGCACGACGCCGTCGAGCACCATCGTGCGGGTGGTCTCGGGGTAACGGCGGGCGTAATGCTGCGCAACCCGGGAACCGTAGGACGCACCGTAGAGATTCAGCGCCGGATAACCGAGCGCCGCCCGCACCGCCTCGAGATCGGTGACGGCGACGCTGGTCGTGAAGTAGCGCGGGTCGTAAGGGAGATCGGCGAGACAGTTTTCCGTGAACGCCAGGGTTTTTTCGCGGGAGTACCGGCCGTCGACCAGGTCGTCGCCGGGTTCCTCGCCGTAGTCGCAGTCCAGGCGCGCGGATTCGCCGGTGCCGCGCTGATCGACGAGCAGGATGTCGCGATGCCGCCGGACCCGGCTGAATGCCCCCAGATAAGCTACATAGGTCTGGATCGCCGCCTGGCCCGGGCCGCCGGCCAGCGGCACCAGCGGGTCCGGTTCCGGGGTCAGGTCCAGTGCCGGCACGACGGCGATACGGATGTCGATCTCGCCGGCGCCCGGTTCCGCCGGGTTCAGCGGACGGGCGAGCTTGCCGCAGCGCGCCTTTATCGACGGGAATCCCGGCCCGCCGTCGATACGGCAATCCTCGAGATCGAGGCGGGTTTCGGCGGCGGCGGGCGGGACGAGCGAAAGCGCCGCCACCAGCATCAGAAATCGGAGCATGTTCGAGCCGGGTTCCCGAGAAGGCGGCGCTAGTTTGGCCACTGGCTGGACACAAGTAAAGCCACGCGGGGCGCAAGCACCGGCGTGAAACCTGCCGCCGTCTGTGGCGACGGCGATGCTGCGGGACTACAATCCGCGGCTTCGCCCCGTTTGCCGAATTCCTGCCCGATTTATCCGAGCCGCGTCCCAAATCATGTCCCGAGCCATGTCCAATCCTTACGACGTCATCGTGATCGGCGGCGGCCACGCCGGCACCGAAGCCTCGCTGGCCGCGGCGCGCACGGGCGCGCGGACGCTGCTCGTCACCCACAGCGCGGCGACGCTCGGCCAGATGAGCTGTAATCCGGCGATCGGCGGCATCGGCAAGGGCCACCTGACACGCGAGATCGACGCCCTGGGCGGTGCGATGGCCCGCGCGATCGACCGCGCCGGCATCCAGTTCCGCACGCTCAACGCCAGCAAGGGACCGGCCGTTCGCGCAACCCGCGCGCAGGCCGATCGCGTCCTGTACCGCCGGGCGATCCGGTCGCTGATCGAAGGCCAGCCCAATCTGGATCTTATCGAGGCGGCGGTCGGCGATTTCGTGATCGAGGCCGGGCGGATCGCCGGTGTCGTGACCGAGGACGGCCATCGTTTTTCCGGTGTCGCCGTCGTCTTGACGGTGGGCACCTTTCTCGGCGGCCGCATACTGGTCGGCAGGACCGAAACGCCTGGCGGCCGCGTCGGCGACGCGCCGTCGAATCGGCTGGCCGATCGCCTGCGCGAGCTGCCGTTTACGGTCGCGCGCCTGAAGACCGGCACGCCGCCCAGGCTCGACGCAAGCACGCTGGACTTCGGCGTTATGCGGGAGCAGCCGGGCGATACGCCGGTCCCGGTGTTTTCCTTTCTGGGCCGGCGTCGCGAGCACCCGCGACAGGTTTGCTGTCACATCACGAGAACCACGCAGCGGACGCACGACATCATTCGCGGCGCCCTCGACCAGTCGCCGATGTACGCGGGGATCATCGACGGTATCGGACCGCGTTACTGCCCGTCCGTCGAGGACAAGATCGTCCGTTTCGCCGATCGCGAATCGCACCAGGTGTTCGTCGAGCCCGAGGGCCTGGACAGCGACATCGTGTATCCGAACGGTATTTCCACCAGCCTGCCGGCCGAGGTACAAGCCCGATTCGTCCGCTCGATCCCCGGTTTCGAGAACGCGCGGATCACCCAGCCCGGTTATGCGATCGAGTACGACTACTTCGATCCCCGCGATCTCAAACCGACCCTGGAAACCAAACACCTGCCGGGCCTGTATTTTGCCGGTCAGATCAACGGCACGACCGGTTACGAGGAAGCCGGTGCGCAGGGGCTTCTGGCCGGCCTGAACGCGGCCCGGCAGGCCGCCGAAAAAGACGCCTGGTTCCCGGGCCGGCACGAGGCTTACATCGGCGTGCTGATCGACGATCTGATTACCCGCGGCGTCAGCGAACCCTACCGGATGTTCACGAGCCGGGCCGAATACCGTTTGACCCTGCGCGAAGACAACGCCGACGAGCGTTTGACGCCGACCGGCCGAAAGCTGGGTTTGGTGGACGATCGGCGCATGCGGGCTTTCGAGGCCAAGCAACGGGCCGTCACGGCCGAGCAGGCGCGGCTGGCCGGTATTCTGGTCAGGCCCGGCGACCTGACGGCGGCGGATCGCAAGTTCCTCGGCGACTCGCTCGGTGAATCGCTGGCCCGCGAATGCCGGGCCTCGGAATTGCTCAGGCGCCCGGGACTCGATTACGAATCCGTGTCGGCGCTGTCGATGGTCGGCGGCTTCGACGCCGCGGCGCTCGGCCTCGAAGGACCAGACTCCGAGGGACTAGACCCCGAGGAATACGAGCAGGTTCGCCTGAAGCTCGACGTGGAGGCGAAGTACTCCGGGTACGTCGAACGACAGGAACGGGAGATCGCAAGACAGGCCAGGCAGGAAACCCTGCGCCTGCCCGAGGACATCGTTTATGCGGAGGTGGACGGCTTGTCGAACGAGGCCCGCCAGCGGCTGGAGTCGATCCGGCCGGTAACGCTCGGACAGGCCTCGCGCCTGGAAGGCGTTACGCCGTCCGCCGTGTCGCTGCTCCTGATTCACCTGAAACGGCGGAGCGCCATGCCGAGAAAGGCTGCCGGGGCTGGACGATGATCCATAGTCTCGGTTGTCTCAATCGTCTGAATGGTCTGAATGGCCTGAATCGTCGTGCGCTACTGTGCCTGGCCGCGGCGCTGCTGGTGGCGGCCTGCTCGGGCAAGCCCGATCCGGACGCGGGCCTGAGCGTATTGAACCGGTCGCTGTCCGCTGATCCCGAGTCCCTCGATCCGCAGAAAGCCCGCAGCACCCAGGCCGCCGACGTGTTGCGCGACATCGGCGAAGGCCTGCTGGCCTACGATCCCGCCGGCGCGCTGGTCGCGGCGGGCGCCGAGCGCTGGAGCGTCAGCGGGGACGGCCTGACCTATACTTTCGATCTCCGCAAGGATGCGCGCTGGTCCACCGGCGACCCGGTGACCGCGGACGACTACGTGTTCGGCCTCCGGCGGCTGGTGGACCCGGCGAGCGCAACCTTCTACGCGTCGGCCGTGTCCGCGATCGTCAACGCCGAGTCCATCATCGCTGGCGAGATGCCGCCGGAAAGCCTGGGTGTACGCGCCGTGGACGCGCATACGCTTGAAATCTCGCTGACCGAGCCGACCTTGTATTTGCTGGGACTGCTGACGCATCCGAGCACCTTCCCGGCGCACCGCGAGCGGGTCGAGCAGCACGGCGAGCACTATGCGCTTCCCGGCAATCTGCCTTCCAACGGCGCCTATCTGCTGGAGCGCTGGGAGCCCGGTTCCGTCGTCGAGATTCGTCGCAACACCGAATACTGGAACGATGCCGGCACGGCGATCGACGTCGTGTACCACCACGTCATCACCCAGGAAGCGCAGGAGCTGAACCGCTACCGCGCCGGCGAGCTCCACATTACCAGCAACGTCCCGCCCGAAAGCTTTCAGCAGGTCCGCGAGGAGTATGGCGGACAGTTGCGGGTTTATCCTACGCTCGGCATCTATTACTACGGCTTCAACCTCAGCCGCGAACCGTTTGCGGACGAGCCGGGGCTAAGGCAGGCGCTGTCGATGGCAATCGACCGCGAGGTACTGGTCGAGAGAATCACCGGCCGCGGCGAGGCGCCGGCCTACAGTTGGGTGCCGCCCGGTATCTACAATTACGAGCCGCCGCAACTCAGCTACGCCGAGCTGACGCAGGAGGAGCGTAACCGGATCGCGCAAAGCCTGTACCGCGAGGCCGGTTACGGCGAGGAGAATCCGCTCCGGTTCGAGCTTCGCTACAACACCTCGGACACGCAGCGGCGTATTGCGCTGGCGGTCCAGGCCATGTGGCGCGACGTGCTGGGCGCCGAGGCGGAGCTGGTCAACGTCGAATTCCAGGTCTTGCTCGAGCAGATGCGGGCCGCCGAGATCACGGAGGTGTTTCGCTCGAGCTGGCTCGGCGACTACAACGATGCCTATACCTTCCTGGGCGTGCTCGAATCCGGCAGCCCGTCCAATATGCCGCGTTACGTGAACGACGAGTACGACGCGCTGTTGCGCAATGCAGCAAGCCAGGTGGACGCCGATCGCCGCCGCTTGTATCTGGAAGAAGCGGAGCGTGTGTTGCTTGCCGACCATGCCCTCATACCGCTTTACTTCTACGTCAGCAAACACCTCGTCGATCCCCGTATCCGCGGCTGGGGCGACAACCTGCTCGATTACCATTACAGTCGGCATCTGAGTTTCGATACAGCACACTAGTTGTCGTTTACCGGCTGCGTTCCGATGGAACGGCGCCCTTGCTGCCCTTGTTACGATACACGCTGCGCAGACTTCTGAGCGCGATACCGACCCTGTTTCTGGTCGTCGCGCTTGCCTTCATCCTGGTGCACCAGGCGCCGGGCAGTCCCTTCAGCGACGAACGTGTGCTGCCCGAGGCCGTGGAGGACAACCTCCGGGCGCGCTATCATCTCGACGAGTCGCTGCCCGAGCAGTTCGTCCGCTACGTGGGCGGGCTGCTGCGCGGCGACTTCGGCCCCTCCTATTCCTACCCGGACAGAAGCGTCGGCGACCTGATCGCCATCGGCTTGCCGGTGTCCCTGAAGCTCGGCGCGCTGGCCTTGATCGTCTCGGTCGTCTTGGGCATCGCCGCCGGCATCGTCGCTGCCCTGCAACACAACAAGCCGCTGGACCGACTGGTTACCGGATTCGCGATGACCGGTATCTCGGTGCCGGTTTTCGTCGTTGCTCCGGTGCTGGTCTTGTTGTTTGCCGTTCATCTCGACTGGTTACCGACGAGCTGGAGCGGCAGTAGCGGTCTGTCGCGACTGGTTTTGCCGGTGATCGCGCTGGCGCTGCCGGAGATAGCGAGCATTGCGCGGCTGACCCGCGCGAACCTGATCGATGTCCTCGGCAGCGATTTCGTTCGCACCGCAAAGGCCCAGGGCCTGGGCACGGCGGCGATCGTTCGCCACCACGCCCTGAAACCGGCGCTGTTGCCGGTCTTGTCCTACATGGGCCCGACGATCGCCGCCGTGTTGACCGGGTCCGTCGTCGTCGAGGAGGTGTTCGGCATACCGGGGCTAGGCCAATTCTTCGTGCGCGGCGCGCTGAACCGCGACTACACGCTGGTGCTCGGCGTCGTGGTCTTGTACGCCGTGTTGATCGTGGGACTGAATCTGATTGTCGACCTGCTCTACAGCTTGATCGATCCGCGCATCCGCTACCGATGAGATGGCGCCGATGAGATGACAACGATGAGATGACAACGATGAGATGACAACGATCAGATGACAACGATCAGATGACAACTGATGAGACGACACCAAGTGAGACGACATCGATGAACCCGGCAGGCAAGACGAGCCGGCGATTGCCGGACTGGTTGACGGCGCAGCGGAGCGTTCGCGTCAGCGCGGCGATCCTCGGCGCGATTACCCTCGCCGCCATCCTCGGGCCGGTGCTGAGTCCACACGATTACCTGACCACCGACTTCGACGAACTGACCCGGCCGCCGTCGCTTGGCGACGGGCACGTCTTCGGCACCGACGATCTCGGGCGGGACCTGTTCGTGCGCACGATGCTGGGCATCCGGGTGACCTTGATGGTCGCCGTGGTCGCAAGCCTGGTGAGCCTGGTCATCGGCGTGAGTTACGGCGCGGTGGCCGGTTATGTCGGCGGCCGCACCGATGCGATCATGATGCGTCTCGTCGATGCGCTGTATGCGATGCCGTTCATCTTTTTCGTGATCCTGTTGATGGCGCTGTTCGACCGCAGCCTGTTTCTGATTTTCGTCGCGATAGGCGCCGTAAAATGGCTGGACATGGCGCGCATCGTGCGCGGCCAGACGCTGTCGATCAAGAACCGGGAGTTCGTTCAGGCGGCGCGCCTGACCGGCGTGCCGACGACCCGCGTCATCCTGCGGCACATCGCGCCCAACCTGCTCGGCGTCGTCGTCGTGTACGTCACCCTGACGATTCCGCAGGCGATACTGGTCGAGTCGTTCCTGAGTTTCCTGGGTCTCGGTATCCAGGAGCCGCAGACCTCGCTGGGCACGCTGGTGGATGCCGGGGTACCGCATGCCGAATCGGCGGTCTGGTTGCTGTTGATACCGGCGACGCTCCTCGCCGTGATCCTGTTGTGTTTCAACTTCCTGGGCGACGGGCTCAAAGACGCGCTCGATGCGAGGCGCCGGCGGTGAGTTTGCTCGAGATCGAGAATCTCTCCATTCGCTACGGCGCCGAAGCCGTCGTTGCCGGTTTGAGTCTGACCGTCGAACAGGGCGAATCCGTGGGCCTCATCGGCGAGTCCGGTTCCGGCAAGACGCAGACAGCGCTTGCCGTGTTGGGGCTGTTGCCCGGCGCGGCCCGGCTCGGCGGCAGCATCCGGATCGACGGCAAAGAGGTCATCGGCGCGAGCGAGGCGGAACTGAATCGCTTGCGCGCGGAACGGGTGGCCATCGTGTTCCAGGATCCGCTGCAGGCTTTGAACCCCTACCGGCGAATCGGCAGCCAGCTTCGCCAGGTTTTGATCGCCCACGACATCGCTCACGCTGCGGCAGCGGACGAGCAGGTGCTGGAGATGCTGGCGCGAGTCGGCCTGCCGGATCCCAAGCGCCAGGCCCGGGCGTTTCCGCATCAACTCTCCGGCGGGATGCGCCAGCGGGTGCTGATTGCGTCGGCGCTGCTCACCTCGCCCGACCTGCTGATTGCCGACGAGCCGACGACCTCGCTGGACGTGACGGTGCAGGCGCAGATTCTCGAGCTGCTCGAGGACCTGCGTGACGAAACGGCCTTGCTGTTGATCACCCACGATCTCGGCATCGTCGCCGGCACCTGCGAGCGGCTGGCGGTGCTCGATGCCGGCCGGCTGGTCGAATCGGGCCCGACGCGGCGCGTGTTCGCCGCCCCAGAAAGCGGGCGCATGGCCCGGCTGATCGCGGTGGCGCCGCGCCTGGACCGGGGCGATACGTTGCCGCCGGTCACCGGAGACCCGGTGTTCGCGGTCCGCGATGCCGAAGTGGCCTATCGCGAGCGTGACGGCGGGCGGCTTCTCAACGCGGTCTGTGGCGTGAGTTTCGACGTTCGCCGCGGCGAGACGCTCGCCATCGTCGGCGAATCGGGCTCGGGCAAGTCGAGTCTGGTCCGCGCGGCACTGGGCCTTGCGCCGCTGGCCTCCGGACGCCTGGCGTTCCGCGGCGAACCCCTGCCGGGATCCCTCCGCGACCGGTCGCTTTCGACCCGGCGCGAGCTGCAACTCGTGTTCCAGGACCCGGTCGCGTCGCTGAATCCGCAAATGCCGGTTGCGGCGATCGTCGACGAGCCTTTGTCCTTGCACCGGCCCGAGCTCGGCGTCGCCGAGCGCCGGGAGACCGTCGCGGCGATGCTCGATCGCGTCGGCCTGGGCGGCGAGTATCATCGGCGTTATCCGCAGGAGCTTTCCGGCGGCCAGGCGCAGCGGGTTGCAATGGCGCGGGCCTTGATCACCGAGCCGTCGGTGCTGGTCTGCGACGAGGCGGTATCCGCGCTGGACGGTCGCGTCAGGCGGCAGATTCTGAGCTTGTTGAAAGACATCCAGCGGGAGACGGGTCTTGCCACCGTCTTCATTGCGCACGATCTTGCCGTCGTGCGCGGAATCGCGCACCGGGTGCTGGTCGTTTACTTGGGCCGGCACGTCGAGCTGGCGAGCGCGGCGAACCTGTTCGACAAACCCCAGCATCCGTACTCTCGGGCGCTGATCGACGCCGTGCCGGTGCCCGACCCCGTTGCCGGCGGCGCCGGCACGCCCCTGCCCGGAGAGCCGCCGTCGATACTCGACCCGCCGTCCGGTTGCGCCTTCGAGCCGCGGTGCCGGTTTGCCCATGCCCGCTGTGCGAAAGAAGCGCCGTTCGTGCGCCAGGTACGCGGCGCGCGGGTCGCCTGCCACCGCGCGGACGAGCTGGATCTCAGTCTTCGCGCGCCTTGATCCCGGCGCCGATCTCGGCGCTCTGGCACGGAATGCGCCTCGCCGCATTTTATGCCGGAAGCTCCCTGGCAATCGCTGCCCGGTGCCTCTACCATATCGCCCTCCGAAAGCTCGGCGCTCACCCATCGCGGTGCCGCCTTCCTCCCGACCAGACGAGCACATACATGAAGACAGCCGCCGTCGCAGCGACATTTCTTTTCGCCTTGATCCTCGGCGCCACGCCGGCCCGGGCCCAGGACGGCGTCGGACCGGGCGACGTCGAGCGCGGTGAGCTGCTCGGTTACACGTGCATGGGCTGCCACGGCATCGAAGGCCTGCGCAACGGTTATCCGTCGTTTCGGGTACCGAAGCTCGGCGGGCAAAAGGCCGCCTATATCGAGGCGGCGCTACGCGGCTATCGCGACGGCGAACGCGGACATTCGACGATGCATGCCCAGGCCTCCAGCCTGTCCGAGCAGGACATCAGGGATCTCGCCGCCTACTTTGCGACGCTCGGCACGGCGACCGTGGAAGCGGGCGGCTCGCAAACCGACGGCATCCCCGCAGCCGCCACTTGCGTGGCCTGCCATGGCCCGAACGGCATCGCCGTACAGCCGCAATGGCCGACGCTCGCCGGCCAGCACGAGGACTACCTGGTGCATGCGCTCAAGCAGTATCGCGACGGCGTTCGCAAGAACCCGCTCATGGCGCCGTTCGCACAGGCGCTCAGCGACGCGGACATAAAGCTGTTGGCGCAGTATTACGCCTCGCTCGACGGTCTGGAAACCACACTCAAGGAATGACGGCACGGCCGCGCGACGCTGCCGCCCGTCGCGCTTCGGCGGAACGAACTCGACGCAGGTGACGTCCGGCGGGCGGCCAATACGGGGTTCATGCCATGGACAAGTTTCGCGCGTATCGCATCGACCGCAAGGACATCGCCAAGGACATCGCCAAGGACGGCGGCATCGTCGCCGGGTTCACCGAATTGACCCTCGACGATCTGACCCCGGGCAACGTCGTCGTGCGGGTCAGCCATTCGACCATCAACTACAAGGACGCGCTCGCCGCCACCGGCGCCGGCCGGATCTTGCGGCGTTATCCCTTGAACGGCGGGATCGATCTCGCAGGCACTGTCGAATCCTCCGAAGATCCGGCCGTTGAGCCCGGCACCCCGGTGCTGGTCAACGGCTGCGGGCTCAGCGAGACGGTAGACGGCGGTTATGCCGAGTTCGCGCGGCTCGACGGCGGCAGCCTGGTGCCGATCCCCGACGGCATGGATGCCGCCACGGTCATGCAGATCGGCACGGCCGGTTACACGGCGGCGCTGGCCATACACCGGATGGAACAAAACGGCCAAAAACCCGAAAACGGACCCGTCGTCGTCACCGGCGCAAGCGGTGGCGTCGGCAGCATTGCGATCGACATGTTGGCGGGACGCGGTTATGAGGTGGTTGCCGTTACCGGCAAGGCGGACGCGTCCGATTACCTGTCGTCGATCGGCGCGAGCCGGGTGTTGTTGCGTGACGAGCTCGATCCCGGCAGCCGGCCGATGGAGACGGCCGAGTGGGCAGGCGCCATCGACAATCTCGGTGGCGACTACCTCGCCTGGCTCACGCGCACGACCGCCTATGGGGGCAACATCGCAAGCGTAGGCCTGGCCGCGTCGCATGCGCTCGAAACCACGGTGATGCCGTTCATCCTGCGCGCCGTCTGTCTTCTGGGCATCAATTCGGTGGATACGCCCCGCGACCTAAGGCTTGCGGTCTGGTCGCGCATTGCGACCGACCTCAAGCCGCGGCATCTGGATCGTATCGGGCACACCCGCATCGCTTTCGAGGCATTGCCCGACTACTTCCGGCAATACCTGGACGGCCGGGTGACGGGCCGTGTCGTCGTCGAGATCGGCCCGGAATAGAATTTACCGTCCGCTCCATTTGGGAATGGCCTCCGCGCTGGTTTAGAATCCCGGCCCCGCCGGATTTTTAATGCGGATTTAAATCCGCCCGCGTACGCGGCCGGGCACATACCAGAGAGGACAAGCCATGAGCGCAGGAGCAAGATTCCGCGCGGCGCTCGACGCCGAGCGGCCGCTGCAGATCGTCGGCACGACCAACGCCTATTCGGCCCTTTTGGCCGAAAAAGCCGGTTTCCGCGCCATATACCTGTCTGGCGCCGGTGTGGCCAACGCCTCATTCGGACTGCCGGATCTCGCGATGACGACCTTGAACGACGTCTGCGAGGACATCCGGCGTATCGCCGCCGCCACCGGGCTGCCGCTGTTGGTCGACGCCGACACCGGCTGGGGCAGCGCTTTCATGATCGCGCGGACGATCCGGGAGATGACCCGCGCCGGCGCTGCGGCCTGCCATCTCGAAGACCAGGTTGCCGTCAAACGCTGCGGCCACCGGCCCGGCAAGGCCCTGGTGGACACCGCGGAGATGTGCGACCGGATCAAGGCGGCCGTGGACGCCCGCGAAGACCAGGCCTTCGTCGTCATGGCCCGCACCGATGCGCATGCCGTCGAAGGCCAGCAGGCGGCAATCGACCGGGCGGGCGCCTACGTCGAGGCCGGCGCGGACATGATTTTCGCCGAGGCGCTGGTCACGCTCGACGAGTACCGCCAGTTCACGGATGTCGTCCAGGCGCCGGTGCTGGCCAACCTGACCGAGTTCGGCAAGACGCCGCTGTTTACGACCGGGGAGCTCGCCGGGGTCGGCGTCGCAATGACCCTGTACCCGCTGAGCGCTTTTCGCGCGATGTCGGCGGCGGCGCTCGCCGTGTACGAGACGATCCGGGGCGACGGCACGCAACAGGCGGTCGTCGACACGATGCAGACCAGGACGGAGCTCTACGACGTGCTCGGTTACCAGGCCTACGAAGACAAGCTCGACGAGTTGTTCGCCGAGAAGGGCCTCAAGACGGGTAATTGACAGAAGCCCGTCCGGCACGGACGGGTGAACGGAGGAAAAGATGGCAGCAAGCAAAAAGACCGGCGGCCTGGCAGGTGTCACGGCAGGCACGACAGCACTCTGCACCGTCGGCAAGGAAGGCGCGGGCCTGACATACCGGGGTTACGATATCCACGATCTCGCCGACAAGGCCAGCTTCGAGGAAGTGGCTTACCTGCTGCTGCACGGCAAGTTGCCGAACCGCGCCGAGCTTGACGCCTACATCGACAAGATCCGCGGCCTGCGCGGGTTGCCGGATGCGCTCAAAACCGTGCTCGAGATGATTCCCGCCGCCGCGCATCCGATGGACGTCCTGCGCACCGGTGTCTCCTTTCTGGGCAACATCGAAGCCGAAGGCGACTTCTCCAACCAGGCCGACGTGGCGGACCGGTTGTTCGCCTGCCTGCCGTCGATGATGGTGTACTGGCATCGGTTCCACGCCGACGGCGTGCGTATCGACACCGAAACCGACGACGACAGTGTCGCCGGCCACATCCTGCACATGCTGCACGACAAAGCCCCGAGCGAGCTCCACCGGCGCTCCCTGTCCACCACCCTGATCCTTTACGCCGAACACGAATTCAATGCGTCGACCTTCACGGCGCGCGTGATCACGGCGACCTTGTCGGACATGCACTCGGCGATCAGCGGCGCCATCGGCTGCCTGCGCGGGGCCTTGCACGGCGGCGCCAACGAAGCGGCGATGGAGCTGGTTCAGAAGTTCAGGACCGCCGACGAAGCCGTCGAGGGCGTCAAGGGCATGCTCGAGCGCAAGGACCTGATCATGGGCTTCGGTCACCGGGTCTACACGACCTCCGATCCGCGCAACGCCGTCAACAAGCGGATGTCCAGAACCCTGTCCGAAGGCCAGGCCGACGCTTATTTGTACGACGTCTCCGAGGCCATCGAAAAACTGATGTGGGACCAAAAGAAGCTGTTCGCCAACGCCGACTTCTTCGCCGCGACCGTGTATCACTTCATGGGTGTCCCGACTTACCTGTTCACGCCGATTTTCGTCTGCTCCCGGGTGACGGGCTGGGCCGCGCACGTGATGGAACAGCGCGCCGACAACAAGTTGATTCGCCCGGCCGCCGACTACACCGGTCCGGGACTTCAGCCCTGGATCGCCATCGAAGATCGCGAGTAGTTCGACGAATCAACCGGACAAGACACCAGCCGGCCGGACGACGCGCCGTCGGCGAGACATCCGGGCACGACCCGGGCAGCTCAAGTAAATATCGTCGCTTGGCGAGACATCCAAGCGCGGTTCAACCGACTCGAACGGAGACAACATGTCCAACCTAGATATTCGCTCGGCGAAACGTCCCGACTGGGACAGCGAGCTCACCGGCATCGCCGACTACGTCTGCAACGCCGGGATCGACAGCGATCTCGCCTACGAGACCGCACACTATTGCCTGATGGATACGCTGGCTTGCGGCTTCCAGGCGCTGGACTACCCGGCCTGCACCAAGCTGCTGGGACCGGTCGTGCCGGGCGCGACCCTGCCCGGCGGCGCGCGGGTGCCGGGTACCTCCTATGAGCTCGAACCGGTCATGGCGGCGTTCAACATCGGCGCGCTGAATCGCTGGCTGGACTTCAACGACACCTGGCTCGCGGCCGAATGGGGACACCCGTCCGACAATCTCGGCGGCATACTCGCCGTCGCCGACTACCTGAGCCGCCAGCGCCGCAAGGCGGGCGAAGAACCGCTGACCATGCACGACGTGCTGACCGCGATGATCAAGGCGCACGAGATCCAGGGCGTGCTGGCGCTGGAGAACAGCTACAACCGGGTCGGCCTGGACCACGTCCTGCTGGTGCGCGTTGCATCCACGGCGGTCGTCACCCGGATGCTCGGCGGCGATCGCGACACGGTGCTCGCCGCCGTCTCCAACGCCTGGATCGACGGTTGCTCGCTTCGAACCTATCGTCACGCGCCGAACACGGGTTCGCGCAAGAGCTGGGCCGCCGGCGACGCGACCAGCCGGGCGGTACGCCTGGCGCTGATCGCGATGACCGGGGAAATGGGCTATCCGTCCGCGCTGTCGGCCAAGACCTGGGGTTATTACGACGTGCTGTTCAAAGGCAAGCCGTTCCAATTCCAGCGGCCCTACGGCAGTTACGTGATGGAAAACGTGTTGTTCAAGATCTCCTATCCCGCCGAGTTTCACGCTCAGACGGCCGTGGAAGCGGCCATGACCCTGCACCGGACCGTGGCCGACCGTATCGACGAGATCGAGCGTATTGTCATCGAAACCCAGGAAGCGGGCGTGCGCATCATCGACAAGACCGGCCCGCTCGACAATCCGGCCGACCGCGATCACTGTATCCAGTACATGGTTGCGATACCGCTGATCTTCGGCAGGCTCACGGCCGCCGACTACGAAGACGACGTTGCAGCCGACCCGCGCGTCGACGGCTTGCGCGAGATCATGGAGGTCCGTGAGAACGAGCAGTTTACGAAGGACTATTTCGACCCCGACAAGCGGTACATCGGCAACGCCGTTCAGGTGTTTTTCAAAGACGGCTCGAGCTCGGATCGTGTCGAGGTTCACTATCCGATCGGCCATCGCGAGCGACGCGAAGAGGGGATCCCGGTACTCAAGCAAAAATTCGTAGACAGCGTGTCGTCGAAACTCGCCGGCGGGCAGTGGGCCGAACTCGATGCGCTGTGTGCCGATCGGAACAAACTGGCCGCCACGGCGGTCGATGATTTCATGGCGCTGCTCGTTGGCTGAGCATCGGACTGGAGCGGTTCTCGAATCGTTGCGGTGGCCGCTTTGGGGTAAGCGTGAATCGGTAAATCGGGATCAGGCCCCAACTACCGAAAACAAAACGGGGTCAGGCCCCAATTGCCGAGGAATCCGACATGCGTAAAATCTGTCTCGGACTCGCAGCGGTGCTGGCGACTGCGCCGGCGCTCGCCGAGGTCCATCGTAGCGTAGCCAACGACGGCAAGCTGGTCATGGAAGACGTGCCGCCGATCCCGGCGGAAATCGTCAACGATCTGAATCGTTATCAAAACGTACGCTCGGCGGCGTTTCGTGGCTGGACCGACGACGGTGGGGGCATATTCGTCGCAACGCGCTTCGGCGACGTAAGCCAGATCCACCGTGTGGACATGCCGGGCGGCGCCCGTTATCAGCTCACCTTCGACAGCGAGCCGGTCGGTGCGGTTTCCCGCCAGCCCGGCGGCTCGAAACTGGTTTTCAGCCGCGACGCGGGCGGCAACGAGTTCTCGCAGCTATTCCTGTTCGACCCCGACAGCGGCGAGGCGACGATGCTGACCGACGGTGAGTCGCGCAACGGCGTTGCGGTCTGGGATCGCGAAGGCCGCCGGATTGCGTACCAGAGCACGCGCCGCGACGGCGCCGCCAACGACATCTGGGTCATGGACGCGGACGAGCCCGGCGCCGCGTCGATTGCGCTCGAATCCAAAGACGGTAGCTGGTGGGGCCCGGCCGAGTTCTCCGAGAGCGGCCGTAAGCTCCTGGTGACCAACTACGTGAGCGTCACCGACTCGAGCGTGCACGTTGTCGATCTGGACTCCGGCGACGTCACCCTGCTGGCCGGCGGCAACGGCACGGCGAGCAGCAACTACGCCGTGGCGTTCGACGATGCACGTGACGGTTACTGGCTGGTCACCGACCAGGGTGGCGAGTTCAATCGGCTTGCCTGGCAGTCGCTCGCCGGGGGCGCCGAGCCCGAAATCGTGACCGGCGATATCCCCTGGAACGTCGAGGGCGGCGCCATCAGTCACGACCGCAGCCGCGCCGCATTCACGGTCAACGAAAACGGTAGCGCCAGCCTCTATCTGCTGGATACCGCAAGCCGCAAGTACCGCAAGGTCGAGGGCCTGCCGCCCGGTTTGATCAGTGGTCTGGAATTCAGTCCGGACGATCGCCGCCTCGGCATGACGCTGAACACGGCGACGACACCCAGCGACAGTTTTGTCCTCGATCTCGGTCCGCGACCGCTGGAATACGGCAGGCTGACCCGCTGGACGAACAGCGAAGTCGGCGGTCTGGACACCAGCGGCTTCGTCACGCCGGAACTGATCGCTTATCCGACCTTCGACACCGTTGAAGGAGCCCCCCGCGAAATTCCGGCCTGGTTCTACAAACCGCCGGGCGCGGGCCCGTTCCCGGTCGTGGTGTCGATTCACGGCGGTCCCGAGGCCCAGGCCAGGCCGTCCTTTTCCAGCACCTACCAGATGTGGATTCAAAAGCTCGGGGTTGCCGTCGTGGTGCCGAACGTTCGTGGATCTACCGGATACGGTCGCAGCTACACCTTGCTCGACAACGGGTACCGGCGCGAGGATTCGGTGCGCGACATCGGCGCGCTGCTCGACTGGATCGAAACACGCCCCGAGCTCGACCAGGACCGGGTCGCCGTGTTCGGCGGCAGCTACGGCGGTTACATGGTGCTGGCGAGCGCGGTGCACTACAGCGATCGCCTGCGCGCCGCCGTGAATATCGTCGGCATCTCCAATTTCGTGACCTTTCTCGAGAACACCCAGGACTATCGCCGCGACCTAAGACGCGTCGAATACGGCGACGAACGCGATCCCGCGATGCGCGCGCACCTGGAAGCGATCAGCCCGCTGAACAACGTGGACCGGATCCGCGTGCCGATGTTCATCGTGCAGGGTGAAAACGATCCGCGCGTACCCGTCACCGAAGCCACGCAGATGGTGGCAGCATTACGTGAACAGGGCAGTTCGGTCTGGTACATGAACGCGCTGAACGAAGGCCACGGTTATCGCAGAAAAGAAAACCGTGACGTCTACCAGCAGGCGACGGCGTTGTTTTTCCGGGAACACCTCGTCGGCGCCGACTGACGGCGGTTCGGCATGCTTCGCGACGACCTGGCCGCTGAGGTCCGGTCGGCCTTGCCGATGCTGCCGGGGGCGCTGCCCGAGGACGCGGCGGACCGGCTGACGGTCCTGATCGAGGAGCTCGTGCGCTGGAATCGCCGTTACAACCTGACGGCGATCCGCGATCCGATGGCGATGATCGCCGGGCATCTGCTCGACAGCCTGATCGTCAGGCCGTATCTCGACGGCGCGCGGGTGCTGGACGTAGGCACCGGCGCCGGTTTCCCCGGATTGCCGCTGGCCCTTGCGGAGCCCGGCCGCTCGTTCACCTTGCTCGACGGCAACAACAAGAGAATCCAGTTCGTGCGCCACGCGGCGGGTTTACTGGGACTTGCCAATGTCGCGGCCGTCCGGGCGCGTGCCGAGGACTATGCACCCGGCTACCGCTTTGGTACCGTGATCGCCAGGGCCGTGGCGCCTTTGCCGCGGCTTTTGGGGATGGCCGGCCACCACGTGGGAGAGGACGGGGTGTTCGCAGCCCTCAAGGGGCGTTACCCGGCCGAAGAAACAGACGAGCTGCCGGCGAACTGGGCTTACTCGGTGGCGCCGCTGTCCGTGCCCGGACTTGAGTCAGGCTCGCGCCACGTGGTGCTCATGCGGCGGAAATAAGCGGATGACACGCATCATTGCGGTTGCAAACCAGAAAGGCGGGGTCGGCAAGACCACGACCTGCGTCAATCTCGTGGCGTCGCTGGCGGCGACCCAGCGGCGTGTCCTGCTCGTGGACATGGACCCGCAGGGAAACGCGACGATGGGCTGCGGCATCGACAAGGACGACGTCGAATACTCGGCCTGCGATGTCTTGCTCGGGGAAATGAGCGCGGCCGACACGATCGTGTCGCCGCCCGAGGGCGGTTTTGCCGTGCTGCCCGGCAACGCCGATCTGACACTGGCCGAAGTGCAGCTCTTGAAGGAAATCGGTCGCGAAATGCGGCTGAAAAAAGCCCTGGGGCCCGTAATCGGCCTGTACGATTTCATCCTGATCGATTGTCCGCCGTCGATCAACATGTTGACGGTCAATGCGCTGACCGTCGCCAATGGCGTGCTGATCCCGATGCAGTGCGAGTATTACGCGCTGGAAGGCCTGAGCGCGCTGCTCGACACGATCGAGCAGGTACGCGGCAGCGTCAATCCCGGTCTCGAGATCTACGGTTTGCTCAGGACGATGTTCGATCCGCGCATCAATCTGTCCAACGAGGTCTCGATGCAGCTCATCGAGCATTTCGACCGCAAGGTGTTCAGGACCATCATCCCCAGGAACATCCGGCTTGCCGAGGCGCCGAGCTTCGGCCGCCCGGTATTGCTGCACGATCGCGCCTCGAGGGGTGCGATCGCCTATCTTGCGCTTGCCGGCGAGATACTGCGCCGTGAAGATGCGGCCGCTGAAAAGGCCCAGGCGGTTTGAGCCCGTGCCGAGTCGCGAGCGGCCCGGTCGCGCGCGCGCTTGCGGAAGCGTCCCGTGTGTAGAATCACTACATGGCGCTCCTTCCGCCTTGCCGGACGGCGAGACAAGAACCAGCAGGGGTCACTCCCACGGCGTTGACAGGCCCTGGTATTCCGGCCCTGGTATTCTGGCCTTAGTATTCGATTGACGGTTGAACGATGAACGCGAAAAGATGAACGCGAAAAAAAGACATCTCGGAAGAGGCCTCGATGCGCTGTTATCCAAGCCGGTTGCCGAAGCCGCCGCGGTCGCGGCGGTCTCCGGCGACGAGTCGCTGAGGCAGTTGCCGATCGAGCTCCTGCAACGGGGTCGGTATCAACCCCGTGTCGACATGCGCCAGGATTCGCTCGAAGAACTGGCCAATTCGATTCGTGCGCAGGGGGTCGTACAACCGATCGTTGCGCGGCCCATCGGCGCCAAGAACGGCGGCGCGCAGCGGTACGAAATCGTCGCCGGCGAGCGCCGTTGGCGTGCCGCGCAAATGGCCGGTCTGGACGAGATCCCGGCGGTGGTGCGCGACGTCCCGGACGATGCGGCGATCGCGATGGCGCTGATCGAGAACATCCAGCGGGAGAACCTGAATCCACTCGAGGAATCGCGTGCCCTGGACCGGCTGATCCGCGAATTCGACCTGACCCACGCCGAAGCGGCCGAAGCCATCGGCCGCTCGCGGGCGTCGGTGAGCAACCTGTTGCGGCTCCAGGACCTCACGGACCCGGTCAAGGCCATGCTCGAGTCCCGCGAGCTCGAAATGGGCCATGCGCGCGCGCTGCTTGCGATCGGCGATCCGATTCAGCAGCTCGACGCCGCCCGCCAGGTGGCGAAAAAGGGCCTGTCGGTGCGCGAGACCGAACGCCTGGTCAAACGCATGCTCAAACACCCGGGGCAAAAGAAATCGCCGGCGCCGTCGGCCGACGCCGACATCCGGCGACTCGAGATCGAGGTGTCCGAGAAGCTCGGCGCGAAAGTCAGGCTGGATCACAAGCCCAAGGGCATGGGCAAGCTGGTCATCAGCTACAACACGCTCGATGAGTTGGACGGCATCCTCGAGCATATCCGCTGAACGTCCGGCATCTCCCGGACAGGACACTAGAAACGGGTTGCCGTTTCACCGCTCCCGGTTGCGACGAACGGACGGTTCGCAGGCGCGAAAAAAGAGTCCGAACCGCGCTGGCCGTTACGGACATAATCCCCGGTTTTTCCCGGGGAAAACCGGCAAATACGCGGTCGCAGAAATGCCGGCAAAATGTTGCCACGCACAAGACCTGACACTATAATGCGCGAGCTAGCCTGGGTGCGATGCCAGTTGGGCGCCAACTGGTGACGGATCCGGCAACAAACAGGCCCGCCTGGAAACACCGCAATCACAAGCGCCACAAGCCGCCGGTATTACCCGTGGACGTGGCGTTTTTAGTGTCGGAGGCAGATCGACGATGGACGAGAGCGCAGCCACGAGGCGCGGCTCATCCATGAGCGTGATGCTTCGGGTGCTGATTGCACAAACCCTCTCGGGCGTGGTGCTGGCTGCGCTGTTCTGGAGCACGATGGGACACGTTGCAGGCTACTCGGCCTTGATCGGTAGCCTGATCTGCGTCGTCCCGTCCGCGTTCCTGGCGCTGAGGCTCGCCGTTCCCCGGCGCGATCCCGGGGCCGGCGCGCTGATGCGGGCGGCGTATGTCGGCGAGCTGGGGAAGCTGGCTTTGACCGTGCTGATGTTCGGCGTCGTGTTCGTCGCCGTGAGGCCGCTTGCGGCAGCGCCGCTGTTCGCGGGCTTCATCGTCGCGCAGCTAGTGACCTTTTCGGGCCTGTTGATGCGGGACCACGGGCAAGACGACAGACAACAAGAACGGACGCAAGAACAAAAGATGGAAACACGACATGGCGGGTGAAGGCGGAAACGAGGCCGGCGGCTCAGCATCCTACATATCTCACCATCTGCAGAATCTGCAGTTTTGCAACAAGGACGGCGAATGGGTCTGGAACGACTGCGCCGGAAATTTCTGGGCGGTCAACGTCGACTCGATATTCTGGGCCGTGTTCCTGGGACTGATTTTCCTGGTTTCGTTCCGCGCCGTGGCGAAACGCTCGTCGGCCGACAAGCCGAGCCGCTGGCAGGCGGTGGTCGAGATGATCGTCGAGTTCGTCGATGTCAGCGTCAAGGAAACCTTCCACGGCAAGAACAAGCTGATCGCGCCGCTGGCGCTGACGATATTCGTCTGGGTGTTCCTGATGAACCTGATGGATCTGGTGCCGGTGGACTGGATCCCGCTGGCGTCCTACATGGTCGGCATCGAATACATGAAGGTGGTCCCGACGACCGACGTCAACATCACGTTTGCGATGTCGATTTCGGTGTTCCTGCTGATCATTTTCTACTCGCTCAAGCACAAGGGGCTGGGCGGCTTCATCGCCGAGCTGACCCTGCATCCGATAGCGCCCCCGCTCAAAGGGCCGGGCATCATCGCGGCGCCGTTCATCATCGCCTTCAATTTCATTCTCGAGAGCGTGGCGCTTCTGGCCAAGCCGCTGTCGTTGAGCCTGCGGCTGTTCGGCAACATGTTCGCCGGCGAGCTGATCTTCATCCTGATTGCGCTGATCGGCCTGTTCCAGCTTCCGCTGCATTTCGGCTGGGCCGTTTTTCACATCCTGGTGATCACCTTGCAGGCCTTTATTTTCATGATGCTGACCATAGTCTATCTGAGCCTGGCCTCTGAGAAGCACTAAGGGATTCTCGACTTATTTCAACACGTTGGATTTGATCCTCTTTAGGAGTTACTGATGGAAATTGTGATTGGCTACACGGCGATCGCCGTTGCACTTCTGATCGGCCTGGGTGCCCTGGGTGTCGGTATCGGCATGGGTATCCTCGGTGGTCGTTTCCTGGAAGGTGCCGCGCGGCAGCCGGAGCTCGCGCCGATGCTGCAGACCAAGATGTTCCTTGTCGTAGCCCTGCTCGACGCCGTGGCGATGATCGGCGTGGGTATCGCGCTGTTCTTCGCCTTTGCCAACCCGTTCATCGGTCAGTACCAGGCGGCCATAGGCGGTTGACGGGTGCGGTCGACCAACGCGGTTGACAATGACGGCGGATGCCGGCGGCTTGCCGCCGGCGTTCTGACGGTTCGAACACGCCGGGAGTAACGCGTGGACATTAACATCGGTACCTTGCTGGGCCAGACGATCGCAATGATCTTTTTCGTCTGGTTCTGCATGAAATACATCTGGCCGCATATCCTCAACGCGATCGAGGAACGCCAGACGAAGATCGCGGACGGCCTCGCCGCCGCCGACCGCGGCCAGCAAAAGCTCGAACAGGCCCAGGCCGAAGCCGAAGACATCGTCGCCGAAGCGCGCAAGCAGGCGACGGGCATACTGGACCAGGCGCATGCGCGCGCCAACGAGATCGTCGCCGACGGCAAGGCGGAAGGCGTCAAGGAGCGCGAACGCCAGCTTGCGGCGGCCAAGGCCGAGATCGAACAGGAAACCAACCGCGCCCGCGAAGAGCTGCGCGGCCAGGTATCCGCGATTGCGGTTGCCAGCGCCGAGAAGATCCTGAATCGGGAAATCGATCCGGCGGCACACGACGACATCCTGGGCAAGCTTGCCCAAGAGCTCTAACAGCAGGTCGGCATGGCAGACAAGAACACGATCGCAAGACCTTACGCACAGGCGACGTTCGAGGTCGCAAGCGAAGCCGGCACGCTGGCCGAGGTGTCCGCGTCGCTGCAGATCGCCGGCGATTTGCTGCGCGACGGCCGGGTTGCCGACTACCTGAGCGACCCGGCGCTCGGCGCCGCCGATCGTTACCGGTTTTTGACCGGGCTTTTCGACAAGGCGGGCGCGACGGTATTCGGCGGCAGCGACACGCACGGCAACAACCTGCTCAAGATCCTGATCGAAAACGACCGGGTTGCCGTGTTGCCCGAGATCGCGGTTGCGTTCGATATTCTGAAAGCCCAGGTCGAGAACACGATCGACGTTACCGTCACGTCGGCGTCGGCGCTGAATCCGGACCAGGTCTCGGCCGTTACCGGCGCGCTGAAATCGAGGCTCGGCAGGCAGGTGCGGCTGGAAACGGCGATAGACGAGAATCTCATCGGCGGCGCGGTGATCCGGGCCGGCGATGTCGTAATAGACGGATCACTGCGTGCCAGGCTCGAAGGCCTGTCGAACGCGCTGGTCAAATAAAGAGGAAACCCCAAAATGGCACTCAAAGCTTCTGAAATCAGCCAGCTGATTAAGGAACGCATCGAGAACTTCGAGGCGACAACCGAGGCGCGCGATGTCGGCACCGTCATCGCGGTCACCGACGGCATCGTGCGAATCCACGGCCTGGCCGACGCACGTTACGGTGAAATGCTCGAGTTTCCCGGCAACACCTTCGGCTTGGCGCTGAACCTGGAGCAGGATTCGGTCGGCGCGGTCGTGCTCGGCGACTACAAGCACATCTCCGAGGGCGACACGATCAAGACCACCGGGCGCATCCTCGAAGTGCCGGTCGGCCACGGCCTGCTCGGGCGGGTCGTAGACGCGCTGGGCAACCCGATCGACGGCAAGGGCCCGATCGAACCCAGCGGCAGCTCGCCGATCGAAAAGGTGGCGCCCGGCGTCATCGCGCGCCAGCCGGTGGACCAGCCGGTACAGACCGGCCTCAAGTCCATCGACTCGATGGTGCCGGTCGGCCGCGGCCAGCGCGAGCTGATCATCGGCGACCGGCAGACCGGCAAAACCGCGGTGGCCGTCGATACGATCATCAACCAGCGTGGCACCGGCATCAAATGTATCTACGTCGCGGTCGGCCAGAAAGCCTCGTCGATTGCAGGCGTCGTTCGCAAGCTCGAGGAAGAGGGCGCGATGGCGCACACGATCGTCGTTGCCGCCGCGGCCGCCGAAAGCCCGGCGATGCAATACATCGCCCCGTACTCCGGTACCTCGATGGGTGAGTTTTTCATGGACAACGGCGAGGATGCGCTGATCATTTTCGACGACCTGTCCAAGCAGGCCGTCGCCTACCGTCAGGTGTCGCTGCTGCTCCGGCGCCCGCCGGGCCGCGAAGCCTACCCGGGCGACGTCTTCTACCTGCATTCGCGCCTGCTCGAACGTGCCGCGCGGGTCAGCGCGGCGCACGTCGAGGAAATCTCCGGCGGCAAGGTCAAGGGCAAGACCGGTTCGCTGACCGCACTGCCGATCATCGAAACCCAGGCCGGCGACGTATCGGCCTTCGTACCGACCAACGTGATTTCGATCACCGACGGCCAGATTTTCCTCGAGACCGATTTGTTCGCCGCCGGTATCCGCCCGGCGATCAACGCAGGCTTGTCGGTATCGCGTGTCGGCGGCGCCGCGCAGACCAAGATCATCAAGAAGCTCGGCGGCGGCGTGCGGCTGGCTTTGGCGCAGTATCGGGAGCTGGCGGCTTTTGCGCAGTTCGCATCGGACCTCGACGCCGCAACCCGCAAGCAGCTCGAACGCGGCCAGCGGGTCACCGAGCTGATGAAACAGAAGCAGTACTCGCCGCTGTCGGTAGCGGAGATGGCGCTGTCGCTGTACGCCGTCAACGAGGGTTACCTGGACGACGTGGACGTGGCGCGGGTGGTCGATTACGAGGCCGCGCTGCACGACTTTGCGCGTGCCAATCATGCCGACGTGCTGGAGAGCATCAACGCGAGCGGCGACTACAACGACGAGATCGCGGCGAGCCTGAAGGGGGTTTGCGACGGGTTCGGCGAGAAAGGGGCTTATTAAAACCTGCCCTTCGCAGCGACACGATTCGACATGCTAAAACCGAACCTCCGCATCGACACGATTCGACATGACAGCAAACGAAAGCACTGAAGCCAGGACATGAGTGGCGAAAAAGAAATCCGCGCCAAGATCAGAAGCGTGAAAAACATGCAGAAGATCACCAGCGCGATGGAAATGGTCGCCGCGAGCAAGATTCGCAAGGCGCAGGACCAGATGGAAGCCTCACGCCCGTATGCCGAGCGTATCCGGCGGGTCATCGGCCACCTGGCTTACGCGAATCCCGACTACAAACATCCGTTTTTGACCGAACGCGAGGCCAAGCGCGTCGGGTTCATCGTGATCTCGACCGATCGGGGTCTTTGCGGAGGTCTCAACGTCAACCTGTTCAAAACGGTCGTCACCGAGATCGCCGGTTGGCGCGAACAGAACGTCGAGGTCGATCTCGCGCTGGTCGGCGCCAAGGCCGTCAACTTTTTCCGCCGCATGGGCGGCAACGTGGTCGGCACCGCAACCCATCTCGGGGACCGGCCGGCCGTCAACGACCTGATCGGCGCGATCAAGATCATGCTCGATGCTTACGAGGAAGGCCGGATCGACCGTCTGTTCCTGTTTCACAACGAGTTCGTCAGCACGATGAGCCAGAAGCCGATCTTCGAGACGCTGTTGCCGGTCAGTGAGATCGACCTCGGCGAAGAATCCCTGCAGGAGCACTGGGACTACATCTACGAGCCCGACGCCGGCGAGCTGCTCGACGACGTGTTGGGCCGTTACATCGAGTCGCAGGTGTACCGCGGCGCGGTCGAGAACTTCGCCTGCGAGATGGCGGCGAAGATGGTGGCGATGAAATCGGCGACGGACAATGCCGGCGACATCATCGACCAGTTGCAGCTCGACTACAACAAGGCCCGGCAGGCGGCGATCACGCAAGAGATTTCGGAAATCGTCGGCGGCGCGGCCGCCGTTCAGGGCTGACGGGTCCGTTATTGGTTTAAGGCGAGACAATTGTCGAACGAGTTGTTGAACGAGTCGTTGAACAAATTGTTGAACAAGTTGCCGAACGAGTTAAAGGCTGACAGCTCAAACACTATTTTTTTAGGCGATCTACTCGCCGAGCAGGTTAAAGGACCGACAACATGAGCACCGGAACTACTGTGCAGATCATCGGCGCCGTCGTGGACGTGGAATTCCCGGCGGGCCAGATTCCCAAAGTCTACGATGCGCTGAAGATCGACGACGCCGATCTGACGCTCGAGGTGCAGCAGCAGCTCGGCGACGGTGTGGTGCGCACGATTGCGATGGGCTCGTCGGAAGGCCTGAAGCGCGGCATGGCGGTAACGAATACCGGCAACCCGATTTCCGTGCCGGTCGGCGAGAAAACGCTGGGCCGCATCATGGACGTGCTCGGCACGCCGATCGACAATGCCGGCGACATCGGGGCGCCCGAATCGCTGCCGATTCACCGCTCGCCGCCGAGCTACGAAGACCAGGCGGCGACCACCGAGCTGCTCGAAACCGGCATCAAGGTCATCGACCTGATCATGCCGATCGCCAAAGGCGGCAAGGTCGGCCTGTTCGGCGGCGCCGGCGTCGGCAAGACCGTGACCTTGATGGAGCTGATCAACAACATCGCCAAGGAGCACGGCGGTTACTCGGTGTTCGCAGGCGTCGGTGAGCGCACCCGCGAGGGTAACGACTTCTATCACGAGATGACCGAATCGGGTGTCATCGACAAGGTGGCGCTGGTCTACGGTCAGATGAACGAACCGCCGGGCAACCGCCTGCGCGTGGCGCTGACTGGCCTGACCATGGCCGAAGCCTTCCGCGACGAAGGTCGCGACGTCCTGATGTTCATCGACAACATCTACCGTTACACCCTGGCCGGCACCGAGGTCTCGGCGCTCCTGGGACGCATGCCGTCGGCCGTGGGATACCAGCCGACCCTGGCCGAGGAAATGGGCGTGCTGCAGGAGCGCATCGCGTCGACCAAGACCGGCTCGATCTCGTCGTTCCAGGCCGTGTACGTCCCGGCGGACGACCTGACCGATCCCTCGCCGGCGACGACCTTCGCTCACCTGGATGCAACGCTGGTATTGTCGCGCCAGATCTCCGAGCTCGGCATCTACCCGGCCGTGGACCCGCTGGATTCGACCTCGCGTATCCTCGACCCGAACATCATCGGGCAGGAGCACTACGACTGTGCCCGCGGCGTGCAGGCCATCCTGCAGCGTTACAAGGAGCTGCAGGACATCATCGCAATCCTCGGCATGGACGAGCTGTCCGAAGACGACAAGCAGACCGTCAACCGGGCGCGCAAGATTCAGCGTTTCCTGTCGCAGCCGTTTTTCGCCGCGGAGACTTTCACGCAGGCGCCGGGCAAATACGTCACGCTGGCCGAGACCATCCGCGGCTTCAACGGCATCGTCGCCGGCGACTACGATCACATCCCCGAGCAGGCGTTTTACATGGCCGGCACGATCGACGAAGTGGTCGAGCGCGCCAAGGACATGTAAGGGCTTCGGATTACGCACATGCCAACGATTCACGTCGACATCGTTTCCGCCGAAGGCGAGATTCATTCCGGCGAAGCGGCGATGGTCTACGCGCCCGCGCGCATGGGTGAAGTAGGCATCGCGCCCCGCCATGCGCCGCTGTTGACGGCGCTCAAACCGGGTGAGATCCGGGTGGAGACCACGGAAGGCCAGGAGCTGTTCTTCTACATCACCGGCGGCATGCTCGAAGTACAACCGCACCAGGTGACCGTGCTAGCCGACACGGCCTTGCGCGGCGAGCAGCTCGACGAGGCGGCGGCGCTGGCCGCGCAGCAGGAAGCCGAGGAGGCGCTCAAAGGCGCGTCCGAGGAAACCGATCTGGCGCGCGCCCAGCAGGAACTTGCAGAAGCACGCGCGCGTTACCGTGCTGCACAAAAACTCAAGGGCAAGCGCTGATCGCTGGCTGATTGCCGATCGCCGGTCGCCGGTCGCCGGTCGCCGGTCCGGGGGGAGCCGGGGGTGCTCGAGTTCCTCGATCTCACCGATTCGCCCGATCGATTCGCCCGATCGATTCGCCCGACTGATCGGCCCGACTGATTGGCGTGTCGAGTCTCACCCGCCGACCGGGCTTTCTCGAATCTGCGTCACAGCGGCCTGAAATCCGGTTGCGGTATCATTCCCGCGCAGCGGTCACGGAGATTCCGGCTTGGGCTTGAGCATCGTCATCCTCGCGGCGGGTCAGGGCACCCGCATGCGATCCCGTCTGCCGAAGGTCATGCAGCCCCTGGCCGGCCGGCCGCTGTTGCGCCACGTCGTCGATACCGCGATGTCGCTGGCAGCCGGCGACGTCTGTATCGTCTACGGCCACGGCGGCGACAGGGTCAAAGCCGCCTTCGCCGGGGACGGGCTGCGCTGGGCGCTGCAGGCTGAGCAATACGGCACCGGGCATGCCGCGCAGCAGGCGATGCCCGGCACCCCGGACGGCAACCGCGTGCTGATCCTGTTTGGTGACGTGCCGCTGCTGCGGCCGCAGACCCTCGAGGCTCTGATCGCCGAAACCGGCGTCGACGAAATGTCGGTGTTGACCGTGGATCTCGCCGATCCGACCGGTTACGGGCGCATTCTGCGGAGTGAGGGCCGTGTCACCGGCATCGTCGAACAAGAGGATGCCACCGAGGTCGAGCGCGCAATCTCCGAAATCAACACCGGCGTCATGCTCTGCCCGGCCGGGCGGCTGAAAGCCTGGCTGGCCGCGCTAGAGAGCGACAACGCACAAGGGGAATATTATCTGACCGACGTGATTACGATGGCGGCGGCGGACGGCGTGATCGTCAACGGAATCGAGGCGGCGGACGAGGAGGAAGTCATGGGAATCAACGACAAACAGCAACTCGCGGCCGCCGAACGCGCGCTGCAGGCGCGACTCGCCGACGAGCTGATGCGTGACGGCGTCGGCTTCGCCGATCCGGCACGGGTCGATATCCGCGGCAAGCTGACCTGCGGGGCCGACGTATTCATCGACGTCAACGCCGTGTTCGAAGGCGACGTGACGCTCGGCGACGGCGTGCGTATCGAATCGAACAATCTGATCCGCGACAGCGTCATCGGCGCCGGTACCGTCATACACCCCAACTGCCACATCGAGGGATCACGCACCGGCGCGGACTGTGAGCTCGGCCCGTTCGCGAGGCTGCGTCCCGGCGCGGAGCTCGCCGACAAAGTCAAAATCGGCAACTTCGTCGAGGTCAAAAAGAGCGTCATCGCGGACGGCAGCAAGGTCAATCACCTGACCTACATCGGCGACACCGACATCGGCACCGGCGTCAACGTCGGCGCCGGCACGATCGTCTGCAACTATGACGGCGTCAACAAACACCGGACCGTCATTGGCGACGAGGCCTTCATCGGCTCGGGCGTCAATCTGGTTGCACCGGTCGAGGTGGGCAGGAGCGCGACGATCGGCGCCGGATCGACGATCACCAGGTCCGCGCCCGAGGGCGACCTGACGCTCGAACGTTCCAAGCAGGTAACGGTCAAGGGCTGGAAGCGTCCCGTCAAGCAAGCCGGGCCCGGGGAGTAAGGACGATGTGCGGTATTGTCGGCGCCATCGGAGAACGCAACATCGTTCCGATACTCGTGGAGGGACTGCGCCGGCTCGAGTACCGGGGTTACGACTCCGCCGGTGTGGCGGTGCTGAAGGACGACCAGTCGATCGGTTTGTGTAAGACCGTCGGCAAGGTCGCGGAACTCGACGACAAGCTCGAGGCCAGCCCGTTACGCGGGATGCTCGGGGTTGCGCACACCCGCTGGGCAACTCACGGCGGCGTCACCGAAGCCAATGCCCATCCGCACCTGTCCGGCGACCGGGTTGCGGTGATCCACAACGGCATCATCGAGAACTACCAGGAGATCAAGGACGAGTTGCTCGCCAAGGGTTACGAGTTTTTGTCGGAAACCGACACCGAGGTCGCCGCACACCTGGTGCACGATTTTCTCGAGCAGGGCTCGAGCCTGGTCGAAGCCGTGCAGCAGTCGGTGGCGCGATTTACCGGCGCGTTTGCCTTGCTGGTGTTCGACGCCGAAGATCCGGATCGCATCGTCGTCAGCCGGGTTGCGAGCCCCCTGGTGATCGGCCTTGGCATCGGAGAGAACTTTGTCGCCAGCGGCGTGCCCGCCCTGCTGCCGGTCACCCAACGTTTCATTTATCTCGAGCAGGGCGATATTGCGGAGATCACCCGCGACGCGGTCAGGGTCGTCGGCGCCGACGGCAAGGCGGCCGAGCGCGAGGTCAACGAGACCCAGTGGACCAGCGACGCCGCCGAGAAGGGCCCGTATCGCCATTTCATGCTCAAGGAGATCTTCGAGCAACCCAGCGCGCTCGCGGATACGCTATACGGACGTATCGAAAGCGGCCACGTCGTTGCCGAGTCGCTGGGGCCGCAGGCGGCGAAAATGCTGGCCGAGGTCGAGCACATCCACGTGGTCGCCTGCGGTACCAGTTACCACGCCGGCTGTGTCGGAAAATACTGGCTGGAATCGCTGGCGGGCGTTACCTGCCAGGTCGAGATCGCCAGCGAATACCGTTATCGCAAGGTCGTGGTGCCACCGAAAACGCTGTTTTTGACCCTGTCCCAGTCGGGTGAGACGGCCGATACCCTGGAGGCGCTCAGGATCGCCAAACAGGCGGGGTATATCGGGACGCTGACGGTTTGCAACAGCGCCCACAGCTCGATGGTGCGCGAGTCCGATCTGACCATGATGACCCAGGCTGGGCCCGAGATAGGCGTCGCGAGCACCAAGGCGTTCACGACCCAGCTCCTGTCGATGTTGATCGTGACCCTGATGCTGGCGCGGCAACGCGGGATGAGTGTGGAAAAGGAAGCCGAGTTCATCCCCTATGTCATGCATACGGCCGTCGCCGTCGAGGAGGCGCTGGCGATGAGCGACGGTCTCAAGCTCCTCGCCGAGGACTTCGCCGAAAAACATCACACGCTGTTTCTAGGCCGCGGGCCGATGTGGCCGATCGCGATGGAGGGCGCGCTCAAGCTTAAGGAGATTTCCTACATCCACGCCGAGGCGTACGCGGCCGGCGAGCTCAAACACGGCCCGCTGGCGCTGATCGACGAGGACATGCCGGTGGTGGTCGTGGCGCCCAACAACGACCTGCTCGACAAGCTCAAGTCGAACATGCAGGTCGTGCGTGCGCGCGGCGGTCAGTTATACGTATTCGCCGACCGGCAAACGGGTATCGAAAACGAAGACGGTATGACCGTGATCGGCATGCCGCACGCCGACCGCCTGATCGCGCCGATCGTGTACACGGTGCCGCTGCAGTTGCTCGCTTACCACGTCGCCGTGCTCAAGGGCACCGACGTGGACCAGCCGCGGAATCTGGCGAAGTCGGTGACGGTGGAGTGAGTTGAACTTGGATAATGTTTGCTTTTTGATAACTACTCAAAGTACCGAAATGCAGTAACAAAGTGTTGAAGACAGAAGATGACTTATCAATTTTAATTAGGATCGTCGATTCAGGTGGAATTTGTCGAATGCGATAAATTCCCAATCGATAAATTCCCAACCAGCTTTGCGTCAGTGACCGAAAAACTGGTGGAGCTATATAGATGACAGCGGCAGTCGTTGCCAATTTTCAAGCAGGTTGGACTGGCGGTTTAGACGGGATAAGCGAGTCTGCGCAGCAAATCCGATACTCATATGAAAGTTCGGACGATCGCGCGGAATCAGCTCGCGCATTTGAGCAATCTGACTTTCAGAAGGATCTGATTCGACTCTATTCAGAGTGCGGCGCCCCAAACTGGGATGGATATGGTGTGAGTTCACTGTCGATAAACGCGATTTTGCGGGCGGCCCAACTCGCTTGGCTTGTTTCACCGGAAGACCTGCCGACCGGGATTGCACCAGAAGTGGATGGAGAGGTCGCACTTGAATGGATAGGTCACGACGAGACGTGGCTAATGTGAACCCCCTCGCCAAAATCGCATCATATTTGTGTAATTCTGTGTATAATTTCTGGGCGACTGAGGGGGCACCAGATGGGTGAATATCGAAAGCTGGCAAGACAGCCACTGGTCTTCGCATTGGCCGAATTTCGGTTCTCACAGATTCTTCAGATAGACGAGTATATTCCGCAGTACCAAGAGTCGCTTCGAAAACCCTACCCGCTGTTCGAGGTCATGCAAGAGCATGCCTTTCAGGTCAAAGAAAAAGCACTAGATCTGAAGCTGAAAGCACGCTGGGCGTTCTTGTCCGCTGATCGGCGAAATGTCGTTACGCTCGATCAGGATCGTCTGATCTTCTTCACCACGGACTATCCCAGATTTGAAGGTTTCGCCAGGTCGTGTTTGGGCGCACTGCGTCCGTTTGTTGAGTTGGTTAATCCGGAACTCTTGCTGCGGATCGGATTGCGCTACGGCGACCTGATCAAAATCGCCGATGGTGAAGCCTTGGAAGAGTACGTGGATCCGTATTTTGATTACCCGAAGCTAGCGAAGCCACTCGGAACGCCCGAGTACCAGCGCGACGAAGTCGGCATAAGAACAGACGTTGGACGATTGCTGATTCGGTCAATCTACGGCAACACAAACCTTGTCAGTTTGCCGGACATTCAGGGAATTCCAGGTTTGCCGCAACCGGAAAAAGAGGTGTCCAGTCGAGTTATTCTTGATTTTGACCACGTTTGGTCGGCCGATGAAAAAAAGCCTCAGCAGTTTGGCCTTGAACTCATTGAGGATATTCTTAATCGGTTGCATAAAACTGCACGTGAGGCATTTTGGCGGATAACTACAGATGAAGCTAAGGACGAGAAATGGAATTGATTAAAGACGACGCGTTCCAAGTGCTTCAGTCGCACACGACGTCTGGCCAGCAGCAATCCGCGATTCATGCACCGATCTCGGCGAATTGGCGTGACGCGATATTTGCCACCGAAGGCTCCGGAGGCTATCTGGTGCCGGACATTATCGTTGCGAGTACCGGGTCTCGAATCACGCTTGAGTGGCATGCGCCTGATCCACTCGAGAGTCTGCTCGAGCGAATACAGTCGGCATTCGGACTCAACAAAGACGAGCTCGCAAAGGTCTGCAACACGACACGCAAAACTATTTACAACTGGTTGGGCGGAACGACTGAGCCCCAGGAAAGAAACCGTGAGAGGCTCTTCACCCTGGACGTGCTGGCTGACGATTGGGCAGGCGCTGGGTACTCGACTGATCGAGTTACTCTCAAACAGTCTGTTGTGGACGGGCAAAGCGTCTTCCAAATGCTCTGCGAGGACCCAATAGACAGTGATCTGGTGCTGTTCGCCGGTTCACGCGTTGCGTTACAGGATAGGCGCTCGCCATTGGCGGATCCGTACTAACGGACGATCGTTCAGTTACCGATTCGAAGCATCTACGACTACGAGCGGTCGAGAAGCTAGTGATTCCGAAAGAGCGGTTTGCCAACGCGAGCCCTGCGAACGATAAGCGGATGCCGCGCCAGACGGCGCTCGTTTTGGCCGATTGGCTAGCGGCCCGGTATTCTCGATCCGCATTTCCCACGGCGTTCAACGATGCCGTCAGAAACAGCGATCCCTCGCAAAGGAAAATTCGCAAAATCGCCAAACGAATGAGTCCCCACACGGCCGGACTGTACTTTGAGCTCTTCCCAAATCGCGATTTGTGGTCGGGCGAAAAGTACCGCGTGAATGTACTAGCCCTCATCATCACTAGCGCCAAACCGCATCGGGGCGATGTCGAGCGAGATGTAAGCGCCATTCAGGCACTGCTCGAGGATGCGGGAATGGACGTGTCCGCAACGGTTCAGTCGCAGGATGAGGTTTCGGTTTCGGTAATCAATCGCATGCAGCGAATGCACCTGAACGACCTATCGTTCAAAAACGACGATCCGTTGCCGCCTGGCAGTTTGCGTTAGTCGCGTTCCCCTGACGCTGCAACAGGTCTATTACTCATCGCAATCGCTGATCCTGGCCGCGTAGACGACAGGCTCCGATCCACTCATAGAATCGGATTTAGTTGTCTAAAGAAACGGGCCACCTCTCTCGCAGGTGGGTTGGCGGTGTTCGGCGGCCTTGTGTACGTGCTATTTGGTATTGCGAGGCGACTGACTTCTGACCGACCCGGTTATTTACAGGCGGCCCAAACTTTAATAACATTCAAAAATAAAGTTGAGGGGCGGCGCATGTCCGACGCAAGAGGCAACCGTGCTGGCCGAGTGGCAGGTAAGGTGGCGGTGGTGACAGGTGCCGCCAGCGGGCTGGGTGCGGCCAGCGCGCGTCTGCTCACGGAAGAGGGTGCAACAGTCGTTATCGCGGACGTGAATGCGAACGCCGGTCGGCGTCTTGCGGATTCGACCGGTCAGGGGTGCGTGTTTATCGAGCATGATGTAACGCAAGAGACCTCTTGGTCGAGCTTGCTCAACCAGGTTCGGGAGCGCTTCGGGAAGCTGAATATCCTGGTCAATAACGCAGGTATCGTAACGCCTGGAGATGCGGAGTCTACCGAGGTCGCGGACTATCAGCGCATTATGGCTGTCAGCATGGACGGCGTGTTTCTTGGTTGCAAGTACGGTATCCCGCTGATGAAAAACTCCGGGCCATCGTCGATCGTCAATATGTCGTCCATAGCCGCTTTGGTCGGAGAGTCCGTCGTCGCAGCATACTGCGCCGCCAAGGGCGCCGTCCGCGCCTATACCAAGGCGGTGGCGGTTCATTGTAGCCGCAGCGGGTATGAGATTCGCTGTAACTCGATCCACCCATCGGGCATCGATACTCCAATGGTAAGAGGATTCGCCGAAGCAATCGGAGACGCGGGCCCCACATCTGGTCCATCCGCTGATGGTCCTGCGCCCATAAGCAGTCGGTTGGGCGAGCCGAGGGACATCGCGTACGCAGTGCTTTATCTGGCTTCCGATGAATCGAAGTTCACAAACGGCGCTGAACTCGTGATTGACAATACGATCACCGTGACCGCAGGGGTCGTTCCATGAGTGTCGTGGAGCCACGTAGCGTTTCGTCCACAGATGCAGGAGTTCGCGCACGGTCTGTCGATTCTGTGGAAGGAGAAATATTTCGCTTTGCGACCACATCTGTCGTCGACGAGATAGAGGTTAATCTGACTCGTACTGCGTATAGCGAGCTGATCTACGAGTACAAAGACTATTGTGTCGGAATCGTGACAGCGGATTTTCAGTTACTTACACAGTCCGCCGGTAGCATGCCGATCTTTCTTGGAGATCTGGGTCCGCAAGTCCGAGACGCCGTTGATGTCATCGGTGCCGATAATCTGCAGGACGGGGACGTTTTTATCCATAACTGGTCGGGTGTGAATGGACAGCATCTCAACCACATCGCCTGCATCGCGCCTGTCTTCGATCGAGGAGATATCGTTGCCTATATCGTGATTCGTGCGCATTGGGCAGACGTGGGCGGTAGCGCACCGACATCGCTTAGTTGGAAAGCCCGCACGATTTTCGAAGAGGGCATCCAGTATCGCGGTTTGCGCGTGGTTCGCGCGGGTAAGGTGGAGCCTGACGTTCTCGCAACGATCCAGGCAAACACGCGATCGCCGACGGAGGTGACCGGTGACCTCATGGCTCAGCTCGCCGGTTGCGGGCTGGGTTGCGCACGTTGGGACCAGCGGATCTCGACTCGGTGGTCGCGCGAGGAAATCGATGCGCTGATCGAGTTCCAGGCAGAAGAGAGTCGCCGATTGGCTCGTGAGGCGGTTCTGGAGCTGCCCGACGGCGATTATGAGGCCGCATGCCGACTCGATAACGCCGGTGTCGAGGGTACTGAACCCCTGGATCTCCACGTTTCGGTGTCGATCGAGGGAGAGAAAATAAAGGTCGATTTCTCCCGCATGCCGCCTGAAGTCCTTACTCCTGTGAACTCCGGCCTGTACGGCGGGGCAGTGAACATTGCAAAACTCGCCTTCAAGGCGCTGTGTCTCCCTGATCGCCCGGCAGACGACTGGATGTTCGATGCGCTCGAAGTCGTCGCGCCACCCGGGACTATCGTAAGTGCGACGGCTCAAGCACCAAAGGGGTTTTGGGTGATGATACCGCCCACGGCTGTCGACTTGGTTTTGCGCGCCATTGGTAGCGTTCATCCCGAGCTGGTTCCCGCTGGGCACCACGGCACGGTGTCCGGTGTTTTCTTTACCGGGAATCGCGAGGAAAGCGGGGACTTCTGGATGGCCATCGAGTCTTACGGAGGAGGGTTTGGCGCTACTGCTTCGGAGGATGGCTACGGGCCGCTGAAGTCCTTCATCCACGGTGATAACCCCGGTATTGCGGTAGAGCTCCTGGAAGCGCGTTTTCCTTTGCGTATTCACTCGACAAGACTCCGGCGGGAAGCGGGCGGTGCGGGTCTGCATGAAGGCGGCCCCGGAATTGAACGTCTCGTGGAAGCGCTTGAGCCGATGGCGCTTCAGACTGCGTTCGACAGGACGATAGATCCGCCGTGGGGCCTCGCTGGAGGCAGCCCGGGACTGCCGGGGGAAGTGCACGTGCTGCAGCCAGGCTCGGACGATTGGATTGCCGCCAGCAAGGTAACCGGGCTCGAGCTAAAAAAGGGAGCTCTCGTTCGGATTCGAACCGCAGGCGGCGGCGGCTGGGGGCTTCCCGGGAAACAGCTTTCCGAGGAGCTTGATCGTGAGTGAACGACCCACCGCAGGAGATACGCTTGCCGTCGCGAGGCTGGCCGATGAGCGTGACATCCAAACGGTTCTCTTCAGATATGCCGATGCGCTGGATAGGAAGGACTGGGACATGCTGGCAACGTGTTTCGTCGACTCCGCGGTTGGACAGTATGAAATGATTGGGCGCCTGGACGGCTATACAGCAATCGAAGAAGTGTGCCGCAAAGCGCTCGAGCCCATGTCGAAGACCCAGCATCTGATCGGAAACGTACTCATAACGGTAAATGAGGACGAGGCGAGCAGCTCTTGTTGTTTCCAAGCGCAGCATGTGCGACCCGACTTTCCGGGTGGAGAGATGAATATTATCGCCGGTCGATACGAGGACCAGCTCGTCCGGACGGACCAAGGCTGGCGAATTCGGGAACGCAAGCTCAGCGTCCAGTGGACCTACGGGAACGCCGGGATACACGAACTTGATGTCGACTCATAAGATCACAAGCAGTAAGGGGTGAAAGCGGAGTGTACTTGGCAACGGTAAAAGAGGCTGAAGAAACATCCTTGGCATTCACGTTCGGAAGCTCGGTCGTATCCATTCATGCCGCGGCCGCCGCGCTTGGGCGCTCATTCGAAAGTGCCGTCCCGACTACGTTGTTGCAGGTAATCGAGGCCGGGCCGGAACTTTGGGCAGATCTCGAAGCGTTCTACGATAGCTTGCGCGACTGCGAGTTTCCCGACGACGCGCGGGGTGCATGGTGGTGGGATTGGGACGGGGTCTCTTTCGAACCGCCTATCATACCTCGCAAGAATCCGTGGGTTGTAGGCGCAAACTATTATCAGCATCTCGCAAACGGCTTTGCCCGTATTCCGAGGCCGGCAATTGCCCCTCCGCATGTCGAGTATTTTACGAAAGCAGTGAATTCCATCGTCGGGCACGACGCGGATATCGTCTATGACAAGCGCGTTACCCGAACTGTCGACTTCGAGCTCGAGCTGGCGGTGGTCATCGGCAAGCACGGCAAGGATGTCCCGGTGGCCGATGCGTACGATTGGGTTTTCGGCTACACGGTGGCTAACGATATCTCGGCGCGTGAGCTGCAACTTGGCCACCAGCAATATCATCGAGGAAAGAGTCTGGACGGTTTTTGTCCGCTAGGGCCCGTCATCGCCACTACGCGCGAAACGGGGGATCCGAATCGCTTGCGGATGCGGCAATGGGTGAACGGGGAGCTGAAACAGGATTGGCCCGTGGGTGACATGATCTACAAGATCGACAAGCTCATTCAAGTGCTGTCTGAGGGTATGACGATAGAGCCGGGAGAAATCATCATCTGTGGAACCGTTCCCGGCGTCGGCTTCGAACAATTACCTCAGTCGTGGCTCCAACATGGCGATGTCTTGGAAGCAGAGATTTCCAGAATCGGGCTGCTCAGGAATACGATAAAGATGGCCGGCGTCGGTTAGGAGCGGGAGGACGAATGAAACTTGTCACTTACAGCGTCGAGGGCCGACAACGTGTTGGCTTCCTCTTGGACGAACAGGTCTGCGACCTGGGGAAGGCGGCATCGGCACTAGGGTTCGACCTTTCCCCGGGAGGCGATCTCGCATCGGTAGCCACGAACGAGTACCGGGGCCTGCTGAACGAGATCGATGAGGCCGCGCGTGAATCGATGCAGGACGAGTGGTGCACGCCGTTGGATGAAGTGCAATTGCACGCGCCATACCGTCCGCGACAGAACATTCTCATAGCAGGTGGAAATACGCCGGATGAGTTCACTTCCCAGAGAATGCGGAATGGCCGGCCGATGCTTCGGTATCACACGAAGGCGCCGTCGGCCGTCGCCGACCCCGGTGAGGCCATATCCTGGCCAAGACAGCTCAGCACGGAAGTGCATGCGGAGCCACATGTCGCAGTCGTTATCGGGGCGACGACTTCTTACGTAGAGCCGAGTAACGTGATGGCGAATGTGTTCGGCTTTACCGTGGCGACGAATGTCGTCGCGCAGGATTTAAAGCGGAAACACGGGCAATGGGATAAAGCAGTGTCGCTCGACACGTTCATGCCATGGGGGCCCGTGCTGGTCACGGCGGACGAGGTGGACCTGAGTGAACTGTCTTGCCGACTGTGGCTCAACGACCGAATGGCGATCTCAGGCGGCGCGGAGTCCGGATTGTTGAAAACGGCTGAGATCCTGTCTGAGCTGAGTTTCGGCATGGTGTTGCATCCGGGTGATGTCGTGCTCACGGGCACGGCAGAGAGCGTAGGTCATGGTGAGGTGCCCGAGCGCTGGCTGCAGGATCGCGACGTCGTGCAAAGCGGAATCGAAGGCGTCGTCCAGATCACGAATCCAGTTTCGACCTACTGACCGAGCCGAAAGTACATGTTGACTGCCTTCCGCTGTGAGTTCACTCGCGGGGTAACAGGGGGCGCGAAATGGGTCGTTGGGACGACAAATTTGAGAAGGCAGAACGCCGGTGGAACGAACGGTCGATGCAAGAGTACCCGCTGACCGAACGCACGTTACCACAAATCCTGGAGGACAAGGCGCGGCAGCGCCCGAATCACGTCGCTTTTCATTTCCGTGATTGCACTATCACGTTGGGACAACTCGTTGACAGGCTGCATCGTATAGCGGCCGGCCTGCACCGTCTTGGGATCCGAAAGGGCGATAAGGTGGCCATCATGTTGCCCAACTGCCCCGAGTTCATCTACGCGTGGTTCGCGCTGAGTAAGATCGGCGCGGTGGAGGTGCCCATAAATGTCGCTCTGAAGGGAGACGGGCTTCGTTATCAAATCGCCCAGTCAGACTCTAAAGTCTTGATAGCGTCAACCCGGTTCTTAGATCGTCTTGCGGCAGTTGCAGAAGATATCTCGTCACTTGAGGACATTGTATGGGTGACCGACGAAGATGCTGTAGCGACTGGCGGCGAGTTCAGCGGGATTGGTGAGCTTGCTTTTGCTGAAATCGCAAGCGAGCGTGCCGAGTGTCCGGAGATCAATGTGCGGCACGACGACCTTGCCAGCATACTGTATACGTCCGGGACTACCGGGCGGTCGAAGGGTGTGATGCTCAGCCATCACTACTGGTACGAGATATGGGCACAATCCGTCAAGTACTCACGGTATACCGATCACGACGTTCTGTACTCCGGCCTGCCTCTCTTTCACGGAAATGCTCAAGGTATTACGGTCGGCTCGTCCCTGCTCGCCGATGCACAAGCAGTTATCGTGGAACGATTCTCGGCTAGCAAGTTCTGGGACGATTGCCGACGTTGGGAGTGCACCGAGGCGAACTACATCGGTGGAATGATCCCGATCCTCATGAAGCAGGGACCTAAGCCGGACGATCCGGATAATCCCGTCCGACTTATGGTCGGGGCGGCCGCATCGGAAGAACTATGGGATGCTTTCCAGCGGCGATTCAATACGAAGCTGCTAGAAGTCTACGGGATGACCGAGTGTTATTGCTGTCTGGTCAGTCCCTATGAAACGCCCCGAGCCGGCTCATGTGGAAAACCCGATACAGGCTGGGATGTGCGGATAATGGATGAGAATGACCACGAGTGTTCGCCGCGCGAGGTCGGGGAAATCGTAGTACGTACCGAGAAGGAAGGCGTAGGGACCACTGGATACTACAATAATCCGGAAGCGACCTCGGCTTTAATGGGGAATGGCTGGATGCATACCGGGGACCTCGGCTATCGCGATGAGGACGGATATTTTTATTTCGTGGACCGAAAGAAACAGGCTATCCGCCGGCGAGGGGAAAATATCTCATCGTTCGAGGTAGAGGCAATCATATCGTCTAATCCAGCGGTCTTGGAGTGCTGTGTGGTGGGTGTGCCGGCTGAGATGGGAGAAGAAGAGGTCAAAGCGGTGGTCGTTCCGAATTCTGGCCACTCACTGACGGAGGAAGAGATAATCCGCTGGTGTGAATCTCGTCTGGCGTACTTTGCTATTCCGCGATACGTGGCTATTCGCGACCGCTTACCCAAGACGCCAAGCGAGAGGGTCGAGAAATACAAGATCAAGGCGGAAGGCGTTACAAGGGATTGCTGGGATCGTGAGTCAGCCGGGATTTCTCTCCAGAGGTGAGAGCTTACTCGTCACAAAGAATCCGGGCGATCTCGGCAGCGTCGACAAAAGCACCGAAGTGAGCGGCGCCGAAGATCGGGGCGTCGCGATCGGTATTTATCGCGACAACGACCTCACTGCCCCGCATGCCCTCGAGGTGCTGTGGCGCTCCCGAGATGCCGAAGGCGACGTAGATCTGCGGATTGACGGTCAGGCCGGACTGGCCGATTTGGCGCGAGCGGGGCAGAAGACCCATATCGACAATAGGGCGTGACGCAGCTAACGCGGCACCGCATTTCCGCGCCGCCTTGCTCACGATCTCTATCTGCTCCGCGGTACCCAGGCCCCGGCCGACGGCGAATACAATGGGTGCGTTTTTCAGATCCTCATCATCGTTCTCAGGCCCGATAAACTCTACGTGGGTGACATCTCCGTCATCCGGAGAGATATCGGCGATAAAGTCGATACGAGGACTATTCGATACCAGCTCTGCGGCCGGCCAGGAACCTTTTTTGACCAATGCCAGCGCCTGCCTGCCTTTTGGTAGATGTAGCTCTGCGAGAATCTTCTCCCCATAGACAGGTCGCTGCACCAAGAGGCCTCCATCGGGTGCGGTCTCCAGAGATACACAGTGGCTTACGAGAGACATGTCGTGCGTAACGGCGGCACTAGCGGCCGCCGCGGCCCATGTCCAAGTGGCCGGTAACAGTACGAGGGTGGCAGCGCTTTGCGATAACAAGGAAGTGACCGCGCGGGCACGCGTGGCATCGTCCAGCATCCGGTTGCGAGGAATGCGAACGCCAAGGATCGACTCGACATCCGGTGCTGCGTTGAGCTCCGCTGCGGCGTCGCCGCCGGTTATCAGTCCAAGGGTTACCGAGTCGCTGACTTCGCGTGCAGCGGTAACCAGTTCGAGCACGGTAGCGTCGAAGGCGGCATGGCCATACTCGGCGACGACAATTGACTGAATAATGCTAATTCTCCTCGATCAGGCTCTTTATCGTCGAAGCGACGTCGCCGGTTTCGCCTTCGAGAATCTCGAGTTGGGTCTTAGATAACTCATTCCGGCGCATGTTCGTGGCCCGAATAGAATGGGTGGGCGGGGCCTCGAAAGTCGATTGTTGAATTGGGGCTTTCTTGGCATCAAATACCTGCTTGAATGAAGGAGTTCTCGGCCTATTGATTCCTAGTTGGACGGTAATGACGGCCGGGAACGGAATGCGGACGATCTCGCGTGCGCCTGCACCAACGTCACGGGTTACCGTCGCTTCCTGGTCATTCGGTTCAATCTCGATGGCCACTGCCGTAGTAGTAAAGGGCCAGCCAAGGTGCGCGGCTAGAGCCGGGCCGGTGATTTGCTGAGCGAAATCCGTTGACTGGACGCCGCATAGAACGATATCGGGGGTCTCGTCGCGAGCAACCTGGGCGAGGGCTGCGGCGATCGCGAGCGGGTCGAAAAGGCTGAGCTCGTCGTTCCAGATCCGAATTGCGCGATTTGCTCCAATCGCAAGGCAATGTCTCAGTGCTTTCGTCTCGCTCTCCTCGCCTGCGGTTACGGCGACTGCTTCACCGTTATCGAGCGACTCCGTCAGCCTCACCGCCTCCTCAACCGCTTGCTCGTCTGCTTCGCTGATTCGCCGTAACTTGAAGTCAGGGTTGATATCGGTGCCACCGGGCATAAAAACGGCCGGACCGGGTATTATGGTCGCCTCCTTTATGCATGCGAGGATCTTCATCGCCGCTTGGAGAAGGACCTGTTCTCGCCAGAGGCGTTTGCCAGCTCGTCCGGGGTGGGACGATAGATCCGGCCTCTTGTAATGACCGGATCCAACAAGCCGTCCTCGAGGTAATACTCGGCCTCACCCTCGAGAGGGGGATTCTCGGAAATGGCTTGCCCGTCGTAACCCAGGGCTTTGCGAACCGTCGGATGCATGAAGTAAGCACCGGAAAGCACGAAACTCAGGGTCATGAATACTTCTGGTTCGCTAGTCCGTAGCTTGTCCACAAGGCCGGCCGGAGAATCGTCGACATCCAGCGCGACGCGGAGCGACTCCGCCAGCGCCGGCGCTGCCGCGAGCGCTTCATCGAGCCAATGATGGTGGATATCGATTTCGCTAGGTAACGGTAGACCATCACCTCCGGGCATCAAGGTGTCGGCAATCGCCGCAATCCGTTGTCGCGCGGTGCTGTCAAGCGCGATCTGTTGTTTCGGCACATTCAAGCTGGTATCTCCTGGAATCGGGCCGTCTCCAGAATGTGGGCGGCGGCACGTTTTGCGATGGCCGCAATCGTCGACGTGGGGTTGACGCCGAAGCCGGTAACAAAGACGCTGCCGTCGACAATATACAGATTCGGTACCTCGTGCACCTGACACCAAGGGTTTACGACAGAAGTTTGCGGATCGTCGCCCATCCGCGCCGTCCCCAAGACATGACCGGGAGGGACGTTCCGCAGGAAGACGAAACTGCGATTAGCCCCGGCCGCATCTAACGCTTCCATCATTCGGTCGCAGTTCCAGTCGATTAAGCGCTGGGTATTATCAGACAGGGAGTACACGACCTTGGCGCCGGGCAGGCCGTCGCTGTCGAGTTGACCAGGGTCCAGTAGCACCTGGTTGTGCTCTTCGGGTAGGTCTTCGGCCACCGAGGCCCACATGACCGTATGGTGAGCTGCCTCCTTCATCGTGCGAGAAAAGGCCGAGCCCCAGAAACTCTCATCCTGAAGTCCTTCAGCCAGTGTCCGCCTCATCATGTGAAAGTGAGGTCCTACACCGTCATAGAGCGTCCAGTATGCACCGCGGGTAAATCCTCGCGATTCATCGGTCTCGTAAAACTCCATCGAGCCGATCTTCTGCCCGCTTGGTCCGATCTCATCGAACTCATCGTCGAAGACTCCGGCGACGGTTGCCGATGGATGCAGCATGAGTCGCTTCCCGACAAGCCCGGACCCGTTCCCCAGACCGTTGGGGAATCGCCCGGATTCCGACATCAGCAATATGCGTGATGTGCCGATCGCGTTTGCGGCCATGACGACAACAGATGCCGACTGGAATTGCCGATTACCCTCCCGGTCCATATAGACGGCACCATTCGCCCGGTTACGAGCGTCTACTGTGACCTCCTGTACACGTGCGCCGGTTATCAATTGCACTCCATTCCGGATCGCTCGGGGCCAATGTGTTACGTCTGTAGACCCCTTGGATCCGGCCGGGCAGCCCGCGACGCAAGTGCCGAATCGTTGACACTGAGCCTGATTTCCGTGGTCCTTCGACGCGATGGCATTCACGCCTGGCCACCAATGCCAACCTAGAGCGTTCATTCCCTGAGCAGCTTTTCGGCCGGTAGTCCCGATTGGGAGCGGCGGCAGAGGCGGCGGTTTGCCAGGAGGGTAAGCAGGATTACCCCCTAGACCCGAGGCGCCGAATTCAATGTCCGTTTGTTCGTAGAACGGCAGCAGATCATCGTAAGTGATCGGCCAATCATCGGCGACCCCATCAAGTGTCTTGGTGAAAAAATCAGCGGGAGTGGGCCTGACCCAGACCGCGGCGAACATGACGGTGCTGCCACCGACCCCGTTGTACATATGGACGACAGGACCTTCCGAGTCATCCTGGTTGATTGGGTAATCAGCCGGGTTTCGTCGCAAACTGGGGTCAGGGTTCCATTTCTGCGTCGTGAGCAACTCGTACTGGGCCTTGTCGCCCGGCAGTTCCCCCTGGCTTACCCAGTCGCCTTGTTCCAGCGTAACTACCGATAGCCCGCTGTTGCTCAAATGGTTTGCAACGACTCCTCCGGATGCTCCAGCGCCGATAATGAGAACGTCCGCATGCTTGGATCCCTCACTCACAGTATGCTCCTTTGACGTGCTTTGCCGAGCATTATCCCGTCTACCGGCGACCTCAGGTTGATCGCTACTACGCAGTTACCGCGCTCCGTGGGGACTTTAGGGCAGATGCTCTATGGTTCTTGACACGACTGAGACAGTATGAAATCCTGCCATAAAATTTGAATAAGTTTCAAGATAATTTGGCGATGGGGTAGCCGAACGATGCTTGTATCGCGGCTCCGCGTGACAGCGGTGAAGTGTCTGGCAACCGTTTGCCAGTTTGGAGGGGAAGGTCTATGGATACGTACGTCGCGAAGCGGGAGGGGGAAGTCGGAACGGTTTTTTTTTCGATCGCCGCATTCGCTGGTTTGCTTGGGTTGTTTGGTAGTGAACCCGCCGCTGCGCAAGCGAATGTGAGTCAGGGTGGAGATGTAACGTCTCGAGAATCCGGGCTCGAAGAGATCGTCGTCACAGCGCGCAAGCAGGAGGAGTCGTTACAGGAGGTGCCGGTCTCGGCAGCCGTGTTCTCCGAGTCGGAAATCGAACGGCGAAAGCTCACGTCACTGGAACAGATAGCCGGCAGTACCCCGGAACTATTTGTGGCTCGTAGCTCAAATGGGTCTGGAGCGGTGATTACCATGCGCGGGATCGGTTCGCAGTCCACATCCATCGCACTTCAGCAGTCGACAGCAGTCGTTGTCGACGGGGTCTACTATGGTTCCGGTTTTTTTCTGAACGAGGCGCTTTTCGACCTCGGCTCGATCGAGGTGCTGAAGGGGCCGCAGGCGCTATTCTTCGGGAAGAATGCGACGGCAGGCGTCATCTCTGTGACTACGAAGTCTCCAACGGATCAGTTCGAGTTGAGTACTAGCGTCGGATATGAATTCACGGCGGAGGAAGCCGTGGCGGAGGGGATTATCTCCGGACCCGTGACCGATACCCTGTCGGCCCGCCTGGCTCTCCGCGCTTCCAGTATGGCCGGCGGGTACTTCGATAACCTGGCAACCGAGACACCCATTACAGCGATCGATACGGCGACCGGTCAGTTTATCCAGCATGCTCAGCAACCGAATGGCGGCGGTATGCCCGGTGCTTCAGAGCGAACGGTTCGGGGGACGATTGTGTGGCAGCCGACCGATCGTTTTACGGCGAACCTCAAGGCAACCTTGTCCTCACGCGAGGATGAGTCCAATGCCTGGAACTTCGTTCCGGTTGCATGTGGCAACGGAACCGGATTTACACAACCCAATCCAGAAGTTCCGTGCCAAGAAGAATTCGACGTGTACGTTCCGAATGCACCGGATGGCTTTGCGGGTGCCGTGCCCGGCATGAGGGAGAATGGGGCGTCGTTTAACGACTACGAGGCCTGGACCGTGACGGCCGATTTGCGGTATGCCTGGAATGAAGCGTCGATTACATCGATAAGCAACCTCAACTCGAGCCGAAATCGCTGGGGCCTCGGGCAGAATGTGCATTCGCCGACCTCGTTCATTGCTGCGACACAGGACTCGCAGCTAGACGTTTTTTCGAACGAAACCCGCCTAGCTTTCAATATAACGGATTCCGCCGACGCCTTGATCGGCGTGTATTATCAAAATTCCGAGCGCGATCATGATCAGGCGGCGGCATTTGCGCCATTGGAGGACTCGAATCAACCGGGTAATCTTCGCTATGTCAGCTATATAAAACCGTCGACAATCGATGTCGAGACATTGTCCGGATTCGGGCAGGTCCGGTGGCGATTCGTTCCCGAGTGGGAACTGGCGGTGGGAGCCCGATACATCAGGGAGGAGAACAAAGGGTTCCTCGTGCAGAGTTTCGTGCTGCCGGCCTTGCAAGGGCTTTTTCCTGAAGGCGGCCCGCTATCGGCCGATCAAACGTTTACGGAGACGACGCCTGAGCTGACATTTACCTACTTCCCCAATGATCAGGTAACTGTGTATGGCGGTTTCAAATCGGCTTACAAGTCGGGCGGGTTTTCGGCTAGCGCACTAATTGTCGCAGCGACGACGCTGTCGGATGTGGTCTTCGAGCCCGAAGAGGCCGATGGTTGGATGCTCGGATTGAAAAGCACCTGGCTGGACAATCAGCTTCGAATCAATGCCGAGATCTATCGCACAGAGTATACGAATCTTCAGGTCGATTTCTTCGATTCCGACACTTTCCAGTTCATCACGACCAACGCAGGCGAGGCGCTGGTGGAAGGCGTTGAGGTTAATGTCGATTATGCGCCGGCTGGGGTATCCGGTCTTGTTCTCAATGGCGCCGTTGTCTACAACGATGCGACGTATCAGGACTTCATCGCGCCATGCTATGCGGGGCAGTCCATTGCGGCGGGCTGTAATACGACGTTCGGCTCCGGACTCGGTCAGGATCTGAGCGGTTCGCCGACCGCGGTGGCGCCCAAGTGGACTGGTTCTTTGGGGGGCGTATACGTGACGGAGATCGGTTCGGGCTTTGAGCTGGAGTTCGGGTCGAACATCCGCTACAGCGACGATTATCTGGGGTCGAACTTCGGGTCTCCATTGTCCCGGCAGGACTCGTATGTCAACGTAGATGCATCGGTTGCGCTGCGCAGAGTCGATGCTCGTTGGAGTCTTGCGCTGATCGGCAGAAACCTGACGAACAGCTTCCGGTTCAGCAGCGTTCTGGATCTGCCCAACTCCGGGTCGGGTACAGGTACCGCGAACGCAGTGCCGGCAGATGTCGTCGGGCTTGTGGACTTTCCGCGTACGGTCCTCCTGCAGCTAAGCACCCGGTTCTGATCATATGGCGGACCAGCAGCACTCGTCCTGGTGAGCGACGTTCCGGCGAAGCAGACGGTCGTCCTGGAAGAGTCGGGGATGCGCGTCGTATGTGTAGACTCCGCCTACGACGTGGACGGCCGCAACTCGGCCCGGGATATTGTCGTGACAGGTTCATATAGTGGGGTGTTGTGTGCTCGCTTCGTCTCGGCACGAAACCCTTGTGCGGCGCTCGGGGTCGATTGTGCGATTGGTCCTGAAGGAGCATCGATAGCAGGGCTTTGGTACTACGAGGCCCTTAATCTGCCTGCTGCAGCGGCTGATGTGACGACCGTGGAGCTGGGCGATGGAGTCGACGTCTACGAAAATGGCGTTATCTCGCGCCTGAATGAGCCGGCCCGCCAGTGTGGCGTGGAAGGAGGGATGCCCGTCCGGAAAGCAGCCCGGCTATTGTTGCGGAGTCGGCCGCCGGACCCTGTGGAGCCTTCATCGGTGACCCGCCGGACGGCGGTTGTCCGGGAGAAGCACGGGGCTATTGTCTGTACGGATTCCATTGCTTTTGCGTTACCGGAGGACAGGGGCCGCAATGTCCTCTGCACCGGGGGGCATACCGGTCGTAGTGCAGTCCCGTACCTGCAAGCGGCGCGTCCGCGCGGCTTCATATGTAGCGACGGAGGGCGTGGAAGAAACGACTCGGGTATCAGGGGCCTTCATGCCGTGCAAGACGACGGGCTTCCGGGTGCGACGGTCGACGCTCGCACAGCGAGGATGGGGGATGGGATGAGTACCTATCGCGATGGGATGATAAGCGCGACGAACCAGCTTGCGCGAGACCTTGGGGTTCGGGTGGGCATGGATGCGAAGGAGGCAGCGCGATTGTTGCTGGTAGGCCAAAACGGAGCCGGCGTAAGTCCCTCGGTGGAGTAATGCGCGAGTGTGCGGCGCCGAGGACGCTCGATGTAGGACCTAGAGGGTGACGACACGTATTGGAATCGATATCGGCGGGACTTTCACGGACGCGGCGTCAGTCGGGCCTGACGGAGTCGTTCGGATCGGTAAGCAACTGACGTCGGCTGGCGAAGAACATCGCGGCGCAGTGCAGGCTGCCTGCGATACCGGGTTAGATACGAACCCGGATGCCGTGCTTGCGCATGGGACGACGCTTGTCATCAATGCCTTGTTGGAGCGCCATGTCGCCCGCGTCGCTCTCGTTACAACCAGAGGTTTCGCAGATACGCACGAGTTGGCTATTGACTCCAGACCCGAACCGTATTGCCTGCGCTACCGGCGTGCTCCGGTCTTGGTGCCGCAAGATATGCGGTTCGAGATCGATGAACGATTGACGGCGAACGGAGAGGCTTTACGTCGGCCTTCAAACGAGGAGATCCAATCGTTAGTTGACGCGCTGAGCGATGTGAAACCGGCGGCCATCGCCGTAGCCTTTGTCAACTCGTATGTCGATCCCTCAAACGAGCTTCTGGTCGGCGATGCGCTGAAAGCGGCGTTTCCTGATGTGCCGGTGACTCTTTCCTCCGATATCAGTCAGAGGCCGAGAGAGTATCAGCGGTTCACGACAGCCGCCGCGAATGCTTCGGTTGCGCCGCTGATGCGGGCCTATCTAGGGAAGCTGAATGACTCGGTTCGCGGTGCCGGCTTTTCGGGGGATCTCGTCGTGCTCGATTCCAATGGCGGTGCGCAAAGTCTCGATGTGGCTATGGAGTTCCCAATCCGCAGCATCGAGTCGGGACCTGTCGCGGGCGCCCTCGCCTCCCTCAATTTGGCTGTTGCCCACGGTATAGATCACGCCGTTACGTTTGACATGGGAGGAACAACGGCAAAGTCATGCTTGATTGAGCACGGTCGTTTCTTCTCCACCGATTTGTATTGGATTGGAGGGTATAGTCGCGGTTTCCCTACGCAAATTCCTTGCATCGATATTATCGAGGTCGGCGCAGGGGGCGGCTCGATTGCCTGGCTCGAAGACGGGGCGCGGCTGAGGGTCGGGCCGCGGTCGGCCGGGGCTTCGCCAGGCCCGGCGTGCTACGGGCAAGGCGGCACGGAGCCGACGGTTACTGACGCGAACCTGTTCTGCGGCCGGCTACCGGCCGCAGAGATCTCGGGGGATCTTTCGTTAGACAAAAATGCGGCGGAGCAGTCACTTCAGCGACTGGCCAGCGAGATAGGACTGGAGCCGCTTCGGCTTGCGCTGGGAGTACTACAGATTGCCGTGCTCTCGATGGCGGGTGCCGTGCGACGCCAAACATTGGAACTGGGGCACGATCCACGAGATTTCTGGTTGATCGCATCCGGCGGTGCAGGCCCGATGCATGCGTGCGACGTCGCGCGAGAAGTGGGAATCCGGCACGTTGCCGTGCCTCTGCATCCGGGCCATTTATCCGCAATCGGTATGTTGAGCGCCGATCTTCGGTTTGAAGGAACAAGGGCCGTTGATCGCTTACTAAGTGAGTTGAGTCCGCGGTCCCTGTTGGCGGCAATGGACGGCATTCGCGGCGAATTGATGAGCGCACTCGGCGGGGTCGGAGCCTCGGAGTCGGATGTCGTATTTCATTACTCACTGCTAATCCGGTACGTTGGGCAGGAGCATACACTTAAGATTCGCGCGCCAGTCGACGGCATCGAAGTGCCTCCGGATTTTCAAGAGAAGTTTTCGGAAGCGTTTGTGGCCGAGTATAAGCGTCGTTTCGGTCACGCCAATCCCCTCGCAGAGACTGAGGTGGTGCACCTGGAGTTGGTGGGACGTCGATCCTTGCCTCGGCCGCAATTCCTGACGGGAGAATACAGGCCGAAAATCCAGAAGAGTACGGGCCTTGCGTACTTCAGTCTCGACGAAACCGCAGTCGAGACGGTAATCCTCGATCGCCGATCTCTTTCGCCGGGTGACCGGTTGGTCGGTCCGTCGATTGTCTGTGAAGAGGGCTCGACATTCGTCATGCCGCCAGGCACGGAGGCTGTCGTCCTTGAAGATCTGACGTTGCTGGCGACGGTCGAGTGAGGCGGTACCAGCGTGTATAGGAGTCGGTGAGATGTCGGATCTATTGGAGTCAGAAGAGCATCCCCAAGACGTAATGGTGGACAGGCCCCATGGCCGCGTCGTTGCGATGGACTCGGCACGGTACGTCGACGAGACGAACCATGGCCGGGATGTGGTTGTCCCGGCCTCGTACATCGGAGTGCTCCCCGCACGCCTAATGGCCCCGCACCGTCCGAAGGCGGTCATAGGGCATGATGGAGGAATCGGGAAAGACGGAGCAGGCATTCAAGGGCTCTACTATCTCGAGGCGCTCGGTATCCCGGCTGCCGCGGCTGCGGGGGATAGCGCCGAGCTAGGGAACGGCAAAGACTTGTATGAGTCGGGGGTGATCAGCCGGGTAAACATATTGGCGGAGAGCTGTGGAGTCGAAGCCGGTCAATCGGTGGTAGAGGCGGCCGAACTCCTACTCGAGAATGAACCACAGAACGCCGCGCCCGGTACGAAGATTCGACGCGAGATCGTCGAGACTTCGAAGACTGGACGCAACGTCGTGATTACCGACTCGATCATCTTCGCGAAGCCTGAGGATAGGGGGCGCAATGTTCTGGTCACGGCGGGACATACAGGAACCTCCGGTGCGGCATTTCTGTTGGAGTTCAGGCCTTGGGGCTTTATCTGCTCCGATGGCGGCGGCGGAAAAAACAGCTCCGGTACAGCCGGGCTTGCGATAGTCGATAAGCATGGCTTGGCCGGCGCCAGTGTTTCCGCGCAAACGGCGGCTATCGGTGATGCCTACTCTACCTATTACGACGGGGTCATCGTTGCGTGCAATGAGCATGCGCGTCGGCGTGGGGTCACTGAGGGCATGAAGGCGAAGGAGGCTGCGCGCCTTCTGCTGCAGGACGATGTGACGTAATGGATGTCGTCCTGCCATCGGAGGCATCGGATCTGACACTGCCGTTTTGGACGGCTGCGAGTGAGCATAAATTGGTCCGGCCACTTTGCGAGCATTGTCAGCGCAGCTTCTTCGTTCCTCAAATAGCTTGTCCACGTTGTCGCTCGGAGTCCTGGAGTTACGCGGAAAGTGCGGGGCGGGGGCGTGTTTACAGTTTTACGGTGGTGCATAGAGGACCGAGCCCGGAGCACAGAGCGCCGTACGTTGTTGCGATCATCGATTTAGAGAATGAAGGCTGGTCCATGATGTCCAATGTCGTAGGGTGTCGGCCGGACGCGGTGGAGATCGGGCAGCGCGTTTCCGTTTGCTTTGGAAAACGACGGGATGGTTTGACCGTTCCGCAATTCCAGCCGGCTGAGGAATCGGCCCAATGAACGTCGGGCTTGCCGCGACTCGCTCGGCCCGACGATATCCGGATGCGATCGCTGCGTTCGACAGCGTGAGTGAACTGACCTGGCAGGACGTTGAGCGAAGAAGCAACCGTCTGGCGAATGCGCTGCTCGGCGCATTGAATCCGACGAAGGGCGATCGGGTCGCGTTATGGGCGCCGAACCGGGTCGAGGTGCCCGAGATACTGGCGGGAATAGCGAAGGCTGGCTTGACCTATGTCGGACTGAATTTTCGAATGAGCGATACCGATCTTCTTCAGGTCCTGGACAATGCAGACCCCCGGGCTTTGATCGTGGCGGGGGAATTTTACGATAGGGCGACGGCGATAGTCTCGGGTCGCGAGGTCCAGCTATACGATCTCGATGGATCTAAGGGGGAACATTGCCTGCGTACGCATACGCAACGGGCGTCATCTGCACCGCCGCCTACCTTGCATGAAATCCGTCCTGACGACGACTTCTGTATCGTCTATACAAGCGGTACGACAGGAACGCCGAAAGGCGTCTGGTTCGATCATGGCCGGGTGCTGCAGCATGCAACGGTCGCGGCCCTGGAGTATGAGATTTCCCAGAGCAGCCGGTATCTCATGGCCATTCCACACAACTCGTCGGTCAACATCACGCTCGTGCCTTGCATGACTATGGGGGCGGCGATGGGGTTTATCGATAGCCGAAGCTTCGATGCGGGGGCCTTCGTGGATACCGTGCAGATGACCCGGTCCACGCATTCTTATCTGGTTCCAACGCAGTTGTATCGTCTGCTCGACACTGGAACGAGTGCGGACCGTCTAGGGTCGATGTCGACCCTCGGATATGGCGCTGCGCCAATGTCTCCCGACAAAGCGGGAGAGCTGCTCGACAGATATGGACCGATATTCAATCAGTTGTATGGCATGGCGGAGATTGCATCGATTGGTACGATGCTGCGCAAGCCCGATCACGTGGCTGCGATGAACGGACGTCCGGAGTTGCTTCGATCCGCGGGACAGGCTTCGTATGCGATCGACGTGCGTGTGGTGAGCCAAGAGGGCAAGGACGTAGAGCCCGGCGAACGCGGTGAGGTGATATTCGCCGCCCCTTACATGATGAAGGGCTACTATCGAGATTCGGAGAGAACCCGAAGCGCCTTAAGAAACGGCTGGATACACTCCGGGGACATAGCGGAGATCGACTCGGATGGATTCATCTATATCGTAGACCGGATGAAGGACTTGATCATCAGGGGAGGATTCAATATCGCGCCTGTCGAGATTGAATCGGCCCTGCACCGCCACCCGGACGTGCTGGAGGTGGGCGTAATAGGCGTGCCCGACGAGGAATGGGGCGAGTCGATAGTGGCATTCGTTTCACCGAAGAAAGAAGGCCGGCTCGACGAAGGCGAGTTGATCGATTGGTGCCGAGATATCGCCGGTCTTGGTTCTCTTAAGATGCCGAAGGAGATTCGTTTTCTCTCCTCGCTTCCGAAGAATGCCGTCGGGAAAATCGCGAAAGACGAACTACGCCGCCAATTCGGGCTGCCACAAGGCTGAGCGTAGGGGATCGTGAGTATTCATGACGTCGCAATCGTTGGTGTATACGCAACGGAGCAAGCCAAGCGGCAAGATAGATCCGCATTGTCCGTCTGCCTTGAAGCGGCTATCGGCGCCATAGAGGATGCGGGCTTGGGAGTATCGGACATCGACGGTATCGCCGGCCGCTGGCCGGGGCCTGGCGGGACGTCGATGCATCCCGGATCCTTGGATTGGGCAACGCTCCTGGGACGCGAGGTCACCTGGGTACAAGACACTTACCCACAGGGAATCCCCGCGCTACTGGACGCGGCATCGGCGATTGTAAGCGGTCAATGCAACACCGTGTTGGTCGTTGGCGGGCAAGCCGGAATACATGACGATACGGGCAGCGTCGCATCGTATACGCGGCCCGAGAATGAGTTCGTCGCGCCGTGGGGCGCGTTTACGGCAGTGCATTTCGCGCTGGTGGCGCAGCGGTATTTGAATCTCTACTCGAATAGCCGCATCGCCGCGGCGCGTGTGGCTGCATCCATTCGGAATCAAGGCAGCCTTAATCCGCAGGCCGTGATGTATGGGAGAGGCCCCTACAGTGTAGAGGACATACTCTCGGCAGCCCCTATAGCGACGCCTTTTACCCTGTTGGATCTGTGCCTTGCGACCGAGGGTGCGGCAGCCATGGTAATTACCCGGAAAGAGGTTGCGCGAAATACCAGGGCGCCCGTCTGGTTGCTCGGCGGTGCCTGCGAGTGGTACCGCCAACAGTATGTCAACCCGCCGCGCTATGAGGACGTATGGACAACTGGAAAGTCGGCTGCAGCCAAGACGTTCGATCAGGCCGGATTGACTCCCGAGGATGTCGACGTGGCGCAACTGTACGACATCAACTCCTTCGAGATTCTCCGCCAACTGGAGGTGCTCGGCTTTTGCGAAGTAGGTGAGGCCGCCGACTTCGTAGATGACAACTTCGGCGGTGAGACCATGAATCTGCCCATCAACACTGACGGCGGCCTGATGTCCTACAGCCATATAGGGTGGGGCGGCCCGACTCTGAAGATCGTCGAGTGTGTCCATCAGTTACGTAATGAGGCGGGCTCCCGGCAGGTAACGGATGCGGCTGTCGCACTGGCGACAGGCGCAGGTTCAGGCGCTCAATATCACAACGTTGCGCTCTTGGGACGTGAGGCGGCGTGAATCGAGCGCTTTGACGTGGAGAATAGCATGTGGATGTGTAGAGCTTGCGGGCATGTCTATGAGCCGGCAGAAGGAGATCCGGATAGCGGAATACCGCCGGGTACACCGTTTGAAGACCTGCCCGATTCCTGGATGTGCCCGGTCTGTGGCGCAAGGAAAAGTGATTTCGAAAAGATTGACGACTGAGTAGACACATTTACCCGGTCAAGGAGGTAGTTGGGATGGAAAAGGGACAAGCGACGACAGGCACCGAGACGGGCGACCGGCCGGAGTTTCCGGAGTTCGACCCGTTGGTCCCGGATCACATTCGTGATCCGTGGCCGATACTGGCCCGCGCCAGACGAGAGCAACCGGTGTTCTGGATACCGAGCCTCGGGATGCACTGCGTGACCAAGTACAGCGATATCAAGGCGATACTCGCAGACTCGGAAACCTTCTCGAACGCCGGGGCAAATGTCATGCGCGTTCCCGTGCCCGATGATATCGAGATCCCGCCCGGGTGCCCCTTCCCGAGCGTGGGCGACGGTCTGGCCAACCAGGATGGGGATGACCACTTTCGTCTGCGGAGGCTGATGCAGCCGGCGTTCGGTCGACGCCGCGTTGCATCGTATGCAGACCAGATTCGCGGTATCGCCGACGAGCTCATCGATGAATTCGAGCCTAACGGAAGCGCGGATCTCGTCGTGGAGTTCGCGAATGAACTGGCAATGCAGACGATCGCCGTCGTGCTGGGATTCAAGCGGGAGGATTCACATGAATTTCGAGCGTGGACGAATCAGTTTCTCTATCTATTGTCATCGCCTGGTATGGATCAGGAAGAAGCTCGCCGTCTTTGGGTCGGGCTGATCGAATGGTACAAGCACATCGAGGCGCTCGTTCAGAGTCGCCGGGAAACGCCGGCTGATGATCTGATCTCCGACCTCATGGCTGCAGAGCCGCCTGAAGGGGTGAAGCCTCTGACGGATTCGGAAATCATCGCGAACGTCATTGCTTTTATCGTTGCCGGTACAGACACTACGGCGATTCTCATCACGCAAACAGTCAGGCGGCTGCATGAGGAGGGATTGTGGCAGGCTCTCCGCGAAGATAGGGATGGTATTGAAGCAGTCATCGAGGAATCACTCCGCTTGACCGGGGTCGTTCGCGGTCTGAATCGAGTCGTCACCAAGGACACGGAACTGTCAGGCGTCAGGATTCCGGCTGGATCCGTCATCTACTGGATGGGATCGTCAGCCAATCGCGATGAAGAGAAGTTCGAGAATCCCGCGAAATTCGATTTGCAGCGTAAGAATACTCACGAGCACGTTGCCTTCAGCGGAGGCCGGCATTTCTGTATAGGCGCGCCGTTGGCCCGCCTGGAGTCGAAGATTGGTCTAAATGCTCTTCTGGACCGGCTGCCGAATTTGCGCGTGACGGAGCCGGAAGTCGAGTTCCACCCGAGCTTCATCACACCGACGCCAAAACGACTGCTTATCGAGTGGGGAGCCTGAGTCATGCGGGCGGCAACTCTGACTGCGTTCGACACGGCACTTGAGCTGAGCGAGATTGCGCCGCCGGCGCTGGAGAACCCCCATGACGTTCTGGTGAGGATAGCGGGAGCGGGAGTTTGCGGTTCCGACGTGCATCTCATCGAGGGAATGTTCGAATCCGTTCTAGGTCGACCGAGTTTTCCGTATGTCATGGGCCATGAAAATGCCGGTCATGTCGAAGCGATAGGGCCGGCCGTCAGCACGGTCGAGGTCGGGGACCCTGTCCTCGTCCATCCACACATCACCTGCGGGCTGTGCCGCTCCTGTCGTAGAGGTCAAGAGGCGTTCTGCGAAGCGCTTGCATTTCCGGGGATTGACGGACGGACTCCCGGCGGGTTTGCGGAAGTCTTTCGTACGACGGAGCGGTCGCTCGTGAGGCTGCCGGAAAGGACGGACCCTGCTCCGCTTGCTCCTTTGGCGGATGCCGGCCTGACTGCCTATCATGCGGTTCGCCGCGCTGTACCGGAACTCCCTCCCGACGGCACCGCCGTCGTGATCGGAATAGGAGGAATCGGGTATTTCGCCTTGCAGCTATTGCGCGTGTTCTCTCCCGCGAAAATCGTCGGCGTGGATGTCGACGCTCAAAAAGTACGGCTCGGTCGGCGCCTTGGTGCTGATGAGATGTTGGAATCAAGTGAGGACCTGGTGGCGGACGTGCTGCGTTTGACGGGTGGAGCGGGTGCAGACTTGGTAATGGACTGCGTGGGGGTGGCGCCGGTGCCGTCCCAAGCCTTGGAGATGCTCCGCCGCGGTGGAACCTATTCTGTGCTGGGAGCGGATAAGGGAGAAGCCTGCTGCGGCACCGTGGCGTTGACAGGGCGGGAGTTGACCTTTCGAGGGAACCTCGTCGGTACCTTGGGTGAGCTGACCGAGCTTATGCAACTAGTTGTTCGAAATCGGCTGGAGTTGACGCACAGCTTCTATCCACTGGCAAAAGCAGCGGATGCAATTGAAGACTTACGCAATGGTCGTATAGAGGGTCGCGCGGTAATCGTGCCGAGCGATAAAACGTAATTGAGGAAGGAAGAAGGTGATCTTATGAAACTGACTCACGACATGACGACGAAGATGCTCGATGCAGCCATAAAAGCCGCAGATGACATCGGGGTGCGAGGGAGCATCGCTATCGTGGACGCAGGCGGCAACCTGAAAGGGTTCCTGAGTATGGACGGCGCATTGCTTGGAAGCTTGGATGGCGCGACCCGAAAGGCAAAGACGTCGGCAATGTCGGGCATGTCGACTGCCGCCTGGTTCGAAACCTATTCGAATAACGCGACTTTCGGCCAGATCGTCGCACACGGATCGAACGACATGTTATTTCTTCCGGGTGGTGAGCCGATCCTGGATTCAGACAATCGCCCGATGGGTGGCATCGGATTCAGTGGCGGAATGCCAGATCAGGACGTGGAGGTGGTTCAGGCTGCAATCGCGGCTGCCTGATTGGATTCGCCGTAACTCAGATTCTTTCGACAACAGTTGCGGTAGCCAAGCCACCGGCGCAACACATCGTTTGCAGGCCGAACCGTGCGTCTCTGCGGCGGAGCTCGTGCAGGAGCGTGGTCATGATGCGAACTCCACTGGCGCCAAGCGGATGGCCTAGGGCGATCGCTCCCCCGTTTACGTTGAGCTTCTCGCGGGGGATAGCGAATTCATGCGCCCACATTAGAGGTACGGGCGCAAATGCTTCATTTACCTCGAACAGGTCGATATCTCGGATAGAGAGACAGGCTTTCTGCAGCACCTTCTGGGTGGCGGGGATCGGTCCGGTTAACATCATGCTCGGGTCAGCGCCAACCGTCGTCACGGCGCGAATCCTGGCTAGGGGATCGAGTCCGTGCGCAGATGCAGCATCCGATGACATTAAGACAAGGGCTGCGGCGCCGTCCGATATCTGCGAAGAGTTCCCCGCCGTGAGCCGACCGTCACGCCGGAAAGCCGGCTTTAATCCACCCAGCTTGACTAGGTCCGTATCTCTACGAATTGTTTCGTCGTGCTGGATGACGTCGGTATCCGCTGGGTCCGCGGACTCAGCCCATTTGCCGGGAGATATTGCAATAATCTGCTTGTCGAAGTATCCATGATCGGCCGCAGCCGCTGCGAGTTGGTGGCTTTCAAGGGCGTAGGTGTCTAGTTGCCGCCGGCTTAGGTTCCATTCGTCCGATATTCTTTCCGCCGCCTCTCCCTGGGAGACAAGCGCGTAGCGCTCGAGTAAGCTCTGCCCGAACGGCTCCCCGTGGACATCGCGGTTACCTCCCATTGGCACGCGGGTCATGCTCTCTGCGCCGCCGGCGATAACTATGTCGGAAACTCCGGCAGCGACCTGTGTGAAAGCGGTGTGTATCGCGGATTCCGATGAACCACATTTCCGGTCGACGGTCATGCCGGGAATCGTCTCCGGCCAGCCGGCCGACAGTAAGGCGGTGCGAGCGATGTTGCCGCATTGTTCGCCAACCTGTGTGACACAACCGAAGACGACATCGTCTACGGTAGCCGGGTCGATAGATGTGCGGTTGCAGAGGCCGTCTAGGACGGCACTTCCAAGAACATCCGACCGGATTCCGCTAAGACCGCCCCGATACTTCCCTGTCGGAGTTCTCGCTGCGTCTACTATGACGACGTCTCTCACAACCGTATCCCGGAATTGGGGATTCTCTCTTCACCATCGTATCGGTATATGCCGCAACCTGTCTTTCGGCCAAGCCGCCCGGCCTTTACGAGCTTGATCATAAGGGGGCAGGGGCGATATTTTTCGCCCAGCGTCTGGTGTAGATAATTCAGGACCGCGAGCCGGGTATCCCAGCCGGTAAGGTCGCCGAGCTCTAGCGGCCCCATGGGGTGATTCAGCGCGCCTCGCATTGCCTTGTCGATATCTTCTGCGCTCGCAACGCCCTCCGAGAGCATGTACATCGCCTCATTTCCCAATAAGGCCGACATCCGACTCGTGGTCAAGCCGGGCGATTCCGCCACGGTGATCGCGCTTTTTCGAATATGAGTTACCCACGCATGAGCCCGCTCGACGGTCTCGTCGCTCGTCTCCATTCCCCTGACCAGCTCGACGAGTTTCATTTTGTGAACCGGATTAAAAAAGTGCATCCCGATGAATCGGTCAGGACGTTTTGTGGCTCCGGCAATCTCCGTAACACTGAGCGCTGACGTATTCGTCGCAATGATGCTCTCCGGCGCCAGTAACGCATCGGCATCGCTGGATACCGCAACTTTGACTTTCGTCGATTCGCTCACGGTCTCGATGACCAGCTTGGTCGAGCGCGAGTCGATTGCGGTGGATACTTCCTGATGGAGGCCAAGACGTTCCATGCCCTGTCGTGCGTCGTCCTCCGAAAGCTTCCCGCGGTCCACGCCTTCATCCAATATGGCGCGGATTCTCCTGTTCGATGCCTCGAGCGCAGTCGAGTCGATATCGACCAAGTTGACGGTGGAACCACTTGCGAGAAAGGCATGCGCGATGCCCGTCCCCATTATGCCTCCTCCTATAACGACGATCTCAGCCTCGTTCTTAGTATCAGCCACAGCTTATTCTCCTCGCGTGCTATTGTCGCCGATCGCCATTAGCTTCCTGGCAAACGCAGTGGCAGCGTCTTTTTCCTCCCGGCAGCGAGCAACTGGGTGAACAGTTCGTGCTCTAACTGCAGCCCATCCGCTAGATTCATCTCGCTGCCTTCCTTAGCGGCACGCTTCGCAAGTTGGAGCGCAGTCAGAGGGCGGCCGGCGAGTTCATTGGCAAAGCTCTTGGCGTTTTCCAGGTATCGATCCGGGGGAAAAAGACGGGTAACGATGCCACGCTTGTAGGCTGTGTCGGCGTCTAGGCGTTCGCCTGTTAGCAGCATGTCTAAAGCTGGGCCGAGCCCGATGAGTCTGGCGAGTCTTTGGGTCCCTCCGCCACCGGGGATTAGGCCGATACGTGTTTCCGGTAGGCCCAAGACGGCATCTTGCGCGGCGATGCGAATATCGCATGCCAGGGCGATCTCCAGTCCGCCGCCGAGGCAGTATCCGTGTATTGCCGCAATCAGCGGCTTGCCAACTTGATCTAAGGATCGAATCCAGTTAATCCGAGGTGCTGGTTCAGCCGAGACTGGGACCGGTGTGTCCTCTTTCAAGTCAGCCCCGGCGCAAAATCCACGGGAGCCGGCGCCATGGAGACAAATCACCGCTATGTCTGCGTCGGCATCCAGTGCGTGGAGAGCGTCGGGTAGCTCCTGACGCATCGAGTTGTTTATCGCATTGATAGATTTCGGACGGTTTAGGGTTATCCATCCGACTCCGTTCTGTCGTTCGACCTCGATTGCCTCGTATCTACGATTATGCATTGGTGAAGCCTCGCCACGGCTGGGATGCGAGAGGGTGCTTTGCACCGTCGGCCGCTCAAACTTGAATTTTATTCAAATTTGGGCCCACAAGCAACGTCAGGTGTCGGAAATGCCGTAGATTCGCGTCGCTGTGCGATGAAAAAGGTTCTCTCGTTCAGCCGGCGTCGCCGAATGAGCAATCCGTTTGAAAGCATTCCAGAGAACGCCGAATGAGCAAGACGAACGGTCGACAGGGAAGTTGCTCTCGAACATGCAACGAGCGGCCCCGAAAAGTTCGATGCAGTACGAGAAATAAGGTGTCCAGGCCTTGGCAAGCGCTTCAGATGCGGGCGGTGTGGGTTGCTTGTGCCACTCGAAGCCGGCTGATTTCATTGCCATACCCCCAAGCTTCACGGCTACATTGTCATGTTGGGAAAGCCGTTTGATCGCGGCCCGCCATGGCTGTAGCACGTTTGATCTTCGATTCGCATACGGGCCGACGCCTATAGGCCCGCCGATATGGTTCAGGACTATCTGCGTATCCGGAAACGCGGCGGCCAGGCCGCACAATTCATCAATCTGATGAAAGTAAAGCCACGCATCAAACACCAAACCGTGCTTTGCCAGTCGAGCGTATCCGCTACGGAAAGATGTGCTGGCAAGTAGCTCTGGTTCTGGTCGAGTGTGTGCGGCATGAATGCGAGAGTCCGGGTCCCATGCGGTCGCATAGCGTATGCCGCGAAACCTGTCGCTCGCCTCCATATGTGCGATGAGGACCTCTTCCACAGCAGCTCCAAGAGTCAGGTCTGCAAAACCTACGATCGCGGCCGCAAGGCGGGTGCCTGTGTGCTGTGACGTCTCCGTAATGCGATGAATGAATTCCGTTTCACCTACAGGTCGAAGAGCGAGGGGGCCCGAGTCACGATACTCGCGGAGACATTCGACGTAAATCGTGCTGCTTACTTTATGGGCGGCGGCGTCCGATAAGTACTCTTCAATCAGATAGCGCTGCCGTGGGTCGTCCCAGAGATGATGATGCGCATCGCAAATAGCGAGATCCGGCTCAATAGGGTCCTCTCGCCTCGAGTCGATCCAGCCGTTCATGCGCTACGGGTTTTCGTCAAGCTCAGACTGCGCGCTTGATGTCTTCCGGGTCTTTCACGTGCGCCAACTTCAACATTTCTTCCCTAAATATCTGGTGTGCCTTGTCGACACTTAGTCGTCTGTCGAAGTACACAGCCGTGCGAAGGCCGACGAGCAGGGCGTACGAGACTTCGGCGGAATAGCCGGCCACCTCCTCGGTTTCGCCGAGCTCTTCGAACAGAGCACGTAGGTAGTCCTTACAAAAGTGGTCGAGCTGTGACTTTTGCTGCTGCAGTTCGGAATCGTGAACGGCCACGCCGAAACACTCCAGCATGAAACCAATCTCTGTCTTTGGCAGGGCTCTGCCACTAAAGAACAAACGCGCAAAAAGCTCTGTGCGCCGGAGCGCCGGTTCCGAGCGAAACCCATTAAGCCGCTCCTTGATTCTAGTAGCGACATTATCGAAGTACTGGGAGAGTATGTCGGACTTGTCGGAAAAGTAGTAAAGAAGGTGGCTCGGGGACATCTCCGCTTCGCGAGCAATATCGGCCAAGGTCGTCGTAGAGTAACCCTTGTCGATGATGCATTTTCGTAGTGAAGCGAAGATCTTCCGGCGCCGGCGCGCCGATGACCGCTCACGCGGGGTGGGGCCCGCAGCGTTTCTCTTTTCCATAGTGGTCGTTTATGTCGACAGTCCTACGGTCGCTGCCCCGATCGCTATGCTGAAAAGCCGAAATACCCGCTGGAGCGTTTGCGCTCTATAGCCGGCTGGCTTCTCCACCGTCAATCACAAAGACAGCACCTGTGACGAAGTTGGCTTTCGATGAAGCAAGATAGCAAACTAGGGGACCAATTTCCTCTGCTTCACCCATTCGCCGTGCAGGGATCTTTCGTACTCTTCGAGCAAAGATCTCGGGTGACTCTAAAACAGCCCGCTGCGCGTCGGTCTCGAAAGCACCAGGGGCAATGGCGTTGACCTGGATACCCAACTTTGCCCATTCCGCCGCCAGCGCCTTTGTGAACTGGATCATCGCGCCTTTCGACGCGGAGTAGGCGACGAGCTGGGCCTTGCCCAGTAATCCGGAGGTCGACGCAATGTTAATCACCTTGCCTGATCCTTGCGAGGAAAAGATATGTCCAGCCGCGCGGCTTAGAATTGCGGGCGCCGCAATATTCACCGCCATTATTCTGTTCCACTCGGAATCCGTCTGTTCGAGGAAAGGACCGGCAGGTGCTATCCCGGCGTTGTTGACGACGATGTCCAGGCGTCCGAAGTCACGAATCGCCTGTTGTGGCAGGTCGGTCAGTGTACTCGTGTCTAGCATGTCGCACGGGTACGCTCGGATTCGGGTCGGGTGGCTGTCTTCAAGCCGCGCGAGCTCATCGGCCGACCGTGCCGCCGCGAGAATCTGGGCACCCTGCTCGGCGAGCGCGATTGCGGCGGTGCGACCGAGCCCCCGGCTCGCGCCGGTAACGATTGCGACTTTGCCTTCGAGTTCCAGATCGATCATTCGACTTCTTTTGTTAGTTGTTTGGCTATACCGAGCCGCAGGATCTCCGACGCGCCTTCGTATATGCGCATCGGACGAGCCTGTCGATAGAGCCGCTCGATTTTCGAGTTACGAATGAGGCCAAAACGACCCATCACTTGAACGCAGCGATCGACGACCCGGCCAGCCGCTTCTGATGATGCCAGTTTCGCCATAGAGGAGAGATGCAGCGCCGCTTCGGGATCGTCAACGGCACTCTTAGCGGCACGATAAGTCAGAAGCCGAGCCATCTCGATCTCCGTCCAGCTATCCGCGAGCATCTGAGCAACCGGGCCGAGCTTGGCCAGGGGCTTGCCGAACTGAACACGGGTTCGCGTGTGACGTGTTGCTTCCTCGAGCGCCGCCTGGGCTAAGCCGACTGCGGCGCCTGCGACGGAAACCCGAAATACAGCGAGTGTAGAAAGCACAATATCAAGACCGTCGCCAGGCTGTCCGAGTATTGCGGACTTTGGCAACGTAACGTTGGAAAATCTTACATCCCCTAGAACATGGGGCGCAATGATCTCGGGCGTTGGCGTAACCGTTATACCGTCCTCCTGAGACGGGACGAGGACCATGGAAAATCCGTCGCCATCGCGGGTAAATACGACAAAAAACGAGGCGGAGGGCGCATTGGATATCCAAGACTTCTCGCCGTTCACCGCGATGTTCCCATCATCACAGAGGCTTATCGTCGTGCTGGCGTTCTTGAGGTCCGAGCCCACATCCGGTTCGGTAAGGGCAAGGGCGGGTAGGACATCGGCGGTCGCGATTCGGGGTAACCAACGATCCTTTTGTTCGCGCGACCCTGATGCGGTGATGGCAAAGCTGCCGATTCCTTGGAGAGCAAAGAGCGAATCCGCGTGGGAGGAGACAGCCATCAAGGTTTCTCTCACTATGCAGATTGCCAATGGATCCACATGATCGAATCGGCCGCCGTACTCCTTGGGGACCATGAGGTTGCAGAGCTTGCTGTCCCTAAGTGACGCAAGCACCTCTGGGTGGACGGTGCTCATCTCGTCGGCTTCGGCAGCGTAAGGGACTATGGTTTGCGCAAAATCGCGAGCGTCGGCCTGGATTTCAACGTATCTTCTGTCCAGTTCGAAGTTCATATGTTTCCCGTTTGCTGCGGTGGTGCTCAGGATTCCCGGCGGCGGCGAAACCGTGGCTTTCTTTTTTCGAGAAATGCCTTGGCGCCCTCCCGCATATCCTCGGAGCCGATAGCCTGAGTTAGCATCCCGAGTCCACTGATGTATCCATCGCGACAGTGGTTCCACCAGATGTTCGAACTGATCTTGGCTATCTCCAGGTAACGTGGACTCATCTCCTGGAGCTCACGAGCCCAACGGATGACCTCCGCTTCCAGGTCGGCATCAGGAACGACTTTATTGATCCAGCCGAGCTCCAAGGCTTCATCCGCCGTATACCGGCGGCAGAGAAAGGCGACTTCTTTTGCTCGTTTCTCTCCAATGCTCATCGCAAGGAGGTTGGTTCCACCCAGCACAGGAGCGCTCCCGACACGCACGCCGGTCTGACCGAAGGTGGCGCTCCTTGCAGAAATCGCCAAATCGCAGGCAACCACGAGTTCATTGCCGCCACCGGCGGCAGCACCGTTGACCGCAGCAATAACCGGGCAAGGGGAACAACGAATCGCCTCGAAAAACCGGAAGGAGGAGGCGAACATTCGCCGAAGCTCGGTTTCATCGGGATTGCTGAGATCGGCCAGGTGTCCACCTGCGCAGAAGGCTTTCCCTGTACCGGTAATCACGATCACATCGCTCGCCGACGCATCTTCGACCGCCGTGGTCAGCTCGGCGACCATGGCGGCGTCGTAAGCGTTCATTCGCTCGGGTCTGTTTAGCGTGATCCACGCGACGCCATCGCGTTCTTCGGTAACTACACTATTCAATGTTGCCTCGCTGTCCCGTAGCTTGCCGGTGCCGGTCGTGCGGGCGTATCTCTAATGACCTTGACAAATAGCCGGCTCGTGTCATGAGGGTCGTTTGCCATGATTGCGCTCCTATTCCCGATGCTGTACCAGATTTGAACAAAATTCAAGTTTCGATTGCCGCTCGCCGAACGGCGGATATTGAATTTCATTCAAGAAACGATCAATACTTGATGCCCTGAGCCCACGCATACGGTACCGAGGAAGGGTATGAACGCGGACTACGAGGAAATACGACGTTTGACGATAGATTACTGCTGGTACGCGGATACACAGAACGCCCCCGGCATCGTGGCGCTCTTCGGCGGCGACTACGCCTTCGATGCGCGGGAGTTTGATATACCCCTGATCCAGGGCCGAGACGCGCTTCTTGAATTCTTCGAGCAGCTACTGCCCAGTCACGATTGCTCACAACATGTATCGAGCAACCACCGCATAGATGTCGCTGGCACCTCGGCCAAAGGTACGTCGTATTACTTTATGTTGGGCATCGCAAAAAATGGCGGCCCGATCTCGGCGGCGGGCTACTACGAAGATCGGTATGTCCGTACGGACGACGGGTGGCGTATTTCTCTCCGTCGCGGAGTGCCCTTATTGCCTCCGAACATGTCGGAGATGCTGAGTGCGTTTTCGTCCAAAGGTGCGTGATGGGCTTCGCGCATTGGATCTGATTTTTGATCGGGGGGCGAAACGGTATGGATTTCCGGCACTTTTTCGTGAGTAGTCGAGCGAAAGTCTGTCACTTATCACCGTCTTGCCAGCCTGACAGAGCAGGCTGGTGTGAATTCGGCAAGCTGAAAGCCCTGCTGCGGTTGGTGTGAACGCGAAGCTGGTTCTGGGGCCTGCTTGCAAGCGCGTTCGTTGGAGGAAGGCGGGCCATAACAGCGGCGAACGGCTCCGTCATGCAATCTGCGGCGATATGATCAGGCGGCCGCTTCCATGTCCAAATTCGGATCTTCAGCGCACAAATCAGATGCGGCAATGCCATAAGTATCTGTTTCAATAGTGCTTTTGTGTATCCTTCTCGCTATCGGGGACGTTTTCGAGAGTATCCAAGGGGGATGGTTATTGTCCTCGTAGCGCGTTTATTGCAAAAATTGTCAAAAAATTGAATCGTATCGGGTTTTTAGAGAAAATTTTGCGGAAAACTTACAAAAATCTTACCTAAATCGGGTTGAGTCGAATGCTTATTGAGTTTTGCGTTTCCAATTTTCGCTCAATCAAGGACGAACAGTGCTTTTCGATGGTCGCGGGTTCCGGGAAGGAACTGCTGGACTCAAATACATTTGATCCGGGGATTCCTGGTGTACCGCGATTAGTGCGAGCCTCCCTACTCTGCGGGCCGAATGCATCGGGTAAATCCAATTTCGTACGCGCGATGTCGTTCGTCGCTTCGTTCGTAGCCGAATCTGCCGCAGAGTCGAAACCCGGCGACAGTATTTCAGTTGATCCTTTCCTGCTTGATGTGGATACCGCCAACAAACCGTCTTCCTTTGATGTGAGCTTTGTCTGCGACAAAGTCAGGTATCAGTATGGCTTTGAGCTGGATAGTGAGCGCGTACTTGCGGAATGGCTGTACGCCGCGCCGGAGGGACGAACTCAGTGCTGGTTCGAGCGGGATGCACAGAATGTAGATGAGGAGTGGTATTTCGGACCGAACTTGCGAGGCCGCAAACAAGTTATTAAAGACAGCACAAGAGAAAATGCTCTGTTTCTTTCAACAGGAGCACAACTAAACAACACCCAATTGTCGAAGGTATGGGGTTGGTTCGACGACACACTGCGACCGCTTTCGCATCCGAACGTTCTTAGTAGTCTATACAGCACTTACTTCTGCGAAGATGAGGAGGGTCGCGAGCAGGTCACAAAGATCATGCGGGATGCAGGCCTCGGCATCGATGGAATCGTGGTGGAAAGGTCCAATTGGGGAAAGATCGAGTTTCCAGAACACACACCGGAAGAAGTTAGAAAGCAGCTACTATCGGAGCTGCCTGATCAGCGAGTCGAGGCTTTCTTCACGCATAAGCGAACTGGCGATGACAAACCAGTGCAATTTCGATTAGACGACGAGTCTGCCGGAACCCAGCGGATCTTCGCTCTCGCCGGCCCCTGGTTAGATGTCTTGAACAAGGGCTTCGTTCTCGTCCTGGACGAACTAGATTCGAGCCTTCACCCCTTCTTGGCCGAGCGTCTCGTAAAGTACTTCTTAAGCAAAAACACAAACTCGAACAATGCACAGTTGATCTTTACGGCGCATAATCCGTATCTGCTCAACACTGGTCTGCTCAGGCGAGATCAGGTCTGGTTTGTTGCCAAGCCACGTCAGAGCACTCAGCTTATGCCGCATACAGACTTCCACCCTCGCAAGAATGAGGATCGTATGCGGAATTACCTTGGTGGGCGCTACGGAGCCTTGCCATTTCTTGTCTCCGGCTCCGATGTCTAATGCCTCGGCGACGACACGATAGACTTCGAAGCCCCGCCAAGCGAGGCACGCCTACACGAGCACCCTACGACCGATTCTTAGTGGTCTGCGAAGGGTCCAAGACTGAGCCTTCCTATATCCATGCCCTTTGCGAGAATCTGAGAATCAATCGCGCCAACTATACGATTGTCGGAGATTGTGCCAACGACCCGAAAGGCATCGCGGAAGCGGCGATCAAGAAGTTTGAAGTCGACAAGGACTACGATGCGGTATTCTGTGTCTTTGACCGAGACGAACATACCGGTTTCCAAGCTTGTGTAGAACGAATTCGAACCAAGAGGCTTCGAAGGAGCAAAGGAGAGGCTCCTGCCAAATTCGAAGCCATTACTTCCGTTCCGGCGTTCGAGTTCTGGTTATTGCTTCATTTCTGCGATTCTGATGCGCCGATTGACGCATCTGGCGGCCGAACAGCAGCACAAAACCTCATCCGGAAGCTAAAGCAGTACCTGCCCGACTACGAGAAGGACGGTAGAGCAGCCTTTGGCGCAACTTTCGCGGAAATCGAAACAGCGAAGACAAGAAGTCAGGCAATTTGCAGGCGGAGCGCGGGTGCTGAAACAGCAAATCCCTCTACAAGAATGCACCTTCTAGCTACCTACATCCAATCCATAGGATCTTGATCGCACCACGTATCTGGATCCCTAGCTCTGCAACGTCGTGCCGCAAGCCAACCATTTGCGGAGAGCGATCGACACAGAAGCTCAAGAGAGCCCAACAGCCACCGTCCGCAAGCTGAAATTCGAGTGACGGAGCTAGCTTCCTTGGTTCATGTTGCCTCGAACGAGTTTTCAGCGACTTACACCACCGAAAGTGACAGAGTTAAGCCTCGCGGTTCACCGGTAAGTAGTAATCCGTAATTGCAAGCAACCGGCAGTTGTGCGACCCTCGGACCATTATTAGAAGCCGTCGTAACAACGGGCCGCAGAGAGGTTGGAGTCTAATGCCTTGGCGAACAAAGGCTCATGAAGGTGAGTCGGCCGGTTCCTTGCGGCAGCGGGTTTTCCGCAACTGGAACCTGCGTTTGTTCAGGCGCGGCCAACCCGAGCCGCACGTGCTTCAGTTTCACGCCGCTATCGAACCCCGGCTCGCCGACCAGGCGGAGCTGCGCGACGTCGCGCTCGAATTGACGCAGGGTAATACGAGCCTGCTGTCGAATATGCTGGAAACGCTGGACGACGATGTCGCGGCAAAGGTCGGTCTGTGTGAGCAGGTCATGGACACTTATGCCGATTTTTGGGCCGACGATACCTGCGGCGACGCCGATATTGCGATTGGCCTCGCGCTGGCTTTGTCCACGTTCCGGCTGCACTCGACGAGCACCGACGACTGTCTCGTCGCGGACGTCGATGGACCTCTGCTCGTTGTCCCGGTTCCCGGGGAGCCGCACATCCTCAGTGCCGTACTGGCTTCCGCGATGCTGCCCGTGTCCGGATTCGATGTCTCCTACCGGCCGACCGCGGACAACCGGGAGCTCGGCGGCCTCATCGAGAGCGGCAACTATCGCGGCGTCGTCCTGGCCTCGAGCGGCGTGTACTCGCGGTCGAGCCGGCTCGATGCGATCCAGGCGGCTTCGGGTGCCGTCCGCCGGCACGCCGCCGATATCAAAATCGCGCTTTACGGTCGTGTGAGTCGTCTCGGTGGCGACATGCTCGGCTTGCTGACCGGCATCGATGCCGTTTGCCCGACCGCATTAGAGCTGCTGCGCTACTTCGAAAAGAACGCTCGCCGGCTCCACTGAACCGCCGGAGTCCCCGCTGGCGTCGATCTCTGCGGCGAGAACGGGGCGTTTTATACGGTTTCACACGTTCGCATTTCCAGCGCAGTTCCAGTAATCGAACCGGTTTTCAAAAACGCCAAGGTCGGGATATCATTCCGGTTTGTCGGGCACGATCGTGCTTTCAGACCGAAATTCAGTAGCTCGGCGTACCCCAATCCAGCCGGGTCGCAGCTACCGTCAGTTGTTGGCAAGTTGTCGACAACCGGTCGACCAATCGATGCCCGTTCTGTCGAGAAGGAATGTCAATGCAAGCGAAGTTATCCACAGCGGCCCCTGTCGTCGATACCGGGCGAATCGGAAGCGGACGGCCGGGGGCTCGTCGTGTTCTCCCCAGCCTGTTCATCACCCTGGCAATCGCCGCCTGCACCCCCGACTCCGATGATATGGCCACCACAAGTGAGACTATGACCGACTCCACGCCGAAGCCGTTTTCGATGCTGACCGCCGATGCGCCGCTTGCCGACAAACGGCCCGTCGAGATCGAACAGCACGGTACTGTCCGTATCGACAACTATGGCTGGATGCGCGACGCGAACTGGCAGGAAGTCCTGCGGGACCCCGGGCAACTCGACGAGGACATCCGTGAACACCTGGATGCCGAGAACGGCTTCTACGAAGCGGCGACCGACGATCTCGAGCCCTTACGCGAGCGCTTGTTCGAGGAGATGCGCGGCAGGATCAAGGAAGACGACAGCTCGGTACCCTTGCCGGACGGCGACTACGCCTATGCGGTCCGATTCCGCGAAGGCGGCGAATATCCGGTTTACGTCCGGACGCCCCGGGCCGGCGGCGAAGAAACCATCCTCTACGACGGCGACCTCGAGGGCAAGGACGAGGCGTTCTTCAGGATTGCATCGGTCGATCACAGCCCCGATCACCGATTGATCGCCTACGGCGTCGATCGTCTGGGCTCCGAGTATTACGATATCCGCGTCCGGATCGTCGAATCCGGCGAGGAGTACCCGGAGACCATTCCGTCGACGAACGGCCACGTCGTCTGGGCTGCCGACTCGAAGTCTTTTCACTACGTGGAGCGGGACGACAATCAGCGTCCGAAACGGATCAGGCATCATATCCTCGGCACCGAGGCGTCGGACGATCCGATCGTCTACGAGGAGCCCGACGACAGTTACTTCCTCGGCGTGGACAAAAGCCAGAGCGGCGAGTACGTATTCATCAACATCCGCAAAGGTACATCCAGCGAGTACCGTTACCTCCGGGCCGACGCCGAACCGGGTACCGCCGCTGCCCTGATCGCGCCGCGCAGGGAAGACGAGCTCTACGACGTCGAACATCACGGCGACCACTTCTACATCAAGACGAACGCCGATGGCGCGGTCGATTTCAAGATCGTGCGAGCGCCCGTCGAAAATCCCGGTCGTGAAAATTGGCAGGACTGGCTGCCCTATCGCGCCGGGATTTATATCGGCAGCTTCGTTCCATTCCAGGATCGCGTCGTGCGCCTGGAGCGGGAGAACGCCTTGCCGCGGATCGTCGTCTCCGACTATGCGCGCGAAGACGTCTACGAGATCGAGTTCGACGAGGCCGCCTACAGCCTGAGTCTCTCGTCCGGATACGAATTCGATACCCGCAATCTGCGCTTCGACTACGAATCGCCGTCCACACCGGAGCGGACCTTCGACTTCGACCTCGACACGCGCGAGCGCGTGTTACGCAAGACCCAGGAAGTGCCCAGCGGCCACGATCCCGGGCTTTACGCGGTGGAGCGCTTTTCCATCACGGCCGACGACGGCGCCGAGGTGCCGGTGACGATACTACGGCTCAAAAGTACGCCGACAGACGGTACCGCGCCGCTGCTCTTGTATGGCTACGGCAGTTACGGCATCACGATACAAGCGAGGTTCAACACGAGCGTGTTGTCGCTGGTCGATCGGGGCGTGATCCATGCGACCGCGCACATCCGCGGCGGTTCCGCCAAGGGACGGCAGTGGTATCTCGACGGCAAGCTCGACAAGAAGCGCAATTCCTTCTCGGACTTCGCCAATGTCGCCGAGGAATTGCAGCAGCGTGGTTACAGCCGCAAGGGCGAAACGGTGATCTACGGCGGCTCGGCCGGCGGCCTGCTGGTCGGCGCCACGCTCAACCTTCGCCCCGACCTGTTCGGCGGCGCGATAGCGGCCGTGCCGTTCGTGGACGTGCTGAATACGATGTCCGATGCCGAGTTGCCGCTGACGCCTCCCGAATGGGTCGAATGGGGCGATCCTATCAGTGACGCCGAAGCCTTCGAGACCATTGGCGCCTACTCGCCGTACGACAACATACGCCAGGACGCGGAGTACCCGCCCCTGCTCGCCACCGGCGGGCTGACCGACTACCGGGTGACCTATTGGGAACCGGCCAAGTGGATCGCCCGCATGCGCGAACGGGCGCGCGGCGGCCCCTTTTTCCTGAAGATGAACATGGGCGCCGGTCATTCCGGCTCGGCGGCCCGCTTCGAGCGGCTCAGGGAACGGACCCACGATTACGCCTTCGCGCTGAAGCTGTTCGGGCTGACCGAACGCGAGCCGGTCAGCCACGAGACCGGCTGAGCGCGGATCTCATGCCGGCCGCGGCGTCACGACGATAGACGGTACCGGCCATTCCTTCATCATCACCGACCCGGACAAGCCGGCGCCCGAGCTCGTTCGTTTCTTCGGTAGCGAGGCGGCATAGCGTCCGCGCCGCCGCGCATATGATCGAACGGCAGGTCTTCAGTCGGGCGTTCGGCCCAAAGAGACGAGGTGCTCGTAACGGTCGGCCCGGTAATGCGCCAAGAGACGATCGACCGGCCGCTCGGCTTCGTCGAAAACGACGATTTTCACTCTGACCAGCGGGCTGCCTACGGTCGTCTCCAACAGGGATGCCAGCCGTGAGTCCGCGAGCGTCGCGCCGATCAGGTGATTCGCGCCGCCTATCGTCACGCCGCGATCCTCCAGTATGCTTATTGGCGTCCCCGACTTCAGATCGCCGACTTCGATGCCTATGCCCAGATCCACCGGGATGGCCGTCTCCGAGTACCCGACCGGCGCGTCGTCGAGCAGGCGAACGTAGGAAATCTCCAGTACCCGGCAGCCCGACGGGCGATCCAGGTCCCGGCATACCTGATCCTCGGCGACGACTTCTTCGATAGTGATGTTCTCAAACTTGCTGCTTTGCGCAAGCTTGCGCAGCTTGTCGATACGTTCGCGCATATCCGCCCGCTGCGGCGGCTCGGGCAGCTCGTCGGCAACATAGGTGCCTTTTCCCTGCACCCGATGAATCAAGCCCTCATCGACCAGAAAGTCGATGGCCTTGCGTGTCGTGATTCGCGACACGCCGAACAGCTTGCAAAGATCGCCTTCGGATTCCAGCTTTTGACCGGGATCGTAACGCCCCTGCAGGATCCATTCGCGTAACGCGGTGTAGACCTGCATGTAACGAGGCGACTTGGTTCGCGGATCGACGAGTGCTGGCTCGCGGGGACGCATAAATACCTGACGGTCCGGATTCGGACACGCCGCAGGCTGCCGGCGTGAAACGAAAGCTGTCATAATATCATATTGTAATAACCCCTACGCTCAATGCTGTGCAAACAGGCTTCCGAAACCGTCCAAACGGTCATTGATACCGATACCGCGTAAAGCGGCCCAGTACGTCGTCGGATTGCACGACAACATCGGGATACCGAGCCAGGACATCGCCTGGTTTTCCAGGTCCGCCGTCGGCAGATTCGTACCGGGTTGTAAGATGATCTCCGCTTTCGTCATTGCAAGTTCGGTCAGCGCTTCGCAAATCCGCGACCGAGGCGTGCGGGCGACCGACAAGGGGCCCGGGCAATTGAGACCGATGATCTTGGTGACTTCATAGCCGGCATCGATGAAAAAGGCCGCGACTTGTTCGTTCGCCGGCGGAAAGTAGGGCGTGAGGATGGCGAGCCGTCCCGGGTGTCCCAGCACCGTCAAGGCATCCAGAAAAGCCAGCGAGGGCATAAACACGGCCCTTCCCGAAAAATGACCCAAGTCCTCCCGCTGGCGTTTCGCGCCTTCTACTCCGCCGCGAAAGGTGTCGATGGAGTGTCCCAGCAGAATCGCGTCGGGCTCGCAGTGGAGCACGCTGTCGACGGCTTCCTCGACATGTGCGGTGCTGCGCTCGAGGCTTAAGCGGTAGCCTTCCATATCGTCTATCGGCCGGTTGGCCGGCCGCATGCGGGCGATGTGGTTGGTCACTCCCCTGGGTCGAAGCGCCTCATATTCGGGTTGTACGATCGTGTTCGTGGCCGGCACCAGGACACCCAGGCGGGCCCTGTAACCCAGGCAATCGCGCTCGGCATTCGCACCGCTGGCGGCCGGGGGCTTGGCGCCGGCGGGCCCGGGCCGTGCTTCGTCCGTCATTGCGGTTGCCGCGCGCGCGGACGGAACGAATCCAGCCCGGCGATCGCGGGTGCTAGCGTATCGAGCACCAGCGGCCGTACCCGCTGTTCGACGTCCGGCAGCGATGCCGGGTCCAGGACGTAGAGTCGGTTAAATAGTGGCTTCAGTGACGGCAATGGGGTTTCCGGCATGGTTACTTGAGGCCGCAAAGCGACGGTATTGTTAGAGTATTTAATGTTGTCATATTAACATTATAACGTAACGATAGGAATGGTGGTAACGGCAGAACGTATCCAGCTGCGGCATCCGCGTACGGGCTGCTTTGACTATGTCTTCGCACCGACTACGGTCGAAGCGTCGCGATCCTGCGCGAGTTCGCTGCGTGAAAACCAGCCCGAGTGGTCGACCGCGGAGCTCGAGTATCGTATTGGCGTGCTACGTCGTCGGGGCCGTCGGATTCGCGCGACAGGGAGCGAATCCTCGATGCGCTTGCCGCCGACACCGGCCGGGAAACGCTTGCGCCGGCGGTTTATCATTGGCGGCCGGCCCGCATTCGATGGGTTATCTGCGGGACAGGACACTAGGGAGCCTCTGCACAAGTCATGCCGGCGAACGACCCGGGACAGCCGCTGCGCTTGCCCAAGAAACACGCAGCCACTCTCGATCGGGCGCCCGACCCGGCGCTAGGCGAGCGCTTGTGGCACGCTCAGTCCCTGCGCGACGCGCTGCTGGCCGCGGTAGTCACGATAATCTTGTTCTGTATCCTGTGGTCGCTGCTGTCTTCCGTGCGAGACCGTGTCCTCCCATGGCTGACCGTGGTCCTGGGCCTGATCGTGGGCCACGCCGTCCGCCGCGCCGGACGCGGCCTGGACTGGCGGTTTCCGCTGCTCGCGGCCGCAGCGACGCTCGCGGGCTCGCTGGCGGGCAACGTGGTCGTTGCGGCCGGCTTCACCGCCGGCGAGCTCGGCACCGACACCTTCACGGTACTCGGCAACGTCACGTCGCTGACCTGGCCTGCGTTCTTCGATCGGGTGATAACGGCCGCCGACGTCATTTACGCACTGACCGGCGCCGCCCTCGCCGCGTTTTACGCGAACCGGCGCCTGACCCGGCATCAGTACACGGCGGTCAGAATCTGGCGGGATCGGCAATAGTGACGACGGGCGAAACTCGTGGGCAAAATGGCGCCGCGACAGCGAGTGGCCGCTAGCCCGGATGTCCTAGACGGGCATCAACAGCCCGTCCCGCGCCTCCGTCGTCGCGCTGGTCACGCCGGTCACACCCGTCGCGCCTTTAAGCGACTCGAGCTGGCGTGTGACCAGGCTGTCCATTCTGTGCACGGCGTCGATCAGGCCCAGGAAAAACGGCGGCTTGCGGCGTAACAGCGACCAGTCGCCGGACTCTATGACACGCACCAGGTGGGCGATATTGTTGCGGATTGCGTCGATGTACGGGTTTTCGCCGTCGTAGACGGCTTCGATGTAACGATAGGCGCGGTTGAACTTCTTGTTCAGGCGTTCGCGCATGACCTGCTGGTAGAACAACGGCGTCTTGTGCAACAGGTCCTCGCCCGAGCGATAACGGACCATGTACTCCCCGGGCTTGGCGTTTTCCACGGCGACCCCGCCGAGCACGAACTCCTTGTAGAGACGGTCGCGGCATTTTTCGAGGTAACAACGGTCCGCCATCTGCGCGATCATGTCGGCCGTGCCGATCAGATGGCCGCAGATGATGTCGCGCGGATCGTCGAGCTCTATGTTGTCGAGGTCGAGCTCGTACCCGGTGAAGTGCACGATCATGCTGCTGACCCCGACGTCCGCGGTAAGGCCGAGCTCCGGCAGGTAACGCCTGAGGAAATCCGCCGAGCGCGAAACGTGATAGAGCGTAAATGCCGCACCGTTGTCGAAGTCCTTGTCGCGTTCCTGGTGACGGATGTACCCCGAGTCGTGGAACAGCGAAGTGATGATCGCCATCTGTGCGCGCCGTGCGCCGAGCCGGTCGACGGGCTCGACGCTGCGTTCGTAACCGGCGACGAGGCGCGCCAGCGCCAAGGTCATGTCCAGCGTGTGCTGCATGTCGTGATACGTCGTATCGCAGCCCAGGTATCCGGGGAATCTGCCGGTGAACAGGCGCTCGAAGTCGTAAAAGGCCAGCCAGAGCTTGTCGAACGGCGCGCCGGGAAAGCTCGATGAATACAGTTCGTAAACGGCGTTACGAACCGCGACCGGATCCGAAACCTGAACGGTGTCGGTAACGTCGAAGTCGTTACGCCGGTCGTGAGACAGGAGCCGCCTCTTTCCGGACGCCCCGGGCTTAGCCGTCAACTTGCGTCGTGGGTCTTCCAAACCCGGTCCCCCGATCCTTTGCGACGAGGTGTCGGTCAACATGCATGTGCATGGACGCCAATCATACACGTCGCCGCTCCGGCGGGTTGTACAAAAACGTCAATATGTCACATAGATCAATATGTCACATAGACAATGCGACTAAGCGGAGATGCGACGAAACACGGCCGATCAAACAGAGAACTCGGCGACGACGGGCGCATGGTCCGAAGGCCGTTCCCAGCCGCGCGGTTCCCTGTCGATGTAACTCCCGACGCATCGCGCGGTCATCGCGGCGCTGCTCAGAATCAGGTCGATCCTCAAGCCGGCGTTACGGCGAAAGCCGGCGGCACGATAGTCCCACCAACTGAAGCTCTTCTCGGGTTGTTCGAACTCGCGGAACACGTCGGTGAGCCCCAGGTCGAGCATGTCGCGAAACGCCGCCCGCTCCCTGGGGCTGCAAAGAATGGCCTCGCCCCATTTCTCGGGATCGTACACGTCGGCGTCGGCGGGAGCGATGTTGAAATCGCCCAACACCACCAGGTTCTCGTGTTCTCCGAGCTCGAGTTCGAGAAAACCCTTCAGCGCGGCCAGCCAGTCGAGTTTGTAGCCGTACTTTTCGGAACCGACCTCCGAGCCGTTCGGCACGTACAGATTGACGATACGCACGCCGTCGATCGTCGTCGCGAGAATGCGGCGTTGCGGGTCCTCGTAACCCGGAAAATCGGTCACCGGTTTCTCGGGCGAAACCCGGCTGACGACGGCAACGCCGTTGTAGGTCTTCTGACCGCTCGCAAGCGACGCATAACCGGCCTCTGTGAACGCCTCGGCCGGAAACGCCTCGGTGACCTGCTTGATCTCCTGCAGCACCAGAACGTCGGGTCCGTGCGTATCGAGCCAGGCGAGAACCTGCGGCAGGCGCACCTTGAGCGAATTGACGTTCCAGCTTGCGATTTTCATTGTGGCTCGATGCCGCTTTGGCGCAGCAGCGCGTCGATGTCGGGCTTGCGGCCGCGGAACGCGACATAGGCTTCCATGAAGTCCCTGCTGCCGCCGATTTCCAGGATCTCCCGGCGAAAGCGCGCCGCCGTATCGCGATCGAAGATGCCGGCCTCGTGAAACGCTTCGAAAGCATCCGCGGCCAGCACCTCGGCCCACTTGTAGCTGTAATAACCGGCCGCATACCCGCCGGCGAAAATGTGTGCAAAGGCGTGCGGCAGGCGGTTGTAGCCCGGATGACGCAACAAGGACACCTCGTCACGCACCTCGGCGAGCGTTCGCATGACATCGAGGCCGGTTTCGGCGTCGTATTCCGCGTGTATCCTGAGATCGAACAAGGCGAATTCGATTTGCCGCAGCATGGCCAGCGCCGCGCCGGCATGACGGCTGTCTTCCAGGCGCTCGAACAAGCTTCGCGGCAGGGGCTCGCCGGATTCGGCGTGCGACGAACAGCGTTCCAGCACCTCGTAGTTCCACGCGAAGTTCTCCATGAACTGACTCGGTAGCTCCACGGCGTCCCAGGGCACGCCGTTGATACCCGCGATGCTCGGATAGTCGATGCGGGTCAGCAGGTGGTGCAGCATGTGGCCGAACTCGTGGAATACGGTCACCACGTCGTCGTGGCCCAACAGCGAAACACCGCGCCCGTCGCCGGGCGCAAAATTGCAGACCAGATAACCGACCGGCAACGTGGTATGACCGTTCAGGCACTTGCGGTTGACGCAATCGTCGATCCATGCGCCGGTACGCTTGCCGCTGCGCGCATACAAATCCGCGTAGAAGCCGCCGATCGCATCGCCACCGTCGCCTTTCACCGAAAAATACAGGACGTCCTCGTGCCAAACGTCGACGCCCTCCTCGTTCTCGAAGCTGACGCCATAGAGCTTGGCCGCAAGGTCGAACAAGCCCTTCATTACCGTATGCGCCGGGAAGTACTGTCTGAGCGCCTGGTTCGACACCGAGAACCGGGCCTGCTTGTATTTCTCGAGATAGAACGCCGCATCCCAGGGCTCTATCGTCATGCCGGCGAATTCCCGCAGCTCGGCCAGCTCACGCTCCGCGGCCGGGCGGGAGTGAGCGGACAACTCGCGCAGAAAGCGGATGACCTCGGCCGGCGTCGAGGCCATCTTGGTCGCCAGCGAATACTCGGCGTAATTGCCGAAGCCGACCAGCTCGGCGGCCTCCTTGCGCAAGGCCAGGATCCGCCGGATGTTGTCGCCGTTGTCGAAATCGGGATCCGGGCCCTCGTCGGAGGCGCGCGTCACCCACGCGTGATACATCGTTTCGCGCAGGGTCCGGTTCTCCGCATGCGTCATCACGGCATGGTAGGTCGGGTGGTCGAGGGTCAGAAGCCAGGCGTCCCGGTCGCGGGCTTCGGCTTCCGACCGGGCGCGGGCCATCGCCTGCGCCGGCAGGCCCTCGAGCTCGCCTTCGTCGCTGATGCCGAGTTGCCAGGCATCCGATGCATCCTGGACGTTGTGTTCGAAGCGCGCCTGAATCTCGGCCAGCTCGCGCTTGACCGCCTTGAAGCGTGCTTTATTGTCATCCGGGAGGTCGACGCCTGCGAGATGGAAATCCCGTAAGGCCAGTTCCACGGCACTGCGTTGCGCGGGGCTGGTTGCCTCGTCGAATCGACTCGCCACCCGCGCGTAGGCTTGCTGCAACCGCAGGTTCTGTGATAATTCGGTGCCGTGCTCGGTCAATAACGGCAAGGCTTGGTTGAATGCCTCGCGCCACTCGCTGGAGCCTAGCACCCCTTGCAGATGACTGACCGGTGACCAGATTCGCGACAGCTCGTGTTCCATCTCCTCTAGCGGCAATACGATGGAGTCGAAATCCGGTTCCCGGTCTGCGTCGAGCAAGCGGTCGATCCTGAGCCGATGCCGTTCTATCACCGCCCGGATCGCGGGTACGACGTGCTCGGGCGCGATATCCGCGAAACGCGGCAGGGAAGAGGTATCGAGCAATGGATTGGTCATGGGCTATTGGTCATGGACGGAGTCGACTTAGGCAGTGTGAAACGCGTAAGGGGAAACTCGGTAAGGCGAAGTCCGGTAAGGCGAAGTTCGGCAAGGCGAATTCGGCAATAGGGAGTTCGGCAAAGTGATATTCGATAGACGTAATACCCGATTAAGCGACACCCGGCTCGGTGAAACCGATTTCGGTGGCCGGATGTTAGCACAGGCCGTTGCCGCGCCGATTCCAGCATCGTCATACTGCAAACCACAGGTGTCCGGTTAGGCGGCCACGGGAGTAAGGATCTTGTCGAGTAAGGACGACCCGAACTACGAATTGATTGTCGTCGGCGGCGGCAGCGGCGGTCTGGCGCATGCGCAGCGCGCGGCGGAGTACGGCGTTCGCACGGCGGCGGTCGAGTCGGACCGGCTGGGCGGGACCTGCGTCAACGTCGGCTGCGTGCCGAAGAAAGTGATGTGGTACGCAGCGCAGCATGCGCATCATTTCCGGTATGCGGCCGACTACGGCTTCGAGTCCGGAGCCAACGGTCACGACTGGCACCGGCTGCGCGAGCGCCGCGACGCCTATGTCAAACGGCTGAACGGGATATACGAGGATAAGCTTGGCAGCCGGGGCGTGACTTACCTGCGCGGCCACGGCCGGTTCGTCGATCCGCATACCCTGCTCGTCGACGGTAGGGAATACCGGGCGAGGCGTTTCGTCATCGCCACCGGTGGGCGGCCGATCGTGCCGGACATTCCCGGTGCGGAGTTCGGCATCACCTCCGACGGGTTCTTCGAGCTCGACGAAAGGCCCGGCCGGGTGCTGGTCGCGGGCAGCGGATACGTTGCGGTCGAGCTTGCGGGCGTGTTCAGGGCGCTCGGCAGCGAGGTGCGGATCGTGGTCAGGAAAGACGGCGTCTTACGCGGTTTCGACCCGATGCTCGGCGGCGAGCTGATGCAGGCGATGCGCGGCGACGGTATCGACATCGACGTGCGTGTCGTACCGTCGAGCCTGGAACGGACGGCCGGCGGGCTGGTCATGACCGCAAGCGACGGCCGTCGTCTCGGCCCGGTCGATTGTGTCTTGTGGGCCGTCGGCCGCGCAGCGAACACCGACGATCTCGGCTTGGCGGAGGCGGGTGTCGAGCTCGACGACCGCGGCTTCGTCCCGGTCGACAAATTTCAGCAGACCAACGTCGAGCACATCTTCGCGCTCGGCGACGTCACGGGTGCCGCGGCCTTGACGCCGGTGGCCATCGCCGCCGGGCGCAGGCTCGCCGATCGCCTGTACGGCGGCATGCCGGAGCGGCATCTGGACTACGGCTTGATTCCCACCGTGATCTTCAGCCATCCGCCGATCGGTACCGTGGGGCTGACCGAGGACCAGGCCCGCGCGGCTTACGGTGACGAGGTCAAGGTATACCAATCGGCATTCACGGGCATGTTCTACGCCCTGGGCGACGACAAACAACGGACGGCGATGAAACTCGTCACGGCCGGCGATACCGAGCGGATCGTCGGTTGCCACGCCATCGGCGACGGCGTCGACGAGATGCTGCAGGGGTTCGCCGTCGCGATCCGGATGGGCGCGACCAAAGCCGATTTCGACGACACGGTGGCGATTCATCCGACCAGCGCCGAAGAGCTCGTGACCATGCGTTGAGCCGGTCTTAACCAATACGTCGGCGATACGTCGGCGGGTAGCGGACTCAGGTCGCGATCGAAATCTGCTTGAGCACCGGCGCGGTGTCCGGCCGGACGCCGCGCCAGATGTTGAAGGATTCGGCGGCCTGCTCGACGAGCATGCCCCAGCCCATGATCGACCGCGCCGCACCGCGCTTACGCGCCCAGGCGCTGAACGGCGTTGCCGTATTCCCGTAGGACAGGTCGTAACAAAAAGTGCAGTCGTCGACGGCCGAGTCCGGATACGGCGGCGTCTCGCCGCGCAGACCGGCCGAGGTGGCATTGATGACGATGTCGTAAGCTCGCCCTGCCGGTACCTCGTCGAATCCACAGGCGACGATCCGGCCCAGCCGCCGGAAACGCTCGACCAGCGCCTCGGCTTTTTCGACCGTCCGGTTGGCGACGGTCAAAAGCTCCGGCAACATCTCGAGCAGCGGTCCGACGATGCCGCGCGTCGCGCCGCCTGCGCCCAGGATCAGTATCTTCGATCCCTGGAGCTCCAGGCCCTGATTCACCGACAGGTCGCGTAAAAGCCCGATTCCGTCGGTATTGTCGCCATAGACCGCACTGTTACGAAAGCTCAGTGTGTTCACCGCGCCCGCGGCGCTGGCGCGCTCGCTCATGTGATCGACAAGACGGCAAACGGCATGCTTGTGCGGCAGTGTCACATTGAGACCCTTGCCGTCGGTTCGCTGAAACTGGCGTATCGTTTGTTCCAGATTTCCGGCCGAAACCTGCAGGAGCTCGTAGCTCAGGTCGTGCCCGGTTTGTATCGCGAACAAGCGGTGAATGACCGGCGAGCGACTGTGCGACACCGGATCGCCGATGAGGCCGTAGCGATCGGTACCCGCCGCCTCGGCCGTCAAACCGTCATGCTCCGCCCATGTCATTCGGCGCCGCAAGCCAGCGGGCGGCGTCGAGCGCATAGTAACTCAGGATGGCGCTGGCGCCGGCGCGACGGATACACAACAGGGATTCCAGAACCGCCTTTCGTTCCTCCAGCCAACCGTTGCCGGCGGCGGCTTTGAGCATCGCGTACTCACCGCTGACCTGATAGGCGAACGTTGGCACGTTTCCGACCTCGTGCACGCGGCGCACGACGTCGAGATACGGCAGCGCCGGTTTCACCATCACGAAATCGGCGCCTTCGGCAACGTCGAGCAAGACTTCACGCAAAGCTTCGTCGCTGTTCGCCGGATCCATCTGGTAGGTGGATTTGTCGCCGCCCGCGAGATTGGCCGCCGATCCGACCGCGTCGCGAAAGGGTCCGTAATAGCAGGACGCGTATTTGGCGGCATAAGCCAGGATCAGGGTATTGACGTGATTGTGCGACTCGAGCGCGTTGCGGATGGCCCCGATACGGCCGTCCATCATGTCCGAGGGCGCAACGATGTCCGCGCCGGCGTCGGCATGGGAGACGGCCTGCCTGACGAGCATCTCGACGGTTTCATCGTTGAGCACGTAAGCGTTGTCGTCGACGATGCCGTCCTGGCCGTGGGTCGTGTAAGGATCGAGCGCTACGTCGGTGATCACGACCAGCTCCGGATACCGGGCCTTGATCGCGCGCACCGCGCGTTGCGCGAGCCCGTCCGGATTGGCGCACTCCGCCCCGTCGAGGCTTTTCAAGCGCTCGTCGATCACCGGGAACAATGCGACGGCCGGAATACCGAGGTCGACCGCCTCGGCTAGTTCCTCGAGGAGCCCGTCGATGCTGTGCCTGTGGATACCCGGCATCGAGGGCACGGCCTCCCGCCTGCGCTCGCCATCGAGCACGAAAACCGGGTAAATTAGGTCCGTCGCGGACAGGCCCGTTTCGGCCACCATTCGCCTGAGCGCAGCGCTTTTGCGGCTGCGGCGCAACCGTGCGGCGGGGAACCGGGCATGCGTATGGGCACTCGTAGTCACAGACAATAGCCTAAGGAATAGCCAAGGACTCTTCGATTCTCCCCGCATTTAGGGCTGGTAAACAAGCCCGGTCCCCGGTTTACGCGTTTGCGCCGGGGTTTTGCAGTGAATTGGCCGTGACGTCGGCCGGGAAGTTGGTAATAAATGCCGGATGGAGTGGGTCATCTCGTATGAATAGCGCTAACGCCGCCGACCGGCGACGGAGGTTCGACCGACTCGTCGGCACATTCCATCAGGACATGTACCGATACGCGGCCTGGCTGAGCCGGGACCGGACCGTCGCCGAAGACGTGGTCCAGGAGTCGCTGCTCAGGGCCTGGAAATCGCTGGACGCGCTGCGCGACGATGGAGCCGCGAAATACTGGCTGTTGACGATCGTGCGACGGGAAAACGCCCGGTATTTCGAGCGGCGCAGGCTGGAAACGGTGGACGTGGACAGCCTGACGCCGGCCCAGGAGGCGCTTCTCGCATCGTCGCCGGACGACGAGACCGACGACATGCGCCAGGCGATATACCGGCTCGACGACGATTATCGCGAGCCGTTGGTGTTACAGGTCCTGATGGGCTACAGCACCGGCGAGATTGCGGAGATGATGGGACTGAAACAGGGCGCCGTGCTGACGCGCCTGCACCGGGCAAGAAACAAGCTCAAGGAAGACCTGCAGCGCGAGGCGCCGGGAGAAGACTTGGGCGGCGCCCGGCGAAAGGAAGAGATACGGGGTGACCTCCTGGAAGACCTGGGCGGCAAGCAAGCAAACGATGACTGACCGTAACGAAGACCGTAACGAGGACGACCCGGCCGCGACCCCGGACCCCGAGTTCGAACGCCGCATCCTGGCAGCGCTCGAGCTGCCGGCGCCGGCGCTTTCGATGCCGGATCTGCCCGCGATCGAGTCGGACAATGTCGAATCGGACAATGTCACGGTACTGCCGACCAAAAAACGCATCGGCGCACCGGTGTGGTTGGCGCTGGCGGCAACCGTCGTCGTCGCCGCGATGCTCGGCGTGCGCCTGTTCGATGCGTCGGTCACGTACCCGTCCCTGGCCGACGAGATCGTCGCGCATCTCGAGCACGAGCCGCATGCATTGCGTCCGACCGACAAGCCGGTCAGCGACCGGAGACTGGCCAGGGTCGTCGATTCGGCCGTCGCCGAATTCGACCGGGAACGCAGCCTGATCACCTATGCCAATACGTGCACGATCAACGGCAAGGCCGTACCGCACCTGGTCATCCAGGGAGAGAGAGGTCCGGTTACGATCATCCTGATGCCCGACGAGAAAATCGACGGCGCCCAGTCGCTGGCCGGCCGGAACGTCAACGGTGTCATTCTGCCGGTCGGCAGCGGCAGCATCGCGATCATCGGCGAAGCCGGAGAACGCCTGGAACGGATCGAACAAGACGTAGTGAGTTCGGTGACGTGGATCGGCACCTGAGTCATCCACGGAATCGATAGTCTAATGCCCCGCTTAGGGCGATAACCTGGTAGGAGAGAAATCATGTCAGAGAAAAAAGTCGTTAAACCCGTTGCATTGGCCGTGGGCGCCGCGCTCGCGAGCTCGTTCGCCTTGGCCGGCACAACCAGCGCCGATGGCGTCGACAGCCCGTTCTCGATGTCCACCTTGAACGTCGGCTACATGCTCGGCGAAGGCGAGGGCGCTTGCGGCGAGGGTAGCTGCGGCGAAGGCGATAAGGATAAGGACGGCGAAGGCGCTTGTGGCGAAGGCAGTTGCGGCGCCAAGGATAAGGACAAGGACAAGAAGGGAGAAGGTTCCTGCGGCGAAGGCTCCTGCGGTGAAGGTAGTTGCGGCGAAGGTGAGAAGGAAGGCGAAGGTGCCTGCGGTGAAGGTTCCTGTGGAGGTTCGGTGTAATCGACCGACCGGGACTCGAACCCTGAACCGAAGAGGCCCGCACATCGTGCGGGCCTTCTTGTGGCGATGACTAGCGAGCTGGAAGTCCTGCGGATCGTAAGTGAACGTCTGGAGCGTGAACGGATAGCGTTCATGCTGACAGGCTCGTACGCCATGGCGTACTACGCAACCCCCCGAATGACGCGCGATCTGGATCTGGTCGTGGCGCTGGAGGATGGTGACGTCGGCAGACTCGTAACGGCCTTTTCCGCGGACTTTTACCTCGACGAGGATGTTGCCCGGGCCGCCGTCAGCTCGCAGCGTCTCTTTAACCTCATGCATTTTGAAAGCGGCATCAAAGTGGATTTCATCGTAAAAAAGGACTCGGAGTATCGCCTCGTAGAGTTTGCGCGTCGCAAACTGATCGACATGAGCGGCATCAGGACGTGGATCGTCAGTCGCGAGGATTTGATACTATCGAAACTGGCGTGGGCGCGCGATGCGGAGTCGGAGTTACAGCGTCGTGACGTTCAGGCACTCTACGATGAGTCCGTGGATCGTGCGTATATCGAACAATGGGCGGGGCCGTTACAAGTAACCGGGCTACTGCGGGAAGTGATCGGATGAACGACACTTCGCCGGAGGTCGCGACCGTTGTAGCCGAACGGTACCGGCAAATGACGCCGCTGGAGCGAATGAAGATCGCCTCCGACATGTTCGACACGGCACGAGCCATCGTCGAGTCATCATTGCCCAGGAGTTTGTCGCGCCGAGAGCGCCGCCTGGCGCTGGCGAAGCGCTTGTATGGGAGCGAGCTTCCAGAGGCCGCGCTGATCGAATTTTCAGAGTGGCCGCACACCGTCGACTGCGGAGCTCCTTCCAACCTCGATTGAGCACCTGTCGGACGGTCCCCTGTTCGTCGATCTGAAAAAGCGGTAGATTGCCGTCCATGGTCGGGAGTTCGTCTCCATGAACGAATCGCTGATCCGCTGCGGCTGGGCGGACGGCGTCGGTCCGAACTACGTCGAGTACCACGATACCGAGTGGGGTGTGCCCGTTCACGATGATCGGCTGCAGTTCGAGTTCCTGATCCTCGAGGGCGCGCAGGCGGGACTGAGCTGGGCCACGATTCTGAACAAGCGGGACGGTTACCGGAAAGCGTTTGCGGCGTTCGACCCGGAGAAGGTGGCCCGTTTTACGCCGAAACGTGTCGAAAAGTTGCTGGGCAACCCGGCAATCGTCAGGAACCGGCTCAAAGTCGAGTCGGCGGTAACCAATGCCCAGGCGTTCCTGGCGGTGCAGGAAGCCTTCGGCAGCTTCAGCGATTACATCTGGGAATTCGTCGGCGGTGAACCGCTCCAGCACCGCTACCGCAGGCTCAAAGAGGTTCCGGCGAGTACGCCCGAGTCCGACGCCTTGTCGAAAGACCTGAAAAAGCGCGGCTTTCGTTTTGTCGGCAGCACGATCATGTACGCGCACATGCAGGCGACCGGACTGGTCAACGACCATCTGACCGGCTGTTTCCGTCATTCGATCTGCGCCGACCTCGGTCGGAGCTAGTGTCCTATCCCGGCAATCAGTTGCCGACCGTCACCAGCGTAAGCCCGACCAGGCCGTCCGGTGTGTTGTGCGAAACGCCGCCAAGATAGATCGTGTCCGAGGCGAGATTGGCCCAGTCGACCGTCACCTCCTCGATCGTTCCGGCCGCTACCGCGGCCGGTCCGGTGGCTGCCAGGTTGCCGGGATCGTCGACGATACCGAAGGCCCAGCCGAGCAGGGAATAGGCGGCGCCCGGTCCACCCGACACGTTGTCGGTGGCGAAGCCGTGAATCAGCACCGCATACCGGCCCTCGTCGGGCCGAAAGAAGTCGAAGCGTTCCTGCGACGTGTTTTCGCCGCTTTTGCCGATCTCGAAACAGTTGACGTTGTCCGGACAAAAATAGACGTACATGTCCAGATCGTCCTCACCGTCGGTCAGCGCGTCGAAAAGGGCAAAGCGCAAGTACAGTTGTGCCGCGGGCACGTCGATCAGGTGTATCGTCACGCCGTCGCGATCCCGGAAGCTGAAGGTCTTGGTGGGATCGTCGTCGACGAAGCCCTCGATCACCAGCGGCAGGTTCAGGCCGTGCACGCCCGGCGAATAAGGCCCGGTATAGCCGAATTCGACCGGGAAGCTCAGCGACCCGGTTCCGCCCACGCCGACGATTTCGTCCGGCGCGGTCAGCGATACCGGGCGCACGACGAGCGGACTGCGTGCCACGCGATCGTCGCGATCGTCTGCGGTCCAGCGAAGCTCGCCGAAGCGCCACAGGTCCAGCGGACCGGACAGGTACCGCATCGTCACCGAATAATCGGCCGACTGGCCGGGTGCAATCGAGAGCATTTCGGGGAATACGGCGATGTCGAGACCCGGCGGCGGCGTGACCGACACCGACAGTGCGAGCGACGCATCGGCCACGTTGGTGATCCGTCGCGATACGGTCCGCTCGTTGGCCAGCCTCGCCACCGTGATCGCGGGCTGATTCAGCTCGGCCGGATCGAAAGACGCGCCGGCCTCACGTAATTGATCACAGCGCTCGGCCGACACCGCCGGGGACGCTATGCCGCAGGCAAAGGCATCGTAGTCGTCGGCGCCCGCTTCATACACGACGCCCGGGTCCCTGGCGTCGTTAGGCACGATGTGGCCGGCGCCGAAGTCGAAGGGGTTCGCGGGCGTTTCGCCGTCGGCAAGCTTCAGGTCCTGGCGCGCCGTAGTCATCAGCGCGGATTTGACCGCCGCCGGGCTCCATTCGGGATGCGCCTGCATCAACAGTGCGGCCACGCCTGCGACATGCGGCGTTGCCATCGAGGTTCCGCTCAGGTAGGCGTAAGTCTCGCCGGGTGTCGCGTTCGCGGCGTCGGGAGTGAAGCCTGCCAGGATGTTGACCCCCGGTGAGCTTACGTCAGGCTTCAGGATGTCCGGGACGGGCGCGGGCCCGCGTGCCGAAAACGTCCCGACGACGTTACCGGTCTCGGTCTCGGTCAGAAGCAAGCCCTTGTCCAGCGTGACCCGCACTTCGTTGCCGGCATCCAGCTCGGCCAGGATCAGGTTGCCGTCGGCCTGGCCGATCATCAGCGCCGGGATGTCCGACAAGCCGGCCGTGCCGTTCATGACGATCGGGCCGCCGGCCAGGCTATAGACGACGGCGGCGACGGCGCCCGCCGTCTCCGCGTTGGCGACTTTGACGTCGAAATCGCAGCCGCCGCGTTGAATCAGCGCAATGTTGCCGTCCATCTCGCCGGTGTTGACCAAGGGCCGGCAGGCGTCCGATGTCGTGCCGTCCGAGCCGTCGTCCAGCGCGCGATCGTCGTCGTCGGCCAGGATCAGCGGCCCTTCGATCGGATCGCGGTCCTTGAGCGGCGGCGTGAAACCGGCCTCCTCGACGGCGATCTTGCCGGCGATAGACGGCGGCGAGTCGATTCTCAAGGCCTCCGACGACGTCTCGCCGTCGCGCGTCGACGCGGCCGTCGTGATCGCCCAGGGGCCGCCGGCCGGCGAGCCCAGGCTGCCGAAACCGGGGCCGTCGTTTCCGGCGGCGACCACCGAGAGCACGCCGGCTTTCGCCGCCTCCATCAGCGCGATGTCGTCGGGCGCCGTGATCTTGACCAGCGAGCTGCCGACTGAGTAGTTGATGATGTCCACGCCGTCGGCCACGGCCGTGTCGATCGCGTTGGCGAGGTCCGAGGTGTTGCAGCTCGCGCGCTGCTTACCCGGACGCAGCCAGCAGGCCTTGTAGACCGCGACCCGCGCCCGCGGCGCAATCCCCTCGATGTTGCCGATCAAGGTGCCGAAGATTGACGCCTGGACCCGGTTGCCCGCCGCGGTCGTTGCCGTGTGGGTGCCGTGGCCGTCCACGTCTCGCGCCGAACGGATCTCGCCGGCGTCGATCGGCCCGGTTGCCTCGGCGCCGTCGATGAACCAGCGGGCGCCGATCAGCTTGTTGTTGCAGGCGGTTTGCTCGAACCGTTCGCCGCTTTGACAGAGTCCGTTCCAGTTCTCGGGCGGGTCGAACACTAGCTCGTCCTCGAGCCGGTCGAAACGCCCGCAAAGCCATTGGCCGAGCAGCGTGGCCGCGGCCCAGCTACTTCGACAGAGTCGCGGCCGGTCCGCCCGCCGGGTGTCCTCGAGCGCCGGGTGCTCGGGATAGATGCCGCTGTCGATGAAACCGATGACGACACCTTCACCGTCGAGGCCTTCCGCGCCGCGCAGTCCGCCGTCGGCGTCGAACAGACCCAGAAACTCCGCGCTGAAGTTGGTCGCCAAGGGCCGGATTTCGTCCTCCCAGACCTCCCGCACTTCCGGCATGTTGGCAAGTTTGTTCGCTTCGGCCGCGGTCAGACTGGCGGCGAAACCGTTCAAGCTGTAGCGGTAACTGTAGATCTTGACGGCTGCCGGCGCCGTCCGGGCGAGGAGTTTTTCCTGTTCCTCGCCCAGGCGCGTCGCGTAACTCCGGACCGCGCTGCTTTTCATGTCGATCCGCGCGCGGCTTCCCGAAACCAGGGCTTTGTTGACGGCGCCGGACAACGCGGCCGCGGGCGGCCTCGCGAGTTGCACGATGTAGACCTTGCGGGATTGGGGGTCCGGATCGCCGGCGAGTCTCAGGCCGTAGGGCGCGCCGCCGTCGCGCAGCACCGATGTTTGCTGGGCCGGGAGCGGTACCGCGAACAGCAGGCAGGCGATCGCCGGCAAGACGATCGCCGGTAGACACCGGATTCGGATCATCGGCCTATGCTGCCAGGGCTTTGTTACGGATCGGCCGGTGCATCATTCGCCACGGTCTTCGTCGCAGTTCTCGTCACAGTTTTCGTCACGATAACCACTGACCTCCTCTGCGGAGAACGTCACGCCGAGCCCCAGGGCAATGCGGTTGACGAAGTTGAAATAGGCGGTGATCAGCGTCACTTCGAGGATGTCCCGGTCGGACAGGCCCACCGCGCGGAGCTCGCCGAGATCGCTCTCGGTCATGGCCGCCGGCGCCGACGTGAGCTTTTCGGCATGCCGTACGATGTTGCTGAGCCGCGGTTCGAGCGTCTCCAGGCCCTCGGCCGACACCAGCATGCCCAGCGTTTCGTCGTCTCGAAGATGCCGTTCGAGCGCCTCGGCGTGATGCCTGACGCAGTACGCGCACTCGTTGCCTGCCGAGACGACCACGCCGATGGCCTCGCGTTCGGCGCGCGACAATCCCGACTTGCCGAACATCAAGGTCATGTAGAGGTCGAGATGGTTTTGCATCGCCTCGGGGTTGAGGCTGTGAACCTTCAGTATGTTGGAGATCTTGCCGCGCTTTTTGTTCAGCGCCGCGTATACCTCCGCCAGTTTGTCGTCGGCTTCCTCGACTGAAGTCTCGCTGATCCAGGCCATAGTCGTTTGCCCATGCGGCGCGAGGGAGCCTTGCCGGACTCGTGCAAAGGCTCCCGTTGTGCTGTTATCGCGAACCGTTATCACCGGTTCCGTGAACCCGAAGCGTTCGACGTTACCATCCACACTGGTAAAGAGAAACCGGTGTTCCCGCCGTCACGCCATCGGGTTCGGCCGGCGGCTTGCTCGTCCCCGGCGAATTGCGCGCGTCAGCGCGTATAGTCCAGCCAGTCGTCCAGCCAGTCGTCCAGCTAGTCGTCCAGCCAATCGCGCGGCCTGAGATAGTCGGTGTAGAGCTTTTCTTCCGGCGATCCAGGCTCCGGGTGCCAGTCGTATTCATAACGGACACGCGGCGGCAAGGACATCAGAATCGACTCGGTACGCCCGCCGGATTGCAGGCCGAACACGGTACCGCGATCGTAAATCAGGTTGAATTCGACGTAGCGGCCGCGGCGGTACAATTGAAATTCGCGCTGACGTTCGCCGTAAGGGTGCTTGCGGCGTTTTTCGACGATCGGTCCGTACGCGCGCATGAAGCTGTCGCCGACGGCGCGCACGAACTCGAAGCTTCCGTCGAAATCCGGCTCGTTCAGATCGTCGAAGAACAGCCCGCCCACGCCGCGGGTCTCGCCCCGGTGTTTCAGGAAGAAGTATTCGTCGCACCAGTGTTTGAATCGCGGGTAGAGGTCCTCGCCGAAGGGTTCGCAGCTCTGCCTTGCAACCTCGTGCCAGTGCAACACGTCCTCGTAGAAGGGATAAAACGGCGTCAGGTCGTAACCGCCGCCGAACCACCAGGCGGGCGTGTCCGTTTCGTCGCCGGCTGCGAAAAACCGGAGATTCGCATGCGTCGTCGGTACATAGGGATTGTGCGGATGCAGCACCAGGGAGACGCCCAGTGCCTGGAACCCCCGGCCCGCGAGATCGGGCCTGGTCTTGGTTGCCGACGGCGGCAACTGCGTGCCGAATACGTGCGAGAAGTTGACGCCGGCCTGCTCGAAAACACCGCCGCCGGTCAGGACACGGCTTTCACCGCCGCCGCCGCCGGGGCGGTCCCAGGCGTCGCGCCGAAACTGCCGGTGTCCGTCCAGCGCTTCGAGGTCCGCAACGATACGGTTCTGCAGCGACAGCAGGTACGCCTTGACGGCGGATATGTCGATCATGTGCCTGACGGTCTCAACACGGCGCCGGTCTCGAGCACGCGGATCTCGGATGCGCCGGAAGCGGGACCGCACTCGCCGGGGACGACATGGTCCACCAGCGCGCCGAGTTGCCGCCGAAGCGCGTACCGGTTCCTCGCGACCGGGCGGCCGCTCAGGTTCGCGCTGGTCGATACGATCGGCGATTCGACGGCCCGGCACAGCGCCGCCGCCGTCGGGTTGATCGTGATCCGGACGGCAAGGCCCGCGTGATTGCCGCGAACCAGGCCGGATACGGCGGCCGTGGGTGTCACGATCCAGGTGACGGGCGTCCGTGGGTCGGGCGCCGGAATCCGGGCCAGTGCCTGCCCATCGACCCAGTCTTCGAACATGGCGGCGTCGGCGCCTATCAGGATCAGGCCTTTGTGCGCCGGCCGCCGCTTGATCTCCAGCAGCCGCATGACGGCCTCGTCGTCGTCCGGCATGCAGCCCAGCCCGAACACCCCTTCCGTCGGATAGGCAATGACGCCGCCGCCGAGCAGGACGCGGGCTGCCTGAACCATGGACTTACCCATGAGACTGACCCATAGACGGAACGATAGACGGTCTCACACTCGACATCCGGGCTGTCCGGCCACGCTCAGGCAGGCTTCTTGCCGCGCGTTTTTCTCCGGGCGGCTTTTTTCTTGGCTTTCTTTTTTGCAGCGGTCTTTTTCTTCGCGCCCTTCTTTTTTGCCGCCGCTTTTTTCAACGGGGCCGCATCTGCGTTCGCGGCGGATTTTTCCGTTGCCTTTTTCTTGGCGGTCTTCTTTTTGCCCCGCCGGCCGCGCACCGGCGCGGCAGCGAGCAACTCCTTGCACTCCTCCAGCGTCAGGGACTTGGGATCGCGGTCTTTCGGCACCCGGGCGTTTTTGGTCTTGTCGGTGATGTACGGTCCGTAACGACCGTTCAGGACCTGGATGCCGGCTTCCTCGAAATCCTGGATGATCCGGTTTGCATCGGCAATTTTTTTCTCTTCGATCAGTTCCAGCGCACGGGGCAACTCGATCGTATAGGGATCGTCGTCGCCGCGGATCGAGACGTATTTGTCGCCGTAACGCACGTACGGCCCGAAGCGGCCGATACTCGCGGAGACCGGCA
>JANQMR010000005.1 GCA_028279985.1 Woeseiaceae bacterium
GAGTTCTTCGGACTCCTTGATCGTTAATCCAGTCGGCCACACGCGTTCCGGATCGTCCAAATCAGGCATATTGGTCTCCCCATAGTCGGAGGCCTGCACGCAAACCCCACGACAAAGCCCTGCCGCAAGGCCCCATGCCAAACGGCGATCGACCGCCGGCAAGCCCGACGATGACCAAGGCCACCTTAACCATAGCGACTACAAGTGTCAATAAGTTTGGTCAGTTTATGGTGTCAATTTATATGGACATTGGGCCGGTTCGGATCCCGACGGCCAGCGTGGCGTTCAGAGCTTCTCGAGGGTGATATCCACGAAGGTAATCGTTTGCGTTTTCTCGTCGTACATCGTATTGCGAGGCTGAATATCGCCCAGCCGGTAGCCCTGCGCCGATAGCGCGGCGAGCGTCTCCTTAAGCGCCTTGTCGCGAGCCTCGAGGACGTGTTGCGCTTCCCGGCCGTCCGGGTCGAGCGCCCGCCCGGGAACCAGGTCCATCACGATCGTTCGCAGAAGGTTGTTGTAGTCGAGCATGCGCACGACGTTGGGAATGTGAATACCGTCTCGCTCGAGCTGTTGCAGTTTCTGGTGTGCGTCGACTTCCTTGGAAAACGCATCTTCCATGGCCGGCGTGTTTCCCTTGAAGATCTTTATGGCCGCGGGGCGCTTGGCGCCCCAGCCGCGCATGACACGCGCTTCACTGCCTTGCGCAAGGGGGCCGAGAACCGTCCAGTTCTCCCGGTGTCCGCCGATGGTCGCACCGCCAAGAGGACTGCGGTCCTCGGATTCGTAGTGATGCGGATCGAGGAACATGCTTTCCCAAGCCTCGGTCGCCACGGGGAAGTCATTCAAGGCAGCACGGATGCGGTCTCTCGGCATCGAAGGCAGTTGCGACTTCAGGAAATCTACACTGTTCTCCGGCGGACCGTTGACGTTCGAGGGAAGCGCGCCATTGTCGGTGCATTCCGTGAGAATCCGGAGTATCTGCTTGGCCTCGGGCATCCACTGCTCGGCCGGTTCGTTGACGCGCTGCACGACGGTCTGTACCGCCCCGGCCGCGTTTTGCAGCGGCGCTTGCCATGCCGGTCGCGTGCCGCTGTCGATCACGGCTTGCAGTCGAGTCAGGCGACGCTGCCGTGAACAGTCGTTCGTCATCCCCGTCATTCGCTGCCGCGAGTCGGCATTCACGCGAGTCGGGATCGCCGCTCGAGTCGGCAAAGAGCGTGGCTCGAACAGCCCGGTGCCCTCGGTTCCCGATCGATTTCTTGCCGGTACGACCGAATAGGGCTCGTTCGCAGATTTTCGTCGGCGTTCCTTCATGGGCTCCTTTCAGAATACACGCTGAAAGATATGGTGACCAGCGACCGAATCGGGCCGCTTGCATGCAGATGTCGAGTTCGGTGGTCAGGGGCGCCTGGCTCTATTTTTCAGTATCGTGTTTTCAGTATCGTGCCCGATGAAACGGCTAAACTGACGGCCACCATTGCCGACAATGATCACCGCCAATGATTGTGATCGCCGAAAATCCATCGCTGACAATCCACCATGCCGCAAGACTTCGCATTCCGGGCGGCTTTGGCGGCAGTAGTCGCCGGGGAACGATGTGATCGCATTTGGCGAGTATAAGATCGACCTGAGCAAACGCGTGATTCGTCGCGACGGCGAAAAGGTCCATCTCGCGAAAAAGCCGTTCGACGTCCTCGTCTACCTGATCGAGCGCCGTGGCGAACTGGTCACCCGGGAAGAACTTCTGGCTGAATTCTGGCCCGGCGGACAAACTTACGACGAGGCTGTCTATAGCTGTGTCAGCTCGATTCGCAAGGCCTTGCGCGATTTGGGAAGCGAGCCCAGGTTCATTGAAACGCGTTGGCGCGAGGGTTATCGATTCATTGCCGATATTGACCGGGCCGACATTGACCGGACGGAGACCGGTCCGGAAGAGGCCGGCTCTGTCGCTTCTCCCGGGCGCTCATTGCGCTATGCTTCGTCGGCAGTTGCCGCGGTCTTTTTGGCTGCAATTGCCTGGTTCTTGCTGTCCGAGACCAATCCCGATGCCGATGCGGAGCGCGCAGCTACAGAGGAATCGACCGCGCCCATCTCGAGCATTGCGGTATTGCCGATTCAGGGCCTCGACGTCGATCGCTGGCTTCGCCAAGGCCTGACCGGAGAGTTGCTGCATACGATTTCGAGTATCGAAGGAATCCGGGTCGTCAAAGTCGCCGGCGACTCGCTGCTCGACGATGCACTCTTGCGGCGCCTCGACGTCGATGCCTTGCTGGAGAGCACACTCCTCATTGCGGACGACTCGAGAGACTTGCACCTGAGACTTCTACGCGTCGATGACTCGTCGATCGCCTGGTCGTTCCACGCCCGTTACGAGGCCGATCAACTGGTAGAGTCACGCGCCAAAGTCGTTGCAAGTCTCGCCAATCATTTGTCCGCGAGCCTGCGAGGGTCTGAGATCGCCTCGCCCGCCAATGCCGAGGCCTGGCAGCCGTATCTTCGCGCCCGATATCAGTGGTCGTTGCGCACGCCGCAGTCGATTCGTGCCGCGGTGGATCTCTATCACGAAGTCATTGCCCTGGACGCCGACTATGCAGACGCTCATGCCGGACTTGCGGAAGCCTATGTCGTAGCACCGCTGTGGGCCGGTACGGACTCGAAAGAGGCTTACGGCGAAGCGCTGCGGTCCGCACGACGGGCCCTCGGGCTCGATCCCGATCACGCCCGTGCCCATGCGGCGTTGGCCGCATACTACGCACACCACGATTTCGATTGGGCGCGCGCCGAATACTATTTCGGGCGTGCGCTGGAACTCGACCCGAACGATGTCACGGCACACCAGTGGAAGGCCGACGCCTATTGTTACCGGCTGTTATTCGAAGAATGCGCACGACACATGGCGATCGCCAAGTCGCTGGACCCGTTATCGCCGTTCATCGAACTGCTACAGGGCATACCGCTGCGATTCACCAAACAATATGTAGCGGCCGAGGCCCATTTCCGCGATGTGCTCGACCGGTATCCGAACTTGGCGCCGGCTCGGTTCCAGCTTGGTATCGTTTTGGATGCGCAGGGCCGCTTCGAGGATGCGATCGAGCAGTTCGAGCGGATTTATCCCGTTTACGGGCCTCAGTTGGTCGGATCCTCACTGGCCTGGGGCCACGCGCAGCTCGGCAACCACGACAAGGCGCGAGAAATAATCGCCACCCTGCATCGTCTAAATGAAGAGGATTTCGTATCGCCGATAATGATGGCGGGTGCTGCGCTAACTTATGGCAGCCACGACGATGTGCTGCGCTGGCTGACCAAAGCCCGCGACGACAACGACGATTTCTTTTCGGCGATCGCCGTGATCCACCATTTCATTCCGTTACACACGAATCCGGAGTTTCAGGCGCTGGTGGCCGAGCTCGGCATACCACGCGACCGTTTGTTGGACTACCACGCGAGCGCGCCGCAAATTCCCGATACGATCGGTGTGTCAGCACATTAAATCAGTGACTTAGCGACCGATTGCCCGCGAATTCAGGGTTTCCTCAGGATTTCTTCCGGGTTTTTTTGTGCTCCAGGCATAACGTTTCCGGTCAAACCCAGACCGGCTTCTCGCCGAGCGATCCGGCGATTTGAGTACGCGATCTCCAGCATCGAAGAAATGCACCGGGCTGGGCGTTCGCCGGACATTCTGCGGTCCATGAGTCATGGATTTTATTGAGCGGCATGATTTTCGCCGGGTTTTAGAAGAGGACAAAGGGAGACAAGAATAATGAAAAGCCGTCCAATGATTGCGATGATTTTCCTGTCAATGTTATGGACCAACGCTAGCGCGGGGTTAATCGGTCCACATCCGAATCCGACAACGCCATATCTGAGTTTTTCGGACAGTCCTTTTTTTGGACTCGATTTTTCCAGCGGCTATTTTCACCTGGAAGACTTCGAGGACGATGCACTAGACACGCCCGGTGTAAGCACCACGATGGGCAACCCCTGCATTACAGGATTTGCCTGCTTTGTAGGTAGCACCCTCAACGATTCCGTCGATGGCCCGTCTACTCAAAGCCATTGGTCTTCAGGAGCACCGATAGAATACACGTTTGACGCTTCAATCCTGGGAGCATTGCCCACTCACGCGGGAATCGTATGGACAGACGGTGTAAACGACATCGTGTTCGAAGCTTTCGACAATGCCGGCATCTCCCTGGGCATGTTGACCGGATCGCATGCCAACCCCGGTTTTGTTTACGACCCCAACGAAAACAGGTTTTATGGTTCAGACTTGGCAGGGTTTGGATCGTCGACCGGGATTTCCCGCATCGTAATCAACAGCCCTGGTGCCTTTGAAGTCGACCATTTGCAATATGGGTGCATTGGCAACTGCGGATCCATACAACCGCCCCCGACGTCCGTATCGGAACCTGCGACACTTGCTCTCCTCGGTCTCGGCCTTGCTGTCGTCGGGTTTCGCCGGCGTAAACGGACGCGGCATACAGCCTGAATTTCAGCGCATCTCGGAGATCAAGGCGGCGGTTCCATACGCATGCCCGCCGTTTTCTTTGCTGCCAGGTTGCGCCGTATTGGAGTGAATGTTGGTGAGTTGGTGATTCGGTGTTTCTGTGTTAGCCTGACTACCGATGGATACGGAGACTTCCGGATGAGCCGTTTGACCATAACGCTCGACGACGACCTGCATCGCGCCTTGAGAGAAACTGCGGCCCGCCAGGGTCGCTCGATTACCTCGATCATCGAGGAAAGTTTGCGCCTGCGCGGTATCAAGGAGCAGGCAAGCGCCCGTGCTCTGGTCGCGCGGGCACGTACGCGTGCGAAACTCGGCCCCGATGAGGCGCTGGAGTTGGCGCTTGAGGAGACATCGGCTGCGCGCAAGCGATGAGTCCGGCGGTATTCGTCGTCGATACGAATGTGCTCGTCGCCGGCCTGATTATCCATTCCAGCCGTAGCCCGGTCGCATTGATTCTGGACGCAATGTTGTCGGGAAAGCTGGTATGCCTGCTGTCCGAGGAACTCTTGCGGGAATATCGATCCGTGCTGTCGAGGCCGAAGCTTCGAAAGCGGCACGGCTTGACGGAATCGGAAGTCGACCTCCTGCTCGAGGAGATCACGGCGAACGCAATGTGGCGCGAGCCGAATCCGACATCTCCTGCACCCGATCGCAACGACGATCATCTCTGGGCCCTACTTGCGGCGCACCCGGGGAGTCTGCTGGTCACCGGCGACAAACTACTGCAAGAACGACCGCCTGTATTTCGTTCGGTGATCTCTCCGGCAACCTGCGTCGAGCGTTTCCTGACTACGGACCGTTCCTGAATCGGGCAAAAGGCAAGGGGTAAAAGGCCAGGGGGCAAAAGGCTAGGGGTGCCTGTCCTCGAAATCGCCCACTGCGTGGTCGTCAGGGCGGCCGAATCGGCAGTTCGGCTTGTCGCGGCTCGTGACGATGTTAAAGAGTATTGCCCTAGAGTATCGCCCCGCAGCCGAGAGCAACGGCCCATTGACGACGAGCCGCTTTTCAGTCCTCGGCTTCGGCTTCGGCTTCCTTGCGGCGCATGCGCAACACCTGAGTCTGTTTCATGAACAGGTGTTGAATCAGGTTTTCGCGCTCGGCCGCGTTCATGCCGTGAAACTCGACGGCGACGTGATGGCTGAACGAACCCAGTTCCTCCGATTCCGCGGGCTCCGTGCGCCGGACCTTGGCAAAGGTCTCGAACAGGCGGTTCTCCGGCAACACCAGGAACCTGACGAGCAAGCTCGTGCCCTCGGCCAGGGTTTCGTCGGTGCCGAACGACATCCCCTCGGAACCGATTTCACACTGCTGCGCGGGTCGCATCAACAAATCGGTTCGCGTTTCCTGAAACTCGGGTAGCGCTTCCATGACCGTGCTGATCTTTTCGTTCAGCAGCCTGGCGACCTCCGAGATGCCGGGATTTTCCTTGCCTACCCGAAACAGCGCTTCGTCGAGTCTGGCACTGAGATCCATGACCCTCGTTTGCAGCCCCGAGACGCTGCCCGAGCGGAGCCGCCAGCGGTCGATACCCTTACCGAAGGTCTCCTCGCCGATGCGCTGAATGTCGAGCAACACCGTCTCCGTAATCCGGAACGAACGGCGTTTTTCCTGGTGTTTGCTCATTGTCCACTCCCTCCGGTCCGCAGCTCGGCCGTGCTGCCCACGCTCAAGGTTTCTTCGGTGTCCCGGACGATGCCGCGCGTGATACTGATATCGACACGCCGGTTCTTGGCCCGGCCCTCGACCGAGTCGTTGCCGGTTTGCGGGCGCGTGTCGGCATGCCCGACCACGACGAAGCGCTCCTGGTTCAGCGGCGCCGCGGCGAGCAGCTCATGGGCGACCGATACCGCGCGCGACGTAGATAACTCCCAGTTCGAGCGGAATCGTGCGTTGGCGATCGGTACGTTGTCGGTATGGCCCGACACGGCGACGGTACCGTCGTTGGTGCCGATCAGGCCGGCAATCTTCTGTAGGATCGGAACGAAGTCCGGCCGTACGTCGGCACGCCCGGAGGCAAACGAGGCTTTCTCCAGAATCCGGATGATGATTTTCGCGCCGTCGAGCTCGACGGCGACGTCACCGCGCTTTATTTCCTGCTCGAGTGCGAGCCGGATACGCGCTGCGTGCCTGCGCGCTTCCTCGAGCATCCTGGATTCCTCGGACAGCGCATCGAGCGAGTTCTTGCTCGAGTCGATCGTGAACTGGCGCACCGAATTGATCGGGGTAGGTTCCGGTTTGCCGGGACTGAATTCCTGCGCAATGATGCTCGTACCCTTGGGTATCGTGCGTGCCTCGACTTTGGCTTGAACGCCGAAGGCTTCGCGCATCGAACCGGACAACTGCTTGAACCTGGCGGCGTCCAATTCGGAGAACGCGAGCAGCAGCACGAAGAAGCACATCAGCAGGGTCATAAGATCGGCAAAGGTCATTACCCACGCCGGCAGGCTTCGGGCTTGCTTCGCCGGCGCCTCGGCCGCGGACATCTACCCGGCCTCTTCCTGATGCCGTTTCGACTTCGGCAGGTAGGTCTGCAGCATGTTCTCGATCACCCGCGGGTTTTGCCCGGCCTGGATACCGAGGAGGGCGTCGATGATCAGCGACTTCGAATTGTTTTCCTCGCGACTGCGCACGGCGAGCTTGTCGGCGATCGGCAGGGCCACCATGTTGGCGAGGATTGCGCCATACAGGGTCGTCAGCAGCGCCACGGCCATCGCAGGACCGATCTGCTTGGGGTCGTCCATGTTCGACAGCATCTGCACCAAACCGATCAGCGTGCCGATCATGCCCATGGCCGGGCCTACGTCGCCGATTGCCTTGAAGATGTCCTGACCGTCGCTATGCCGTTTGAGGGTCATCTGCAGGTCCTTGGTCAGCATCGACCTGACGACGTCCGCCGGGTGGCCGTCGACCAGCAGGGCGAGCCCGCTCTTCATGAAATCGTCGGGGACTTCTGCATCCTCCAGCGCGAGCAGGCCGCCCTGTCGCGCCGTCTTGGCGAGTTCGACGGCATTCTCGATCAGTTCCTCGGCCGATGTCGGCCGGTAGATGAAGGCTTTTACCGCGATCGTCGTCGCACGCAGAAAGCTACCGAGACTGAACTTCATCATCGTGACCAGGAAGGTACCGCCGAGCACGACGAGTAGAGATGGCGTGTTGACGAACGTGCCGGCGGAACCACCCAGCACGATGGACGAGATAACGACCCCGAATGCGCCGATGAGGCCGATTAACGTCGCGAGATCCAAGGTGTGTGTCTCCAGTCAGGGGCGGCCGCCACGGAGTTGCAGCCAAGCCTCGCGGTGATGAGTTCCTACCGGCTGTATCGGCGGCAAGGTCCGGGTCTTTAGCCGGACCGGCCGGTCTTCGGTCATGACAGTTCGGTAGGTATCTGCGTCAGTCCGGACATTCCTGGTTCGGATGTCTTTAGGCGCCGTCAAGCAGCTCCGAGGCAAGCCGGTCGAGTGTCGGCAGGGTTCCGGCGAGCTCCAGGCGCACCTGCTCGATCGCCGTCCCGCTGAGCCCGAGCTGTCTCGAGAGGATGTCGTCGGCCGCGATTTCCGATTTCTCGAGCGCGGCCGAAACGACCGCGCGTGCGCAGCGCATCAAGCGGACACAATAGGCCGCCTCGCCGTCCGCGCTCGGCGGCGGGCGACCGGACATCGCGGCGGTCAGGGTGTCCGGCAGGTTCCAGGTCCTGCCCAGCGCTTCACCGGCGTCACCGTCGCTTACCCCACAGGCCGCAAGCAGTGCGGCGCCGACGGAGAGCGCCGGGTCCGCCGCAACGGCGCCGAGCGCACGGTCGGTTTCGGCCGGCAGCGCGTCGGCAAGCCACAACAAGCCGAGGTTGCTGATCAGGCCGGCCGTTCTCGCGGCCGCCGGCGACACCGCGGACGCGGGCCGGGCCGCGGTGGCCAGTAACGCCGCAGCTTCGGCCGTCAGCAGGGCTGAACACCAGTAACGTCTTGGATCGAAGCGCCGACAGCGGTTTGCATCGAAGGTGTTCGACACCAGCAATGCAACGGACACCGAACGCACGATGTCGAGGCCCAGCCTCGAAACGGCGTCATCGAGGGTCGTGACGGGCGCGACCGGCGACGACCACGGTGAGTTCGCGAGAGCGAGCAGGCGCGCGACGATCGACGGATAAACCGCGAGGCGTTCGGTCAGTATCTCGAAAGAGAGCGCGGGGTCGCCCAAGGCGCCGAACAGTTCCGTCGTTCCGCGCGGCAAGACCGGTACCGGCCGTTTGAGCGTCAGGAGCCCGAGTTCGGCGATCGGGTCTTCTGCCCTGGTGTCAGCGTATGCCTGGGTCTTCATCGTATCGGTTTCTTGCTGAGGCTCGACGCCCGGCGACTCGGTCATGGCAAGGCAATCGGCGGATTTCCGTTTTGCTTTAGCCGAAGCGCGCCCGGCCGGTTCGCGGCGGGGCCCACCGTGCCGATCGGCCGTCTCCGGGCAATCGTCAGGGCAATCGTCCGGATAATCGTCCGGGTAATCAAAGGACCTTGAAACAGTTGCGGCCGGACGCCTTCGCGCCGTACAAGGCCGAGTCGGCGCGGTCGATCAGCGACTCCACGGTGTCCTCGTCCCGTATCTCGGTACACCCCGCCGAGCAGCTAATGGTGAGCGCGCCATCCTCGGACATGGCCTCGGGCCGATCGGCCTCGAAAGGCGTGTTGTGGACGGCATCGAGAAAGCGGCGGATCGACGTCGCCGAGTTTGCGGCCCTCGTGTCGGGCAACAGGACGACGAACTCGTCGCCGCCGTATCTTGCGATCAGGTCGTTTTTCCGGATGAAGGATCGCGTCATGCAATCCGCGACGAATTTGAGCAAGGAATCGCCGGTCGTATGGCCGAGCCTGTCGTTGATCGACTTGAAGTTGTCCACGTCGATCATGACGATGCTGACGGGCTGCGCCAGAAGGATCCGGGCGTTGATGTAACGTTGGATCGCCGAGTCGAACGCGCGGCGGTTGAAAACGCCGGTCAATGCATCGAGCTGCGTTTCTTCCTTGGCGGCGACCAGGTCGTCGCGCAGCACGTCCATGCGTTCGTTGAGTCCGGCGATTTGTTGCTCATAGCCCTGTTTCTGGCGCGTGAATGCTTCGCCCACGTCGCCAATCGCCTTGGCCAGCGCACGCTCGACTTCCGGTAAGGTACCGGCGTTGAGCGCCTGCTCGATAGATTCCAGGCTACAGGTCACGGTGCGCTCGGTCTGGTCGTTCGAATCGCAGATATCCCTCAAGCCCACCATGAACTGCTCGACGATGCCGCGGTAATCGTTCAGTCGGCCGGAGACGTAAGACTTTTCCTGTTTGCGCCGGTCGACGTAAAAACGCCGGATCTTGCCCCACTGCCGGGTACCGACTTCGCATTCATCGATATCGACTGCCGGCGCTGCCGCTCCGTGCTCGACGTGTCGCGCGATCTCCAGGCAGTGCTCGGAAAACTCATGGATGCTGGCGTCGGTGTCCAGTGCAAAAGACTCCCTGCCCATGGTCTGGAAGACACAGCCCAGCGTGTCGAGCGCGCCGTCGGCGAGCAGCGGGGATTCGGTCGTTTCGGACTTACGTTTGACGCTCAACGGCGGCCTCCAACGGTTGCGTAGGCGCTTTGCCGGTCAGCTTGCGCCCCATGCCATCCGGATGGCATCCGGTGTCGGGCTTTAAGCTCGCTCGCCGTATTTGTCGGCCGAAAACCGTGAAACTTTAGGGTTCGACGATCGCTCCCGAGGGCGCGGCGAGTCCTGCCGGTGCAGGTTGCCGGCCTGAATGCCCGGCGGCGGTTCGGACCGCAGGCCGGCAGGTGCCGCTTTCCGGCGGGTTTCAGCGGTGTGGCCCGCTCGCCCGGCAGTCGTACCCGTCTCGAACGGCACGCAACGGCGCCACAAGCCGTCGTTTTCGGACTGGATACGGCCGCCGGAAGCTGCGACCATTCGTCGCCTGTCGTTGTAGGGCTGATCAATACACATGGCTATCAGGACCCTAGTGCCCTAGTGCCGGGACAGCTTGAGTATCTGGTGCCGGCGTTGGCAACTATGCTGGCAATCTTCGTGTTCGTGCGCAGCCTGGACGGCGGCGCGCGGATCGGCAACCGCCTTCGCATTGCCCTGAATGCTTGGTTCCGGCCGAAACGTGCGAAACGCGCGATACTGGAGACGCTGGTCGAGCGGCGCACCGAAAAGCTCGCGGAGATCAACGAACGCATCCAGCTCATCATGAACTCGACGGCTGAGGCCGTCATCGGCTTCAACCGGGCCGGTATCTGCGAGTTCTGCAATCGCGCAACGCTGGAGCTCCTGGGCTTCGACCGAGACGACCGGCTGCTTGGCAGGAGCTATCGAGAACTGCCGTTTCATCTGACCGGCGGGCCGCCTGAGGCGTGGGGTCACAACCTGAACCTCGAGTTTGCGATCCGCAACGGTAAACCGACCCACGGCAAGGATGCGATGCTCTGGCGCCATGACGGTCGTTCGATCCCGGTCGAGTTCTGGGTGCGTCCAACCTACCGGGAGCAGGAGTTGACGGGCGCCGTTGTTTCCTTCCTCGATATTACCGAACGCCTGGAGGCAGAATCCGCGACGCGGGAGATTGCGGCAAAAGCGGCGGCCTATCTGGAAGCTTCGACGGCGGCCATCATCCTGCTCGACTGCGACGGCAGAATCGGCCTGATGAACGAATCCGCCGGTCGGCTGCTCGATTGTGCGCCGGACGAGATGATTGGCGCGGATTGGTTACGTTCTTTCGTCCCGTCGAACCACCTGCCGGCGGCGCGTCGTAAGTTTGCGGCGCGGGTCGCCCGTGAGTCCGTTGAAGACCACGAGGAGCTCGAGCAATTGCGAACCCGACGCGGCGACATACGTTATGTCCGTTGCCAGGTAACCGACCTGCACGATTCGAGCGGCCATCTCGACGGCCTGGTCTACTCGATAGAGGACAGGACGGGCTTGCGCAACGTGGAATCTCAGCTCGAGCAGGCGCAAAAACTCAAGTCGCTCGGGCAGCTCACCGGCGGTATCGCACACGACTTCAACAACCTGCTGCAGATCATCTACGGCAACGCGCAATTGCTCGATCTCGAGGCAAACGCCGGGAAGGCGCAGATCGACGCAATCATGAAGGCGGCCGACCGAGGGGCCGGCCTCGTCCACAGGCTACTCGCGTTTGCCCGCCGGCAACGACTGTCGCCGCAACGGATCGAGGTCGTCGCACTCGTCACGAACATGGTTGCCCTGCTGCGTGGTGCGTTCCCGAAGAACATCGAAATCGTCTGCGACGTCAACGGTTCGGCGGCATTCACCAAGGCCGACCCGGCTCAGGTCGAGAATGCGCTGTTGAACCTCGCCGTCAACGCGCGAGACGCGATGCCGGGCGGCGGCACCCTGACGATCTCCTGCCGATGCGTTACCGTCGAAGATACCGACATGGCGGGCACCCGCGAGGCACGCACCGGAGATTTCGTGGAATTGCTCGTCACGGATACGGGCAAGGGGGTTTCGGAGCGGGCCTTGAAACACATCTTCGAGCCGTTTTTCACGACCAAGCAAATCGGTGAGGGTAGCGGTCTCGGATTGTCCACGGTATACGGTTTCGCCATCCAATCCGGTGGATTCGTCAAAGCCGTCAGCGAGTCCGGCAATGGCGCGTCGATCGGATTCTATCTTCCGGCCATGGAAGCGGGCTCTTCCGGTTACACGGTTCCCGATGCGGCCGTGCGCGCAGCAGGTTGAGCCTTCCAGGCCCCGGGTTCTAGTCGATGCCCCTAGTCGATGCCCCTAGTCGATGCCGATAGCTCGCAACAGTGCGTTCAGCTTGAAAGGTTTCGACAGGCAAACCTCGGCGCCCGCGTCGAGGATACCCGCCACGTTGTCGTCCTCGTAATACCCGGTCATCGCGACGACCCGAATTGCGCGGGTCGCCGGGTTCTGCTTGATGTCTCTGCAGACTTCGAAGCCGTCCACGCCCGGCATCATCAGATCCAGCAAAACGACGTGCGGCTCGAAGCTGTGTACCAGCCGCCCGGCCTCGAAGCCGGAGGTGGCGGTCATCGTTTCGACCGGCGAGCTCGAATAGGTGAACAGCCGGGTCAGCAACTGGCCCACTTCCTCATCGTCGTCGACGATCAGGATTCGGGTCACGTCGTTGTCTCTCAGCGGCAGGGTGAGATTGTTTTGCCGGGAAAACCGCTCGACGTCCGCGCGTAAGAAACGCCGGTGTCCGCCGGGCGTAAGGGCGGAGTTCAGTTTGCCCTGACTGGCCCATTGCCGGATCGTGGTGGGCGAGACCATCAGCATCTCGGCGACTTCGTTGGGCGTCAGGTAAGGCTTGCGCTTCTTCGAGGCGATGTTGCGCGGCAAAGCTTCGACTGCAACCGTGTTCAACGAGCCGTTATTTTAGCATCACTTCGAGGCCAAGTCGTTTGACCTTTTCCGCCAGCGTGGTGCGCCTGACCTGCAGCATTTTTGCAGCTTTTGCGACGACGCCGTCGGAGGCGACCAGCGCTTGACGGATCAGCTCCGATTCCGTCGTCCGCAGGTGTTCCTTCAGATCGAATCCTTGCTCGTCGGTAGGCGCGTCCGTCGAGGTATCGGATAGGCCCGCGGGATACGGCTGTTCATTCGCTACCGCTATCGGCCCGTCCGCCATCGGCTCGTCGTCCGCCGGGCCCCTGATGCGAAGCGGCAGCGTGTCCACGTCCACGTGGCCGTTGGGGTGCAACACCGCCAGGCGCTCGGTAAGGTTGGCCAGCTCCCTGACGTTGCCCGGCCAGTGATACTGCTTGAGCTTATCAACCGCGGCCTCCGAAAAGCCGACCGTCACTCGCCTTCGTTTTTTCAGTTCCGCGGCAACCGATTCGAGCAACAGCGGAATGTCGTCGCGACGGGATCTCAGCGGCGGCACCGTAATCGGTATCACGTTCAACCGGTAATAGAGATCTTCGCGGAAGCCGCCGTCGCTGACCAACTGCTCCAGATCACGATGGGTTGCCGCAATGATCCGGGCCTTCATCGGAACCGCGACGTCGCTGCCGAGCGGCTGGATGATGCGCTCCTCCAGCACCCGCAACAATTTCACCTGCAAGAGCAGCGGCATGTCGCCGATTTCGTCCAGGAACAGCGTACCGCCGGCGGCCAGCTCGAATCGGCCGATGCGATCGCTGATTGCTCCGGTGAACGTTCCCTTCTTGTGGCCGAACAGCTCGCTTTCCAGAAGGTCGGCCGGTATGGCTGAACAGTTCAGCGGTACGAAAGGACCGCTGCGTTTGTCCGATCGATAATGGATGTGTTTGGCGACGACTTCCTTGCCGGTGCCCGTTTCGCCCAGTATCAGGACGTTGGCATTCGAAGGTGCAACGCAATCGATCGTTCGCCGGAGCGCCCGCAGCGATTCGTCTTGTCCGGTCAAATCCGGACAATGAGAAGGTAACGGCGCCATCTAGCGGGGTGCTCCAGCTCGCGAATGTTGCGGTGTTGGCTGTTTGGCGTCCTTGTCCAAGGCAGGCGAAAGTATCCTTACTAAATCTAGCAAATCAGCGATCCAACAAAGCAAGAAATAACAGAACGATAATAGCGGTTTAAGCGAATTTTGCGTACTCGTACCAGATCGCCTGTTTTGATGCAAGCTGAACCATACTTGCGCCGGGTTCGTGCCGCAGACCGGCTACCCGAAGGCGATCGCCCGAATCTACACTCGGCCCGGTAACACGGAGATTAGATATTTGTAAACAAATAGTTAAACTCTCATGGCGAAGCGGTTTCGTGAACGTGGAGGTCCTGAGCAGCGTAAGTCGGGTGATCGTCATGAACGGACCGGGCGCCCGAGCGGCGCCTTCGGGTAGGGGGTCGTGCGCCCGGGCAACCGGCACCGATACAGAAGGACGGTCTTATATGGGAATCGCAAGTCAGCCAAAGCCGCAGCATCGCCGCCGGGCCTTAGAAGATGCTCCAACACCGCCGGTTCATCTGGCCGCAAACAGCGATTTCGCAAGATCCGTCATCCGCGGCAGCCGCTCGCAAACGGCAAGATGCACGGTTTGCGCAGGATCGGCATCGACGCCGAATCGTGTCGGCATCGCGGCGTCGAACGCGATCGCAGGATCGCGGTAGACATCGGAGACCATCTTGTTGGCCAGACCAACGACCCCCCCGAGGCCTGTCGTCCGCGTGCCGCAAATCGCGGTCAGGACGGCGTCGGGCAGATTCCATGCCTTTCCCAGCCACTCGGTCGCCGTTTTGTGGCCGAAACCGCATGCATCGCTCAAGGCGGCGTCCACGCTGACGCCGGTTTCCTCGCCGGCTCTGCGCAAGGCGGCTCCGGTTTCCCCGGGCATACGGTCGGCCATCCACAAAAGGCCCAGGTTGCCGATCAGACTGGCGGTCCTGGCCGTCGCGGAGGCCGATTCGTCATCGGGATTCGTAGCCCGGCACAACATCGAGGCGGCGTCGGCGGCGAGCAGGCTGCAACACCAATACCGCTCCGCGTCGAATTCCGGACATCGGTGCGGGCGAAACGGCGCTGCGACCGTCAGCGCTATGCTGACGCTGCGCACCACGGCAATCCCCAATCTCGACGAGGCCTCCTGCAGAGAAGTGACCGGGGACAGCGGTGCGGACCACGGAGAGTTGGCCAATGCCATCAGTCGTGCGACGATCGCCGGAAATCTCGCGAGCGTCTCGGCGAGTTCCTGCATCGGCACGTCGGGATTGCGCAGCAGTTGCAACAACTCGTCGGTACCGGCCGGCAATACCGGTACGCTGCCCGAGCCGAGCAAAGCCCGCAGGCGGTTCTCGACCGCGGCGTCGTCGATGTCCGAACTCATCCAGGCTGTCCGGCCGAATCCGCGGGCACCTGTTTGCTGCCGGCGCCCTCCGGAATGAAGATCGTTTCCAGGAGCGCCGGAACTTCGTCGGCTGCAACCGGAGTACTGAAGTAAAAACCCTGGACGATCTCGCATCCTATGCCGGCGAGTACCTGGACTTGCTCGTAAGCATCGACGCCCTCGACGACTACGGTCAACTCCAGGGCGCGCGCGAGACCGATGATGGCGCCGAGCAGTACCGTGTCGTCTGCGTCCCGAAGCATGTCCCGAACGAACACGCGGTCGATTTTCAGGCAGTGGATGGGCAGGTGTTTCAACGAGCCCAGCGACGAGTAGCCGGTGCCGAAGTCGTCGATTGCGATCGTGACGCCCAACTCGTTCAATCGGTCCAGGGCCGCCAGGGTCTGACGGTCTTCCTGATTGATGGTTTCGGTTACCTCGATCGTCAGCCGGTCCGGCTCGACGTTGTATCTGGTCAGCGCCGCGGAGATGGTGGCGATGATGCCGGCGTCACGCAGTTGTAAGGGCGATACGTTGACCGAGACGGCCAGCGTTTCCAGTCCGGCGAGCGCCCAGCGTTGCATTTGCGCGCAGGCCTGATCGATCACCGACTCCCCGAGTTTGTCGATCAGGCCGATACGTTCGACCACCGGAATGAACTCGCCGGGCAGTATCGTGCCGCGTTGCGGGTGTTTCCAGCGCGCCAGCGCCTCGACACCGACGACGCGTCCGGTCACCAGAGAAACCTGCGGCTGATAGTGCAAGACGAGTTGATCGTCCTCCAGCGCCGAGCGGATGTCGTTCTCGAGCGCAAGCCGCTGCTCCGCCTGTCGTGTCATTTCGGGACTGTAGAACGCGTAGCGGTTTTTTCCCGCGTGCTTGGCCGCATACATGGCGCTGTCGGCTGCCTTGACCAGTGAGTTGGCCGAACGACCGTCATCCGGATAATGTGCGATGCCGATGCTCATGCGCGGCAACAGTAGCTGCGACAGCAGGTTCACAGGCTCGCCGGTCCGGTCGATACACCGTTGCGCGACATCCGCCGTCATGGATTGCTCCGTAATGCCCCGGACGATTACGCAGAATTCGTCCCCGCCCAGACGGGCTACGAAATCTCCGTCGCGAAGCGCTTCACGCAGCCGATTGGCGACAATCTGCAAGAGCTGGTCGCCGACGTCGTGCCCGAGACTGTCGTTGACGTCCTTGAAACCGTCGAGATCGATGAACAGCAGTGCAAAACACTCGTCCGTCCGGTGAACGGACCGGATCGTCTGCTCCAGCGTCTGCATGAGATACGTTCGGCTGGCGAGACCCGTGAGCTCGTCGAAGTAGGCGAGCTTGCGAATCCTGGATTCGGCTTCCCGCTCACGGGTGATGTCCTGCACGGTGCCGAAGATGTGATCGGCGCCGCCCGATTGCAGATGTACGTCTAGAACCTGGCGTACCACGAGGCTCGCACCGCCGGCGGTGACGACGCGAAACTCCGTCGGGGGCTGGGCTTCGCCGGCCAGTGCCGCATCCAGCGATGCGTGCACCCGTTCCTGATCCGCTTCGTCGACCAGTGCGAGGATCTCGCCGGGGCCGTCGATGCCGGAGCCGTCCTCGATGCCCAGCATGGTCTTCAGAATCTCGGATACCTCGAATCGCCCGGTGTCGCGGACCCAGTGCCAGTAGCCCAGTCGCCCGAGCCGCTGCGCGGCCTCGAGGTGGTCCTGTTGCTGGCGTAGCTCGGCCTCGGTCCGGCCGGCGCGCAATGCGAATCGCAATTGCTGGATCAACACCGGAAAGTTGACGGGCTTGGTCGTAAAGCCCCTGGCGCCTGCTTCGAATGCCTGGTTGACGGAGTCGATATCGTCGAGGCCGGTCACCATCAGTACCGGGATGTCCGAGAAATCGGGGTCCGACATCAGATATCTGCACAAATCGAATCCGCTCATGCCCTGCATGATGGCGTCCACGATGATCAGGTCCGGCCGCCCGTTTCGCAGGCACGTCAGCGCCTGTGCCGCGCCGTCCGCTTCGATGATGGAAAACCCGCTGTCTCGCAGCGCCTCGCCCGCGATGAGCCGGAATGTCGGATCGTCGTCAACCAGCAGGATGCCGGGACTCTGCTCGTCGTCGTAGGTCGCCTCGCCGCGCATACGGCGGCAAGTGCCGAAAGCGGCGCCGGAATCCGCATTCCGTTGGCCCGAGTCGCGGCCGGGTCGATTCGAAACGCCAGTCCTTTCCGCCGCCGGACGATTTCGATCATGCCGCCTGTTCATCTCTTATGTGACCCTTTAGATTCGACATGAGCCGCAACGTCTGGATCGGAGTATCGGCCGCCCCGGCGCCGGGCTTTAGCGCAAGCGAAGATTTCCGCGGTGTTCGCAGCATGTGCAGCTTTAGGACCAGAATCGGGCAGCCCAACTCCGCCGCCGGTTTCGACCGCCAGCCGCGGATCAAGCTGAGTACCGGGAGCATCGTGGCGCCGACGCCTGTGCGGCCGGCGGTCCGGTCGGCCGGGGGCTGCCGGAGGCATTGATCGTTGCGATGCGGCGGCAGGCGGCGGATGATTACGGGGGTTGGGGCTCGCCGATGGCCGCGCAGGCCGGAATGGCCGTCCGTATCGTTCGCATTGTCCGTATTGTCGAAGCCGCCCGTCGCGCTGTGGCCGGCGACGACCGGTTTCGGCGAAGCGGGGTACGGAAGCGGGCCAGGGAAGTGGGCTAGGGAAGCGGGCTAGGGAAGCGCGGGAGACGCCCGACAAGCCCTGGAGTCTGACAAGCCCTACGGCGGCGGAGAGTGGAGTGATGTCGAAAACCGGATTCTGGCGGGATTTGTTCAAAGCCGGCCGAAAACAGAAGCGTCGTGTCAAGCTCGAGGACAGCAGTTACGCCGACTTGACCGACACGCAGGCGTGCCGTTTCGAGGAGCTGTCGAATCCGGGGCATGCCGATGCTCCGCAGCGGACCGTCGGCTACGCGCTCGCGGACGCGGCCGAGCGCATGGGGATTGACGAGCAGCGCTTGCTGGAGCAGTCGGCGCAAGGCATCGTGCGGCTCTATATCGCTGCGTCGGGTTTGACGGGACGCTGGCAGCATTCACCCGCGGGCCGGGATCGCCCCGGCGCCCCTGCGCAAACCCTGGAAGGCGGCTTTCTGGCGCTCGACGTGGCGGCTTGTGAAGAACTCCACCGGCTGGGCAGCACCGACGTGTCAATCCTCGAGCGTCGGGATCATGCTGCCGGGCCGGCCGCCGACGACGGCGTCGGCGGTCGTGAATCGCCGCCGGCCTACTTCCGCCTCGAAGAACCCTGCTGGGTGCGGCGGCACGCCGTGGTCCTGCTGCCGCCGCTGCTGACGAAACGATAAGTCTTGTGGCGACGCCGGATTACCGGCCGTCATGGACCGAGTGCCGCGATTCGGCGGCGGTGATCAGCCGGCAGCAGGGCTCTTGCGCCAGATGGTGAGTTGCGTCGGTGCCTGTACACCCATCTTGACCCGTTTTCCGGACGACGAGAAAACCTTGATCTCGATGGGGCCGGTCTCGAAGAGTTCAGCCAGCGTGGTATTCGGATCGATCCCTTCGGAAGGACGGATCTCGATCGACTCGGCGTCTTTTCTGCTTACGATCAACATGGCGGGCGTACCTCCTTGCACGCGCAATCGACGCTGATCCGGAGCGGATCGTGGACGACGGTTCTCCGAGAACCTGCAAGCCTCGAATTCGCGCAGAGCCTGCCGATTGCAAAATCATCATGGCTGCCAAGCATGCTATCGGCCATCCGGTCCGAGACTTTAGAGAGAACCGCGGGCAGGTCCGGCGCCTGGAACCCACGCCGGGATTCTTAGCGCAGGTCAGACCCTGTCGAAACGTGTAATCTTGCCACGTGAACGACCTGTCCGAATTCTTTGGCGAACACAGCCCGCTCAAGCCGCTGTTGCCCGGCTTCAGGCCCAGGGCCGTTCAGGCCTGGATGGCCGAGGCCGTCGCCGAGGCGATCGCGAGCCTCGACGCCCTGCTCGTCGAAGCCGGAACGGGCACGGGCAAGACTTTCGCCTATCTGCTGCCGGCCCTGCTGAGTAATCGCAAGACCATCGTCAGCACCGGTACGCGCGCATTGCAGGACCAGCTTTACCATCGGGATCTACCGTTGCTCTCACGCGCGGTCGGCCGCCCGGTGACGACGGCGCTGCTCAAGGGCCGTGCAAACTACCTTTGCCTGCACCGGCTCGATCTTGCGGACGCCGTGCCCCGCCATTTGCAAGACGAGCTCAACGCCGTCCGCGAATGGCGCCATCGCACCGACACGGGCGATCGCGCCGAGCTCACCGAGCTTGCGGAGACCTCGGGTATCTGGCCGTACGTAACGTCGACGATCGACAACTGTCTGGGGCAGCAGTGTCCCGACTATGCGGCGTGCCACGTGGTCAAGGCGCGCCGCGCCGCGCAGGCGGCCGATCTGGTCGTCGTCAATCATCATCTCCTGCTCGCCGATCTGGCGATGAAGGAATCCGGTTTCGTCGAATTCCTGCCCGGCGTCGAGGCGGTCATCGTCGACGAGGCGCATCAACTGCCGGATCTCGCGGTGCAGTTTTTCGGCGTCGGGCTGGGCAGCCGCGAACTCGAGCGTATCGCCGACGAAACGCGGGCGGCGACCCTGGCTTTCAGCCAGCAGGAGTTCAGCCGCCGGATCGATGCCTTGGATACGGCCGTAAGGAAGCTGCGGGCGGCCGCGCCGCGCAAAGAGGGGCGCTACCGGCTGGAGCCCCTGTTGCCCGATTTGCGCGACACCTTCGAGGAATTGCGGCTGGCTATCGATGCCGTCGCCGCCGCCGTGGAGACCTTGGACGACGACGGAGCCGAGCTCGAAGGCCTGGCCGGGCAATTGCGCGGCGCGAGCGGGCGCCTGGCCTTGCTGACCGCCGACGATACCTGGGACGGCCTGCGCTGGCTGGACGTAAGCCGTCGCAGCCTGCGCATGAATCTGACGCCGCTGGACGTTTCGGACACGATGTCGGCGTTCATCAGGGCGCAGAACCAGGCCTGGATCTTGACTTCGGCGACGCTTGCGGTCGGCGGGGACTTTTCGCATTTTGCGGCCCGTCTCGGGCTGGGCGGCGTTACCGGATTCACGTTTCCGAGCCCGTATGCGGCGGAGACGAACGGGCTGGTTTACCTTCCCCGGGGTCTGCCGCAGCCATCGAGCGGCGAGCACACGGCGGAGATGCTCGAGGCCGTCATGCCCCTGGCCGAGCTTACGGAGGGCGGCATCTTCTGCCTGTTTACCAGCCATGGCGCGCTCGATCGGGCAAGCGCATGGTGTCGCGCACACCCTGGGCGGCTCGCCGGTCGCAAACTGCTCGTACAGGGCAGCGCGCCGCGCGACGAGCTGTTGCACCGATTTCGCGACGCTGGCAACGCGGTGCTGCTCGGCACCGGCAGCTTCTGGGAAGGCGTGGACGTTCGCGGCCGGGCATTGACTGTCGTCGCAATCGACAAGTTGCCGTTCACTTCGCCGTCGGACCCGCTATTGATGGCCCGGCTGGAATTCATTCGACGCGAAGGCGGCAACGGCTTTACGATGCATCAGTTGCCGCAGGCCATTCTGGCGCTGAAGCAGGGGGCAGGGCGGCTGCTGCGCGACGATCGCGACTACGGTGTCGTGGTCGTTTGCGATCCGCGTATCGGCACTCGCGCATACGGTCGCCGCTTTCTCGACAGCCTCGAACCGATGCCGGTGACGGATTCGCTGGAAACCGTGACCGCGTTTTTGACGAACCATGAACGACAAGGTGCATTCGCATGAGATTAATGGCGTTGGATACGTCGTCACTGGCCTGCAGTGTCGCGCTTTCTGTCGATGGGGATATCGCCGAGCGTCATGCGATTGCCCCGCGCGAGCACACGCAGCTTTTGATGCCGATGATCAAGGCATTGCTCGAAGAGACCGGACTGTCGCCGGAACAGCTCGACGCCATCGTGCTCGGGAACGGCCCGGGATCGTTCATCGGCCTTAGGATCGCGGCGTCGGTTGCCCAGGGGATTGCGTTCGCCGCGGAACTCCGGATCGTACCGGTGTCGTCGATGGCGGCCATTGCCGCACAGGTGATGGCGGAATCCGATGCCGCCGAGGTCATCGTCGCACAGGACGCGCACGTCGGCGAGGTCTATCTCGGCGGCTTTCGGCGCGGCGCCGGCAATCTGCCGCGGAGCTCGATCGAAGAACGCTTGCAAGCACCGGGTGCGATCGCCGAGCTTGCGGCCGACGCCGCGCCGAGTCGCGTCGCCGCCGGCTGCGGCTGGCGGCAGTACCCGGAGCTGCTCGAGGCCAACCAGGCTTACTTCGACGGCGTCTCCGAGATCCTGTACCCGGCCGCGCGTTACCTGTTGCCGATCGGCGGCCTGCTGTTGCGTGAGGGTGGCGGAGTCGCGCCGCAGGAGATTGTCCCGACCTATCTCAGGGAAACGGTCGCCCGCCCTCAGGGCGGGACCGCGCCGTAACCATGCTGTAATATGGCGCTGCTGTAATCCATTTTCCGTAAGGCCGGGCAACTCCGCTACCAGGGCCCCCAGCATGTCAGCCAGCAAGATCCTGATCGTCGAAGACGAGGCGCCTATCCGCGAGATGATTGCGTTTCACCTGGTGCGTGCCGGATACGAGACGGTCGAAGCCGGAGACTGCCGCGCTGCGCGGCAGCTTCTTGCCGACGAGCGGCCGGACCTCGCGCTGGTGGACTGGATGCTGCCGGACATGAGCGGCCTGGAGCTGACGCGCATGTTGAAGCGGGACAAGGACAACGAGGACCTGGCCGTGATCATGCTCACCGCCCGCGCCGACGAATTCGACAAGGTTGCCGGACTCGAGGGCGGGGCCGACGACTACATCACCAAGCCCTTTTCACCGCGCGAGCTGGTTGCGCGGATACAGGCGGTTCTGCGGCGCGCCAAGACCTCCGACGGCGAAACCGTCCGCGCCGGCGTGCTGGAGCTCGACACGGCCGGCCATCGGGTCAGCGCGGCGGGCAGGGAGATCCGGCTCGGGCCGACCGAATATCGCTTGTTGCGTTTCCTGATGACCCATCCCGATCGGGTCTACAGTCGCACGCAGTTGCTCGATCGGGTGTGGGGCGCGAACGTCTACGTCGAGGAGCGTACCGTGGACGTTCACGTCAGACGCCTGCGCAAGGCGCTGACCGAAGAAAACGCGGACGAATACATCCAGACCGTGCGCGGTGCGGGTTATCGATTCTCGATCCGAAGCGCCTGATGCGCGAGACCTCGACGACGGGCTTACCGCCGCCGCGGCCGGTCGTTTATGATGTATCGACAGCGGACTGGAATTCCGATGCCCAAGTCATGGCGCAAATTCCTGATCGGTCTCGCCCTGTTCCTCGGCGCGGGCGCCGGCGTGGGTTACCTGTACGGTCATCCGGACTGGGGCCTGCTTGCCGCCGCGCTGCTCGCGCTGCTTTGGCATGTGCGCCAGTTGCTCGCCTTCGACCGCGCCCTGCGCACGCGTGACTTCGAGGCGTTTCGCTTCGGTGACGGCATCTGGCAGCAGATATTCTCCCGCTTCAGCTTCGAGCACGAACGCGGCGAACGCCACAAGCGGCGTTACCGGCAGTTGCTGCGCGAGATCCGCAAGTCCACCAATGCGATGCCCGACGGCGCGGTCGTCGTCGATGCCGGCAACGAAATCGTCATGTGTAACCGGGCGGCGAAGCACCTGGCCGGCCTGAAACCGAAAAAGGACCGCGGCCAGCGTATCGACAACATCCTGCGAGATCCGGCGATCACCGAACTGGTGCAGTCCGAAGACATGAGCAAGACCGTCGATATCGAGTCGCCGCTCAGGCCCGGCGACTGGCTCAATTGTAGGGTCGTACCTTACGGCGCGGACCAGAAGCTCTTGATGTTGCGGGATGTCACCGAACGCTTGCGATTGAACCGGATGCGGCGCGACTTCGTCGCGAATGCCTCGCACGAGCTGCGTTCGCCGCTGACCGTGATCACCGGTTACCTCGACAGTCTGGCGGAAGAAGACATACCGGCCGGATGGTCGGCGCCCGTCGCGCAGATGATGGCGCAGGCGCGGCGCATGAACCGGATCGTCAGCGAGTTGCTGGAGCTCTCGCGCCTGGAGAGCGCCGGGCGCGCCAACACCGAGGCCGTAGTCGACGTCGCCGCTCTCATCGCTAGTGTGAGAAAGGCATTCGAGGCCCGTAACGGTTCCGCCGAGATCGCGGTCGACGCGGATTCGAATACCTGGCTGCGCGGTAACGGCACCCAGATCGAGTCGGTCATCACGAACCTGGTGTCCAACGCGCTCAGGCACACGCCCGGCGAGGGCAAGGTCGCCGTAACGTGGCGCGGGCACAAAAACGGCGCCGAGCTGATTGTTGCGGATACCGGCGAGGGTATCGCCGAGGAGCACATTCCGCGTCTCACCGAGCGTTTTTTTCGCGTCGATCGCGGCCGCGCGCGCGAGGAGGGCGGCGTCGGGCTGGGGCTTGCGATCGTCAAGCACGCCTTGAGCCGTCACGACGCCAGCCTGCAGATACGCAGCGTGCTCGGCGAGGGCAGCGAGTTCCGTTGCCGTTTTCCGGCGAGCCGTGTGACTCAACGCAGCGAAGCGGCTTTGATCGGCCGGGCGCAAAGCGCTTAGGGCGGAGAGACGGCGACGTGCGAACCTCGAATCTGACCGACCACATCTCGCGGCGCTTCAACAAGGACATCGAAGACCTGCGAAACAGCGTGCTGACGATGGGCGGTCTGGTCGAGGCCCAGCTGTCCCGGGCGATCGCTGCGATCGTCAGCGGCGACAGCGAGCTCGGACTCAAGGTCGCCAACGACGACTACAAGGTCAACAATCTCGAAGTCGGCATCGACGAGGAATGCAGCCGGATTCTGGCGACGCGCTCGCCGGCGGCGAGCGATCTCAGGCTGATCGTCGCGATCATCAAAACGATCACCGATCTCGAGCGTATCGGCGACGAGGCCGAGAAGATCGGTTTTCTCGCATCGCAACTGGCGGCGATGGACCGGCCGTCGGACTCCTACCGGGAGCTCAAGTATCTCGGTAACCACGTCGCCCGGATGTTGCGATCGGCAATGGATGCCTTCGCGAGACTGGATGTCGAAGCGTCGCTGGAAGTTGTCAAGGAGGACGATCGCGTCGACGAGGAATACGACGCTATCACGCGGCAGTGTATTACGTTCATGATGGAGGATCCGCGCAGCATCCGGCGTTTCATGAACGTGACCTGGGCCGCCCGGTCCCTGGAGCGGATTGGGGATCACGCCAAGAACATCTGCGAATACGTCATCTATATGGTGCAGGGCCGCGATGTGCGCCATACTGACACGCTGGATGTATCGGACACCGACTGACCGAAGATCTGACCGACGATGCCTATTGCGAAACTCGATGCTCCGCATACCGGCCGCTTGGGGATGGCACTGCCGGGAAAACGGCCGCTGAACGCGGCCGGTGCCGCGATCTGCGCAGGCCTCATGGCCTATGCGCTGTACGCGCAATACGGGCTGATGCTGGACCCCTGTCCGCTGTGCGTGTTCCAGCGTGTCGCCGTCATCCTGCTCGGCGTCGTGTTCCTGGTCGCGGCGCTGCATGGACCGTCTTCACGCGCCGGTGGTCGGGTCTATGCCGGACTGCTTGCGGTGGTCACCGCCGGCGGCGGCGCCGTTGCCGGCCAGCACGTCTGGCTGCAAACCCTGCCGCCCGAAGACGTACCCGCCTGCGGGCCCGGGCTGGGTTACATCTTCGATACCTTCCCGCTCGGGGAGGCGCTGGCCAAGGTGTTCACGGGCTCCGGCGACTGCGCGGGCGTGAGCTGGCAGCTCCTGGGGCTGTCGATGCCGGCCTGGGTGCTGATCGCGATACTCGGGACGGGCGGCCTCGGCATCTGGAACAACCTCCGGCGCTCCTGAAGTCCCGGCCGGCATCACGCCTTACCGCCAGCCAGCCTTGTGGTCTGGTCGTGTTGCGGGTGGTCAAGCACGGCCTTTGTCTGGACCGCGTCATGGCCATTACGGCTGTTGTTGCGGCGGTCGCTCCGGCAGCAGAATCTCGAGGATACGCCGGTACATCCCGGTCAATGCCGGTATGTCGGCGATTCGTACGTGCTCGTCGACCTTGTGGATCGATGCGTTGACCGGACCGAGTTCGACGACGTCGGTACCGGCCGGCGCGATGAAGCGGCCGTCGGACGTGCCACCGCCGGTAGACAACACCGGGTCCGCGCCCGTAGGTTCTCGAACGGCCTGGCAAACCGCGTCCACCAGCGGACCGGCTTGCGTCAGGAAAGGTTCGCCGGACAGATGCCACTCGAGTTCGTAGTCGATGTCGAACTGGTCGATGATCTCGTGAACTCGGGCGCGCAGCCTTTCATGATCCCATTCGGTGCAGTACCGGAAGTTGAAACGCGCGCTGAGCTCCGGCGGCGTGACGTTCGGGGCGCCGATGCCGCTTCGGAGATCGACCACCTGGAAGCTCGTCGGGGGGAAAAAATCGTTACCCCGATCCCATTCGATATCGTGGAGGCGTGCGAGTACCGGCGCGAAGCGACGGATCGGGTTGTCGGCCAGTTGCGGATAGGCGACGTGGCCCTGTATGCCGCGCACGGTCAACATGCCGCTCAGGGAGCCGCGGCGGCCGATTCGTATGACGTCGCCGAGTACCTGCTCGCTGGACGGTTCTCCCAGGACACACCAGTCGATGGCTTCCCCGCGTGCCGCCAACGCCTGTATCACCTTTAGCGTTCCGTCGCGGGCTCGCCCCTCCTCGTCGCTGGTAATCAGAAAAGCGAGGCTGCCCGGGTGATCGGGACGTGCCGCGACGAAACGCTCGCAGGCGACGACCATTGCCGCGAGACCGCTTTTCATGTCGGCGGCGCCGCGACCGTACAAGAGGCCGTCCCGAATCGTCGGCTCGAACGGGTCGGTTTGCCAGGCGTCGAGATTCCCGGGCGGCACCACGTCGGTGTGGCCGGCAAGACACAGGACCGGGCCGGAATCGCCGCGCCGCGCCCAAAGATTTTCGACGTCGCCGAAAGGCATGGCTTCGCAACGGAAGCCCAGGCGCTCTAGCCTTTCGGCAATCAGCGCCTGGCAGCTTGCGTCATCGGGCGTGATGGAGCGCCGCCGAACCAGATCGCAGGTCAGGCGTACTGCCGGATGCTGGAGTATATCGGCGGCAAGAGTTGAATCCGTGTTTTGAATGTCTGCGTAAGTCAATGATTAAATTCTGGAAAAAACTAGAGGCTTGCTGCCCGATATCGGCAATGTTACGGCTTTGTTGCAACAAATCGATAACATTGCGCCGTTACCCTTGCCTGCTTGGTTTGCCCGCGGCATGGCAATGGAACGAACAATAACAATAAGTGGATGGCTTGCAAGCGCCGTATTGGGCCTTGCTTGTGCCGGCGATGCGGCGGCCCAGGTGGGGCGCGACTACGTTTACGTGGTTGGCTCCTCGACCGTTTACCCCTTCGCGACCGTCGTCGCGGAACGATTCGGCCGCAGCACGCGATATCGCACGCCCAAAGTCGAATCGACCGGAACCGGCGGTGGCTTCAAGCTGTTTTGCGCCGGTATCGGCGTGGACTACCCGGACATCACCAGTGCATCCCGGCGGATCAAGCCCAGCGAAGCGCGGGGCTGCGTAGAGAACGGCGTGACCGACATCATCGAGGTCAAAATCGGTTACGACGGCGTCGTTTTCGCCAACGCGCTGTCCGCGCCGACCTTCCGGCTCAGTCTGCGCGATGTTTATCTCGCGCTGGCCAAGCAGGTGCCGGGCCCGGTCGAGGGAGCGCTGGTGGACAACCCGTACCGCAACTGGTCGGACATCCACGCCGGCCTGCCTTCGCAGCGCATCGAGATACTGGGCCCGCCGCCGACATCGGGGACCCGCGACGAAGTCGTCGAGCATGCCATGGAGGGGGGCTGCGGAACGGTGGCCTGGATAAGCGACCTGAAACAGGCGCAGCCCGAGCGGCATCGCGCGCTCTGCCACACGGTACGCGAGGACGGGGTGTTCATCGAAACGGGCGAGAACGACAACCTGATCGTACAAAAACTGGAAGCGAACCCCCGGGCCCTGGGTATCTTCGGTTTCAGCTTCCTGGACCAGAACATGACCCGGGTCAAGGCTGCCGTGATCGAGGGCAGCGCGCCGACCTTCGAAGCCATCGCCGACGGCAGCTATCCCGTGTCGCGACCCTTGTTCGTCTACGTCAAAAAAGCGCATGTCGACGTGATTCCCGGTTTGCGGCGCTTGCTCGCCGAGTTTACCGCCGAGCGGGCCTGGGGCGACGAAGGTTATCTTTCCCAACGCGGATTGATCACGATGCCTGAGGAAGAACGTCTCAGGGTCGCTGCAATCGTCCGTGAACTGAGGCCGATATCGCTCCCGTAGCGTCGACAGGCCCTAACAGGACCTGGCAGGACCTACAACAGGCCGAGCCTCGCCGGACTTATGCAAGATACTTACGGGACAGGACACTAGGTTTCCGGCGGCGCGCCGCGCGGCCGGGTTCCGTACACGGGGTCCCGCGGAACTGACAGCATGCAAGACACGACCTTGTTACTCTCATTGACCGTCCTGGCCCTGGCTGGATTCTACGCCGGCCGCGGACGCGCTCTGGCGCTGGTGGGCGGGCCGGCGCGCGGTCGCCGCCTGCATTCCCTGCCGGGCTACTACGGCATGTTCCTGGCGATGTGGTGCCTGCTGCCGCCGTTGACCTTGTTGCTCGCGTGGTCGCTGTTCGAGGGCCGGGTGATCACCTTGATGCTGATCGAGGGTCTGCCCGACGCGCAACGCTCCATGTCCGCGGGGGAGCTCAACCTGCTGGTCAACAACATACAAAACCTGGCCGTCGGAGACGCGGTCAGCGTCGAGATCGACGCGGTGCTTCGTGAAGCGTCGTCGCGTTACCGGCTACTGCAGGCCGAGAGCCGCCGCTTGCTGACGGTGTTGTGTCTGGGGCTTGCGACGCTCGGCGCCGTGTCGGCCTGGCGTCGTATCCGGCCGGAGTTTCGCGCAAGAAACCGCGTGGAAAGCACCGTCGAATTTTTTTTGCTGTTGGCGTCGAGTATCGCTGTGCTGACGACGATCGGCATCGTGATGTCCGTGCTGTTCGAGGCTTTGCGTTTTTTTCAGCAGGTTTCGATCGTCGATTTTCTATTCGGCCTGAACTGGAGCCCGCAGACGGCGATACGCGAGGATCAGGTGGGTTCTTCGGGCAGTTTCGGGATCGTGCCGCTGCTGACCGGTACCCTGCTGATTACCGTCATTGCAATGCTGGTCGCAGTGCCGGTCGGTCTGATGAGCGCCATTTATCTGGCGGAGTACTCGTCGCAGAAAGTGCGGGCCGCCGCCAAGCCGATGCTCGAAATCCTCGCCGGGATCCCGACCGTCGTATACGGCTTCTTCGCCGCCTTGACGGTTGCGCCCTGGGTCCGGGACGCCGGCGAGGCGATCGGGCTAGACGTGGCGTCCGAGAGCGCGCTCGCGGCCGGCCTGGTCATGGGGATCATGATCATACCGCTGGTCTCGTCCTTGTCCGACGACGCGATCAAGGCGGTGCCCGGCGACATGCGCGAAGGCGCGCTGGCCCTTGGCGCGACCCGCTCGGAGGCGATGACCGGGGTCATTCTGCCGGCGGCCTTGCCCGGCATCGTCGGGGGTACGCTGCTGGCTTTGTCGCGCGCGATCGGCGAAACCATGATCGTGGTCATGGCCGCCGGCCTCGCGGCAAATCTGACCGCCAATCCGTTCGAAGCGGTGACCACGGTCACCGTGCAGATCGTCACCTTGCTGGTCGGAGACCAGGAGTTCGACAGCGCCAAGACGCTGGCTGCCTTCGCACTCGGTTTGGTGTTGTTCGTCGTGACGATGACGCTCAACGTCGTCGGCCTGAACTTCGTTCGCAGGTACCGGGAGCAGTATGAGTAGCGTCGACCGGCAGCAGCGCTCCCGGACCGCGCGTCGCCGGGTACGGGCGAGCCTGGCGCGGCGGCGCCGGCGAGAACGGCTTTTCCGCGCGGCAGGCCTGCTCGCGACGGCGGCCGGCCTGGCTTTTCTCGGTATGTTCTTCGCGAGCCTGATCGCCAAGGGCGCATCCGCTTTCGTGCAAACGCATGTGTTGCTCGATGTCGAGACGCCGGTGGCCGCGCTGATTGATCCAGTTGATCCAGTTGGTCAAGCTGATCCCATTGATCTCATAGACCCCGTCGATCCCGATGCCCTGGTCAACGACTCGCTGCGCGAATTGTTCCCGCTCGTCACGTCGCGCAACGACCGCCGCCAACTGGCGCGGCTGCTCAGCATCGATGCGGGCGAGTCCGTCCGCAGGGCGCTCGTCGCAGCCGGCGCGGAAGCCGGCACCCGGTTGTCGATCTGGGTGCCCGCGGCGGCGACCGTCGACATGCTGTCGAAAGGACAGCTCGATCCGGACGTCGAGGAGCGACTGCGACCGCTGTCGGACGTACAGATTGCCTGGGTGGCGCAGCTCAAGGGGGAGGGACGCCTGAAAAAACGGTTCAACTCGGCGCTGTTCACCAATGGCGACTCACGCGAACCGGAGCTCGCGGGCATTCGCGGCGCGCTGATGGGCTCGTTCTACATGCTGCTCGTGACGATGGCGCTGGCCTTTCCGATCGGCGTCGCCGCCGCCGTTTATCTCGAGGAGTTTGCGCCCAGGAACCGCTGGTCGGCGCCCTTCGGTCGATTGATAGAGGTCAACATCAACAACCTCGCGGCGGTGCCGTCCATCGTGTTCGGCCTGCTCGGGCTCGCCGTGTTCATCGACTGGCTGGCGCTACCGCGCTCGGCGCCGCTGGTCGGCGGGCTGGTCTTGTCGCTGCTGACCTTGCCGGTGATCATCATTGCCTCGCGCGCCGCAATCCAGTCGGTTTCGCCGTCGATCCGCGAGGCGGCCCTGGCCCTGGGTGCGTCCCGCATGCAGATGGTATTTCATCACATCCTTCCGCAGGCGTTGCCCGGCGTACTGACGGGCACGATCATCGGCATGAGCCGCGCCCTCGGCGAGACGGCGCCCTTGTTGATGATCGGCATGGTGGCGTTCATCGTCGACATCCCGGGTGGATTCACCGACCCGGCCACGGCGCTGCCGGTACAGATCTACCTGTGGGCGGATACGCCGGAGCCGGCTTTCGCCGAGCGCACCTCCGCCGCGATCCTGGTGCTGCTCGGCTTCCTGCTGGTGATGAATCTCGCCGCGGTGGTCATTCGCCAGCGCATGGAAAATAAAGTCTGAGCGCCGTTGCCGGCTACGCGGATAGAATGGGACGAATGAACGATCCAAACGTCATCGAGCCCGGCGGGGTCGAAGCGTCCGCGGACGGCCCCGGCGATCCCGGCAGGCGGTCCGACACGGTGTCGCCGAGATCGGCGGTCGCCGAACAGATTACCGAGTTCGGCCGGATACCGGTCGGCAATGTTCGCTGCGAGGATCCGTTCATTATCGCGGAAAACGTCAATGCCTATTACGGCGACATCCACGCGATTCGCAACGTGACCCTGGAAATCGCCAAGAGCGAGGTCATTGCGCTGATCGGCCCGTCCGGCTGCGGCAAGACGACCTTCATCCGCTGCCTGAATCGGATGAACGACTCGGTGGAGCACGCCCGGGTCACCGGCCGTATCACGCTGGACGGTCAGGACATCTACGAGCGGGGGCTGGACCCGGTCGTCTTGCGTGCCCGCATCGGCATGGTCTTCCAGAAACCGAACCCGTTCCCCAAAAGCGTCTACGACAACGTCGCCTACGGTCCGAGAATCCACGGCCTGGCCGCCGACCGCGCCGAACTCGACGATATCGTACACGGCAGCCTGGAGCGGGCGGGCTTGCTCAAGGAGGTCAAAGACCGCCTGGACGAGCCGGGTACGGAACTGTCCGGCGGCCAGCAGCAGCGGCTCTGTATCGCCCGGACGATCGCGGTCAATCCCGAAGTCATACTGATGGACGAGCCCTGTTCGGCGCTGGACCCGATCGCAACCGCCAGAATCGAGGACCTGATCGACGAGTTGGCCGAGGATTACGCGATCGTCATCGTCACCCATTCGATGCAGCAGGCGGCGCGCGTCTCTCGGCGCGTCGCCTATTTTCACCTGGGCATGCTGGTCGAGGTCGACGAGACCGACCGGATCTTCACGAATCCGCAACACAAGCTGACCGAAGACTACATCACCGGCCGCATCGGTTAGGTTCCGTCCTGCGTGCCACGACCGGACGCCTGCAACTCGTCTGCGCGTCGCACTGTCGGTGTGAAACACCCGGGAGCCGCCATGAGTTGGACAATGAGCTGCACATGAGCTGCACATGAGCGGCGCAATGGCTTGCACACTGTCAAATCGTCATCATTTCGCCGCCGCGTTCGTGTAGAGTCATTCGCGAGTTACTCTCGGGCTGAATCATGCACTCGGACCATGCCTGGATCGGCGAACAGGCGTTCGCTCACGGCACCGAACCGCCGCTGGTCGTCAAGTACGGCGCGCACGTCGACGCGCTGAAGTTCGCCCGTGCGGCCTTGTACGATCCCCGCGGCATCGGCTTGCTGGTCGGCCCGGAACACTCCGGTAAAACAACTGCGATTCAGTGCCTTGCGGCACAGTTGCCGGACTCCGTCGCGGTTGCCGTCGTCGATGCCGACGGTCTCGGTCCGGAGCAGTTGCTGACGGAGGCGCTGGCCGGTTTCGGTTACGTTACCGAGCTCGAAAGGGCCGACGAGCTGCTGAAGCTGCTGAATATGTTCGCGGTTCAGCAGACCCGGCGTGGCGAGGCGCCGATACTGCTGGTCGAAAACCTGGACCTCGCGATGCCGGCGACGTTGCGTGCGCTGAACCTGCTTGCGACGCTCACCGCGCAGTCCCGACCGGCGTTACGATTCCTGCTGACGAGTCGCAGCCGGCATCGCAAGCTGTTGTCGGACAAGCGGCTTTCGGCCATCGCAGCGCGGCTAGTCGCGACCTTCCGGCTGGGGCCGCTATCGGCGTCGGAAGCGGGCACCTACCTGCACAAGCGCCTCGAGGCCGTCGGTATTCGCGTTCCCGACGACGTGTTTCCGGTCGATGTCTGCGATGCGTTGCATGCGGTGTCCAACGGCCGGCCGGGACTGCTGAACGATGCGGCGCTGACTGCGCTCAGCCGGGCCGCCAGGCTTCCGGTGCGTCTTGCCGATCTCGACCAACTCTCGCCCGCCGAAGACGGCGACGACGCACCCCGGGATCAATCGACGCCGCCCCGCCTGATCCTCTCGCGCGATACCGCCGTCGTCCGGGAGTACACGTTTTCGGAGCGTAAGGTGTTGATCGGCAGGTCTGAGTTCGCAGATCTGCTGATCGCCGACGGCCACGTCAGCAAGTTGCACGCACTGCTGGTCCTGTACTCAGACGCCCTGGTACTGCTCGACCTGAACAGCGTCAACGGCACGCTGGTCAACTCCGTGCATGTCAGCAGTATCGTCCTCGCCAGCGACGACATCATTTCCGTCGGACATCACCGGATCAAGGTCGTGGATGCGCCGCAACCGGTTCGACCGCGCCGGATCGAGCCGTCCGTGGCCGACACCAGCAAGATGAAAACGCTCGCGGACATGCGCCGGCAACAACGGTTGCGCGCGGTCGCCGCGCGAGAGGACACCGCGCGGCGAAGCTGAGCCTACCGCGTTTGCCGGCTGCGATTCCCGTCGGTCAGCGCAACCGATCCAGGAACTCGTCGAAGCGCTCTTCCGAGAATCCGACCGCGATGAACGCCTCATGCTCCAGCACCGGGCGCTTGATCAAGGTCGGTTTGTCGAGCATCTCCGTGAACGCGCGGCTGCGGGTCATGTTCCGGCGATCGACCTCCGGGATCTTGCGCCAGGTGAGGCTCTTTTTGTTCAGGAGTTTCTCCCAGTCGATCCGGCCGGCCCAACGTTCGAGCATCCGGATGTCGATGCCGTCTTCACGTACGTCGTGAAAACGATGATCGATGTTGCGCGCCTCGAGGAAACGGATTGCGCGGCGGCAGCTTTCGCAGCTTTTGATTCCGTAGACGATCATCATTGGCGTTTCATTGGCATCTCAATTGATATCTCACGGGCTTCTTACGGGCGTCGTGTTGAAAAGTCCTAGTCCGCGTTACGCAACAGTTCGTTGAGACTGGTCTTGGCGCGGGTCTTCTCGTCGACCTGCTTGACGATTACGGCACAGTATAAGGAGTATTTTCCGTTTGCCGCCGGCAGGTTTCCGGGTACCACGACGGAACCGGCCGGCACGCGACCGTAGGCTATCTCGCCCGTTTCGCGATTGTAGATGCGTGTGCTTTGACCGATGTACACACCCATCGAGACGACCGAGCCGCGCTCTACGACGACGCCCTCGACGATTTCCGATCGCGCTCCGATAAAACAATCGTCCTCGATGATCGTCGGGCCCGCCTGCACGGGCTCGAGCACGCCCCCGATGCCCACACCGCCCGACAGGTGCACGTTCTTGCCGATTTGTGCGCAACTCCCGACCGTCGCCCAGGTGTCGACCATCGTGCCGGTGTCGATGAAGGCGCCGATGTTGACGTAACTCGGCATCAAGACGACGTCGCTTGCGACGTAAGCGCCTTGGCGAACGATGGCGTCGGGCACGACCCGCACGCCGTCGGCGGCGAAGCGTTCGGCCGAGTAGTCGGCATACTTGAGCGGGACCTTGTCGTAGAACCGGCTGTAGGCGCCTTCGACCACTTCATTGTCTTGCAGCCGGAAGCTCAGCAGTACCGCCTTTTTCAGCCATTGATGCACGGTCCAGCCGTCGGCCAACGGTTCGGCGACGCGCGCCTCGCCGGAATCGAGCAGCGCCAGGGCTTCCTGCACGGCGTTTGCAAGCGCGTCGCGCTCGCGCGGGCTCTCGCTGCGGCCGCCCTTGTCGAAGCCGTTCTCGATGATGTCGATCAGTTCCTGCATACGTCGATCCGGTTTGATTGGCATTAGTCGGCCTTAGTCGGCACTAGTTGACGGATTTCGATCCGGTGTTCCGGCTGTCGATGGCCGACGTCAGCGCAAGCTGCAACCGGTCCTTCGCTCGGGCATCCAGCGGTCGGCCCGCCTCGTCGCTGACGTAGAACACGTCTTCGGCGCGCTCGCCGATGGTCATGATCTTCGCCGTGTGGATGTCCACGCCGAGTTCGACGAAGGTCTTGCCGACGGTGCAGAGCAGTCCTGGCCGGTCGGCGGCGACCAGCTCCATGACCGTCCTGTCTCGCGCCGTCTGTTCGGCAAAATCGACCCGGGTCGGGGTGTCGAACATCCGGACCTGCCGCGGCGCCGACCGGGTGACGGTTGCGACGGCGTCGTCGTTCGCGGTCAGCACGCGGGTCAGCGAGCGGCGGATCTTGTCGATGCGGGCAGTGTCCACCTCCATGCGCTTGTCGAGCTCCATGAAAATGAAGGTATCGAGGCTGTAAGCATTCTCTATCGGCACGACGCGCGCATCGACGATGGTCATCCCGAGCTCGTCGAGCGCAGCCGTCGCATGCGCGAACGTGTGCTTGTCGGACGGAGTATAGAACACCGCCTCGACGCGCTCACCGTCCGCCTGCCGGCGCACGTCGACCAGGCCGGCCGGCGTGCGCAGGTCCGAGTCGGCAAGCCAGCCGGTGTGCCAGGCGATCTCGTCGCTGCGATGACGCAGAAAGTAATCGTCGTTCAGTATTCGCCAGACTTCGTTGACCCGTCGATCGTCCACGCCGGCGTCGATCAGCGCCAGGCGCGCGTCGTCCTTTTTCTCCAGGATCAACAGCTCCCGGTCGATCGGGTTCTCCAGGCCGCGCCGCAAGGCTCTCGCGGTCAAGCGGTAGAGATCGTGAAACAGCGAAGCTTTCCACGAGTTCCAGAGCTTGGGGTTGGTGCCGCGCACGTCGGCAACCGTGAGCACATAGAGATAGTCCAGGTGCAGGCGGTCTCCGACCAGCGCCGCGAATTCGTTGATGACGTCCGGATCGCCGATATCCTTCTTCTGCGCCGTCGTCGATAATGCGAGGTGATGACGTACCAGCCAGGATACGGTGCCCGCGTCGTACTTGCTGAGGCCGTGTTCGCGGCAGAACGCCTCCGCGTCCACGGCGCCGAGCTCCGAATGGTCGCCGCCGCGGCCCTTGGCAATGTCGTGGAACAGGCCGGACAGGTAAGCGATCTCGGGTTTCTCGAAGGCCTGCATGATACGGCTGCACTGCGGATATTCGTGGTCGAAACGGGTCAGCGCGAAGCGGCGCAGGTTGCTGACGACGAACAAGGTGTGCTCGTCTACCGTGTAGGCATGGAACAAGTCGTATTGCATGCGACCGACGATCCGGCCAAAGCTCGGAATATAGAGTCCGAGCACGCCGTAGAGGTTCATGCGCCTGAGTTCGTGCGTGACGCCCTCGGGCGCTTTCAGGATTGCGAGGAACAGCCGGTGGTTACGCGGGTTCTGCCGGAACTCCTCGTCGATCAGGTAAAGCCTGCGTTTGATCAGCCCCACCGTGTACGCGCTGACGCCGCGGATCCCGGGATGCTGTTGCAACAACAGGAACAGTTCCAGCAGGGCCGACGGGTCTCGGTCGAAGACCTGTTTGTCCACCGTCTGGAGGAAACCGTTTTTGACCTGGAAGCGTTCGTTCAGCGGCTCGGGCGGCGCTGTCGGATCCATCAGGATCGCCTCCTCGAAGAGCTGTAACAGCATCTCGTTGAGGCGCGAGAGGTCCATGACGGTGCGGTAGTAACGCTGCATGAGCTGCTCGACCGCGAGCGTGAACGAGGCGTCCTCGTAACCCAGCAGATTGGCGAGCTTGATCTGATGGTCGAACAGGATGCGGTCTTCGCGGCGCCCGGCGATGACGTGCAAACCGAAGCGTACCCGCCAGAGAAAGGCCTGTCCGTCCTTGAGGATCCGCAGTTGGCCCGGCGTCAGAAACTCGTGTCCGACGAGTTCGTCCAGCGTCTTTGCGCCGAAATGGCGTTTGGCCACCCAGCCGATCATCTGGATGTCGCGCAATCCGCCCGGGCTGCCCTTGACGTTGGGTTCGAGATTGTAGGCCGTGTCGTGGTAGCGGCGATGCCGCGCGATCTGCTCTTTTCTTTTCTCCGCGAAAAAATCCCGCGACGGCCAGATTCGATCCGGGCCCACGGCTTCCTGCATGGACTTGAACAGGTCCTCGGATCCGGTGATCAGCCGCGCCTCCATCAGCGTCGTGGCCACCGTGAGATCGGCGCCGGCCTGTTCGGAACACTGCCGGACATTGCGCACGCTGTGTCCGATCTCGAGTCCTGCGTCCCAAAGCGCGGTGACGAACGCGGCTATCGCGGGTTCGCGGTCGTCGACGCCGTCGTCGGGCAGCAACACCATGACGTCCACGTCGGAATGCGGATGCAGCTCGCCGCGGCCGAAGCCGCCGACGGCGATCAGTGCCGCGTCGTCGAGCAGTGCCGGCGCGTGCCTGCGCCACAGGTAACGAAGCAGCTCGTCGACGACGTCGGATTGGCGGTGCACCAGATCGACGACCGACTCACCGTCGAGAAAACGCCGTTTGATGTTCTCGCCGGCGGCTTTGAGCGCCGCGCGCGGGCCCTCCGGCGCAAGGGTTTCGTTCAGGCGGCGTATGGCCGGGTCGGAATCGGAAGCGTCGGGCAGGGCAGCGGCGGAATCCGTCATGGGCCGGCTTGTCGGGCGTCGGCGCCCAGGGTGAGAACCTCGTAACCGTCGCCGGTGATCAGTATCGTGTGCTCCCATTGCGCCGACAGACTATGGTCCTTCGTGACCACGGTCCAACCGTCCGGCAACAGCTTCACAGCAGCTTTGCCGGCATTGACCATCGGCTCGACGGTCAGGGTCATGCCCGCCTTGAGCGGCATGCCGGTGCCGCGGCGCCCGTAGTGGAGCACTTGCGGGTCCTCGTGAAAGGACCGGCCGATGCCGTGTCCGCAGTACTCCCGGACCACCGAGAAACGCTGTTTTTCCACGTGCTGCTGGATTGCCGCGCCGATGTCGCCGAGCTGCTTGCCGGGCGCAAGCTCCTCGATGCCCAGCCACATCGCCTCGAATGCCGTCTCCGCCAGCCGTTTCGCCTGGACGCTAGGCTTGCCCGCGAAAAACATACGCGAGGTGTCGCCGTGATACCCGTCCTTGATCACGGTGATGTCGATGTTGATCGCGTCACCGGACTTGAGGCGGCGTTCGCCGGGGATGCCGTGGCAGACGACGTGGTTGACCGACGTACAGATCGATTTGGGGAAGCCACGGTAGTTCAGCGGCGCCGGGATCGCGTCCTGGACGCCGGTGATGTATTCGTGACAGATCCGGTCGAGCTCGTCGGTTGTGATACCCGGCTTGACATAATCCCCGATCATGTCCAGCACTTCGGCAGCCAGCCGGCCGGCAGTGCGCATCTTGTCCTGCTCCTCGGCAGATTTGATCGTGACGGTCATCGTCTGGTTGTCGTCTGGTTATGGGGCGGTCATCGGGGGACAGGCTCGAGCGGAGGAAAATCCAGCCGCGGCGCATTGTTGGCCGCGGCGCGCTATGGTATAAAGCGCGCGCCCGCGAGGCAACGACTTCACACGCATACCGTCACATTCCGCTGGGTGCCCCACCGAAAAAGGGGTTGCGGCATGGGGTATGCGGAGGCTTAACCCGGAGAATCCAATGGCAGACGTTACCATGCGCCAGATGCTAGAGGCTGGCGTGCATTTCGGTCACCAGACCCGTTACTGGAACCCGAAGATGGCGCCGTTCATCTTTGGCGAACGTAACAAAATCCACATCATCAATCTCGAGAAAAGCCTGCCCATGGCGCGGGAAGCCTGCGCCTTCGTCAAGGCTACGGTCGCCGACGGCGGCACGGTGCTGTTCGTCGGGACCAAACGTTCCGCACGCGACTCGATCAGGAAAGAGGCGACCCGGTGCGAGATGCCGTACGTCAGCCAGCGCTGGCTCGGCGGCATGCTGACCAACTACAAGACCATACGCCAGTCGGTGAAACGGCTGACGAGCCTCGAGGAAATGGCCGAGGACGGCGGATTCGAGGGCCTGACCAAGAAAGAAGTCCTGGGGCTTTCCCGAGAGCGCGAGAAACTCGAAAAAAGCCTGGGCGGTATCAAGGCGATGAAGTCGCTGCCGGACGTCTTGTTCGTCGTGGATGTCGATCACGAGGACATCGCGGTGCGCGAGGCGCGTAAGCTCGGCATTCCGGTCGTCGCCGTCGTCGATACCAACTGTTCTCCTGAAGCAATCGACTATGTGATTCCCGGCAACGACGACGCGATGCGGGCAATCGAGCTCTATGCCTCGTTGGTTGCCGATGCGGTTCTGGACGGAAAAGCCTCCTTGCCGGAAGTGGCCCTGGGCGAGGACGAGTTCGTCGAGCTCGACGCCGAGGGTAACGTCAAGAAAGCCGCCGGCCGCAAGAAACGGCCGGCGAAAAAGGCAAGCCGCAAGCCGCAGGCCCGCAAACCGGCAGCCACGCCCGGCGCCCGGGCGGCCGGGAAGACGGCCGAGACCGGCGAGACGGCGGCTGGGAACGCGCAAGCGGACGAGAAGGCGGCCGATACCGATGGGGCAAGGACAGCCGACCTTCCGGCGGGCGAGAAGGCCGTCGATACTGCCGAGGCGGGGACTGCCGCTGCCGCTCCTGCGGTTGCTGCTCCTGCGGTTGAGAGCGCCGCGCGATCCGGTCGGGAGGCGACCGACCCCGGAAAATCGGAGGGCGAAGCGAAATCGGCGGGCGAAGCGTCAGTCGCATCGAAGGCGTCGGCCGGCCAGAACGGCGCCGGGAGTGAAGGGGCCGCCACCAAAAAGACCGGCGCCGCGCAGGACGACTAGTGCAGGACGGCTAGCGCAGGACGATTGGTTATGCGGTGCTTTGTGAATCAGTAGCTTGAGAGGAAGGAGTCATGTCGATCAGTGCATCGATGGTCAAAGCGCTGCGTGAGCGCACCGGCGCCGGAATGATGGAGTGCAAGAAGGCCCTCGTGGAGGCGAACGGCGACGCCGATCTCGCCGCCGAGATCCTGCGCAAGTCCGGCCAGGCGAAAGCCGACAAGAAGTCCGGGCGCGTTGCCGCCGACGGACGTGTCGTCGTCGCCGTCGACGGCGACGGCGCGGTGATCGCCGAGATCAATTCGGAAACCGACTTCGTCGCCAAGGACGCGAATTTCATCGGCTTTGCCGAGGCGGTCGCCGACCTTGCGCTCAAAACCGGCGTCGTCGAGCCGGCGGAGCTCGCCGAACAGACCCTGCCCGACGGCCGCAAGGTCGAAACGGCGCGCACCGAGCTGATTCAAAAAGTCGGCGAGAACATCGGCGTGCGCCGGCTTTCGCGGATCGAGGCCGCCGGCGTGCTGGGCCATTACACCCATGGCGCCCGGATTGGCGCGGTCGTCGCGCTCGAAGCCGGGGACGAAGCGCTGGCGCGCGACATCGCGATGCACATCACCGCAAGCAATCCGGTATGCATCGACGAAGCCGGCGTGCCGGCCGAGGAGCTCGAGCGCGAGCGCCGCATCCTGACCGAACAGGCGCTGGAGTCGGGCAAGCCGGCGGAGATCGTGGACAAGATGGTGAACGGACGGATCGCCAAATACCTGAAGGAGATCACGCTGGTCGGCCAGCCGTTCGTCAAAGATCCGGATACGACCGTCGGCAAGCTCCTGAAAGACGCCGGCGCCACGGTGACCTCCTTTGTGCGTTTCGAGGTCGGCGAGGGCATCGAAAAGAAGGTAGAGAACTTCGCCGAGGAAGTCATGAAACAAATCGAGGACGCGAAACACAAAGACGACAGGTAAAGGTGCTTAAGTCTTTGATTTAACAAGCGGGCGCGACCGGAATACGGTAAAATTCCGCGCCGCCGCCTTGCTGCACGACCCCGGAAGGCACAACTCGAGGCAAGCCATGACAGAATCTCCGCTTCCGTACCGTCGCGTGCTGCTGAAGCTCAGCGGTGAAGCGCTGATGGGTGAGCTGGACTACGGCATCGAGCCGCGCGTGATCCAGCGTATCGCAGCGGAGATCGCCACCGTGCGGGAGAAGGGTGTGGAGATCGCCATCGTCATCGGCGGCGGCAACATTTTCCGCGGTGCGGGCCTGGCCAGGGCGGGCATGGACCGTGTCACCGGCGATTACATGGGCATGCTCGCGACCGTCATGAACGCACTCGCGATCCAGGACGCGCTCGAGTCGAAAGGCGTGTTCGCGCGGGTCATGTCGGCGCTCCAGGTACACGAAGTCTGCGAGGACTACATCAGGCGGCGTGCGGTCCGGCATCTGGAGAAGGGTCGCGTCGTCATCATGGCGGCGGGGACGGGCAACCCGTTTTTCACGACGGACACGGCCGCCAGCCTGCGGGCGATCGAGATCGGCGCCGATGTGCTGCTGAAGGCCACGAAGGTCGACGGCGTCTACGACGACGATCCGGCCAGCAATCCGGACGCCAGGCGCTACACGACGGTCAGTTACGATACCGTGATCGAGGACAAGTTGTCGGTGATGGATGCCACCGCGGTGGTGATGTGCCGGGACAACGGATTGCCGCTCAGGGTCTTCGACCTGAGCCGGGCCAACGCACTCGTGCAGGCAATGACCGGAGACGACGTCGGGACGCTGGTGAGCGCCTGAGCAGGGTCCTTGAGGAGGGTTCGAAAGTGATCGACGATATCAAGAAAGACGCCGGCGAGCGCATGGCCAAGAGTGTCGCGTCGCTCAAGCAGGAGCTGACCAAGATCCGGACCGGCCGCGCGCACACCAGCCTGCTGGACCACATCACGGTCGAGTACTACGGTAGCCAGGTACCGCTCAACCAGGTGTCGAACGTCAACGTCGAGGACCCGCGAACCTTGACCGTCACACCCTGGGATAAGGACATGGTGCAGCCGATCGAGAAGGCGATCCTGGGCTCGGACCTGGGACTCAATCCGGCGACGGCAGGGACCGTGATTCGCGTGCCCCTGCCCGCGCTGACCGAGGAACGCCGCAAGGACATGATCCGGGTCGTGCGTCAGGAGGCGGAAGGCGGCCGGATCGCGGTCCGCAACATCCGCCGGGATGCGATCGGCGACGTCAAGGACCTGCTCAAGGAGAAGCTGATCGGCGAGGACGACGAACATCGCGCCGAGGACGAGATCCAGGTATTGACCGACAAGTACGTCGCAGAGATCGACCAGGTACTTGCCGAAAAAGAAAGCGAATTGATGGAAATCTGAGCGCGCCGAACCGAACCGAGCCCGTCGTGCAAACCGACACGTACAGCAAACTGCCAGAGCACGTCGCCGTCATCATGGACGGCAACGGCCGCTGGGCGGCGGCCCGGTCGCTGCCGCGCCACGCCGGACATCGGGCGGGCGTCAAATCGGTGCGCCGGACCGTGGAGACGGCGGCGAGACGCGGCGTTCGACACCTGACCCTGTTTGCTTTTTCCAGCGAGAACTTCCAAAGGCCTCCCGACGAGGTCAACAAGCTGATGGGGCTGTTCGTCGAGGCGCTGCGACGGGAAGTCGACGAGCTGCATCGTAACAATGTACGGTTGCAATTGATCGGCGCGCGGGAGCGGCTGGATCCGGGCTTGGCGCGGAAAATCGCAGCCGCCGAGGAACGTACGCGCGCGAACACGGGCTTGCACTTGATCATAGCCGTCGCCTACGGCGGACGCTGGGACATCGTCGAGGCCGCGCGCAGCCTGGGCAGGCGGGTCGCCGAAGGTGCGCTCGACCCCCGGGATATCGACGAACGGGCGCTGGCTTCACAATTGCAGCTCGCCGGAGTGCCGGATCCGGATTTGTTGATCCGCACCGGCGGCGAACGCCGCGTGAGCAATTTCCTGTTGTGGAACATCGCCTATGCCGAGATTTTCTTTTGCGACGCTCTCTGGCCGGATTTCGGCGAGCGGGAGTTCGACGAGGCACTGGGTTTTTACGCTCGCCGGCAGCGACGCTACGGTCATACGGGAGAGCAGCTCGAGGCCGTCGTCAAATGCTGAGGCAGCGCGTCGTGACGGCCCTGATCGCCGTTTCGGTACTGCTGTTCGTGTTGTTCGTGGCCCCGGAAATCATGGCCGAGATCTTCATTGCATTACTGGTGCTCGCCGGTGCCTGGGAATGGTCCGGTTTTCTCGGCGCCAGGAAGGGACCGGCGCGCGCGGCCTTCGTCGTGATGATCGCATTGCTGGCGGCCCTGGTCAGTCTGAAGCTCCCGGCATTCGCTCCGGCCGTCTTCATCGTTTCCTTGGCGTGGTGGGCGGCGGCCCTGGTTTGGGCGTTCTTCTATCCGACCCGGGTCCCGCCGCTGGTTCCATGGCTGGGCGGCGTGCTGGTGCTGGTGCCGCTGCACGTTGCCCTCTTGACCCTGTACCGCGCGGAGCCGGCCGTGTTGCTGTTCGTCCTGCTGATCGTCTGGGCGGCGGACATTGGCGCGTATTTCGTCGGCAAACGCTTCGGCCGCGTCAAGCTGGCGCCCCACATCAGTCCGGGCAAGACCTGGGAGGGCGTGATCGGCGGGCTTTTGGCGGTCACGCTGCTGACGGTGGGCCGCTCCTTTCTGACCGACACAAACCTGGCCGTGCTGGTGCCTTTCTGCCTTGCCATCGCCTGCGCGTCGGTCGTCGGCGATCTGACCGTCAGCATGTTCAAACGCAATGCGGGTCTCAAGGACAGCGGTGCCCTGTTTCCCGGGCATGGCGGCGTGCTGGATCGCATCGACAGCGTGTCCGCCGCGGCGCCGCTGTTTGCGCTGGGCGTGACCTGGGCGGGTTTGCGATGATGCGCTCGATGCGGTTCAGTTGCGGTTCAGCCGCCTTCTACGACGCTCGCGGCGCGGGAACTGCGTGCCGGGGCGCCAGTCAACAGACCGTAGATCCGGTACAGGAGCCGGTGCAACGGCCGCGGAGGCCTGAATGCTGGACATAGTCTTCTATACGGTATCGTTCATCGTCGCGATCAGCGTGCTCGTCGCGGTGCACGAATACGGCCATTACATCGTCGGCCGCTGGGCCGGGATGAAAGTCTTGCGTTTTTCGATCGGCTTCGGCAAGCCGATACTGACCCGGGTGGCCGGCAGGGACCGGACCGAATACTGTATCTCGGCGATCCCGCTGGGCGGTTACGTGCGTTTTCTCGATACGCGCGAGGGGCCGATCGAAGCGGAGGACGAAGGCCGTGCATTCAACCAGCGGCCCGTGCCGGCCCGGATCCTGGTGCTGCTTGCCGGCCCGGCTTTCAATTTCCTGTTTGCCGTCGTCGCCTATTGGGCGCTCTTTATTTATGGCGTCCCGACGCTGATTCCGGCCGTCGGAACCGTCGAGCCGGATTCCTACGCCGCCGAGGCGGGGCTCGTAACCGGCGATCGCATCGTCGCCGTCGGGGACAGGCAGACCGGCGACTGGGAGGCGGCGTTGCTCGCGATGCTGGGGGAGATGGTGGAAGACGGCCGCATACCGCTGACCCTGGAAGCCGAGGACGGCTGGCAACGCGACGTGATCATCGACGTCGGCGACGATGCGGCCCGCCTCACCGAGCCCGGCCTGTTGTGGGACGGCTTGGGTTTTCAGCCTTTCGGGACCGCGAACATCTCCTCGGAGGTCGGCCGTGTCCTTGCCGGCGGCGCCGCAGCGTCGGCCGGCCTCGACCGCGGAGACGTGATTACCGCCGTAGACGGCAAGCCCGTCGAGACGTTCCTCGACCTGGCCTCCGTCGTGAACGCGAGACCCGGTGAATCGGTGGCGCTCGAATACCTTCGCAACGGCGTTCTCCAGCGTACCGATATCACGATCGGCACCGCAAGGGTTGACGGCGAGACCGTCGGCCGTATCGGGGTCGAGCCGGCGACCGTCTCATCCGACCTGCGATACACCCGTCAATTCGGTCCGCTGGAGTCGATCGGCAAAGCCGTAGACCGGACGATATCGCAAACCGTGTTCACCCTCGATATGCTTGCCCGCATGCTGACCGGGGACGTCTCGATCAAGAACATCAGCGGCCCGATCAATATCGCGCAGTTTGCCGGGGAATCCGTGGAGCGCGGTCTGGACTATTTCCTGGGGTTCCTGGCCATCGTCAGCATCAGTCTCGGGATACTGAATCTGTTGCCGATACCGGTGCTCGACGGCGGACAGATCGTCTACCAGACGATCGAGGGCCTCAAGGGCAGCCCCCTTTCCGAACGGGCCCAGATCATCGGCCAGCAGGTCGGTATCTTCGCCTTGCTGTTGCTGATGAGTTTCGCCTTTTACAATGATCTGGCAAGGATATTCGGTTGACCGGCCGGTATTCTGGGAAGCGTCGATGAGCGGAATACGAACATGCCTGACCACACTGCGGCGCCTGACGATCGTACTCGGCGTCACGTGCACGGGTATCTCGCTCAGCCTCGCGGCGGACGGTTTCGTCGTGCGGGACATGCGAGTCGAAGGCTTGCAGCGCATCTCCGAGGGCACCGTCTTCAATTATCTGCCGATCAATATCGGCGACGCCGTCGACGACGTGCGTATCGGCGAGGCGATACGGGCCTTGTACGGACAGAACCTGTTCGACGACATCGAGATGCGCCGCGACGGCGAAACCCTGGTCGTCGTCGTGCGCGAGCGGCCTTCGATCGAGAGCTTCGAAATCGAGGGCAACAAGGACATCAAGACCGAAGACCTGATGGAGTCGCTGCGCGGCGTCGGGCTCGCCGCCGGTCGTACCTTCGACCGTTCATTGCTCGACAATGTCGAGCAATTCCTGCGGGAGCAATACCTGGACCGGGGCAAGTACGGCGTCCAGATCACGACCAGCGTCGTCGAGCGCCCCAACAATACGGTGCAAGTCGGTATCGACGTCAAGGAAGGCGGCCGCGCGAGAATCCGCCAGGTCAACATCGTCGGCAACGACTCTTTCGACGAGAAAAAAATCCGGGAGGGTTTCAACCTCGACACCGGCAACTGGTTGTCCTGGATCAGGCAGGACGACCGTTATGCCAAGCAGGACCTCGAAGGCGACCTCGCGACGCTGGAGTCCTTTTACATGGATCGCGGCTACGCGGACTTTCGTGTCGAATCGACGCAGGTCGCGATCTCGCCGAACAAAAAAGACATCTTCATTACGATCACGATCAACGAGGGTGACAAATACTCGATCTCGGAGATCAAGCTGGTCGGCGACATGGTCATTCCCGAGCAGTATCTTCGGGCCCTCGTGCTGGCGCAGCCGGGATCGACCTTCAACCAGAACCTGTTGACCCAATCCAGTGAGCTGATGGCTTTTCGCCTCGGTGAGCAGGGTTACGCGAATGCCGAGATCGAGCCGGTGCCGGAGCTCGATCGGGAGACCAAGGAAGCCGCGATCACGTTTTTCGTGGTTCCGAACAGCCGGGTCTACGTCCGGCGCATCAATTTCAACGGCGTCAACGAGATCGACGACGAGGTGCTGAGACGGGAGATGCGCCAGTTGGAGGGCGCCTACCTTTCCAATCGTCTCGTCGAGCGTTCCAAGACGCGATTGGAGCGGCTGCCGTTCATCGAAAACGCCGAGGTCGGCAATACGCCGGTGCCGGGCAGCCCGGATCTGGTCGATGTGGATTTCGATCTGACTTACCGAATGCCGGGGCAGTTTTCCGGCGGCGTCGGATACTCGGAATCGCAGAAGTTGCTGCTGAACGGCTCGATCGTTCACACCAATTTTCTGGGCACCGGTAATCGCGTCGCCCTGGAGCTCAACTCCGGCCGTTTTTCGACGCTCTACAGCCTGTCGCATACCGACCCCGCCAGGACCATCGACGGCGTCCGGCGTACCGTCGGCATCAGCTATCGCGACATCACGCAGTTCACGTCGTCGGCATCCGATTTTTCGACGGAGACCTTCGGCGCATCCATCGACTACGGTTATCCGATCAGCGAGTTCCAGTCCCTGTCTTTCGGTCTGTCCTGGCAGCATTCGGAACTCCTGTCGTCGTCGTCCAGCACCCAACAGGCGCAGGACTGGGTGCTGAACAACGGCGCTACGTTCGTCGAGGACGTAGGCAGAGGGGTCTCGTTCTTCGGCACCGAGTTCGATAGCTTCGAGCTGCTCGTCGGCTGGACCTACGACAGCCGCAATCGCGGGCTTTTCGCGAACCGCGGCACGCGCCAGCAGATCATCCTGTCGGCCGCCGTGCCCGGCAGCGACGTCGAGTTCTACACGGCGCGGTACCGCCTGACCAAATATTTCCCGATCACCCGCCGCTGGACCGTGCGGTTCAACACGGAATTGGGTATCGGCGAGGCCATGGGCGATACCACGGCGCTGCCCCCGTACAAGCAGTTTTTCGGCGGCGGACCCCAGTCCGTGCGCGGGTTTCGGGAGTCCTACCTCGGGCCGCGCGACAGCTTCGGCAATCCCTACGGCGGCAACGTGTTGGTTGCGAGTCAGCTAGAGCTTATACTGCCGCTACCTGACAGGTGGGCGCGCCAGGCGCGGGCGGCGATCTTCTACGACGTCGGGAACGTCTTCAACACGGGAGAGGTGGAATTCGCCGACAGGCTCGGCGCTCCGGTCGAGTACAAGCCCGATCTGGACGAGCTGAGAGCTTCCGTCGGCATCGGCGTTCAGTGGCTTGCGCCGCTGGGACTGTTCCGCTTCAGTTATGCGTTCCCGCTGAACGAATACATCGGGAACGACAGGTTTTACGGCGATGAACTGGAACGATTCCAGTTCTCGATTGGACAAGCTTTTTGAGGATTGGAAAGTATATGAGTGTTCTAAGGCAGCGCTGGCTAACGGGCTTTCTCGCGACGGCCATGCTCACCGCGGCGGCGGCGCAGGCTCCAGCCCAGGAGCTCAAGATCGGCGTCGTGAACGTCCAGGCCCTGATGGAGAACGCGCCGCAAACGAAGGCGGCAATGGATGCCCTGCAGGAGGAATTCGCTCCGCGGCAGCGTGAGGTCGCCGCAAAGCAGAAGGAATTCGAGGACATGACCGCGAAAGTGCAAAAGGACCTCCCCGTCATGGGCGAGACCGAGCGCAGCAACGCGGAAAAGGACATGCGGAGTCTGCGTCGCGAGGTCACGCGGCTGGAGAACGAGTTCCGCGAGGACCTCAACCTCAGGCAAAACGAGGAGCTCGCGAAACTGCAGCGTTCGGTGTTGAAGGAGGTTCAGGACTTCGCGCAATCCGAAGGTTACGATCTGATCGTCGGCGACGGTGTGTTGTTTGCCAGCACGGCCGTCAACATTACCGAAGAGGTGCTGCGCGCCGTCGAGGCCAACTACCAGGCGACCGGCGCGCGCTGATCCGGGCGGTAATCCGCGCAGCGTCACAATGCCGCTTAGTCTCGGTGATCTGGCGACGAGATTCGGTTGCGAGTTGATCGGCGATCCCGATGTCGTGATCCACGACGTTGCACCCCTGGATGCCGCGGACGAGCACAGCCTGACTTTTCTCGCCAACTCCGCTTTCCGGCCGAAACTGGCGAAGACCAAAGCCGCCGCCGTCGTCCTGCGTGCCGACGATGCGGCGGAATGCCCGGCGGCCGCGTTGATCGCCGAAGATCCCTATGTCTGTTATGCGAGGATGGCGGCCGTCATCCGCCCGGCGCCTCGCCACGAACCCGGCCGCGATCCCACCGCGGTCGTGGCCGGCGATGCCGATGTCGCGGCGAGTGCGTACCTGGCTGCCCATGCCGTCGTCGGCGAGCGTTCGGTCGTCGGCGAAGACGTCTACGTCGGCCCGGGTTGTGTCGTGGGACCGGACTGCGTCCTTGGCAGGGGTACGCGCCTGATTGCCAAGGTTACGCTGGTGCGCAATGTGCAGATCGGCGAACGTTGTACCCTACACCCTGGCGCCGTCATCGGCGCAGACGGGTTCGGCAATGCAATGACACCGGAAGGTTGGGTCAAGGTCCCGCAGTTGGGCGGCGTCAGGATCGGTGACGACGTAGAAATCGGCGCGAACTCGACGGTCGACTGCGGCACACTCGACGATACCGTCATAGAGGACGGGGTGCGCATCGACAATCTGTGTATGATCGCCCACAACGTCGTCATCGGTGCGCACACGGCGATGGCGTCGATGACCGGGATCTCCGGCAGCACGATCATCGGCAAACGCTGCATTTTCAGCGGCCAGTCCGGTACCGTCGGCCACATCACCATCTGCGACGACGTAATCGTCGGCGCCCAGGGTGCGGTGACCAAGGACGTCACCGAACCCGGCATGTACGCGTCGGTCATTCCCGTGGAGCCGGCCAAGATCTGGAGCAAGCGGCTCGCCCGTCTGCGCAGACTCGGCAACCTGCACAAACGGATTGCCCGGCTCGAGAAGGGCGACGACTGATTCCGTCATGATCCATCCGACGGCAATCATCTCGGACAAGGCGAACATCGCCGCCGGTGTCACGGTCGGTGCGTACAGCGTGATCGGCGACGAGGTCTCGATCGGCGCCGGTACCCGGATCGGCAGTCACGTCGTGATCAACGGCCCTACGAGCATAGGCAACGACAATCACATCTACCAGTTCTCGTCGATCGGCGACGACCCGCAGGACAAGAAGTACCGCGGAGAGCCGACCGGGCTGACCATCGGCAGCCGCAACAAGTTTCGCGAGTTCTGCACGATCAGCCGCGGCACCGTCCAGGATGCCGGCGAGACCTTCGTGGGCGACGACAACTGGATCATGGCCTACGTGCACATCGCACACGATTGCCGGATCGGCAACAACACGATACTTGCCAACAACGCCACACTGGGCGGTCACGTCCATGTCGGCGATTGGGCGATCCTCGGCGGGTTCTCGGGCGCGCACCAGTTTTGTCGCATCGGTGCGCACGCCTTTCTCGGCATGTATTCGGGCGTCAACCGGGACGTACCCGCGTACACGATGGTATCGGGCCAGCCGGCGGTTCCCCGCGGCATCAACAGCGAAGGCCTGAAGCGGCGCGGCTTCGACGCCGAACAATTGCGTTACATCAAACAAGCCTATCGCTCGATTTATCGCAAGGGTAACCGGCTCAGCGACGCCATCGACGAGATCGCGGCGCTGACGGACACGCGACCGGAGCTCGTCTTGTTGCTCGATTCGCTGCGCAAGTCCAAGCGCGGCCTCATCCGCTAGCGAAGCTCCGCATGCGGATTGGACTCGTAGCCGGCGAAGCCTCCGGAGACGCGTTGGGCGCGGGGCTCATCCGTGCCCTGGCGCGGCGGCTTCCGGGGGTCCGTTTCGAGGGAGTCGCGGGTCCGGAGATGATCGCCGCCGGTTGCGATCCGTGGGCGGAAGCCGAGGAGCTCGCCGTCATGGGGCTGATCGAGCCCTTGCGCGACATTCCCCGTCTGCTTCGGCTCAGGCGGTCGCTGCTGGCGCGCTGGCGCGCATCGCCGCCGGACGTCTTCGTCGGCATCGACTCACCGGATTTCAATCTCGGTCTGGAGAAACGCCTGAGACGGCTCGGCATCCGGACCGTCCACTACGTGAGCCCGACGGTCTGGGCGTGGCGGCCGGGTCGCATAGAAAGCGTGCGTAAAGCCGCCGATCGAGTGCTCTGCATACTGCCTTTCGAGAAACCGCTGTACGACCGCAAGGGCATCGACGCGGTTTTCGTCGGCCATCCACGGGCCGACAGCCTGTCCACCGACCATGACCCGGCGATCCTCAGACGCGAGCTTCGCATCGATCCCGGAGCGCGGCTCGTCGCGGTGCTTCCCGGCAGTCGCAGCGGCGAGATCGCCCGCCTGGGGCCGGTGTTCGCGGGCGCCGCGGCCCGGCTGGCGGCGACCGACCCGGGTTTGCGCTTCGTCCTTCCCATTGCGTCGCCGCGTTTGCGCGAGCCCATGCTCGCCCATCTCGCGGCGGAGGGGGTAGGCGACCGTTTCACGGCGACCGACGGGGGGTCGGAATCTGCGATGGCCGCCGCCGACGTCGCGATGCTGGCATCCGGTACCGCGGCGCTGGAAGCTGCGCTGTTGTGTAAGCCCATGGTTGCGGCCTACAAGGTTTCCCCTTTCAGCGCGGCGATCTTGAGGCTGTTCGGGCTAATGAAAACGGACTACGTAACGATGCCGAACCTGCTGACCGAAACGCCGCTGGTGCCGGAATGTATCCAGGAGCGGGCGACTCCCGCGCTCGTGGCCGACGAGGTGGCGGCGCTTCTGGGCGACCCCGCGCGCAGGGAAAGCATCCGTCGTCGATTTGCTAAACTCCGGACGGAGCTGGCGTTGAATGCAGACGACCGCGCTGCGGAGGCTGTAGCGGCGCTGGTCGGCAGTCTCTGAGCGCAACGACACCGGATCTTAGCGATAGCCATGCGGCAATCACAATTGTCCCAGTTATCTCAGTCGTCCAAGTTGTCCCAGTCGTCCGGTCCCGGCGGACCGGTTGCAGGCATCGACGAAGCCGGCCGCGGTCCGCTTGCAGGCCCGGTGGTGGCCGCCGCCGTGATTCTGGACCCGGCCGCACCGATAGCCGGGCTCGCGGATTCGAAAGTACTCGGCGAGAGGCGGCGCAACGCGCTGGCGGCGGAGATCCGCAAGTCGGCTTTGGCCTGGGCCGTCGCCTGGGCCGATCCGAAAGAGATCGATACGCTGAACATCCTCGCGGCGACCATGCTCGCGATGCGTCGCGCCATCCTGAGCTTGGGCGTATTTCCGGCCGGCGTGCGTGTAGACGGTAATCGCCTGCCCGGACTCGGTTTCGGCGGGCGTTCGATTCCCGGCGAAGCCGTGGTTCGCGGCGATGCTCGGGTCGCCGCGATCAGCGCCGCATCGATCCTCGCCAAGACGACCCGCGACCGGATGATGGTCGAAATGGACAGCCTGTACCCGCAATACGGCTTTGCTCGTCACAAGGGTTACGGCACGGCCGTGCATCGCGAACGGCTTCGCCGGCATGGGCCCTGCCGAGAGCATCGGCTGAGTTTTGCGCCGGTGCGGGAGACCTTGTGAGCAGCGCCTCGCCGATCGTACATCTGCATCTGCGGACCGAGTACTCGCTGATCGACAGCACCGTGCGCATTCCCGCGCTGATGCGGCGTTGTGCGGCGGACGACATGCCGGCCGTCGCCCTGACCGATCGCAACAACCTGTTTGCGATGGTCAAGTTCTACCGTCAGGCGCAGCAGGCGGGTGTCAAGCCGATCATCGGCGCCGACCTTTGCGTGGAGAACCCCGATGAACCCGCACGGCCGTACACACTGGTCGTGTTGTGCCAGAACAACGAGGGTTACCGCCGACTGTCCGAGTTGATCACGCGCGCGTTTCTCGAAGGCCAGTATCGCGGCGAAGCGCGGGTCAGGCGCGAGTGGCTGACGGCGGAGGCCTGCAGGGGTCTGATTGCCCTGTCCGGCGGGTTACACGGTGATGTCGGCAATGCCTTGCGCCGGGGCCGGGCCGAGCTGGCGCTGGAACGCCTGCATCACTGGCAAGCCGTGTTCGGCGATCGTTATTACCTCGAGCTGATCCGCACCGGGCGCCGCGGCGAGGAGGATTGCGTGCAGGCCAGCCTGTCGCTGGCCTCCGGCGAGGCCGTGCCGGTGGTGGCGAGCAACGACGTGCGCTTCCTCGAGCCCGGCGACTTCAACGCGCACGAAGCGCGCGTTTGTATCCATGAAGGTCGAAGCCTCGCAGATCCGGACCGGCCGCGCCATTACAGCGAAGCACAGTACCTGCGCAGCGGCGAGGAGATGGCCGCGTTGTTCGACGACGTGCCCGAAGCCATTGCCAACGGTCTGGAAATCGCCAGGCGTTGTAACTTCAGCCTGTCGCTGGGCCGGAGCGTGTTGCCGGCATTCCCGGTGCCTGCCGGCGAGACGGAGGCGGGGTACCTCGAGTCCGAGGCCCGCCGGGGCCTGGATCGGGCCTTGGAAGAGATACATGCCGCGAAAGGCATCGAAGCGGCGGACCGGAAAATACTCGGCGCACCGTATTTCGAGCGGCTCACGAGCGAGCTGAACGTCATACGTGGCATGGGGTTCCCCGGCTACTTCCTGATCGTCGCCGACTTCATCCGCTGGGCGCGCGAGAACGGCATCCCGGTCGGTCCCGGCCGCGGTTCCGGCGCGGGATCGCTGGTCGCCTGGGTGCTAGGAATCACCGACCTGGACCCGCTGGAGCACGACCTGCTTTTCGAGCGTTTCCTGAATCCCGAACGCGTGTCGATGCCTGATTTCGACGTCGATTTCTGCATGGAAGGCCGCGACCGCGTCATCGACTATGTCGCCGAGCGTTACGGTCGCGATCGTGTGGCGCAAATCATCACCTTCGGCACGATGGCGGCAAAAGCCGTCATCCGCGATGCGGGGCGCGTACTGGGGCAGCCTTACGGTTTCGTCGATCGTGTCGCCAAGCTCGTTCCCTTCGAGATCGGCATGACGCTCGAGAAGGCGCTCGACCAGTCGGACGAGCTGGCGGCGATGTATGCGGACGACGAGGAGATTGCGGCGATCATCGATCTGGCGCGATCCCTCGAAGGACTGGTACGCAACGCCGGCAAACACGCCGGCGGCGTGGTCATCGCGCCGGATCGGCTGACGGATTTTGCGCCGCTTTACTGTGAAGACGGCGGAACGAACATCGTCACACAGCTCGACAAGGACGACGTCGAGGCGATTGGCCTCGTGAAGTTCGACTTTCTGGGGCTCAGAACGCTGACGATCATCAACTGGGCCGAACGTATCGTCAACGCCAGCTATCCGGATCTCGATTTCGACATCGCCCGCGTGCCGACGGACGACCCGAAGACCTTCGAGCTTTTGCAAAGCACCAAGACGGCGGCCGTGTTCCAGCTCGAGTCCAGCGGCATGCGGGACCTCGTCAAGCGCTTGCGTCCCGATCAGTTCGACGACCTGGTTGCGCTGGTTGCCCTGTTTCGGCCCGGTCCGCTGCAGTCCGGCATGGTGGACGACTTCATCGAGCGCAAGCACGCAACCGCGCGTTCTCAAATCGACTACCTGCATCCGGACCTCGAACCCGTGCTGCGGGAAACCTACGGCGTGATCCTGTATCAGGAACAGGTCATGCAGATCGCGCAGGTGCTGGCCGGTTACACGCTCGGCGGCGCCGATCTGCTCAGGCGCGCGATGGGTAAGAAAAAGCCGGAGGAGATGGCCAAACAGCGCGAGATCTTCGTGCAAGGCGCCGTCGAACGCGGTGTGGCCGAACCCACCGCGACACACATTTTTGATTTGATGGAGAAGTTTGCGGGTTACGGTTTCAACAAATCGCACTCGGCCGCCTACGCCGTGCTGTCCTACCAGACCGCTTATCTCAAGGCGCATTATCCGGCGGCCTTCATGGCGGCGGTCATGAGCGCCGATTTACAGAATACCGACCGGCTGGTGACCCTGAAGGACGATTGCCGGCAGCTCGGCCTCGACATCGTTCCGCCGGACGTCAATCGCTCCGGCTATCATTTCAGCGTGTCCGACGAGCGCGGCATCCTCTACGGCCTGGGCGCGATCAAAGGCGTGGGCCGCGCCGCCGTCGAGTCGCTGATCGCGGAACGGGAAGCCGGCGGGGCCTTCGAAGACCTCGCGAGCTTCTGCCGCCGTATCGACCACGAACGTGTGAACCGGCGTGCGCTGGAGGCGATGATCAAAGCCGGCGCGATGGACGGGTTCGGGCGCTCGCGGCATGCGCTGATGCTCGAGGTGCCGGAAGCGTTGAAAGGCGCCGACCAGCAGGCGCGCGCCGCCGCCGCCGGCCAGAACGACATGTTCGGCCTGGCCGAGTCCGCCGCCGCGGCGAAGCCGGTAACGGACCCCGCCGAATGGCCCGAGAGCGTGCGTCTCGGCAACGAGAAGGAAGCGCTGGGCCTGTATTTGACCGGGCATCCTTTCGATGCCGTGCGCAACGACGCACGGTGCTTCGTCGACGGCAAACTCGGCGACGTGACCCGGGAGCCGCCGCCGGAAACCTCGAACGGTGAACGCAGTTACGCCCAGAGCCGCCGCGAGGTCACCCTGGCCGGGTTGGTGGTAGACATTCGAAAACGCGGCAATCGCGTCAGCGTCGTTCTCGACGACGACAGCGGACGCATGGAAATCAGCCTGTTCAGCGAGGCGTTTCAAGAGTTTCGCCATCTCTTGGTCAAGGACGAAATCGTCGTCGTGGCGGGCGGCCTGAGATATGACGATTTCATCGGCGCCTGGACCGTCAATGCCAAGCGCGTGTCGCAGATCGACCGGGTAATCGAGAGCCGCGCGCAACGCATGCTGCTCAAGCTCGCGCCCGACGGACAGGGCGAGCAATTGTTGATGCGTCTGCACGACGTGTTGTTGCCCTACCGCGAAGGCGACTGCGACGTCGCCGTGCAGTACTTCGGCGAACGCGCGGCGGCGCGCCTGGAGCTGGGGGCGGAATGGTCGGTGCGGCCGAGCCGCGAGTTGCGCGACAAGCTGTCGGAGCTGCTCGGCAGCGGCAACGTCCGGCTGTTGTACGCGCCCGGCCGCGAAATCATGTAGAGTCCGAAACCGCCAATCAACGGTCGACAGGCCTTAAGCCATGGATCTGAAATTCCTGGATTTCGAGCAGCCGATCGCCGAACTGGAAGCCAAGATCGAAGAGCTTCGTTTTGTCGGCGACGATTCCGAAGTCAACATCAACGAAGAGGTAACGCGTTTACGCGCCAAGAGCGAAGCGCTGACCCGTAGCATCTTCGCGAAGCTCAGCGCCTGGGAGATCGCACAGGTCGCCAGGCACCCGATGCGGCCCTATACGCTGGACTATCTCGATGAGATGTCGCCGGACTTCCAGGAGTTGCACGGCGACAGGATGTACGCGGACGATCCCGCGATCGTCGGCGGTATCGGTCGCATCGACGGTCGCGCAGCGATGTTCATCGGACACCAGAAGGGCCGCGACACCAAGGAACGCGTCAGGCGCAACTACGGCATGCCGAAGCCCGAAGGTTATCGCAAGGCGCAACGCCTGATGCGGCTCGCCGAGAAGTTCTCCCTGCCGGTCGTGACCTTCATCGATACGCCGGGCGCCTATCCGGGGGTCGGCGCCGAGGAACGCGGCCAGAGTGAGGCAATTGCTTACAGTTTGTATCTGATGGCGGGCCTCAAGACCCCGATCGTCAGTGTCGTGATCGGCGAAGGCGGCTCGGGCGGCGCGCTGGCCATCGGCGTCGGCGACCGTTTGCTGATGCTCCAGTACGGCATCTACTCGGTGATCTCTCCGGAAGGTTGTGCATCGATACTCTGGAAGAGTGCCGAGAAGGCGGAGCAAGCCGCCGATGCGATGCGCATCACCGCCGAGAGCCTGAAAGGCTTCGGTCTGGTCGACGACGTGCTCCCGGAACCCTTGGGCGGCGCGCATCGCAATCCCCGGGATGCCGCCGAGGTCATCCGTAACGCGGTCGTCGCCAGGCTGGACGAGTTGGCTCAGTTGCCGCTGGAACAGCTATTGGAAGAGCGCCAGCGTCGCCTCGCGGGCTTCGGGGACTTCAAGGAAGCGTGAGTTTTGACGTCAAGCGGCTGCTCGCGGCGCTCGAGCGCCAGGCGCCGGCGCCCGAACGTTATGTGATCGCCTTTAGCGGCGGGCTCGATTCGAGCGTGTTGTTGCACGCGCTCGCCGGAAGCCGAAAACGACACGGAAAGGCGCTTCTGGCGGTACACGTCGATCACGGGCTGCAGGCCGATTCCGCGCGCTGGCGCGAGACCTGCGCGCAAAAGGCCGAGGCGCTGGGCGTCGACTTCAGGGCCGAGGTCGTCGAGCTCGACCCCGATACGCCCGGCGGTCTGGAGGCCGCCGCGCGGGAGGCGCGATACGCGGTGCTGGCCAGGCACGTCGGCGAGGGCGACTGGCTCTTGACCGCCCATCACCGGGACGACCAGGCCGAGACCTTGCTGATCAATCTGCTCCGCGGCAGCGGGCCTGCCGGCCTCGCCGGCATCGGCGCGATCCGGCCGTTCGCAAGCGGCTGGCTCGTCAGGCCTTTACTCGATACCCCTCGCGCGGCGCTGGAAGCTCACGCCGCGTCAGCCGACCTCGGCTGGCTGGACGATCCTTCGAATAGCGATCCGCGTTTCGACCGCAATTACCTGCGGCACGAGATACTGCCGCGCCTGAACGCACGCTGGCCGGGTGTCGCGGCGCGCCTGGCCCGCAGTGCGGCGCTGGCCGGTGACGCGGCATCCCTGCTGGAGCAGCTCGCGGCCATCGATCTCGAGACCGTCGGTGAAACGGTTGGACGCTTGTCGCTGACATCCTTGTCGGGGCTCGACCGGTCCCGGCAACGGAACGTGCTTCGATCGGCAATTCGCCGGGCCGGTCTGCCGGCGCCTGGCGCGGCACAGCTTGCGGCCGTACTCAACGAGCTGGTCGCCGCGCGCGACGATGCGCAGCCGCTGGTTCGCTGGCCAGGCGGCGTGGCGCGCCGGTATCGCGACCGCCTGTATCTGGACGCGGCCGGCGAATCTGGCGAGTCTGGCGAATCGGGGCAAGTACCGGCGGCACCGCTCGATTTTTCGCACGACACCGTCGAACTCGGCTTCGGGCTGGGGTTTCTGGCGCGCGCACCCGATGCGCCGCAGGGGCTGTCGGACGAGGTGTTGGGCCGGCGCCTGGAAATCCGGTTCCGCCGCGGCGGCGAGTCGATCAGGCCTCTGGGCCAGGCACGCACCCGCAGGCTCAAGACGCTGTTGCAGGAGGCCGGTATCGTGCCGTGGATGCGGCAGCGGCTGCCGTTGGTATATGCGGACGACGAGCTGGTGGCGGTCGCCGACCTGTGGCTGGCGGCGTCCGCGAGCAGCGCACCGGGTACCGCCGTCGAATGGCGGGACCATCCGCCGCTATTCTAGTGCCCTGTCGACACTACGCCGGCGCTGTATTGCCGCCCAGCCGCGTTGTCTGGCTACCGGCTATCTGATAAGGTTTAAAACCGTCTTTATCCAACGACGGCGCGACTACGAAGGGTTGGAGACAAAGCGCGTTGAGCGACAACGTGCTTTCGATCCAGCCCTTTGTTGTTTAAGGCAAGTGTTGTTTCAGGCAAGTGTGGTTTCAGGCAAGCCTGTTTCAGTCGAGTCGTCCAGGACCGGGCTTCGGGCTTTTTACATGACATCGTACGTATTCATCACCGGCGGCGTGGTTTCCTCCCTGGGCAAGGGGATCACGTCGGCCTGTCTCGGCGCGATCCTCGAGGCGCGCGGGCTGTCGATCAGCATGATCAAGCTGGACCCGTACATCAACGTGGACCCCGGCACGATGAGCCCGTTCCAGCACGGGGAAGTCTTCGTCACCCACGACGGTACGGAGACCGATCTCGATCTCGGACATTACGAGCGCTTCGTCCGGACCACCACCGGGCGCAACAGCAATTTCACGACCGGCAGGATCTACGAGAGCGTGATCGCGAAGGAACGTCGCGGCGATTATCTCGGTGCCACCGTGCAGGTCATCCCGCATATCACCGACGAGATCAAACAGAGCGTCGAGCGCGGCGCCGGCGACGCGGATATTTGCCTGGTCGAGATCGGCGGCACCGTCGGCGATATCGAGTCGCTGCCGTTTCTGGAGGCGATCCGGCAAATGGGGATCGAGCACGGTCACGACCGGGTCGTCTACGTCCATCTGACCCTGGTGCCTTACATCGCGACCTCCTCCGAGATCAAGACCAAACCGACACAACACTCGGTCAAGGAGCTGCGCTCGATCGGTATTCAGCCCGACATACTCGTCTGCCGCTCGGAACAGCCGCTGCCCGCCGAGCAACGCAGGAAAATCGCGCTTTTCACCAACGTTCGCGAGAATGCCGTCATTTCGGCTTACGATGCCGGCGACCTGTACGAAATCCCGGCGATGTTGCATGCCCAGGGTCTAGACGGCATCGTCGCTAGGCAGCTCGGGCTCGACCTCCCGGAGGCGGATCTGTCGGAGTGGCAGGCGATCGTCGATGCCAAGCGGAACCCCGAGGCGGAGGTCAACGTGGCCATGGTCGGCAAGTACGTCGATCTGAGAGATTCCTATATCTCCCTGTCGGAGGCCTTGTTGCACGGCGGCATCCATACCCGCACCCGCGTCAACATCCGTTACATCGAATCGCAGGACATCGAGGTTCACGGCGTCGACTGTCTGGCGTCGATGGACGGTATCGTCGTGCCCGGCGGCTTCGGCGATCGCGGCATCGAGGGCAAGATTGCGACCGTGCGTTACGCGCGCGAGAAAGGTATCCCGTATCTGGGTATCTGCCTGGGCATGCAGGTCGCCGTCATCGAAGCCGCGCGCCACCTGGCCGGGCTCGAGAACGCGATGAGCACCGAGTTCGACCGCTCGACGCCTGACCCGGTCGTCGGCCTGATCACCGAGTGGCAGACCTCGGCAGGTGATGTCGAGCAGCGCGACGAGGATTCCGATCTCGGCGGCACGATGCGACTCGGCGCACAGCAGATTTTTCTGGCGGAGGGTTCGCTGGCCGCGAGAAACTACGGCAAGACTTGCATCGAGGAACGTCACCGGCATCGTTACGAAGTAAACAACAACTATCGCGAACGACTCGAAAGGGCGGGGCTCTCTTTCTCGGGCCTGTCGGTCGACGATCTCGTCGAGGTCGTCGAGGTACCCGGCCACCCGTGGTTTCTGGCGAGTCAGTTTCATCCGGAGTTCACCTCGACGCCGCGGGACGGACATCCGTTGTTCAAGGGATTCATCGGCGCGGCGCGGCGGCATCGTGACGCGGAGCTGCCGGCAGTGGCCGAAGCATGAACCTGTGCGGCTTCGATGTCGGCGCGGACCGGCCGATTTTTCTGATCGCCGGCACCTGCGTCGTCGAAAGCGAGGCCATGGCGCTGGATACCGCCGGCATGCTGCGGGAGATGGGCGCGGAACTGGGTGTTCCGGTGATCTACAAGTCCTCGTTCGACAAGGCCAATCGCAGCTCGGCTTCGAGCTTTCGCGGGCCCGGTATCGAGGAAGGCTTGAGGATACTCGGTGAAGTCCGCCGCCAGCTCGGCATGCCGGTACTGACCGACGTGCACGAGGACACGCCGATCGACGAAGCCGCCGAGGTCGTAGACGTGTTGCAGACGCCGGCGTTCCTGTGCCGCCAGACGAATTTCATCCTGCGGGTTGCCGCCGCCGGCAAGCCCGTGAATATCAAGAAGGGGCAGTTCCTGTCGCCGTGGGAGATGCAAAACGTCGTCGACAAGGCAAAATCGACCGGCAACGAACAGATCCTCGTGTGCGAACGCGGCTTTTCTTTCGGTTACAACAACCTGGTCTCCGACATGCGCAGCCTGGCCGCGATGCGGAGTACCGGTTGTCCGGTGGTCTTCGACGCGACGCACTCGGTGCAACTGCCGGGCGGCAAGGGTTCGGCATCCGGCGGACAGCGGGAGTTCATTCCCGTTCTGGCCAGGGCGGCGACGGCGGCGGGTGTTTCGGGCCTTTTCATGGAGACGCATCCCGATCCGGAGCGGGCCTTGAGCGACGGGCCGAATGCCATGCCGCTGGCGGACATGCGCGCGCTGCTCGAGGTTCTGGTCACGATCGACCGGAGCGTCAAGCGGGCGGGATACCTGGAAACGAGTTACGGACTGGGAACCTGACCAAGGGAGGTTGACGACAGTCGATGATTACCATCAAGGAAATACGGGCAAGGGAGATTCTCGATTCGCGCGGCAATCCGACGGTAGAGGCGGACGTCACGCTGGGCGACGGTACGACGGCGCGTGCCGGTGTGCCGTCCGGCGCATCGACCGGCACGCGCGAAGCGGTCGAGCTCAGGGACGGCGACAAGGCCCGGTATCTCGGCAAGGGGGTGCTTAAGGCCGTCGCCAACGCCAACGGGGCGCTTGCCGAGGTACTCACGGGCGTCGAATTCGCCGATCAGCGGGCGCTGGATGCGCGGATGATCGAGTTCGACGGCACGGAGAACAAGAGCCGGCTGGGCGCCAATGCACTGCTTGCCGTGTCGCTGGCTGCAGCCAAGGCCGACGCGGCCTCGAGGAGCATGCCGCTGTTCCGGCATCTCGGCGACGATACGACGATGCCGGTGCCGATGATGAATATCATCAACGGCGGCGCGCATGCGGACAACAGCGTCGATATCCAGGAGTTCATGATCCTGCCGGTCGGCGCGCCGAGCTTCGCCGAGGCGCTGCGTTACGGCGCCGAGATTTTTCACGCGCTCAAAGCGGTGCTCCGGTCGGAGGGACTGAACACGGCCGTCGGCGACGAGGGCGGCTTCGCGCCGGATCTGCCGTCGAATCGCGCCGCGCTCGATACGATCATGCGCGCCGTCGACACCGCCGGCTTCGAGCCTGGCGGCGATATCTTGCTGGGGCTCGACGTTGCGAGCTCGGAGTTCTACTCGGACGGGACCTACCGGCTGGCTTCGGAGGGCCGCGATTTCGACGCCGCCGGGTTCAGCGAATTCCTGACCGAACTCGCGAGCGCCTATCCGATCGTCACGATCGAGGACGGCATGGACGAAAGCGACTGGGACGGCTGGCGGATACTGAGCGAGGCCCTCGGCGATCGCGTGCAACTGGTCGGCGACGACCTGTTCGTCACCAACACCGGAATCCTGAAGCGCGGCATCGACCAGGGCATCGCTAATTCCATATTGATAAAACCCAACCAAATCGGGACTTTAACTGAAACTCTTGATGCTGTTACTATGGCGGTGGACGCGGGTTATTCGGCAGTGATCTCGCATCGTTCCGGGGAGACCTCCGATGCCACGATCGCCGATATCGCGGTAGGCACGGCCGCGACCCAGATCAAGACGGGGTCGCTGTCGCGTTCCGACCGCATCGCGAAGTACAACCAGCTATTGCGCATCGAGGAAGCGCTGGGGAGTTCTGCCGGGTATGCCGGGCGCAAGGCGTTCTCGGTCGCGGTTGGCTAGGGTTTATCGACGGACCCTGGGTTGCCGGGCACGACAAGGGTTCGGGGAAGTCTTTTGTCTCATCTGCGCTGGCTGCTCGTCGTATTGGTTCTCGTCGCGGTTCTGCTGCAGGTCGAGCTGTGGCTGTCGGACGGCGGTTATCGCAAGACCCTGAAGCTTCGTGCCGCGGTTGCCGAGCAGGCGCAGCAGAACGAGTCGTTGCGCGAGCGTAACGCCGCGCTCGATGCCGAGGTCGTCAATCTCAAGCAGGGGCTGGAGGCTGCCGAGGAGCGGGCGCGTACGGACTTGGGCATGGTGGGCCCCGGCGAGACCTTCTATCAGGTAGTCCCGGCGGTAGTCCCGGCGGTAGTACCAGCCGCCGACTCGAATCGCTGAAGCGGAATGTCCGCGACAGGTGCCGTTTTTCGCCTGCCGAGAAGTGGATTTGCTACGCCGGTGCTGCGCGAGATTGGGGGCATGCAGAATTAGCTTGGTATCGCGCATGGCGACCGGGAGTATGCGCATTCCGCGCCCCGGCGGTCATTCGAGCGTCAGGCGGAACGTTGCAGCAATACGTAAACGGCGCCGGTGCCGCCGTCCACCTGACGCGCCGAGACGAAGGCGAGCACCGGCTCCCAGCGACGCAGCCATCGATTGACCTTGTCCTTGAGCACCGGGCCGCGGTGTCCCGAGCCGCGGCCCTTGCCGTGGATCACACGCACGCAGAGTTTGCCCGTGCGCGCCGAGTGTTCGATGAAGTCGGCAAGCCGCGGCTTCGCTTCCGCGACCGTCATGCCGTGCAGATCGATTTCGGCCTGCACGCTGAAGTTGCCCCGCCCGAGCTTGCGCATCGTGCGCCGGCCGACGGACGGCCGCCCAAAGCGCAAGGCTTCGCCGTTGTTTTTCTCCGTCAGGTCGATGTCGGCGTCCAGGGATTCGCCCAGCACGCGGCGTTCGTCCTCGCGCGTGAACCGCGCCCGGGGCTTGGACCTGCGCGGCGTCGGATCGACCCGCTGCTCCACGTCGAGCGGACGGGCGCCGTCCACGGCACGGCGAAACAATTCGATATCGTCGTCGGTCATGACGCCACTCTGCAGGCTATGGTGCCGCCGGAACATTCAGTATAGTGATGCGGTCTCTGACCGCCTACCGCCCGTCTCACAATAATGAAAATCCTCGTAAGCAACGACGACGGTTATCTGGCAACCGGCATCAACGTCCTGACCGACGCGCTCGAAAAAGTTGCGGACGTGATCGTCGTCGCGCCGGACCGGAATCGTTCGGCCGCGAGCAGCTCGCTGACCGTTCATTCGCCGTTGCGGGTTTCCCGATTCGGCGAGAATCGTTACAGCGTCGACGGCACGCCTTCGGATTGTGTACATCTGGCGCTGACCGGCTTTCTCGACGAGGAACCGGACCTGGTGGTATCCGGCATCAACCATGGCGCCAACCTCGGTGACGACGTGATTTACTCCGGCACCGTGGCCGCGGCCATCGAAGGCCGGTTTCTGGGCCTGCCGACCATTGCCGTGTCGCTGACGGACATGAATGGCGAGCGGCTCGAGCATTTCGACACGGCGGCGCGTGTCGCCACCGGGATGGTACAGAAGCTCGAGCGAGCCGCGCTGCCGCCCGATGTCATCCTGAACGTCAACGTGCCGAACGTTCCTTACGCGTCCTTGCGCGGTATCGAGTCGACCCGCCTGGGCTTCCGCCACAAGTCGGAGCCCGTGGTCAGGACCAGCGACCCGCACGGGCGTACGATTTATTGGGTTGGGCCTTCAGGCAAGGGCGCCGATGCCGGCGAGGGTACCGACTTCCACGCGGTGGAGCGCGGCGCCGCCGCGGTCACGCCGCTCAAGGTGGATCTGACCCGCCACGAAGCGCTCGAGCAGCTCAAAGACTGGCTTGCCTCGTGAACGGTGCGAGTGACGGAATCCGCGGTATCGGCATGACCTCGGCTCGTACCCGCGACCGGCTGGTGCAACGGCTCAGGGCCCACGGCATTCGCTCGCAGGCGGTGCTCAACCAGATTCGAAACGTGCCCCGGCATCTGTTCGTCGACGAAGCGCTCGCCAGCCGGGCGTACGAGGACACCGCCTTGCCGATCGGCCACGGTCAGACGATCAGCCAGCCTTACGTCGTTGCGAGAATGACCGAGGCCTTGCTGGACGCATTCACCGGAGAGAAAGTGCTGGAAATCGGCACCGGTTGCGGCTACCAGACGGCAATACTCGCACCGCTGGTCAAACGGGTGTATTCGGTCGAGCGCATACCCGAGCTGCTGAAAAGGGCACGCCAGCGACTGCGCGACCTGGACATCTACAACGTGCAGTTTCGACCGGGTGACGGCTGGGACGGCTGGCATAAGTATGCGCCCTACGACGGAATTATCGTCGCCGCGGCAGCGCCGGAAATGCCGGCCAGGCTTCTCGAACAACTGGCACCCGGCGGCCGGCTGATCATTCCGGTTGGGCCGGCGGGCCGGCAGGAGCTGACGCTGGTCACGCGCAGGGACGATCACTTCGAACGGTGTTCGCTCGACCCGGTGAGTTTTGTGCCACTGGTCCCCGGCAAGTAAACTACCGGTCCTTTCAACCACAAATCATAGCCTTATAGGCATTTACTCATGTTTATTCTTGTTTCGGCTCCGGTCGATGGAGCCGGCCGGTGAAACTGTTCGGGCCGCTGTACGAGCGGGTGCTCGGCTGGTCGCGCCACCGCCACGCGGAGCGTTACCTCGCGGTGTTGAGCTTCGCCGAGTCCTCGTTTTTTCCGATCCCGCCCGACGTGATGTTGGCGCCGATGTGCCTTGCCGAGCGCGCCCGTGCCTGGCGTTTCGCCACGGTCACGACGCTGACCTCGGTCGCCGGCGGCCTCGCGGGTTACCTGATCGGCTGGGCGACCTTCGAGGCCGTCGCGCCTTGGCTGGAGCAATCCCACTACTGGGGCGCGTACGAGCTCGCGCGCGACTGGTTCGATCGTTACGGGGTCTGGATCGTGTTCATCGCCGGTTTCTCGCCGATCCCCTACAAGATCTTCACGATCGCCGCCGGGGTTGCGGCCTTGAACCTCCCGGCCTTCATCGTGGCCTCCTTGATCGGTCGCGGCGCGCGTTTCTTTCTGGTCGCAGGACTGGTCGTCGCCGGCGGCGACCGACTCGAGTCCACCCTCAGGCAGCATGTGGAACGGTTGGGCTGGGCGGCTACGCTGCTGGTCGTGGCCCTGATCGCCTATCTGATGGTCCGCGGTGGCTGATCGTGCCCGGGTTCCGGACAATGCGCGTCCGACCTGTCCGAATGCTTGCCCTTTGCCTGCTGGCCGCGACGCTGACAGCCTGCGGGCCCGCGATTCGCTGGGACGGTCCGGGCGCGGACCGGCACGTCGTTCGTAAGGGCGAAACCCTGTTCTCGATTGCATTTCGTCATGGCAGGGACCCTGCCGACGTGGCGCGCTGGAACCGCCTCGGCGACGGCTCGCTGATCTACCCCGGACAGGTACTCCGCCTGTCGCCGCCGGAGACGGCAAGCCCGAATTCGCGCAAACGGCAACCATTGCCGGAAATTCCCGCCGAGCCGCCGCCGCTATGGGGCTGGCCGACCAGGGGGCGCATCAACGTGGAATTTGGCGCAAAACCGGGTACCGGCACCGGCGTCCTGATCGACGGCAGGGCCGGCCAGGCGGTGCTGGCCGTGGCTTCCGGCCGGGTCGTGTACGCCGGCGGTGGACTGATCGGCTACGGTCAGCTTATTATCGTTAAACACAACGACACCTACCTGAGTGCCTACGGGTACAACGCGTCGCTGCTGGTCGAAGAAGGCCAGGCTATAAAAAAAGGCCAGCGGATTGCGACGATGGGTGAGGGTCCGGAACGCAAGCCGCGACTGCACTTCGAGATCAGGCGAAACGGCAAGCCGGTTAACCCGCGACACTATCTGCCTGCGAGATAACCCGACCGATTTCCGATCCGGTGCAGCGCTGCCTCGACGAGAGGAACCGGCGTGGCCATGCGACGGGAAGGATTGCCGAACGGCGCGAGCGACACGAACGAAACGCCGGCACCCAGGGAAGCGGTGTCGCGGGATCCGACGCGCCTCTACCTGAGTGAAATCGGCGTCTCGCCCCTGTTGAGCGCCGAAGAAGAACGCAGCTACGCACGCCTTGCGCAACGCGGCGACGAGCCGGCGCGGCAGCGGATGATCGAGTGTAATTTGCGGCTGGTGGTCAAGATCGCGCGACGGTACGTCAATCGCGGACTGCCGTTTCTGGACCTGATCGAGGAAGGCAATCTCGGTCTGATCCATGCCGTCAAGAAGTTCGATCCCGAACGGGGATTCCGCTTCTCCACCTATGCTACCTGGTGGATACGACAGACGATCGAGCGGGCGATCATGAACCAGTCCGGCGCCGTGCGCCTGCCGATTCACGTCATCAAGGACATTCATGCCTGCCTTAGAGCCGCAAGAGTCATTCGGCAACGGCAGGATCGCGCGCCTAGCGCCGCCCAGATCGCGGCACACCTGAAGCGCGACGTCGCCGACGTGACCCGGCTGCTGGCCTTGCACGAGTGCGTCACCTTGCGCTCGGCAAACGTCGACGACAACGTGGAAGGACCGGTAGAGCGCCTGCGGGCCGGCCGGGATGCCGATCCGTCATGCTGCGCGCAACGGGACCATGCCCGCGACGTCGTTGATCATTGGCTAGGCGCCCTGGACGAAAAACAGCGCGCAGTCGTCGAACGCCGCTTCGGCCTGCGCGGCCGCCGGCGGGAGACGCTGGAGCGCATCGGCGAGGATATCGGCGTGACGCGTGAGCGCGTCCGCCAGATCCAGCTCGACGCGTTGAAACAATTGCGCACCCTGCTGGAAAGTCACGGTTACTCCGGCGATGCCATGCTGGACTGACCGAAGCTAGACCGACCCGGGCTAGACCGACCCAATCCCCCCTCGAACGGCGCTTGCGCGCGGCAGGGCTTCTACAGGTACAACACCGCCGCGAGCCGGCGGCCTTCGCTGGCCAGCACGTTGAAGGTGCGCGCTGCGGCCTGGGTGTCCATGACTTCCAAGCCGATACCCCGCCGCGCAAATGCGAAAACCAGCTCACGGGGCGGGAACTCGTTGCTGGCCCCGGTGCCGAGAATGACGAGTTCCGGTTTTTTCTCGAACAGGAATTCGAAGTCGACATCACTGAGATCGGCGACGGCGCCACCCCGCCACGCGTCGAGGACGGTTTCGGTGGTCAATACGATCGGCTCGCGGTAGGTCTTTTCGCCGATGCGTATCTGCTCCGCGGATACACTGCGGATCATGATCGCACCGGGCGTGTCCCGTGTGAATTTCAAAACGGCTTGTCCAGCATCGTCCTTGCGGGTCACAATGATACAAACAGCCGTGCTCTCCGGCCAATCGCGTGGATTTCGGTATGGATTTCGGCGCGGATTTCCGTCGTACGAGCAGTGTCGCAAATGCAGCATTGGCACGGTGTAGGCCGGCCTTGCCGCTGGGATGTTCTATAGTGGAATGGCTCCCTGCGGTCCGCTTTATTTCCACTATAGAACATCCCAGCGGCAAGGCCTCTTTAAAGACTCTCCATCAAGAATAATGAAACGCAAGTCCGATACACCCTCGGCGGTCGTGGTTCTGCCGCCGGTTCGCGGCGGCCGGCTTACCGATCCCGGTTTGAGGCGTTGGCTTGCGCACGGCCGGGTCTCCCGCTGCGCGAAACGGGAACCGCTCATCGCGACCTTGCTCGGCGTCCTCGGCCGGCAGCCGCCCGCCACCGGTATCGCGGCGCTTCGTATGTGGGGTCAAACCGGTGACCGTCCCACGGTCTGGATCGCCGCCGCAGACCCGGTGTACCTGGAGCCCAGACTGGATCATCTCTGTCTGCACGCGCTCGGCGCCGGCGCCGTGCCGGCGGCCGAACTGAGCGTGCTGATGGACCATTTACAGGCGACGCTCGGCAACGACGCCGACTTCGGTTTCGCTCGCGTCGGCGCCTACGGTTACCTGCGCCCGGACCGTCCGCTGGAAACCTCCGCTTCGTCACCCGGCGTCATCGACCAGGACATGCCGAATCGGTACATGCCGTCGGCGGCGTCCGCGGCGCGGTATCGCAAGCTCGTCTCCGAGATCGAGATGGCTTTACACGATCATCCGGTGAATCTGGATCGCGGGATGCGCGGTTTGAAGCCCGTGAACTCGCTGTGGTTATGGGGCGGGGGATTCGCTCCCGAGCAGCTCACCCAGCCCTTGCTCCCCCTGTTCGCCGACGATCCCTTGCTCAGAGGCTATTGGATGAGCGTCACCGGCGTGAGCGAACCCTGGCCCGGTTCCATCGGTGCTTGTCTCGAGGCTTCGGTTGCGGGATTCGTTGCGGTTGCGCCTGAAGTGGACGACCCGGACGGTCTCGCGAGGTGGCTGGCCGAGCTTCGCTCGGCACTGTTGAGCCGGCGCCTCGAACGGCTGGATATTCTGTTCCGGGACGGCATACGCGCCGAGCTCAGGCGGTCCGACGCCGTGCGCTTCTGGCGTCGCCGGTCGCTGCTGGACGAGGGACTGTGAGGCCGGATCGGCCGATTGTCGCGCGTCCCGTGCCCGGCGCCGAGCGGCTCGCGGCCTTGTCCGGGATCGATCCGTTGTACGCGCGGCTTTTCGCGGCGCGCGGCGTAACCGGCCCCGAACAGCTCGACTATGCGCTCGGACATCTGGCCCCGGTGAGCAGGCTCGACAACATTGCCGACGCCGTCGAGCTGTTGCTCGACAAACGTGACGAACGTATCACGATCATCGGCGACTTCGACGCCGACGGCGCCACCAGCACGGCCTTGATGTTGCGCTGCCTCGGCGGGTTCGGGTTCCGGGACGTGGGGTATCTGGTGCCGAACCGTTTCGACTTCGGGTACGGATTGTCACCCGAGATCGTGCGGGTTGCCGCCGAGGCGAAACCCGCGCTGATCGTGACGGTGGACAACGGCGTGTCCAGCATCGACGGTGTCGCCGAAGCGCGGCGTTTGGGCATACCGGTACTGGTTACGGACCACCATTTGCCCGGGCCGGAGCTTCCCGAGGCCCAGGTCATGCTGAACCCCAACCTGCCGGGCAGTCGTTTTCCCAGCCGGAACTTAGCCGGCGTCGGCGTGGCGTTCTACCTGATGGCGGCATTGGGCCGGGCCCTGGAAGAGCGGGGTGTGGCCGGCGCCGCGCGGCTGCCGGCGCGATACCTGGACCTGGTCGCGCTGGGCACCGTCGCGGACGTCGTGCCGCTCGACCACAACAATCGAATCCTCGTCCAGCAGGGCTTGATGCGTATCCGCGCCGGCGAGACGGTTCCGGGTATCCGGGCTTTGCTCGAACAGTCCGGCCGAGAACTCCGGCGAGCCGTCAGCGCCGATCTCGGTTTCGTCGTCGGTCCGCGCATCAACGCGGCAGGCCGCCTGGAGGACATTTCGCTGGGCATCGAATGCCTGTTGACCGACGATGCCGGGCTTGCGCGGCATCACGCCGGAGTGCTCGACCGGATCAACGCCGAGCGCCGCGAGATCGAGGCGGCGATGCGCGAGCAGGCTTTGAGCTACGTCGAAGGGCTTGCTGCCCGACACATGCCCGCCTGCGTCTGTATTTACGACAAGTCCTGGCACCAGGGTGTCGTAGGCCTGGTCGCCGCAAGGGTCCGCGAGCGTTGCCACCGGCCGGCGATCGCCTTCGCGCGCGAGCGAAACGGATGGCTCAAGGGCTCGGCACGCTCCATCCCCGGCGTCCACGCACGCGACCTGCTCGAAGCGGTACACGCCGCGGACCCGGAAGTCATGCTCAAGTTCGGCGGTCACGCGATGGCCGCGGGCCTGACGATCGCCGAAGCCAGGTTCGACGACTTCACGAAACTGGCGAGCGAAAGTCTGTCCCGTCTTTACCCGGACGCCGATTTCAGCGGGGCGATCGTCACGGACGGGCCGCTGCCGGCCGGGGTCCTGAATCTCGATACGGCGAGGGCGCTGCGCGAAGCGGGTCCCTGGGGAGCCGGTTTTCCGGAGCCGCTTTGGAGCGGCGAGTTCCAGGTGCTGGAGCAGCGTACCGTCGGCGAGGCGCATCTCAAGCTCAGGCTGCGGCCCGCGGCGGGCGGCGATGCGGTCGATGCGATCGCCTTCAACCAGGCGGGCCCCGCTTTCCGCGGAGTCGTGCGACTCGCTTTCCGGCTCGAGGTGAACGAGTTCCGCGGCTTGCAGAAGCCGGAGCTCGTCGTCGAACAAATCGCGCCGCTCACGGCCGCCGGAGCGTGATACGATCGCGCGTTTTCCGCGTCTTTACGGTATCCCGGCATGGAAACCAGCCAGATCAAGCAATCCATCCTGAGCCTCGCCGAACGCAGCAATGCGTTGAGGAGGTATCTTTGACTACGAGGCCAAGGCGGAACGCCTGACCGAAGTCCGGCGCGAACTCGAGCAACCCGGTGTCTGGAACGACCCGGACCGCGCGCAGGCGCTGGGCCGGGAGCGCGCGCAGCTCGAAGAGATCGTCGTCACGCTGGACGATCTCCGAACCGGTCTCGACGATGCGGAAGAGTTGCTCGCGCTTGCCGTCGAAGAGGACGACGTCGATACGGTAGGCGAGCTCGAGGGCGACCTGTCCGACTTCGAGCAACGGGTCGCGAGACTCGAGTTCCGACGCATGTTCTCGGGCGAGATGGACACGAACAACGCCTATCTCGACATCCAGTCCGGCGCGGGCGGCACCGAGGCGCAGGATTGGGCCGAGATGCTGCTTCGGATGTATCTGCGCTGGGCCGAGGCACACGGTTTCAAGGCCGAGCTGATCGAAGCGTCGGCGGGTGAGGTCGCAGGCATCAAGAGCGCAACTGTGCATGTCGTCGGCGACTATGCCTACGGCTGGCTCAGGACCGAGACCGGCGTGCACCGGCTGGTGAGAAAATCGCCGTTCGATTCCGGCAATCGGCGCCATACCTCGTTTGCGTCGGTGTTCGTATCGCCCGAGGTCGACGACGACATCGACGTGGACGTCGATCCATCGGATCTGCGTATCGACGTCTATCGTGCCAGCGGCGCCGGCGGCCAGCACGTCAACCGTACCGAGTCCGCGGTCCGGATCACACACTTGCCGACCAATACCGTCGTGCAGTGCCAGAATGATCGCTCGCAGCACAAGAACAAGGCGACGGCCATGAACCAGCTCAAGGCCAAGCTCTACGAACTCGAGATGCAGAAGCGTCGCGCCGAAGCCTCGGTCGTCGAGGATAGCAAGGCCGACGTCGGCTGGGGCAGCCAGATCCGCTCCTATGTCCTCGATCAGAGCCGGATCAAGGATTTGCGTACCGGTGTCGAAACCGGTAACACTCAGGCCGTGCTGGACGGCGGCCTGGACAACTTCATCGAAGCCAGCCTGAAACAGGGATTGTGAGCGTAGCGTGAACGACGCCAGAGACGACAACAAGCTGATTGCCGAAAGGCGCAGAAAGCTCGATTCGATTCGGGAGCAGGGCGAGGCGTATCCCAACGACTTCCACCGCAACGCACTGGCCGACGAGTTGCATCGTACCTACGGTGGCCACGAGGGTGAGCAGCTCGTCGAAGAGCATGTACAGGCCGCGGTGGCGGGGCGCATGATGGCCAAGCGCGTGATGGGCAAGGCCAGTTTCGTCAAGCTTCAGGATCGCAGCGGGCAAATCCAGCTCAGGCTGGAGCGCGACCGCCTGCCGGAGGGCGTCTACCAGCAGTTCAAGAAATGGGACGTGGGCGACATCCTCGGCGCGTCCGGCAGCTTGTTCAAGACGCAGACCGGCGAGCTCACGGTCATGGCGGAGGAGGTTCGCCTGCTGACCAAGTCGCTGAGACCCCTGCCGGAGAAGTTCCATGGCCTGTCGGATCAGGAAACGCGTTATCGGCAACGTTACGTCGATCTGATCGTGAACGAGGACAGCCGCGAGATTTTCCGGCGGCGGTCCGAGATCCTGGCCTATATCCGCGCCTTCCTCGACGCACAGGACTATCTGGAGGTCGAGACGCCGATGATGCAGGTCACCCCGGGCGGCGCGATCGCGCGGCCGTTCGAGACGCATCACAATGCGCTGGACATGAGCTTGTATCTGCGTATCGCGCCGGAGCTGAATCTGAAGCGGCTGATCGTCGGAGGCTTGGAACGTGTGTACGAAATCAACCGCAATTTCAGGAACGAAGGCGTCTCGACCCAGCACAATCCCGAGTTCACGATGCTCGAGCTCTACCGGGCCTATGCCGATTACACCGACCTGATGGACATGGTCGAGGCCCTGTTACACGGCATGGCCGATGCCGTCGTCGGCACTTCGACGATTCAATACCAGGGCGAGACCTTCGATTTGTCCGCGAAATTCCCGCGGATGACGGTCGAGGCGGTCGTTCTGAAATTCAACCCCGACCTCGATGCCGCAAGACTGCGGGATCGTGACTACCTTGTGGGTGTCTGCGAGTCGCTGGCGATTCCCGTCAAGGACACACAGGGTCCGGGCAAGCTTCTGATCGAGATCTTCGAGAAGACCGGCGAGGGTAACTTACGCCAGCCGGTGTTCGTGACCCAGTACCCGACCGAAGTATCGCCGCTTTCGCGCCGTAACCGGGACGATCCCTTCGTAACCGATCGTTTCGAGTTTTTCGTGGCCGGCCGCGAGATCGCCAACGGCTTCTCCGAGCTCAACGATCCCGAGGAGCAGGCGGAGCGTTTTCGTACCCAGGCGGCGGAACGCGACGCGGGCGACGACGAGGCGATGGCATTCGATCACGACTATATTCGAGCGCTCGAGTACGGCATGCCGCCGACCGCGGGTATCGGCATCGGCATCGATCGCCTGGTGATGTTGCTGACGGACGCGCCGTCGATCCGCGATGTGTTGCTGTTCCCGCATATGCGGCCGGAAGTGCGGGATTGACACTAGGAGATCGGCCCTAGGAGATCGGCCCTAGGAGATTGTAGGGTATCGACCCGCGGCGGATGGGGCCGGATTCCGACGCTCAGGCGCGCGTGCCCTAATCCAGATAAGGCAAAGGCACACGCCTGATCGAACCGCCGTTGACGGACAAGGGCTCGTCGGCCAGTTGTACCGGCACAACGGCGAACAACTCGTGCCCGGATACGTTCATTACCTCGCCCACCTCGCGCTCGCCGTTCGAGACGCCGTCGCCGGCGGCCGCGGACCGTCCGCTGTCGCGCGCGCCCATGACGACTTTATCGCCCACGGCTACGGACTGTTCGGTTTCGAATCTCAGGGCCCGGCGTTTGGTCTTGCCGCGATAGTGTGTCCGCGCGACGACCTCCTGGCCGGTATAACAGCCCTTGTCGAAATTCAGCGCGTCGAGCAGGTCCAGGTTCAGCATGTGCGGGGTGAATTTCTCGCTTTGCGCAAGGCCCACGAACGCGAGGCCGTCGATCGGAGACGGCGCCTCGGCGGGTTCGACCGCGAAACTGACCCGGGCGCGGAAGCGGAAGACGGCGAGACGCTTGGCCACGGCATCGGCCAACTCGGCCGGCAACACGAGCTCGTATCCCGTTCCGCGGCGGCACACGCGCACGATCGCGATCACCCGGCCCTTGGGGTTGCACCAGGCCGCAAGCTGCATTCCCCCCCCCGACAATTGCTCCACGTCGTTGGTGAGCTGGCCTTGCAGAAACGTCGTCGCGTCCTCGCCGCCGACGACAATTTTTGCGTATTCTGCGTATTCCGGTCCCGCTGTCATAGGCTTCTCTGTCAGGAATGGCATCAGGAATGGCATCAGGAATGGTGAAGGGATGCTGCGCACCCGATACCGATCTGGCATACTTGGACTATGTCTAAGTTATCACGCGACGACAAGTCCGAGACAGCCGAAACTGCGCGGCCGCCGGCGGACGACAAAACACCGGCCGCGGCGAAATCCGAGCCGGGGCCGGAGGAGATCGGCGGCCGTGACGGCCCCGATCCGACCCGATTCGGCGACTGGGAAAAAAACGGCCGCTGCATCGACTTCTGATTCGTCTCCCGACCGTGTTATGACTGTGCTCTGTATGAGCCGCCTTGTCGCGGCCGGCGGATTACGGATAATACGCGGTGCCCAACACCCGTCTGCGCGAAGGCTCAATCAACATGCGTAATCCCGGTCGGCCATTGTCGCCGCACTTGTCGATCTATCGTTGGCCGATCACGATGGCATTGTCCATCCTGCATCGTGCCACCGGTCTTGCGAATGCCGTCGGACTCGTCGTCCTGACGGCCTGGCTGATACAGGCGGCCGACGGGCCGGACGCTTATCTCGCGTTCACCCGCGTGATGGGGTCCCCACTCGGCCTGTTGTTGTTGATCGGCTGGAGCCTGGCCTTTTTTTATCATTTGTCGAACGGGATCCGGCATCTGTTCTGGGATACCGGCCGCGGTTTCGAAAAGCGCCAGGCAGAGCGGTCCGCATGGGCCGTGCTGGTCGTTTCGGTGATGCTGACGGCGGCGTTCTGGCTGGTGATGCTATGAGCCTCAAGTCGCCGCTCGGCCGGGTGCTGGGGCTCGGTAGCGCAAAGGACGGGACCGATCATTGGCTCGCGCAGCGGATTTCCGCCGTTGCGCTGGCGTTGCTCGGTTCGTGGTTCGTCGTGTCGCTGGCGATGCTCGGCACGGTCAAGTACGGCAACGTCATCGCGTTTCTCGGCGAGCCGCTGAACGGCGTGCTGATGGCGCTTTTGTGCGTGACGCTGGCGTATCACTCGTATCTGGGCGTGCAGGTCGTCGTCGAGGACTACGTTCACACGAAAGGCACCAAGATCGCATTGCTGATCGTTTCGCGATTCGCGCACGTTTTCGTCGCGGTCGCGTCCGTCTACGCGATACTCCGGATCGGGATCGGCGTATGAGCGACTACGAATTCGTCGATCACGCCTACGATGTCGTGGTCATCGGCGCCGGGGGAGCGGGCTTGCGCGCAACCTTCGGCCTCGCCGAGGCCGGCTTCCAGACCGCTTGCCTGACCAAGGTATTCCCGACCCGCAGCCACACGGTTGCCGCGCAAGGCGGGATCAGCGCCGCGCTCGGCAACATGGGCGAGGACGACTGGCGCTGGCACATGTACGACACGGTCAAGGGTTCGGACTGGCTCGGCGACCAGGATGCGATCGAATACATGTGCAAGGAGGCGCCGGATGCCGTCATCGAGCTCGAGCATTACGGCGTCCCGTTTTCGCGCACCGAGGACGGCCGTATCTACCAGCGGCCCTTCGGCGGCATGACCACGCGTTTCGGGGACGGGACCGCGCAGCGAACTTGCGCGGCCGCCGACCGTACCGGTCATGCGATGTTGCACACGCTGTATCAGCAGTCCCTGAAGCACGATGCCAAGTTCTTCATCGAGTACTTTGCGATCGACCTGATCATGGAAGACGGCGCCTGCCGCGGCGTCGTCGCGATCGACCTCGCAAGCGGGCGCCTGCATCGGTTCAGGTCCCATCAGGTTATCCTCGCGACGGGGGGCTACGGGCGCGCCTATTTCTCTTGCACGTCCGCGCACACCTGTACCGGAGACGGTAACGCGATGGTGTTACGCGCGGGTTTACCGATGCAGGACATGGAGTTCGTGCAGTTTCATCCGACCGGTATCTACGGCGCCGGCTGCCTGATTACCGAAGGCGCGCGCGGCGAGGGCGGTTACCTGACCAACTCGGACGGCGAGCGTTTCATGGAACGCTACGCGCCCAACGCAAAGGACCTGGCGTCGAGGGACGTCGTCAGCCGTTCGATGACGATCGAAATCCGGGAAGGGCGGGGTGTCGGCAAGGAGCAGGATCACATTTTTCTGCATCTCGAACACCTGGGGCCGGAAGTAATCGACGAGCGCCTGCCGGGGATCGCCGAGACGGCGAGGATCTTCTCTGGCGTGGACGTGACGCGAGCCCCGATCCCGGTGCTTCCGACGGTGCACTACAACATGGGCGGCATCCCGGCGAACTACCACGGCGAGATCGTCACCAAGCGGGACGGAAACGCCGAAACGGTCGTGCCGGGCCTGATAGCCGTGGGCGAGGCGGCCTGCGTGTCCGTGCACGGCGCCAACCGGCTGGGCTCGAACTCGCTGCTCGATCTGGTCGTTTTCGGCCGGGCCGCGGCGAAACACGTCGAGGAGACCTTGCCCCCCGGGACCCGGCACAAACCGCTGGCCGCCGACGCCGGTCGGAACAGCGTGGCCAGAATCGACCGGTTGCGCAACGCCGACGGCTCCCGCGGCACGGCCGAAATCCGCCTAGAGATGCAGCGCATCATGCAGAATTACGCCGCCGTGTTTCGCACCGGAGAGACCCTGGCGGAAGGCGCGGGCAAGCTCAAGCAAACGTTCGAGTCTTTCCGGGATGTCAGGGTTGCCGATCGTTCCCTGATCTGGAATACGGACCTCATCGAAACCATCGAGCTCGAGAACCTGCTCTTGAATGCGATCGCAACCATCGAATCCGCCGCGAACCGCACCGAAAGCCGAGGCGCGCATGCGCGTGAAGACTATCCCGAGCGGGACGACGGCAACTGGATGAAACACACGTTGGTATGGGTCGATGAGCACGGCGACGTGGCATTCGACTATCGGCCCGTGCACCTCAATACCCTGACCGACGACGTCGAGGTCGTACCGCCGAAAGCGCGGGTTTACTAGGAGTCAACAAGTGGCAGAGTTCAGGCTACCGCCCAATTCGAGGATCAAGAAAGGCAAGCACCACGGTAAGGTCGAAGGATCGGCCAAGGTGCGCCGGTTTGCCGTGTATCGATACGATCCGGACTCCGGGGAGAATCCGCGCCTGGATACCTACGAAGTGGACATGGACGGCTGCGGGCCGATGGTGCTCGATGCCCTGATCAAGATCAAAAACGAGATCGATCCGACGCTGACCTTCCGCCGCTCCTGCCGCGAAGGGATCTGCGGAAGCTGCGCGATGAACGTCGACGGCAGCAACACGCTGGCCTGCACCACCGCAATCGAGGCGGTGAAGGGGGACGTTCGGGTCTACCCCCTGCCGCACATGCCGGTGGTCAAGGACCTGGTTCCGGACCTGACCAACTTCTACGCGCAATACGCGTCGATCAAACCCTGGCTGCAGACCCGAACGCCGCCGCCGCCCGATCGCGAGCGCCTGCAGTCGAAAGAGGACCAGGAAAAAATCAACGATCCGTCAGCCTGCATCCTTTGCGCCTGCTGCTCCACCAGTTGTCCGAGCTACTGGTGGAACAGCGACCGTTATCTCGGCCCCGCGGCTTTGCTGGCGGCATACCGGTGGCTCGTCGACAGTCGCGACGAGGCCACCGGCGAGCGGCTCGACGACCTGGAAGACCCGTTCCGGCTCTACCGCTGCCATACGATCATGAATTGCACCCAGGCCTGTCCAAAGGACCTCAATCCCGCCCGAGCCATCGCCGAAACCAAAAAGATGCTGGCCGAACGCCGCCACTGAGCGAATCCCACGATGCCAGCGGTTCAGGGTCGGGTACCTGTTCATCGGAAGTAAAGCGCGGCGAAGTGAGCCATTCCGATGCACAGGTACCCGACCCTGAACCGCGAAACAGCACGCCTGCCCCTAGTTCATGGGAAATTAAAGCACAGCGCGGTGGGCCATCCCGATGAGCGCCCCCCCACCCGCATCCCGCGAGCTGGCACGCCTGCGCTGGCGATGCCGCCGCGGCATGCGCGAGCTGGATCAGTTGCTTCGTCGATATCTCGACTTGCGTTATCCGGACGCCGGCGATGCCGAAAAGGCTGCTTTCGCCGAGCTTCTGAACTTGTCCGATCCGGAGCTGGTCGGGTATCTGTTACAAAAGCAGGTACCCGAATCCCCGCAGCGTGCACGTGTCGTCGAGCAGATACTCAGCCTCCCTGTGTCCTGAACCCGGACTGCGTTCCGTCGTAGTGGCGACCGGGGCGGCAGCCTGCCTGGGCGGAGCGGCCGCCATCGTCTTGCTGCCGATGGCGGCCGGCCTGCGCTGGGCGGCGGCTGCGACATGGCTAGCGTATTCGCTGCTGGAGCTCGCGCGCCTCGTCAGGGCATACCGGATGGTGGCCTGGCTGGCCGTGGCGGCCGACCGGCGGGTCGTGCTGACACTCCGCGACGGCGATCTGGTTGCGGCCCGCCTGATGCCCGGAAGCCTGATATTGCGGCGACTCGCCTGGCTCAGGCTCAAGCCCGACGGCGGTCGCGAGTACGGTGAGTTGCTCTGCGGAAACTCCCGAAAAAACAAGGACTGGCGTCGTCTACAGGTGATCCGGCGGCACGTTGGAGCGGCAAATTGAAGCTGCTAACATCGGCTCGTGAGCCTTTGTCTCAGCGGCCCGGCGGGGAGGCTCGGGCGACTGTGTCACAGAATTGATGGCTAAAGCGGAATCCCGAGAACTTTCGCATCCGGACCCGGTCTACCGGGGTGTCGAGCGGCTGTGCCGGGGATCTGGCAGAGATCTTTGAGAGCGCAACCGCATGTCGAATGAATCGACAGACACCAAACTGGTCAAACGAGTCCAGAAGGGGGACAAAGGCGCGTTCGATGTGCTGGTACTGAAGTATCAGCAAAAGATCGTCAACCTGGTAATGCGTTATGTACGCGATCCGGAACAGGCAATGGACATCACCCAGGAGGCCTTTATCAAGGCATACCGGGCCTTGCCGCGATTCCGGGGCGATAGCGCGTTTTACACCTGGCTTTATCGGATCGCCGTGAATACCGCCAAGAATTATCTCGCGGCGCAGCGGCGTCGGCCGATGGACATCGAGCTCGATCTCCAGGACCCCGAGCAGTACGACCTGCATGCCAGACTCAAGGAGACCGACACGCCCGAAGGCGTGACGATGGGCCAGGAACTCAGGACCGCGGTCGAAAAGGCGATTGCCGCGTTGCCGGAAGACCTGCGCACGGCGATTATCTTGCGCGAGCTCGACGGCATGAGTTACGAAGAAATTGCGCAAACGATGGAATGTCCGGTCGGAACGGTGCGATCGCGAATTTTCAGGGCCCGCGATGCGATCAGCAAGAGACTCGGGGTCTTGAATAGATAGACTTGAATAGATAGAAGATAAATTAAGATCGTCGATGCGGCGAAATGCGGGGGCGGGGAGCCTTTCCCTTGGGTGAACTTTCCCCCTGAGTGAACTATGAACGATGCAATCAAAATGCAGGTGTCGGCCTTCGTCGATGACGAGCTGTCCGAGAATGAAACCGATCTGCTGGTGCGCAGGCTCAGTCAGGACCGGGAGCTGCGAGAACAGGTCGCCGAATACCTGGCTATAGGCCGGGTCATGCGAGGGCAGCCGCAGGTCGCGGGCAGCGAACGTTTGCGCGAGCGTATCGCCGCGGAGCTCGGCGACGGGACCCCGGAAGAACCGCCCGCGCCCGCGCCTGCGAATCCGCGTTTTCGCTGGTGGCGGCCGGTCGGTGGATTCGCCGTGGCCGCCGGCGTGGCCCTCGTTGCCATCGTCGGCTTGCGGCAGATGGCCGATACCGACGATCTAGCACCCGCCGAGACGGGGATTACCGTGACGGCGGCGGAGGACGGCGGTTATACGGTACCGACCGGGCCCGACGACCTGCTGCGGCAGTACTACCTGAGTCACGGCGAAACCTCGTCGGACTTCGGGGCCAACGGAATCAACGCCCGGTTGGTTTCCGTGCAGTTACGCGAAGACGTCATCGTCGATCGCGAAGCGGAAGACGACGCGGACGCGGCCGAAAACCCGTCCGTAACACAGCCCTGACCATGCGGCTCGGCGGGTTTCGCGCGGCAAGGACCTGCATCGCCCTGGCAGGCGCCGTGAGCGTTTCGCCCGCAGTTGCCGACGACCGCGGTCCGCACGACTGGCTGGACCGGATGTCGATCGCCGTGCAGACGATCAACTACGAGGGTACCGTCATCCGCCTCAAGGACGGCGTGCCGGAGGCGCTCAAGGTCGTACACACGGTCAGAGACGGCGTGATCCACGAGAAGGTCATCGTGCAGGAAGGCAACGGTCTGGAGATCATCCGCAACGGCAACGAAGTGCACTGTATCCTGCCCGACCGGAAGTCCGTGCTCGTCGAGGAATGGAACGACCAGAGCACGCTGTTTTCCACACTGCCTTCGAGCGATATTCGTTTCGGCAGCGAGTACGATGTCGCGGTCGTCAGACACGACCGGGTCGCCGGGCGCAGGGCGGTCATTCTCGCCATCCGTCCCCACGACGGCTACCGTTACGGTCATCGCATCTGGCTCGACCTGGAAACCGGCTTTCCGTTGAAAACCCAGCTCATTGGCGACGGCAGCGAGGCGATCGAGCAGGTCAAGTTCGCCGATATCGACCTCGATTCGGACATACAGATGAGTGCGCTCAAGCCGTCTTATAGCATCGACAGCTTTCAGTGGTATACCGAACCGCGGCGCGCCGTAAGACGCGGCATCGAGACGGAATGGGTCAGCGACGAGCTGCCTCGCGGCTTCGAGGCCGTGTCGATTCAGGAAGAACGGCTTCCGGACACCGAGCAGGCCGTTACCCACATTCTGTACAGCGACGGTCTCGCCAACGTTTCGGTATTCATAGCCGCTGCCGACGGCAAGAACGTGGCCGAGCGGTCCCGTGTCGGCGGCTCCAATTCCTTCAGCCTGGTCGACGGCGAACATCGCGTGACCGCGGTCGGCGAGGTGCCGGCGGCAACCGTCGAGCAGATTGCGCGATCGATGCGCCGCGGGCGCTAGGGAGCCTCGCCAGACTTGTGCAGAGGTTCCCTAGGCTCCATACCGGCCCGGCCGAAACGGACGCCGGTCCGATTCGCTAGAATACACACCGATGGAAGCAGCAAAGGCAACGGTCCTGGGTATGAGGCGGCGCGCAGGCGGGGTGGTTGCACGCGTGCGGCTCGACGAGCAGCTTGCCTGCGCACGTTGCGCCGAGGGTCGCGGCTGCGGAGCCGGACTGTTCGGCGCCGGCCGAAAACGCTCTGTGTTCGAGGTTCCCGTGGCGCCGGACCGGGCCTTGGCGGTCGGAGACCGCGTGGCCTTGGCGGCCGGTCCCGGGGTCTTGCTCAAGGCTGCCGTGCTGGCCTACGCACTGCCGCTGGCGGGCGCCGCCGGCGCCACCCTGCTGGCGGGACTGTTCGCGGTCGGTGACCGGGTCGCCGTGCTGGCTGCGCTGGCAGGCCTGGTCGCCGCGACGGTCGTCGCCCGCCGCCTGCAGTCGCGACGAAGTTGCTTGCTCGAGATTGAGGCACGGCCGGCGGCGGACCGGACGGCCGCGGGAGCCTGAGTGCAAACCCTGCATGTCTACAGCCGCCGCGGTTGCCACCTCTGCGAATGCCTCGTCGAGGAGCTCCTGCCGCTGATCCGCGGCAAATTGCGGCTGGAGGTACGGGATATCGACAGCCGTGAGGACTGGCAAAAGCGCTACGATACCCGCGTGCCGGTGGTCGAGTTCGACGGCCGGCTGGTCTGCGAATACGAGTTGGATCGGGAAGCCCTTAGGTCGGCAATGGGGTCGGCAGTGGGGTCGGCAGTGGGGCCGGCAATGAGGTCGGCAATCGAGCGGTAACCGCGAACAGCTTTCCGGCGGGCCGGCGCCGACCGAAACCCGGCCGGAAACCGGTATACTGCGCGGTTTGTTCGTCGTTGCGTGGCATGCCGTGCGCCTTGATCCGGTATCGACAACCCCCAGATGAAGCACATTCGCAACTTTTCCATCATTGCCCACATCGACCACGGCAAGTCCACGCTCGCCGATCGACTGATCCAGTCTTGCGGCGGGCTGACGGATCGTGAGATGGCCGAGCAGGTGCTCGATTCGATGGACCTGGAACGGGAACGCGGCATCACGATCAAGGCGCAAAGCGTCTCCCTGCAATACGAGGCGGCGGACGGCAGCGGGTATCAGCTCAATTTCATCGACACGCCGGGTCACGTCGATTTTTCGTACGAGGTATCGCGATCGCTGGCGGCTTGCGAGGGAGCGCTGCTGGTCGTGGATGCCGCGCAGGGCGTCGAGGCGCAAAGCGTCGCCAATTGCACGACGGCCATCGATCAGGGTCTCGAGGTGTTGCCGGTGTTGAACAAGATCGATCTGCCGGCAGCGGAGCCGGATCGGGTCATGGCCGAGATCGAAGACGTAATCGGCATCGACGCGAGCGATTCTGTCCTGGTCAGCGCCAAGACGGGCAAGGGTGTCCCGGAGCTGCTGGAAGCCATCGTGGCCAGGATCCCGCCGCCGGAGGGCGAGCCCGAGGCGCCGCTGCAGGCGCTGATTATCGACAGTTGGTTCGACAACTACGTCGGCGTCGTCTCGCTGGTTCGCGTCGTCAACGGCAAGCTGACCCGGGGCAGTAAAATCAAGGTCATGTCCACGGGCAGCGCGTACAACGCCGACCGGATCGGCAGTTTCACGCCGAAGATGCAGGATAGGGACGTGCTCGATACCGGCGAGGTCGGTTACGTCATCGCGGGTATCAAGGACATTTTCGGGGCGCCGGTCGGCGACACGCTGACGAATGCGCGGAAGCCCTGCGAGGTTCCCCTGCCTGGATTCAAGCAAGTACAGCCCCGCGTATTCGCGGGGCTTTTCCCGATTTCTTCAGACGATTACGAGAACTTCCGCGAAGCCCTGCAGAAACTCAGGCTCAACGATGCCGCATTGCACTTCGAGCCGGAAACCTCGGCTGCGTTGGGTTTCGGCTTTCGTTGCGGTTTCCTCGGTATGCTGCACATGGAGATCGTGCAGGAGCGGCTGGAGCGCGAATACGACCTGGACCTGATCACCACGGCGCCGACGGTGGTGTTCGAGGTCGTGGACACCGCCGGCGACACCGGCCTCGTGGACAACCCGTCCCGGCTGCCGCCGGCCAACGACATCGCGGAATTGCGCGAGCCGATCATAATCGCCAACATACTCGTGCCCGAACGTCACGTGGGCGCGGTAATCACCCTCTGTGTCGAGAAGCGGGGCGTGCAGCGTCACATCCGCTACCTGGGCAGCCAGGTGTCTTTGGAGTACGAAATGCCGCTGGCGGAAGTCGTCCTCGACTTTTTCGATCGCCTCAAGTCGGTGAGCCGGGGCTTCGCGTCTTTCGACTATCACTTCGATCGTTTCGAGCCCGCGGACCTCGTTCGGCTGGACGTGCTGATCAACAAGGAGCGGGTGGACGCCTTGTCCATCATCGTACACCGGTCCGGCGTCAAATCCCGGGGCCGGGAACTGGTAGATAAAATGAAAGAGCTGATTCCACGTCAGATGTTCGATGTCGCGATTCAGGCGGCCATCGGCAGCCAGGTGATTGCACGAAGCACGGTCAAGGCTTTACGCAAGAACGTTACCGCCAAGTGTTACGGCGGCGACGTCACGCGCAAACGCAAGTTGCTCGAAAAACAGAAAGCCGGCAAACGCCGGATGAAGCAGGTCGGTTCCGTCGAGATCCCGCAAGAGGCTTTTCTCGCCGTGCTGAGAGTAGATAAATGACTAGTCGACAAATGATGGGTCGACAAATGGTCAGTCGGCAAGTGATCCTCAGCCGGGAAAAAACGGGGGAACGAAGTTGAGTATCAATCTGGCGCTGATCCTGACCCTGCTGACAGCCGTCTCCGGTGTCGTCTATGCGCTGGATCGGTTCGTCTGGAAGGAATGGCGGAAAACCGGCGATGAGGCGGTACCCGGCCTGCGCCGCAGCGTCGTCGAGTACTCGCGCTCGTTTTTTCCAGTGCTGCTGTTCGTGCTCGTGATCCGGTCCTTCGTGTTCGAGCCGTTTCGTATCCCGTCCGGCTCGATGATGCCCACGCTGCTGCAAGGCGATTTCATTTTCGTAAAAAAATATGCCTATGGGCTGCGGCTGCCGGTCACCGAGACCAAGGTCGTCGAAACCGGCGAGCCGGACCGCGGCGACGTGATCGTGTTTCGCTTGCCGCAAGACCCCAACGTCAACTACATCAAGCGGGTCATCGGTTTGCCCGGCGACACGATCAGCTACCAGCGGCATCGGCTGGTCATCAACGGGGAACTGGTGGCGCTGGAGCGGCATCCCGAAGCGACCGTGCTCAACCCGAGGTTCGTGGAGCAACTCGGCGACAGGTACCACGACATCCTGATCAACAACCCGCAGTATTCGATCAACGACGGCACCTACGTCGTGCCCGAGGGCACGTACTTCGTCATGGGCGACAATCGCGACAACAGCAAGGACAGCCGTTGGATCGGTTCGATTCCGGACTCTCACCTGGTCGGCGAGGCCGTGCGTATCTGGATGCACATCGACGGCTTTAGCTGGCCGCGCTGGGACCGGATCGGCACCAAGATCGAATAATGGATAATGTGGCGTCAGTCACTGATTTGGCGGCCGGTATCGGGCTAGTTTTACAAAATGTCGGTATCCTGGGACAAGCTGCCGAGAGCATGAAATGAACGACTGTTATCGAATCCGCGGGAGTGCCGTATCGAGCCGGTCCGGCGCGAGGCATGGGCAGCGCGGCATTACGACGCTCGGGCTGGTGATCCTGGTTGCGTTCATCGGCCTGTTCGTATTTGCGGGTATCCGGCTCCTGCCCGTCTATCTGAACTACTTCAAGGTCGCAGGCGTCGTGAACGGCGTCTTCGACGAGTTCGACGGCCAGAATGCGAGCCGCGCGCAGATTCGTACCTCGATCTCGCGTCGTTTCGGCGTGGAAAGCGTCAGCGTCATTACGGCGCGGGATGTCGCGGTGAACACCGTCGACGGCGGCATCGAAGTGTCGGCGAAGTACGATCATACTTCTCCATTCATTGCCAATATCTCTTTTACCGTGCATTTCGACAAAACGGTGCTCGTACGACGCTGACAAGGCATAGAGCCCGGGACGTCCGGCGACGGACCGGGGCGACCGACCAGAGCGACAGATTTGGAAAAGGCGGAAAGCTGGCTCGGCGACACGCTGGGTTATCGTTTCAACGATCGACTCCTGCTCAGGCAGGCATTGACCCATCGCAGCGCCGACGGGCCGAGCAACGAGCGGCTGGAGTTCCTCGGCGACGCCGTGCTCGATTTCGTCGTGTCCGAGATTCTGTACCGGGCCCTGCCCGACTCCGACGAGGGAGACTTGAGCAGGCAGCGCGCTTCGCTGGTCAACGATACGTCGCTCGCCGGCCTCGCCACCGAGATAGGGCTGGGCCGGCACCTGGTGCTCGGCAGCGGCGAACAAAAGAGCGGCGGCCACCGGCGTGAATCCATACTCGCGGATGCACTGGAAGCTCTGTTCGGTGCCGTGTTCCTGGATTCGGGCATCCGTTCCGCCTCGACGATGATCGAGCGGGTATTCGGCGAGCGTTTGCAGGAGTTTCCGGATGCCAGCGAGCTCAGGGACCCAAAAACCCGGCTGCAGGAGTGGCTGCAGGGCCGCGGACTGCCGCTGCCCGAATACGAACTGGTCAAGGTGAGCGGCAAGGCGCATCGGCAGCGCTTCGAGGTGCGGTGTTCCGCCGGCGAACACGGCGACCAGTCGAGCGGTGAAGGAAGCTCCCGGCGCAATGCCGAGCAGGATGCTGCGCGCAGGATGCTGGAGCGTCTCGGCGGCTCCGGCAGGCCGTGAGCGGTTCGCCCTATCGCGCGGGATTCGTTGCCGTCGTCGGCAGGCCGAATGTCGGCAAGTCCACGTTGATCAACGCCTTGATGGGCAGCAAGGTCAGCATCGTCACGGCTAAGCCGCAGACGACCCGGCACCGGATACTCGCGGTTCATACCACGGACGAGGCACAGATCGTCTTCGTCGATACACCCGGACTGCACCGCAAGGCCCGTCGCGCCATGAACCGGCTGATGAATCGAGCCGCGGCGAACGCCCTTACGGACGCGGACCTGGTCCTTTTCGTGACGGAGGCGACGCGCTGGACCGAAGAGGACGCGGACGTCCTCGCGAGAATCGTGTCCGCCAAGCTGCCTGCGGTCGCGTTGTTGAACAAGATCGATCTGGTACATCCCAAGGTCCGCCTGCTCGAGGCCATCGACACGATGGCGGCACGGCACCCCTTCGCCGAGATCGTGCCGGTATCGGCTCGCAAGCACGACAATCTCGACGCGCTGCTTGCGATACTGCCCACCTACCTGCCGGAGTCGCCGCCCTTGTTCCCCGCGGACATGCACACCGATCGCGGCGCCGAATTCCACGCGGCCGAAGTGATCCGCGAAAAACTCACGATGTTGTTGCACCAGGAGCTTCCCTACGGCCTGACGGTACAGATCGAACGTTACCTTGAAGAGGATGCCGGCATTACGATTCACGGCTTGATCTGGGTTGAACGCGAGAGCCAGAAGGGTATGGTCGTCGGCAAGGGCGGCCGGCTTTTGAAACAGGTCGGCAAGGCCGCGCGGCACGAGCTCAAGGATCGACTCGGCCGGCCCGTGCACCTGGACTTGTGGGTCAAAGTCAGGGAAAACTGGGTCGACAGTGAGAAAGACCTGCAGGGCCTGGGCTACGAAGCGCCCTGAGCGCCGGCCCCGGAGCGACATCGGGAGGGCAATATCGAGAGGGCAACGTCGAGTGGGTGACACCGAGAGGGGGAGAACGGTCATCGCATGCGCCAGGCAGTGAATCATGCGGGCTAACCGGGTACATGATCAGCCGGCGTTCCTGTTACATCATCGGCCGTTTCGCGACTCGAGCAGGCTGTTGGACGTGCTCAGCGCCGATCACGGCAGGATTGCCCTGGTTGCGCGGGGCAGCCGCTCGGCGAAATCGAAGCTCGGCGGGATACTCCGGCCGTTTGCGCCGCTGCGGCTGTCCTGGGTCATACGTTCCGATCTCGGCACGCTGACCGGCGCCGAGTTGCACGGCATGCCGCCGGCCTTGCGCGGCGATTCGCTGCTGTCGGCGTTCTATCTCAACGAACTGTTGATCAACTTTCTGCACCGGCACGATCCGCAGCCGGAGATATACCGCGTTTACGAAATGACCTTGGTCGAACTTGCGGCAGCCCGGCAGCCGGCCGCGCCGCTCAGGCAATTCGAAATCGTCTTGCTGGGTTTACTCGGCTACGCCTTGAGCTTCGATCACGAGGCGGGTTCGCTCGAGGCCATCGATCCCGGCCGCCACTACGAGTACCGGGTCGAGCAGGGGCCGGTGCCGGTCGATCGCAGCTCGGGCACGATGGTGTTTCGCGGTTCGGAGCTGTTGGCCATCGGCCGGCGGGACTTCGAGGACGCGGCCGCGTTGCGCGCCGCCGGCCGGCTGCTGCGCGCGGCGATTCGTCACCATCTGGGCGGACGTGAAATCAGGAGCCGCAAGGTGCTCCGCGACCTGCATCGCGTTAAACTCGGCTCCGCCCGAGAAGAGAGACCCGAATGAACACTGACGGACCGTTGAAGCTGGGGGTCAACATCGACCACGTCGCGACCTTGCGCCAGGTGCGCGGCACGCCTTATCCAAGCCCGGCCGAAGCCGCGGCCATCGTCGAGCAAGCCGGCGCCGACAGCATTACCGTGCACCTGCGCGAGGACCGTCGTCACATCCAGGATCGCGATCTGGTCGAAATCGGCGAGGTGATGCGGACGCGCATGAACCTGGAAATGGCGGTCACGGACCCGATGCTCGACATCGCCGAGCAAACACGGCCCGCCGATGGTTGCCTGGTCCCGGAGAAACGCGAGGAACTGACGACCGAAGGCGGCCTGGACGTCGTCGCGGGACTCGATCGTGTGCGCCGGGCTTGTAGACGCCTGTCCGATAGCGGGATACGCGTGTCATTGTTCATCGATCCGGAGCGTGAACAGATCGATGCGGCGGTGGACTCGGGAGCTCCGGTCGTGGAGCTGCACACCGGGCGCTATGCCGACGCCGCCGGCGCCGAACGGGAGGCCGAGCTGTCGCGGATCGTCGATGCCGCGCATTACGCAAGCGACCGCGGCCTGACCGTCCATGCCGGGCACGGTCTGCACTACGACAACGTCGCTGCCATTGCCGGCATAGAGCCGATCGTCGAGCTCAACATCGGTCACGCAATCGTTGCGCGCGCCGTTTTCGACGGCCTTAATGTCGCGGTCGGCGAAATGAAGCGCCTGATGTCGGCCGCTCGCGGTACGTGAGCGCGGGATGATATACGGCGTGGGTACCGACGTCGTCGAGCTCTCACGGGTCCAGGCGACCTACGAACGGTTCGGCGAACACTTCGTGCGCCGCTTGTTGATGGACGAGGAGATCGAGCTGTTTCATCGGTCCAAACGGCCGGTACGATTTCTCGCGATGCGTTTCGCCGGCAAGGAGGCGACCGTCAAGGCAATGGGCACGGGTTTCGCCCACGGTGTGTGGATTCGCGACGTGGGCATCGTCAACGACGACTGGGGCCGGCCGTTACCGATCTGGTCGGAGCGCGGACGCCGTGTTTGCGACCGTCTGGGGATTGCCGCGGGTCACGTCAGCCTGACCGACGACGCCGGGCTGATCGTTGCGTTTGCCGTCGTCGAGAAAAGCGACGGCGCGCCGGAGCGCAGGTCTTAGACATCGATGCACTGTTTTTCGTTCGACATAGAGACGGTACCGGACGTGGACTTCGGGCGGCGGTACTTCGAACTCGAGGGCCTGTCCGACGAGGACGTCGCGAAAGCGATGACCTTCAAGCAGGAACAGGCGACCGGCAGCGACTTCCTGCCGCTGCATCAGCACCGGATCGTCGCCATTTCCGTTGCGCTCAGGACCGGCGACAGTTTCCGCGTGTGGAGCCTGGGCGACGAAGACGCGGGCGAGGCGGAGCTCGTGCGGCGTTTCTACGACGGTATCGAACGTTACACGCCGGACCTGGTCTCCTGGAACGGCGGCGGCTTCGACCTGCCGGTGCTGCACTACCGGGCGCTCAGGCACAAGGTCCAGGCACCGCGGTACTGGGAAACCGGCGATCACGATCGCGACTTTCGATACAACAATTATCTGAGCCGTTTCCACTGGCGGCACGTGGACCTGATGGACGTCCTGGCGGGATTTCAGCCGCGCGGCCGCGCCGGCCTGGACCAGATGGCCGCGTTACTCGGTTTCCCGGGGAAGCTCGGCATGAGCGGCGGACGGGTTTGGGACCGTTATATTGCCGGCGCGCTGGGCGAGATTCGCGACTACTGTGAAACCGACGTGCTCAACACCTGGCTCGTCTACTTGAGTTTCGAGCATATGCGCGGGACGCTAGACGACAGGTCGCTCGAGCGTGAGTTCGAGCTGGTGCGGAGTACGCTGCGCGGCATGGACCGGCCGCATCTGAACGAGTTCCTGGCTGCCTGGGCCTGATTGCTTGGCGCGCCGCAAACGCGAACCTGAGATTGCGCGGATCGGGTCGGTAACCCACGACGGGCGGGGTATCGTCGCCGGTGACGGCAAGAAAGTATTCGTTGCCGGTGCGCTGGCGGGAGAGCTTGTGTCGTACCGGCGGCGCAAGTCTCGCCGCAACTTCGACGAGGCGGAACTGCTGGAGGTCATCGAGCCCGCGCCCGGCCGGGTCGAGCCCCGCTGCGCGGCTTACGGGCGCTGCGGGGGCTGTTCGCTGCAGCACGTGTCCGTCGAGGAGCAGCGAGCGATCAAGTCGCGGACCTTGCGCGACAACCTGAGCCGCATCGGGCGCGTCGAGCCCGAACGCTGGCTCGAGCCGCTCGTGGGCGACCCGTGGAACTACCGGCGCAGGGCGCGTCTGGCCGTCAAGGACGTCGCCGGCAAGGGCCGCGTGCTGGTCGGCTTTCGCGAACGGCATGCGCCGTACATCACCGACATGCGCCGCTGCGAAGTGCTGGAAGAGCCGTTGGATGCGATGATCGAGCCGCTGAGCGCCTTGATCGGCAGCCTGTCGATACGCGCGCGGCTGCCGCAAATCGAAGTTGCGGTGGGCGACAACTCGATCGCGCTGGTCTTTCGGGTCCTGGACCCGCCAGGCGAGGCCGATAGGGCGGCAATCGTCGCGTTTGCCAAGGCGCATGGGCTCACGGTGTATCTGCAGCCGGGTGGCCCGGACTCCGTCGAAGCTCTGTATACCGGCACCGCAGAGCTCGGCTATTCGTTGCCGGACTTCGGTATCGAACTTGACTTCGGTCCGCTGGACTTCGTTCAGGTGAACGCCGCCGTCAATCGTCGCATGGTCGGGCTCGCCGTTGCCGAGCTCGCGCCCGAGGCCGGCGACCGGGTATTGGACCTCTATTGCGGTATCGGCAACTTTTCTCTCCCCCTGGCCAGGCGCGCCGCCGAGGTGCTAGGCATCGAGGGCGAAGGCTCGTTGGTGGCGCGGGCCGCGGCCAACGCCGCGCGCAACGGGATCGCCAATGCGCGGTTCGAATGCGCAGACCTCGCCGCGATCGACGGCAGCGAGTGGTGGTGCAAAACCGCCTGGGACCTCGTGCTACTCGATCCGGCAAGAAGCGGGGCGGCCGAACCGGTTGCGCGAATGGCGGCGCTGTCGCCGCGGCGCATCGTGTATGTATCCTGTCACCCGGGCACGCTGGCGCGAGACGCCGGCACGCTGGTCGGCACGCAGGGTTTTCGTCTCGAAGCCGCCGGTATCATCGACATGTTTCCGCACACCGCACACGTCGAATCGATTGCCGTCTTCAGCAGAGCACCCTAGGGAACAGCTTTCTAGGGAACAGCTTCCTAGGGAACAGTTTCCTAGGGTGCAGTTTCCTAGGGAGGCCACCTAGGGACGCCCTCTAGGAGAGTGCGCTAGAGGAGAGTGCGCTAAGGGCAGCTTGCTATGGGAGTCTCGCCGGACTCATGCAGAGGCTCCCTGGCATCGTATCCGCTCCCGCAAACGGCTCGCATACGCGATGACCCGCCGTGTGCTCTATACTGTGCAACCGGACGGGGAGGGGGAAAGCCATGTCGCTCGGGCCGGTGATGCTCGACATCGGCGACGCCGGTCTCAGTCCGGCGGACCGGCGCCTGTTGCGCGAGCCTGCCGTCGGCGGTGTCATTCTGTTCAGCCGCAACTACCGCTCGCCCAGCCAGCTTTCCGACCTGGTCGGCGAAATCCGCGCGCTCAGAAGCCCGCCTTTGCTCGTCGCCGTCGATCACGAGGGCGGCCGGGTGCAACGTTTTCGCGACGGTTTTTCGGCGATTCCGCCGATGCGCGAGATCGGTCACGCCTACGATCGTGACGCCGATACCGGCCTGGCCCTGGCCCGGCAGGCCGGCTGGCTGATCGCCTCGGAGCTGCGCGCCGCCGGGATCGACCTGTGTTTTGCGCCCTGTGTCGATCTCGACTGGGGTGTGAGCGACGTCATCGGCAACCGGGCGTTCCACCGCCGGCCCGCCGTCGTCGGCGATCTGGCGGTCTCGTTCTGCCGGGGGCTGCGCAGCGCCGGAATGGCCGCCGTCGCCAAACACTTCCCCGGCCACGGTGCCGTCGTCGTCGACTCGCACGAGGCATTGCCGGTCGACCGGCGAGACTACGGCGAACTGCTCGACGATATTGCGCCCTACGATCGCCTGATCGAATCGGGCGCGTTGGCCGGCGTGATGACCGCGCACGTCGAGTATCGCGAGATCGACAGCCTGCCCGCGAGCTTTTCCCCGGCCTGGGTCCGGCGCGAGCTTCGAGACCGGCTCGGTTTCGGTGGCGCGGTGTTCTGCGACGACCTGAGCATGAAAGCAACCCGGGCATACGGCTCGATGCCGGAGCGGGCGAAACGCGCGCTGGATGCAGGCTGCGACATGGTCTTGGTCTGCAACGATCGCGATGCGGCGATACGCGTCGTCGAGGCGCTGGCCGGACATTCGAATCCGCCCTCGCTGGTGCGCTTGGCGCGCTTGCACGGCATCGGCCGTCCGCTACGCGAGTCCCTGCTAGCGAGCGACGAATGGCGCGCGGCCAGCGCGGCGGTTTCGCAGTGGAGCGACCCGCCGCCGCTCGAGCTCGATTCCTAGGGCCTTTTAACAGGCCCTGGTTAACAGGTTCTGGTTAACAAGCCCTAAAACCCGTCCTTCGCCGATATGCCGAGGAGCGGCACCCGCCGAGGAGCGGTCGAACCGGGTTGCCCGGCGGTCTGACCCCGTCAATCGCGCGGCCATTGTCGGGGTCGCATACGCTCGTCGACGATACGATGCGGCGTGCCGGCCGGGAGGATTCGCAGGGTCTTCAGGAATTCGATGACGGCATCCCTTTCGTATTTGCTCGAGTCGTGCCACTCGTCGCGGCTGTAGGCCGCGTCTCCGCCGTGTGCTTCGATGGCCTCGCGCATGGTCGTGTACTTGCCGTGGTGAAAGTACGGGCCGCTGCTCGCGATGCCCCACAAGCGGCTGGTCAGAAAACGGCAATTTCCGCCGAAAAAGGCATCTGTGCCGGGCGCAAAGTGCATGTTCAGCGGCTCGCAGTTCGGATCGTCGGGGCCGTCGGTGATGTCGTGCAGACGCATGTCCGTGTATGCGGGCACCTCCACGTGCTTACCCCGCTTCTTGAGTCGGGGTTGGTCGAGTCGTTGGCTCAACAGGTTGACCGCGAGCTCCGGCGTATCGCCCGGCTGGAGATTACCGGGGGGGTTGTAGGGGTTCGGTTCGCTGAAGTACCAGGTCTTTCGCCGCAGCTTGAGGCTTGGCACGTGACAGTCGGCGCAGCCGATGTCCTCGAACGTGTCCTCGCCGGTACGCACCGCTGCCTCGATCACGGGATCTCGCGGAATGACCCGGCCCGGCACCGCCAGCGTGGCCTGATACACCGATGCTGCCGTGATGTCCGCCCGGGTCAGCTCGTTCGTGAATCCGTCGTTGTCCGGGTCGCCCGGACCGAAGCGTTCCACCGCCTGCATGCCATGGTGGTGATTGAAGGCGTTGTTCGTGAATTCGCGCAGCGACACGACCGCGCCGGCCTGGTGGAACGGCCGGATCACCAGCGACGGCGGGTCGTCCGGTCCCGTGCTCGCGAGGCTAGGCGCCGGCAGGCTGTCGATGGCGGAGGTATCCCAGCTTCCGTCCGCGTTACGGACCAGCAGGCCGAACTCGATACGCTTGGCACGCAGCATGATGCTCTCGCCCGGTGCGAGCGAATCGCGTTGCTTCTGTAATCGCGCCGTCATTTGCCGCGCCAGCATCTCGATAAATCCGGAACCGAACATCCCGACCGTGTTGCGCTCGTTGGCAATGCGATCGAGGGTGACGGCCTCACCCCGCTCGTCGCGCCCGCCGCGGCGCGGGATGAAGTCGTCGGCATCGAAAGTCGCGAAGTCGAAGCGCTGGCCGAGGACGAAGACATTGGCAACCTGCTCTCCGGCCCCGCCGCTTCGAGGCTGGTTGTGGCAACCGGCACAGGCGTTTGCGTCGGGTCCCGAGATCCGATTGAAATTGCGTGGAAATACGAGCGGCGAGGACGGATCGGCGAGATCGCCGCCGGTTCCGGCGGTCTGCGGCCGGCCTCCGCCTTCCTGCACGGTCCATTGGGCGTCGAACAGGCGTTGTCCGTGCTGGACCAGCGCCTTGGTGGGTATTGCGAACTCTTCGCCGTCCGCCAGGTGTCGCTCGATCGCCACCTCCTTCCCCAGGTCCTGCGCACTCACCGACACCCCAACGGCCAGCGTTGACAGGCCCAGCAACAATCTCGTTTTTCTGTCTCGCATTTCGTCTTCCTCCCATTGGTTCGTGTTTATGGCGCGTACGGCACGGCGGTTGAAGTTACGAGAATGCGGTCTGTGAATTCCTGATCTAAACCGGTATTTTTCGGCTTCTAGCCTGCAAACTCCGGTAGCGGAACGCCGACTTTCAGGAATTCGCGAGGTGGATGTCGCGAGGCGGATGTATAGAGACGTGAGCCAGGACGCGAAACCAGAGCAAAGCGAGGATCGGCGCTCGGCACGTCGGGAAGGCTCGCTGACGTTCGGCGAATTCCGGATTGACCTGGCAAAGCGTACGCTGAGCGCCGGCGGCGAGCGGGTGCCGATTCAGCGCAAGCCGCTGGAGGTGCTGATTTACCTGGCCGAGCAGGCGCCGCGCCTGGTATCGCGTACGGAATTGCTGCGCCGGTTCTGGAGCGCTTCCGTCAACGAGGAATCGCTGACGCGGTGCATCAGCACGATTCGTGAGCGCCTGGGTGACGGGGACGACCCGCCACGAGTGATCGAGACTCACCGGGCTCAAGGTTACCGTTTCATTGCGGCGGTGGCGCGCGACGAGCCTGTGGCATCCGATTCGCTGCGCCCGGCGAGGTATCGGCTACCATGGGTGAGCGCGGCGGCTGTAGTAGGGTTGCTCCTGTTCCTCGTGTTCTGGTCGGGAGTCGTCCACGAGTCTCCGGTGCCGCCGGCGGATCGCATCGATCGAATTGCGGTGCTGCCCGTCGGTGTGCGCGGCGCCGAGGCGGAATGGCTGTCGACGGCCTTGACCGACCAGATGATGCGCGCCGTGTCCGGTATCGAGGGTATCAAGGTGATCGCCGCGGGCAGCGCCGATCCCGCCGCCGCACCGCGGGCGGCGGGACGCAGGCTCGACGTGCCGGCCGTGCTCACGAGCCGGCTGGAGCAGGTGCCGAACGGATCGCGGCTCAGCGCGAAACTGATATCGGCGCATGACGGCAGCCTGCTCTGGAGCTCGAGCGTGGATTCGCCCCAGGCGCTCTCGAGCGACGTACAGCTTGCGAGTCTCGCGCGGCAGATTGCCCAGCGCTTGCAGCCGACGCTGCAGTTGCGGGTGGCCTCGTCGCCGGTCGATCCCGCCGCCTACCGGCATTACCTGCAGGGCCGTTACTACTGGAGCCAGCGTTCTGCCGTCGGGCTCGACGCCGCGATCAGCGCCTTCGACAAAGCGCTCGAGGTCAAACCGGATTACGTCGACGCGCTGGTCGGCGCGGCGGAGTCGTGGCTGCTGTTGCCGCTGTACGGAGCCGCAGCGCCGATGAGCTCGATTCCCGGGTCGAGATCGCTGGCCGAGCGTGCGCTGGTCTTCGATGCGTCCAACGCGCGGGCGCGCGCCGTCCTCGGCGCCATCGCCATGCAGTTTGATTGGGACTGGTCCCGCGCGGAGAAGCTGCTCAGGGAAGCCGTCGCCCTGAATCCGAACGATGCGACTGCGCAGCAGTGGTTGGGAGAGCTCTATTGCTACCGGCGCCGTTTCGACGAATGCGCCCGGCAGTTTCGAATCGCGCTCGAGCTCGACCCGCTGTCTCCGGTGCTGCGAATGCAGCAGGGTTCCGCGGCACTTTATGCCGGGAATTTCGAACTCGCATTGACCGAGTATCAGGCCGCCGCCAGGGACAACCCGGACTTCGGAATGGGACGTTACGTGATCGGGCTTGCAAGCGGCGGATTGGGCGACTGGGGGCGCGCGGTCTCCGCCTACCGCGCCGCGCTGCCGGAGCTTGGAACCGCCATCGTAGGCGGTCCGATGGTGTATGCACTGGCCAAAAACGGCGACCGGGACCAGGCTGTGGAACTCGCGGCCGAGCTCGAGGCCCTGGCCGCCGAGCGTTATGTGCCGCCGAGCAAGCTGGCTATCGCTTATCTTGGCCTGGGTGAGCGCGACCGCGCGGTGTCATGGTTCGAGCAGGCGTTGAAAGTACACGACGACCGCCTCGTCTACTTCGGGGTGGACGTACATACCCGGGATCTCGCCGGCGAGCCGGCTTTCGCCGAAATCGCCGCGCGGATCGGTTTCGGTGCCGACCCTGACGGTGGCCGTGGCAGCGGTCGTAAATAGCGGCTGATTCGACAGCGTCGCCTCTTGCATGAAATCCCTTCCTCATGGATGCTCTCCCCGCCAATTCACGGCGGGCGGCAGCGAGCGACCTGCCATCGAGGAGAACTGACCATGCGAACCATCTCGATTCTGTTGATTCTGGCGTTGCTGTCCCCGGTAACGGCCGGCGCGGACACCCGCCTGCTCAGATTTCCCGACGTCCACGGCGACACGATCGTGTTCACCTATGGCGGCGACCTCTGGCTTTCGCCGGCAACGGGTGGCGATGCCCGGCGGCTGACGTCGCACCCGGGACTGGAGCTGTTCGCGAAGTTCTCGCCGGACGGCAGGTACATCGCGTTTACGGGTCAGTACAGCGGCGACGAGCAGGTCTACGTCATTCCGGTCGCCGGCGGGGAGCCGCGGCAGCTCACCTTCTATCCGGCACAGGGGCCGTTACCGGATCGCTGGGGGCATGACCACCAAGTGCACGGCTGGACGCCCGACGGCGAGTCGGTATTGTTCCGGTCCCTGCGCGACGGCCATGCGCTGACCGGGTCGCGCCTGTATACGGTGCCCGTCGGCGGCGGCTTGCCGGAAGCCCTGCCCATGCCGGTCGCCGGTGCCGGCGCGCTGTCGCCGGACGGCGAACGCATCGTCTACTCGCCGCTGACGCGCGATTTTCGTACCTGGAAACGCCATGAGGGCGGTTGGGCGCAGGACTTGCACATCTTCGAGCTCGACGGCTCCGCGTCGGAGAACGTCACGCGCCACGTGCGCACGGACCGCGATCCGATGTGGGTCGGCGACACGATCTATTTCGTATCCGACCGCGACGATTTCTTGAATCTGTACGCGTACGACCCGGCCGCCGGCACGACCCGGCAGCTCACCCGGCACGTGGACGCCGATGCGCGCTGGGCAAGCGACGACGGCGCCGGGCGCATCGTCTACGAGCTGGGCGGCGGGCTGCGCATATTCGATATCGCATCGGGCCGCGACACCGCGATTACGATCACGGTTGCCGACGACAATACGCGCGACCGGCCGGAGGCGATCAAAATCGACGGCTTCGTCCAGGATTTCGACGCGAGCCCGAACGCAAAGCGAGTCGCGATCGCGGCACGCGGCGAGGTGCTCACCGTGCCGGTCGAACACGGCGTGACCCGCAATCTGACTGCCTCGCCGGGCGCGCACGAGCGCGAAGTGGCATGGTCGCCGGACGGCGAGCGCGTCGCTTTCATCTCGGATGCCACCGGCGAGGAGGAACTTTATGTCCGTGACCATCTGGGCCGCGTACCGGCGGTGCAGATTTCCCGCGACTCGGCGACGCGTTATTACCGGCCGCTGTGGTCGCCGGACGGCGAACGTATCGCCTTCGGCGATGCCGAGGGCCGCATCCTGGTCGCCGAGGTCGAACGCCGGCGGGTCCGGGAAGCTGGCGACGACGGCGGCTTCCCGGCGCGCGATTACGCCTGGTCGCCCGACGGCCGTTGGCTGGCGTACTCTTCGGCGGATCCGAACGGCTATCGCTCGCTGCATGTTTGGGACTCGCGCTCGGGGCAGTCGCGGCGGGTGACGGGCGAGCTGTTCAACGAATACGGCCCGGCTTTTTCGCCCGACGGACAGCACCTGTACTATCTTTCCGACCGCATGTTCTCGCCGCAGATCGGTGCGTTCGAGTGGAATTACGCACTCGACCGCGAGGCAGGTATCTATGCGCTGGTGCTGGCCGCGGACGGGCCGCATCCGTTCCCGCCGCGGAACGACGAGGCGGCCGGCGATGACGAGCCGTCGAATGGGGGCGGCCATGGGAGTGGCCATGGGAGCGGCGATAGGAGCGGCGATAGGGGCGGCGATAGGGAAGGGAAGCGCAAAACCGTCGAGCTGCGTATCGATTTCGACGGTCTCGCCGATCGAGTCGCGCGCGTGCCGATGGAAGCCGACAACCTCGCGGGTCTGCACGTCACTGCCGATCATGTTCTGTACGTTCGCACGCCGCCGTTCGTTTACGGCCGCGATGCCGCGACGAAAACGGTGCTGACGGCATACTCCAAGGAAGACCGCGAGTCGTTCGCCATCGCCGAGGATGTGGCGGGTTATTCGCCGTCGGCTGACGGCAAACACGTCATCGTGCGGCAGGCCTCGGCCTTCAAGCGGTACGCCGTCAAAAAGGGTGAACAGAAAGCCGACACGATATCGCTCGCGGAGCTCGAGACGCAGAGGGTCCAGTCGGCCGAATGGGCGGCGATGTTCGACGAGGCGTGGCGGCGCTTCCGCGATCACTTCTACGTCGAGAACCTGCATGGTTACGACTGGGAGGCTTTGAGAGCGCGTTATCGGCCGTTGGTCGACCACGTCGCGCACCGCGCGGACCTCAACTTCGTGCTCGGCGACATGGTCGCGGAGCTCAACGTCGGGCACGCCTACATCTGGGGCGGCGATCTCGGCCTGCCGGCGCGGCCCGGCACGGCGCTGCTGGGCGCGCGATTTGCGGCGGACGCGCGGAGCGGCCGGTACCGTATTGCCGAGATCTTCGCCGGCCACGCCGAGGAACCCAAGTACCGATCGCCGCTGGCCGAAGTCGGCACCAACGTCGGTGTCGGCGACTACGTGCTCGCGATCAACGGCCGGCCTTTGACGACCGATACCAATCCCTACGCGCTACTGGCGGGCCTGGCCGACGATGCCCTGGTCGAGTTGCTGGTTTCGGACAGGGCGGGTGGCTCCGACGCCCGTGCCGTGCTGGTCCAGCCGCTGAGCAGCGAGAACAGCCTGATCTACTTGCGCTGGGTCGAGGAGAACCGGCAACGTGTCCTGCGCGCGACCGGCGGCCGGGTCGGCTACCTGCACGTGCCGGACATGGGCGCGGACGGCCTCTACGAGTTCATCAAGTGGTACTACGGCCAGATTCGCAAGGCGGGGTTGATCGTCGATGTGCGCGGCAACGGCGGCGGTAACGTGTCACAGATGTTGATCAACCGGCTGGACCGCAAGCTGACCTTCATCACCTACACGCGCGGCGTGGACAATCCGACGACCTATCCGTCGGCCGTGTTCACCGGGCCGATGGTTGGCCTGCTCGACGAGGATTCGGCGTCCGACGGCGACATATTCCCGGCCGCATTCAGGGCACGTAATCTCGGGCCGCTGATCGGCAAGCGGTCCTGGGGCGGCGTCATCGGTATCACCAACCTGGGACCGCTGCTCGACGGCGGCTCGGTGGCGGTGCCGCAGTTCGGGCTCACCAGCGCCGACGGTGAATGGATCATCGAAGGCCGCGGCGTCGAGCCGGACATCGAAGTCGACAACCCGCCCGAGGCGCTGTTACGCGGCGAGGATCCGCAACTCGACCGTGCCATCCGCGAAATCGAACGGCTGATGGCGACCGAGCCCGCGGCGTTGCCGCCGAAGCCCGAGCCGCCGGTCAAGACGCCGCGCGCGCGGTGATGCGGCGCACGGCGCTTTTTTACCGCCTTGCTTGCTGCCTTGACTGGCTCTCGTTATGAACGCTCACAGCGGCGTTCGAAGGCATCCCTGAAACGCGCCTTGCCGCGAGCGAATTTCTCGCGTTGCTCCTCAGTCAGTACCGCGTCGATCTCGGTACGCACCCGGCTGCGGAGCAGCGTCGCCTCGGTGGCGAGCCGGCCGTTTTCGGCCGCGGCTGCCTCGAGATCGACCGAGTAGCTGGCATCGGCCGGGTCGAGGGCCCTGAGCGTCTCGCGGTTGGCCTTGAAGCTTTCACGTAGCGCCTCGAATTCCGGCTTTGCCGCATCGAGGATGTTCTGCACGCTCTGGCGCTGTGTCTCGTCGAGGTCGAGGTTTCTGGTCATGCGTTCGAGCATCGCGTCCGGGAAGCCCGGGCCCGGTCCGCCGAAGCCGCGTTTCGGGCCGCCGCCGGGGTGGGCTTCGGCAACCAGGCTGAGTGCCAACAGCGACAGCAGGGCCGCCGGTATAAACTGGTATGACTTCATCTCGGTTCTCCTTTCGGTTGGTCCCACCAGCATTGGTGTTGGTGTTATTGAGAGCCTAAAACGGGTTGTGTCGACACAGGTCGAGCATCGGTCAAGCATTGTCAAGAACCGTCAAAAACCGTCGAAAATAGCCCGGTGCGATTGCGAAGCCGCCGGAATTGGCTCACGATGAAATCCAGTCGAAACGAAACCCGTGCAGGGCTTTGCGCCCGATGAAATCCACCCGATTAGATTCACCCAATTAGATCCACCTAATGAAACCTACATGAGCCCAAGCCCGCGCAGGGAATTCCGCGAGGAGCCGACATGAGCGCCGAGATTCTCATCATCGACGACGATCGAGAGCTCGGCGACATGCTGCGCGAGTTTCTCGCCCCGGATCATTTCCGGGTCAGCACCGCCGGCAGCGGCGAAGCGGGTCTGGAATCGCTCGAGGACGGCCGGTTCGACCTGCTGATCCTCGACATCATGTTGCCCGGCATGAGCGGCATCGACGTGTTGCAACGGGTCCGCCGGCACAGCGACATGCCGGTCATCATGCTGACGGCGCGCGGCGACGACGTGGATCGTATCCTCGGGCTCGAGTTCGGCGCCGACGATTATATCGCCAAGCCGTTCAATCCCCGCGAGTTGCTCGCGCGCATCAAGGCCATACTGCGGCGTGCCCGGCCTGCGGCCGGCGCGGGCCGAAGGCTTGCCGCGGGCCCGGTCGAGATGGACCTCAAGGCGCGGCAGGTTACCGCGGGAGGCAAGCCGATTCGCCTGACCGGCACCGAGTTCGAGCTTCTGCGCCGCCTGCTCGACACGCCGGGCGAGGTCGTCAGTCGCGACAAGCTGTCTCGCGAGGCGCTGGGCCGCAGGCTGTTACCCTACGACCGCAGCATCGATACCCACGTCAGCAACCTGAGGCGCAAGCTCGAAGACGCCGGTGTCGAGAGCCCGTCCATCCAAAGCCAGCGCGGTATCGGCTATCGTCTGGTCGGGGGCGATTGAGCGGCGCGGAGGGGCACTGGATGCGTAGCTTGCTGGTCCGGATTTTTCTGTCCTTCTGGTTGATGATCGTCGTCACGATCGTCATCGCAGCCGCCATGGGTTTTTATTACGCGGAACGGGCGCGTACGGCGATCGCGACCTTCGAGGTCAGCGACGCGATGCTGGACGCCAGCGCCTCGCTGCAGCGGGCCGGCCGTGAAGGACTGACGGACTGGCTCGAGTCGCTGCCGGGCGTCACGCAATCGCTGATCTATGTATTGGACGAGCGCGGTCGCGATCTGCTGGGGCGGAGGTTGCCGCCGCCGGTAGCGATCGCCGTCAGGCGCTTCGGCGGCGCCCGCGGCGAGCGCCGGCCGGCGCGGCGCGACTTCGGCAACCTGCGCCCGGCACGGCCGTTCACCGAGTTGGTCGGCCCCGACGGGCGTGTCTACACACTCTTCGTATTGCCGCCCAGGGGCGTCGTGGGTCGTTGGCTGGCCGATCGCGGCCGGGCCGGCCTGATCGTGTTGGCGCTGATCGTCAGCGGCGTCGTCTCGTATCTGCTCGCCCGGGCGATTTCGACACCGATACGGCGTTTGCGGGAATCGGCAACGTCCATCGCCGGCGGCGATTTCTCGACCCGGGTCGCGGAGCGTGTCGGCAGGCGGCGCGATGAGATCGGGCTTTTGGCCAGGGACTTCGACCGCATGGCCGGCGAATTGCAGCGCGCCTCGGAGCGCCAGACCGAGTTGACGCGCAACGTGTCGCACGAGCTACGCTCACCGCTGGCGCGCCTGCGGGTTGCGCTTGAGCTCGCGCGACGCCGGGCTGGCGAGCTTCCGGAGTTCGAGACGATCGACAGGGAAACGGAACGCCTGGACGAACTGATTGGGCAAATCCTCGAGTTCTCGCGGTTCGATGCCGAGACCCGGGCGCAACGCTCGCGGCTCGATCTCGGCGATGTCGTCGCCGCGATTGTCGAAGACGTTCGCTACGAATACGGGTCCGGCGAGCATGTCGTCGACGTCGAGTTGCAGATCGACGATGCCTGCGCGGTCGACGTCTATCCGGCGGCGCTTAACGCCTGCATCGAAAACGTTCTGCGCAATGCGGCCCGGCACGGACGGGTGTGCGGCAAGGTCGAGGTCAGGGTATTTGCCGAGGGGACCGAGGCACGGGTCTCCGTTTGCGACGACGGCGGCGGGGTGGTCGAAAGCGAGCTGCCCCGGCTGTTCGAGCCGTTTTATCGTGCTTCGAACCGCACCGGCCGGGATGCGGGCGAGGGCAGCGGCCTCGGACTCGCGATCGCCGCGCGTGCCGCCGCGTTGAACGGTGGTTCGATCTCTGCGGCAAACCGGGTCCGCGGTTTGTGTGTCACGGTCCGTGTCCCGCTTGCCGGCGCCTGACACGCTGAGAGAGCTTTTTTCCGGTTTCTATGCTCGAGCTGAATGCAATGCAGGCGCAGGCCGAGGCCGCGACCACGGCACGGTGGTCAGGCCGCGTCACGGATACCGGACCATCCGGTATGGTCCAGGCTGAGCTGCTTTTCCGTGCCGTCGCAGCGGCTCTTGCACCATAATCTTCCCATGACGACTTTGTCTTCACGTCCCGCGCAAGCCCGGCGAATCCTCCTGGCCGGGGCCACCGGCTACATCGGCCGCGCGGTCGCGGCGGAGCTTTTGCGCCGGGGCCATTCGGTCGTCGCTCCGGTCCGCGACGAGCGCGCCCGGCAACGCCCCGATGCGGCCATCGTCGAGGACCTGCTGGCGGGCGTGGAGCGCCGTGCCGTCGAGTTGACCGATGCCGGGCAGACCGCAAAGGTCCTGGACGGCGTCGAAGTCGATGCGGCGATTTCCTGTCTCGCCTCGCGCAGCGGTATCGCGGCGGATGCCTGGGCCGTAGACCATCAGGCGAACGTGAACCTGCTGGCTGCCGCGAAACGGGCGGGGGCGAGGCAGTTCGTGCTGTTGTCCGCGATTTGTGTCCAGCGCCCGAGACTTGCGTTCCAGCACGCCAAGCTGGCCTTCGAGACCGCGTTGATGGAGTCGGGTATCGCTTATTCGGTAGTCCGGCCGACCGCTTTTTTCAAATCGCTGTCGGGGCAGGTGGGACGTGTACGAGAGGGCAAGCCGTTCCTGCTTTTCGGCGACGGCCGGCAAACCGCGTGCAAGCCGATCGGCGAACGGGACCTGGCCCGGTTCGTGGCCGATTGCCTGGACGATCCGGCAGCCAGGAACCGGGTGCTGCCGGTAGGCGGTCCGGGCGGGGCGATCACGCCGCGCGAGCAGGGCGAACTGTTGTTCGAGCTGACCGGGCGGAAACCGCGGTTCAGGCAGGTGCCGATCGCCGTGTTCGACGCGGCGCTCGCGCTGCTGGCCCCGTTGGCAAGACTGTCGCCACGGTTCGCCGCCAAAGCCGAGCTCGCCAGAATCGGCCGCTATTACGCCACCGAGTCGATGCTGCTGTGGGACGAGAGCAAAGGCGAGTACGATGCGGACGCGACACCGAGTCATGGCGAGGAGACGCTGAGGGATTTCTACGTCCGTGTCCTCAAGGACGGCCTTGCCGGTCAATCGTTGGGGGATCAGGCCTTGTTCTGAGCCGAGACGCGTCGTGCTCGACCGCTGGCGGTTCTAGTGCCAGCGTTTCACCCGCAATCCTTTGAAATCATTGAAATCTGCCTTGTTCGCGGTAATCAGGACAAGGTCGTTGACATGTGCAACGGCGGCAATCTGTCCGTCAACGAAGGGTGGTGTTCGGCCTGCCGCAGCCAGTCGCGCCCGTTCCAGCCCATGCCAGTCCGCGGCTTGCCAGTCGTATTCGAGGATGGGGAAACTTTCCCGTACGACATCGTCTAGGTAACGTTCGATTGCCGCGCGGCGACGCGAACGCGCGAGCCGGGCACAGCCGAAGCGAAGCTCATGCCAAACGAGTGCGGGAATCGCCATCTCACCCTCGTGTTCGCGGAGTCGGCGCATGATGCCGGCCGACGGCTGCGGCCGTAGCGGCTCAGAAATCACGTTCGTATCGAGTAGAAACTTCGCCGTCACAGACTGATGTCGCGCCCGCGCGTGGCATCCCGTGCGCCGGCGAATACCTCATCCGGATCGATACCGAGCCTGGTCAGGTCAACCTGCTCCTTGAATGCCTGATAGGCGTCGAAGAAGCTGCGGTGCTGCCCGGTGAGGCGCTCGAACTGATGTCGTCCGATCAGCACTGCGACCGGCTCGCCTCGCCGCGTCAGCTCCACCGCCTTGCCCCGTTCCGCCTCGCGCACGAGTCGGGGAAGCTTGCTGCGCGCTTCGGCAATGGAGTGTCTATCGGCCATGGTGTCGCCCACGTATAGATGTACATCAATATGTACATTATATTCGTTAAAGGCCGTAGTAGCCAGCGACGCCGGCAAACGAAGCGATTTTGCATATCCATCAGCTCGCAATGCATCTGTCTCATGCGTGTATTGAACAGTCGGGATTGGCCTGGCAGAAGACCGGATTTCCGGCCTTTTTGCGTATTAACAGCCCGGATTCGGCGATGGTCTTCAGTTCACGATGCAGTGAACCGGCGGATACACCGGTCATCCGCTCCAGTTCACGCACATGAAACTCTTCATCGGGATGTAAGAACAGCCTGGCCAATACCCTGTACCGGTACGGGCTGAACATGAATTCGACAGGCAGGCAATTCGCCCGTCTCGAACGCGTCACTCGATGGCAGGTTGTACCGACAGCAGCGGGTCGTCGGCGAGCTCGTCCGGATCGGGCTCCTCGACGCGCGAGACTCTGACCAGAACGCCGAACTTCGGATGATCGAAGTAACGCAGCTCACCGCTCTTGAAGATGCGGTCCTCCTGGATGCGGTAACGTACTTCAGCGGCTGCGGCGGTGTCGAACAGGTCGTAACCCATGCGGGAATCGCCGAAGCTTTGCACGGGATCCTCGATCGCAATCGGGTCGTCGAAGGCCGGCGGTTTGTCGACCGCGAGATCCACGTTCAGGTGCAGATACCGGCCGAGATACAGTGTGAAGCTGCCGTCGAGGCCGGGCGCGGGTTCCGCGAGATCGTCGATTTCGATCGGCCTGGGTTCCATTTCCGGAAACACGGTCTGCGTCCAGCCGAAGTGCATGATCGTTTCGTAAGCGTCCAGCAGCTCGAGCCTGGCGATGATGTCGCCCATCGCCAGCGCTTCCTCGGTCAGCAGCAGGTATTCGAAGACAGGCTTGCCGGATTCCGGCGGCGGTTCGGCGGCCTCGACCCCCGGGTCGGGTTCGTCTCCCGCTACCGCTGACTCGCCGGGGCCTGCCGGCACCGGCTCGCCGTCGATCGACAACGGGTCCTCGTCCGGCAAGCCGTCGCCGGTTTCGGTCGGCTCGACCACAGGCGGCGGGTCCGGTAGGAAAACCTCGTTGCCGACGGAGACGTTCTCCGCGTAACGAAAGATGACGACTTCCGCCGTATAACGCCGAATATCGAGCGGCTCTTCACCGAAATCCTGGCCGAAGTCCTGGCCGAGACCCTGCACGAGTGGGTCGATGCGGGGCGCGCCCGGCTCCTGTTGCGCGACGGCGGCAACGAACGGCGCCAGGGCGAGCAAGGCGAGACCTCGCCGCGCAAGCGTCGGTTGTTTCATCTCGGAATCCCGTCCCGCTGTTCGAGTGCGCTCATCGTGTGTTCGCGGCCGCTTCCATTGCCTGTACACCGGAACCCTCGCTGACCGCAAGCCGGTCGAGCAGCGTTTCGACAGCGTCGAAACGTTGCCCGAGGTCCGACAGATCCATCCTGAAGCTCAGCCGGTGCGAGCCCTGCAAGCGATACGTCCGGCTGTCGCCCTGCACCAATTGTACTAGCGCCAGCGGATCGATGCGGCCGTCGGCGCCGAAGACCAGGTAGCCCCCGGCATCGGCCGCGTCGATTTTTTCGATACCGAGACGCGCCGCCCGTTGTTTGACGGCCGCAACGCGCATCAGGTTCCTGGCGGCGTCCGGCAACAAGCCGAAACGGTCGATCAGCTCGACCGTGAGCTCCCGGAGCGCTTCCTCACTTGCCGCTGCCGAAATGCGCTTGTAAAGGATCAACCTCAGGTGGACGTCCGGGACGTAGTCCTCCGGCAGCAAGGCCGGCGCGTGCAGGTTGATGTCCACGCCGGTATCGACCGGCCCTTCGAGGTCGGGTTCGCGACCGGCTTTCAGCGAGTCGACGGCGCGCGCCAGAAGCTCGGTGTACAGTGAAAAGCCGATCTCCTGGATCTGCCCGCTTTGCTCGTCGCCGAGCAGTTCGCCGGCGCCGCGGATCTCGAGGTCGTGCGTGGCGAGCGTAAAACCCGCGCCCAGGTCTTCCAGCGAGTCGATGGCTTCGAGACGTTTGACCGCATCCGCCGTCATCGCCTTTTTCGGCGGCGCGACCAGGTAGGCATAAGCCCGGTGGTGGGAGCGTCCCACCCGGCCGCGCAACTGGTGGAGTTGGGCCAGCCCGAAACGATCGGCGCGATTGATGATGATCGTGTTGGCGGTCGGCACGTCGATGCCGCTTTCGACGATTGTCGTGCACAACAACAGGTTGAAGCGGCGATGGTAGAAGTCGAGCATGACCTGTTCGAGTTCACGCTCCGGCATTTGGCCGTGACCGATGCGGATCGACGCTTCCGGCACCAGCTTGGCGACGCGTTCCTCGACACGGCCGATGTCCTCGACCCGGTTGTGGATGAAATACACCTGGCCGCCGCGCTTGATCTCGCGCAGGCAGGCTTCCCGGATCACGACGTCGTTCCATTCGCTGACGAAGGTCTTGACGGCCAGGCGTTCCGCCGGCGGCGTCGTGATCAGCGACATGTCGCGGATTCCGCCCAGGGCCATGTTCAAAGTCCGCGGGATCGGCGTCGCGGTCAGGGTCAAGACGTCCACCTCGCTTCTCAGCGTGCGGATGGCCTCCTTGTGGCGCACCCCGAAACGATGTTCTTCGTCGATGATCACCAGCCCGATGTCCTTGAAATCGCCGGTGTGCTGCAACAGGCGATGGGTGCCGATGACGACGTCGATGCTGCCGTTCTCGACACCCCGGACGATGTCCCGTACCCGCCGCTGGGACTGGAATCTCGACAACACCTCGACCTGGATCGGCCAGTCCGCGAACCGGTCGCGGAAATTCTGTCCATGCTGTTGTGCCAGCAAGGTCGTCGGCACCAGGATCGCAACCTGCTTGCCGCCGTTGACCGCCGCGAACGTGGCGCGGAGTGCCACCTCGGTCTTGCCGAAACCGACGTCGCCGCAAACGATACGATCCATCGGCCGGTCCGACGCCAGGTCCGCGAGCACGTCGTCGATCGTGCGCGCCTGGTCCTCGGTCGGCTCGAAGGGGAAGCCGGCCGCGAACGCCCGATAGTCGGCCTCGGGCCAGCGGAGCCGGTGGCCGGGCCGAGCGGCGCGGCGCGCGTAGACGTCGAGCAATTCGGCCGCGACGTCGCGGACCTTGGCGACCGCGCGCTTGCGGGCCCTGGCCCACTGGTCGCTGCCCAGGCGATGCAGCGGCGCGTTCTCCGGCGACGCGCCGGTGTAGCGTGAAATCAGCTCCAGCGCGTGCACCGGCACGTAAAGCTTGTCGCCGCCGGCATATTCGAGCTGCAGGAATTCCTGGACGGTTCTCTGGCCGGCACCGCCGGCCCCGAGGGTGGCCAGGCCGAGGTAGCGGCCGACGCCGTATTCGGCATGAATGACCGGCGATCCGGTCTCGAGATCGTCGAGTTGCCGGATGATGGCTTCCGGGTCACGCTCGGGACGGCGCCGCTTGCGGGGCTTTACCCGGTCGCCGAAAAGCTGTTGCTCGCTGACGACGGCGACGTTCGCGTCCGGCAGAACGACCCCGTTTTCCAGGGGCGCGACCGCGACGCCGATCCGCGTTTCGCCCGAGACGAACTCGTGCCAGCTATCCACTCGCGCCAGATCGAGGCCGCGGCCGGCAAGCAGCTCGTAAACCTGTTCCCGGCGTCCCGGAGAATCGCTGGTGAACAGAATGCGGCCGGCGAATGTATCGAGAAACCGCATCAATCCCGCCGCGGCGTCTTCGTAACGCGACTCGATGCGCAAGGCCGGCGGCAGGCGGGTCGGCAGGTTCAGGTGCCCCGGTTCGTCGGCGAGCGTTTGGGTCGAATAACGGACCCGCCCGCGTGTGCCGAAGTCGCGGGCGACCTCGTCGACCGTGAAAAACGTCTCTTCGGCCGTCAGTATCGGCCGTTCGGGATCCAGGCCGACGAGCGCATGACGTTCGCAAACGGCCGACCAACTGCGTTCCAGTATCGAATCGAGCCCGACCGGCGCCATCAGCAATGCATCGCTGGGGACGTAGTCGAGCAGCGACGCCGTGTCGTCGAAAAACAAAGGCAGGTAATACTCGATACCGCCGTGCGCGATACCGTCGGACACCTCACGATAGACCCGCGACCGGCCGGGCTGGCCCTCGAAACGTTCGCGGTAGCGCGCCCGGAAGTGGCGAACGGCGTCGGCATCTAGCGGCACCTCACGCGCCGGCAACATCTCGACGGTCTCCACAGCCTCACCCGAGAGTTGCGTCTCCGTCGAGAAATTCCTGAGCGACTCGATGTCGTCGTCGAAAAAGTCGATCCGGACCGGTTGCTCCGAGCCCATCGGATAAACGTCGATCAGGGAGCCGCGCACGGCGTACTCGCCGTGCTCGACGACCTGCGGGACACGCAGATAGCCCGCGTTGCCGAGCGACGCGATGAAAGCCTGTCGCGGCAGCGATTGCCCGGCGGCCAGCGACAGCGAGCGTGCCGCAACGTAGCCGGTCGGCGGCAGCCGCTGCAACAAGGCCGGCGCCGAGGCAATGACGATGCCGCGATCGAGCTTCGCCAGCCGGGACAATACGCTCAGGCGCTGGGAAATGATGTCCTGGTGCGGGGAGAAGCTGTCCCAGGGCAGGGTCTCCCATTCGACGAAGTGCAGCACCGGCAGCGAATCGTCGGCGAAAAAACGGGTCTCGGCTTCGAGCTGATCGGCGTGCTGCGGGTCGTCGGCCAGGAGCAGCACCGGTACGTCGGCGGCCGCCGCGAGCTCGCTTGCGGCCAGCGCGGCGCTGGCGCCTATCAGGCTGCCCCAGCCTGCGGAGGCGCCGGGTTTCGGCACGACGGGCGGGGTCGGAAAAAGGCGGGAGGAGACGGACAAGTCGTGGCGGTCGGGATGCTCGAGGGGCCGCGATTATACACAGAGGCGCAAGCGAACATGCCCGAGAAATGGCCCGGGAAACGGCTTGGGCAATGCCTGCCGCGCCGCTGTCTTCGTGCCGGCGGGGGAACCGACGAGCGCGGCTCGTCTAGCGCTTGATGACGGCGTGTATGACCCGGTCGTACTCGAAGTACACGACGAACTCCGGATACTCCCAGCGCGCGATCGGCGGTTCACCGACCGGTGCGACCTTGTCGACCGGGCTGCCGTATTTGGCTTCGACGCTGTTCTGGGTCATGCCGCGTGTCGGCCGATCTACGTCGCTTCGGGCCTGTATCCCGTCCATGCTGAGCGTGTCCGCGTGCGCGGCCGAGAGGCCGGCCAAAAGCGCGCCCAAAATCAGAATTCTGCGCTTTGCCATCTGGGGCTTACTCCATCTGCGATCCGGCGAATATACCATCGCTGGCCGTCTTTGAAAAACAGCAGCTTACGAGGTTTTTCTACACCGAAGACTACAGTGTTTCCCTGACCTGTGTCTCGATCTCGCGAGCTTCTTGGGGCCTTCGAGCCGCAGTTTCCCTCAGACCGGCGCGATTTGCATGCGTCCGGGCTCGATGCGTGACGTGGTTCACATTTTCAGGGCGCGCTCCGGCGAGGTTCGCCGGTGGCCGAATGTGTTTTAATGCGTGCCGATGATCAAGCCCGTCGAACTCTTTGTCGGCCTCCGTTACCTCAAGGCCAAGCGGCGGACCCGGTTCGTGTCTTTCATTACCCTGATATCGCTGCTCGGCGTCGCGCTGGGCGTGGCGGCCCTGATCGTCATCCTGTCGGTCATGAACGGCTTCGAGGGCGAGCTCAGAAACCGCTTGTTGAGCATGTCGTCGCACGGTTACGTGACCGGCAAGCAGGGCGTCGCGGAAAACTGGCGGCAGGTCGTGGCCGAGGTCGAGTCGCTGCCGGGCGTCGCCGCTGCCGCCCCGTTGGTGCAGATGGAAGGCATGATCCAGTCCGGCGGCGAGCTTCGGGCCGTGCTCGTGCACGGCATCGTGCCGGAGTACGAATCCGATCTCACCGGCGACCTGACGACCATCGTCGAAGGCAGCTTCGAGGCGCTTACACCCGGCAGCCGGGGTATCGTACTCGGCCGTCTGATCGCGCTGGATCTCGGCGTGGCGATCGGCGATGGCGTCGTCCTGCTGATTCCGCGGCCGGCGGGTGACGGTACGATACAAGCCGCGCTCGAGCGCTTCACGCTGGTCGGCGCTTTCGAGGCCGGTTTGCAGGACCACGATGCCAGGTTGGCGCTGGTGAATGCGGCCGATGCGGCCGGCATCCTGAGGCTCGGCGACAAGGTTACCGCAATCCGTTTTCGTGCCGATGACGTCATGCAGGCGCCGGCGATTGCACGCGCCCTTGCCGCGGAACGCGAGGATCTCAGGAGCAGCGACTGGACGATCGAGAACGCCAGTTACTTCAGGGCGATCCGGCTGGAGAAAATGATGATGTCGCTGATCCTGTCCCTGGTCATCGGCGTCGCGGCCTTCAATATCGTCGCAAGCCTGGTCATGGTCGTTACCGACAAGACCAACGACATCGCCGTGCTGCGTACCCTCGGCATGAGCCCGGACGGCATCGTGCGGGTGTTTTTCGTGCAGGGGGCGATGATCGGCTGGGCAGGGGTGCTGATCGGGGTGATCTCGGGTGTGCTCGTGGCCGTCAACGTGCCCGGGATCGTGCCTGTCCTGGAACGCATCGCCGGCGCGCAGATCATGCCCGGCGACGTGTATTACGTGAGTCGGATTCCTTCCGAGCTCGATTGGATACATGTGCTGGTCATCGGCGCGGCGGCGTTCCTGTTGACCTCGCTTGCGACCCTGTACCCGGCCCGGCGCGCCGCGCATGTCGACCCGGCCGTCGCGCTGCGTTACGAATGAGCCGATTCGGGAGCCGCGCCGTGCTACGAGGTTTCGAAGCGTTACGAATGAGCCTACCCCGGAGCCGCGCCGTGCAAGGAGGTTTCGAGTTCTGGATCGGCAAGCGTTACGTGCGTTCGAGAAGCGGCAACCGTTTCGTATCGCTGATCTCCGGGATCTCGATGCTCGGCATTGCGATCGCGGTTGCCGTTCTGATCGTCGTCCTGTCGGTGGTGAATGGATTCGAGCGCGAGCTCAAGGAACGGCTGTTGGCGATGACCGCACACGCGAGCATCGAGGCCGCCGGCGGTGCGCTCGGCGATTGGCGCGGCCTGGCCGCGCTCGCGATCGAAGACCCGCGCGTCGTCGGCGCGGCGCCGTATGTCAGCGGTCAGGCGCTGGTGGTCCACGGCGAGCGGCTGAGCGGCGCCGAGCTCAGGGGTATCGACCCCGGCGTCGAAAACCGGGTCTCGGGGGTGCATACGGTCATGACCAGCGGCAGCCTCGACAGCCTGAGCGCCGGGGACTTCAATGTCGTGCTGGGGATCGAGCTCGCGCGGCAACTGGCGGTCGATGTCGGTGACCGGCTCACCGTGACCCTGGCCGAGGGTATCGTCACGCCGGTCGGGGTCGTGCCGCGCAGCAAGCGTTTTACCGTCAGCGGCATCTATCGTGTCGGCATGTACGAGTTCGATCGCCGGCTGGCCTTCGTCAACCTGAGCGACGCACAAAGACTGTACCGCCTCGGTGACGCGGTGAGCGGCGTCAGGCTTGCGGTCGACGACGTTTTTGCCGCCCCGGGCATCGTGCGGGACCTTGCGATCGCCCACGCCGCGCCGGTTCTGATCAGCGACTGGACACGCCGTCACGTGAATTTTTTTCGATCGATCCAGATCACCAAGTCGATCCTGTTCGTGATCCTGCTGCTGGTCGTTGCGGTGGCGGCCTTCAACATCGTGTCCACCCTGGTCATGGTCGTCAAGGACAAGCAGGCGGACATCGCGATACTGCGAACGGCCGGCGCCACACCGTCTAGCATACTCGGTGTGTTCGTTACGCAGGGCAGCATCATCGGTATTGTCGGTACGATCTCGGGGGTCGCGATCGGCGTGCTGCTGGCCGTGAATCTCGAGACGGTGGTTGCATTTCTCGAGTCTGCGTTCGGCATCAAGTTCCTGGCCGCGGACGTCTACTTCATCAGCGACTTGCCGTCGGAGTTGCGCTGGGGCGATGTTTTGCGGATTGCATCCATCGCCTTGCTGTTGGCCTTGGTGTCTACGATTTATCCGGCGTGGATGGCGGCGCGCACCGCGCCAGCCGAGGCCCTGCGTTATGACTGAAACGCCCGTGCTCGAATGCCGCGAGGTGCTCAGGCATTTTTCCGAAGGGGACTCGCTCCTCGAAGTCTTGCGCGGCGTCGACTTGACGGTTGCGCCCGCGGAACGTGTCGCGATCATCGGGGCTTCCGGTTCCGGCAAGTCCACCCTGCTGCAGATACTCGGCGGCCTCGACGAACCGACCGGCGGCGAGGTCCTGGTGCAGGGCCGGCCGATGCACGCGGCCGGCGAGGCCGAAAAAGGCAGCCTGCGTAATCGTTACATCGGTTTCGTTTATCAGTTCCATCACCTGTTGGCCGAGTTCACGGCCGAGGAGAACGTTGCGATGCCGCTGATGATCCGGCGCGAACCCCGGGCCGTTGCCGTCGAGAAGGCGAGGGTGTTACTGGGCCGGGTCGGACTTGGCGAGCGCCTCCGGCACAAGCCCGGTGAGCTGTCCGGCGGCGAGCGTCAGCGCGCGGCGGTTGCGCGGGCGCTGATCACGCGTCCGGAACTGGTACTCGCCGACGAACCGACGGGTAATCTCGACGCGGGCAACGGCGAACACGTGATCAGCCTGATGCTGGAGCTCAACCGGGAGCTCGACACCAGCCTCGTCGTCGTTACTCACGATCGCTCGATTGCCGAGCGCATGGATCGGATCCTGGTGTTGGAAAACGGCGTCCTGAACCCGGCGTAGCCCTCGGTCGCCGGGCCTTCACTCTACTGAAGACTGAAGGGGGCCCCACCACTATTCCCTGCGCCGCAACGACACGCGCTGCCTGAATCTCGATTGCCAAACATCTCCTGTACGTTTGTATCTTGAGCAACGGGTGGTCACACTTGTACATTCAGACCCTTTGCAGAGCCGGAGCGCGGTGTCGGCCGAGGGCAGAGTTACTCTGCGTTGTTGAGCCGCTCGTGCCGGAGGCGGCGCTTGCGCTGCTTGTAGCGGCCGACCGATTCGCGCCACAACACATCCAGCACGATGTAGGCCATCAGTGCGGCGACCGCCCCCAGCAACACGCAGCCCAGCAGCAGCGGTTGCCAGACGTTGACGAAGGTCGTCGTCACCCACTCGAACGAAAACTCCATGCGAAACGGCTCGGGCTCGAGTCTCAGCAGATGGGCGCCGACCCGGTACGCCAGAAAATACAAGGGCCCCATCGTGAACGGGTTGCTGGTGAAAGTCACCAGTACCGCCACCGGTATGTTGATGCGCATCGACAGCGAGCCCACGACCGCAAACAACGGCTGTCCGGGAAAGGGCATGCAGGCCAGGAACGTACCCCAGGCAAAGGCCGGTACGACGTTCTTGCGGCGGATGCCCCACAGGCGATGATCGTGAATCACGCGCCGGAACGGCGCCATGAACCACTTCTCGGAGAGTTCGTGGCGTTTCAGTGAAAACTTGCGGAAAAATCGCCTGGGCATGGAGTCGTTTCAGGGTTTCGATTGTAAGGCCGAAGTAAGCTTGACCTGATCCAGTGGTGATTCGAGCCTGCCTGTGTCTGCTGGCCGGTGCGTACGCGCTTCAGCTTAGCAGTTTCGCCAGTGATTCCGACCGCGTCGCCGTCACATTGTTTGCAGTTAGTGTGATATTCGCGTTACGCCGGCCGTTTGCCGCTGCGGCCCTGTTGTTGGGTTTAGTCCTGTTCCAGTCGTCCGCGAAATCGGTGATCGACGGGCGGCTGGACCGCAAGTTCGCCGGCGACAGCCTGCTGACCGAGCTCCGGATCGTCGATTTTCCACGCGATCGCGGCCGATCCCTGGTGTTTGTCGCAGAACCGGTGAACGATCCGCGCATTCCGTCGCGGGTCCGCTTGAGCTGGTTCGGCCCCGAGGTGATTCCACGCATCGGCGAAGTCTGGCAATTCGAGACCCGCTTGCGCCGGCCGCGGGGAAATGCGAATCCGGGTGGGTTCGACTACGAAACCTGGTTGTTCCGCGAGCGTATCGGCGCTACCGGCTACGTCGTCGGCGGTAAGCGCAACCGGCTCGTCCGCCCGTCGGAGGAGGTTCTGCCCCGTCTGCGCGAAAACCTGGTGGCGCGCATCGAGCGCGCCGTCGGTCCGACCCCGGAAGCCGCGGTGTTGGCCGCAATCTCGGTCGGCGCCCGACACCGGGTCTCCCAAGGCCAATGGGAGCGTTACGCCCGCTCCGGCCTCAGTCACCTGATGGCGATATCGGGCCTGCACATAGGCCTCGCGGCCGCTGCCGCTTTCCTGCTGTTACGCGTGCTCCTGGGTCTCGCCCGCGTCCCCGGTAACGTCCGCCATCTCGCGCTCGCCGGGTCCCTGGTGCTTGCGGCGTCGTACGCGATGCTGGCGGGTTTCGCCGTGCCCGCGCAACGCGCCACACTGATGCTGTTTCTCGCCGCCGCGGCGATGCTGGCGCGGCGTGAGGTCCGGCCGCCGGTCGTGTTGGCCGCGGCGGCATCGGTGGCGACCGTTGCCGACCCGCTGGTAACGATGCTACCGGGTTTTCAGTTTTCCTTCGCGGCCGTGTTGCTGTTGTTATGGGTCGGGTGCCGGCTCAGGCGCGGCAACGACCGGTCTCCGTTGGCCCGGCCGGTATCGGGCCTGGGGGTACTCGGCGAAATGCAGTTTGCCCTGCTGTTCGGCCTCTTGCCGCTCAGCGTCGCGACCTTCGACCGCGTTGCCTTGTATGCGCCGCTGATCAACATGCTCGCGGTACCGCTGTTCAGCTTCGTCACGGTACCGGCGACCTTGCTGGGCCTCGTTCTGGGCGGCCCGCTCGAAGTCGCCGGCGACGGGCTCTTGAGGCTCGCGGCCGCCAGCGTCGCCTGGCTGGAAGCCGCCATCGACCCGCTGATGCGGCTGCCCGGCTCCGATACCCGTATCGCGGAACTCGGTGTGCATGCCTGGCTGACCCTGGTCCCGTTGCTGTGCTGGGCGATCGCGCCGCCCGGGTGGCCCGGCCGCGGGCTCGCCTGGCTGGTTCTGGCCTGCCTGGTCGCCTGGCGTCCCGCGGCCCCGCCGTCCGGCTGCGTGGACGCGACTTTCCTCGATGTCGGCCAGGGTCAGGCCGTGGTCCTGCGCACCCGGGGGCATGTCGCCGTTTACGATACCGGTCCGGCATCACCCGGCGGCGTGAGCCAGGCCGAACGCGCCGTGCTCCCCTACCTCGACAGCCGCGGCGTCTCGCGGGTCGATCGGCTGATCGTGTCCCATGGCGACGCCGATCACGCGGGCGGTCTCGGCGCGATGATCGAGGGTATCGACATCGCCGCGATCGTCGCCGGCGAACCGCGGCGGCACGACGAAACCCATACCGTGTCGCAATGTCAGGCTGGCGATGGCTGGTATTGGGACGGGATAAGGTTCGAGTTCCTGCATCCGCCCCGGCAGGGAGAGCTGTCGGGTAACGATGCGTCCTGCGTATTGCTCGTCAGTGCCGGCGAGCGGCGGCTGCTCTTGACCGGGGACATCGAAGCGTCCGCGGAAGGCCTGCTCTTGGAACAGGGCGGACCGGTCGCCGCCGACGTCGTATCGGTGCCGCATCACGGCAGCCGCAGCTCGTCGACGCCTGCCTTCGTCGCCAAAGTGGCGGCAAGCGTCGCCGTCGTATCCGCCGGTTACGACAATCGTTGGGGCATGCCCGACGAGCGGATCAGCGAGCGCTGGCGCGCCACGGGCGCCAGATTGTTGAACACGGCCGTATCCGGCGCGATCGGCGTGCGTCTGTGCGCGAACGCGAAGGTGCTCTCCGTAGACGAGTTCAGACGCCGCCGCAGCGCGCTCTGGCACCCGCCCGTCGAATGAGGTCGCGGCCGAGAATTTTCCCGGCCGGCGCTGTATATTTCCGTTTTCCGGCGAGTCCGCTCATATGGTTGAGATAGTCAAGTCCGGCGGTTGGCTGATGGTGCCGATCATCCTCTGCGCGATCATCGCGATGGGCATCATCCTCGAGCGATTCTGGACGCTGCGGCAAAAGCGCGTCATACCCGATGATCTGACCGGCAAGGTCTGGGGCTGGGTCAAGAAAAACCAACTCGATCAGAAACAGATACAGAGCCTGCACCAGGGGTCCCCCCTTGGACAAATACTCGCCGCCGGTCTGATCAACCGCGACCGCGAACGTTCCGTCATGAAAGACAGTATCGAGGACACCGGCCGGCACGTGGTCCACGAACTCGAGCGTTACCTGGAGACCCTGGGCACGGTGGCGGCGATATCGCCGTTGCTGGGACTGTTGGGTACCGTGATCGGCATGGTCAAGGTATTCACGGCCATTACGACCTACGGTGTCGGCGACCCGACTCAACTGGCCGGCGGTATCGCCGAAGCGCTGATCACGACCGCCGCAGGCCTGACGGTGGCGATTCCGGCGTTGATCGGCTACCGCTATTACCGCAATCGCGTCGATACACTGGTCGTGGATATGGAAAAGGAGGCCATCAAACTCGTCGAGGCGCTGCACCGGCGCCGGGAAAAAGACGCGCCATGAAACTCAGCGTGCGCCCGCGAACCCAGCCCGAGGTGAACCTGACGTCGCTGATCGACGTCGTGTTACTGTTGCTGATCTTTTTCATGGTGTCCACGAGCTTCGTCAAACAGTCGCAAATCCAGATCCGCCTGCCCGAGTCCGATAGTACGGCGATCGTCGAGGACCTGCCGAAAGTCATCGACGTCCTGATTACCGAGAGCGGCAAGTACTTCGTCAACGGCCGCGAGTTGGTGAACAGCCGGCCGGAGACGATCCGCAATGCGCTGACGGCGGTCTCCGATGGCGACACCACGCTGCCGATGACGATCAGCGCCGACGCCAATGCCAGACACCAGTACGTCGTCACCGCAATGGATGTCGCGGGCCGGCTCGGGTTCGCGAAGATCAACATCGCAACGGTCAACGATCCGGGCGGCCTGGGCGACTTTGGCGACGAGTGACGAACGTCCGGGCATCGATGCTTAGCGGACCCGAGCAGTGAATACGCCAGTCGACGCCAAGACGGCCGTGATTTACCGGCGCCTGTGGCGTTACGTCACACCGTACAAGCTGGTGGGCATGATCGCCGTCATCGGCATGGCCGCGACGGCGGTGATCGAGGCCAGCCTCGTGTACCTGCTCGAGCCGTTGATGGACGAGACCCTGGTGGCGAGGAACCTCGAGTCCGCGCGCTGGATGCCGCTGGCTTTCGTCGGCATCTTCATCCTGCGGGGCGTGTCGGGATTCGCCACCGAGGCGTCGTTGGGCTGGATCGGCCGGAATGTCATCAGTGCCTTGCGGCGCGGCGTCTTCGGCAAGTTTCTGACCTTGCCGGCGCGTTTTTTCGACCGGCAGAGCACGGGGCCCTTGTTGTCCCGCATGACCTACAACGTCGAGATGGTCGCCGAGTCGGTCACCACCGTCGTGACGGTTGCCGTGCGTGATGTATTGACGGTGATCGCCGCGTTCGTCGTGATGCTGTTGCAAAGTCCCCGCCTGACGGTATTCGTCCTGATCCTGTTTCCGGTCATCGCCTTGCTCGTGCGCGTGCTGGCCATGGCCTTTCGCCGTTACAGCCAGCGGATACAGGATTCCGTCGGCGAGGTGGGCCAGGTGACCGAGGAAATCGTCCGCGGCAATTTCGTGGTCAAGGCTTTCGGCGGCTACGATTTCGAGACGCGGCGCCTGCGGGAGGCGGACGATCAGAATCGGCGCCAGAACCTGAAACTGATCCAGGTACGTTCGCTGGGCGTCGCCGTGACCCAGACCGTGTTCGGCGTTGCAATCGGCCTGGTGATTTTCATGGCGGCCCGCGAGTCGGTGAATCAGAACCTGAGCGCCGGCCAGTTCATCTCGTTTTTCAGCGCGATGATGCTGATGCTGCAGCCGGTACGGCGGATCATGAATCTGAATGCAAGCTTGCAGCGCGGCGTCGCGGCTGCCGACAGTCTGTTCACGATCATGGATGAAGAGGACGAGATCGACACAGGCCGGCTCAGCAAGGAGCGGGTCCGGGGCGACGTCGAGTTCGCCGGTGTCCATTTTGCCTACGACGGCGACAAGGGGCCGATCCTGAACGGGCTTTCGGCAAGCATCGAAGCCGGCAAGACACTTGCGATCGTCGGCCATTCCGGCAGCGGCAAGTCCACGCTGGTCAGCCTGTTGCCCCGATTCTACGAGGTGGATCGCGGCGAGATCCGGCTGGACGGTGTGCCGATCACCGATTACACGCTCGAGAGCCTGCGCAACAACATCAGCCTGGTCAGCCAGGACGTCGTGCTGTTCAACGACACGATTGCGAATAATCTTGCATACGGTCAGTTGCGCACGCATTCGAGAGACCGGATCGAAAGCGCCGCCGAGGCTGCGCGGGTATTGGATTTCGCCCGGGACATGCCGGACGGGCTCGACACGGTCGTCGGCGATCGCGGCGTCCTGCTGTCGGGCGGGCAGCGGCAACGCATCGCAATCGGCCGGGCCTTGTTGAAGGACGCCCCCGTGCTGATCCTGGACGAGGCGACATCGGCGTTGGACACCCAGTCCGAGCGCCGTATCCAGGATGCCCTGAACGCACTCAAGAAAGACCGTACGACCCTGGTGATCGCCCACCGCTTGTCGACGGTCGAGTCGGCGGACCGGATCGTCGTGCTGGACGCCGGCCGGGTCGTCGAATCGGGAACGCACGCGGAATTGCTGGCGGCCGGGGGGCATTACGCCGGCTTGTACCGCATGCAGTTCAGTAACGATTCCGGCCGGCCGTGAGCGGCGGCTGGTACAACGGGATTCAGCGTGTCTGGTACGGCCGGCACTGGAGCCGGCGGCTGCTATTGCCCTTGAGCGGGCTGTACCGTGCGATTGTCGAGTTGCGACGCGGCCTTTATCGAAAAGGCGTCCTGTCCACCCGAAAGGCGCCGGCTCCGGTCCTGGTCGTCGGCAACCTGACGGCGGGAGGCACCGGCAAGACGCCGCTGACCGTTTGGCTTGCAACGCGATTGCGCGCGCGTGGTCATGCCCCGGGCATCGCAAGCCGGGGTTACGGCGGCAGCGGGGCCGGAACTTCGATGCGTGTCGACACGGAAAGCGACCCCGCCGTCGTCGGTGACGAGCCGGTGCTGATTGCCAGGCGTACCGGCTGCCCGGTCGTCGTCGATCCGGACCGGGTTCGGGCCGCCGCGATGCTGTGCGCCGACGGCGCCGACCTGTTGATCGCCGACGATGGCTTGCAACACTATCGTCTGGCACGCGACTATGAGATTTGTGTCATCGACGGTTCCCGCGGCCTGGGCAACGGGAACCTGCTCCCGGCCGGGCCCTTGCGCGAACCTTTGCGCCGTCTCGCCGAGGTCGATCGGGTGCTGGTCAACGGCGCCGTGACCAACGGCAGCATGACCAACGGCAGCATGACCGACGACAACGGGGTCGACGACAATAGGGTCGACGGGTGGCAAGCGTCTGCCGGCCTCGGCCAGGAGCCGATCCGATTCGACCTGACGGCGACGGAAGCGATTCGCATGGACGGCGCCGAGACCCTGCCGATAGGGCATTTCGCCGGTACGACGGTGCATGCCGTTGCCGCGATCGGCAATCCGGCGAGGTTCTTCGACCTGTTGCGCCGCCACGGGATCGAGGTGATCGAGCACGCGTTTGCGGATCATGCGGCGATCGACCCGAAAGCGCTGCGTTTCGACGACGACCGTCCGGTGCTGATGACTGAAAAAGATGCGGTCAAACAGCGCCGTCCGGTTTCGGAGCGCTTGTGGTACGTCCCGGTGGACGTCGAAATGGATCCGGCAGTATCGGAACCCTGGCTCGAACAGATCGAAACGCGCTTACGCGAACGGCGGGGGTAGAAGGATGGATTTCGCAGTCGTCATTCCGAGTCGTTACGCATCGACGCGCCTGCCGGGCAAGGCGCTAAGGCCGATCAACGGCAAGCCGATGCTGGAGCACGTCCATCGGCGGGCTTGCGAGAGCCGGGCCACCGAGGTCGTCATCGCCACCGACGACGAACGCATCGCCGAGGCGGCGGAGGCTTTCGGCGCCCTGGTCTGTACGACCGGCGACCAGCATCGGTCCGGCACCGAGCGGATTGCCGAAGCGATCGATCTGCTCGACTGGCCGGACGAGCGGATCGTCGTCAACCTGCAGGGCGACGAGCCGGCGATGCCGGCTGCGTTGATCGATCAGTGCGCGGCGCTCCTCGCGGACTCCGACGCGGCGCTCGCAACGCTGGCCTCACCCCTGCGCTCGGAAGCGGACTTTCGCGATCCCAACGTCGTCAAGGTGCTGTGCGACGGCGCGGGTTGCGCCATCTATTTTTCACGCGCCTCCATTCCCCATCCGCGTGAGCCGGCCGGGCTGCAGTTGGCCATGGAATCGGCGTTACATCATCACGGCATCTACGCCTATCGTTGCGGCGTATTGCGACGCCTGGTGACGGCCGAGCCGTCGGCGCCGGAGATCGCCGAACGACTCGAGCAACTGCGGGCATTGGATCTGGGTATGAAGATCCGTGTCGGCGTGCCCGACGTAAGGCCCGGCCCCGGCGTCGATACCGAGCGGGACCTCGTTGCCGTGGCGCAAGCCTTGTCCCGGTGATTACAAAACGCCTGCGCCATTCGGGCTTCGCGTCCGCTCTTTGCGTGCTGGGCTTGTTGTTGTCGGGCTCGCCGGCACAGGCGCATCCGGAAGACGAGTTCTGTGCGCAGGGCGCGGGAGGTCTCGACCCGGCGCTGTGCGAAGCGCTGGCCGCGCTGGATGCCGACGAGGGCGGCGGCCGCGATCTCCAACCGCTGCTGGATGCGTCCGGTCAGGTCAGGGGCTTCGGCTCGACGCTCGGTCTTTACATCGGCATCGGGGTGGGGCATATCCTGCCTGCCGGCCTGGATCATATCCTGTTCGTGCTGGCGCTGTTCTTGTCATCGACCAGCATGCGCGCGCTGATCATCCAGATCTCGACATTCACCGTCGCGCACACCGCGACCCTCGGACTCGCCGCAGCCGGGGTGATCGCGCCCGAAGCCGCGATCGTCGAGCCGCTGATTGCCGCGACAATCGCCTTTGTCGCTTTCGAGAACCTGTGGTTCAGGGACATGCCGCGCTGGCGGCCGCTGGTCGTCTTCGGTTTCGGCCTGGTCCACGGCCTGGGGTTTGCCGGCTTCTTCGGCGAGCTCGGCCTGCCGCCCGGACAGTTCTGGAGCGCGTTGATCGGCTTCAACATCGGCGTCGAGATCGGCCAGCTCAGTATCGTCTTACTCGCGGTCGTAATGAGTCTGTTGCTCCGTCGCCGGCTGCCGGCGGACAAGAGCGCGGCTGTCTACCGGAGATTCGTCGTCGTACCGGCTTCGCTTGCGATCGGACTGGCCGGCCTTTGGTGGGCGATTACGCGAACACTGGGTTGAAATGAGCCCGGCCGGTTCGGCGGCCGGGCCCGATGCGCCGTGTCGCGCCTATTCGTTGCTCGAGGCCTCGCCGGCTGCGGATACGTCGAAGCCACGGCCGCGCAACAACGGTTCGATGCTCGGGTCGGCGCCGCGGAAATTGCGGTACAACTCGTCGGCTTCGCGCAGACCGCCGGCTTGATAGATCCACTTCTTGAGTCTCGCCGCGGTGGCCGGGTCGAAGATGTCCTCGGCTTCCTTGAAAGCGTTGAAGCCGTCGCTGTCGAGGATTTCAGACCACAGGTAGGCGTAATAGCCGGCTGAATACCCCCCGGCGAAGGTGTGGCTGAAATAAGGCGAACGATAACGCGGCTCGATCTCGTCGATGAGGCCGTACTCGGCGAGGATTGCCTTCTCGAAGACGCGCGCATCGGTGATCTCGGCCGCTTCCGCCGAGCTCAGGGTATGCCAGCGCAGGTCGAGCAGGGAGGCGGCGACATATTCGGTGGTCTCGAAACCCTGGTTGAAGTTGGCGGCGGCCAGCATCCGCTCGACCAGCGATTCGGGGATCACCTCGCCGGTCACATAGTGTGTTGCATACAAGGCCAGCATCTCCGGTTCCGCCGTCCAGTGTTCGAGGATCTGCGCCGGGAACTCGGTGTAGTCGCGCGGGCCGTCGACGCCTGAGAACGTCGGGTAGTCGATCCGGGTCATGATGCCGTGCAGGCCGTGGCCGAACTCGTGAAACAGGGTCTCGACTTCGCTGAAGCGCATCAGCGTGGGCTCACCCTCGGGCGGCGTCGTCAGGTTCATGTTGTTGGTCACGATCGGCCGGATGTTCTCGCCGTCGATATTGGAAGCGGGACGGTAGGCGTTCATCCAGGCGCCGCCGCGCTTGGAGTCGCGCGCATGCATGTCGAACAGGAAAATGCCGAGGTGGGAGTCGTCGTCGTCGCGAACTTCGTAGGCGGTGACGACCTCGTTCCAGGTCGGAACCTCGACGGGTTCGAAGCTTAGGCCGAACAAGCGATTCGCCATCTCGAACGCGCCCTCGCGCACCGCATCGAGCTCGAAATAGGGTTTGAGGGCATTCTCGTCGAGATCGTAACGCGCCTTGCGGACTTTCTCGGCATAGTGCCACCAGTCGTGCGCGGCAAACGTGAACGCATCGCCGATCATCGCCTGCATGTCGGCACGCTCCTCTTTGGCGCGTGCGAGGCCGGGTCCCCAAACCCGTAACAGGAAGCCCTCGGCATTCTCAGGCGTTTTGGCCATGCGGGTTTCGAGCTGATAGTGCGCATGCGACTCGTAACCCATCAGTTCGGCGCGCTGGGCACGGAGCTGGGCGATCCGGATCGCGAGCGGCCCGTTGTCGTATTCGCCCTCGGAAGCGCGCAGCCGATAAGCGTCGAAAAGCCGTTCTCTGAGTGCGCGGTTTTCCGACTGGGTCATGAAGGTCTCGAACGCGGATCGGTTCAGGCCGACGATCCAGGCCTGTTCGTCCTCGTCCCAGATGCTCGCCTTGAAACCCTGCGACAGTCCCGCGACATCCTCCTCGCTGGTGAGCTCCAGTTCGAAGGCCTTGGTTTCGGCCAGCAGGTTTTGCGCGAACTTCGTGGTCAGCTCGGACAGCTCGGCGTTGATCTCGGTGACTTCGGCCTTGGCATCGGCGTCGAGCGCCGCGCCGGCGCGGACGAACTCGCGATGCGTGAGCTCTAGCAGGCGTGCGTCCTGTTCGTCGAGACCCAGAGCGTCCCGGGATTCGTAGACGGTGAGGACCCGCTTAAACAGCGCCTCGTTCAGCGTGATCGCATCGGACTCGCGCGAGAAGATCGGCCAGATTCGCGTTTGCAGATCGCGCAGTGCGTCGTTGAGCTCGGTGCCGGTCAGCGGCGAGAAGGTGAAAAGCACCCTGGTCATCAGCGCGCCGGTTTTTTCCAGCGCGAGAATCGTGTTGTCGAAGCTCGGCGGTTCGGGGTTGCCGGTAATGGCCGCGATCTCGGCGCGCAGTTCCAACACGCTTTTCTTGAAAGCCGGCATGAAATGTTCGTCTTCGATCCGGTCGAAGGGCGGTACGCCGTAGGGGGTGTCCCATTCCTCGAGGAACGGGTTGCCGGCGAGTTCGGCTTCGCTGACCGTGATTTCGTCCACCGTGTCGTCAACGGCACCCGCCGCGCTGTCGCCGGCATCGCGGCCGCCACAGGCGGCGAGTATGACGCCGGACAGGCAGGCGATCAATAAGTGATTGATTTTCATGATTTTTCCTGGAGAATCTAAGGTTTCGCGCGCTGCAGGTGCCGCGCTACGAAAAATCCGATGTTTTACGCGGAATCCGGCTCGGCCGCAATCTGCGGACGTATCGCGCCATAGTGCCAGGAGACCCTTACTGCGCCGTCAGGTTCCACAAAAGGTCTGCGTAACCCTTTCCCCGGGCAGCGGCGGCTTCGCGTATTCGGCCTTGTGTGCTTGGGTTTCGAACGGGCGCGAGAGCACCTCGCGTAGTTCGTGAAAGATGCGGAGGTCGCCGTCTATGGCGCCCTGAATCGCGCGTTCGATCTGGTGATTCCTGGGAATGAACAGGGGGTTGACCGAGTTCATTCGCGTTCGGGTCTGATCGGCGCTTTCGTCCTGAGTCGCGATCCTTCGTTTCCACTCCGTTTCGAAGGCGCCAAAACGCGCTGCGTCGCCTGCATCGATACGGTCGGCCAGCTCGCGGAAACTCAGCGTGTAGTCGAGTTCGTGTTTTTGCAGATGGCGCAACCAGTCGCGGACCATCGCCGAATCGCCGCGCCCCTCGGTCGTGAATCCGAGTTTGCGGCGCATGCGGGCGAGGTACAGGGCTTCGTATCGTCCGCTCAGTTCAACGAGCTCGGTTTCGAAGCGTCGCTGGTCGTTGTCGAGCAGCAGCAGGCATTCGGCGAGCCTTGCCAGGTTCCATTGCAGTATCCGCGGCTGATTGGCATACGCATAACGGCCGCCGTGGTCGATGGAGCTGAAAACCTTGTTGGCGTGGAACTCGTCCATGAACGCGCAGGGCCCATAATCCAGCGTCTCTCCGGAGATCGCGGTGTTGTCGGTATTCATCACGCCGTGGATGAAGCCGATATCCATCCAGTGCGCGACCAGCCGCGCCTGCGCCGCAAGGACCGCGGAAAAAAAGGCGGCATACGGCCGGTCGTCGTCCGCGAGCTCCGGGTAGTGCCGCGCGATCGCATAGTCGGCGAGGGTTTTGAGGCCCGCGACGTCGCCGCGCGCAGCAAAATATTCGAAAGTCCCGATACGAATATGGCTCGCGGCCACGCGCGTCAACACACCGCCCGGCAGCGCCTCGTCCCGGTAGACCTTCTGGCCCGTGCACACGGCCGCCAGCGCCCGGGTCGTCGGCACGCCCAAGGCATGCATGGCTTCGCTCAGCAGGTACTCGCGGACGACCGGCCCGATCGAGGACCGGCCGTCGCCGCCGCGGGAGAAGGGAGTGCGGCCGGAACCCTTGAGTTGTACGTCGTGTCGCGTGTTGCCGGTGTCGACCACTTCTCCCAGCAGCACGGCTCGCCCGTCGCCGAGTTGTGGTACGAACTGGCCGAACTGATGACCGGCGTAGGCCAGTGCGATCGGCTCCGCGCCGGCCGGTACCCGGTTGCCGCCGAAGACGGCGGCCAGCGCGTCGTCGTCTTTGGCCAGTTCACCGATACCCAGTGTTCCGGCGAGATCGTCGTTGAAGGCGAGCAACACCGGGGCCGGAACGGATGCGGGTTCGACCCGGGCGTAGAAGTGCTTCGGAAGTCTCGCGTAGCTGTTGTCGAAAGTCATCGCGCCGGGTCGTCTCGGGTCGTCTCGGGTCGTCTACTGGGTCTTATTGTCTGGAGCGTATGTATTATGGGGTCCTGGGACCGCAATATTCTAGACTCATTCTCGAGGGCTCGCACTTCGCTTATGCCGAGCCTGGGTCGTGTGTCGGGCCATCGATTTCACCAACTGTCACGGCGGGGCGTTATGATCGCGCTACCATGACTACCCTGGGCTCAAAACCGACAACGGCGGCATCCGCCGTGTTCATCCGCTTCGCGACCGTGCTGTTGACGCTGGTTGCGGCACCCTCTGCGGCCGAGGTTCTCGGCGATCGCGAAAGCGGCCCGTTGTCGGGTCTGTTCGGCCTGCCGGATAGCACCGAGGGGGCGACTTTGCCGGCTTCGGGTCAAAACGTGTTGGAAGTATCGCTGCGTACGTCCAGCCATTCCAACGTGGACATGGCCGACGACGAAAGCCTGGTATTCGATGGAGAGACTACGCGACTGCGGCTGCGGTATCGTCGGGGGATCGGCGAGAGGCTCGAGCTTGGCGTAGAAGCGGGGTATGTCTGGCACCAGTCCGGCACTCTGGACTCGCTCATCGAGGGCTGGCATGGCATTTTCGGTCTTCCCGACGGCGATCGGCGTGACCGGCCCGAAGATGCGCTGGAGATTCTGTACGCGGATTCGCGGGGCACGCGGCTTGCGCTTCGCGACAACACGCATGGCATCGGCGACCTCCGGCTGATCGCAGGTTGGCGGCTTGCGTCGGGTGCGGATCGGGATACCGCGCTTCGGCTCGGCCTCAAGCTGCCGACGGGCGAGGGTGACGAGCTTCTGGGTAGCGGCGGTGTCGATTTCAGTATCGGGCTGGCCGGCGACTACAGGCGGGTGGCCGGCAGCGATCGACTCACCGGATTCTACCGGCTGGATGCCGTTTATCTCGGCGAGCCGGATTTTCTCGCCGACCGGCACGAATCTTTCGTTGGTCAGATTGCAGGCGGCTTAGGCTACCGGATGACGGCAGCGATCGAGCTTCTGGCGCAGGGAAAATGGCGCTCGGCGATCTACGACTCGGCCGTCGATTCCGTCGGCGATGCGGCGCTGACACTCACTTTCGGCGGTAATCTCCGGTTGTCCGAGCGCTGGCTGATGAGCCTTGCGGTCACCGAGGACCTACGGGTGCAGTCCGCCCCGGACGTCAGTTTCGAGTTGGCGCTGCGTTATCGCCCGGCGCATCGTGCCGGGCGTCGGTGAACCGGAGCCGCTCCTGGCTGGCAGGGCAGCGGCTTTCATCCGGGTAACCGCGCGTCGGACTTTCGACCGGCTCGATCTAATCGCAAGCATCCGGTCGATCGATTCGGATCGCGCTGATCGACAGGCGGCTCTTTTCAGTCGATCTCAACAGCAGCGGATGCCGGATGTTGCCGAGATCCAGGCCGAGGTCGGCAAACTCCCGCAAACCGATACGGACCGAACGCCAGATGCCGGGTGCGACGTCCCCGATACGGTCCCCGAGCGAAAAGCCGAGCGGCCGGTCGTCCGCGCCGATCATCTCGATCCGGATGTCGCCGGCGGGCGTATCCATTCTGAGGTCGAAACAAAGCGCGGCATCGGCGGCGAGAAACGCGTCGAGATTGAGCGGGTCGCCCGCACTCAGCAGAAACCGCGCTTCGCCTGCGCCGCTCCATGTGATCAGCCACGTATCTTCCTGAATGTTCCGGTCGCGGGCATCCACGCGAATCTCGCCGACCCGGCCGGTAGACTTGGTGCCTGAGCTCGGCAGCACCGCGCGCGTTTCCTCACCGCTTTGTAGCAGGATCTTCCACGGCTCTACGAAACCGCGGGTGAAGATGTTTAACGGCCTGAAGCGGCGGGACCCGTCGGTCCCCGATTCCGGAAGACGTCCTGGCAGCTCGCAGCGATCGTTGAGCCCGAGCCCGAATCCGAGCGGAAAAAGCGGCGGAGACTCGGCGGCGGGTTGTCCCGCAGACGTCAGGCCGCCGGGCCATGCAAAGCCGAGTCGGCCCGTAAAATCCACCTGTTCGCCTTCGTCGCCCGGTTCGAACAGCGGCGCGGCGACACGCTCGCCTGCCGAACCGGGTAACCAGGCCACGACAAAGGCGTCGGATGCGTTCAGTTCCGTGTTGACGTAAAGCGGCCGGCCCGTCAGGAATACCGATACGACGGGTATGCCCTGAGCCTTCAGTGACGACAACAGCTCCAGCGTCGGGCGGACGCGCGGCAACACGCCTTCCGCGTGCCAGAACTTGATGTCGACCTCGAACTCGAGTGTGTCCCTGTCGCCGTACCACTCTGCATAAGGCGCTTCTCCGAATACGACAATCGCGACGTCGGGCCGCTCGTCGAAAACGCCGTCCGGCGCGACCGTGAGTCGGCCGCCGCCTTGTCGTATTCGTGCGCTGATGCCGTCCAGGATCGACGAAGCTTGAGGAAAGTCGTCCGGCAATACGCCGCGGCCCTGCCAGGTGATCGACCAGCCGCCCATTTGTTTTTCCAGGTTTTGCGCCGCGTCGCCGGCGACCAGCACATGCAGGTTCCCCGCCAACGGCAGCAAGCCATTGCGATTTTTGAGCAGGACCAGGGACTCTTGTACCGCCTGTGCGGCGACGTCGAGATGTGCGGGGGCGCCGAAACGAGAGGTGGCATCGACGACTTCAGACTCCGGCCATTCTTTGTCGAACAGCCCGGCACGGAACTTGACGCGCAACACGCGCCGCACGGCATCTTCGATGCGGCTTTCGGGAATGACCCCCGTCCTGACTTCGGCAAGCGTGTTCTCGAGCAGCTCACGCCAGTCCTCTGGCACCATGATGACGTCGACCCCGGCGTTCAACGCCGGCGCGCACTCCGTTCTCGAACAGCCCGGCACGAAGGCGTGGCCGTTCCAGTCGCCGATGACGAAGCCGTCGAATCCGATACATTCTTTCAGCACCGTCGTCAGTAGATAACGGCTGCCGTGCACCGGCTCGCCGTTCCAGGAACTGAAGGAAGCCATGATCACCTGAGCGCCGGCCGCCAGGCCGCTGAGATAGGGGAGGCCATGGATGTCGCACAGAGTTTGCTCGTCCACGCGCGTATCGCCGCGATCGATGCCGAGATGAGTGCCGCCGTCGCCGACGAAATGCTTCAAGGTCGCGATGACGGCGCCGTCGCCGAACGCCCGGCCGGACGAATCCCGTTGCAGGCCTTCGATCATCGCTTTGGAAAAACGGCTCACCAGTTGCGGATCTTCGGCAAAGCTCTCGTACGTTCTACCCCAGCGATAGTCGCCGGCAACCGAGACCGACGGCGAAAACGCACAGCGGATGCCGGTCGCCGACATCTCCAGCGCCGTGCATCTGGCAACCTGCCGGACGAGATCCGGATTACGGGTAGCGCCCAGACCGATGTTGTGCGGGAATATCGTCGCCCCTCGCACGTTGTTGTGTCCGTGAACCGCATCGGTCGCCCACAGCACCGGGACGGGCGTTCGGCCGCCGTCGGTGCGCATCGCCGCCCGGTGATACGATTCCGCGAGCTCCAGCCAGTCGCGGCGGCGGGCATTGCGGTCGTTGTGCGGGAACGACCCGCCCCCGTTCAGCACCGAGCCCAGGCCGTGACGCATCACGTCTTCCGGCGTCGCGTGCTGAATCTCCGCCTGAATGAGCTGGCCTACCTTTTCCTCGAGCGAAAGGCGGTCCAGCACGGCGTCGACCCGGCTTTCCAGCGCGGGGTCGGGTGGGATCGCCGCGTCGATTCGCGGCCAGATTTCAGCGTCGTCGATCCTTAGCGTGCTCTGTTCATCCATGGTTGAAATCTCGTTGTTGTTGCGTGCTGTTTACGAGGCGGCGCACTGTACCTACGAGGCACGTCGATGACAACGTTATCGGCACCGGCCGATCGTTACGGAAACGACGTTCATAACGACGGTCATCATGCGGCAGGTCACGCAGCAGGCGACTTCGACAGCTCGGCGGATATGCGCTGCACCTCGTCGTCTCCCAGTGGATACATCAGCATGACCAAGGCGGCGCCGACGCCGACGACGCCCGGGATCACACTGAACATCAGCCGGATTCCGTCGATGGCTTCCGGGGATTGCGCGGCGTTGGCCTCGAAGCCGTACCAGGCGAGCAGCCATCCGGTAGCGGCGCCGCCCAGCGTCCAGCCCATCTTTTGCGCGAAGGTGGCGGCCGAGAAAACCAGCCCGGTGGCCCGGCGCTTGTTGCGGTAAGCCGAATAATCCGCGCAGTCCGCATACATGGCCCACACGATCGGCGTCGTCGGTCCGGCGCAGAGCGATGCCAGCACCTGGATGACCAGCAGCGTGTAGTAGTTCTCCGGAGCGACCAGATAGAACGACGATGCCAGAAGACCCGAGGCCATCGTTGCCGCGATGAAAACCCGCTTCTTGCCGAAGCGTCGGGTCAACCAGGGCGCGAGCGCCACGCCCACCAATATTGCGACGGTGCCCGTCACCAGAAAGCCGCTGGCCAGCACCTCGTTGCCCACGACATACTTGAAGTAGTACACGACCGTGCCGCTGCGGATGGACGTGAAGGTAAGATTGAACAGGCCGACCAGAAACAGCACCAGCCACGGGATATTCGTCATCAAATCGCCAATATCCCGTTTCAGGTTGGTCTTTACCGTCGAATCCACGGCGACCCGTTCGCGGGTGCTCGCGAATGTCACCAGGAACAGCGCCGCGGCGATCGCGCCGAACAACATCATCGTGCGCTGAAAACCGAGCTGCTGGTCGCCGTCGCCGAAGTACTGTACCAGCGGTAGCGTCGTCGCCTGTACGATCAGGCCGCCGGCGAAGGCGAATAGGAACCGGTAAGACGAGACGGACGTTCTTTCCAGGGTGTTGGGCGAGATGACGCCCATCAGGGCGGAGTAGGGGATGTTCACCACCGTGTACACCATCATCATGACGCCGTAGGTGACGTAGGCGTAAACCAGCTTCGGTATCGGATCCAGGTCCGGCGTGGTGAACGTCAACACCCCCGCGATCGCAAACGGTATTGCGCCCCACAGGATGTAGGGCCTGAACTTCCCCCACCGGGTGTTCGTGCGATCGGCGAGAATGCCGACGATCGGATCGTTGACCGTGTCCCAAAGGCGGGTGACCAGGAGCATCGTTCCGGCCGCCGCGGCGGAGATGCCGAATACGTCGGTGTAAAAGAACAGCAGGTAGATCATGAAAGTCTGGAAGAACAGGTTCGAGGCTGTATCTCCCAGGCCGTAACCCACCTTTTCGCCGACGCCCAGTCTTCTTTCAGTGCCGGTCATGTCATCCCCCCGATATTATGACAGCGTTATCATAAAACCTTGCGATCTTGCGCTGAATCTCGGAAGATGGCAAGGGTTTCACATTGTCAGGACGTGAATGCCAATGAGCCAGCGCGCACACCGGCGCACGACCACAACCATCAAACAGGTGGCCGAGCTCGCAAAGGTTTCGATCAAGACCGTGTCCCGGGTAATGAACGACGAGGGCAATGTCTCGCCCGCGACGCGCGACCAGGTACTGACCGCGGCGCAACGCCTCAACTACCGGCCGAACATGGCCGCCAGGCGCTTGGCCAGTCGACGATCCTTCATGATCTGCCTGTTGTATGACACGGCTGCGTCCGACTATATGGTCGAAGTACAGTTCGGCGTCATGGAGCGCTGCGACGCCGATCACTACAACCTGCTGATCCGCCCGTGTGGCGACGTGACCACCCGCCAGATCAAGCAGACGCTCGAACAGATCATTCTGCAAAGTAATGCGGACGGCTTCATTCTGGGCCCGCCGCTTGCCGACAACAGGTCGATCATCACCTTGCTGGAACAGCACGGCGTTCCGTTCGTGCGAATATCGCAATCGCCGAAGAAAGCGAAAGAGCCCTGCGTCGGGGTCGAGGACACTCAGGCGGCGCACCGGCTCGTCACCCTTCTGATCGAGAAGGGGCACCGCAGAATCGGGATCATTCGCGGGAACCCCAAACACGGTTCGGCGACGGACCGCCTGAACGGGTACCGGCGCGCCTTGGTGGAACACGATATTCCGATACGCGACGATTTGGTCGTGGATGGGAGTTACGAGTTCGAAGACGGCGTGGACGGCGCAAAACGCCTGTTGAGCCTACCGAAACGGCAGCGTCCGACAGCCATATTCGCGTGTAACGACCACATGGCGCTCGGAGTTCTGCAATATGCCGGCGCATCGGGTATCGAGGTGCCCGGCGAGCTGGCGGTCTGCGGATTCGACGACATCGAGTTCGCGCGCTTCGTCTGGCCCGGCCTGACTACCGTCAATCAGCCGATACGCGGTGTTGCGCGGACGGCGGCCGATTTGCTGATTCGCCAACTCAAGGGCGAATACCTGGAGGGCGTGTCGATTCGACTGCCGGCGACCGTGGTGGAGCGGGAGTCCACGGGGGGTTAGGGCGGTACGCGTCCGAGGCGTACAAGACGGCTTGCAGCCGAATCCAGAGGTCCTGACTGTAGCCACGCTTTGCGGTTGCAAGGCCGCGCTAGACGAATGCGGCGCATTTGCGGTCACAATTGTTTCCGACAAAATCGTTCTGGTCTTGACAGCGCTGTCATTTTTGACTAATTTTTGACAACGCTGTCAAAGTTCGATGTCAATGGTTCGATAGTCAATGGGGGGAACATGACGATTCAACGATTTGCAGTGCCGATCGCGTTTACAGCCGCAATTGCGGTGCTTCCGGCGGAACTGGCCCGGGCGCAAGGTGACCCGGGCGCAGGTTCGGTCATCGAGGAAATTGTCGTTACCGTCGAACGGCGGGCCCAGTCGCTACAGGAGTACGCGGGTACGGCGCAGGCGTTCTCGCCGGAGGATCTCGCCCGAGACGGTATCGGCTCGGAGTTCAGGAACCTGTCTTTTTCGGTGCCGGGGCTCAATGTGTCCAATCAGGAGGGTAACCTCGAGATTTTCCTGCGCGGAGTCGGCTCCTCGAACAACACCGAGTTGGGCGATCCTGCCGTCGCTTCTCACATCAACGGTGTCTACATTCCGCGTCCGCGGGGTCTCGGCGTTCAGTTCTACGATGTAGAGCGCGTCGAGATCAACAAGGGGCCGCAGGGGACCCTGCGCGGCCGCAACGCGGTAGCGGGTTCGGTAAACATCGTCACGGCGCGGCCGAATCCGTCCGCGATCGAAGGCTACATGCAGGCGGAATTCGGTAACTACAACCAGCGTTCGTATCAGGCGGCGCTGAACATGCCGCTCGGGGACGATCTCGCGGTACGGATCGCGGGTTTCGGCGAGCAGAAAGACGCCTCTTTCAACAATGTAGGCGTGAACCAGAACCTCGAGGCCGCGGGCGTCGAAGACGAATTGGCCGGCAGGCTTTCGGTTCTGTACGAACCGAACGACAGGCTGTCGGTTTTTGCCGTCGCCGACATCGTGGATGAACAGGGCACCGGTTATCCGGGCGCCCAGATGTTCAATGCGTTTGCCAACCAAGGTTTTTCCTTCGACGATCTCGAACCCCGCGATATCGTCTACCGGGGCACCCAGGGCGCGCTCGACAGCGAAACCTGGGGTATTGCCGCGACGATCACCTATGATTTCGGCCCGCTCGTTCTCGAATATACGGGCAGCTACCGTGAGCTCGATTTCAACCAGACCAACGCGTCGAACGAACAGGTCGATTTTCCGGGTCGGGATCTGTCCATCGGCGGTGTGGACTACGACAACTACTCGACGGTCTACTGGCAGCAGGAGTCCGAGTCGCTGATCAACGAGCTGCGCGTCTATTCACCGGACGATGCCCGCCTGCGCTGGACGGCAGGTATATTCTCCCTCGACGAGGACCAGAACGTCGGCTTTTTCTCGCTCAACGACAAAGGCATATTCTTCTCCGGCGTCGAGTTTACGATGCCGGAAGTCGAAGCCGAGTCCACCGCCGGTTACATCGATGCCACCTTCGACCTGACGGATGTCGTTCGTATCAAAGCCGGTGTGCGTTACACCGACGAGTCCAAGTTCCGCCGCGGCATCGGCGGCAACTGGACTCTCGGTCTAGGCAGCGACGGCGGTTGCTGTTTCTCGACGCGGCTGGGTACCGAAGGATTCATCCCGGCGTTTCAGAGCCGCCCGAGTTTTGTCGCGCCGTCGACCAACGCGGAGGCCGCCCGGTTTTTGCTCGACGGCGCCGTGAGCTTCGGCGCGCGGGACACGCTGCCGGCGCAAATCGACGGTGTGATCGACGGCAGCATGCCGAACGGCACCTGCGTCGATCGTTTCGATACCAATGGCGGCGGCTCCCAGGTCTGTCCGCCGAACGGCGAGCACAGCTTCTTCGTGCTCGGCGCCCCGGGTGCGCAGATTGGAGAATCGAGCTTCGATTACTGGAACTGGCGCATCGGTATCGAATTCGATCTCTGGTCCGATACCCTGGTCTACGCAAGCGTGTCGACCGGCACCAAAGCCGGCGGTTTCAACGACAACATCGATGTGAACCTCGCACCGGGCTTCGATCCGGAAGACCTGACCGCATTCGAGGTCGGCACCAAGAACATATTGCAGCTCGGTGATACGCCGGTCGTATTCAACGCAAGCGCGTTCTTCTACGACTACCAGGACCAGGTATTCCAGACCTTGGCCCAGACCGCGCAGGTGGGCGGCACCAGCGGCTTCTCGCTTCTGAACCAGAATGTCGCCGATTCCGAAATCCTGGGGCTGGAAATCGAAAGCGCCGTGGAACTGCCCAATGAGTTCAGCCTGGGCGCGAACCTGCTGCTGATGAATGCCGAAATCCAGAGCGGTGAGCTGGCCGACGTTCGGGGACAGGACTTCGGCGTCTCCCCCACGGTCGGCAATATCGACCTCAGCGGCAACGACCTGCCGTTGGCGTCCGACGTGAACCTGGTGCTGAAACTGAGCCAGGATCTCGACCTGTTCGGCGGCTACGCGGACTGGCAGGTGTTGGCCAATTATCGATCGTCTTACCATCAGAGCCCGTTCAACCACGACAACGTGGTTCGGCCGGAAGGCTCGACCATTTGTGGATCGAGCGATGCGATCGTTTGCGGCTTCGAACAAGAGCAGGACGGGTTCTGGACCGTGAACCTCAACGCCGGTATCAGCTACGATCTCTGGCGTTTGGAGTTGTTCGCGACCAACTTGTTCGACGAGGTTGCGAGTCAAAAGGCGCTCCTCGGCAACAACCTGAACCTGCGCTTCCTGAATCTCCCCAGAACCTACGGCGTTCGCCTGAGGGTCGATCTACAGTAAGTCAGAGGTAAGTCAGAGTCTTTTCTCGCGCGCCAGGGGGCGGAAAAGCCCCCTGGCGCTGGTTTGCATGGGTGGTTGTGCCGGTTCTACGGGCGACAGCCTGATGTTGTTTGATCTGGCGATACGCTTGGGTTGTGCCGGCGGTCCGTTCGGCACGGGGTGAGGAGATTGACAACCGAGCGCATGCAGGGCGGATACTATCGCGCGACGGCGTGGTAGAGTTGATGTCGAGTCCACAGCTCGAGCCCATAGACCGGGCAAGGAGCAGCTTTAGACAATGAGATTTGGAACAATCTCCGTACTCGTGATTGCCACATTGGTTGCAGGCTGTGGAGGAAGTTCGGACGGCGCCCCCGCGCCCACGGTTTCGCTTGCGGTGGAACCTGATGCGATCGGACCCGGACAGACAACAACCCTGACTTGGACATCGAACAATGCAACGTCCTGTATGGCGTCGGGCGGCTGGTCGGGAAACAAGACGCTCTCGGGCACCGAGCGGACCGAAGCGCTGCTCGAAGCGACCGAATTCGAGCTTACCTGCAGCGGCGCCGGGGGCCAGGCCTCGAGCAATGCGACCGTGTCGATTGATGCGGACGCCAACTTCAGACCACAGGTTGATAAGCTGGAGCTCTCGGCGGAGACCGTCGATCTCGGGCAAGCCGTTACGTTCGACTGGGTTGTTTCGGATCGTGACGGCGATATCCTGCGTTGCGTCCTCGACGTGACCGGTTTTGGTCCGGAGATCGTTTTCGAAGATTGCGGGGTAGAAGGCAGTTTCGAATACACCCACGAATCCGCGGGTTTCTTCTCCCCGAAATTGGTGGTTTCGGACGGGGCGAAGTCCGATGACAGGCGGCGTTCCCTCTGGGTGCGTTCGGACTTCTGGGTGAGTGTTTCGCAGCCGCAAGACGAGACCATCGTCGGCCCCGCGCCGCGTGTCGTAGCGACGGTGCAGTCTCCGCTGGAGGTGACCAGCGTTCTTGCGCGTGTCGCGGACCGAGAGACGGAACTCGTCTACTCGGTCCTTGAAGACTACTTCGAAGGCAACGTATCCATGGAGGGGTTGGAACGAGGCGAGCAGGTCATCGTCGTTGTTGCCCAGGACGTGACCGGTGAACAATCATGGAGTGTGAGCCCGGTACTGTTCGATCAGAGACCCGAACTGACGGTTACGTCGCCGCAGAACGATACGTTGGTGACGTCAACGGTCCGTATTGCCACTTCGTGTACGGACGACGACCCGGTGGGTTGCGACATCGTCGTCCAAACCGATCCCGGCGGTCTGGAGGTCACCGGCAGCAATTCGATCGACACCGAACTGGATCTGTCGGCGTTCGACGGTAGGACAGTAGACATACGGTTTCGCGCCACCGATTCGGTGCACCGTTCCACATTCGATCTGCGGGAGGTTCATGTCGAAACTTCCGACGTGCTGTCATTAGCAGCGGCGGTTGACGGTACGATACTCGATGTGCAGGACAACCGGCTCCTCGTTCGAAAAACCGTGGACGACGACGAACTCGAGATCTTCGACACGACCGCAATGACAACTGAAAGCGTACCACTGCCGGAGGGATGGCGGGTGATCCACGGGGACGTTTTCCTGACACCTTACGGTACGATCTTTATTGCTGAAGGTCCGGGCCCCGGCCACAATCGGCGCGTCTACGACTGGAACCAGGGGTTACTGGAGGACCTCGATGAACCGGTATCGGACAATGTCCTGGCGGTCGCCGGCGATTTTGCGGTCTGGGCATCCCGTAGCGACGTGTCGGCAAGCATCGTGAGACAGATACGTCGGGATCTGGGGAGCCGCTCTCAGGTCGTGGTCGGCGAACCGGTGCTCGGCAACAATCGTGCCGTTGCTGCCAACGGCGCCGTCGCATACCGGAACAACGATGGCCAAATCGCGTTCTTCATTGACGGCGCAACACAAATCCTCACCAACGATGTAGACCTCGACAACCACGATCCCTTCACCGACGGTGCCCGGGTGGTTTATAAGAAGGCCAACGCCGATTCCGAATACGCCATTGTGCTTCACGATGGCGTTGGCGAAGTCGTATTGCGCGACTTTCAGCAGCAACAGCCCTCGTGGTATCGGGACTACCGAATCGTCCCCGGGTGGGTTGCTTACACCGACATCGGCAATCTCGCGCAGACGCACCTGTGGATGTACGACGGAGCAGGAGAGCGACGGCAGTTGACGTTCTTCGGCGAGTCCGTTGAGATCGAGGTGCTTGCCGAAAACGGCGAGGTCATGTTGCTCAATGCCGGACGGCGTTACCTGGTCCGTCCCGACGGTACGATGACTGAAGTCGGATCGGAACAAGGCGTGGTGCACCGGGTAGGTAATCGATGGTACGTGTCGATCGGCGGTAATTTGCTCGAGGTCCTGTCAGATAGTGACTGAAGGCCCGTCGGACCGAGGCCGGCCGTTGGTGATACCGACTCGCCGTTTGGCCACTCCCGTCAGTAACTGACATTCGTCAGGAACTGATTCCGGAATCTAGTTACACGATCTCTTCGACTGTTTCCCGTAACGCGCCTGGGTTAAGGTAGTTCGATCGTTTCCATGACTGACTCCCCGGAGAGAGTATCCAGACATGTCCAACACCAACACTCGTGCGCTCCTGACCCTGGTCGCGCTGGTCTGCGCCGGCCTCGCAACTGCCGATACCGATCCCCGCGTCGAGCGGCAGGAACTGATGGAAAGCGTCGGCGATGCGGCGAAACCGATGGGACAGATGTTGCGGGGCGACGCCGAATACGACGCCGGGGTGCTAATGAACTCGCTCGAGACCTTCGGGGCCGTGTCCGAGGAATTCGGCAAGCTGTTCCCAGAGGGCAGCGAAACCGGCGCTGAAACCGAGGCCGCCCCGGCGATCTGGGAGGATCGCGCCGGCTTCGAGCAGGCGCTGACGGATTGGCGCGATGCGACCGATGCGGCCATTGCCGCCCAACCGCAGTCGCTCGACGAGGCACGCCCGGTGGTCGGGCCGGTGTTCAATACCTGCAAGGCTTGTCACGACGACTACCGCGTCGAAAACGAGTAGGCCGGCCCCGCCGTTTCCCTGACGCCCGGGCTCCGGATGCGCCGCATCGGTTTCGCCTTTGCGATTCTGGTCGCCGCGGGGCTCGTCGGCTGGTTGCTCACGACACCGCAGAAGATTGCGGAATCCGCGCTGCCCGATCACGGGCCCGACCCGGAAGCCGGCGAACGCGTCTTTTGGGCCGGGGGGTGTGCGTCCTGTCACGCGAGCTCGGTGGACGGCAGGCGGGCCAGAGGCGACGCCAGGCTCTTGCTGGGTGGCGGATTGGAGCTTGACACGCCCTACGGCGTATTTCGGGTGCCCAATATCTCGTCCGACGTCGAGGACGGGATCGGCGCATGGTCGACGGCCGAGTTCGTCAACGCAATGCAGGCCGGGGTTTCTCCGGCCGGCCGGCATTATTACCCGTCTTTTCCCTACACGTCGTACGTGAAAATGCCGGTGACCGACGTCATGGATCTCAAGGCCTTTCTCGACACGCTGCCCGGTGTCGAAGGCCGCGTCGCGCCGCATACCCTCGAGTTCCCATGGACGCTTCGCCGGGGGATCGGGTTGTGGAAACGGCTTTATCTCGATCCGTCGCCCGTTTTGTCCGTCGACGCATCCGAGCCGCTCGTCGAACGCGGCCGTGCGCTCGTGGAAGGAATCGGACATTGTGGCGAATGCCATACGCCGCGCGACCGATTCGGCGGCCTGCTGACGGAGCGATGGCTCGCCGGCGCACCCGATCTCGAAGGCAGCGGACGGGTACCGAACATAACGCCGGCAGGAAAGACGATCTCCGGCTGGTCGGTCAGGGACCTCGTTTACTACTTCGAAAGCGGTTTCACGCCCGAGTTCGACACGGTGGGTGGCTCGATGGTTGCCGTCCAGGAGAATCTGGCGGAGCTTCCGCGTAGCGATCTCGAGGCCGTGGCAGCCTATCTGAAGGCGATACCGGCCGTGGATTGACCGCGAAATTCGTTCCAAAAGTAATTGTTTGGTTTCATTGACAACAAATCGAGCCCTGGTTTAGTCTTTTTTGACGCGCCGATTTGATATCAGCTTGCGGGCGCTAAACAAATACTGCTAAAGCGAGCCGACCCGTCGCTTTAGCAGACGGGTTTTTTTGTCCCGGTCTTCCGGCGAAGCGCCTTCGAGTCGTGGCCGAGATGATCCAGGGGGATGGCGTGCAGCGGTCTATACAAGACAACGGTCGGCCGGGGCCAGAGCAGTCGGGCGTTTGCTACGTATCGTGGCTGGCTCAGGTACGACGCATGAGTGCGCTATTGGCACAGCACCTGCGCAGATTCCGGCTGACGCTCGGTGAGTACGAAGTCCTGTCGGTGCTGCAACACGGTCCGTTGGCGCAAGCGGTGATTTGTCAACGCACCGATCATTCGGGCGCTTCCGTGTCGCGGTGGCTGGATTACCTCGAGGCGGAAGGTTGGGTGCGGCGCGAGCGGCCCGAGCGCGACCGGCGACGCTGTTTCGTCAGGCTGACGGAGGCGGGCAGCCGTCATCTGCATGCCGCCGGTATTGCCTTGGCGGTCCCCCTCGACCAGCTCGAGCTCGGACTCGGCGCGATCGAGAAACGCTCCTTGGGCCGGCTCTACCGGAACATGGAGCGTCTGCTAGGTAACGGCGGCGCTGCCCGGTCCCGTCCGGTCTCGCAGGGAGACGTCTCGCAGGGAGACGGCGCTGAAGTCGACGACGGCGGTCGATTCATGAGTGATTCATGAGCACACCGATGAACGTCGTCAATCGCCGCGATGCCCGGCAGATGTCGATCGATTCCGAACGTGACTTCGACACCGGAGCGTGGTTGTTGCTGTTGCAGGTCGCAGGTTCTATCACCCTGCTGATCAATCGTGCGTTGCGCCTCTCCAACCTGAATCTGGACACGTGGTTGTTGTTGGAGACCGTTCACGGTCAGACCAGGCGGCCCAGCGAACTCGCCCGCGCCGTTGGCGGGCCGAGAGGCTCGGTTTCCCGCCGCATCGCCCGACTGGAGGAGCAGGGGCTGGTCAGCATTCGACTCTCGCTCGACGACCGGCGGGTGAAGTCGGTGAGTATCACACCGGATGGCGTGCGAGTACTCGAGACGGCGCGCGGGCATATCGAAAGCGTGCTCGCGCCGGTATCGGATTGGGTCGACGATACCGAACGCGGCCGGGTTACCGACTACCATCGGCAGCTTCTCAAGATCGTGCGCAATCGTATGTACGGGTGTCCGGCGTAGGCAAGCGCTTGCGCCCCATCGAGTTAGCGCGGGCCTTGTTGTCGCCGCGCCGATCTATACCAGCTACCGCATCAGCTTGCGATGGATCCGGTGATTCCGGCGGCCACGCGGCTTCGAGCTTCGGCGACGGGCCGGAATCTATTTTGAGACTGCTGCTATAAGCATCCCCGGCGGGTCTGTATAATCAAGGCACTGCCGCGACTACCGGCCCTCGTGGCCTCCGTAGCGTGCACTTGAGCTTCAGCGCGGCCCGAATTCGCCCTCCAGGGGATGCCAGTGGGATCCATCGCAACCGACGAGCCAAAGCCCGATACCCGTTTGAGCCGGAGTACGACGGCTGTCCGCGTCGCGACGGTCTTGCGCGATCGAATTCTGGGCGGGTATTACCAGGAGGGTCAATTCCTGCGCCAGGAGCAGGTTGCGAAGGAGCTCGGCGTGAGCCGTATACCCGTTCGCGAGGCGATAACCCAACTGGTCGCCGAGGGCTTGCTCCTGTGGGAGAAATACAGAGGGGCGGTGGTCCCCAAGTTGTCGCTGAGCGAAATCGAAGAAATCTACGAAATGCGGGAGATGATCGAACCCTATCTGCTCAAGAGCGTCGTCAAGAACATCACCGCTGAGGAGATCGAGTATCTGCGCGACGTCATCCGCCGCTCCAACAGCGCATCCGACCTCTCGGAATGGGCGGGACTCAACGTGGAGTTCCATACGACGCTCTACAAGGCGGCCGACAAGCCACTGGCCATGCAAGTGCTGGACAATCTCATCACCCGGTCCGATCGCTACCTCAAGATGCAGCGTTCGCTTTCGAGCGAGACACGGCGTGAGAGTGATGAGCAGCACCGCCTCATTTTGGATCTGGTGGAGAAAGGGCAAACTCGTCAGGCCGTCGAGGCCCTTCGCAAACACATTAGCTGGAACGCCGACGACATCGCGAAAACGGTAGGCGTCAAAAACGCGGAATCGGACGGCTCCTCCGCCACCTAGGGAGCCGATGGCGCGACGTCATTGCACGTCGGCGTCCAAGCGAGCCGTAACTTCGATTTCCACTTTGGCGCCCGGCGCCGGTATCTGGCAAATGAGTGTCGTATTCGCAGGCCGGCAATCGTCGAATTTTTCCCGCAGCACCTCCACGACCTCCGTCAGGTGCGACTGATCGGTCAGAAAAACCCGACAGCGTGTCACGGCCTCCAGCCGTGAACCTGCCTCTCGGAGCGTTTGTTCGATCGTCGCGAAAATGTTCGCCATTTGCGCTCTGACGTCTTCGGGCATCTCGCCGCTGACCGGGTCCGATCCGGTGGTGCCGGAGATGAACACGTAGCGGTCGTCTACGACCGCCCGTGAGTATGCCGCGAGTTCCTCAAAGCGAGAGCCGGAGCTGATCCGCCGCAAGGTCGATTCTCCAAGTTAGTGTGACGTAAACAATGCACCGTGGATGCTCAGAGTGCATTCTTGTAGAAGTCCCCGCCTTTCATGATAACGGGGATCCGGCGGCCGTCGTTTTCGAGCACGCTCAAATCTTCGACGGGGTTGCCGTCGACGACCAGCAGGTCCGCGAGAGCGCCGGCCGCGATACAGCCGAGTTCGCCGCTTTTACCGAGTATCTCCGCGTTGACCGAGGTGGCAGACTTGATGACGTCCATCGTGGGAAGAATGTTGGCACGCAGCTTGAACTCCTTGGACTGCGCCACGATCATCTCCCCCATGAGATCGGTTCCAAACCCCATCGCAACGCCCGCGTCCCGGCAGATATCGAGCATCTGGTAACCCGCTTCGGTGACCTGGCGAAGTTTGTCGATGATGTACGAGGGCAGACCGTAGGTGTCGGCGTTTGCATACGACTCCCAGTAACAGATCAGCGTAGGGACCATGTAGGCGCCTTTTTCGGCCATCAACTGCGCGGCCTCTTCATCGACGAAATTTCCATGCTCGATGGTCCGCACGCCCGCCTGCACCGCTCGGATAGTGCTTTTTGACGTGTAGGAATGTGCTGCGACGTAGGTACCCCGCGCCTGTGCTTCCTCTACGGCAATTCGCATTTCCTCGAGCGAGTATTGAGTATGCTCCAGTTTATCGTGGGGCGAGCCGACGCCGCCGGATACGAGCAGCTTGATATGATCGGCGCCTTTACGCAGCTCCTCGCGAGTTGCATAGCGCACGCCGTCCAGCCCATCCGCCAAACGGCACATGATGTCCAATGCACTGGTGCATGCGCAGGGAATCGAGTCGTCGGTGATGTGCCGCTGGTCGCCGTGACCGCCTGTCTGACTCAGTGCGCGCCCGGAGACGAACAGGCGTGGACCGGCCACGAGGCCGGTGTTGATGGCCTGTTTGAGGCCGTAGTCACCGCCGGCTACGTCACGGACCGTCGTGAATCCGCGCATCAGCATGTCGCGCACGCGAGGAATGGCGTGCGCGGTCATCAGCGTATGCGGCATTCCGCGGGTTTTCTCCTGATCCAGGTGAATGGCGTAAACATGGACGTGGTTGTCGATCAGCCCGGGCATCAGCGTCTTGCCCTGGAGATCAAAGCGTTCGGCTGCGTCCAGGCGAACCGGCTCCGTTGTGACTTCCCGAATTCTGTCTCGCTCAATCACGACATTGACTTCGGGAATGATCTCATCGGCGACGCCGTCGATGAGGGTGCAGTTTTCAAAAACCTTTAAGTTCAATAGCTTACCCTCAGGAAAAGTTTGCCCTTCGGCCTAATGAAGATATACAGGAAATCTGTTTGCCATCATATTCATGATGTCATAGGAGAAAAGAATATTGTATCCAATATTTTACCCGCTATTTTCCACTATTTCCGATGTTGTCAGGTGAATTTAACGGCACTTCGTCGCGCTATCGCTATCGTGCCGGCGGGTAACGGGGAATCGTGGTGAACGTCATTCAGCCAGCGGTTCAGGACACTAGATTAGGTCGATGCGCTTGCTTGGCGAGAGCAGTCATGGCCTCATCGCTCTCTGCATCAATCCTCTGCATGTACGCAACGAGGTCTTCGTGCTTCACACGCCTGTGGCGGCCCGCTTTAGTGAACGGGATCTCGCCTTGTTCCAGGAGTTTCACAAAATACGGGCGCGACACATTCAGCAGGTCAGCCGCCTGCTGCGTAGTAAGCATGTAACCGACAGGCATGAGTGCGAACGCGTTGCCCTGGGCCATCTGGTTCAAGATCTCGGCGAGAATCCTCATCGCACCCATTGGGACCATGAAGCGATCATCACCGTCGAGAACGCACAACTGCGCTGCATCGCCCTGGCCAATTACAGCGGCGATCTTGCGGCCTGTTTCCCGCGCCAGTTGTACGTCTTCATCGCTGGGCAAATCAGGGATTCGCAGTTCTGAAGTCGCCATATCACTCTCCGTTTCCCAAAGGCGAATATACTCCATATTCGAAATATTCGAAACGAAATTGCAGGCAAAGTTCCTGGTAATTTCGTAAATGAGACGCCTGTCACAACAGCAAAAATCTGTCTCTCATCCCAGCCGATTTCCCCGGCATTTCCTCCTTAATGTAATTTCGCCTACCCTTGTAAAATGAAGGCTTTACAAACGCTTTTCGACAGAGTCACTAAGGACTCGAAAGATTCGCAAGTGGTTGAAAGTAAAATAGAAATCAGTGTTCTATTCGTGTGCATGGGCACCATTTTTTTCGACAAGAAAAACAATCGCTTAGGTGACTTTGGTTCAAATGTGGCTACAAGATGTGCGTCTCGGCGAACACGGCGACAGCGCAAGCAGGTGGAGATACTGTTTGCCCACATGAAGCGCATCCTCAAGATGGATCGCTTGCGATTACGCGGCTTGAGCGGTGCCAGGGACGAGTTCCTGCTCACCGCGACGGCGCAGAACTTACGACGCATGGCAAAGATCCTAGGGACCGGTCCGCCTGGCCTACGGCAAATGGCAGTGACTTGAGTGAAATCACCCGAATGATCGCACTGAAACGCCCGTAGAAAATCAACAATCCGGCAATGCCGGACTGGAAGGCTCGCATCGATAAAATCGCGACGACAACGCGACTTCAGCAATGAGTTTTTCAACAGAATAGGCCGCATCCCGCCTTTCAAGCCATTCTTGATACAATGACGGCTTCTGACACCTACCAGTCGCTCGCATCTCAACCTATCGGGGCAACGAAATGGGCGTAGATCGAAAGAAGTTAGCTGCTCAAGGTGTTCGATTCTCGGTCAGTTCCGATGGTGTTGAAGTCGCTCGCGCCTATCTCTACCTAATGCACAATGACCTTCATCAAGAACCATTTGGGCTGATGGAGGATGTTTATGTGGATGAATCGCAGCGCGGGGGAGGTCTGGGCACACAGTTGGTGAACGAGATTGTCGCCGCCGCGAAAGAAGAAGGCTGCTACAAGTTGATTGCCACGAGTCGAGACGCGAGGCCGAAGGTGCACGAACTATATCGCCGCTTGGGTTTCTCGGATCACGGCCGCGAGTTTCGGATCGACTTTTGACCGGCTGGTCTTGGTCGTGAGCTGACCTCTTGACCAACCGGAACTGAGTCATTCAAGCGTCTGCTTACCTCGCGAGCGGACCGTCAATTCTTCGGAACAACTTCTTGGAGAATTCTGCCTCTTATCCTTGCTGCCAACTAAAGAAAATCAGATACTTACGGCACCAAAAAAGGGCCGATAAGAGGCAGCCCAAAAGACCCTTAAATGACTGATTTTAAAGAAAAAACAAGCGTTCTATTTGTCTGCATGGGCAACATTTGCCGCTCCCCGACCGCCGAAGGCGTATTTCGCCACATGCTCGAAGAAGCGGGATTGGCTGAGCGAATTCTCGTCGACTCCGCGGGTACACATGCCTACCATGTTGACGAGCGGCCGGATAGGCGCGCGCAGGCTGCCGCGGAGCGGCGTGGTATCTCCCTGGCCGGCATACGCGCGCGCCGCGTGCAGGAGCGGGATTTCGAAGACTTCGATCTTCTGTTGGCGATGGATCGTGACAATCTGTCGCTGTTGGTACAGCAGGCCGAGCCCGAATACCACGACAAGATCCGGTTGTTCATGGACTACGCCACGGCCCGGGAATCCGAGGTGCCGGACCCGTATTACGGCGGCACGGCCGGCTTCGAGCGGGTGCTCGATCTGGTCGAAGATGCGTCCCGCGGGTTGTTGGAGACTTTACGCTCGCGGCGCCTCTAGCGGCCGAGACCGGCGTCGAAACACCGCATCGATACCGTCTAGTCGCCTCGCGGCGCCTCGTCCGCCGGCTTGTCGGCGGGAGGCTTGGGTTTCGACTCCGTTTTCGAAGCGGGCTGCTCGGCGGGCTCCCAGGGCAACAGGCGTCCTGCCGGTTTGTCGCCGTTCGCCGCCGCTTCTTTTCCATTGCCGGAAGCGGTTGGTTTATCCGCTGTTTGTTTCGCCGGTTTCTCGACGGGCGGCGGCGTTGCCGCCTTTTGGTCAATCGCTTTCGACGCTTGCGCGGCTTTCTCCGCCGACTTGCCGGTAGCCGGGTTTACGGTCCCGTCAACGGCTTGCGGCTTGTCGGTCTTCGCTTCCGCTTTGGTAGTCGGCGTTGCTTTCCCTGCGGCGGTAGTCGACGGTGTCGATTCTCCGGTCTTCGATGCAATACCGGCATCACTGGCCTGTGGCGCTACGGTCGAGGCTTGCTCGTCCGCGCGGGGTTTCGGGTCGGCCGTCCGCGTCCGCTCCGCCTTCGCCTTCGCCTTCGCCCGAGACTGTTCGGCCTGCTTGTCGGCCACAAGCCCGGTATCGCCCCTAGCCGCTGCCGCTTCCGGCGATTTCGATGCCGGCTCGGCGGTTTCGGTTGGCCCCCGTCGTTGCTGCCGCGAGTCCTGCTCGGCCGCCTCGATTTGCCCCTGTCCCTGCTGCTGCGCCTGCTCGGCGGTCGAACGTTCGCCGTTGCGGCGGCGCCGACGTCCGCCCCGCGAGCGGCGGCCGCGCGGGCTCCGCTGCCCTTCGTCACGCTGCCGGCCGTCGTCGCGGGCCGATTTTTCCTGCTTCGCCGCCGGCTTGGCCTGGTCGCGCGATTTGTCGGAGGCAGCCTTTTTGCCGGACTTTTTCTTGCTTTTCTTTTTCTGCTGCTGGCGACGCGCGTCGTCCGGCCGCGCCTGGCCGGCCCCGCGCCGGCCGCGCTGCGGTTGGCTGCCGCGACCGCCCCTGGCGTCGCTCTTGCGTCGCTGGCTGCTTTTGGATTTGGCTTTCTTTTTTGTAGGCTTCTTCTTCTCGTTCTCGCCGCCGGTAAACAGAGCCAGCAGCCTGTCCCAAAAGCCCGGCCCCTTTTTCTGGACATGTTGGCGAACCGGGGCGGGCGCCGCCGGTGCGATCTTGCCGATGGCCGCCTGTTCGGCCGGCTTTTTCTCCTGCATCGACTCGGGGATTTCCGGCTCGACCTCTTCTTCGCCCAGCAGATAACTGACGCCGGCATTTTCCGGCAACTCGACCTGGTCGTCGCGTACCCTGCGGATGTCGTAATGCGGCGTTTCGAGCGCGGAGTTCGCAACCAGGATCACCTGGGTGTCGTTGCGCGTTTCGACGCTTTGTACCCAGTCGCGTTTTTCATTCAAGAGATAAGTCGCGACTTCCACCGGCAACTGGGCGATGACTTTGGCCGTCCGCTCCTTGCGCGCCTCTTCGCCGACGATACGCAGGATCGCGAGCGCCAGCGATTCGACGCTTCGGATCGTGCCGATACCCGAACAGCGCGGGCAGGTCTGGTAGCTCGATTCGCCCAGCGACGGCCGCAAGCGCTGGCGTGACATTTCGAGCAGACCGAAGCGTGTGATCTTGCCAATCTGAACGCGGGCCCGGTCCTGGCGCACGGCCTCGCGCAGGCGGTTCTCGACGGCACGCTGGTTCTTCTGCGGTCCCATGTCGATGAAGTCGATGACGATCAGCCCGCCCAGGTCGCGGATGCGAAGCTGCCGGGCAATCTCGTCGGCGGCTTCGAGATTGGTGTTGAGCGCCGTCGCCTCGATGTCGCCGCCTTTGGTGGCGCGGGCCGAGTTGATGTCGATAGATACCAAAGCCTCGGTGTGATCGATGACGATGCTGCCGCCCGACGGCAAGGTGACGCTGTGCGCAAACGCGGATTCGATCTGGCTTTCGATCTGGAAGCGCGTGAACAGCGGTACCGGGTCCTGGTAGTGCTTGAGCTTCCTGAGATTGTGCGGCATCACCTGTTCGACGAATTCCTGCGCTTCCTTGAACGTGCTCTCGTCGTCGACCAGGATTTCGCCGATTTCATTCGTCAGGTAGTCGCGCAATGCGCGAACGACGGCATTGCTTTCCCGATAGATCAAAAACGGCGAAGGCCGCTGCAGCACGACGTTCAGGATCGCCTGCCAGACCGCAAGCAGGTTCTCGAGGTCCCAGGCCAGCTCCTCGGCGCTGCGGTCGATGCCGGCCGTGCGGAGAATGACGCTCATGCCGTCCGGCACTTCGATCTCGCCCAGCGATTTGCGGGCCAAGTCCCGGTCGGCGCCGACGATACGTCGCGACACGCCGCCGGAGCGGGTCTTGTTCGGTTTCAGGACGATGAACCGTCCGGCGAGGCTGACATAGGTGGTGAGCGCGGCACCCTTGTTACCGCGTTCTTCCTTGTCGATCTGGACGACGATGTCCTGGCCTTCCTTGAGGACTTCGCGGATGTTCGGCTTGGCGCCGGCCGGTAACTCGGAAACGAAATACTCGGCGGAGATTTCCTTCAGCGGCAAAAAACCGTGACGCTCTGCGCCGTAGTCGACGAAAGCCGCTTCGAGACTGGGCTCGATGCGGGTGATTTTGCCTTTGTAGATGTTTGCTTTCTTGCGTTCGCTCGAGGGTCCTTCGATATTCAGGTCATAAAGGCGTTGGCCGTCGACCATCGCCATGCGCAACTCTTCTTCCTGAGTTGCATTGATTAACATTCTTTTCATGTTGCCCTACTTGTAGCGGTGTCGAGGGCAGCGTGCTGGGGCGGGATAGCAAGACGCGAGGGCAGGGAGCTGCCGGAACGGCGTACCGGCGCAAAACGGCGCCGATGTCGAGATTCGTCCAGAGGATGTGCAGCCGCGCCAACCAGGCCCGGATGCTCGAAACATCGATCATGATTTCCCTGCGGCTGTGCCGCGCTGGCGCTCGCCGGATTCCGTGCTCGCTGCCAATGAAGTCCGGTCTCGCGTCGAGCGGGACCGATATGTCTTTAACAATCGTCTTTACGTCGTGCCACGGATGGCGGATCCTGGTTCAGGTGCCACCCCGGCGGCCAAAGCGAGACCGGGCAAACTACAGCCGGGGCCTCGAAGCGGCTAATATAACACACCTGTCGGGCCCATCAAGTCGTTGATCATGCAAGAAAAGTCCCGCGCCGAGGCCGGCGCGACCACAACCCGCGTGCGCAAGATCCAGATCGACGCCGAGACGGCGGGCCAACGCATCGACAATTTCCTGTGCCGCGAGCTGCCGGGTGTGCCCAAAGGCCGCCTCTACCGGCTCCTGCGCCGCGGCGAGGTGCGGGTCAACGGCGGCCGTATCCGCGCCGAATACCGGTTGGCGGAAGGCGACGAGGTCCGGGTTCCGCCGGTGCGCTTGCGGCGGGAGGCCGTTTCGCCCCCCACGCGTTTCGCCGAGTCGATGCTCGATTGCGTGGTTTTCGAGGACAAACGCCTGCTGGTCATCGACAAACCCACGGGGGTTGCCGTGCATGGCGGCAGCGGCGTCAGCCACGGAGTGATCGAGCTGCTGCGCCACGCGCGACCGGATCTGAAAGACCTGTCGCTGGTGCACCGCCTGGATCGCGAGACCTCCGGCTGCCTGGTGATGGCCAAGCGCCGCAGTGCGCTGCGGGCATTACACGAGCAATTTCGTGAGGGGCGGGTGGAGAAAAACTACCTGGCGCTGGTCGCCGGTGACTGGCAGCTTGGCGAGCGCCTGATCGACAAGCCGTTGCTGGTGACGCATCGAAAAGGCGGCGAGCGTCACGTCGTCGTCAGCCGCGACGGCAAGCCGGCGCAAACCCGCGTCCGGCTGTCGCGGCGTTTCGCGCCTTACAGCCTGGTTCAGTGTGCACCGCCGACCGGCCGGACCCACCAGATTCGCGTCCATCTGGCGGACGAGGGATTCCCGATTCTGGGCGACGAACGCTACGGTGACGACGACGCCAACCGGCAGGCAAAACGCCGCGGTCTATCGCGATTGTTCCTGCATGCGCAGTCTATTTCCTTTCCCGACGATCACGGCAACGAACGGCATTTCACGACGCCGCTTGCCGAGGACCTCGATCTTTTTCTAGGCACTCTGTAGGAACGGCGCTCGAAAAGCCGCGGTGGCCGGGGGCGGGTCTGGGGATGTTTCAGTCGCTCAAACAGCTACGCAAACTCGCTTTGTGAAACACCCCCGAACCCGCCCCCTCTCGCTTCAGGGCAAACGCTCGTAGATGACTCCGGTCCCAAGAACGCGTATGTCAAATTGGAGTTTGAAAAGCGCACGTCAAGGTACCTACCGTAAAGCGAGAGGGGAGGGTCCGGGGGTGTCCAACCGAGCGAGTTTTCCTGTTTGAGCGAATTGGATACCCCCGGACCCTCCCCGGCCACGATGGCCGAAAAGGAAAACACCCACGGCTCTAACACGCAACTTTGCAAAGCTGTTTTGATCGGATTAACTCAGGGCAGCAGATACCCCAACGCCAATAGCCGATCGGCGACCCAAATCATCGGCAGTCCAATCAGCGCCGTCGGATCGTCGGTTTTGACCGACTCGAACAACAAAAAACCCGCGCCTTCGAGCTTGAAGCTGCCGGCGCAGTCGTAAGGCTCGTCTAGCCGCAGGTAGGCTTCGGCCAGGCGCCGGTCGAACTCGCGAAACCGCACCGTCGTGCGATCCACATGCTCGTAACGCTTGCGGCTGACCGGATCGAGGATGCACACGGCGGTCAGGAAAAGCACGGTCTTGCCCGATGCCGCCAGGAGCTGCTCGACGGCTTTGTGATGTCCGCCCGGCTTGCCGAGTATTTGCCGGTCGAGCACCGCAAGCTGGTCGGCGCCGATGATCAGGGAATTGCGTGCCACGGCCGATCCCGCTTCGGCTTTCTTGCGGGCCAGATGCCGTGCCAGCGACTCGGGTTCGAGTCCATCCTCGTTGGATTCGTCGACCTCCGGCGAGACCGTTTCGTATTCGCTCAGGAAACGGTCGAGCAGCCCCCGCCGATAAGCCGAAGAAGATGCCAGGACGATATCGGGCGCCGATGGATTTTGCATACGAAATCAGTTGCTTGGCACGGAAGCACAGGAGTGTACCGAGTTTCGGCGGGTACGCCGACGGTTTTCGCGGAATGAGTTTTGACAGTCGCGGCCCGGGTCCTTATCATGCGCGCGCCATGGGCGATCCCCTGCGACAGAGACACGCTCCTGTCGATTTGGCTGAAGAAGGCCAGGTCATTGAAATAAATGATAAAATTTCCGATTATCAACGATTGTCGGAGATCGTCGGAACGGACTTGGCGGCGCTGGACACCGGCCGGGTGCCGTCGGATTGGGCTGCGGCGCCCTTGACTGGCAGGCTGGCTTTCGGTTACGCCGGCCTCGATAGGCAGGCTCCCGCGCTCGAAGGAGCGGTTCGCGTCGAGATCGACGCCGTCTGTCAGCGTTGCCTGGGACCGTTCCGGTTGCCGTTGTCGGCGGAGCTCAAGCTGCTCTTGAGCACGCCCGGCCGTCCGATCTCGCCCCGCGAGGGTTACGAGACCTGGGAGCTGGCGGAAGACCGGGTGCAGCCGGCGGAGATCGTCGAAGAGGCCTTGATCATGGCGATGCCGCTGTCTGCGAAACACGCGGACCGGGATGCCTGCACGGCTGTCGCCGGCGGGCCGGCGCCGGCAGACGACACGGTCAGGCCGTTTGCGACGCTGCGTGAACGGATGGAGGCAGGAGACGGGTAGCCGGTGAATCCGACCGGCCAGGATCACACGATGACGGTCACTAAGCGGCCGTCGTTTAATGGAGAAGATGATGGCTGTCCAGAAGAGTCGCAAGACACCGTCGCGGCGCGGCATGCGCCGTGCGCACGACAAGCTCGGCAACCCGACGCTGTCCGTCGATCCGACGACGGGTGAGACGCACCTGCGGCATCGGGTGTCGCCGGACGGTTTCTACCGCGGCGAGCAGGTCGTGGCCACGCCCGATATCGAAGACGACGAAGAGTAAGACTTCCGCAATCCGCGCGCGGGGCGTCCGCGCGTGTATTGATCATGGGAGCGAACTCGGTCATTTCTCTCGACGCAATGAGCGGCGATCTCGGCGCCGAGGTGGTCGTGCGTGCCGCGAAATCGGCGTTGGAGGAACACGACGACATCGAGCTTATCCTGGTCGGCGACGGCGAAAGACTCGAGGCGCTGGTCGCGACGATTGTCGATGGGAAATCTGTAGATGGGAAATCTGCAAATGGACAATCGCGACTGAAGATCGTACATGCCGACGAGGTCGTGACGATGAGCGATTCTCCCACCGAGGCCGTACGCAAGAAAAAAGACTCTTCGATGCGGGTGGCAATCGACCTGGTCAAATCGGGCGAGGCCCAGGCTTGTGTCAGCGCCGGCAACACCGGCGCGCTGATGGCAACCGCCAAATTCGTGTTGAAAATGCTGCCCGGCATCGAACGTCCGGCCATCCTGGCCGAGTTGCCGGCGATCGGCGGTTCGCTCTACATGCTGGATCTCGGCGCCAACACCCAGGGCTCGGCGGATCAACTCTTTCAGTTTGCGGTAATGGGCTCGATCGTGTCGGCGAACCTGAAGCGTATCGAACGACCGCGTGTCGCCCTGCTGAACATCGGCGCCGAGGATACCAAGGGTCACGACACGGTGAAGGAAGCGGCCGCGTTGCTGGGTTCCAGCACGCTCAACTACGTCGGCTTCATCGAGGGCAGCAGCATCTTCTCCGGCGAGGCGGATGTCATCGTGACGGACGGCTTTACCGGCAATGTCGCATTGAAGACGATGGAAGGCACGGCGGAGCTGCTCAAGCATTTCCTGGTGCGCGCTTTCACGCGCGACTGGCTGACCAGGCTGACGGCGTTGCTCGCCGGACCGGTGCTCAAACGGCTCGCGCGCGAGACCGACTCCCGGAATTTCAACGGTGCGACACTCGTGGGCCTTAATGGTATCGTTATAAAAAGCCACGGCAGCGCCGACGCCTATGCGTTCAAACACGCGATAGACACGGCCGTCGTCGAGGTGCGAAACCAGGTGCCCAAGCAGATCGGCAACCTGCTGCAACGGGAAGCCGCATAAGTCTATCCGGAAGTCGCCGGGACCGGCCGCCGTTTCCGACAGGAATACGCATGACCTATTCGACCATTACCGGGCCTGGCCGCTTCCTACAGGAATACAGATGATCTGTTCGAGCATTGCCTCGACCGGCCGCTTCTTACATCTTATAGGAACACCTGAATGATCTATTCGACCAATACCAGGCCTGGCCGTCTTCTGCGGGAACAAACGTGATCTATTCGAGAATCGCCGGGACCGGCCGCTACCTGCCGGAAAAAGTCCTGACCAATTTCGATCTGGAGAAAATCGTCGATACCAACGACGAGTGGATACGTACGCGTACCGGCGTCGAGCGCCGCCATCAGTGCGCGCCGGACGAGACCACGTCCGACATGTGTGTCGAGGCGGCAAAAAAGGCGATCGAGTCGGCCGGTGTCTCCGTCAAAGACATAGACATGGTCATCATCGGCACGACCTCACCCGACCTGATATTCCCGAACATCGCCACCTTGGTACAACACCGTCTCGGTATCCCGGCCTGCCCGGCGCTGGCCACCGAGGCCGCTTGCACCGGGTTCGTCTACGCACTGACCACCGCCGACAAGTTCGTCAAGACCGGCGAAGCGAAATGCGTGCTCGTCGTCGGCGCGGAATGCATCACCAAGCTCGTGGACTGGACCGACCGCAATACTTGCGTGTTGTTCGGCGACGGCGCCGGCGCCGTTATCGTCGAGCCGTCGGAAGAGCCCGGCATACTCGGCACCCATCTCGGCGCCGACGGAAAACACAAGGAGTTGCTCTACTACCCGGTCGGCGCGTCGAAAGATCTGTACAAGGCCGGCACCGAAGAAGTCGGCATCACGATGGTGGGCAAAGACGTCTTCAAGGTGGCCGTCAGCAAGCTCGGCGATGTTGCAATCGAGGCGCTGGAGGCGGCCGGCGTCGATCGGGGTGAACTCGACTGGCTGGTGCCGCACCAGGCCAACCTCCGGATCATCCAGGCCACGGCAAAACGTCTGGGCCTGCCGATGGACAAGGTCATCGTCACCGTACAGGATCACGGCAACACGTCCGCCGCGTCGGTGCCCTTGGCCCTGGATACCGCCGTGCGCGACGGCCGTATCGAGCGCGGTCATCTGGTGCTGATGGAGGCTTTCGGCGGCGGTTTCACCTGGGGTTCGATACTGATGCGTTTCTGATGCGCGCAGGCTTAGACCGGCGCTCCGACACGGAACGAGCCTCGCCGGACTTTATGCGGAGGTTTCCTGGAGCAGCCGGCTCTTGCGGTCCCTGGCCGTGCGCCGCCGCATCCGCTGATGCAACTGCCGGCGTCTGCGGTCGAGCCGGTCGCGGCGAATCGCCGCGTCGATATCCTTGCCGTGTTGCCTGTCGAAGTCGTCGCGGAACCGGCAGAATTCCTCATAGGCATCGCGCACGTGTTCGAGCTCCAGCATGACCAGCTCTATGACGATCACGTCGTCGAGATAACCGATGACCGGCACGTCGTCGGGCAGTATGTCTTCCGGGTCGCCGAAGTAAACGAAGGTCGCCAACAGGCTGTCACGCTCGTCGGCGGGCAGTTGCCACTCGGCGTCGGTCAGCATGTCGATCAGCAATTCGAGTTGCGGCAGGCGGCCGGCGACGAAATCCGGCAGGGGTTCGTTGTTGCGGATCTGGTCCAGCACGTCGCGGATCGCCTCGATGATCTCGGCCTCCTCGGCGTCGCGGACCGCATCGCGCGAGTGTTTGAGTGCCTGCCGGAAGTATCCGAGGTCCCGATCGCTGAGTTCGAATGAAAGCCGGATACCCATATGCCTCGAGTGCGCGGTCGACTTGCGCGGTGTAAAGTGGGCGACAGGCTACTCGCCGCCTTCTGCTGGGTCAAACTCAACAGCGATGTTGGACGATAGGCTGGTCGCGGCTATCCGGAGGGTCAAACTCAACAGCGATGTTGGACGATAGGCGGGTTGCAGCTATCCGGAGGGTCAAATTGAACAGCGACGTAAGCGACGGGCCGATAGCAGCCGTCCGCGGCGTCGGGCCGAATCCGGACCTGCGGCACGACTTGGCCGGTATCAATGGTTTACCATAGGGGTTTACCATAGGTCGTCGGACGATAGGCCGCCGGACGCGTCAGCGCAGCGAAACGGGCCCATGGCATGAAACCGAAGCTGGTCATTGGTAACAAGAATTACTCATCGTGGTCGTTAGGGGCATGGTTTCTGCTGCGCGAAGCCGGCGTCGATTTCGACGAGCACCGTATCGTTCTGGACACCGAAACGACCCGGACCGAGATCGCGGCATTCACGCGCGCCGGCCGCGTGCCGGTGCTGATTCTAGACGGTCACAGTGTCTGGGATTCGATGGCCATCGCGGAGACCGTCGCCGAGCGCTGGCCGGAGACGAAGTTGTGGCCGGACGATCCGGCGCAGCGCGCCCACGCGCGCAGCATCAGTGCGGAAATGCACTCGGGTTTCGAGGTACTGCGCGCCAAAATGCCGATGAATTGCCGTGCGATGGGCCGTCGGGTGCCGCTGCCGGACGAGCTCACCGACGAGATCGACCGGGTCATCGAGATCTGGTCGCATTGTCACCGCGAGTTCCCTACCGGCGAGGGCTGGCTGTTCGGCCGGTTCACGATCGCCGACGCGATGTTCGCGCCGGCGGTGCTTCGGTTCCGCACGTATGGTATCAACCTGCCGGAATCCGCCGGTTACTACCCGAGACGGGTCCTCGAAAGTCCGGCAATCCAGGACTGGTTGGCGGCCGCCGAGTCGGAAACCGAAGTCATCGAATGCGACGAGACGGGCCAATGAAAAAGATCCTAATCCTTTCGGTAGCCGCCTGTACGCTGGCATGCGGCATGGCGCGAGCGGAGACTTACGAATTACCGCCCGAAGGTTTCGACGTGATCGGTGCGGTATCCACGATCGTCGCCCGTCACGAAGACACACTGGTGGACATCGCCCGTCGTCACGGCCTGGGATACGAGGACATCGTGCGTGCCAATCCGGACGTCAATCCATGGCTGCCGGGCGAGGGCACCGAAATCGTCTTGCCGACGCGCTACGTGTTGCCGCCGGGCCCGCGTGAGGGCGTCGTCCTGAACCTCGCCGAATACCGTATGTACTACTACCCGAAACCGGCCAAGGGCCAGGCACCGGTAGTCATGACCTATCCGATCAGCATCGGCCGCATGGACTGGGAAACCCCGCTCGGACGGACGCAGATCATCTCCAAGGTACGTAATCCGACCTGGTATCCGCCGAAGTCGGTGCGTGCAGAACATGCTGCCGAAGGCCGGCCCCTGTCGAGCATCGTGCCGCCGGGACCGGACAATCCGCTTGGCCGTTTTGCGATGCGCCTGGACATTCCCGGTTACCTGATTCACGGCACCAACCGGCCCGCCGGCGTCGGTATGCGGGTGACTCACGGCTGTATCCGTATGTTCCCCGAGGACATCGAGCACTTGTTCGAGAGAATCGACGTGCGTACGCCGGTGCGTATCATCGATGAACCCGTCAAAATCGGCTGGTTCGGCGACGAGTTGTTCATGGAAGTGCATCCGGTGCTGGCGGCAGCGCCGTCCGTGGATGAAAGCGTCGATGTGCCGAAGCCTGACGAACGGTTTGCGCAGGCTGCCGTGGCGCCGGATGGCGGTGAGTCGCCGGTAGCAGTACCGGTCGACGATACGCTTGGCCAATTGATCGACAATGCGGTCGACGGGCTCAACGACGATCCGGTCGACATCGCCGTCAAGGATCCGCTGACTTACGTGACCGAGCAGTTCATCGCGGCGACCGACGTGCGGTCCGGCGAGCTCGACTGGCATCGGGTCGAGGCCCTGATCGAACGTTCCGACGGTATGCCGTCCGCGGTGGGGCGGGGCATAAAAAACGCCGCGGCAAGCGCGGCGCCCGAATGAAAAAGGCCCCAGGGGGCTGTTGCTACTTCGACATCGACTTCTGGAACATGCGTTCCATGCTCTCACGGTTTGCTTCGCAGCAATCCTGAGCTTCGTTCGCAGCGGAAAGCGCCCGGTCTGCGGTGCGCTGTGCGCTTGACGCGGCCTGGGCGGCCCGATCTGCGGCGGCGCGGGCGGATTCGGCGGCCGAAGCAGCGCTGTCAGCGGCAGCTTGCGCAGCAGCAGCGGCGTCCCTGGCCGTCTGGTCGGTCGTCGCACAGCCGGCGGCGAGTGCAGCAGTGAGCACCAGTGCGCTTACTTTGAGTGCTGATTTCATTTTGCATGAGTCCTCTGTTGGGTAAAACGGCTCGCGCATTATTTCGTAAATACTCTTCACCTGCAACGAAGATGCCTGTTTTTATTGCAGTTGTCGGGGGTCTGCGACAGGCGTACGGTGCGCGGCGCGAGCCTGGCGGGCAGCGCCGACGTCGGTCGCTCGATGCGCTTCTACCGGAAGGCCGCGAGCCGGCTGGTCGCGATCGTTTTTGTTTCTAGCAGGATACGGCAAGCCGGATGGTCTGCGCGTTCAATTGTCATTTCAATAGTCGTGCCGTCACGGTACTGCACCGGGGCGCTTGCACTCGGTGAGGTACTGTATATAATTCCATGTACTGTTGATTTGTACAGGGCTGCTGAAATGCGTGAACTGACCCCCAGGCAAACCCAAATTCTCGATATGATTCAGGATTTTATCGCCGAAAGTGGGATGCCGCCGACCCGCGCCGAGATTGCCCGCGAGCTCGGTTTCCGGTCCGCCAACGCCGCCGAGGAGCATCTTCGTGCGCTACAGAAAAAAGGGGTCATCGATCTCGTTCCGGGCGCTTCCCGCGGCATCCAGCTCAAGGATTCACTGCGCGAGCAGATGGGATTACCGCTCGTGGGTCGGGTCGCGGCCGGTAGTCCCATCCTCGCGCAGGAACACATCGAGACGCATTACAAGCTCGATCCGCAGTTGTTCAATCCGAAGCCGCATTATCTGCTGCGCGTACACGGCATGAGCATGAAAGACGCCGGCATTCTCGACGGCGACCTCGTCGCCGTTCATCGCACACCCGAGGTACGCAGCCGGCAGATCGTCGTGGCGCGGCTAGACGACGAGGTGACCGTCAAACGGTATCGGCAAACGGGTTCGCTGGTGTCTTTGCTGCCGGAAAACGAGGCGTTCGAACCGATCGAGGTCGATCTTGCCGAGCAGTCGCTGGTGATCGAGGGTGTCGTCGTCGGCGTGATTCGTGACGGTATCCCCTTGCACTAGTGTCCTGTCTGAAGGGCCGGGATGGCCCCGAAGAGTCGATGGGCCCTGGGCGCTCGTGCAGGTCGCCCGGGACCGCTTGTCGGACGGAGTTGTATGCGACACGATCGCGCATCACTGGATCAGTTGCTCGAAAACCCGCGTGTCTGGCGCGGACGCGATGCGGCGCGGTCGCCGGACGGATTACCCAGCGGTTATGAAGCCCTGGACCGGCAGTTGCCGGGCGGCGGATGGCCAAGACGGGCGCTGACCGAAATTCTGGTCGGGCAATACGGCATCGGCGAGTTGCAGTTACTGATGCCGGCCCTGGCGCAATTGAGCACCGAGGATGTGGCGGTCGCGCCGGGCTGGATCGCCTGGGTGGCGCCGCCGTTCCAACCCTATCCGCCGGCGTTACAACAGTACGGTGTCGACCTGTCGCGCATGCTGATCGTGCGGCCGAAAAGCGACGCCGAAATCCTCTGGTCCGCTGAACAGGCGCTGGCATCGGGTACCTGCGCCGCCGTGCTGTCGTGGCCGGCGGCACTCGACGACCAGGCTGGCCGGCGCCTGCAGTTGGCCGCCGAAAAAGGCGCTAGCTGGGCGGTTGCGTTTCGTCCATTGACGGCCCGGGGCGAGCTGTCCGCGGCGGCCTTGCGCGTCGAGCTCAGGGCGGACGGGCAGGACACCGAGCTTCGTATCCTGAGAAGCCGTGGCGGCAGGCCCACCGTCATCCAACGGTTTTTTACAGGCGGCCGGGAGCCCGGCCGGACTTGAAGCATGGCCCGGGCTTGCAAAACGCCCGTCCTGTTGCGGGACCCCGCCCCGGCTCCCTCTGCCGGAAACACCGGTGTAGCCGGACGGCAGGCAGACCTGTTCCAGCAGGCGCCACCGCTCGAAATCACCGAAACGTCCAGGTATTCATCCGGCCTTTCCCGCAGACGGTCCGTGAGGCGCCTGTGGCTTTGTCTCTATCTGCCGCGGCTGCCGCTCGAAGCCTTCGGCGTGCCGGAAAATGGACCGAAAAATGGACCGGAAAATGGACAGGCGACTCACCCCTCCGCCGCTCGTGCCGTTGTCGAGGAACGGCAGGGCATGCAGCGCATAGTGCTGCCGGACGAACGCGCCGCCGAATCCGGGATTTTGCCGGGACAGCCGGCCAATGCGGCCTTGGCCTTGTTGCCGGAACTCGTGCTCGAGTTACGAAATCCGCTCCGCGAGCGACAGGCGCTCGAGTCGTTGGCCGCCTGGCTGGAACGCTATTCGTCGTTCGTCAGTATGGCCGCGGCCGACGTACTGTTACTCGAGATTGCCGGCAGTCTCAGGCTTTTCGGCGGTTTGAAACCCCTGGGCCGGGAAATCGTCGCAGGACTCGAGCGGCGGGGTTTCGACGCGTCGCCGGCCATTGCACCGACGCCGCTGGCGGCAACCTGGCTGGCCAGAGGCGGGCGGCGTGCCTGTGTCTGTGAACTCGAAAACCTGCTGCCGGCATTGAGGAGCCTGCCGCTGGACTGTCTCGACTGGCCGCCGGCTACCAGTGAGTCCCTGGCCGGCATGGGAATAGGCAATGTCGGCGATTGCCTGCGTTTGCCGCGCGACGGGTTTGCCAAACGTTTCGGCGCGGACCGGCTCTTGGAGTTCGACCGGGCGCTGGGACGTTTACCCGACCCCAGGCGTTCATGGCGCGCGCCCGAACGTTTCCTGCGCGATTACGAGATGACCGAGGAGCAGGACGACAGTCGATATCTGCTGGCGATTTGTCGTGCGCTGCTGGTGTCGCACGAACGGTTTTTGCTCGAGCGCCAGCTCGGCACGCAGCGCCTGCGCTTCACGTTTTTTCACCTGAAGGCCCGGGCGACCCGGCTGTCGTTGGGCGCCGCCGCCGAAAGGTCGGCCGGGCGCTGGTTCGATCTGCTCCGGATACGCTTCGAGCGGTTGGTGTTGCCCGAACCCGTCATTGCGATTCGTCTCGAGGGCGGCCGCACACAGGCGCTGGAGACAGGGACCGGTCGGCTTGCTTTCAACGGCCGGCCGCGATCCGGAGCTACCTGTTCGATGACACAGTTGGCCGAGCGGCTGACGGCTCGTATTGGCGCCGAAGCCGTGTATCGTATAAACAGCGTCGCCGATCATCGGCCGCGTTTCGCCTGGCGCATGTCGGCTGCGCTTGCCGCTAAGACGGCGGATGCAATGCCCATGGCAAGGCATGAGCGCAGGCGGCCGCTCTGGATGCTGCCCGAGCCGGTATTGCTGGAGGCCGAGCAGGGACTGCCTCGGCACCGGGGCCGCCTGACCCTGCTCGAAGGACCGGAGCGCCTGGAAACGGGTTGGTGGGACGAGCACGGTATCGCGCGCGACTACTATACGGCGGTCGATCCGCGGGGTGTCCGACTTTGGATATTCCGCGATCGCAGGCACCGCCGGACGGCAAAGACGGCGGCGGGCGGGAACCGGCGTGACAGCGGCTGGTATCTGGAAGGAATTTTCGGATGACCAAGCAGACGGATACGGTACCGTCCGCATCACTGGGTATTTTCGGATGACCCAGCAGACGGACACGGTACCGTCCGTATCGGATGGTAATTTTCGGACGTCCCAGCAATCGGCATCCCCACCAGCTTATGCGGAGCTGCACGCACTCAGCAATTTCACCTTCCTGCGCGGCGCTTCGCATCCCGAGGAACTCGTGGCGGGCGCCGCGGCGCTGGGTTACACGGCGCTTGCGATCACCGACGAGTGTTCGATGTCCGGTATCGTACGGGCCCACGCGGCGGCAAAGGACTGCGGGCTCAAACTCATTATTGGCTCCGAGCTGCGCCTGCAAAACGGCTTGAAACTCGTCGCGCTGGCACGAAACCGCAACGGATATGCTGCGCTGTGCCGGCTCATTACACAGGCGCGCCGCTCGGCGGAGAAGGGCAGTTATGTCCTGACACGACAGGCTTTCGAAGACGGTCTGCCGGATTGCCTGGTGCTGTGGGTGCCCGATGACGATTGTGTCCTGGATACCGCGGATCACTGGATATGCGAGATCTTCCGCGATCGATTGTGGATTGCCGTGGAGTTGCTCGCGGACGGTTGCGAGCATCGCCGGCTCGAACGCCTGACGGCGATCGGGCGAAGCCTGAAACTGCCGCTGGTCGCCGCCGGCGACGTACACATGCATCGCCGTTCACGGCGTATCCTGCAGGACACGTTGACCGCAATCCGCGCAGGCGTCACCGTCGACAACGCGGGCTTTCTGCTGTATCCGAACGGCGAGAGGCATCTCAGGCCACGCCCGGTATTGGCGCGGGTCTATCCGCAGGCACTGCTCGATGAGACGGTTTGCATCGCGGGATCGATCGATTTCTCACTCGACGAGCTGCGTTACGAATACCCCGACGAAATCGTGCCCTCGGGCGAGACGGCCTCGAGTCATTTGCGAAAACTGACCGAACAGGGCATGCGGCGCCGCTGGCCGGACGGCGTGCCGCGCAAGATCATCGACCTGGTCGAACACGAGCTCGCGCTGATCGCCGATCTCGAGTACGAATCGTATTTTCTCACCGTCTACGACATCGTGGCGTTTGCGCGCACAAACGGCATTCTGTGCCAGGGACGCGGCTCGGCCGCGAACTCGGCCGTGTGTTATTGCCTGGGGATCACCGAGGTCGATCCGGAGCGCATGGAGACGCTCGTGGAACGATTCATTTCCAAGGAACGCAACGAGCCGCCCGACATCGACGTCGATTTCGAGCACCAGCGCCGCGAGGAAGTCATCCAGTACGTCTATCGGAAGTACGGCCGCGAGCGCGCGGCGCTTGCGGCCACGGTGATTACCTACCGGCCGCGCAGCGCGGTTCGCGACGTCGGCAAGGCATTGGGGCTGTCCGGCTTGCAGGTCGGCCGGCTGGCCCGCTCGATACAGTGGTGGGACGGCAAGCGTGTCGACGACCGCCGGATACTCGAGGCCGGGCTCGATCCCGACAGTCCGGTCATCCGTCGATTGCTATACCTGGTCCACGAGCTGGTCGGTTTTCCGCGGCATTTGTCGCAACATGTCGGCGGCTTCGTGATTGCCGACGGACCGGTGTCGGATCTCGTACCGATCGAGAATGCGGCCATGCCCGATCGTACGGTCATTCAATGGGAGAAAGACGACCTCGAGGAGCTCGGGCTTCTGAAAGTGGACGTGCTGGGCCTGGGGATGCTGACGGCGATCCGCCGCTGCTTCGATCTGATCCGCGACTTCGACGGGCGCGACTACACACTGGCCACGGTGCCGGCCGAGGACCCGCGGGTCTACGACATGATCTGCGACGGCGACACGATGGGCGTATTCCAGATCGAGTCGCGCGCGCAGATGACGATGCTGCCGCGTTTGAGACCGCGTTGTTATTACGATCTCGTCATCGAAGTCGCCATCGTTCGCCCCGGGCCTATCCAGGGCGACATGGTGCATCCGTATCTCAGGCGTCGTAACAAGGAGGAAAAGGTCGATTATCCCAGCGAGGAGGTCGAAGGCGTACTGAAAAGAACATTGGGCATACCGATCTTCCAGGAACAGGTCATGGCGCTGGCGGTGGTGGCGGCCGGTTTCACGCCCGGCGAAGCCGACCGGCTCAGACGCGCGATGGCGGCGTGGAAGCGCCGCGGCGGGCTCGGCCCCTTCGAGGACAAGCTGATCGGCGGTATGCGGGAGCGCGGCTACGACGAACACTTCGCGCGCCAGATCTTTCGTCAGATCGAGGGTTTCGGCGAATACGGTTTTCCCGAGTCGCATTCGGCGAGTTTCGCCCTGCTCGTGTACGTTTCCTGCTGGCTGAAGTGTCATACCCCCGCGGCCTTTACCTGTGCCTTGCTCAACAGCCAGCCGATGGGTTTCTACTCGGCGTCACAACTCGTGCAGGATTTGCGCCGGCACGACGTCGAGGTACGGCCGGTGGACGTCAATCACAGTGACTGGGACTGCACACTGGAAGCGCGGGCCGACGGTGAAGCGGCGTTGCGCCTGGGTTTCTGCAGGGTCAAGGGTCTGTCGGAAGCGTCGGGTAAAAAAATAGCGGCGGAATGCCCCGGAGCCGGGTATCGAACGGCGCAGCAGTTGCTCGAACGGACCGGCCTCGATCGACGCGAGCTCGGCGCGCTGGCCTCGGCCGGTGCGCTGAAACCGCTGGAGGGGCATCGGCACCGAGCACGCTGGGCGGTTGCCGGCGCGGACCGGCCGGAGGGACTGTTCACCTCGGCCCGGCGTTTCGAGGCGACGCCAATGCTGAAAAAACCGACCGAAGGGCAGGATATCCTCGCCGATTACGATTACGTCGGCTTGACGCTCGAGCGCCACCCGTTGCGGCTCTTGCGGCATCGGCTCGATTCTTACCGGTATACGCCGATCGTGCGGCTTTCGATGTCGTCCAACGGCAGTCCGGTTTGCGTGGCCGGGCTGGTCGTCACCAAACAGCGGCCGGGCACGGCCAGCGGAGTGACTTTCGTGACACTCGAAGACGAAACCGGTTATACGAACCTGGTGGTCTGGAATCAGGTGGCGGAGCGTTATCGTGCCGCACTGCTGAATGCGCGATTACTGGGAGTTCGCGGTGAGTTGCAGATCGAGGGCAAGGTCATTCATGTCATTGCCCGGCAACTCGTCGACCATACCGGCATGTTGGGTGGATTGCTGGTCAAGTCGCGGGATTTCCGTTGACGGGAGGTTGGGATGTGACTCGAACCGTGATCGTGGCCGGGTTTGAGTTCGGGGCGGGAGAGGGCCGGGGGATGTCTCGCCGAGCGAGTTTTCCTGTCCGAGCGAATGAGACATCCCCCGGCCCTCTCCCTAAAGCTTTGACGTGAGCGCTTCCAGGGAGGATTCACTGAACGTTTCGATTAAATGTCGTCGTCGAAATTGAAGTTGTAGGTGCTGTCCAGGTCTCTTGCCGCGCGCTTTTGCTCCTGCAATTCTTCGAGGCGGCGGCGTACCTCGCGCTTGCGCGAGGCTTCGTCGGCATCGTCGGATCCGATTTTGGCGACGAGCTCCTCTACGTTGATTTCCACTGACATATCGCCGACGTTGTCGCCGTCGTCGTCATCGGCGCCGTCGTCATCGGCAATAAGCCCGTCGTTCGAATCCGCCTCGGATTCGACGTCGTCTTCGAGGTCGTTCGCCGGGTCGTCCGGATCTTTTTCGTAACCGCTTTCACCGTTCATCGCCGGTGCCTCACAACAGTCAGCGTCACATGTACGGGCCTCGACGGCGCTAATTTCCGCCTGTATACCGCGAAAAAATCGACGGCGCAAGACGCCGTTTCTCGAAATTCGAAGCCGGCTTTTCGGGTGGGCGCCGGGGTTCGGCAAGGCCCCGGGCTTACTGGATTAAATTGTTGATTTCGAAGATCGGCAAGAGGATCGCGAGGACGATCGTGAGTACGATTGCGCCCATCGCGACGATCAGAAGCGGCTGCAGGATGCCGAGCAGGGTGGCGAGCAGTCCATCCACTTCGCGCTCCTGGCCTGCGGCGGAGCGTGCCAGCATCTCCTCCAGGCGGCCGCCGGTCTCGCCGCTTGCGATCAGGTGGATCATCATCGGCGGGAACAACTTGCTGGTCTGCAGGGATTTGCTGATCGATCCGCCCTCGCGGACCCTGAGGCTTGCTTCGAGGACCGCCTCACGCATCGGCAGGTTCTCGATGACCTCGGCGGAGATCTTCATCGCCTCGAGCACCGGGACGCCGCTGCCGGCAAGGATGCTGAAGGTGCGTGTAAACCGGGCCGTATTGATACCCTGGGTCAGGCGGCTGGTCAGCGGTAATGCCAGCAACAGCCGGTGATAACGCCGGCGCGGGCCTTCCCGCTGGAGCAGCCACCAGATGCCGTAAGCTGCCGCGGCTGCCCCCAGAATCAGCGGCAGCCAGTGGTTGCGCAGGAAGTCGCTGGCGGCGATCAGGCCACGCGTCAGTCCCGGCAACTCCGCGTTGGTGTTGGCGAAGACGCCGACGATCTTGGGTACCACGGTCGCCAGCATGAAGCTGATGATGCCGACCGCCATGACGACCAGCGCAACCGGATAAATCATTGCGTTGCGAAGCTGCTGGCGCAGTTCATGACGGGACTCGGTGTAGTCGGCCAGCCGTTCCAGCACGACGTCGAGATGGCCGGACTGTTCTCCCGCCGCGACGGTGGCGCGGTACAACTCCGGGAACGCTTGTGGAAACTCGCGCAGGCCGTCCGCGAGCGCATGGCCTTCCATGACCCTGGAGCGTACGCCCAGCAGGATACTCTTGGTCCGTGGATGGTCGTTCTGCTGGGAGACGGCGAGCAGCGCCTCTTCGAGCGGAAGGCCGGATTGCGACAGGGATGCGAGTTGCCGCGTCACCAATGCGAGCTCCGCGGGCGACAGGCCGCGTTTGAGCGTGAACGTGGTCTGACGACGGGCTTCCTTTTGCGCGACCTCGGTGACGCTGACCGGCAAGAGCGCGCGCTCGCGCAAGAGCTGGCGAACGTGTTTCGCCGTGTCGCCTTCGATCAGCCCCTTGGATTGTTTGCCGGCCTTGTCCAGCGCGACGAATTCGAACGCTCCCATGGTCTTGGATGCGTTTCTAGTCTTCGCGGGTCACGCGCAGGACTTCTTCGAGCGTCGTTCGGCCTTCCAGCACCTGTCGCCGCCCGTCGGCGCGAATGCTGCGCGTCTTCGTGCGCGCATGCCGTTCGAGTTCCTGTTCGCTGACGCCGTCGTGGATCATCGTCCGCATGGTCTCGTCCACGGCGATGAGCTCGTAAATGCCGGTACGGCCCAGGAAACCGCCGTTCGATCCGTTGCCGGCCTTGTACAAGGTCGGTGGCTGGGCGGGGTCGGCGCCGAGTATCCGGCATTCGTACTCCCCGGCCGGGTAGGGGATTTTGGTCTCGTCGTCCAGCACGCGGACCAGGCGCTGGGCGAGCACGCCGATTAGGCTCGACGACAGCAGGAAGGGCTCTACGCCCATGTCGCGCAAGCGGGTTACCGCGCCGGACGCCGTGTTCGTGTGCAGGGTCGACAGTACCAGGTGTCCGGTAAGACTCGCCTGCACGGCAATCTCCGCGGTTTCGAGGTCCCGGATTTCGCCGACCATCACGACATCGGGGTCCTGCCGGAGGATCGCGCGCAAGCCGCGCGCAAACGTCATGTCCACCTTGGTGTTGACCTGGGTCTGGCCGATGCCGTCGATGAAATATTCGATCGGGTCCTCGACCGTCATGATGTTGCGGCTGTTGTCGTTGATACACTCGAGCGCGGCGTACAGCGTCGTGGTCTTGCCGGAGCCGGTGGGGCCGGTGACCAGGATGATGCCGTGCGGCTTGTGGATCAGCTCGTCCATCGTCGCCTGCGAGCTTGCATCCATGCCGAGGGAAGTCAGGTCGAGGCGGCCCGCCTGTTTGTCGAGCAGCCTGAGCACCACCCGCTCGCCGTGCCCCGACGGCATCGTCGACACGCGCACGTCGACCGCGCGCCCTGCAATGCGCAGGGAGATACGGCCGTCCTGCGGCAGGCGTTTTTCGGCAATGTCGAGCTTGGACATCACCTTGACGCGCGATACGACCAGCGGCGCCAGCGCGCGCCGCGTCTGCAAAATGTCGCGCAGCACGCCGTCGACGCGGAACCGGACGTTGAGCCGGTTCTCGTAGGGCTCGATGTGTACGTCCGAGGCATTGTCTTTGACGGCTTCCGTCAGGACCGCATTGATGAAGCGGATGATCGGCGCATCGTCGTCGCTCTCCAGGAGATCCGAGGGTTCGAGCTCCTGGGCAACCTGGGACAGGTCGAAGTTGTCGTCCTCCAGGCCGTCGACCATCTCCATCGCCTTGTGGCTGCCCTGCTCGTAGGAAGCCTGCAGCAGCGAATCGAACACTTCGTCCGAGACCCGCGACAGCTCGAGCGGTACGCCCGCAAACCGTCGCGCCTCGGCGATCGCAAGCGGTGCGGCATTGGCGCGGTACACGGTATCGGCCGCTTCGGGCGTCGATTCGCGGATCAGCACGCCATGGCGTTTGGCGAAAGAAAACGGCAGGACTCGCGGTACGTGGGCCGCTTCCGCCTGCGCGGTTTCGCGCACGATGTCGGCTTCACTCGCCATCTACTCGGCGTCCTCCTCCGAATCGGATTCCTGTGCGCTAGCGCCTTCCAGATTGCTGCCGGGCGACTGGCCGTTCGCTTCTTCGAACGGCGGCAAGGTGAAAGAATCCTCGCCGGGCATCAGGGGCACGCCTCTTTGATGGCGTTCGTCGAGTATTTCGCGGATGTAGTTGTACTTGGCATTGGTCTCCAACGCCGTTGCCGCCGAGTCACGCAGGATCTTCGGCCGGATGAAAACCAGCAGGTTGGTTTTGACTTTGTCCGTCCTGCGGCTGCGGAACAGGGTGCCCAGTCCCGGAATACTGCCGAGCACGGGCACGCGCTGGCTGGATTCGCGCAGGGTGTCTTCCAATAGCCCGCCGAGGACCAGGATCTGGCCGTCATCGACGATGACCGTGGTTTCCACCGTCCGTTTGTTCGTGATCAGGTCCACGGCGCCTTCGGCCGAGCTCGCGATACTCGAAATCTCCTGGGCGATGGTCAAAAGCAGCGAGTCACCCTCGTTGATTTGCGGTGTGATCGTCAGCTTGACGCCGATTTCCTCGCGGTTGATGGTCTGGAAAGGATTGACGGCGCCGCCGGTGCTGCCCGTGTTCGTGAACGAGCCGGTCACGAACGGTACCTCCTGGCCGACGTTGATCGTGGCTTCCTCGTTGTCCGTCGTGACCAGCGACGGCGTCTGGATGATGTTGGTATCGGCGTCACCTTGCAGCGCGCGCAGGATTGCCGCGAAACTGACCCCGGAATCGCTGATCCTGCCGACGCCGACACTGATGCCGCTGCCGATCAGGCCCGTCGGATCGGCGGTCCCGTCACCCTCGAGCGCGGCGCCGAGCTGCACGATGCCCGAACCGAAACTGGGGAAGTTGGTCAATGCGATCGGCGTATTGGAACCGTCGCCTTCGGCGGCCCAGGTAACGCCGAGCTCGGCGGTCCTGTCGGCTAGGACCTCGACGATGATGGCCTCGACCAGGACTTGCGCGCGCCGGATGTCGAGCTTGTCGACGATCTGCATCGCGGAGCGCATCATTTTCGGCGGCGCCGTCAGCACGATCGCGTTGGTCTGGGTATCGGCCCAGATGCTGATGTTGTCGACCGACCCCGCCCCTGCCGCCTGACCGGCCGGCGTGCCCTGCGCCTGCGTCGTGAAATGTGTCTGCAGTTTCGTCGACAGGTCCTCGGCGTCGGCGTAACGCAGATAACGCACCTGGGTGTCGCCGCCGTCTTCCAGCGGTGTGTCCAGATGGGCGATCAAGGTCCTGAGCCGCAACCGTTCGCTCTTGTCGCCGCCGATCAACACGCTGTTGGTTCGGGGGTCGGCGACGAGGCTGGTGCTCACCGGCACGCCGTCCGAACGCGGTGCCTGGATCAGGCTCGTCAGTACCCGCACGGTTTCGGCGGCCGAGGCGTTTTCCAGCCGCACGACCTCGATCTCGTCGTCGCTGGACATGTCGATTCTGCGAATGATGTTGATCATTCGCGTGACGTTGGCGGCCCTGTCCGAAATCACCAGCATGTTCGATCCCTGGTGCGCAACCAGATGACCCTGCTGCGGGACCAATGGCCTAAGGATCGGGACGATCTGCGCCGCGCCGACGTTTTGTACCTGGATGACCTGGGTGACGATGTCGTCCGGGCCCCGCGCCCCGGCGGTGCCGATCGGACCGGCGTATTGCCTGGCCGTGGCACTGGGGATGATCTTGACGACATCGCCGCTGGTCAGCGCGGCGAGCTGGTGAACTTCGAGTATCGACAGGAAAGCCTCGTAAAATGCGTCGGGCGACATCGGCGTCGAAGACAACATCGTCACCTTGGCATTGACCCGCGGGTCGATGATGAAGGTCTTGTTAGTGACTTCACCCACGGCTTCGACGATCTGCCGAATGTCGGCTTCCCGGTAATTCGGCGTAATCGTTGCTTCCTGGGCGGAGAGGTCACGTGCTGCGCCCGTCAGGAGCAATAGTAGAATCGCGCCGACGGCGAGATGTCGCAGTACGGCGCCGACTTCGGGTTTTGGCATCATTGATTCTGTTCGCCGAGTTCGAGTTGACTGGTTCGAAGGATGATTACTTCGGGGTTGCCGTCGCGTTCGATCGTGACCGAGACTTCGCTGGCTTCGCTGAGCGACTGGAATATCTGCATCGCCTGCGTCGTATCCGACAAGGCCTGTCCGTCGACGTCGGTGATCAGGTCGCCCGGGCGCAGGCCCAACGCGGCAAACTGGCGGCGATCGCGGCCGGGATACACCCGGAAGCCGCGCTGCTGGCCGTTGACGAAATACGGCGTTGGCCGAACCACGTCGGCAAGCCGCACGACGTTTTGCGATATGGCGTTCTGGATGCTGTTCTGACGCGGGGACACCGCGCGCCGTGTCGTGTTCGCTCGCCGGACGACCGGCCCGGGCGCATTGGCGAATTCCTCGGGCAGGCGCAGGTTGGTCAGGCGGCCGCCCTCGTTCAGGACCACCCGGTCCGGATGAACCGCGTGCAGGCTTGCGTTTGCGGCGACGCTGTCGCCGATGACGTAAATCCGTTCGTCGTTACGTCCGTCCGCGATGATCGCGATCGAGTATGCCGGCAAGGCGGAGGCGATGGTGCCCTTGAGCGTCAGGTTCGAAAGCCCGGTGTCCTCGAGATTTTCGGTGTCGTCGGTGATCACGACCGCGGTCTCGACGTCTTCCCCGGTCGCCTCGCCGAACAGGTGCGCCGAGGCGATCAGGTCGACGTCAGCCGCGCCGCCGCCGGCCGGCTGGCGGCCGATCTGCCCGGGCGGCGGCTCGACCGGGTCGCCGGCCGAGGAACCCGGCACCAGCATCCAGCCGATGCCCGCGAGCTGCCAGGCCAGGAGCACGACCAGAAGCAGGCCGACCCAAAACGGCAGCAACCGGTTGGCCGCGGCAAGTGTCCGCGCCGGGTCGAGGCTCGCAAAGTCCGACCATTTCGCTTCAGAGGCCATCGAGGGATTAGGTGCTAGCTTTTAATTCGACTTTAACTTAAACGCAGTACCCGGGCGAACCGGGTCGAGGCAGGCTGCAAACAGCTTAACATGGCTGAATTTTCCAGTTACGACAGTCACATAACTGTCATAGTGCATGCCTCGACCGGACCGGCGCAAGGTCGTGGAAGACCGTTTTTCCGAACCGGGCTGAAATCGCCGGCAAAGGCCCCTATATAATACTCCCTGGCGGCCCGGTGAACACCAGCCCGGCTGCCGGCGAGGAGACGGCAAGCCTGAAAGGCGTTGACCCAAGGCCGTTGACCCAAGGCCGTTGACCGAAGGCCGTTGACCGAAGGGCATTGACGATTCGAGATGAGCGAACGACGAGAAGACCTGGAACGAGGCGACGGTTACGACCTCGCCGTCGAGGAGGCGCGGCCGCGACTCAAAGAGCCGCCGCTTTATCGTGTCGTGTTGATCAACGACGACTACACGCCGATGGAGTTCGTCGTGAACATTCTCGAATCGATATTCGGGATGGAACGGACGCGTGCGACGCAGGTCATGTTAGAGGTACACACCAAAGGCAAGGGCGTCTGCGGTGTATACAATTACGAGATTGCCGAAACCAAGGTCGCCCAGGTGATGGGTATCGCAAAGCAGCACCAGCATCCCCTGTTGTGCACGATGGAAGAGTCCTGATTCGGAAAAGTCCCGATTTAGAACAGCCCTGATTTGGAACAGTCCTGACAAGGAGCGACAAACGCATCATGTTGAGCAGCGAACTCGAATTCTGCCTGAACGAAGCCTTCCAGAATGCCCGGGAGAAACGTCATGAGTTCATGACGGTGGAGCATCTGCTGTTGGCGCTGCTCGACATTCCGAAAGTGCACGAGATTCTCAAGGCCTGCGACTCCAGCATTCCCGAGTTGCGCCGTCAATTGATCGAGTTCATCGACGATCAGACGCCGCTGCTCGCGCACGACGACGAGACCGACGTGCAGCCCACCCTGGGGTTTCAACGCGTGCTGCAGCGCGCCGTGTTCCACGTGCAGTCGAGCGGCAAGAAAGAGGTCACCGGCAGCAACGTGCTGGTTGCGATATTCAGCGAGAAGCAATCGCAGGCCGTGTACTTCCTGAGCCTGCAGGACATCAGCCGGCTCGACGTCGTCAACTACATCTCTCACGGCATGCCCCAGCTCCCGGGCGACGGCGGCGGCGAGGAGCAGGAACATTCGCTGGAAACCGAGACGGAAGCCGAAGAGACCGCGCTTGAGCGTTATGCCAGCAACCTCAACCAGCTCGCCGTCGAAGGCAAGATCGATCCCTTGATCGGCCGGGAGATCGAGATCGAGCGCACGGTGCAGATCCTGTGCCGGCGGCGCAAGAACAATCCGCTGTACGTCGGCGACGCCGGCGTCGGCAAGACGGCGCTCGCCGAAGGTCTGGCGCGCATGATCACCGAGGAGCGGGTTCCCGAGGTGTTGCGGGACAGCACGATTTATGCGCTGGACATGGGAACCCTGATCGCCGGCACCAAGTATCGCGGCGATTTCGAGAAGCGGCTCAAGAACGTCATTCGCGAAGTGCGCGAAGATCCGGGCGCAATCCTGTTCATCGACGAGATCCACACCGTCATCGGCGCCGGCGCGGCGTCGGGCGGCGTCATGGATGCGAGTAACCTGATCAAGCCGGTGCTCGCGAACGGTGAGATCCGTTGTATCGGTTCGACGACCTACGAGGAGTATCGCGGCATCTTCGAGAAGGACCATGCGCTGGCGCGGCGTTTCCAGAAGATCGACGTGCCGGAGCCGACGCTAGAGGAGACGATCGCGATTCTGCACGGACTCAAGTCGCGCTTCGAGGAGCATCACGGCGTGGCTTACGACGCCGGGTCGCTCGAAGCGGCCGCGGAACTGTCGGCGCGGCACATCAACGACCGCAGGTTGCCCGACAAGGCAATCGACGTCATCGACGAGGCCGGCGCCAACCTGCGGCTGAAGCCTGCCGGCGAGCGCGGCGACCGGGTCACGGTCGAGATGGTGGAGAATGTCGTCGCCAAGATGGCGCGCATCCCGGCAAAAAGCGTGTCGGCTTCCGACCGGGATACCTTGCGCACGCTGGAACGCGATCTCAAGCTCGTGATTTTCGGACAGGACCCGGCGATCGAGGCGCTGAGCTCCGCGATCAAGATGTCGCGATCGGGCTTGCGTGAGGACGACAAGCCGATCGGCATGTTCCTGTTCGCAGGTCCCACCGGTGTCGGCAAGACCGAGGTCACGCGGCAACTCGCGATGACCATGGGCGTCGAGCTGATTCGTTTCGACATGTCGGAATACATGGAGCGGCATACGGTGTCGCGGCTGATCGGCGCGCCGCCGGGTTACGTCGGTTTCGACCAGGGAGGCCTGCTGACCGAAGCCGTGACCAAGAACCCGCATGCGGTCATATTGCTCGACGAGATCGAAAAGGCGCATCCCGAAGTGTTCAACCTGCTGTTGCAGGTCATGGACCACGGCATCTTGACCGACAACAACGGTCGTAAGGCCGATTTCCGCAACGCGGTCATCGTCATGACGACGAATGCCGGCGCGCAGGAGATGAGTCGCGCCTCGATCGGTTTCACCCAGCAGGACCACACCAGCGACGGCATGTCGGTCATCAAGAAAACCTTCTCGCCGGAGTTCCGCAACCGGCTGGACGCGATTATCCAGTTCGATTCGCTGGACGTGAGGTCGATCCGGCGTGTCGTGGACAAGCTCATCGTCGAGCTCGAGGCCAAGCTCGGTTCGAACCACGTCACGATCGAGCTGGACGACCCGGCCCGCGACTGGATTGCCGAACGGGGTTACGATCCCAAGATGGGCGCGAGGCCGATGGCGCGTGTGATCCAGGAGCACATCAAACGGCCACTCGCCGAGGAGCTGTTGTTCGGCAGCCTAAAGGACGGCGGTCATGTCCGAATTACCGTGGCCCCCGACGGGACCTTGAAGCTCGACGCCGAGCCCGCGGTCAAGGAACTCGAACATCTGGGTGAGGATTGACCCGGGCGAGGCTTCCTGAAGAAGAGCAGGAATTGACGGGCGGCCGTGAGGCCGGCGGGCGTCAGCGGCCGCGGTAGACGATCCGGCCTTTGCTCAAATCGTAAGGCGTGAGCTCGACCGTGACTTTGTCGCCGGTCAGGATGCGAATGTAGTGCTTGCGCATCTTGCCGGAAATATGCGCCGTCACAACGTGGCCGTTTTCCAGTTCGACCCGGAACGTGGTATTCGGCAAGGTCTCGATGACGACGCCTTCCATCTGGATGGCTTCTTCTTTGGCCAAGAATTCGATCTCTGTGCGGTTCTGAAGCTGGCGAATTGTGCAGAAATGGCCAGCCTATTGCAATGCGGCTTCACCGCATAAGGCGCTGACCGGCAACGGCGTCCGCGGCCAGTCCGAGAGCTTGGTCGCGGGTCGGCAAGCCCGCTCGAGCACGCCCCGGAATTGCTCCCGGGACATCAGTTCCGCACCTAGCGTGAAAAGGTGCGGCGAGGCAACCTGGCAGTCGATCAATGCGAAGTTTCTCGCCGAAAGCCATTGCGACAGGGCCAGTAGCGCAAACTTCGAGGCGTTGTCGGCGCGGCTGAACATGGATTCGCCAAAGAACACCCGGCCGATGCTTAGCCCGTAGATGCCCCCGACCAGCGCACCGGCCATCCTGACTTCGATGCTGTGCGCCCAGCCCTCGGCGTGCAGGCGTTCGTAGGCCGTGACGATTTCGGGGGTAATCCAGGTTCCCGCCTGCGAGCGCCGGGGCGCCGAGCAGGCCAGGATCACGTCGGAGAACGCGCGGTTCACGCTGATTTCGGCGTCCGTCCGACGAATGCTGCGCTTGAGGCGCCGCGACACGTGGAACTTCCGCGGTTCGATGATGCAGCGCGGATCCGGCGACCACCAGAGTATCGGCTGGTTCTCGTCGAACCAGGGAAAAATGCCCCGCACATAAGCGGCGAGCAGCCGTTCGGAACCGAGATCGCCGCCAGCGGCCAGCAGGCCGTCGGGTTCCCTGAGCGCGAGGCGGATGTCCGGAAATGCGTCGGGCGGGTCGTTCGGGCTCAGCCAGACGACGCGGTTGCCGCTCACGAAGTCTCTCGCGGTTTGTCGTCGAGATTGGGGTCGAGATTGGGGTCGGGATTGGAGTCGCTATTAGAGTCACGATCGGGTCTGCGATACGGGCTGCGCGCGTCCACCGCCTCCATGTAACGCGCGACATGCCGGCTTTCTTCGTCGAGATAACTGCGGATCGCCGAGAAAAACTCCGGATGCGCGAGCCAGTGGGCCGACCACGTCGTCTCCGGCACGAAGCCCCGGCTGACCTTGTGCTCGCCCTGGGTGCCGGGCTCGAAGACGCCGATGCCCTTGGCGATGCAGTAGTCGATACCCTGGTAATAACAGGTCTCGAAGTGCAGGGCGTTGTGATAACGGTCGGATCCCCAATAACGGCCGTAGAGCGTGTCGCTGCTTTCGAAAAACACCGCGGCGGCGACGCTTTGTCCCCGTTCCTCCGCGAGTATCACCAGCACGTTCTGCGGCTGTTCCCGGCTAAGGCGCAGAAAAAACTCGAGATCGAAGTAGGGCAGGGAGCCGCGCTGCATGAAGGTCAGGCTGATCAGGCGATGCACCGTACGCCATGTCGCGGCATCCAGGTCGCCGCCGTGCAGGTGCCGGAAAGTGATACCCGCTTCGGCGACCCGGCGGCGCTCGCGCCGGGCCTTTTTGCGTTTCGAGGAGCTGAAGGTGGCGAGAAAATCGTCGAAGCTGCGATAGCCCCGGTTGCGCCAGTGGAACTGGCAGTCCTTGCGGACCTCGAGCCCGGCGGCCTCGAGCCAGGGCAGCTCCTCGTCCAGTGGAAACAGGACATGCACCGACGAGCACTCCCGTTCCACTGCCAACGCCACGGCGCCCCGTACCAGGCCGATGGCGGCTTCGGCGTCGGCCGGGTCTGCGAGCAGCAGCCGTCTGCTTCGTGCCGGGGTGAACGGTACGGCGGATACGAGTTTCGGATAATACGCGAATCCGGCCCGGTGGTAGGCGTTCGCCCACGCCCAGTCGAAGACGAACTCGCCCCAGGAATGGGTCTTTTCGTAAAGCGGCATGGCGGCGCGCAGGCGCTTGCCGTCCCCGATGACGAGATGCCGCGGTAACCAGCCGGTCTCCGGCGCGACACAGCCGGTCCGTTCGGCGGCGGCGAGAAACTCGTGCCTTAGAAACGGGTAGCTGGAACCTGCAATCGCGTTCCAGTCCTTCCGGTCGACGCCGTCGATCGAATCGAGCACCGAGACGTCCATTGGCAATAGACCCTTGGCAATAAACTCTTGTCGATGACCTTGGAGCGACAGACCCCGGTCAGGCGGCGGCGTCGCCCGATTCGAGTGCCACCGCGCCTTGGTCGCCGGATTCGAGCGCATCCAGGTATTTCTCGGCGTCGAGCGCGGCCATGCAGCCGGCGCCGGCCGACGTGATCGCCTGGCGGTAGACCTGGTCGGCGACGTCGCCGGCCGCGAACACACCGGGCACGCTGGTGGCCGTCGCATCGCCGGCGAGACCCGACTTGACGATGATGTATCCCTTGTCCATGTCGAGCTGTCCGTCGAACAGTCCGGTGTTCGGGCTGTGGCCGATTGCGATGAACACGCCCGCCAGGTCGATGTCGTCGGTCCGCGACGTATTATTGGTGCTGCGTACCCGGAGCCCGGTCACGCCGCCGTCGTCGCCCAGGACTTCGTCGACGACGTGGTCCCACAACAGGCGTACCTTGCCTTCCTTCTCGCGTTCGAACAGCCGGCCCTGCAGGATTTTCTCGGCGCGTAGCGCGTCACGCCGGTGCACGACGGTCACCTTCGATGCGATGTTGCTCAGGTACAGGGCTTCTTCGACGGCCGTGTTGCCGCCGCCGACGACCGCGACCTCCTGGCCGCGATAAAAAAAGCCGTCGCAGGTTGCGCAAGCGGAGACGCCGCGGCCTTTGAACGCCTCTTCGGATTCGAGGCCCAGGTACTTGGCGGTGGCGCCGGTCGCGATGATCAGGGCGTCGCAGGTGTAGCTGCGGTAATCGCCGTCGAGACGAAACGGGCGGCTCGAGAGATCGGCCTTGTGAATGTGATCGTTGATGACTTCGGTGTCGTAGCGCTGCGCATGCCGCAACATGCGTTCCATCAGCTCCGGCCCCTGCAGGCCTTCGACGTCCCCCGGCCAGTTGTCCACGTCCGTCGTCGTCATCAACTGTCCGCCCTGTTCGACGCCGGTAATCATCACCGGATCGAGATTCGCGCGTGCGGCATAAACGGCGGCCGAGTACCCCGCGGGTCCCGAGCCCAGTATCAGGACCCGGCAATGCTTGATCTCACTCATGTATACTCTGTCCCTTGCTTGGAGCGATAATTCGATATAGATCAGCCAGTTGAGACGCGGCCACGGTTGCGTCCCCGCTGCCAGGCGCACGGGGGCGTAATTCAGGCTGGAGTCAGGACGTGACGCTGACCGTTATCTTACCGTAAGTATGGCAAAACCCCGAAAAACCAAGCCCGAGCCGAAGCGGCTCTCAGCGCAGGTGCATCGGGCGCTGCGCGAGGCTGCGCTGGTCGTGTTCGGCGCGATGGCGCTGATCCTGTTCGTCGCCCTGTTTACTTACGATCCGTCGGACCCCGGCTTCAGCCAGGCGACCGGCAGCGGCGAGGTGAAAAACGGCGTCGGCAGGGTCGGCGCGATGCTTGCCGACGTGCTGTTCAATTTCTTCGGCCGGCCGGCATACCTGTTTACGCTGATGGTGTTTTATGTCGGCTGGATGCTGTATCGCGAGCAGAAAACCCAGATCGCGCTGACCCGCATGGATTTCGCGCTGCGCGGCGCGGGTTTCGTTGCGACGCTGGTGACGAGCTGTGCGCTGTCGACCTTGCATTTCTCGCCGGCCGGCTTCAACGAGACCGCCGGCGGCATCATAGGCCAGGTCGTCGGTGGCCAGCTCGAATCGATGATGAAGCTCCTGGGTGCGAGTACCCTGCTGTTTTTCCTTTGGGTCGCCTCCGTGTCGCTGTTTCTGGGGATCTCCTGGTTCAACGTCATGGACCGGATCGGGGGCTGGTGCCTTAGGGGATTCGAACGGCTCGGGCAGTGGATCGGCCGGCTGCGCGACCGTGCCGAAGGCCGGCGGCAGCTCGCGGCGCGACAGGACGTGATCGAAGTCGAGAAAAAGCGCAAGGCCGGCCGGCCGAAGCCGCGGATCGAGCCGGTGCTTCCGGCGCTGGAGACCAGCGTTCGGGCCGAGCGCGAGCGGCAGGTGCCGCTGTTCGAACCGGCGCAGGCCGGCGAATTGCCGCCTTTGTCCTTGCTCGACGATCCGCCGCAGCAGCAACAGGGTTACTCCGAGGACTCGCTGGAGGCGATCTCGCGGCTGGTCGAGCTCAAGCTCAGGGACTTCGGTATCGAAGTCGAAGTCAAGTCGGTGTCGCCGGGCCCTGTCATTACGCGTTTCGAGCTCGACCCGGCGCCGGGCGTCAAGGTCAGCCAGATTGCCAATCTCGCCAAGGACCTGGCGCGTTCGCTGTCGGTCGTCAGCGTGCGTATCGTCGAGGTCATTCCGGGCAAGTCTTACGTCGGGCTCGAGATACCGAACGAAAACCGCCAGCTCGTGACTTTGGGCGAGATCCTGAAGTCGCGCGTCTACGACGATCTCGCCTCGCCGCTGACGCTCGCGCTCGGCAAGGACATCGGGGGCAACTCGGTGGTCGCCGATCTCGCGAGGATGCCGCATCTGCTGATTGCCGGCACGACCGGGTCGGGCAAGTCGGTTGCGATCAACGCGATGGTTTTGAGCATTCTGTACAAGACCCTGCCGGAGCAGGTCAGGCTGATCATGATCGATCCGAAGATGCTGGAGCTTTCGGTCTACGAGGGTATTCCGCATCTGTTGACGCCGGTGGTCACCGACATGAAAGAAGCCGCCAACGCCTTGCGCTGGTGTGTCGCCGAGATGGATCGCCGCTACCGTCTGATGGCGGCGCTGGGGGTCAGGAACATCGGCGGATACAACCGCAAGGTCAAGGAGGCGATGGACAAGGGCGAGCCGATCAGGGATCCGACGTTCACGCCGCCGCCGCTGCTCGATGACGACGAGGTCGTCGAGTACCCGACTTTGGCGCCGTTGCCCTATATTGTCGTGATCATCGACGAATTGGCCGACATGATGATGATCGTCGGCAAGAAGGTCGAGGAGCTCATCGCGCGGCTCGCGCAAAAGGCGCGTGCTTCCGGTATCCACATGCTGCTGGCGACACAGCGCCCGTCGGTGGACGTGATCACCGGCCTGATCAAGGCCAACGTCCCGTCGAGGATCGCCTTCCAGGTGTCCGCCAAGGTCGACTCGAGAACCATTCTCGACCAGCAGGGCGCCGAGAACCTGCTCGGTCACGGCGACATGCTGTATCTGCCGCCCGGGACGTCGATGCCCGAGCGCGTGCACGGCGCTTTTGTCGCCGACCATGAAGTGCACGCCGTCGTCCGGCATCTGAAAAAAATCGGAATGCCGCGTTACATCGACGAAATTCTCGAGGGCCCCGAGAGTCCAACCCCCGGGTTGACCGGCATCGATCCGCTGCCCGGCGACTCAGCCGATGCGGAGCAGGATCCGCTGTACGATCAGGCGGTACAGGTGGTGATGGAGACCCGCAAGGCGTCGATTTCCGGTGTGCAGCGGCGCTTGAAAATCGGCTACAACCGGGCCGCGCGGATGGTCGAGTCCATGGAGGCGGCCGGTCTGGTCGGTCCGCTGCAGCCGAACGGCACCCGGGAGATCCTGGTGCCGGCGGCGGTCGAGGAGTGAGGCAATGGCAAGGATAGGAGCATCGGGCGTAGCGGCGGCGGCTCTGGCGGTAGGGCTTTCAGCCGTTCCGGCGGCAAGCATCGCCGAGCCCGAGAAAGCGTCGGCGATGGCGCTGGTCGAGTCCTTTGTCGGCGGCATCACGAGCTTGTCGGGCAGCTTCGAACAAGTGGTAATCGACGCGAGCGGCGAGGTCCTCGAAACGTCGAGCGGCACCGTCGAGATCCGCCGTCCCGGCCGGTTTCGCTGGGTTTACCTCGAGCCTTACGAGCAGTGGCTGGTCGCCGACGGACTGAACGTCTGGAGTTACGACGTCGATCTCGCACAGGTGACGGTCAAGCCGCAAGCGGAGGTCCTGAGTAAAACGCCGGCTACCTTGCTGGGCGGATCGGGTGGCGCGCTCGACGATTTTCGTTATGACGGCAGTTACGACGAAGCCGGTATCACCTGGGTGCGCCTGAAGCCGGTCGATACCGGCGGCGGCTTCTCGCGCGTCGAGCTCGGCTTTGTCGACGGCGTCATCGACCGCATGGCGTTTTTCGACAATCTCGAGCAGACGACCCTGGTTGCGCTGGCGGATCTCGTGATCGACGCGCCGCTTGCGGAGGGGGCTTTCGTTTTCGCGATTCCCGACGGCGTCGAGGTCGTCGGCACGCCGGCGCCGGAAAAAAGCCGGGATCGTTCAAGCCTGTGATGTTGCCCTTGCGTTACGCGCGCCTGTGGCGCGTGGCCAGCGCCTTGCTGTTGCTGGCCGTGTTGGTCGCGACCGTGATGCCCGCGGTCTGGTTCTGGCCCGCCCGGACGCAGATCGTGAGCTGGGTCTTCGGCGCCGACAAGTGGGCGCATGTCGCCGCGTTCATGCTACTGTGCGTCTGGTTCACCGGGTTTTACGAGCGGCGCGCGTTCTGGCGTATCGGTATCGCCCTGCTCACGTTCGGCGTGTTGATCGAGGTCTGCCAGCGCTTGGTCGGTTATCGCTCCGCCGAATGGCTCGACATCGCAGCGGACGGCATCGGTATAATCGCCGGCCTTGTGATCGCAAGCACCGGTGCCGCTGGTTGGGCCTTGCGTGTCGAGTACTGGTACTCCGGAAGATTCGCGAACGACAACGACGAACGACGACGATGATCGACCCCAAACGGCTGCGGCAGTCCGCTCCGGAAGTCGCACGCAATCTCGCCCGCCGCGGTTTCGAGTTCGACGCCGACGCTTATCTTGCGCTGGAGGAGCGACGCAAAACCCTGCAGGTCAGAACCGAGAAACTGCGCGGCGAGCGAAATACCAGCGCCAAATCGATCGGCCGGGCAAAAGCGCGGGGTGAGGACATCCAGCCGCTGCTCGCCGCGGTCGAGGACCTCGGCGCAAACCTCGAAGCGGCCGAAGGATCGCTGGCCGAGGTGCAAGCGGCGTTACAGGACATAGAGCTCGGTCTGCCGAACCTGCTTCTGGACGACGTTCCGGACGGCGGCGACGAGACCGGCAACCTGGAAATCAGGCGTTGGGGCGAGTGCCGCAGCTTCGACTTCGCGCCGAGAGACCATGTGGAACTCGGCGCCCTGCTCGGCATGCTCGATTTCGATGCGGCCAGCCGCCTGTCCGGCTCCCGGTTCGCGGTGCTGCGCGGCGGGCTCGCTAGGCTGCAGCGTGCGCTGATCCAGTTCATGCTGGACATCCACACCGCCGAACACGGCTACGAAGAAACCTACGTGCCGTATCTCGTGCATTCCGAGTCCCTGGTCGGCACCAGCCAGCTACCCAAGTTCGAAGCGGACCTGTTTCGGATCGCGTCGGAGCCGCCCTTTTACCTGATCCCGACGGCCGAGGTTCCGCTGACGAACCTCGTGCGCGAGCAGATCCTCGACGCCGAGGATTTGCCGATTCGGCTGGCCGCGCACACACCCTGTTTTCGGTCCGAGGCGGGCTCCTACGGGCAGGATACGCGCGGCATGATCCGCCAGCACCAGTTCGAGAAAGTCGAGCTCGTGCAACTGGTGACCGCCGAGCAGTCCGCGCATGCGCTGGAAGCCTTGACCGGCCACGCCGAGACCGTCCTCAAGCGGCTGGAGCTGCCGTACCGGGTCGTGTCCCTGTGTGCGGGGGACATCGGTTTCGGTGCCGCCAAGACCTATGATCTCGAAGTCTGGTTGCCCGGGCAGGAACGCTATCGCGAGATCTCCTCATGCAGTGTTTACACCGACTTTCAGGCCAGGCGCATGAAAGCCCGCGTGCGTAATGCCGAGACCGGTAAACCGGAGTTCATTCACACGCTGAACGGTTCGGGGGTCGCGGCGGGTCGCGCGCTGATCGCGATCGTCGAAAACTACCAGCAGCCGGACGGCAGCATCCAGGTGCCGACGGTGCTCGAACCTTACATGGGCGGAACGACGGTCCTGGCGCCGGCCTGAGCCGGGCTCGACTTGTTACCAAGGCAGTCGGTAGCCTTCCGCGTGCCAGAATCCGCCGGTGTTTTCCATCGTGAGATCGTCGATGCGCGATATCAGGCCTCGCGCGGAATCGGCGGGCGTAATGCCGCTGCCGCCGGTCATGCCGGTGGCGACCAGGCCCGGGTGCAAAAGGCCGACGGCAATGCCGCGCGGCGCTAACTCGTGCATCAGGTTCTTGCCGATCATGTTGACCGCCGCCTTCGAAGCGCGGTAACCGTAGTTGCCGCCGGACCCGTTGTCTTCGATGGAGCCGACCCGGCTCGTGATGATGACGATCTTCCCGCCCTTGCCGAGCCTGTCCACCAGCGCTTCTGCGACCCGCAAGGGCCCGAGGGTGTTGACCCGGTATTGTTCGAGCATCGTGTCGTAGTCGATTTGCCCGAAACGCTCGTGGCGCAGGATCCCGGCGTTGTTGATCAGGACGTCGATCGCGCGCTCGCCGAGCGTGTCCCGAAGCCGCTCCACCGATTCGCCGTCACTGACGTCGATGCCGTCGACCACTTCGACGCCGAGCTTGCCGAGTTCGTCGCTAGAACGCCGGCATACGCCGATGACCTCGTCCCCGCGCCCGGCGAGTTGCCGGCAAAGCGCCAATCCGATGCCGCGATTCGCACCGGTTACCAGGTAGGTTGCCATGAAACTGTGCTCCGTCGGGGTCGAAAGACCCCGATTATTCGTCGATTTGTCGAAAGACCCCGATTATTCGTCGATCTGTCGAAAGACCCCGATTATTCGTCGATCTGTCGAAAGACCCCGATATTCGTCGGTCTATCCATCATAAAGGTCGCGGTACGACAAGGCAGTGCCGCCCGCTGCCAGTAGTCTGTCGAGGTCGCCGCCCAGCCGAAGCGCGAAATCGTTTGGGTGGATGGCGATTCTCAGCGGCTGCCTCCGGCCGGCCACGTTGCGGTTCAGCCAGTTCCAAAGGCGGCAGGACGCGGCGCGAAACGCCGTATCCGCCTCGAAGCCTACCATCGGTAAACGCCGAAATCGCATTGTGTCGGTATCGTAAACGCCGCCCAGGGTTTCGTGTTGGCGAAAGGGCAGGCGATTCAGCTCGTGTCTGGGCATGGACCCCATGGCCCAGGCCGGCGGCACATAGAGCTCCGGGCCGGGCAATGCGTTTTCGGCGAACCAGTCGAAACAGCGGCGCATCAGCTCGATCCGTCCCGGTACGTCGAGCGCCAAGTGTTCGGCGACGTTCCGCGAGATCAGCGTGCTGTGAACCCGGTGCCCGATGCCGCGGATGCGGTCGACGCGGTGCACCCAGCCGTGGCCGGCGAGTTCGGCGCCTTCTTCGGTCAGGGCGCGCAAGCCGGCGATCGTATCGTCCTGCCAGCCGCTGCCGGGCACGACCAGCAGCGTGACCCGTGCGAAGCCGAAGGACTCTAGCCGCGACACGATCGAACGGGTTTGCGCCAGGGTCGCCGGCATGACGTCGTGAATGGACAGCAGTAGCGGGGACACCGGATCGTCAGGCCAATATTGTCAGGCTAATATCGTCAGGCCAACGTCGTCAGGCCGATACGGAAGCGATGCCGGCCTGTTCGGTTTTGAGGACGTTGAGCCAGTGCAACAGGCTGCTGTGATTCAGCCGTAACGCGGCATCGCGCGCGGCCTTGGCCTTCCCGATCCGTGCCTCGGCGGGTAAGGCCGCGATTTCGCGCAGGGCGTCGGCCACGCTTTGTCCCTCGGCGATCTGGTACAGGCTGTCGGCCAGAACGGGCCAGTCGACGATGCCGCAACTGTTCGATACCAGGGCAAGCCGTTGGCGTGCCATGGCCTCCAGGGCGACGGTGCCGAAGGATTCGACATAGGAAGGCAGCACCAGCACGTCGGCCAGGTCCATTTGTTCCAGCAGCTCGCGCCGTGCGATCCAGCCGATGTATTCGAGATTCGACAGGGCTTTCGCGCGCTCGGCAATCGCGGATTTCAGCGGACCGTCGCCGGCGACGACGAAGCGGATCTCCGGCAGCTCGGCGGCCGCGTCCGCGATCAGTTGCACCCGTTTCTCGACGGCGAGGCGGCCGGCGAACAGGACGCGCTCGAGTTGCGGCCGGATCGGTGAGCGCGGTTCGCCCAGGGCATCTACCGGCAGCAAGGTCCCCATCACGTCCACCCGTTTTGCACCCAGCGAGCGCGCGAGCTCGACCATCGCATCCGAGTTCGCGAGTACCAGGTCCGCGTAGCGAAACAGGATTTTGTCGGCGATATTGAAGTAGAAGCGGCTGAACGCGCGCAGGAAGCGATTGTTGTAGAGATCGGTGACGCCCGAGAAATGGGTGTGAAACCCGACGATCACCGTCGCTCCGCGCCGCTTCGCCCACCACGCACCGAGCAGTCCGAACGGACCCGGGGTGGCGGCGATGACGGTACGGGGGCGTACCTTTTTCATGATGCGGCGAAAGCGCCATGGCGAGGGAATCCACACCCGCTGCGTCGAATCGCCGGGCAGCGGAAATTGCAGTATGGCGCGCTTCTCCGGGTTGGGGCAGACGAGGGTCGCGTCGCAGTCGTGTTGGCGAAGCTGATCGAGCAAATCGCGATAATAGGCGCCGACGCCGTTTCTGTCCGGCAGGGCATCGGAGACGATGAGTACCGGTCCGATGTCGCCGGTGGGCGCCGAGCGCGGCGCGTCCATGAAGTCGCGCGGCGACCGGGATCGGCTCAGGGCCGCTTCCGTCACGTCAGTTGGCTCCTGCTTGGCGGCAATTGATATCGACTATTGACATAGACTATTGACATCGAATCCGTAGCGGACATAACTCCTCTGGAACCGCGATCTTATCAATTCCTCGCTGAGATCGAACTCGTCCAGCGAGTATCGGTGGCTGGAGCGGTGTTCGCGCGAGGCTTCCGAGGCGCGTTTCAGGACCCCGGCGAATTGCGGGCTAAGGTCCAACGACAGCGTCTCGAGCGCGTGTGTCACGCTGGCCTCGAGCCGATGTTTCAGATCGTCGTTCGGGATGAACGCGATGCGGTCCGGATGCCGGTCGGCGACGTCGGCCAGATGCTCGTAGTAAAAGGCCAGCAGGTCGACCAGCGCGTCTCTGAAGTCCGGCGGCATCCGGGCAAAACCGCAAACGGCGAGCCCGGGTTTGAGCGAGCTGAGCTGCGAGGGTACCGCGGCCAGCGGATCCCTGACCGTGGCCAGGATACGCGCGTCGGGGAACTCGTCGAGCAAAGCCTGGCTTAAACCCGAAAAAGACGCGTTTTTCGACAGGAATCGCAGATCCGGTCCGAACACATACAGGTGTTTCTGAATACAACGCCGGTAGTAACGCATCAGCCTTTGACGTTCGCCCGCATCGGCTGCCGTGTCCAGTCTTGCGGTTTGCCAAAGCCAGCGAGCGCCGGGAAACGGCACGACCAGCAGAAAACAGGCGGCAAGCGGCATCAGGCACAGGAAGTCTTCCTCCGGATCGCCGAGCGCGAGCGGATGAATGTCGTCCATCGATCGCAGCAGGCCCCGGCTCAGCCAGGCGCCCAGGCGGGCGGCCGGCCGTCCCAGCGATCGATCCAGTGCAGCCAGGCCCAGGCAGAGTTTACGGCCGGTGATCGACAGGGCGAACAGGCATTCCCAGGTACGAAACGTCGTCGTCTTTTCGTCGCCGGACATGACGTGGTGCAGATGGGTGGTACCGGTGCGGGGCGGGCCGACGATGAACAGCGGATCGCGGACCTGCACTTTGCGGTAGCCCGGATACAGGATTTCGTCGAGCAGAAAGCCGAGCCAGTGCAGGCCTTGCCAGATCAGGAACAGCGGCAAGGCCAGCAAGACCAGCATCGCGCCGCCCAGGCGGCGTTTGCCGCCGAAAGGCGCCGACAGAGCCAGCCAGATGAGCAGCGCGTAGCGCCGCAGAGATGTCAGTAGCAGCAACAAGGCTTGGGTATTGGGGCGACGGCAGGCGCGAGTATCGCACAAGAAGATGCGAGCAATTCGAAAAAACCGCATGAAATCAGGGCCGAAGCACCGGCCTCGGAGGCGAAACAGTTCTGTAACATTTCTGCTGTTAACATCCGACCGGCCCATTCACGATCCCGCGCGTCGTCCGGTTTAGCACCCGGGCCGGCTGCTGCTCCGTAACGGAAACCGCCGTGACAGAGAACGACAAAACCGGCACCGCAGCCGTCAAGTACACCAGCCTTCCCGTGACGTGGTTTTTGATCGCGTTGTTCGTTTATCTGCTGTTGGTCGGCGTCGGCGTCATCGGCGACGGTTTCAAGGCGATATCCGGCGGCGCCGAGGGCGCGGCGAGGATTTTTGCGTTTGCCAGCAGCCCGATCGTAGGCGTGATTCTCGGCACCCTGGCCACGGCGCTGGTGCAGTCGTCGAGCACCGTCACGTCGGTGATCGTGGGCCTGGTCGCAGGTGGTGTGCCGGTGTCGATTGCCGTGCCGATGATCATGGGTGCGAACATGGGCACGACGATCACGAACACGATCGTAAGCCTCGGCAACCTCGGCGAACGCAAGATGTTCAACAAGTCGTTTCAGGCCGCAACGGTCCACGACTTTTTCAATCTCTACAGCATCGTCATCTTCTTGCCGATCGAGGTGATGTTCCGGCCCCTGGAGCGACTGGGCGGGGTGATGGCCGGCTGGTTCGTCGGCGGCGCGGACGCGTCGGTGAAAGACCTGAACTTCGTCGGGGCGCTGACCAAACCGGTCGTCAAGGCGATCGTCGGCGTTTTCGATTCGCTCCCGCCGGTAATCGGCGGCTTGCTGGCGATCGCCGTCGGCATCGGCCTGGTTATCGGCTCGGTGCTTTATCTCGGCAAGATGCTGCGTTCGGTAATGACCGGCAAGGCGATGAACATCGTGCACAAGGCGGTCGGCGGCGGTCCGGTGAAGGGTATTGCAACGGGCGCGGCGGTAACCGTGCTCGTTCAGTCCTCGTCCACGACCACCAGCCTGGTCGTGCCGCTGGCCGGCGCCGGCGTTCTCAATACACGCCAGGTTTTTCCGTTCACGATGGGTGCGAACATCGGCACTTGTGTTACCGCGCTGTTGGCGGCAACGGCTGTCTCCGGGCCGACACAGGTGTTTGCCCTGCAGATTGCACTGGTTCACCTGTTGTACAACGTGTCCGGCGTGCTGGCCTTCCTGTATTTGCCCTGGCTCAAGGAGCTGCCTGTGCGGTCGGCGGAGTGGCTGGGTAACAAGGTGGAGCACAACCGCGGCTGGGCATTCGGTTACATCGGTAGTGTGTTCTTCATGATGCCCGGCCTGGTTTTCGCCGGCGAGGTGATGTTCAACGGCGCCGACGAAGAGGTGACGGCGTCGGAAGAAGTCATCGAGCAAGTCGAAGAGGTCGATCTCGGCATCGAGTAGCGGTGCCGGCCGATCTGCGGTTCCGCATCGGCCAGACGCCGCGGTTCGGCTATCGGTGCGCTTCAGAAGTCTCGGTTGAGTCGATCGCCGCAGCTTGGGCAATCCAGTTTTCGGTATAACGACTCCTCGCGCGTTTCCAAGATAGCTCGGTCCGATTCGGTTGTCCCCGCGCATCGCGCACGACGGCAAGTCAGGCTCGGAATCGGGACTCAATCGAGCTGTCCGGCTATCGATATCCGCAGTTCTTCGTCGCAGTATGCATGACGGTCGGTAACGGGTTTGTCATTCGGCGGTCACGGCAGGGCAGCCGCTCTTAAAATTCGATAAAATCGAACTATAGATAGGAAATAGTTGGTTTTAACGAAATTGCAATCCTGCTGTTGCTTACTTTCGCTCGCGCAGCTCGAAGCCATTTCGATATGCGCTTCTGTATGACCGTTCGCCACACAAAACACCGATGTACTCGAGTCAAGAGGGATATTCATGAGCATTTATGAATTACGAAAGAAAATACTCACCGGCGTCGCGGCTTCGCTAATCGCGCTGAGCGGTGCCGCCTGGGCCGACGATGATCACGATGATGACGATCGTGAAGACAAGTACAGCCACAAGTACGGCAAAGATCGCGGCGACCGGCGCGGGAAATTGGGAAATGCGATCTTCATTCACCCGGACGGCAGCGCGCTCAATCATTGGCACTCGGCGCGCATCTACTGGAAAGGCACCGACGAGTCTCTGGAGTGGGACAGGCTGCCGGGGATGGCGGTTTATCGCGGCCATATGGCCGATCGCCTGACCGGCACTTCGAACGGCGGCGCCACGACCCACGCCTTCGGAGTCAAGGTTCAGGGGTCTGATTCCTACGGTCGCGACCGCGGCCGGGACATCCTCGCGCTGTCGGGTTATCCGGGCAGCTTCCTGCGCGAGGCCGGTTGCCACGGACACCCGATCGGCGTGATCAACGACGGCGATATCGCGGGCGAACCGGGTACCGGCGCGTTTCTCGCCGAGACCGATGTCCGCGGCGAGCCCAACGAGCAGACGCGCCAGTTCCTGGAGGGCCGCCCGGGTTTCGAAAAAGGCACGGATTGCGATCCCCGGACCCGGCGCGTCGAGAACCGCGGAAACGGCGATCGCCTGCCGGATGTGATCCTCGGTGGCGGTGAGCGCTTTTTCCTGCCGATCGACACGCCGCTTTGCCGGGATCTGCCGAATCCGCCGGCGGCGGACGACCTGCCGCTGAGTTGTGCGGCGCATACCGACCCCGTGAACGGACGGGCACCGGCCCGTGACGACGGTCGTAATTTGTTGCAGCTTGCCGACGAACTCGGCTATGTCATCATGCGGACGCGGGCGGAGTTCGAGGCGGTCAGGGATCGCGTGCACAGCGATCGGCGTTACGCGCCGCGAGTACTGGGCGTGTTCGGCGCCGACGATCTGTTCAACGATCGGCGCGAGGAGGTGCTGATCGGGGCCGGTCTCGTGCGCCGGGACGGTGATCCGCTGCCGCAGGAAGGTATCGAGTTCGGCGAGGAAAAAATCGGTCCCCTCGTACTCTGGGGCCAACGTTACAATCAGCACGGTTCTGCCGACCCGAACTACAGCTTCAATCCGCCGACCATTGCCGAGCTGACCGAACTCGGCCTCGAGATTCTCGAACGGCGCTCGAAGAAAGCGCGCAAGCCCTTCGCGGCCGTCATCGAGGTCGAGAGCACCGACAACATGCCCAACAACAACAATGCCATCGGCACCCTGCGGGCGCTGAAGCGTGCCGACGACATGATCGGTGTCGCGCGCGATTTTCGCCAGCACCGCGATCGGCGCACGCTGATCATCACGGCGGCCGACAGCGACGGCTCGGGCATGCAGCTTTTGAACCTGACGCCGACGGGAGGCGAACCGCCCGTCGCGCCGACGATAGGCGTCAATTCATTCTTTGACACCGGCGGCAGTCCGGCGGATTTTCTGATCGACACGGACGGTATCGCAGGCGCCGGTACCCGGGCTTTCGAGGCCGCGCCGGACGCGCAATTGCCGTTCCGGCCGTTTCCCAACGAAGCCACGGGCGCAGCGTCGGTCGCTCCGGTGCCGCTGGTGTTCTCGGTGGCCTGGTCGAGCTTCAGCGACGTCGCCGGCGGTATCCTGACCCGGGCTGAAGGGCCTAACTCGAAGTTTCTACACAGCAAACGACCCTTCCGCGCCGGCGAGCCGCCGCTCAGCGAGCGGTTCGACAACTCGGACATCTACCGCATGGTCTACCTGACCCTGTTCGGCAAGCGTTTGCCGGCAAGCGTCGGTGTTCCGAATGTAAGTCGCTGACTCGAGTTCCGAGTTCGCGAGTATGCAGGAGCCAGCCCGCTAGGGCTGGCTCTTTTCGTTTCCGGATCACGTTCCGGATCAAATTTTCGATCATATGGCGCTTGCCATTCCGGGCGCGCCGTGCCTGCGTCAAGTCGCCGTGCAGCCGCGGCGTTTCCCCGTCCTTCGAGCCATGGTCGGCTCGTCCGGGTGAGTCAATTTTCAGTGCAAGTTCCAGGTCAGTCTTCCGTGCCAATCAACAGGATCATCGACAGGATCGAGTGCCGGCCCGCAATCCGGCGTATCGATCGCTTCGGCCGCATACTGTGATCTGAATTTTGGATCGCTTTGGCATCTTATATGCGATCTAATCTATCAACGAGATGCGATGTTTTAGCCGAACGGAGAATGCACGATGAGTCAACGAACGATACCTGTATTTGCCGCCATGGCGGCATTGATGTCACTGGCCTTGCCGTTGAATCCTGCGTTTGCCATGGGTGAGGCGAAATCGAACCAGTTTTGGTGGCCTGAACAGCTCAACCTCAACCCGCTTCGCCAACATGCTGCCGAGTCCAACCCGATGGGCGAAGACTTCGACTATGCCGAAGCGTTTGCGGCACTCGACCTCGATGCCGTCAAACAAGACATCGAAGTGGTGATGACGACGTCGCAGGACTGGTGGCCTGCGGACTTCGGTCACTATGGACCGCTTTTCATCCGGATGGCCTGGCACAGCGCGGGTACCTACCGTGTGGCCGACGGGCGCGGCGGTGCCGGCGGCGGTCAACAGCGTTTCGAACCGCTGAACAGTTGGCCCGACAATGCCAATCTCGACAAGGCGCGGCGCCTGCTTTGGCCGGTCAAGCAAAAATACGGCAGCAGTCTGTCCTGGGCCGATCTGATGGTCCTCACCGGAAATGTCGCACTGGAATCCATGGGTTTCGAGACCTTCGGGTTTGCCGGCGGGCGAGAGGACGATTGGGAACCCGATCTCGTCTACTGGGGGCCTGAAAACGAGTTCCTGGCGGACGAACGTTACAGCGGCGACAGGGAGCTCAAAAAGCCACTGGCCGCGGTGCAGATGGGCCTGATCTACGTCAACCCGGAAGGACCGAACGGCAATCCGGATCCGCTCCTGGCGGCGAAGGACATACGCGACACCTTCGGCCGCATGGCGATGAACGACGAAGAGACCGTGGCGCTCATTGCCGGCGGGCACACCTTCGGCAAGGCCCATGGCGCGTACAATCCGGCCGACTGCGTGGGCGCCGAGCCGGCGGCCGCAGGCGTCGAGGAGCAGGGTTTCGGTTGGCAGAGCACTTGCGGGACAGGCAAGGGCGCCGAGACGATCACCAGCGGCCTCGAAGGCGCATGGTCCGCAAACCCGATTGCCTGGACCACGCAGTATCTGGACAACCTGTTCGCCTTCGAGTGGGTGCAGACGAAGAGCCCGGCAGGCGCGATCCAGTGGATTCCGGCTGACGGTGCGGCGTCGAGTCTCGTGCCGGATGCTTTCGATCCGGCCAAACGCCATGCGCCGATCATGTTCACGACGGACCTTTCGCTGAAGTTCGATCCGAGTTATCGAAAGATCGCGAAGCGTTTCCAGGAGAATCCGGAGGAATTCCGGCTTGCCTTCGCCAAGGCGTGGTTCAAGCTGACCCACCGCGACATGGGGCCGCGCGCGCGTTACATCGGCGCCGAAGTGCCGGACGAGGTCTTGCTCTGGCAGGATCCCGTGCCCGAAGTCGACCATGAGCTGATCGACGATGGAGACGTAGCGGCGCTCAAGTCCGATATTCTCGCATCGGGGCTGACGATACCCGAGCTCGTCAGGACCGCCTGGGCGTCGGCATCCAGCTTCCGCGGCACCGACCTGCGCGGCGGGGCGAATGGGGCGCGTATCGGCCTGGCGCCGCAGAAGGATTGGGAGGTCAACAATCCGGACGAGCTGGCGAAGGTACTGAAGCGTCTGGAGCGTATCCAAAAAGGTTTCAATCGCGCGCAAAGGGGCGGAAAGGCAGTCTCGCTCGCCGACCTGATCGTACTCGGCGGCGCAGCCGCCATCGAGCAGGCCGCGGAAGCGGCCGGGCACGATGTCAAGGTCCGCTTTACGCCGGGACGCACGGACGCGACGCAGGCGCAAACCGATGTGGACTCGTTTGCCGTGCTCGAGCCGAGCGCCGATGGGTTCCGCAATTATTTCGGTGAGTACAACTACCGTTCGCCGGCGGAGATGCTGGTCGATCGGGCGAGCCTGCTGACCCTGACCGTGCCGGAAATGACCGTCCTGGTCGGCGGCATGCGGGTCCTGGACGCAAATGCCGGCGGATCGTCACACGGCGTGTTCACCGACCGGCCGGGCACGCTGAGTAACGATTTCTTCGTGAACTTGCTGAGCATGTCGACGGCATGGAGAAAGGCGCCGGAGACCGAGGGCATTTACCAGGGCCTCGATCGCGCTACGGGCGAGCTCCGGTGGACGGCGACCCCCGTCGACCTGATCTTCGGCTCGAACACCGAGCTGCGCGCGATCGCGGAAGTCTATGCGGCCGACGACGCACACGAGAAGTTCGTGCATGACTTTGTCGATGCGTGGACCAAGGTGATGATGCTGGATCGTTTCGACGCGGTCGAATCGCGCCAGGACAGTGTCGTTGCAAGCCGCTGAAAGGAGGTCGACCGAGTGTCGGTTTCCGGCATGAAATGAGCCTCGGGCGTTTTCGAGGCTCGTGATAGACGGCTCGTGATAGACAAACGGCGGCGCGTCGAACGCGCCGCCGTTTTGCATTGGCAATGACCGTGCAATGGGCGTTTCGTCACGGACCTGTTTGGCGGCCGTTTCTAGGATGATCAGAGTGGATCGTTAGAGTGGATCGTCAGAGTTTAGTCAGAGCGGTTCTCGTTTCGCCAGCGCTTCCTCGAAGGCGAGAGAGGCCACCTCGACGACATCGAGGCTCAGTGCGAGGTTGTCTGCCTATAGTGATCGAGTGGGGGAAATCGTATTCGTTTTTCTTATGCGCGGGTATAAGTCGAAACGCTTTTCCTCTCATGGGGTCGCGGTTTATCATTTTTGCATCCAAGATAAATCCAAGATAAATCCAAGGGCATCCGTGTTCGAGGAAACATAGGAGACCGATCGACGTGGAGCGTGCATACGCTTTCGAAGCGCCCCGGATCATCACGAAACGGCTTGTCTTGAGGATGCACGGCGCAAGCGATTTCGGCGCGTTGCTCGAAATGTGGTCGGACGAACGTGTCGTTCGCCATATTGGCGGGGTTCCGTCGACGGCTACCGAGGCATGGAGCCGGCTGTTGCGCTATGGCGGCCTGTGGCAGTTCCTGGGCTACGGTTATTGGGCCGTTGAAGATCGTGCAACGGAGCGTTTTGTCGGTGAAGTCGGATTCGCGGATTTCAAGCGTGACATCGTGAAAGCACTCGACGGGCTGCCGGAAGCGGGATGGGTGATCTCACCGAGATGGGCCGGTCAGGGCTACGCAACGGAAGCCATGCGCGCTGCGCTCGAATGGTTCGACCGGACCAGGCCCGGTTTGGAGTCTTTCTGCATGATTGCTCCGGAAAACGCGGCCTCGATCAGAGTGGCGAAAAAGATCGGCTACGCCCTGGAAGGGGAGACTTCCTACGATGATGGTCCGATCCAAATCTACCTCAGGCCGCCGGCCGCCAAACTGGCGGGTCCAGGCGTCGAGGCATCGATCTGACAAGCAGGGTGCGGCTTCAACTATGATGACCAGGATGCCAAAGCGACATAGCTACGAGGTGACTGTCGAATGGACCGGAAACGAGGGTCCAGGAACGACCGGCTACACGGCCTATGGGCGCGATCACATGATCAGAGCCGACGGCAAGACGGCGATCGCCGGGTCGTCCGATCCGTCCTTTCGCGGCGACCCTGGACGCTGGAGTCCCGAAGAGTTGCTTGTCGCCGCGATCTCGGCCTGCCACAAGCTTTGGTATCTTCACCTTTGCGCTACGAACGGAGTCGTCGTCCTCAGCTACGCCGACCGGGCGGAAGGAACCATGGTCGAAGCCGAAGGCAGCGGCGGGCGTTTCGTCGGCGTATGCTTGCGGCCCCGTGTCGTGATCACGCCAGAAAGCCCGCCTGACAGGGCCAGGGCTCTGCATGCGGCCGCGCATCGCGAGTGCTTTATCGCCAACTCCGTCAATTTCCCTGTCAGCCACCAGGCCGAACTCGTCATCGCCGAGTCCAAATCCGCAAGCGGTCGGAATGACGATCGGCATGATTAGAACCTCTCACGAAATTGTTCATGACCATATCTATATTGGTAGGAGGCGAGCGCGATGATTGGCTACACCATGGTCGGGACCCGAGATCTGGACCGGTCCCTGCGGTTCTACGACCCGCTTTTCAGCGAAATGGGATGGGACCAATGCTGGCGGGACGAACGATTGGCCTCGTGGGGAGACAAGGCGGACGAAACCGCGCCGCGTTTCTTCACGGGCTATCCGTTCGATGGGCAGCCGGCAGGCGTCGGCAATGGCGCGATGACGGCATTTCTTGCCGAGGGCCCCGCGATGATCGACCGCCTTTTCGAGATCGCCATGCGCATGGACGGTTCGGACGAGGGCAAGCCAGGCTTTCGCCCGCAATATGGAGAAGGCTTCTATGCCGCCTATGTGCGGGACCCTGACGGAAACAAGCTCGCCTTTGTCTGCTATGACGCGAAGCCAACCGGATAGGGCGAAGGCTAACGAAAAACCGCCTCGAGAACGAATCCAGCGTTGGGCGCGCGCGATCGGTGAAGCCGGCCGAAATCCCAAGGACTTTGACGAGCCTTCGGCTGTCTTAGCCGTGATCGTTCCGCGTATCGGTTGAGTTATAGATCGGCAGCATCGCTCCACCCGACGCAAGATCCCATGTGGCCAATCGGATGAGGGCGCCCTGACGCGCGCCATCATCGGCTTGGCCTCGAAGTTTGGCCGGTACGGTTATCGGCGGATCCATTAGCTGTTGTAAGATTGGCTGTTGCAGATTGGCTGTTTCACCAAAACGGGAAGGCTGGCGGGTCGGGCTCTCCCGGGTGCAGCGAATCTGGCGGCGTTCTATGTCCGGATGTCAAGCGATTGCCGGCGGCCGCTGGTGACTTCACTCCAGACGACCGATTTCGCGCTCGAAGCACTCAAGCAGTTTGCCATCGCCCTGTACGGCGCAGGTTCAAATAGTTATGATATAACATTACGCTGTTAGGCTTGCCTGGTTTAATGCATGGGCGGGGGAAAGTAGTGCCGAATATGAGAAAAATCGCATTGTTTTCGGGCGCCGCATCGGCATACCTAACGGCCGGAACCGCGTACGCACAATTCCAGGACGGCGACGATCCTGAAACGATATTCGTTGTGGGGGAACGTCGCGCGTACCAGGGCAGTTTTGGCGCGCCTGAGAACCCGACGGTGTCTCGGTCGCTTGATCTTGCGTTGCTTCGCGAAGTGGGCGCGCTGAAGCTGAAAGACGCTCTCGACTCTCTGCGGGAGCGTGCCGCCAATTATTCACGTTCGAACTCACTATCTGACTAACTGGGAAAAATAAGACCATGAGTATCAAGGAATATAGAAGACTGCTGTCTGGGGTCGCCATTTTGCCGTTTTGCGGCGTTGCGTTCGCGACGGACATGGCGGACGTTGAGGAGGTTGAACCGATTGAACAGATTGTCGTTACCGCAACGACTCGGGAAGCCAATCTTCAAACTGCACTGGCGAGTGTTTCTGTTGTCGATCAAGAGGAATTGTTACTCCGGGGCGCGGTCGACCTTGCGCAGGCCCTGCAGGGCGAAACTGGCGTGCAGATCTCCAGCGTAGGTCAGACACGTAATGGCATCAGCCTACGTGGGATGCATGTCGAGCATACGCTGTACCTGCTCGACGGGCGCCGTATTGCATCGACGAATGCGATTATTGCGCACAGTGACTTTGAATTGGCTTGGCTGCCGCCGGTGGCGATTGAGCAGATCGAAGTTGTGCGTGGCCCGCTTTCATCGCTCTACGGCTCTGACGCGCTTGGCGGCGTAGTGAATGTCATCACGAAAAAACTGGGTGATGAGCCGATGGGCTCAATCAGTCTCAATGGCGGTATCCCTCACGATTCCATAGGTGGTGAGGAAGTTAGCGCCAATTTTTATATGTCCGCACCGCTAATCGACGGCAAACTGGGCGTTTCCGTTTTTGGTGATTATTTCGATCGCGCCGAACTTGCAGGCGATCTGAATGATGCAGTCTCTAACGTTGAGGCCCGCGAAGCGTCGACTGGACGTGTCAACCTTATGTTTACGCCAACAGATAATCAGCAGGTCGATCTTATCTACTCGATCAGCGATGACCATCGCTGGCGCAATTCTCAGCAGGGGCCTTCAACTTTTCGCAGCGACGATGATGTTACCTTACAGCAAATGGTTTTAAGTCATAAAAGCGACTGGAGCTGGGGCGACACGCAACTCAACATCTATCGCAGCGATGCGCTGCGCGTCAATCAGCGCGATGGCATGCCAGGCACCCGCGATCAGCAGGTGATTGACACCACCGTTGACGGCTATGCAAATTTCATCATTGGCGATAGGCATCACATTACGATTGGCGGGCAGGTTCGCGATGAGTTGCTTGAAGACGAGTATGTTGCGGAAGACGGCGACCTTCGAGCGCAGCATCGCGCTGTCTTCGTCCAGGATGAGGTCGGGCTGACTGACCGGTTATCGCTGGTCGGCGGCTTTCGGGCGGACCATCATAGTTTCTTCGGCTGGGAGACCAGTCCACGCGGTTACATCGTGTACGAACCGATTGACGGGCTGGTAGTAAAGGGCGGTTACGGTGAAGGCTTTAAAGCGCCCAGCCTGCGTGACCTGTCCCCAGACTTCGACGTCTCCATCGCCGGCGGCGCCGTCAGGGTGATCGGAAATGAAAATCTACAGCCTGAGCTTTCAAAAACTTACGAAGCGAGTATCAGCTATCAAGCGGATAGGTGGTTTGTGTCTGGCGGCGTTTTCAAAAATGAGTTAGAGAACCTGGTTGAAACAGTATGTATTGCTGGCAATTGCGACGTGTTTTTTGGTCGTACGCTGCAATTCGACAATGTCGGTCTCGCGGAGATTTTTGGCGTTGAGGTGTCATTTAACGCCGAATTGCCGGCGGGTTTCTTCATCGATCTCAATTATACCCATCTCGATACGGAGGATACGGTTACAGGGGAGGAGCTGCAAAGCCGCGCTCGGCATAGCGCTCATGGCGCTTTGACCTGGACCGGCCAAAACGACTTGAAGGTTCGGCTGCGCGCCCAGTATACGGGCGTTCAACGGGCCGATGCTTTCGGTCCGGCGCAAACGCTGCCCGACTACGTTTTCACCTTCGCGGAAGTGGCCTATCCGCTTCGCGATAAGCTCCGCGTTGTCGCTCGCATAGATAATGTTACGGATGTGCGGCTTGCGGAAAAATCGCCGCTGTTTGGCGTGAGGATCCCGGGGCGTGAGTATCACCTGTCCTTGTCATACGATTTCTAGGGCCGGGGCGGCGAAGAAATGGGAAAACGCAAGGAGCATGCGGACAGTGGCCGATCGCTATTCTCGGTAGACGCTATTGTCGGTAAAGGATAGAGCCCATGACGCTGGCGCGGTCGTTTATGTGGCCGGCGCCAGCGTCAGGCGCGCGGAAGCGCGTGTCAAGTACCAATCAGTAAAGGAAGCAAGAGACTATGCTTGAAGCCAAGAGTTTGTCGAAGTCGTTCGGCGCGGTGAACGCGCTGAACGATCTGAACCTCAGCGTTCAGGAGGGTGAGATCCTGTGTTTGTTGGGCGCTAATGGCGCTGGAAAGACGACGACAATCAATTTGTTTCTTGGCTTTCTCGAGCCAAGCGCAGGCGAGGCGCTGATCGACGGTGTGGCTGCGCATCAGGACCCGGCGGGCACGAAAGCCAAGCTCGGCTATATCCCTGAACAGGTTGCGCTTTATCCGCAGCTTTCCGGCCTCGAGAACCTTGATTACTTCCTCCGCCTTGCCGGGGTACAGGCGAAAGAGACCGAGCTTTTGGAAGCGCTGGAAGCAGCCGGGCTCGAACGTGCCGCCGCCCCGCGCAAAGCGGGAACGTATTCCAAGGGCATGCGCCAGAAGGTGGGCATCGGTGTTGCGCTGGCCAAAAAAGCGCCGGTGTTGCTGCTTGATGAGCCGCTCTCCGGTCTCGATCCGTCTGCGGCTAATGATTTGTGTGGATCGCTGCGACAGCTACGCGATAACGGGCGCGCGATTTTGATGGCCACTCATGATGTATTCCGCGCCAAGGAAGTCGGTACAAGGATCGGTATCATGAAAGGCGGGTACCTTGTAGATCAGCTCGAAGCCGACAAGCTGGATGCGCGCGAAATCGAGCAGATTTATCTCTCCCATATGCATGACGGCGCCGACGCCGCAAATGCAGCCTAGGGAGGGCGGGTAATGATATCCGCGATTGCTCATAAAGAGCTGAAAATCTATTTGCGTAGCGGGGTCTTTCTTGCGGTAGCGGCGGCGCTGATAGGGCTGATCGTCATGTCCGTCGTTCTGTCCGTTCAACGCGTAACCGCGTTTGAACATGAACGCGCAAGTGCCGTTGCCGCTGATCGCACCATCTGGGACGAGCAGGGCGTCAAGAACCCCCATGGCGCTGCGCATTTCGCCCGCTATGCGTTCCGGCCGACGCCGACGCTGGCGGCCTTTGATCCGGGTGTTTCAGATTACGCCGGCATGGCACTTTGGATGGAGGCCCATTATCAGAATCCGGCTGTTTTCCGCCGGGCTGAAGAGCAGGGAGATACAGGCTGGATCGCGTCGCTGTCGCCGGCCTGGATTCTACAGACGATGACGCCATTGTTCATTTTTCTCGTGTTGTTCGGCGCCATCGCCGGGGAACGTGAAAGTGGGACCTTGCGCCAGAATGCAGCGCTCGGCGTCAGCCCGCGCGCCCTTGCCGGCGGCAAGCTTGGCGGCGCGGCGCTCAGCCTTGGCGTCGTTATTGCGCCGGTATTGGCAGGGGCGTTATTTGTCGCCGCGGGTGCGGGCGGGACCGTAACCCTCGAGGATAATGCGCTGCGGATCGCGGGTCTTACGCTCACCTATGGGGTGTTTCTGCTTGCAGTCGGCGCTATTGCGATCGGCATCTCCGCTCTCTGTCGGGACCGGCGCAGCGCGCTGATTGCGCTTGTCTCAATTTGGGCGGTGAGTTTCGTCTTTACGCCGCGCCTTGCCGGCGACATCGCCGCGAGCACCCATCCTGAACCAGACGCCGGCGCGTTCACCGCAGCGTTGCAAAAAGCGGCGCGCGGGCTTGGCGCCGATGCGGAGGCGATGGCGGCGTTACCATCCGAGGCCATGGCTGAATATGGCGTTGAGCGGATGGAAGACCTGCCGATCAACTTCCTCGGCTATCGCCTGCAGAAAGCGGAGGAGTACGCCTACGATCTGTTCGCAGAGGTTTATGCGCGGCTTGGCGCGGTTCATGATGCGCAGGAGCGCATTTTGAGTGCGGCATCGGTGATCTCGCCGGTGATTGCCGTAGAACGTCTGTCGAGCGGGCTTGCCGGCGTCGATCGCCTGCATCAGCAAGCTTTCATCGATAACGCTGAAGCGCATCGCCGCGTGATTGTCGAGCAGCTCAATCGCGATTTCATGATCCATGGCGCAGATGCATCCGGCGCCGCTTATACGGCGGACGAAAATCTGTGGCGCCAGATCGAGGATTTCGATCATGAGGCATTGCCGTTCAGGGCTGTCGCTGGAAGCTACCTGTCCAGCGCCTTGCTCCTGCTTGCCTATCTGCTGGGGAGTATTGTCTTTGTCCGTTGGGCGGTAGCGCGCGCGCAGAAGCGAGTCATTCAATCATGAAATCGATCACTTTCTTTCTGGAACGCAGAACCTTTTTGTTCGCCGCGCCGGGTATTGCGCTTGTCGCGTCGTTGTTCATCCTGGGCGGTTATGCAGCGTACAGCGGCAAGTCGCAGGTTGCGCGCATAACGCAAGCCCAGGTCGATTACGCGCAAACCCGTAACGATGCTCTCGACGCCTGGCGTGACGAGTTGGTCGAGATTGAAAGCGCGCCGGGCGCATCCGCGCCGGCCTATGCTGCAAGGCCGATGAGTATCCGCAAGCCGGCTGTGGCGCCGGCCGCGCCGCTCGGCGATTTTGCAATCGGGGCTAGTGATCTGTTGCCGGCGCAGACGGAGCTTTCCGCCTGGGTCAATCCTGCCGATCTCTTCAGTGAATATGAATTCGCCAACCCCACATTGCTCAGTATCGGGCGTTTCGATCTGTCGATGATGGTGGTGCTCTTATTGCCTTTGCTGATGATCGCCGCGTCATTCGATATCTGGTCTGCGGAACGCGAAAGTACGCGGGCACGATTGATCGCGGCGCAGGCCGGCGCCGTAAAGCCGCTGATATGGAGTCGGCTGATATTCCGTAACGGGCTGATCTGGGGCGTCTTCACATTGGTTGCGCTGGCCGCCGGGTTGGCCGCGCCGGGGGCTCAGGAGCTTTCTTCGACCCGGCTTGCCAATCTGGCGGGCTGGATTGGCGCGGCTTGGATCTACGGCGCCTTCTGGTTTGCGCTCATCGCGTTTGCGGTAGCTTACTTCCGTCGCAGCGAGATAATTGCGGCAACGCTGTTTGCGCTGTGGGCGAGCTTTGCATTTCTCACGCCGGCCATTGGCGGGGCGGTTAGCGAAGCGCTTTATCCGCCGCCGTCGAGGCTTGCGGCGCTTTCCGAAATGCGTGACGCGAAGTCTGAGGCGGGGAAAGCGACTGCCGAGTTGACCAAAGGGTTTCTTGCCGACCACCCGGAGATGACCGTGAGCGATGACGATGTGCCTTTCTACTATGCCAGCACATGGCTCGCCAATCGCGAGGCGGCCACGCGCACGGCGCCAATCCTGCGCGCTTTCGAAGAAAGCCGCCAGCAACGCCAGGAAACGATCAATCTGTTGCAATATCTCTCGCCAGCGGTGATCGCAAACAGAGCGCTGTTATCTTTTGCGGGCGGCGATGTGGATCGCTATCGCGCCTATCAAGCCGAAGCGCGCGCTGCGCTGGCCGACTTGTCGGAGCGGATTGGTCCTGCGGTCGTTGCCAAACAGCGTCTGTCATTGGCGGCGTATGATGCGATGGCGCCTTTCGCTTTCACGGAGACTACTGCAGGCGACAAAGCCCGCGATCTCGCCGCGCCGGTTGCATTCCTGTTGGCCCTTGCCCTGGCACTTGGGTGGGGTGCCAGGCGCAGATTAGGTGCGCCTTTGGAGAAAATATTGCTCTAGGTGTCTGGAGCGAAATTTGTAGCTGTCTCTTGCGAGTTTTCGCGCTGTGCTTCGGATTGATGCGATGAGCATCCATGTTTTGGACCAGGCACTTGTCTTTGTGGTCGAAACTCAGCGGGAAGGCGTGGTTGCGAGTCTCTGAAAGCTAGTTGACCGAGCGTCGTTTCTCGGTTTCGAAAACCTTACGAATATCATGACCAAAAAACGGCGGCGTTTTATACGCCGCCGTTTTGCTTTATCGTAGACCGCCTGGTCGCGTGTTTCGACACGACGGAGGCTTGGTCGAAGCGGTCCGACTTCCTTCCAGTGCACAGGATCGAGTGGAGAATAAACACAAACGGTCAAGATAAGAAAGATCAAAACAAGAAAGCAGGGCAATGGAAGGATTGACTTATCTACATACCATCGCGGGCGGCGGGGGGCTGATCTCCGGTGCCGTTGCTTGTTTCGCGCGCAAGGGGAGCCTTTGGCATCGTCGCGCAGGGAATCTGTTTTTGGTCACGATGTTGCCGATGGCGCTGACTGGCGCCTACTTGGCATATTTCAAACCTGAATTCGTCTCTGTGATAGCCGGGCTCTTGACCGCCTACTTGGTGGCCACATCGTGGAGTACTGCGCGGCGTCCGGCACAAACGAGCAAGGCCTTTGACATCGTCGCGCTTGTCGTCGCGACGGCGACGACGGCGTTAGCGGTTTACTGGGGATGGCGAGCCGTAGCGAGTGACGATGGAATGCTGCATGGCTTTCCGGCTCCGGTATATTTTGTTTTCGCTGCAATTGCCGGTTTGGCGGCTGTTCTCGATCTGCGGTTTGTCATCGCTCGCGGCCTGAGGGGCGCGGCGCGGATATCGAGACACCTTTGGCGCATGCTGACGGCGCTTTTTATCGCTGCGACGTCTTTTTTCATAGGGCAGATGGATGAGTTGCCGGTGGCGATGCAGCGGATAGAGTTCCTAGTGGTTCCTCCGATACTGACGCTTGTCTACCTTCTGTTTTGGTCGGTGCGGGTTTGGTTCATGAAGCCGGGAATGAAATCATGAGTGAGTGATGGCGGGCCACGCGAGTCGATAATGCGGACTATTCCTTCGCTATCAGACTACGATAGCATAACCCAAGAGCACTGCGATTGGTCTGAACGGTCGCTCTGACGGTGAAGACGCCCAAGCTGTCTTGGACCGAGAAGGTGCTGTTGCAGGAAATGGTCGTGTGGTCATCCTATCTGAAGTCAGCTTGACTCTCCGGCTGCGTCGAGCGCTTCCGCCATCTCGTCCCGCGCCCAGAGCAGGAAACGCTCGATGGCGCCGCGGCGCGGCGCATCCGATAGATAGGCGACATAGAAGCACAGTCCTTCGATAGCGAAATCGACTGGCCGGACCAGCGCCCCCGAGGCGAGTTCGTGCTGGATCAGGACGTTGCTTACCAGCGCGACGCCCTGGCCGGCGAGCGCCGCTTCGATGGCGTGGGATTCCTCACTCAGACGCAGACCGCTCGTGACCTCGATCTTGGCGGTGCCCGGTTCGACGGCGCGCGCTTCGGTCATGTACCGCTCCCATGTCGGCGGGTCCAAGTCCTGGCGTTTCCAGCGGAAATGGATGAATGTATGTCGCGCAAGGTCGGCAATGGCGTTTACAGGAGAGCCGGACATGAGCAATGCCGGACTCGTCACGGGGATAAAGCGGTCGCGCGCCAGTTCGTTGCATTCCAGATCCGGTATCGGGGTGCGCCTGTAGCGGATCGCAAAGTCCACCGCGCCGGACCGGAGATTGGCCGGCGTCTCGGACGCCTCGATCTGAAGCTCAAGATCGATGTCCTGTTTCAGCTTCGCAAGACGAGGCACAAGCCAACGGCTCGCAAACGCCGTTGTCGCGGCGACGACGAGCGGTCTGCGATCGGCGTCCGCGCGCAGACCGGCGACGGTCGCGGCGAAGCGGTCCAACCCGTCGCGCAACACCGGGAAGAGACGTTCTCCGGCTTCCGTCAGTGTGATGGGTCGGGGCCGGCGCCGGAAAAGCGCCTGTCCCGTGATCTCTTCCAGGAGACGGATCTGATGGCTGATGGCGGTGGGCGTCACGGCAAGTTCCTCCGCCGCCCTGGCGAAGCTCAGATGGCGCGCCGCAGCCTCGAAAGCGCGCAGCGCATTGAGTGGTGGCAACTTCCGCATACGCGTGATGCAGGTGAACTCAGATCATCATCATGTTGAGGAATATGCTCTTATCGGAGAGTTCCTTATACAATATCTTAAGGTCATCAGAGCCGAGACTCCAAATGGAAAGCGAATGATGACTGCGGCGCAAACCCTTCTGCATATCGACGCCAGCGCACAGCTTGAGGAGCGTTCGCATACGCGCAAGCTGACCAGTTCCTTCATCGAGCGCTGGATGAGCCAGCGTCCGCAGGATCGTGTGATCCGGCGCGACATCGGCCGCTCTCCGATCCCGGCGATCGATCAGAATTGGATCACCGCCGCCTTTACAATACCCGAGGAACGAACATCCTCGATGATCGAGCGCCTGGCGCTTTCGGACCAATTGGTCGATGAGGTGGTCGCCTCTGACATGATCGTCATGGGCGTGCCGATGTATAATTACGGCGTGCCGGCCGCCCTGAAGGGATGGATCGACCAGATCGCCCGTATCGGTCGGACGTTCTCTTTCGATCTCCGTCGTGGCGACGTTCCGATCGAACCGATCCTGTCGGGCAAGATGTTGGTGATCCTTTCCGCTCGCGGAGAGTTCGGCTTTGATCCTGGCGGTATGCGCGCTCATATGAACGCACTCGATCCGGCGCTTGCGGCCTGCGCCCATTACTTCGGCGTCGCGCGCGAAGACATTCACACGATCACGATCGAGTACCAGGAGTTCAGGGACGAACGCTACCGCCACTCGGTCGCCAAGGCTGAAGCAGCCGTCACAGCGCTTGCCGGTCAGCTTGCGGCCCGCGAAGGTTGGAATATAGATGACGCTCCCATCGGCGATAGCGGCGGCAAGGTTGGCGGCGATTCCTGATGATCCTCACACCGGTTCTCGATCTACCCGCATTTCGTTGAAGGCGAGAGAAGCCACCTTAACGACATCGAGACTCATCGCGAGGTCGCCGGTCTTCAGCGCGGCCAGGCTGTACCAGTCAGCTTCCAGCGCGTCGTCGGCTGCGACGGGCGCGCCCGACAGCCACCGGCAGAGCACGCCGATCAGAATGAAGTGCTGGCGCAGACCTCCAGCCTCGTCTTTGTCGAGTGCTTCAACCGCTGTAATCACGCGCAAGGCCCGTCCATTGACGCCTGTTTCTTCAAACAGTTCACGTTCGGCCGCCGCGAGGATCGGTTCGCCGAAGTCGATCTTGCCGCCGGGAAAGCCCCATCGTCCCGCGTCCGGCTGGTTGGCGCGGCGAACGAGCAGTATCCGCTCATTCTTTATGACAAGAGCGATCGCCGCAGCGACTGGCCGTTCCTGGTTTTGCATCAAAAAATTGGCTCCGAGCTTGGTTGGCGGGCGTCGCCACCGTTTTTGAATACGAAGCGCCGACATTAGCGCGCACCAAGGACGTATTTCAGTAATCCGTTGGTCCGTAAACTGTTGCAAGGCGTCTTTTCAAATCCGAAGCGACGGCTGACGAGATCAAAAAGCGTGATATCTGGCTCATTCCAACCCTGACGGTGCTCGACATGTTCGATGACGAAAAGCTGTATGAGGGCAGATGAGTGGTTGCCGAGCCCTGTAGTAGCTACAATTGTAGTTATTCCGATTTGTTACCGTCAATGGACGCCCAACCAGAGAAGAATGGATATTAGGTTCAATGGTGTGTAATACCTCGATTACCCCACCATTTGACGATCCGCCAATCGTCTGCTTAGGATAAAAAAGGAGCCGGCAAGAGCGCGCAGGCGAGCGGGGCAGGTATGGCTCGGAAAAAAAAGCAGCGAAAAGACGAGTGGTTCGTTGGCATCTTCACCCGTTATGGACGGGCATTACGCCGTTACCTGCGGCGTTTTTCCTTGAACGACGACACCGCCGCGGAGCTGGCACAGGAGGCTTTCCTGCGTGCCTATGCCGCATCGGCCGGCGAGGAAATCGAACACCCGCGCGCCTATTTGTTCCAGACGGCCAGAAATCTGGCGCTGAACGACATCCGGCATCGAAACGTCGCCCGCACCGATACAGTGGCGGATTTTGACGACCTGGGTGTCTACGAAGAATACCCCTCGCTGGAATCGGCGCATATCTCGCGCGAGGAGTTCGAGGTGCTCTGCGAGGCGATCGACGAGTTACCGCCGCAGTGTCAGCGTGTGTTCGTGCTGCGCAAGATATATCATTTCTCCTACGGCGAGATTGCGACCGAGTTGGGCATTGCGGTCAGTACCGTCGAAAAACACGTCGCTAAGGGCGTAAGCGTCTGCCACCGTTTCCTGCGAGACCGCGGGCATGGTGAGCGCATGGCCGGTCGCAGCCGCACCGGTGTCGCAAATCTGAGGCAATGCTGAAGATGGCCGAGGTACACCGAATCGAATCGCGTCGAAAGCTCGAAGACGCGGCCGGCAACTGGATCGCGCGGCTCGAAGCCGACGATGTCAGCGACAGTGATCGGCGGTGCTTTGCGGAGTGGCTGGCGAAGGATCGCCGGCATCGCGAGACTTTCGAGGCGATGCGACATACCTGGCATCGGCTGGATGCCCTGGGTACCGTTGTGCATGGTGTTGCCGGCGAGAAACCGCAGGCAACCGTCGAGCGTTCGCGCCGTCGTGGAATTCTGTGGGCAACGGCGGCGGTACTATTGCTTGCCGTCGGCTCCGCATCCTGGGTAGCTCTGCACGCGCCCGTGTTCGTAGAGTACGAGACCGCCGTCGGCCATCAACTGAGCGTATCACTGGAAGACGGCTCCACGGTTGATCTCAACACCGATACCTTGATCACGGTGGACTTCACCGATGACGAACGCGCGATCCGGCTCGTCCGCGGCGAGGCACATTTTAATGTGGCGAAAGACAGGCAGCGGCAGTTTGTCGTATCCGCGGGCGACGGCATCGTCAAAGCGGTGGGAACTCAGTTTAACGTCTATCTGACGGCAAGCCGTGAGATAGAAGTCACCGTTACCGAGGGTATCGTCGAGGTTACCAAGGCCGACGAGTCTATCGGCAGTTCGACGACTGCGGAGTTGCCTCAGCTTCCGGTGCAAGCCGCCCGTGTGAGCGAAGGTCAACACGTTCGTTACAACGGGCAGGTGGGTGCCGTCGCCGAAATGCCGGCGCCCGAAGTCGAACGGCGCCTGGCCTGGCGGCAAGGCATGTTGTCTTTCGATGGCGAAACGCTGGAGCAGGTTGTCGCCGAGGTTGGCCGTTATACGAACATCCAGTTCATCATCGCCGATCCCGAACTGCGTGAGCTGCAGGTGGGTGGCTATTTCCGGTCGAATGATCTCACTGCGCTGACGGAGCTGCTGGAAACAGCCTTCGGTGTAGATGTAAGGCGCGATGGCCAGCGCATAATACTGATGCGGCGTAATCCCTGACGCCAGAATCCCAGATACAACGCAAACAAAAAATCCTCCTCGTCGAGTAGCGGGTTTCCGTTTCTGGGGTGTTAACGCCCCTAACAAGAAGCAGAAACGCGCCTAATAATTCGATAGTCATCCAAAGGGGGAATGCGATGTCGAGTTCACTATTCTGTTGGTATCGAGCCGGTGTCGTCGTACTGCTGTTGATCGGCGTATGCACGTCAGCCGCAAAGGCTGAAGAGATTGTCGAATTCGACATTCCCGCACAGCCCGCGGCAAAAGGTTTGAACCTTTACGCCGAGCAGGCCGGTAAGCAGATTCTGTTTCCATACGCTGCGGTAGAGGGTGTTGATACGAGCGAAGTGGTGGGAACCTTCGATAAGGACATCGCACTCGATGCGCTGCTCAGCGACACGGGCCTCGAAGCCGTGCGTGGGGAAAACGACACGGTGACGATATTGCTGGCCGACACGGCGGACGATCCTGCCGTTGGGAGTAGCAACTCGGGAAAGTCCCTGACGACGCCGAAGCCGATGCTGATGGCGAACGCATCGTCGAGCAACAACGACAGTAACGCGAGCGTTGTGGCTGCCGAGGAACGTATCGCCGTACCCGAAGACCGCGAAGACGCTGCCGAGGAGCGCGACGAAATCATCGTCACGGGCAGCCGGCTGATTTCCGATCCGGGCAAGCTGACTCGCCAGATCACGATCTTCAATCGCGACGAAATCGAACGCAGCGGGGTCACGCGACTCGACGAGTTTCTGCGCCGGCTGCCGCAGAACATGAATGCGCCGACGAATATCGGTTCCGGTTTCAATTTTGGCCAGTCCGCGCCGAGCTTCGGTCTCGGCAGCAATGTGTTTGCCGGCAGCACCATCAACCTCCGGGGGCTCGGCGCACAGTACACGCTGATTCTCATCGACGGCCGCCGTCCCGCCCGCGGCGGCCAGTTCGGCGAGGTTGTGGATATCAGCAACATCCCGATCGAGCGTGTGGAACGTATCGAGGTGCTGTTCGATGGCGCAGCGGCGATTTACGGCGCCGACGCCATTGGCGGTGTCGTCAACATCATTACCAGACGCGACTTCGACGGGACGGATCTGTCGCTGACGTACAGCGATACCGAAGACGGTGGGGGTGCGCGTTACAACCTGCAGGTTGGGCATACGTTCAACTGGGAGTCGGGTTTCCTGACGGCCCGTGTCAGCTACCAGACCCAGGAGCAGATTGACGGCAGCCAGCGTCCGAATGCAGCGCCCGCCAACTCTTCTCTCGCGGTCCTCGGCGATTTCTTGCTGCCGCCTTCGGACAACGGCAACGTTCGGGCATTTCGGCGCGGTTTGACCGAGTTCTCGGCCTTGTTTTGGGTAAACGGTGACGAGCGACTCAGCGGCGGCGTGGAAGTGCCGGCTGTGCAGCAAGTCTGGACTGGGACCGGACTCGAGTTCATTGAAACGACGACGATCGTCGATCGTCAGAGTCCTCGGCTACCGCCCGGTTACTTCTGGATCGACGAAGCGGCACACAGGCCGCAGAACCCGGAAACCCTGGGTTTCACTCCGGTGTACCAGGCGAATCTGCCTCAGTACACGGGCCAGCCTTTGGGTATCAACGACGTCGGTGCGAGCAACGAGCTCGGTGAGAGCAGCTTCGTTCCGTTCGAAGGCCTGGCCCTGTCGCCCGAGGACGAGACCTACAGTATCGGTCTGTCTTTCGCGCAGGATTTTTCCGAGAACATCAGCCTGAACCTCAACCTGGACTATACCGTCGCGGACAAACTGAGCAACAATCTGGGCAACGATACGTTCGGCGTCCCGCTGCTGGCAGACGTTGCCAGCAATCCGTTCCTCCAGCCGTTCCAGTTCTCCTTCCAGAACGTATTTCCGCAACAGTATCAGCGTGGCGAAACGACCATTTACACCGCATCCGGAAACATCGACTGGGATTTTTCGCGGGATTGGAGTGTGACGTTCGGCTTCGGTGTTTCGGAACAGAAGCAGGATTCGGACACGATCAATCATCTGCGCCAGGGAGGGATCGGCCCGGACAACCTCGATGCGCGCCTGAATAGCTACTACTTGGCTTCTACTCCCGACGGCTTTGTCCGCGAATTCATCGACACGCATTTCAACGACCCGCTGCTGGGCTACGGAAGTATCGAGGAGATGACTGCCGCCCTGGTCGTTCCGTTCATGCATACGAGCACGGATGCCAGGCAATACGATGTGGACCTAAGACTGTTCGGTAAGCTCTTCGAGTTGCCCGCCGGTGACGTTCGCACCAGCTTCTCGGTCAAATATCGTGAGGACAAAACGGAAATCTTCGACAACAATCCGCTCATCGGTGACACGAGACGCGATGTTGTTCCATTGGACACCGGGCTCGTGATCGATTACGACGACAGCTTTGGCGAGAACGTCAAGTCATTGGGCGGTGAATTGTCCGTCCCTGTGTTCGGTGCGGATTTTAAGCTGCCGCTCGTCGAACACTTCTTGTTGAGCTTCAGCGGTTCCGTCGAAGAGTATTCGAATACGGACGACAATGGTTTCAACTGGGCAGCGGGTTTCAACTGGGGTATCAACGAGCAGTTCATCGTTCGCCTGAATCGTACGCACAGCCTCCGTGTGCCCGAATCGGTGCGTACGGCTCGCGAGCCGCGATGGTCGGTACAAAATACCATCCCGGTATACAACGACGTAAACGATACTTTCCCCGTTCAGGTCGATGGAACGCTCTGGCGAATCTCAGGCGGCGCGAACCACCTCACACCCGAGAGGAATGACGGCACCGAATTGTCGTTCATTTATCGGCCGGCGTTCGCCGAAGGCCTGGACATACAGTTGAGTTTCAGCGAAAAGCATACGGTCGATCAGCTCGGTAATCCGTTTATGGGCAGGTGGACCTTCGATACGCTGTTACCGGAAAGCGTGCGCGCCAATCCGCTGTTTGACTACGGCGATCCCGAGAACAATGCGTTTCATGCGTCGGTGGTCGCTGAGCTGGGTGGTGCGGCTGTCCAGATGGTGCCGGGAGACCTGGTTTTTGATGCCCGTCAGTACAACATCGGCGATACGTTTAGTCGGGGTGCCGACCTCCAGGTGAGTTACGCCGTCGAGACCGGTTTCGGCGACTGGCTGCTGACCTGGCGTCACCAGTACCTCGACACGCACGAGGTTACCCGCTCGAACATCTGCGCTCAGGTAGAACAGGGTTGCAGTCATGAAGACGTGTCCATTTTCGAAAGTGGGCTGGGCGAGCCAATCGACATCGTCGGGTCGGTATCCCGAGAAAACTACCTCAACCAGTATGCGCTGCCCAGGAACCAGGGAAGTATCGACCTGTTTTGGGATTACCGCGGCTTGGGAGTCAATCTTGCCACCCGGTATGAGAGCACAACTTCGATCTTCAAGACCCAGGATATTTTCGAGACGGTGATCGTCGGTTACATCGAGTTCGGCGACCTCAGGTTCCCGATCACCGAAAGCAGGCTTGCCGGCACGAACATCTACCGGGAGGACACCACGGCGGAGCGGCCATTGGATCTCACGATCAGCTACGACTTCGGGCGGGGCGGCCTGTTCGACGCGCCCCGCTGGCTGGGGGATGCGCGTATCTCGCTGGCAGTCCGCAACCTGTACGTTCGCGATCGAAGGCAAACGACAACCGTCGTGCAGAACGAAGCGGAGGATCCGATCGGTACCGAAGAGGATGTCAATATCTTCGCGATCAATCCTCGCGGCAAGAGTTACGCGCTGCGCTTCAGCACGACGTTCTGAGCGTTTGATCGGGTACCCGGTGTACCCGGGGAGAGGGCTGTCCGGGCTCGGCCCTCTTTTTGTCAGAACAGCATGCCAACAACCGTTCTTGCGGTAGGTGGTCACTAATGACGGAAACACCTGTCTCCGGCGACAGCCGGCAACTCGAAGGCAATCTCGACCGGCTTGTGCAGCGGGCACGAAAGGTTTTCGACAAGGCTTATCTCGGCGTGCGCAGCCGGCAGGTGCTGTGTCGAACGCTGGCGGGGCTGTTCCTGTTTGCGTTGCCGTTGCTGCTTCTGGAATTGGCCCGCTACCTGGCTGGGTATGCTTCATTCGGGATCGCTTGGTGGCAGTACGGCGCGCTGGTGGTGGTCTGTGCCGGCGTATTCGCGCTGAGCTGGCTGGTTCGGGACTACCTGCGCCATTCGGTTTCGCGCGGCAAGACGCTGGGGTTGTTCGACAGTCAGCTCAAACTCTCCAATCGTCTGGCCACGGCCGATGAGTTCATCGGCGCGGTTGATCGCACAGGCTTCATGCAGGCCGCGATCGACGATGCCGTCGAGCCGGTGCAGCGGGCGATGGGCAGCGAGGCGCGGGCGATCGATGCGGACCGGCGCTGGCCGTTGTCGCGTGGATCCTTGCTGTCGGTACCGGCGACGCTGTGCCTGCTGTTGCTGACGATCTGGCTCGGCGCTCAGGAACGGCTCCATGCCGCCGGCGAGTCGTTCGCGGGCACGCTCGATGACCTCGGCGCCAGTCCGGATCTGAGTGTCGTCGCGCGGCTCGACGACGAGGCGACCCGCGAAGAAGACCGACGTTCCGGCGATGAGCGGCCGGCGGAGAAAACGCCGGGTGCCGAGCCTGGCGAGACCGCGGATGCGGCGGTGCCGGAGTCGTTCGACAGCAGCGCCTCGCAACCCCGCGGACAGCCCGCGCTGCTGGAGAGTCAGAGCGAGCCTTCGGCGGGTCAGCCGTCGGGCGGTTTACCTTCGGGGGCCGGCAGCCGGCCCGCGGGCCAGGCGGCGGGCGGTCAGCAGTCTGCGAGCGGCCGCGAGTCCGCGACGGGCGAGCAGAACCCGAATCGGCAGGCCGGTGCCGAACGGCAACAGGCTGCGGGTCAGCAGCAGGCGGGCGCGGCAGAGAGCAGCGGCCAGCAGTCGGCGAACCAATCCGGCGATCCCGCCGGTTCGGATAGTTCCGCAGGTGGCGATCAATCGGCCGACAGCGGTCAGGAAAGCGTGGCCGGCAACGACTCGTCGGCGGCGCCAACCGATTCGGCGCAAAACGCGCAGACCGCGCAGCAGCAGGCGGCCAATCAACAATCGGCGCAACAGGCCAGCCAGCGAGCCGGTCAGCCACAGGGCAGTCAGAGCGGTAGGGCGCAGGATCGGGGTCGGACCGAAAGCGAGGGCGCGGGCGGCGAGCAAGGTGGCGGTGAGCCGGACGCACAAAGCCAGGCCCAGGCGCAAGGTCAGGGCGGTCAGCCCAATGCGGGCCAGCAGCAGGGCGGTTCCCAGGGCGAAGGCCGGGGCGACTCCAACGATGCGATCAAGAAAAACCGCGGTGCGGCGAAAGCGATGCTGGCGGTACCGACGTCCGACCGGCTGATCGGGGTGCGCGGCGATGGCCCGGAGCAAATCCGCCAGGAACAGTCCGTGCCGCAGGAGCAGGAAGCGGGGCCCGCGGCGGCGAGCGCGCGTGCCGAGCGCGGCGATCGTATCGGCACGCTGCAGCAAACCGAGGTGTCGGGCTGGTCCCGCGCCCTGGTCAAAAACTACTTCGATCGGGGAGGCAGCGCAACGGCCGGTGCCCCCGGTGAGACCGCCAGCGACACCCCATCGACAACCACGGACAGCAGTGAGGGACAACAACCATGACATCGGCAGCCGGTTCACAGATTGAGAGTGCCGATCAGGCACGCGAGGCCGCGGGCCAGTTCCGCGAGATTTACGCCAGCATCAAAGCGCAGGTCTGCGCGATGATGGTTGGGCAGGATGAAGTGATCGACGGCGTGATGACGGCGCTGTTCGCCGGCGGCCACGTGCTGCTCGAAGGTGTACCGGGTCTGGGTAAGACCATGCTCGTCAACTCGCTGAGCCAGGCGGTCGGCACGCGCTTTTCGCGTATCCAGTTCACGCCGGACATGATGCCGGCGGACATCCAGGGCACGACGGTGCTGGTGGAGACGCCTGACGGCGGTCAGGAACTACGGTTCCAGGAAGGCCCGATCGTATCGAACCTGGTGCTCGCCGACGAGATCAACCGTGCAACACCGAAAACCCAATCGGCACTGCTCGAAGCGATGCAGGAACGTCAGGTCACGGCAGGTCAACGCACGATCAAACTCGAGGAGCCGTTCTGCGTGCTGGCGACGCAGAACCCGGTGGAGCAGGAGGGCACTTACCCGCTGCCGGAAGCCCAGCTCGACCGCTTCCTGTTCAAGCTCGTGGTGGGGTATCCGAAAGAGCAGGACTACGCCGCTATTCTCGATAGGACCACGGGCGGTGTGACGCCCGTGATCCACGCCGCCACCAGCGGCGAGGACGTGGTGGCGATGCGCGAGATCGTGCGTCAGGTGCCGGTGCCGGACATTGTCAAGAACTACGCCATCCACCTGGTGATGGCAACGCAGCCGGACAGCCGCTATGCGCCGCCGGTGGTCAGCGAGTACGTGGCGCTGGGTGCCTCGCCGCGCGGTGCGCAGTCCCTGCTCTTGGCGGGCAAGGTGCGTGCGCTGCTCAACGATCGTTTCGCGGTGAGTTGCGACGACATCCGCGATGTGGCCTTGCCGGCCTTGCGGCACCGCATGCTGATCAACTTCCACGGCCAGTCGGACGGGATCAGCGACGAGCAGATCGTGGAACACATTCTGAAGACAGTCGACGAACCCGGCGCCGGACGTTCTTAAACCGTGCGCTCTTAAGTCGTGCCGATCTGTCTATTGCCGAAGTTTTGCCCATGAGCAACACACCGACCTTCGAGGAGCTGTTCGACCCGGACTTCCTGACCTCGTTAACGCACCTGAGCATCACCGCCCGGCGGGTGGCCGCGGGCGGCCGCTTCGGCGAGAAGCTGTCGCGGGATCTCGGCAGCGGCATGGAGTTCCGGGACTATCGTCCGTACACGCCGGGCGACGACCTGCGCCGCATCGACTGGAACATCTACCGTCGCCTCGGCCGGGTGTTCCTCAGGCTCTACGAAGAACAGCAGGACTTACCCCTGTACGTGATGCCGGACCTGTCGGCGAGCATGTACAGCGACGGCGCGTTGCGGATCAAAGCGGCGCTGAAGGCGGCGTTGGCGCTGGCCGCGATCAGCATGAACCAGAACGACTCGGCGGGTCTGGTGCCGTTCGGTGAAGAACTCGATCTGGTCACCAAGGGCGAGACCGGCAAGGTGAGTATCATGCGTTTTGCCCGGCACCTGTCGCTGCTTGAGCCGCGGCAGCACACGGATCTGGCGAAGTCGCTCGACAAGCTTGCGAGCCTGAATCTGCGACCGGGGCTGCTGGTGATCATCAGCGACTTCTTCGATCCCTCGGGCCTCAAACGATTCGCGGCCGCGACCGGCAAGCTGCGACACAAGCTGCTGCTGATTCAAATCACGCAACCCGCGGACGCCGACCCCGGGCTGCAGGGCGAGCTGCGCCTGCGCGACTGCGAGACCGGCGAGATCACGGACATTGCGATGACGCCGGCGGTATTGAAGCGCTACCGCGAAGCGTACGACCGCTTCTGTAATGAACTCACGTCGCTGGCGAAACGACGCCGTGCCGGCTTGTTACGTCTGGACGCCGGACAGGACGTGGTCAGGCAGTTGGCGACCTTGTTCGAGACCGGCAGTCTGGCGGCCTGACGATGGGTTTTGCGAACCTGACGCCGCTGGTAACAGTGGGGGGCATAGCGGCACTGGCCGCGGTGCTGTATGCCCTGCAGATATTGCGCATCCGCTTTCGACAGCAGGAAGTACCGACCCTGCTGTTCTGGAAGGAAGCAGTCAGCGAAGCGCCGGTGCGTACTTTTAGGCAGCGCTTCCGGCATCCCTGGGCCTATCTGCTGATACTCATCATCTGCTCGTTGCTGTGGCTGGCGATCGCCGAGCCTGAATGGCGGGACGACGAGGACGCGGCGTTCTACGTGCTGGTGCTCGACGGCTCGGCGGGCATGGCACGGCCGGGCCGGTTCGAGCAGGCACTGGCGGATCTCGAGGACGATCTCAGACAACTGCCGGCCGACCAGCGGCAGGTGATCTGGGCCGGTGCGGCGGCGGAGACCTTACTCAACCCGGGCGAGCATCCGCTGTTGTTGCTGGCACGATTGGCAGACAAGACCCCGGAGGCTGTACCGGCCTCGGTGGAGCGCTCGCTCATGCAGCTCGCTTCGGTACGCCGTGACGCGGCCACCACGCAGGTACGGGTGTACGGCGAGGCACCGGTGAGTGCGGCCGTCATCGAGCGGCTGCCGGCCGGTGTTTCGGTGCGGAGTGGGTCGTCGGATGTCGAATCCGACACGGGCAACGCCGGTGTTACCGCGCTGGGTGTCGGTCAGGCGGCCAGCGGCAACTGGACGGCGGTGGATCTGCTGGTTCGCGTCGAAGGCGACACGGACGCCCTGCCGGCTGCGGAGGAGATCGTCGTACAGATCGACGATCGGACGTTGCCGGCGAGTCGTCTCGAAACGGATGCCGACGGTGCGACCTATCGGGTGCTGAACGTCCCGGCCGACGGCGGGTTGGTGAGCGTGGCACTGCCCGGTGAGGATACGTTGCCGCTCGACAACCGGGCACAGCTCCGGCTGCCAACCCAGCAACCGATCCGGGTGCAGTTGTCCGAGACGCTGCCGCCGGTGCTGGCGGCGGCCCTGAATGCCGATAGCGCGATCGAACTCGTGAACACCGACCCGGACGTGGTGATTCGTTTACGTGGGGAGTCGTCTGAAGCTGACGTGCCGACGCTCGAATTCGTCGATGCGGACGTGCAGACGGAAGCGTTCCTCTTGGGTTACCCCGAGACCGACGGCTCCCCCGATGCCATGGCCTTGCTGAACACGGCCGTGCAGCGCATCGGGCTCGCCAACATCGATGCTTCGGGACTGGCGGAGGCAACCGAACGGCCTGTGGAAGTTGCGATGCAGCCCGACAGCGAGTGGCGCTTCAGCGTCTGGCAGGAGTTGCTGAGCGAGGACTATAACTTCGTGCAGTCGCGCTCGTTCCCGTTGTTCGTGGCGCAGAGCGTGCGCTGGCTGGCGGGGGTCGAGAAGTGGTACCCGTATCTCGCCGCCGGTCAACCGCTGCCGGTGTCGCCGGTCGGCAATGCGCCGGCGTTCGTCGATGCCGACGGCCAACTGATCGACACCCTCGGCGTGGACTTCGTGCCGAACCGGGCTGGCTTGCTGCACCGCGCGAGCCGTGCCGAGCCGCTGGCGGTCTCGCTGCTGGACAGTGCCGCCACCACCGGCTGGGCTGACGGTGCCTTGCAGTACATGGGGCTCGACGTACTGGACACCGGCCTGGTGCGCAACGTCCTCGTCTGGCTGTTGCTGTTGGCGCTGACCGGGCTGCTGGTCGAGTGGTGGCTGTATCAGAAGGGGCGGATGCCGTGACGGTTTGGCCGTTCAAGGTTGCGAGTCTGTCTCGCGATAGAGCATCCGGTATCGAGGGTGCCATTCGTCGAGTGTTTGCCGTGTCAGAAGGGGCGGATGCCGTGACGATTCTATTGTTCAAGGTCGCCCGCGTGTGTGGCGATCGGGCAAACGCGGTTCTGTCCTGTAACCCGACAAGCACCTAATCATGCAGATCAGTTTTTTAAATCCGGGCTTTCTCCTGTTGCTCGCGTTGATCCCAGCTTTATGGTTCTTGCCGCGACGGGTCGACAACACATTCCAGGCTGTGTTGCGTTCCTTGCTGCTGGCGCTGGTGATCGCCGCGCTGGCACAACCGGTGCTGCTCGCACCCGGTTCGGAGCAGCATCAGGTGGTGATCGTCGACCGGTCGGCGAGCCTGAGCGAGGAGCAACGGGCGACAGCCGAGGCGGTGTTGGCCGACGTGGTCGGCACCGCCGGCGGGCGTGACCAACTGACGGTCATTGAACTCGGCACGCCGTTGCCAAGTGATACGGATGCGACGACGGAGCGACGCCTCGCGGTCGACAGCCTGGGCAGCGACTCATCGCTGAGCAACGCTCTGGCGCTGGCCTTGCAGCAGTTGCCCGTCGGCGTCAGCGGTCGCGTCACCGTGATCTCCGACGGCCTGTCCACCGATCGTGACTGGGGCGGGACGCTTGTTCAGTTGACCGAACGCGGCATCCCGGTGGACGTGCACGATCTCGGCCGGCGTAACGACGACGTTTATCCGGCGGCGCTCGAGGCAATCGGCGACTGGCGCGTCGGCGACACGGTGGAGGCGTCGGTGACGGTCGTCGGCACGGGAGCCGTCACCGTGGTGTTGACGAATGAAGACGGTGCGGAACTCGCGCGTACGCCCGCTCGCGTCGACGGCCGCGGCGAGGTGTTATTGGCCTTCGAGCCCGAACGCGCGGGTTTTACGACGCTGAGTGCCGAGGTCACGACGGAGCCGGGCAACAACAACGACAGCAACCCTTCGAACAACCGGCTGAGCACCGGCTTTGCCGTGCAGACGCCGATCCGCGTGCTGTATGTCGCGGACCGCGAACGCGGTAGTGCCGACGAGTTGCAGCAGTTACTGGGCTCGGGCTTCGCCGTCGAGGCGCCGGACGCGCCACTGACCGCCGACCTGCCGCTCAACAGTTACGAACTCGTCATGGTCGACGACGTCCCCGCGGCGTCGCTGCCGGATGCGTTTCAACAGCACATCATGGCAGCAGTGCGGGACGAAGGGCTCGGTCTGCTGTTTTCCGGCGGCCGCCGTGCGTTCGGCGAAGGCGGTTATTACGAGACGCCCGTGGCGGACGTGCTGCCGGTGGAGTTCCAGCAGCGCACGGAAAAGAAAGAACCCACGGTGGCACTGGCCATCATCATCGACACCTCGGGCTCGATGTGGGGCCGGCCGATTGAGCTCGGCAAACAAATGGCCCGGCTATCGCTGAACAAGCTCAGAAGAACCGACACCGTCGGCGTGGTCGAGTTTTACGGCAACAAGAGCTGGGCCGCGCCGCTGCAGACGCTGCGCAACCGCTCTTCGATCGAGCGTGCGATCAGTAGGCTGCACGCCGACGGCGGTACCACCCTGATGCCGGCGATAGAAGAAGCCTATTACGGTCTGAAGAACGTGCGGGCCACCTACAAACACATCCTGGCGATCACCGATGCGCAGGTCGAGGACGCCGACTACGACGCCATCGTCCGCCAGATGGCCGAGGAGGGTGTCACAGTGTCGACGGTTCTGCCAGGACTTGGCGAAGACGACCCGATTCTAAGTCGCATGGCGCGGATCGGCGGCGGCCGTTTTTATGCGGTACCCGGGCCGTTCAATCTGTCGGAGATCAACTTCCGTAAGCCGGATGAGACCCGTTTACCGCTGTACAAGACCGGCCCCTATCCGGTGGCGGCACGCACCGGCAGCGGCTGGTGGGGCGAGGTTGACATGCAGGGCCTGCCGGCGGTCAGCGCCTACGTGGAAGTGCAGAACCGTCAGGGCGCCGACGTGCTGCTGGAGACCGAGGGCAGTGCCCATCCGGTGTTGTCGAGCTGGCGCGTCGGTCTCGGGCGGGTGACCGCGCTGATGACCGAGCCGGTGGGTCCGGGGACCGACGGTTGGCAGAACTGGACGGACTACGGTCGTCTGCTGTCGCGGGTGATGCGCCGTACCGCGGCCGACGGCCGGACGTTCGACTATCAGCTTTTGCGCCAGGGTGAGCGTCTGTACCTGGATGCGTTACGCAACGGGCCCGGCGATGCCCGGCCGGTGCTGCAGGTCGTGGACGGTAATGGCGCGAGTGGTGGTGGTTCGCAACCGTCATCCGGTGATCTGTCGTTCATCGAAATGGCGCCGGGGTGGTTCCGTAGCGACCTGATCGCACCGGCGAGCGAGGACGTGCGGCTGCTGAGCCCGGTCACGAAACGATACCTGATCGCAACCACGGCAGTGTCCCCCGAGACCCAGGTGGATCCCTGGCGGGGTCTCGACCTCGAACGGCTGGCGGCCGTCACCGGCGGCGCGGTCCTGAGTCGCGGCGACGCGAGCAGCGGCATACCGGTGAGCGCCGGCGCGCTGTCGATACGGAAACTCTGGCCGTGGCTCGTGCTGCTGGCACTGCTGGTCTATCTCGGCGAGCTGCTGTACCGCCGCTGGCCGACAGGCAGCCGGGTGGCGTAAAGCCGTCGCTCACTCTGTTTATTGCCCTCTCCACAAAAGTGCGAACCCGGGAAAGTAAGGACTAAGGTGTGGTTGGAGCGTTGACCAATCGATTACTGACGAAGCTGATCGCAGCGACCTTGATCGGTGCTGCGATGGCTGCCGAGGCGTCGCAGTGGTCCTCGTTCGAGGAGGCGGATCGGGTTTACCACGAGACGATTCTCGAGGGCGCGACGGTCGAGGAGCGGGTTGCCGAGCTGGAGGGTGACGCCGGCGGTTCGGCACTCGAGCGCGCGCAGCGGCTGTATCTGGCCAGCCTGCTGCAGTGGCGTCACGGCGATCGCGAAGGTGCGTTGTCGAGTGTGGATGAGGCGTTGGACATCGAGCGCCACGGCGCCTTGTTGCACCAGCGGGGCCGATTGCTGGAAGCACTGAGCCGTATCGACGAGGCGATCGAAGCGTACCGCGAGGCGTTGCCGCTGTTGTCCGGTTCGGCACGCACGGATACAGAGCTGCGCATGGCGCTGCTGATCGCGAGTGAGCGCGGTGAGATCGAGCCGTTGTTGACCTTGGCCGAAGGCAGCGATGCGGCAGTGCAGAATCGTGTGGCGATGGTTTTGGCGGTGTTGGGTCATACCGGCGAGGCTGCCAGCCTGTACAGCTTGCCGGCGGGTGCGTCCGCCGAGCGCCGATGGCGCCATGCGTTGCGGTTGACGGAATGGGGTTTGTGGGCACGGGATCCAGGCAGGGCCCGAGACGCGGCCTGGCGGGCAGTGGATCTGGCCGGTAGCGAGCAGGACCGCTTGTACGCGCTGGCGCTGTTGACGGAGGCCTACCGGCAGGCGGATGCCTTGCCGGAACTGGTCGAGGCGCTGGAGAGCGGCCGTGATCTGGGCGGCGACCGTCGTGCGTTGTGGGTCAGTCTGCTCAGGGAGATCGATCGACCGGCGGATGCGCTGGCGGCACTCGAAGGCAGTGCCGAGCGCGAGCCGGCAGCCGTCAAGCGGCAGTTCCTCGGGATTCACCGCGAGTCGAGCAGAGCCGCCGAGGTGGTGGCCGAGCTGGAACGCCTGATGGCGGTGGATCCGGACGAGACGATTTGGCCGCAGGGGCTCGCGGAGTTTTATCTGGAGCGCGGCGATCGGTCACAGGCCGAGGCGGCGTGGCGCGGTTTTGTGGACCGGGCCGAGGCGGCGCCGGCGCTGCTGGACGGCGCGGCGGCGATGTTGAAGCTCGGCTTCGAGGAACTGGCGCTGGCGGCGGCGGAGCAAGCCCAGCGCAATACGGTGAGCAACAGAGCCGGGCGGGACGCGGCGCTCGATCCGGCGGCGCGGTTTCGCTTCGAGCTGTACTTGCAACGCGGTCGTTGGGACGAGGCGCGACAAGTGCTTCAGTCGCTGGAAGCGGCGACGGCGGCATCCGATCCGATGCGGCAGAGCATCGCGATGGCTTACGAACGTTTGAACCTGCCGGCGGAAGCGCTGCGGGTGATGACGGCACTGGTCGAGGCACGTGACAGTGTCGATAGCGAGGCCGGTGTCGAGACCAGCCTGTATCTGGCCCATCTGTCGATCGCCAACGGCGAACCGCAACGGGCGGTCGATCGGCTGCTGGCGGCTCTGCCCGATGCCTCGGCCGCGCAGCTCCGCCTGCTGCATACCCGGCTGATTGCCGCGGCCAGGACGGCCGGACTCGACGACGCACTGGTGACCGATCTCACGGCGAAGCTCGACGACGGCCGTGCGACCGTGCAGGAAGCTCAGTTGCTGATCGAGATGCGCATCCGCGCTCACGACGAGGCTGAGGCGCTGGCGCTGATCGATACCATTTACGGCAAGGCCGGCGCCGACCCGGTCGCGAAGCTGCAGCAGATTGCGGCGCTGCACCGCATGCTTGGGAACTGGCGGGCGTACGACGACACCCTGGCGCAACTGATCGAACGGGACGCCGACAACGCGGTATTCCACGTGCGCAGCCGCATCATCAACTACATCGACAGTTTGCGCTGGGAGGCCGAGGACGACCAGGAAGTATCGGATACGCTGATCGTGCTGCTCGAACAGTACCTCGCGGTATCCGAGCTGGGCGCGGATCGTGAGTTCGTGGCCGGCGTGCTGGCGATGGGCGGGCAGCACGAGGCGGCGATCGGCATTTACCGCGAGATCCTGGCCGTGGATCCGTCGCGGGCGGACAGCTATCTGGAGATCGGCAACCAGCTCCACGCACTGCAGCAAGCGCCTCGCGCCGTGGGCATGTACCAGTATCTGCTGGAGAGCAGCGACCGCCGGGAAATCTCGTGGGTAGCGCTGGACGGGATTCTGAATCTGCTGCCGGATCGCCCGACCCTCGAATGGGCGCGACGCATGGCGCTGCTGCGTGTATCGGCGGCACCGAATCAGTTCGAGTACTACCGGCAGCTAGCCGATCTCTCGCTGGACCTCGAGGACAACGAGCGGCAGCTTGCCGCGCTGTACAACGGGCTTGCGGCGGAGCCCCAGCTCCGACTGGCGACGTTGCGCGAGCTGTTGCGCGCTACCGACAGCATCAACCAGTCTGCGGACGCCGTGCCGGTCGGCAGTCGCGACATCTCCCTACACGAGCGGCACGTGGCTTTCGGCCGCCGTTTGCTGACGCTGGGTCTGGCGCTGCCGCCGGATGTGCACTTGTCGCTGGGCAGGGCGATGATCGCGGCCGGCGACGCCGACGCGGCGCTCAGCGCGATCAATCAGGCGGTCGAGCACACCGGCAGCGACAGGTTATTGGTGCGAGCGGCCCGTCTCTTCCGGCAGGCAGGTGACGATCTCTCCGCGCATCGCCTGTTCGAGCAGGCGTTGCGCAACGATCCGGACAATCTCGACCTACTCGTCGATACCGCCTGGTCCAACGAGCGGATGGGGCACAAGCAGCGTGCCGGCGAGCTGTTCCTGGAAGGCCTGACGACGCTGTTGACGCGTCAGCCGCTCAGGAGCGAAGCAGTACTCACCGTCGCCGGCCGCAATAAAGCGGCGGAAATCCTGGACGAGCGTCAACTGAACGACGTGCTGCTGGACGAGGGCCGGGAGCTGTTGCCAATGGAAAACGGCTCGGCCCGTACCCATGCCGTGGAATACCAACAGTACTACATTCCCTTGCGCAACGGCCTGGTGCGGATGCTGCTCGGTGAGCGGCAGCAGCGGGACGCTGCCCTCAGCCGTCTTCAGTCCGACTACGCATCGACACTCGCGCTGGTGCGCACCCGCCAGTCGGTCGCAGAGGATCCGAACCAGTTTCCGCCGCGTCCGTCAGCGCTGGCGCGTGTGGCCAACTATCCGCGCTTGCGCCTGCAGGCGCAGCTCGTGCGTTATCTGGCCTATACCTTCGGCGACTACAACGTGGTCAACGAGATGGACGAGACGCTGCTGACGTTGTTTCCCGAGGACGTGCTACTACCGGAAATCCTCGTGTCGCATCGCGCCGAGTGGGGCAGTTTCGCGTATCTCGACTGGCTGGACGATGCCGCGGTGCTGTCGGCTGCGCAGAAAGAAACGTTGGCGCGTCACTGGCTGGCGTCGGCGAGCGATACCGATGAGGGGCTGTTGGCCGTCAGGGCCCGCTTCGATGCCGCGCCGTCGACCGTCGAAGCGACCTGGCAACGCGAGCTGGACCGCGCCTTGCGCGCCGGCGATGCCGTGACGACAGTGCAGGTTGTCAAGCGGCTGGCGGAGACCGAGCTGATCTGGGAGATCCTGGACAAGGTCGAGCCACATTTGTCCGCGGCGGACAAGAAGGCCGTTGCCGAACACGTGATCCCCATTCTGCGCAACGATCCGGACAAGGCGACGGACAGCCTGCGCATACACATCAGTCATACGCATCGTCGAGACCTGCGATACTGGCCGCGGCCCTGGGCGGCACGGCTCGAAGACTGGACCGGTCATCCCGTATTCGACCAGGAGCGCCTGGCCGAGCTTGCAAGCCTGTCGTTCAACTATCAAGCGGGCAGTTGGCAGCGGGGCACCATCGATCCGTGGTTCGTCTATCACGCGCTGGCGGGCGGCAGCCGGGAGAAGTGGCTCAAGCAGGTACGTGAACAGTCGGTCTGGGCACCGGTTGCTCACGTCGTCTCTTTGGTTTCGCTGTTACTGCAGGTGGAGCAGGACGAGGCCGCGGCTGCGTCTATTGCGAGGATCGTTCGGGAAGACCAGGGGTTTTTCCTGCCGTGGGATCTGACCCTGGACAGAGTCGATATCCATCCGGCCAACGTACCGCTGGCTCGGGAGTTGGTCGCCATCGTCCGGAAGAAGCATCCGGGGTCCTTGCCGGACCCGGTGTTCGAGCCGAATTTCCTACGCTGCGAAGGCAAGGCCGAAGCAGCGCTCAACAAGCTTGTCGAGATCTATTTCGACGGCGAGCTTCCCTCCGTTCACGACGACATGCCGCGAGACGCCATTAGTCTCATCAAGCGTTATCAGGCTCAGCTCGTGTCCGGCAACGAATCGAAGCTGATAGACATCGCCAATCGCCGGAAGCTCTCGTCGCCGCAAGCGGAAAGGCAACGCAACCTCCTGCTCATCTACCTTCAAGCCAGCCTGTATGACGGCGATCCGCAGAAACTGCGTCAGGTGGTTCGCGATGCATTGCGTATCGATCCCGCGAATCACGAACTCAGGCAACTGGCCGCCGACATCTACGGGCGAACGGGGGAGCGCTTTGCCGCACACGAACTCATGCAGATGCAGTTGGAGTACTACGCCGGCCATGCGATATATGCGGGAAGACGCGATGATCAATTGCGCCAGCTAGTGGCGAGTTCGCGCAAGCTCGATCACCCGATCGAGACCATCGCCTACCAGAGCGCGCTGGGGCAGGGACCGGCAGCGCCTGCGGTGGTGACAATGGCAAGCCCGGAACCCGTGGGCGACCCGGTTGCCATTGCGCGTGCGCTCACGGGCGAGGATTTCGCCGCGCTGAGACGGGAACTGGAGCGCCTGTGGCAACAGGTTCAGGTAAGCGAGCATACCGTGAGGCAAAAGCAGAGCGGTCTCGCAACCGTTCGTCTTTCCAGTATCTCCAGCATGTCGCTGAATCGGGAGCAATTCTGGGAGCGCGTTCAAAGAGGAGACGAAACGGCGGAAATCGTGCCGATGCTGGCGGAACTGGCACGGCATCCGTTGGGCGTGGAAGTCCTCGAAACCTGGCTAACGACCGTGCGCGGGAGACTGCTCAATGAAGTCCCGAAGCTGGTCGATGCGCTGGCGAACGGCCACGTCTACCAAGGCACTGCCGGCGCACGGTTTGCCGAACTCGGCGCGGCTATCGAGGCGGAGCGCGCAGGCGATAAGGAGATCGACTTATGGCTGGCGCTCGGCAGCCGTGTTCCGGAACTGGCCGCCAGCCATGAAGCGAATGCCCGGCGGGCGATCTACGGGCAGGCGGAAACAGCCTACCGTCCGTCGCTGTTACTCCGTATGGCGGGGTTTCTTGCCGCCGGCGGAGATACGGACGGTGCCAGGCACGCCTACCACTCCCTGGTGCGCTGGTCCTACGGGCATGGCTCGCGATCGACGGACGGCTCGGCCAACGAGTTTTCGGTCAACGTCATCCTGACGTTCGCGCGCAAGATGCTCGACGGCGTCGCATATCAGCGATTGCTGAGAGACGTGCTGGATGGCATCAAGCCCCGGGAAGACTACTTGTTAACTGCCTACAGCAAGTTCGTGCTCGACCAGTTCGATGCCGCCGACGATCGACAGGCGTTCTACCGGGCGTTCCAGACCGACGTCGATGACGCTTTGCGGACGCTGAACGCCAACGAGGACGATGTTTTCCGGCTCATGCGCGTAGCCATTACACAGCTTCGACTGGATCAAGGGCTGCTGCCTCTGGATACGCTGTTGAGGGCTATGGAAGCGTACAAGGCACATCGAGACAGCCAGACTGCCGGCGCCTTTGTGGACTTCGAGCGGCGGTTCCACGATGGCGAGGAAGGCAGGCTGCGGGCAGACGAACTCGGGGTGTATCGCTACATGCTCGGTCTGGGTCACGGCGATTTCAGCCGCCAAGGCGACGTCACCATACGACTCGTCATTGCGCTCGTCAGTCCTGGCGGTTTGCCCGAGCAGCTCTTTGCCGAAGCCGGACTTCGCTGGCTGCGACAGGCCGATGTGGAAATGCGCGGTCGTATCGAGGCAGGAGACGTCGATCGCGATCTGGGCATCGTGCTGTTGCTGAGCCTGCTGCGTGTCTATGGCGAGCGCGACGCCGGGAAGGACCAGGATCGTTTGCTGGCCTATCTGAAGACTCAGCTTGCATATGCAGACGAGATCACGTCTGCGACCGCCGCGGACATTGCTGCTGTGGCTGAAGACCTGGGCCGGGACCTGAACGATGCCCGGCTCGAAGCGGAGCTGTTGCTGAACGGCGCAATCGAACCCGAGCGCATGGCGGCCGCGCTGCGGCGAATCGCTACCGCGGAGGGTGAGACGGCAGCCCTAGAGGTGGGTAGCAGGCTGCTGGAATTCACGCTGAACGATGCATTGATGGACGAGCTGATCGCGCTCGCGGACGCCAATGGCCATACAGCGCGGGCGGACGAATGGCGGTCGCTGCAACGAGAGGCCCGGCTGGCACGGGCGGAGCTGGAACGAATGGAGGCGCTCGCTCAGATCTTCTGATGGTGTGTCTGGAACGCACCTCTGTCATTGGGCGGAGCGGCAAATGGGATTGACAATTTTTTGAGGTGCAATCTATGTTCATAAAATACTGCAAGCTCAACGGTGCACTGTCAGTGCTGATGGGCCTGATGGTCTGTACGCCGATCGGGTTGGCGAAGGAGCCGTCCACGGACAATGAGGGACTGTCTTCGAACGACGATGCCGACGCTTACGTCGTTCGGAGTTATCCGCTGGATACCAAGGAGTACCGCTACCTGGCGCTCGACAACGGCCTTAAGGTATTGCTCGTCTCGGATGCCGATGCCGCGCATTCTTCGGCGGCGTTGAGTGTCGACGTCGGCGCCTACCACGACCCCGAAGGCTGGGACGGTCTGGCGCACTACCTCGAGCACATGCTGTTTCTCGGCACCGAGAAGTATCCCGATGCCGACGAATACACGCGCTATCTCAGCCAGCATGGCGGTAGTCGTAATGCCACGACCGAGTACGACAAGACCAACTACTATTTTTCGGTGGATACCGACGGCTTCGAGGGTACGCTGGATCGCTTCGCGCAGTTCTTCATTGCCCCGCTGTTTGACGAGAAATACGTCGAGCGTGAAAAGAACGCCGTGCATGCCGAGTACTCCACGCGGATCAACGCGGACGGCATCCGTAACGTCGAAGTCTTCGAGAACGTGATCAATCCCCGGCACCCGGCGGCGAAGTTCAACGCCGGTAACCGGAATACCCTGGCCGACAAGCCGAACGAGACGGCGAGGGAGGTGCTGATCGAATTCTACGAGCGGTATTACAGCGCCGATCGGATGACGCTGGCCATGGTGAGCGGCAAGCCGCTGGACGAACTGGAGCAGCTGGCGAGGAAAAAATTCAGGGCCGTGCCGCGGCGTGCGGTCGCGCCGGCGATGGAGTTCCCGCCGCTGTTCACCGAGGGGGCTTTGCCCAAAGTCATCGAGATTAAGCCGGTCCAGGAGCAGCGTACGCTATCGGTGACCTTCCCAATCGATTCACTACAAGATCGCTACCGGGAAAACCCGCTCGGGTACATCACGACGCTGTTGAATACCGAAGTTGAGAACAGCGTGCAGGATCGCCTGAAAGCCAAGGGTTGGATTCACGGCATGGGAGCCGGGCCCGGCATGCAGTATGGCGACAACGGTACGTTCGTGTTCGCGGTACAACTCACCGAGCGCGGACTGAATCACCAGGACGAGATCATCGCCGCACTTTTCGATCAGATCGCGCTGGTGAGGGAGGGTGGCATCGAGGCGTGGCGCTATGCGGAAATCAAGAACGTCGCCGAGATGAATTTCCGGTATGCCTATGACAGCCGCGGCGGAACGGGGCTTGCATTGGTGCTCGCCAAATCGCTGCACTATCTGTTGCCGCGCGATCTGTTTGGCTCGGGCTACCAGCGTTATGACGCGGCATTGATCGCTTCGGTGCTGGTAGAGCTGCGACCGGACAACGCGGTGGTCACGCTGGTTGAGCCCGGTGTGGAACCGGATCGTACGACCGAGTTTTACGGTGCGAGGTATCGTGTTTACCGGCCGTCGGCCGAGCGTTTGGCGCGCTGGAGCGAGCCCTTGTACACCGATCTGACGTTGCCGGAGCGAAACCCCCTGATCGCAGAAAACCTCGAGCTCGAAGAGCTGGAGTCCCTCGACAAGCCGGTCAAGCTCAGCGACAGCGGTCTGGTCGAGCTGTGGCACCTGCCGAACGTCGAGGACGGTATCCCCCGGGCCCGCGTCAACCTGATGATCAACCGACCGGATCGTCCGACGCCTGAACAGGGCTTCATTCTGCAGATGTATTTTTCGATGCTGACGGAACAGTTGCAGGATTTGTCGCACATCGCCGCGCCAGCCGGCCTGGCGGCCAACGTTGGCCCCGGGGGTGTCACTTTGGCCGGGTATTCGGACAAACTGCCGGAGTTCGCTGATATCGTGTTGTCGGAAGTGTTGAATCCCCGCTTCACGCAGCAGCAGTTCGATCGCCGGATGGAGGCCATTGAGCAGGGCGTGCGCAATTACCGCAAGGTTGCGCCGACCCAGGGCGTCATTCGGGCGCTGAACGAGCTGCTGAACGTCGACAGCCATTCGCTGGAGGAGCAGTTGGCGGTCGTGCGCAGCATCACCATGGAGGACGTGCTGGCGGCCCCCGAGTGGATCTACGGCGAATCGAAAGTGCAGATGTTTGCCGCCGGTAACATGACCGAGGCACAGGCGCGCGCGTTTGCCGATCGTATCGTCGGCACGCTGGGGATTATCGGCACGGATCGGGAGCTCCCCTTCGGCACGCGCATCGCGCGGGTGGCGGAAAGCGAGGACGCCCACGATGTGTTCGTCACCGAGCTGGAGCATCACGACACGGCCGTGATCCGCTACTACCAGGGGCGCGACAACAGCCAGAAGGAACGCATGGTCCTGACTTTCCTGGGGCAGATGATCCATCAGGCATACTTCAATGAGCTGCGTACCGAGCAACAACTGGGTTACGTCGTGCAGGCGAGTTACAACGAGTTGGATCTCACGCCGGGCCTGTCGTTCATAGTGCAGTCGCCGACGGCGGACGGCAACGAGATCGAGGCGGCCACCGACCGCTTCCTGCCAGCGTTCCGGGAAGTACTGGCGGACAAGACGGCAGCGGACTTCGACAAGCTCAAGCAGGCGTCGCTGGATCGGCTCAAACTGCCGCCGGCGAACTTCGTCGAAAAAATCGATCGCTTCCTGGTTGAATTGATGCAGGGGTATTTCGAGTTCAATTCTCGGGAGCAGGCGATCGAGGCGATCAATGCCGTGACGCTCGACGATGTCCGCGCCACCTATGAGGCGGTGGTATTCGACACTCCGCGAGTGCTGTCGGTGATCGCGCCCGGCGCGCTGGGCGGGGTGAAAGGGACGATCGACAGCCCCGAGGCGTTTCATCAGGATAGCGAGATCATCGTTCGGAGCCGCGATGACGAGGAGGTTATCGCCAGGAACTAGTGCCAATGGTACTTAGTTAAAGCGTAGCGACGCGTGGGAGCGCCTTTCAGGCGCGATTGTTGAAAGAATCGCGGCAAGATGCCGCTCCCACGGGGGTTACGGAAGGCGCTTAAGTCAGTGCCGTTGGAACTAGGGAGCCTCACCAGACTTATGCAGAGGCTCCCTAGTCGGACAGGGCACCAGCTTGGCTCGATGCCGTTTGCCTGATTCGATCGGAGTACTCCGTGTTTCGGGAATCCGAGTCTAATAGTGATTGCTTGTCGAATGCTTGCGGGGTGGGATAGTGAATGCCGAGACAGTTGATTCGAGCACGGCGTTGTCGTCGCTTGTTAGGTTCGTGATTTCCCGGGACGGGCTGTGCGCCGTATGATGCGTTGCCGTTTTCTGCCCGCTGTGCTGCTCGCCCTCGCGGTCGGTGCCGTGCCGGCCGTGTCCGAGCCGGCCGACGGTCTGCCCGGTAGCGCCGGCCTCGCCGACCCGCCGCCGCTGGAGCTTGATCTCAAGACGGCGGTCGAGCTGGCGCTGGTGAGCAACCGAGATATCGAATCGGCCTATCTCGGGCGGGTCACGCAGGAGTACGGCCTGCGGGTGGCGGAGGATCAGTTCCGTCCGGACCTGACGATCAATGCCGATCGCAGCACCGGGCGCAGCGGCGATCCGCTGAACCGGGTCGAGGTCGACAGCACGACAATGAACCCGACGCTCAGCCTGCTGGTGCCCACGGGCGGGCGGGTATTGTTTACCTGGGCCAACCGGCGGGATGCGAGCTCCGCCGGGGCGACGCAGTATCGCTCCGGTCTCGACCTGTCGTTTGTGCAGCCGCTGTTGAGCGGCGGCGGCGTCAGCGTGACGCGGGCGCCGCTGCGTCTTGCGCGGATCAACGAACGCAGCAACGTGCTGACGCTCAAGTCGACGATCAACTCGACGATCACGCAGGTCATCACGGCCTACCGCAATTTGCTGTTGCAGGAGCGGCGCTTCGAGATCGTCGAGCGTTCGCTCGCTCGGGCCAAGACGTTGCTTGAGACCAACCGCGCGATGATCGAGGCCGGCCGCATGGCACGCCAGGACATCGTACAGACCGAAGCCGACGTGTCGCAGCGCGAGCTGGACTTCGTGGTGGCACAGAACACGCTGGACTCGGCGCGTCTCGCGCTGCTGGACATTCTCGACATCGATCCGGAGACGCGGTTCCGGCTGACCGACACGCTGCGTCTGGAGGACATCGGCGATCTGGAGTTCGAGTCGGCGTATGCGGTGGCGCTGGCCAACCGGCCGAACTACCTGCAGGCGCTACTGCAGACGGAAGTGGCGGAGATCAACCTGCGGCTGGCGAAGAACCGGCGGCTATGGCGCCTGGACGCGAATCTCACGGCTTCGCTGGGTGGCGATAGCGATGCAGGCTATCGCTCCGCGTTCCGGGATCTCGAAGACGACCCGGGCGACTATCGGGCCGGTTTGCAGCTCACGGTGCCGTTCGGCGATCTGAGTCTCAAGCAGGGGGTGATCAGCGCGCGGGTGGCGCAGCGGCGGCAGGCACTGAGTCTGGAGGAACTTCGCGAGACGCTGCGTATCGATATTCAGGATCAGGTGCGCTCGATCAAGAACCTGCGCGAGCAGGTGGATCTGGCGGAGCGGGCGGCGGAACTCGCCGCACAGCAGCTCGACGTCGAGAAACTGAAGCTGGCGCAGGGCCGCAGCACCAACTTCCAGGTGCTGAACCTCGAGGACCAGCTGATCTCGGCGCAGATCGGCGAGGTGAGCGCGGAGGTGAATTATCTCAATGCGCTGACGCGACTGGATGAGGCGCTGGGCACGACGATGGATACCTGGGGCGTGCCGTTCGAGGTGCGCCGTTATGCACCGGAGGCGGTGTTGCGCGACAGGGCTGACTGGGAGACGCGGCAATGAAGGCATTGCTCAAACGTTGGCGGGAACCGTTGCAGGTGGCCGAGAATACCGACGGGAAGCTGTCTTCGCAGCCGGCGGCAAACGCATCGTTTCTGCCGCGGCGGCGCGTTGCGGCGATTGTATCCGGGGTACTCGGTGTGCTAGCTGTCGCGTACTGGCTGGGAGATTCCTCACCGGGCAGTTCGTTGACGAGCGGCGGAGCGCGGCAAACGCACTTCGAGGTCGTTGCCCGGCCCGTGACGCAGGATCTGCGGTTGACCGGCACGCTGGCACCGAGCGAAGAACACACGGTAACCGCTCCCTTCGAGGGGATCGTACTGGAAAAACACGTCAGCCTGGGCCAGCGGGTCGTTGCGGGCGAGGTACTGGCCCGCATCGACACGCGCGATGTGGAGATCCGACTGCGCGAGGCCGAATCGGCGCTGATCAAGGCCCGGCGACAACTCGAACAGCTTCAGAACTGGGAGCACAGTCCGGAGGTGAACAGTGCGAGGCGCTCGCTCGCGCAGTCACGGCGCCGTCTCGACAACCTGAGCCGTCGTGTCGAGCAGTCGGCACGGTTGCTCGAGATCGGCATCATTGCCGAAAGCGAATACGAGAGTGAGTTACAGCAGCTTCAGGACCAGCGGATGGACGTGACCTCGGCTGAAGAGGCCCTCGCCAGTACCGTGCAACGGGGTGATGCTACCGAACAGGAGGTGGCTGCGCTGGAGGTTGACAACGCCGGCATCCGGGCGGAGCGGCTGCGCGAGACGATGGCCGGGGCGGAGGTCAGGGCGCCGATCAACGGTATCGTCGTCGCGGCCAAGTCGGCGGACGGGAGCGGTGGCGGCGATCTCGATTTTAACGTCGGCGACAAGCTCACCGAGGGGAAGGCGCTGTTGTCGATCGCCAATACCAATGCGCTGATCGTGCGCTCGGTCGTCGACGAAATCGACATCAACTCGATTGAATTGGGACAGGCAGCGACGATCGTCAGCGAGTCCCTGCCCGGCGTCATGATGACCGGGCGGCTCAGCGAAATTGCCTACCAGGCGAGTAGCGGCGGGGCAGGCTCGAACCGTTTCCCAGGCTTCGATATCGAGCTGGTCCTCGACCCGATGGCAGCGGACGAGCGTTTACGCCTCGGCGTTACGGTGCAGGTTGCGCTAGAGCTGTATCGCAAGGACGATGCCATCATCGTGCCGTTCGGCGCGCTGGAGCGAGGCCCCGAAGGTCTGTATGCGCGGGTGGTCGATAAAAACGGCAATATCGAGAAGCGGTCCGTGACCGCCGGCACGAGTTTTGTCGACGGCGTGGAGGTGCTGTCCGGATTACAAGCCGGCGACGTGCTGCTGGTCGACGAAGCGCCGCCCGCCTTCCCGCAGGCGGCCCTGCGGTGATGGTGCTGGACAACGTCCGCAAAGCTTACGGGCATGCAACGGGTTCGGTCGAGGCCTTGAAGGGTATCAACCTGTCGATCGAACGGGGCGAGCTGATTGCGATCGTCGGCCAGTCCGGGTCCGGCAAATCGACCCTGATGAACATCCTCGGCATGCTCGCCCGGCCCACGGCCGGGCGTTACCGCTTCGACGGCAGGGACGTGGCGGAGCTGAGCGCCGATCAGCGTGCGGCGTTACGCAACCGTTCGATCGGCTTCGTGTTTCAGAGTTTTCACCTGCTGCCGCAGATGGTGGCGGTCGAGAACGTTGCGCTGCCGCTCCACTATCGCCAGACCTCGGAAGCCGAGGCTGGAGAGCGCGCGCGGCGGGCGCTGGTGAAAGTTGGCCTGGAAGCACGAATGCATCATAAACCGGGCGAGCTCTCCGGCGGCCAGCAGCAGCGGGTCGCCATCGCGCGCGCGATCGTGACCCACCCGCGGGTCCTCCTCGCCGACGAGCCGACCGGGGCGCTGGACAGCGAAACCGGCGAGGAGATCCTGTCGCTGTTCCTGGAGCTGAACCGAAACGACGGCATCACGACGATCATGGTGACGCACAACCCGGAAGTGGCTGCACGCTGTGAACGTTGTCTGGTATTGCGGGACGGCATGCTGTTGAGCGACACGCGCTCGTTCGACAAGCATATCTCGTTGGCATGAAGCCTTCCGATGCTTGTGCGCTGATCGCCGTGAACGACAGTATCGTGAGAGCCGTGTCATGACCTACTGGCGCCGCTTGATCACACACGCCGTGACCAGCCTGTTTTCCTCCCCGCTGCGATCGGCGCTCGCCTTACTCGGTATTGTGATCGGTTCGGCGGCCGTCATCGCGATGGTCAACATTGGCCACAATGCCAAACAGGCCATGCTCAAGCAGTTCGAAGGCATGGGCGCGCAGTCGACCACGATCGACTATCAGCAAGGAGCGGAGACGAGCGTCGCGGCGCTGCTGGATCTCAGGGATCATCTGTATCGGAGCATTCCCGGACTGGAGATCATCGCGGCGACGACCACCGGCAACGGCACGCTGCGACATCGGGGTCAATCCGCTTTTGCGTCCGTGGTGGGCGCGACCGACGAGCTTTTTGCGATTCTCGAACCACAACTTAGGGCGGGCCGGCTGACGGCCGATCTGGACGGCGATGCGCCCCATGCGGTGCTCGGCTGGAAGCTTTACCAGGACTTCAGGCAGCAGGGTATCTACCTCGGCGTCGGCGATATCGTCGTATTTGACGATACGCCGGTGATGCTGGTTGGGGTTCTGGAAGACTTCCCGCACAACAGCTTTCTGTCGCCTACGCCGATCAACAACAGCCTGATCGCACCGCTGGAGAGCCTGCGGCGGCTCAATCAGGATACAAGCCGTTGGCGTCTGACGGCCGTGCGGGCGGAAGGCGTTGATTATGAGCTCGTTCAGGAGCAGCTGGGGAGCGAGCTCAGGCGCCGGCTGCCGCAAACCATGGTCCGGATCAGCAGCCCGGAACAGCTCATCGAGAACATCGAGAAGCAGACCAGGATCTTGACGCTGACGCTCGGGGCCATTGGCGGGGTGTCGCTGCTCGTCGGCGGCATCGGCGTGATGAACATCATGCTGGTGTCGGTATCCGAGCGGCGCCGGGAGATTGGCCTGCGCATGGCGATCGGTGCGCGGGTCAGGGATATCAAGCTGCAGTTCCTGACCGAAGCCCTGATCCTTTGTCTCGCCGGCGGTTGTGTCGGTCTGCTCTTCGGTATCGCCACCGCCTTCGGGGCGACGCAGTACTTCGGCCATCCTTTTGAGCTGTCGATGGCATCGGTCGTGCTGGGCGTGGGCGTCAGCACGCTGGTCGGGTTGTTCTTCGGTTACCATCCGGCCGTGGCGGCGGCGAAACTCGATCCGGTGGATACGCTTTACGGCGATTGATCGTCTGTCGGCTGACCGCATCTGCTAGGCGCTTACCCTGGCACACGGGTCTGGTCGCGATACGGATTCGTGAACGTCATTCGGGCACAAAGCGCCGGATGCTCTCGATGACGACGGGGGTTTCCGGTACGTCGCTCAGCTCGTCCTTCCGTCCGGTCGGTACGGCGGCAATCCGGTCTGCGACGGCCATGCCCTCGACGACGGTGCCGAACACGGCATAGCCCCAGCGGCCGTTGCCGGCTGCCTTCGCGGGATCGAGCTGCCGGTTGTCGACGACGTTGATGAAGAACTGCTCATCGACCAGCGAGAGTGTGTGATTGACCGTGAGCGGTGCGGCAACGGGGTTGAGTTTGACCACGATACGGCCCTCCGAGGTCTGTATTGCGATGTGCGGCAGCGAAGCTGGCGCTTGTACGGCATTTGCGGTAGCAACGGTGAACAGCATGGCGAGACAAACAGTGAACAGTGCGGCTTTCATGAGACGTGATCTTCCAGTCGATTGAAGTGAGTATAAGTATAGTGATACCGCCGGGAGTAAAATCCGCCACCGATTCAAATAGCCGTTCAAATAGCGGATCGATCCGCAGCGACAAATCGCCGCAGCCGTCTTCGGAAATGGCCAATATTCGGTGCCGGGTACTTCTTCACCATGGCCTGCGACCCGCCGCTAGCCATTCTGCGAACGCGGCGTCGCCGGCCGCATCGGCTGTCGGTGCGGCCAGGCGGACGATCCAGTCGAAGGCTTGCTCCGCGATTTTTTCGCGTACCGGATCGGTGGGTTGTAGGTTGGCGTTTTTTTCATGGGTTCAACGCCATCCCTGTCGTCGGCAGTGGGCAGCGGCCAGGAACAGATACTTCTTTACCGTATGCGGGCTCAAGTTGAGCTCCTGTGCAATCTCCCGGTAGCTCTTGCCATCGCGTTTGAACAGCAGCAGTGCCGCTCGCTGCATTGCCGGCAAGCCTTCCAGCGCGGCGGTCGGGCTCGAGGCGTGTTCTACCCGGTCGATACTATTGTCCGGTGCCGGTAGCAAATCCTCAGTTGTGACAATGTCCACGGCGTGGTGGAGGGGGCTGCCTTGCTCCCTGAGCTCGAATTCCCGGATCACGTTCACTGCCACGCGATACAAGTACGCACGAGGCTTGCGGATCAACTCGGTGCGCTGCACGCGCAGTAGGCGTAAAAACGTTTCCTGTTGCGATATCTGCGGTATCGAGACCCCTGCGTGATAGTCGGCGCAGCAGGTAACGCTGCAGCTCCTCGCGGTACTCGGCCGCCATTTGGCGGGTGAAGCGTTGGTTGGTGCGTTTGGCCACGGCTCCTCGATTCAAACACCTGTATTAAATTAGGAGTGCGTGGAGCGTTCAAACTGGGTACTTTTCGACTCAGAAGCATACTTGGACGTGTTTTACGGTTACTCCCCCAATTCGTTGTTCGTTCGCCGCTAATGTACCCAGTTCCGGTCCGGAGGGCACTCTCACTCAGCGGGGACAGCGAGAACCGAATCGGGGGGCTCAGTCAACGTGCTAGTGCCCGGCCCGGGCAACCGTCCCGGGATCACTTCTGTATGATGGCAAACAGTTCCTTTTGGATCGGGGCGTTTCAATGAGGCCACGGTGTTTGGCCGTGGATCACCCGCATGGCCGGTCGACGTCATTACCGGCAAATCCAACTTCAATGAGGCCACGGCGTTTAACCGTGGATCACCGTGCAAAGGGACTTGACACTATGCTTGGCCTTGTCGAATGGTGCCTCGCCGCTGTCGGATTGATCCGCAAGCGGAAGCGTTGAGGGTATACCTGCTTGCGGTGACTGGTGATCTCGGCCTGACGATCTAAATCGATCAAGGCTGGCGAACGGCCGGCAGTGGAATTTCGGGGAAGCCGCATTCGTTTTTCTTATGTGCTTGTATAAGCCAAATCGACGTTTCTTCTAAAACCCTGTAAGCGATCAGCACGGCCAGGTGATGCAGCCTGAAAATAGGAGGTTCTGACCCGCCTCATCAGGGAGAGCCTTTCGAGTGTTCAGTTTGCGAGGGCTACGCTGGTCGCTTCGACAAGTTCGGCCGGAGTATCGTTGCGCCAACGAAGACCGATGGATCGAACGAGATCCAAATCGTCGACCGGCAGCACTGCGACGTCCAAGCTCGCCAGGCTTCTTGGGGCGATGACGAAACCAAGCCCCTGTGCGGCGAGCGCTAAAGCGAGTTCGTCTCTTTCCGCGCGCGCCGCTGGCCTTATGGCGAGACCTGCCTGTTGAAGGGCGTTTCGAGGCAGTTCGCAGCGCCCGCGAAGGATGATCCGCTCATTGTCGAGATCATCGATGCGGATCGATGTCCGTCCGCTTTTTGCGATGGGGTGGTCTTTAGAGAGAATGGCGACGAACGGCTCGCGCCATAGAACTTTGGAATAGGTGCTTGCTTCATCCACCGTTCCCCACGCTACATCGATCTGCTGTCTGTCGAGAGCGTCGCCTAACCAGGCCGCGTCGCCTTCGCGAACAGACCAACGCCATTGTTGCGCAGTCTTCACAAGCGTTGAATGCGCTTTGGCGATATCGGGCGCCGCCAGCGTATGAAGAATACCCAATGACGCCTTGGGTGGCCTCTTGTCAGGTTGCATGACGCTTTTCTTGGCTTCGTCGCAACGTCGCAAGATGTCCCGAGCGTGGTGGTAGAGCTTCATGGCTTGGCCGTTCGGCCGAACGCCTTTGCCGGTTCTTGCGCGTTCGAACAGTACGACGCCGAGTTTCTCTTCGAGCGATCGAATTGCGGCAGAAACCGCCGGCTGGGAGACGTTTAAGTGTTCCGAGGCTCTCGATATGCCGCGTTGTTCGACAACGGCGACCAGGACCTGGAGATGGCGCAACTTCATAGATTTTTATTATGCGTATTACATTTGGAACTTATATTATGCTTATATCATGGATATTGGTGGCCTGAAAACGCATGGTTCGCCAGGAGAGGATCATCGCCAGACACAAGGTCCGTTCATGCACCGTTATTGTCAATGACGTCGTCCAGGACGGCTTGGAGCAAGGCAAGTGGTATCAAGATCCAAGGACAAGAAAACGCCTCAACTTCGTTCGTTCCGTTTTACAGACTTACCGAAGTGCTACGAGATCGTGGCGCTGAGCTTTGGAGTTTCGGAAAGAATATCGCCGCACATCTTGGCGGACTTTCTGGCAAAGCTCTATGTCGAGAGCAGCGTGATCGAAAGCAGCAAGGCTTTTGGGCTTGAGGTGGATGGGAAGGTTGTCGGGTTTTTGTTCGGGCGCCTGCCTGACGAGCCGCTTTTCCAAGGAAGGTATTCCGGATTCTTCGGCACGCTGGCCATGATTGGTGAGCTGCTATTTCTCAAAGGTGTCAGTTTGGTCTCCAAATGGACCTGGCTGAAGAATGCCATTGAGCATGATCGGAGAAGTCCTGACTTGGGCACAAAGTGCGAGGTGGTACTTTTTGCGATCTCGCCAGCCGCACAAGGGCTTGGAGGAGGCCGGATTCTGTTGGAGGCGTTCATCGACCATTGCGTTACAAACGGTCAGAGCGATCTCTATCTGGAAACGGACGCGTCATCGAACTTCGGGTTCTATAAGCATCTCGGTTTCAAGCATATTGATAGTTTCAACTCGCCTATCGCGGCGGCTTTCTCAGGCGGATCAGGTGAAACCTTTGTGTATCATAAGGCGTTGTCATCCTGATGGCTTTTAAGGCGATCCGAAAACTGACTTTCTGGGTCCCCAGTCAACAGAACCGTGGGTTTCTCGAAAACAGGCATTGAATTTGCCTCGGTGAGTGTTGGCTCCGTCCGTACTGCTGACCGTAATTTGTCATCTAGCGAAGGGCTATACGCGCTAGAGATACCACTGCTGATGACATTCCAGCGCCAAGAGAGGTGCCTAACGTCTTGGTTCGGGCTGCCGCAAGCTTCGTAGGCGGCGGCCGGTCGGGACGGGCCGTTTGGTGTTTTCCTCCAGAGGCCGCGCCGTGACGTTCAGGGTATCGTCGTCCGGCCAGGCCAGAATGGTGATCCCGCCGATGGTGGTCCCCGGCTCGTATTGGCAGGGACAGAAAGAGTCGGTGCATCTTTTTGTCATGCGGACCATATACGGATGCGCATTCCACCCAGACCGCGCGCAATCCTCGCGGCAATGAAATTTTGTCGGCGAGATTATGCTGTGCTAATAGAGATAAGCAAGCATTATCCAAATAACTAAGAAGAAATTGAATAATATAGAAGAAAAACGCCGCGAGCGTTTGCGGGAAATCGGCTGGCAAATACGCAATATCGGATATGTCATTTTGGTAATTTCATTGAGCATACTTTTGTTCATTGCTTTCCATCGCATATTCTAGATATTCGGTTACTCGATATGCGCCAATGCCGCGAACCGGCGACAAGAAAAGGCTCCGCCTGACGGCGGAGCCTTGATGCATTAGAGCGGCGCTTAGAAGCGCGGCCCGGATGGCGCGAGCTTCGCGCGTAGCGCCCGGCTGACATTTTCCAGCGTGGCAAGGGCGGCGGCGCGTTCGGCAGAGCCTTTGGCGCTCGCGGCG
>JANQMR010000008.1 GCA_028279985.1 Woeseiaceae bacterium
AGCTCCGGGTCGAGACCTTCGACTTCAGCACTAACTGAGAGGCGCAAGTTCTCAACACCGACGGCCTCGATGCGTTCCTGAAGAATTTCGTCGACCGCATCAGGGGCTGCAAACACAGCTCGGTCCGAGGAGCTTGTTTTACCAAGCGGAAATAAAAGCAGGATGCTTATCAGCGAGGCAAGGAAGGTACGGCGCTGGAACACCTCTAGCTACAGCGCTTGTTGGGCGGCACAATTCGATACCGTTTCATCTTTCGGTAGATCGTGGACCGACTCAAAGACATCTCGGCGGCCGCTTTCTTTACATTCCACTTATTTTTGTTGAGGCATTGAATAATTGCCTGTTGCTCGGCAATACCTTCCCCCTGCCCACTTCGATCGCAGTCATACAGACCATCGAATTCTTCAGCCGAACCGGTCGTTTGATGCAGGTAATCAGGCAGGCATGCCTCGTCGATCACCTTGCCATCGCACAAAGCAAGTGCCAGGCGAGCAGCACTTTTCAGTTCACGGATATTTCCCGGCCAGTCATAAGCGAGCAACCTCGCCAAAGCCGCCGGTTGGATAGGTATAGATTCCCCGGAGTTCTCTGATCGGAAAATCCTCTCAATGAGGTGTACCAAATCGCGACGCTGTCGTAGAGGCTGCAATTTCAACGACATCCCGTGCAGACGAAAGAACAGGTCCTGTCGGAATTCGCCCAATGCAATTTTGTCTTTTAGCGACTGGTGGGTAGCCGAGATCACCTGCACGTCGAGATCGTAGGCTCTGGACGAACCCAGCGGCACTACCTCGTTCTCCGCCAACACCCGCAACAACCGTGTTTGCAGTCCATGGGGCATGTCTCCGATTTCATCCAGGAAGATAGTGCCCTCTTGGGCCTGTAGCAGCTTTCCCTTCATGCCACCCTGCTTCGCACCGGTAAACGATCCCGCCTCGTAACCGAACAATTCGCTCTCAATGAGCGATTCCGGAATTGCTGCACAATTCATCGCCACAAAAGGCTTGTTCGCACGTGCACTCTCTGCGTGTATAGCCTGGGCCCACAATTCTTTTCCCGTACCGGTTTCACCGGTAATAAGAATGGGAATGTCTTTATCCAGAACGAGACGCACTCGCTCTACAACCTTATGCAAGTGCTCATCCTCGCCTTGCAGTTCGGACAACCCCATTGCGGACGAAGATCTTTTGGGACCGGACTTCGTGCCGGCAATCTTGATCTTGTAGGTGCGCTTTAAGTAATTCAACGGACGCGAAACGCGGACGTACAGGTTGCGCTTACTGTTATCGACCAAACAACTCTCGGTGTAATCGGTCTTGTCGCCACGAGCCAGCTCTTCGAAGCTCATGAGCCTCAGCTCCGAAACCGGGCCACCACATACATTGGCGCTCCAAGGCCATAAACCATTCTCTCTGGCGACCTGATTGATAGCCACCACCTCAGCATTGTCGTCGACCGCAACCAGAGCCTCCATCACGTCGTTGCAGTGCATCTGGTCGTAACCGATATTCAGCAGATAGTGGCCCCGGTAGCAGTAACGGAAATACGCATTTTCAATCATCCGGCTCATCATCTTGACGAGATGAAGATTCACCAGTTCTTTTTCTTTCGCGTGAGTTTGGTACAGGGAGGTGGCGTTCAAACAGGCGATCACATCACCCTGTCCATCGAATATGGGGCTCGCGGAGCAACTGAGTACCGACATATTCCGGAAGAAATGATCATCGCGATGCACCAGAACCGAACGCCGATCCACCAGACAGGTACCTACGCCGGACGTGCCATTGCGCTTCTCCTTCCACTGGGCGCCGACAACCAGGCCCAGCTTTCGGTAGTCGGCCTCGACATCGCAACTTTGCATCACATTGAGCGCGGTTCCCGTGTTGTCTACGAGCATCACCAGATACCCGAGGTCGGTAAGTTGCCGAGACAAAGTGTGCACGCCACCGCCAGCGACACGGACAAACTCTTCAGCACGCTGTCGCCGTTCATGGAGATCCGTGTAAGAAAGAACCCGGACGCCGGTGTTGCTGCCGTCGCGGTCTAAACCGTAGTCTGCTTGGCATCGCTGCCAAGAGGTCTTAATCCGGCTGTTTAGATTGCTGATTAGCTGACGGCTTGAAGCGGCATCGTTTTCCGCTATAGTATTGCCGCGGCTCATACTACCCCCCCACTCTATTTATGCTATGCCCTCACCTTATTACAGTACTGATTCGACATAAACAATTCGATATAAACAATATCGGTATAAACAAAAATTGTACGTAGCATCAACAACGGCCATACCTCGAGGTCGCTACTCCAATAGCTTAGAAGGCGGCTCCGCTACATATAGACAACTCTCACTGCGCCAGCGAGCTCCGCTAGACACAGTTGTGATCAATGCGTTTCCATCTCGAGCAAAGGCCGTAATCGCCTGTCTTCCCTCGTAAACCTTTTCGGTGTCACCGCTCACAATACCAACACTCAAGCAATTCGAGCTGTAGTACGCTGTGTAGACACCGCGATCTTCAAAGACAGAAACCACTCCAGTCCCACACTCGGTCATGGCGTGCAGACTGCCCTCACCGCTATACACCTCTTGTACTTCGTGTTCCGCTCCGGGGCGTACCCAGTGCAGGTGGCCATCGCGAGTTCGTATGTAGAACCCACCTCCGCATGATACGCCAGTGATCGGCTTTGCCGCCGAGTGGGCAACGCTGCTCATAAGCAGGTTCGCAGACATGCTCGCAGATAAAAAAAGCAGCATCACCGCTTTAGAAAAACGCACTACTTATTCCTCTTGTTCATGTCTATTTCCAACTTCTACTTGTCACAGCTTAAAGTCACGGCTTAAGGTCGCTGCTTATTCCCGTGCCTTCCTGTGACACCGATGCGCAATGCCGAGACCGACGCTCTGACGCAGCAGGAGACCGATTTGAGCGGCTCACCCGTTAGAAAGTCAACGGCTTTGCCGGAGGATGGTTACTCATGACTTGTGCAGAGCTTTCCTAGCGCACGTGACTTCCTATTCCCACAGGTGTATCAAAATCGCCGGCTACTACGATTTCTCCCGACTCGATTACAACAGGCAGGGACGGCAGTCTACGGGGCGCTGGGCCCGATACGATGTCTCCGGAGTTTCTCGGGTTGAAAACGCTTTGATGACAAGGACACATGTAACCCTGCTGCTTCTTATCCCAACTTATGACAATGCAGCCGTAATGCGTACATATCGCCGAGTACACCACGATTCCTTCTGCTGCCGCAGCCCTCTCCGCAGTGCTCTCATCCATGTTATCCAGGTCTTCAAAACGCTGGATCATTAGCTGATTGTAGGTGCGCGCATGCCGTATGTGGCCTTCTTTCTTGTCAAGGGGCAGAGCCAATATCTGTTTTGACGCCACAGGTACGTCTTCTACACGGATAGGTTTACCGCGCTTGCTCCTTGCGAAAGGAGTGAGGCGGTCGCCCACCTGCGGTGGAAAGCTCACTTCCTCGGGCTGTTCTTCCTCCGCGCCGTCATCGGGAATCTCAATTCCAGCGGACACGCCTTTTGACGCGACCGCCGCTATGATAATTCCCGCCCCCTGAACAAAACGGCGCCGACTACCATCCTGCTCTTTCTCTTCTTCCGTAGCGTACCGCCTATGTTTCATTGTCACAACCTCTCACGACAGTAACCATCCCCCGGCAAAGCCGTTGACTTTCTAACGGGTGAGCCGCTCAAAGCAGCCTGACGGGATCGCTTCGCGATATCTCTTCGCAATCCCTTACGCCCCTTGAAAGGAACCCCTACATCTGTTCCATTTGATCGCGGTGGCGATCCTCTTCACTAGCCTTGTGTTTCGCACAGCGCCCTTGCGGGGCGCTGTGCGTAGTGCCTCAAGACGTGGTCAGTCCGGCAACGCGAAGACATAGATAGTGCCACCTTCCGGTACGTCGCTTATCCAACGATCGTCCTGGCCGGACAGCACGCTATTGGTCCATGCCGCGTCAACGCCGTATCCCGCCACGACGGCAATGTACTGCTTACCATCCACGGTGTAGCTCGTAGGCGGCGCAATGGCCGTACTGGGAAGCGGATACTCCCAAACGATTTCGCCAGTCTTGGCGTCGAAAGCGCGCAGCATTCGATCGTTGGTACCTGCGGAGAAAACCAGGTTACCTGCCGTGGTCAGCGTGGACCCCCAGGTCATTGTATGGCCGAACTCATGTGTCCACACGACCTCGCGTTTGTCTACATCCCACGCCTGCATCACGCCCACAGACTTGTCCTTGTCTTTGACATAGACCTCCAGATCAGGAATGTCGATCCCGGCCCAAAACTGCCCGGAAAGCGGCTCGATATCTTCCTGGACGATGCCGATGAACGAGTTACACAGGTTATCGTTGGAAGGTATGTAGATCATTCCTGTCTCGGGATTGTAAGCCGCATAGGGGTAATTCTTACCTCCCCACAAGCTGGGACAGTAGGATACGCGCTTCCCGGTTACCGGCTTGTGTTCCTCGTCGTAAGTCGGGCGGCCGGTTTTACTGTCGAGGGATTTGAAAGCATTGTTATAGACGTAGGGGATCCCTTCTACGTAACCGATTTCGCCGCTCTTCTCTCGCTCGAGCCAATAAAGGTAGCCGTTGCGCTGCGGCGTCAGCAGGCCAGTTACTTTCTTACGCTTGTCTTTGAAGTCAACCAGCATGGGCGCGCTCATACCCGCCCAGTCCCAGGAGTCGTTCCAGTGATATTGGAAGTGGCCTCTTATATCTCCATCCGCTGCGTTCATTGCGAGCACGGAGGCGACGTAGAGATTATCTCCGGGACGCTGATCGCCCAGCCAGGGCGAACCGTTTCCGACTCCCCAATAGAGGACTCCTGTGTCCGCATCGTAGTTGCCCGGCAGCCACATGCTACCGCCACCGTATTTCCATGCATCGGGCCGTACCCCCTCGGCCTTCCAGGTTTCATGACCTGGTTGTCCCGGACCCGGCACGCTGTAAGTCTTCCAAATCGGTTCGCAGGTGTTTACATCGACGCTCTCGAGAAATCCGCGAACGCCGAACTCTCCGCCGGAAGGTCCAACCATCGCTTGTCCTTTAACCACCACGGGCGCGGACGTAATGTAGGCCCCGACTCTCCAGTCGCCGACGTCATGCTGACAGATACGCTGGCCATCCTTGGCATTCAGGATGTTTATATTACCGTCCAGACTTGCGACGACGACTTTGTCGTCCCAAAGTGCCACACCACGGTTTGTGTTGTGCATGACACTAAGGTCGGAGGGATTGTCGTGTTGGTAACGCCAGAACAACTGCCCCGTTTTCGCATCCAATGCAATCACATGGTTGTAGGGCGTCGACACGAACATCACACCGTCGTTGACCATGGCGGGTGCCTGGTGACCGGAATCAAGGTTTGTGGCGTATGTCCAAACAGGCCTTAAACTCGTGACGTTTCGGCTGTTGATCTGATCAAGTTCGCTGTACATCCACCCCTCGTACCGACCCCTTGCATGCAACCAGTCTTTGGGGTCTGCGCTCTCCAAGCGCTCCTGGGTAACCGGCGTGTAGTTCTCAATCTCCTGATTGAGTTTCGTCAGGTTCTGCCCATGAGTAATCAAAGGCGCGCAACTCACAATGCAACCAGCGAGCCATAGGCGATGTTTCTTTAGGCGATGTTTCTTTATTTGCATGATTTGATCTCCTGAAAGCTTTTCGATCTATCGCGGTGCGCTACGCAAAGTCAGATGTCATGCCGACCAGAATCCTCGCAAAAACACGTACCACATCAACGTATCTAGCAATATCTATGCCAAGCAGATAGAGTCTGCGATTTTCCGAAAATGCGCGCGGTAGAAAACACACGAACCATTATGCGCGACGATAAGCGACTGAAAAAAAATGCTTTTTTATAATGTTTATCAAGAGCGGCCACTGCTCGCTTCTTCGATCAGGATCAGGCTATCCCACGCTCGTCTGCGACACTTGTCTCACGGCGGGTTGCACGGTGTCTTCGCAAGACACTGCAAGAAGCCGCCAAGCTATCGATGTTCCGACCAGGCCGATGACCTACCTGACGCCGGAGTCCGCCAGGCACCCGGGGAAATCCGAGGGGTTCGCGCACCCGAGCTGCTGTGAAACCTGCGCAAATTGCGAGCCGAGCATATTGATCGTGTGGACACCGCCACGTTGTCCAAGGGCCCCAACGCCGTAAACGAACAGACGGCCGAATAGTCCGAAACCTGCCCCACACGCTAGAGCTTTTGCCAAGTCCGTGCCGCTGTAGAGCCCGCTGTCGTAGATAACCTCGATGGTTCCGCCGTGTTTTTCGGATATGCCGATCAGGCTTTCGATCAAATTGGGCCCCGCATCCAGTTGTCGTGCGCCGTGATTCGAGACAACGATACCATCTGCACCAATTTCCACTGCAGCGTCTGCATCCTCCATACGGCTGATGCCCTTTATGACAAGCTTCCCTTGCCACACATCCCTGATCTTTCTTAAACTATCCGCATCCACTGAACCCATGACGGTTTTATTCATAAAGCTCTGAAGTTCATCGGCGGGGGTGTTCGGCGGCATATAAGGCAGAAGCGTTTTCATTTCAGGCTTACCCGCCTTTGCCATGCCTAACAACCACGCCGGCCGTGCGAGCATCTGCAGAATATTTCGCCACGTCATTTTCGGCGGCATAGACAAACCGTTGCGTATGTCTTTGGGACGATAGCCGAACGTCGGTACGTCTACAGTCACCACCAGCACATCGTAACCTGCTTGTGCGGCTCGACGCAGGATGTCAGCACGCACATCTTCCACCGTAGGATTGTAAAACTGAAACCAGGCGTAGCCCTGTGCAATCTCGGCGATCGTTTCAAGACTCGCCGACGACACCGTACTCAGTACGTACGGGATTTCCAAGTCTGCCGCCGCTCGAGCAAGTATTTCCGGCGCATCTGGCCACATCAATCCTTGCAAACCGACTGGCGCGACGCCAAAAGGATAACGATATCTTTTTCCGAAAAGGTTTACCGAATAATCCGGTTGGCAGCGTCTTTTCAACAGCGGGCTGTTCAACCTCACCCTTTTGAGATTCGCGCGATTATCCGTGAGCCCGCGTTCGTCTATACAACCGCCGTTGAGATAGTCGAAAGCAAACATAGGCATGCGCGACTTCGCCTTACTCTGCAGGTATTCGCCATTAGGGTACCTTGGATCGAAGTAGTCACTTGGTATGGTTCTTTCTCCCGGCTGCTTCATCGGACCTCCAGTCTGCGCAGAAGCGGTCTCACCACCCCGTAGGAGCGGCTTCCCGCCGCGATTGTACGCCGATCGCGGCGGGAAGCCCGCTCCTACGAGTGTCGTTTCAGAGCTAAGCTTTTTTGCGACCGCTTCTAGAACTGGAACGATATCTCGAGACTAAATCCGTCCCATTCCGCCTCGCCAAGACCACTGGTTTTAAGCCCGCCCGAGTTGGCTTCCTCCCGCTGTTTGACGTACTCCGCTTTCAGGAGTATCGACTTATCAAACCAATAACCGACACCAAGCTGAATTCTATCCAACACATTGTCATTGCTCGCGACCCCATCAGATTCGTTTTGAGAAATTGAATACCTGGCCGCAAGATACAGGCTATCTGAAACAATGTACTGCCCCGTTACGGTTGCGAATCGCATTTCGGCGTCTTGTTCACTAAATTCCGCTGTACCGAAACGACCCAGGTATGAATACTCATCCTGAGCAAGACCTAGCTGTGCATGCACCATCAGCTTTTCGTTTTTGTACTGCGCATCCGCCTGGAGTATCGTTGCATCAATTCCGGGGATGATCCCGACGTGTGTCGTGCGTGAGTCGGGCCCTCCGGTCGAAAACTCGTAGTTATCACCGTCGCCAAGCCCTATCACCGATCCAACCGCGCCTCCGTCAGCCAGGGTACATACACCCGAGACGCACTGTGCATCGCCGGTCGTCTGGAAGACGCCAAACCCGACGCCGAAGCCATTCTTCGCTTCATAGGTCAGATTTATTTTGTAGTTATAGCCCGCGTCCTCACTGAAATCGGAAAAGAAACTCGGAGTGGATAATGTAGCATCCCACAGCAATTTTCCCGATCCTACCGGCGCACTGCCCGTGAGCCAAACACCCTGTTCCGCAGTAATCAGGTCTACCGGACTATTGCCAATCATCGGGTTGCCCTGCACGACGGCGCCGTCGGAGTACTTCAAGAAAGCCATGCTTCCTGCGTAAGCTATGATGTTTCCAATTCGAATCTCGTTGTTGTCATTGGGCTTGTAAGCAAGCCATGCAAGATCCTGAGAAATTCCGTACCGGGTGAGTGACGAAAAGTCGTTTGGCTCCTCGGCAAGCTCTGCAAACACGCTGAATTTGTCGTTGATTTTTCCAGTGATCTGAATGCCATATCTCAATCTCTGAAAACCCGATTGAGCCTCTGTATCAGAGAGTCGAAACGCGGCACCGCTAACTTCTATCGGCGATTGCCACCCTTGCGCTATGAACCCATCCAGACTAACTCTGTCTATCCAATCAGCTTTCTCTTTTGAATATGCCGGAGCGGCCACTAAGGTGCCGATACAGATGACTGCGCTAAAGAGCTGGCTTTTTTTTCGAAAAGACATATTTGATCCCCTTCAATTTATGATCTTGGCAGCACCGCTAGCCCCACTTACTTCGCACGCAAAGTGCGATGAAGCCGAAGATTAGGAGTGTCCGAATCATCTATAAGCAAGATATGCACCAAAAAGATGGGGCAACGACAATATTTCTCCTTGATCGACATAGGTATCTGTATTTCAAATCAATTTCCGGAACTGGAGGCAAGCTGCCTTCAACGGACCGGCTATAAATGAAATGGCACCAATGTCGCGTTAACTGGCGACACATGTGTCAGAAAGATCCCATCGGAGGAGGCACCAACGTCCCTACGAACACAGTAGGCACGTCTGTATGTTTTCTTAAACAAGACAGACCGATCATTTACAGGTGCTATTAGCGCTTTTAGGCGCGATTTTCCTTTTTTGGAATCCATTTTGGCGAGCCAAGCAAACACGCTACCCATCTGGCACGCTTCCTGCTTGTTCCATCACCAGTGTCTGCGCACCTTTGGATATGGAAATCCCCCAGCCTGTGCGGCCGCAACACCCGACTCAGAAGCTATAAGCAGATAATGAAGAGGAACAGCTATGAACCAAGAGCAAAAGAACTTTATCGATGGGGTTTTCACGTCAACATCGACCAGCAACTTGGAAGTGACAAACCCTTCTAATCAGGAAATTCTAGGCTACGTTCCAGAAACCGACAGCGAAGAAGTCGAAGCAGCCATCGACGCGGCCAGACGCGCGCAACCGGCATGGGCCGCATTACCGGCGGTGGAGAGAGCCGGGTACCTCCGTCGAATGGCGGAGGCCATACGCAGGCACCGGGAAGAACTGGCCGACACGATACTCAAGGAACAGGGCAAGGTACAGGCACTTGCGATGACGGAGGTCGATTTTACTGCAGACTACATCGACTACATGGCCGAATGGGGGCGTCGTATTGAAGGCGAGATTATCGAGAGTGATCGTCCGAACGAAAACATACTGCTTTTTAGAAAACCTCTGGGAGTCGTCGCGGGAATCTTGCCGTGGAATTTTCCGTTTTTCCTGATTGCGAGGAAGATGGCGCCGGCACTGATTACCGGCAATACCATCGTGATCAAGCCGAGCGAAGAAACGCCGTTGAACGCCTTTCTCTTTGCGAAATACATCAGTGACATCGGCCTGCCGCCGGGCGTCTTCAACCTCGTCGGTGGACGAGGAGCGAGCGTCGGGGCGCAGCTTTCGTCGAGCCCCAAAGTGGATATGGTCAGTTTCACCGGTAGCGTGTTGACCGGCACACGCATCATGTCGGCTGCCTCCGCCAACCTTACCAAGGTAAACCTCGAGTTGGGCGGTAAAGCACCTGCGATCGTAATGGACGACGCCGATCTTGAGCTGGCAGTATCTGCCATTCGCGACTCTCGTGTCATCAATACCGGTCAGGTATGCAACTGTGCCGAGCGGGTATACGTGCAACGCGGTGTCGCGGCCGAGTTTATCGACAAGGTCAGCAAATCCATGGCCGCCACCCGTTTCGGCGACCCTGGCCAGACAAGAGATCTCGACATGGGACCGCTGGTAAACATGCGGGGCCTCGAGAATGTGGAAGATGCGGTTGCCGGCGCCGTCGCCGCGGGCGCCGAAGTCGTAGTGGGTGGGTCGCGCGCCGATTTGGACGCAGGTTTTCACTATCTTCCGACAGTTTTGACCAACTGCTCGACCGACATGAATATTATGCAAAAAGAGACATTTGGGCCCGTTCTTCCAATCCAGATTTTCGATTCCCTCGATGAAGCCATAGCCTTGTCAAACAACAGTGATTACGGGCTTACATCGTCTGTTTATACCCAGGATCTCAGCACCGCGATGCGTGCATGCAAAGGCCTTCAGTTCGGCGAAACCTACGTCAACCGAGAGAATTTCGAAGCCATGCAAGGATTCCATGCCGGCTGCAGAAAATCGGGCATCGGCGGCGCCGATGGAAAACACGGCCTCTACGAGAATACGGCAACGCAAGTGGTTTATCTCCAGTACTGATCGAAACGTTACTTGCGAGGCCGCTGAGGATCTTTCTCAACGCGCGGCCGCCATCGCACGGCCGCTGGTCTTGTATAATGCGCCTAGAACGAGAACACACAAAAGCGAGGATTTGCCCGTGAAGCACGCGATCGGCGGCTGGTTATCTGTGAGCCTGGTGGCACTGGTTGCTGCGCCAACCGCCGTGTGGGCGCAGCTTGCGGCGGCTCCGGAGGCGCGCGACACGACCGGGATCGACGAAATCGAGGTGCGCGCAACGCGCATGCCCAAGCCGCTCGACAAGGTTCCGGCAGCGATTAGCGTCGTCACGAAGGAGGCGATCCAGCGCGGCCGTCAACAGCTCGGCCTCGACGAATCCCTGGCCGCGGTGCCAGGTCTGTTCATGCAGGGCCGTTACAATTTCGCGCAAGACCTGCGCATCGCGATACGCGGCTTCGGGGCGCGTTCGAATTTCGGCATTCGCGGCGTCAAGATACTGGTCGACGGCATTCCCGAGTCCTTGCCGGATGGGCAGGCGCAGTCCGACGGCATCGACTTGGGCTCGGCCGGGCAAATCGAAGTCATTCGCGGCCCCGCATCTTCGCTGTACGGTAACGCGTCGGGTGGGGTCATTCACATCGCGACCGAGCGCGGGCCGACGGAGCCCTTCGTCGAAAGCCGGCTGTCCGTCGGCGACTTCGACTTCAGGAAGATTCAGCTAAAAGCGGGCGGCGACACGGGGCGACTGAATTATCTGGTCAACATTTCGGAGCTGCAGTACGACGGCCATCGCGACCACAGCGAGGCCGAAGACACACTACTCAACGCCCGGTTTGTCTACACGATCGACGACAGCTCGGAATTCGGTGTCGTCGTCAACGTGACCGATCAGCCCGTTGCCAACGATCCGGGCGGCATCACGCTACAGGATGCGCAGGCAGACCCCACTCAGGCGCGGCAGCGAAACGTCGATTTCGACGCAGGCGAGGCGCTCGACCAGCAGCGCCTCGGACTCGATTACCGTAAGGCGATCGGCGACAAGGGCGAGCTTCAGCTACGCAACTACTACGTCTGGCGCGAGTTCGCGAACAAGCTGCCGTTTACGGGCGGCGGCGCGGTGCAGTTCGACCGGTCTTTTGTGGGCGGCGGCGCGAGCTACACTCATGCGGGCAGCTTCCGGGACCGACCGAACACCTTGATTGTCGGCTTCGACATCGACCGGCAGGACGACGAGCGACGACGCTTCGATAACAACATGGGCGTACTCGGCGCGTTGGCGTTCGACCAGACCGAATTGGTGACGAGCCTCGGTGTGTTCATCCAAAACGAAATCGAACTCAGCGACGACCTGGCGTTGACTGCCGGCCTGCGCTACGACGAAGTGGAGTTCGACGTCGACGACAACTTCTTAAACGACGGCGACGACTCCGGACAACGTACGCTCAGCGAAACGAGCCCGATGTTCGGGCTCGTCTATTCGGTAACGGACTCCACGAGCCTCTATGCGACTTACTCCACGTCATTCGAGACACCGACGACGACCGAGTTCGCAAACCCCAGCGGCGCCGGCGGTTTCAATCCCGACATCGATCCGCAGGCAGCCGAGAACTTCGAAGTCGGTATTCGCGGCCTGATTGGGCACCGCAACCGCTACGAGGTATCCGTGTTCACAATGGACGTCGATGACGAACTCATACCGTTCGAGCTCGCGTCGCAGCCCGGCCGGGATTTCTTCTCGAACGCCGGTAAATCCTCGCGGCGCGGCGCCGAGCTCGCGTTCTCGAGCGAACTGATCGACAATCTGAGTTTGACGCTCGCCTACACCTACTCGGACTTCGAGTTCGACCGTTTCCTGGATGACAACGGCAACGACTTCTCGGGGAATGCCATCCCGGGTATTCCGGACGATTTGCTGCGCGCCGAACTCGCATACCGGCATCCGTCGGGTTTTTACGGGGTGGTAGACGTGCTCGATGTCGGCAGCTTCTTCGTCGACAACGCAAACAGCGTCGCCACCGAGTCCTATACGGTCGCGAATCTGCGCGCGGGTTTCAACGACCTGCGCTTCGGACGCTGGGTCGTTTCGCCGTTCGTCGGCATCAGTAATTTGAGCGATGAAGACTACCCCGCGAACGTTCGCATCAACGCCTTCGGCGGGCGCTTCTTCGAACCCGCGCCGGACCGGCACTACTACGGCGGCGTCTCCATCCGGTACACATTTGCATCAGACCGTTGACTTGCGGTCGACCATCCGCAGCTTGATCCAGTCCGTCGACGAATAAACGCAGGAGGTCTGCATTTTACGCCTCCTGGACCGATACGCTTCGATGGTTGCATATATCGGCATTCCGACTACGCCAATCCTCGGCGGAGCGTAATTGTCATAGAACAGGACACCAGAAGGAGCCGATCAAAGCTGCAACGCGAATCTCGCCCCGCCGCCTGCCGCGTTGTCGATGGAAACCTTGCCGCCGTGCAGGCTCATGACGGCCTTGACGATGGCCAGTCCGAGGCCGTGGCCCTTGCGATTCGGCGGGCGCTTGGCAAAGGGTTCGAAAATGAGCTCGGCCTCGGTCGCGACGACGCCGGGCCCTTGATCCTGAACCGAGACGATGCCCGCCCGGTCGACCCGAATCAGTACCGTATCGCCCGCATTGCTGAAGGAAACCGCGTTGTCGACGAGATTCGCGATCGCGACGTGCAGCAGGCTTTCGTCTCCCTTGACGACGTGCTCGTCCACGTCCGCCTGCAATTCGACCTCGACTTCCCGCTCTATGGCCAGCGGAGCCCGATCGGCGACAACGGCCCGCGCTACCTTGACGAGATCGACCTCGTCCGGCAATCCGTCCCTACCCTGTATGCTCATCAGGCGTAATAGCTGCTCGACCAGGACCGCCATGCGCCGCATGTCGTCGCGCAGCTCGCGCTTGACGGACGAGTCGGGCAGCTCCTCGAGGCGCGTGCGCAAGATCGTCATCGGCGTTCGCATCTCGTGCGCCGCCGCCGCCAGAAAGAAATGCTGCTGCTCCTGATTCTCCTGCAAGCGCAAGACCATTTGATTGATCGCCCGGACGAGCGGCAGGACCTCGGTCGGAATCCCTTCTTCGGGCAGCAGTTGCCGCCCGCGCCGGCCGGCGTCGATCGATTCGGCGACTCTTGCCACGCGCCGTAAGGACTTGGTCGCAAGCAGCAGGACGACCCCGGCAATCAGGATGAACACCAATGCCGCGGCGAACAACTCCTTCGATATGTTCCAGAAGAAAAGGAGCCTGTCCACCCTGAATATCGATTCGTTGAACTCCGTCGGATGCGCAACCCCAGCATACTCGATGTAACTCTTCTCGCCGTTACACTCCCGGTAATACACATGCGTAGTGACACCGTCGTCGTCGAACTTCCCGGACCAGAAGCCCCTCGTGGCGCAGTCCTCGGGATCCACCGTCTCGAAAAACGACTCAAGCTCCGGATGACTGAAATCGATCGCCTCCCGCCATTTCGGCGCATCGCCGAACTGTATGCTGCGATCACCCCGGTGCACGTAGTAGCGAAACCCCGGGTTTGCAGCCGCCACTTTCGCGAGTAGGTCGGAATCGCCGAGCCTGTCGACGGCCTGCGCATCGGCACCGTAGACGGCGCCGACGATTTCCCGTCCCACCAGACTGCGCGTCCGATCGAGCGGGTCGCGGGCGTCCAGATACTTCAGATAGGGTATGACCGCGACATAGACGAACGCGAACACCAGGAAGATCATCGTCAACGCCGTCGTCTGTGCCAACAGCGACCGGCGCCAACGGGTCAGTCTGCCGAGTTTCATGAATCCTCCTTGAGCATGTAGCCCACGCCGCGAATCGTACGGATCGCGACACCGGCCTTACGGCCCGCGAGATTCTTGCGAAGACGCGAGATATGCGACTCCAGCGCGTTCGATTGTACCTCCTCGTCGTACCCGTAGGCCGCCGATTCCAGCCTGTCGCGCGTGACGACCCGCCCTGCCGCCTTCAGCAGGCTCTCCAGGATCATCATTTCGCGGCGCGGCAATACCACGGTTTCACCGGAAACCCGGAAATTCCTCGTCTCGCAGTTGAGCCGCAGCTTGCCCAGTTCGAGTATCCTGGCCGATGCCGGCAACGGCCGGCGTTCGGCGGCGCGCAGGCGCGCGAGCAGCTCGTCGGGCTCGAACGGCTTGACCATGTAGTCGTCGGCGCCGAGGTCCAACCCCTCGACGCGCTGATCCAAATCGCCGAGCGCGGAGAGAATCAGGAAGCGCAGCGGCAATCCCTTGCCGCGTGCGTACTCGATGAGATCGGTACCCTCGCCGTCGGGCAGACGGCGATCCAGCAATACGACCGAATACTCGTTCTCGACGATCGCCGCCTTCGCAAGCCTCAACGAATCCGCGTGGTCGACCACATGGTTTTGCCTTTCGAGCAGTCGCCGCATCGTGGTGGCGATGTCGGGATCGTCTTCAACGAGCAGTAACTTCATCCATTGGTCCCAACTTCGGCGGCCGTTCTAAGGCGCGTCCTAATGTCCTGTCCGGTGAATTCGTTGAACAATTCGCTGGACAGGACACTTAGCACTACGTCGAGCTTCGCCCGGCGGTATGCAATACGCCTGCATCGATACGCGTTCTTGCCCGCTCGGCCTCGCCGATCCGGCGTTCTAGCTCCGCCGCGTAGTCGCGTTCGTCCGCGGCATCCGCCAGTGCCTTGAGTTCCCGCATCAAGCCGAGCGCTCCCGGGGCCTCATCGAGGGATCGCCAGACATCCAGCGCCGTTCGTGCGTCGCTGCCGTCGACCAAAGCCCGTATCAGCGCCGTTTCTTGTACCACGGTCAGCTTGCCCTGAGCGAGAATCCGGCGAGTCAGGTCGGCCGGCATTCCCGTCTCCAGATGCAGGGCCAGCGTGACCAGATCTTGCAGGACCGAGGCGTTCGGGGCGGGCCGCTTACCGGACATCCAGTGGGTCGCCCTCGATACGATGCCCCGGGCAAGATCGCCCTGCCCTTCCCGGTCGAGCTGATAGGCGATCGAGAAAACGAGTTTCAAAGCCCAGTCCTCGTTCAGTCCGCCGGCCCCGAGACTGCCGAGTATCGAATCCGCCGCGTCGCCGTACCAGGCGGAAAACACCCGTTCCCGATTCTCGACCAAAAGCGGAAGCGTCGGCATCGAGCTCATGCCCCAGCGGGCTATGCCGTGATACGAAAAGCCATACAGACGGCAAAGTACGGAGACGTTGTTGGCGACCTCGTAGCGACGCTGCGCGGCCGAGCTGAACAGTTGCGTGTAGCCATCCGCTTCGACGGTCTGCGTCACGGCCAGAAGGGACCGCAACACGTCGGAAGCCTTTTCCGTATCGCCCGACATTGCATGGAGTCGCATCAGCTCCATGATTTTCAGTACTTCCGCCTCTTGGACGGGCCGCGCATCGTCGACCGCCGCGTCGACCGCCGCGGCCGAAAACCCGGATGCCGCGGCAAGCGCTTCCGGCGCGGGCATGAGCTTGCCCAGGGTTGCCAATACCAGGGCGTCGTAAGCAGCGGCATACTCGGCCGCATGATCGGCTCTGGCGGCAATCGCCAGGACGCTCTCGGCAAGGCGTAAGGCCGCCTCGCCCGGCAAACGCGAAACCGCGTCGTCGATCATGTCCAACACGCTGATGACGATCTCGCGGTCGCGCGAGAAGGACCGTCGATCCTCCCGAAACTCGCCATATTTCAATTGACTCGCCGCAAGTAGCCGATAACGCTCGACCGCGTCGGCAACGGCGCCGCCCTTTGCATACAGCCTGGCGGCCAGCAACAGTTGCAGGTCGGTGGCGTAATCGCCGCGAGTCTCCCGCTCACGAAAAGCCTGCAGCTCGTCACCGCCGAGCGTATTCTCCGATTTTTCGCGCAGCAGCATCCACAAGGTGAATTCGTGGTCGCCGAGCGAACCGTCCTCGAGCGCGGCATGCATTTCCGCGAGCCTGTTTTCCAGCCGGCCGGCCGCCTCGTAGCCGTCGGCGACGAGCCGGTAGAGTTTCGTCGACGCGCGCCGGTGGACCGCCGGCATCGACGCCAGGTAGCGATCGAGCTCGACGGCACCGAAACGCGTGCCCGCGACCGCATCCAACAACGAGGCCGGCTCGCCCGCTTGCTCCGACTCGATGAGCGCCGCAAGCGATTGATAAGGACGCTTACCCCGGAACTCGAACGGATTGTATCCACCCCCGTCAGCCGCATCGAGCGGCGCGGCCAACAGAAGGTCGATCAGAGGCGAACGCCCCCCTCGGAAGGAAGGAATCGATACATCCGTATGCACTTGACGCCAAGCCGCGCGGAGCGCCAGGCGGATGCGGTGGTCGTCAGCTTCCGCCAGCGCCGCGCGGAGCTGCTCGACATCCCGCTGAACACGCGCGAACGACGGAAACCGTAACCGGGCATTGCCGTCATCCACCAGGCTGAACAGTATCCCGGCGCCGGTCGTCGGCTGAAGCCTCACATCCTGACCGAGTTCCGCCGTCAACGCCGCGAGGACCGCCTCGTCGCGGAGGTCCGTGCCGCCGTCGGTCGCGACCGCTTCGGCGGCTGCGTACTGCTCGTCGGCGAGCAGTTGCAGGAAATAGGCCGCCCGCAGATGCTCGTCGGCGGGGTCGTAGGCATAGTAGTCCGCAAGCGCCTGCCGCAAACGGCTGCGGTCGCCGAGCTGCAGTCGAACGTAAATCAACTCCCTGCGGTATCTGTCGTCGTCGGGGTACGACCCGATCAAGGACTCCAGCAACTCCGCCGCTTCCGTCACCAAGGCCACGTCCACCTGGGGCACCCGGCGAAAGAGCGCTTCGAATCGCAGCTCGTAGACCCTGCGCGCGATTGCCGGATCGGCGAGTTCGCCGTTTTGCAAGCCCGCCAGCACCCGCGCGTGTGCATCCTCGAAAAACGCCTCGGTCCAGTACCTGAGCATCCACAAGCCGTCCCCGAGCGCACCGGCACGATGCAGTGCCAGCAACTCGTCGAAGGCTACGTCGTCGGCGCCATCGAAACGCGCACGAAGCAAAGGCGCGGGATCGGCACTGCTGCGTGTCCAACGCATCCAGGTATCTGCCAGATCGTGGAGTAGCTCGACGTTGTCGGGATGGGCATCGAGAACCAGCAAGGCGAACAAGCTGCGCGCACGCGTGTCGTTGAGCTTCATGTCCTGGCCGGACAGGTATGCGGCGGCGACGTCGGATACCTCCCGCTTTTGCGCCGGCGTCAACGCCTGCGCTAGCCAGTGGGCGAAAACGGCGCGCATGTCCAGGGTCCCGCCAAACCGGTCGTCGCTCTGCCGTCCGATTGCCGCTTTTACGAACCGTAGCTCTTCGGCCAGCGTTGCCTTTGTCGAAACATACTCCCAGACCGGATTCATTCTTATATACGATTCGCCGAGAAACGCCTGCACCGCCTGGAATTCCAGCAAACCGGACAACTCGCTCACCGAGATCAGCTCGCGCCCCGTGAGTTCCTCGAGGTCTGCTACCAGAGCCGGGTCGTCGAGCAGCAGGCGTACGAAGGCGACGGGCCGGTCTTTGAGCGTCGGGACAATGCTTGATACGAAGCGGCGATACTCGCCCTCGCTCAAAGTCGCGCGGGCATAACCCAGGCCCTGGCGGTACTCCCCCTCGGCGATCCGTTCACGGCAAAGCGCCGCCAGTCCCTGCTCGTCCCCGAGCAGGCGCGAAAGCTTGACCGCGGTTTCGAGGTCCCCGGCCGCTTTCGCCGCGGCCAGGTCCGACAGCAGCGAACGCGGGCGTAGCGGCGTTTCCGCGGCGATGCCGGCGACGGACTCCATTTCGCCGGCAACGGCGGCCCGTCCCCGGTCGCGGTAGTCGCCGGCAATCTTGCGCACGTAGTCGGTATCTTGTTTGAAGTCCGCGAGCAACGCACGATCGGCATATTCCGCGAGCGCCGGATTGCCGGTTTTGTACGCGACACGGCGCATGAACCGTGCCATGCGATCGAGCCGCGGATAACGCGCAAGCGGCAAGCGCTCCCGTTCGTGCGCCAGCGCGACGACGTTTGCGAGCTCCGTGTCGAAGCGCTGCTTGATCGCTCGAATGCGAGCTTCTGCCGAATCCTGCTCCGGCGGCCAGGTGATCAACAAGCCGGCTGTCAACGCCTCATAATAAGTCCGGTAATCGCGGTTGACCGTTACGTCGACTTCCGGCTGATACACCGATAAAGGGCCCGAGCGGGGCGCCGGCGGGTCGTTCTTCAGCACCGCCGGCTGCGCGCTCAACAGGTTCAACAACGCGCGCAGATACAATTCGTTGGCCACGTCGTCCTGACCGCCGGCCTCCCGCAAGACGCCGGTGCGCAGCAACAACTCCAGGTCGTCCCGGTCGACGCTCAATGCCCGGTTGTAATACGACAGGGCCCGATCCAGGTAACCCGCGTCTCGATACAGCGATGCCCTGGTCGCGTTCACGTCGATCGTACCGGTGATGTCATCGATCAGGCCGAAAGCCTTGTCCGCGCCCTGCATGTCCCCCTGCTCGAGCAAGGTCTCGCCCACGTTGATGTAGACCTCGGGCGGAAGCTGCTGGCGCAGTCCGATCAGGCGCCTCGCATAGCGCAACTGACGCGCGCTATCGCCCCGGTTGCCACCGGCAAAACCGGCGCCCGGCGTCGACATCGTCACCAACTCGCGCAGTATCGCCCCCCGGCGGAGCCCCGCTTGCGACAACGAGTTCTCGATGGCCGCATACTCTCCCTCGATATCGCCGGTCTCCACGGCAATGTCCGCCAGCAGCCGGTACAGGTAGAACCGGTCCTGGCGCCCGGTAATCCGCTCCAGAACGATCCGCTGCGTCCAGCGAAACAGATCCCGCAAGGCCGGTGTCAGCGACTCGCCGAAACGTCGCTGACCGGCCATGTTGATGATCCCGTCCACCGCGACGACGAAGCCGTTGTCGTCCGACGCGTGTTCCGCCACGTACTGTAGCAGGGCGATCGCCTCGTCGGTGCGGCCGTCCGCTTTCATCAGGTCCGCCATCAACAACAAGTTGTCGCTGTGCTCCGGTTTTTCCGCCAGGGCCCGGCGATAACTCGCGACCGCCTGATCGTTGAAGCCCGCCATCGACAGAATGCTCGCCTCGAACTCGCCGCTCACGGCGTCCGCATCGTACGCCCGCAGCTCGCCCAGCCAATGCTCGATCTCCCGTTCTTTTTCCGGATCGCCCGCCCCCTCCGCCAGGTCGAATGCCAGCAGGTTCAGCACCAGGTTCTGTATGTGTTCGACCCGGTTTTCCGGGTCGATGCGTTCCAGCCGGCGCAACACCTGGTCGTATTTCGAATACTCGGAAAGCTGAAGGTAGACCTGGCCGAGTTGCCTCAGCCGCTCGACTTCGCTGCCGCCGCTGTAACGCGCGTACTCTTCGATCACCTCGGTCGCCGAAAACGCATCACCCACTTCCGAATAGATCCGCACCAGCAACTGGATGTCGTTCCTGTTCGCCTGCTGTCGATAAAGACGCTCTTCCAGATCGACCACGACGTCGCCCAGCATCGAAAGCTCGGCCGCCAACTGCAGGAACTGACTCTCGGCAAAACTGCGCCGCGCCGGACTATCGACGCTCAGCCAAATCGCCTGCCAGACCTCGAGCGCTTTTTCCTTGTCGCCGACCAGTCCGTAAAGCCACGCAAGCCGCATCCGCTCGTCGTAACCCAGGCCGCCCTCGGAGGCCTGCAAGCCCTCGTACACGCGCACCGCCTCGGCATGCTGTTGCATGCGCTCATAGCCGTCGGCAACCACCCGAAAATCGCTGGACCCCGCCGGCAGCGCCGCTTCCAGGCGCCGCAGCGCGGCCAGCGCCTGACGGTCTTCGCCGCGCGCAAAATGAGTCTCGAACAAGAACGTCAACCCGGACACCGAATCGCCGTGAGCGCCGATGTGGCGTTCAACCATCCCGGTGGCTTCACCGACAAAGCCCATCTCCAACATGCGCCCGGCCGCCTCCACCAGCAGCGGCAGGCGCTCCGCATTGTGCGACTCGAACTCAGACCAGACCGACAAGGCCCGCGCCGGCGTACCCGCCTCCATGTAGTGTGCCGCCAGCGCCGCATGCCACGACAGCGCCTCCGGTTCGGCCGCCATCAGCCGCCGGTATTCCGACACCATCTCCGGCGTCCGGCCCGCCGCCGCATACAAATCGATCAGCCGTTGGCGCGACGCCCGATCGATCCCGTCCGTCTCGAGGCTCCGGTAGAATGCGATCGCCTCGCCGTATTGACCCGTCTCGATCAGCAGTTCCACACGGGTCCGCAGCAGCTCATCGTTCAAGGTCCCCAAACCGTCCAGCTCGTCGATCAGCGCTTGCAGGGCGTCAGCGTTCCGGTACGCCTCGACCAACACGGCCAGGGCGTACAAGGCATCGAGACGCGCCGCCGCCGACCGATACGCCGCCCACGCCGAGGTTTGTGCCAAACCGAGGTCACCCGCCGCAACCGCCCATTCCGCCAACCGAATTTGCTCTGCGAACGCCTCGGCCCCCGGCCGGTACAGCTCGATTGCACGATCCGGTCGGCCGAGCACGGCCAGCGCTACCGCCGAACGGTTCCTGAACGCCTGATCGCGCTCACCGGCCAAGGCAACCAGGGCCTCGACGTCACGTTCACTCACCTCCAGCATCGCGAGGCGCAGACCGATGAACGCCGCCTCATTCGCATCCTCGGTCGCCGCCAGCGCCTGTCGATACCACGGCACGGCAGCCGCCGTATCGCCCGACGCATCGACAATCCGCGCTTTCAACAACAGGCCGTCCGCGCTCTCATACAGCGACAGCGCAGCATCGAGCGACGCCAGCGCCCGGTCACGCATACCGGAACGCCAGTACAAATGCGCAATCGACAAATGGTGGTTGGCCCGCTCGACCGCCGGCCGGCCCGACCGGCGCGCAAATACCTGCAGCCGACTCACCGCGAGTTCTATCCCGCCGCTGTCCAGAATCGATTCCCGGTACAGCGCATCGACCAGCGACGCGTCGACGCCGTCCGATGTCGCGTTCGACTTCAACAAATCCGAAAGCGCGTTCGCGGACGCAGGACCCGCATGACACAAGGCCAGGCACAGCAGCGTTGCGGTCATCCACTTGCAAACCCTGATCATGCCGCCTCCCGGGGCCAGCGCCGGTACAGCAACTCGGCCAGATACATCAACAAGGCCAGCAGCAACAGCCACGGCCAGATCCGGGTCACGACGAACGACAGCTCGCCGGAACCCGCCGCCAGGCGCCCATCGCGGATATCGGCCGGCACGAGCGCCGTGCCGCCGGTGAGCGCCGACAAGCCGTTTAGGTCCAGCGCCAGCGCGGGATCGACCTGCCGCTCGCCGCTGGTGTCCGAGCGCGGGCCGGCAGCGATACGCTGCAGACCGCGTTTACCGGCATCCACGACGGCACGGACCGCAGCGGCGGGCCGCGTCGGGATGTCCGCTTCGAAAAGGCCGGGAGCGTATTCCCTGAATGCGACAGGCGATTCCGCCACTACGCCGCCATCGGCATCCAGCAGATAGGCCGTCGGCGCCGAGGATTCGTCGCGCAGATTCCGCCGCGCCGTCAGCGTGACGACATCGTGGCGGCGCGCCAGCGTCAGGTCGAACGGCGTGTTGTCGGCGGCGGTGCGCGCCAGCACCCGGCCGAGAAACTCGGCATAGCCGTCCCAGTCGCTCCAGCCCTCGGTTCCGGCGCCGACCGGTTCGCTCATGAAAGCGGTCACCCGGCCCAAACCGTAACGCCAGCTCGCCAGGACCGGGTGCTGCCGGTCCCGCGCCTCGATCAGCACCTCGGCGCCGTCGCGACGTTCGACTTCGACATAAGCGTTCAGCGGCGGCAGGGCCGTATTGTCGACGTCGGCCCACCAGCCGCGGCCGCCCAGGCCCTCGACGCCGAAAACACCCTGCCGGTACTTAGACGGTTTTTTGGTCGACGGCTGTTTCAGTATCAGCTCGACGAGCTGGAACTGATTGCCCACGGAATAAAAGCGGCCCTGCCCCCAGTTCGCCATGTCGCTCATGATTTGATTGTGGCCGCCCTGGCCGACCAGTATCGTCGACAGGTTGATACGGTCCCTGGACATCCGCCGAATCATCGCCTCGTAGTTGCTGTCTTCGATGCCCGCGTCCGTGATCACGAGGATATGCTTGTAGCGCGTGTTCACGTTGAGCAGGCCGTAATAGGCCTCCAGGACCGCCGGGTACAACACGGTACCGCCGATGGCCTTCATGCGGCCGATGGCGCGGTCGATCTCGATCTTGTTCGACGCCGGTTGCATCGGTACCGCCCAGTGCTTGTTGCCGTAGAACTCGACGATGCCGATACGATCGTGCGGCTGCAGCCGGCGAACGGCAATGCGGGCGATGTGTTTTGCGAGCTCGATGCGGGTACCCGCCATCGAGCCCGATGTGTCGAGAATGATCGCAAGCCCCACGCTCGGATCGATCTTGTCTTCGTCGCCCGTGAGCTCGACCGGCAGCAAGCCGGCAACGGCCGTATCGAAATAGCCGCCGTCGGCGAACGCCGCCTCGCCGCCGCTGTGCAAAAGGCCGACACCGTCGTTTTTGACCGCGTCGGCCAAGGCATGTTGGGCATCCTCCGGCAAGGACCGCGCCGGCAGGTCGTCGAGCATGACCAGATCGTAGACTGAAAAATCGCTGCTCCCGCCGAGCTCGCGGCCGGCGCTGGTTTCGATGTCGAAGCCCGCGCCCAGCAGCGTCGACAAGCGCGTTGCCGCGTCGCGCTGGCGCTCGCCGAGGTAGAGGATCCGAACCGGCTCCTGCACGGCGAGGATGTGATCGAAAGTATTGTTGTCCGGATACGAATCCCGTGCCGCGACCAACTCGGCCTCGAAGTCTATAAAGCCGGCCCGGCGGGCCTCGAACTGCAAGGCCACGGAGCGCCGGCCGTCGCTTGCGAACGGTCCGCTGCGCGCGACGGTCTCGCCGTCGTTGATCAGCAATACCTCGAGGTCCGCGCCCGTACCGACGACGTCGACCCGCACGGTGACCGATTCGCCCACCCGCGCGTCGCTCGATTGCACGTCGGATATGAATACATCGTCCGCCGCCTCGTACAGGTCGTAGGTGTGTACCGGAATGCCCCGCTCGACCAGTTGCGCCACGCCGGCACCCCAATGACGGTCGGTCGACAATCCGTCCGTGACCAGCGTGACCGATCCCTGCATTCCGTGCGGAATGGACTGCGCGGCAAGCGCGAGCGCATCGCCCAGCGGGGAACCGCCGCCGGCTTGCAGCGCGGTCGTATTTTCGGTCAAGGCCGCGGCCCCGCCGAGTTGCACGACCGCGACCGTTCCCTGCCCGCCCAGGCGACTCACGAGATCGCGGGCCATGGCGGCGCCTTCCCGACGAGCTTCGTCCGACACGCTGTCGGACTGATCGAGAACGACGACGTGATGTTCGCTCGAGCGGCTGGACACGAGCACCGGCTGTGTCAGCGCCGCGACGGTTAACACCAGAATCAGCGTGCGCAGCACGCCGTGCAGCGCGCTGCGCGGCCGGGACGGCCAGAACCATATCGCGGGAACGGCCAGCAACAGCCAGGCGAAAACCGGGTATGTCACCGCGAGTTCGATCACGGCATCAGCCCGCGTTGGTACAGATACCACTCGACGCCGAACAACAGCAGCGCGGCCAGAATCAGCCAGGTAACGATGCCGGTCAGCGGCACGCCGGCCGCCGTTCCGGCCGCAGAGGTTTCCACCGCGGCGCCGGCGGAAAAACCCGAGACCGCCTCGCTGAGCAGCGACACCTGCAAGTCCGCGCCGCCGTCCACCGTCACGATGCCGGCGCGCGCGGGCAGGTAGTCGGCGCCGAGCGTTTCGAGAACGCCGTCGTCCGCCGGGCCCAAGGACGAACGGACGCTTTGCTCCGTCACTGTCCGGCCGGCCGCGAGGTAGGCGTACCAGGCCTGCTCACCGGCCAGCCAACGCAGGGACTTGGATAAAAATAGCGGAAAGCTGCGTGAGTGGACGAAATTGTAGTTCGGCTGCAGGAGCTCCGACCAGATCGACACTTGCCGTTCCGCTCCCTCGAACACCGCGACGCCGATCGGCCGGTCGACGGCCGAGGCCAGCGCCATCGCGTCGATTTGATCCAGCCCGAGGCCGGCGACGCTTGCCTCGAGCACCTGCCGTGTGTCGCGCTCACCGACGTACGCGATCTCGAATGCCGTGTCCTGATCGGCCATCGGCCGCAGCGTGATGGCCGGCCGGTCGACCGGCCGCGTATCGCCGGCCTGCCGCACGAGAACGTCGGCGTCTTCGGCCACCAGTTCCAGGCCTTTGTCCGCGCGTATTGCATTGTGAATCGCGGCATCGACGCCCTCGGCAACCGCGACGCGCAGCCGCAGGCGTTCCGGCAAGGTCAGTCGCGCGACGTTGTCCAGCGACAGCTTGTCCGCCTTGTCGATCCGGACTTCCAGCGTCGCGCCGTCCGCGACCAGGTCACGCAGCACGAAGCGACCCGGTGCCGTGGCTGCCAGCGCCGCGCCGCCGAGATCCCCGCCTTCGATGCCGACACGCAGGTCGCCCGGATCGATGCTCGCGCCGCCGCTCGAAGTAATGCCGATCCGGACGTCAACCCGGTTCCACGCCCCGGAAGCCGCGGGTCCGACCCCCAGGGCGGTGATCCCGTGATTCACCGCCGCCGGCTCGTATTCGACGGCACGCGACACGCTGAAGCCGGCCGGCAGCTCGGCCAGCGTCCTGTCGCCTACCGGCGCACGCCCGTAGACGACGACGCGGACCGTCTCCGGGTACGCGGCGTTGCGCGTCATCAGCCGCAGTTGCTCGTCGAGGCGCGACGGCGAGGCTTCCGGCGCTAGCGATGCGAGCCGCTTTTCGAGCAGCCGCCGGTCTTCGCCCGGGGCCAGCAGTTTCAGCGTGTGCGCGCCGCCGAAAAGCACTTCGCGGCTGCCCGGGGACAGAGCGGCGACATCGTCCACCAGCTCGCGCCTGGCGCGTTCGAAGTCCGCCGGATCGGAGGTATGCGCCGATCCGTCCAGGAACAAAACGGTATGCTCGGCCCCGCCCTGCCGATCGACCTCCGGACCGGCAAACCCGATCCAGAGCAAGGCGCAGATCAGCAATACCAGCAAATAGGCCAGCCAGTGCCTAAACCGGCGCCGAAAGACGCGTACCGGGGCCTCGCGCACCGCGGCCGCCCAAAACAGCGTCGTCGGCACCGTGATTTCGGCATGCCGGACGCGTAGCTGCTGCAGCACGAACAGTATGCCCGCCAGTCCGGCGAGACCGGCGAGGACGGCAGGGAGGCCCAGGTTCAGGAAGCTCATACGACGAGCCTTCCGGAAACGAACAAGGCACGGAGCTGCTCCAGTACGTCGCCGTCCGCGTTCAGGCGAATCAACCCGGCGCCGTGTTTTTGCACAAAGCCCGCCAGCCTATCGTTGAAAGCCTGGTAGATCTCCTGGTAACGCGCGAGAACCGCGGGCCCGATAGTGACGTCGACGCCAGCCCCGCTCTCGCAGTCCAGCAAGCGAACATCGCCGTGCAGGTCCTTGTGCATGCCGGGATTCGCATCGGCGTCCTTGGACAACTGTAATAGTAAAAGCCGATGACGGCAGCGTTTCATCGCGGCGACGACCGCCTCTATGCCGGCCGGATCGAAGAAGTCCGAGACGATCACCAGCAAGCCGCGGCGCAGGCGCATGCCGGCGAGCCGGTTGACGGCGTCGGCCAGGCAGGTCTCGTGCGCCTCGTCCAGGCACGCCAATTGACGCCCGAAAGTCATGAGCCGGTTCCTGCCGGACGTCGATTTGATCTTGACCTCGAGTGTGTTCGAAAACGCAAACAGTCCAACGCTGTCGTGTTGCGCCAGTACGATCGAGGCGAGCCCGAACGCCGCTTTCAAACCCGCGTCGATACGCGGACGGCGTTCGAGGAACATGCTTTTGGAACGATCGACGAGCATGTACACCGGCAGGTCCTGGCGTTCCTCGAACACCCGTACGAAAACCCGGCCCAGGCGCCGGTAGACGTTCCAGTCGATCGCGCGCAAGTCGTCGCCGGGGACGTAGGGCTTGTAGTCGGCGAACTCCAGGCCCGCGCCCCGGTCCCTGGATGCCTGGTCCGCGTGCCGGCCTGCCGGCGAGACGCGTTTTGCATGCAGGCGAAAACGCTCGAGCGCGGTCAGGAAGTCCGGGTCGAACAGTGCGTCGAAGGCGGCTTGAGTCGCCATTGGAGAGGCTTCCTCGTACACTTTCCCTAGTCCACTTTCCTTAGTCCACTTTCCCTAGTCCACTTTTCCTAGACCCACTTTCCCAAGGCCCACTTTCGCTGGCTCACCTTCCCTAGTCCGCCGAGTGCGGCACCTTGACCGCTTTCAATACGTCCTCGACCAGCACGTCGGCCGACACGTCGTTCGCCTGGGCATGGAAATTCAGGACCAAGCGGTGGCGCAGCACCGGCATCGCGACGGCTTTGACGTCGTCGGTACTGATCGCAAAACGGCCGTTGATCAGCGCCTGCACTTTCGCGGCGAGCATGAGTCCCTGTACTCCGCGCGGACTGGAACCCAGGGCGGCGTAGGCATTGACGCCGTCCGGCGCATATTCGCTGTGCGGTTGCGTCGCCATCACCAGCCGCACAGCGTAGGACTTCGCCGCCTCCGGTACCGCGACGGAACGGGCAATCGCGCGCAGGCGGACGATCGTCTCGGCGTCCGTGACCGCTTCGATAGCGGCTTCGCCGGAGCCGGTCGTCCGATCGATGATCTCGTGATACTCGGACTCTTTCGGGTAGTCGACAATGATCTTGAACAAAAAACGGTCGAGTTGGGCTTCCGGCAGCGGGTAGGTGCCTTCCTGTTCGACCGGGTTTTGCGTCGCCATGACGTTGAACGGTTCGGGCAAGGGCATCGTGCGCTTGCCCACCGTGATCTGGCGTTCCTGCATGGCTTCGAGCAGCGCCGATTGCGTCTTGGGCGTCGCACGGTTGATTTCGTCCGCGAGCACCAGGTTGGCGATCAACGGCCCTTCTTGAAATGTGAGCTCGTGACCGCCGCCTTCCGTTTCGGTCAGCACCATCGTGCCCTGGATATCGGCGGGCATCATGTCCGGCGTGAACTGTATGCGTGAAAACTGGAGGCGCAGGGCTTCGCTCAGCGTACGCACGAGCATGGTCTTGCCGATGCCGGGCACGCCCTCCAGCAACACGTGCCCACCCGCCATCAAGGCCGTGAGCACGCCGTCGATCACGGCCTGCTGGCCGACGATCTGCTTGCCGACTTCGGCCTTGACGCGGTCGAACACATCCTTGAATTCGGCCACGTTCGCACGCGCCTCGTCTACCGCAACGGTGTTTTTGTCGGTAATCCTGGGTGTACTCATCAGTTGTTACTCACTCGGTGGTCATAGTCAATGATCATTGACTATGGTCATTGACAATAGTCATTCGCTCGTCGGCTTGTTTCGAGCGCGTTCGGCCAGAAAATAGTCTCGGACGACGTCCTGCATCCACGGCGACAGGCCCTGATGCGCCACCGGTCCGATGCTGCCGTCGATCTCGCCGCGGTCGAAAGCCGCCACGTCGCCGGCAAATTTTGCCTCGGGCTCGGCGCGTTCGCGCTGGACCTTCATACGCCCGGGATTCACCTGGCCGCGCAGTTGATCGGGCAAGGGCACGCCCAGCAGCATGGCCGCCACGCCGCGCGTCTTCTTGAGCCCGCCCGGGCCGCTGCGGCCGTTTGCACGGTCGTTTTCGCGAGTCGCGCTACCGGACGGCGTCAGGCTGCGATCCGCCGGTGCCTTGCGCTGGTTCAGCAGGGGACGAGCCGCGGCAGCGGCCTGTTGCTCCTCGTCCTCCTCCTCCTCGGCGTCGTCGTAGACTTCGTCGTTCGACTCATCCCGCTGCGCCCTGTTGGCCGCCGCCTGTTTGTCGGACGCCGCGGTTCTGCTGCCTGCGCTGCTGCCCCGGCCGCTGGTGAGACCGCTCGAAGATTCGTCGTTCTCTTCGAATTCCCGCTCGGACGGCGGCTGCTTGTCCTGCGGCCGGCGGCTTCGAGCGGGCGGACGTTCCGCTCGCCGCGTCGGCGCCGCCTGACCCGATGCGTTTGCGCCTGCGTTGTCCGACCGGCTCTGTTGCGAGACGGCGCTACCGGCACCCGAACGGCTCGCCGCGGTCGCGGCACTCGCGGTGTTCGCCTCCTGGTGCAAAGCCGGCGCGGCGGCATCGGTCTCTTCCCTGTCGGCGACGGTTCTCGCACTGCGTGGCGTCGCCACGGCGGCGCGCATCCGCTCGGTCTCCGCGGCGGCCGACAGCGCTTCCGCATCCGGCTCGGATGAAACGCGTGCTTCCGCCAGCACGGTTTCGACCGGGCCGGGACCGCCGGCGCCGACAGGCGGGATGCGACCGTCGATCAGCATCGCCCCTAGCAGCAGGCCCACCGCATAAAGGCCGTGCCGGCGATTCGCGGCACTGAATCCCGGAATGCCGATGTGGACCGTCTCGAGCCGTGCGTTCAGGGCGCGGCCGACAAAGGGCCCGGCATCGTGAATCGCCGCAAGCTGAAACCGGGTCGGCCGGTCGATGCGCAAAAACTCATCGGCCGCCTGAATACGATCCCGGCAGCCCAACTGACGATCGAACAGGGCGAGCGAGACACGGCGGTCGACGGGATGCGTGACGAAATGGAACAGGACACGGCCCGCGAATACGGCAAGCGGCGCGACGATGAACAGCACCAGCGTCGCCGAATGCGAAAACGGCCAGATCGACGTGCCCGTCACCAGTTCCGGCAACGACAGCACGAGGAAACACGCCGGAACGATCAACGCGGCAGTGAAAGCGCCCGGCGTGGCGTGTTCGACCGCCCGCTTGAACGCCCAGCGGCGCAGATGCGACTCGCCGCGCCGCGCGAGCGTGTCGAGCTTGGCGCGAAGCTCGGTAAAACCGGACTCAGCCACCGCCGCGGTCCTCATTCAGCAGTGGGGCATCGAGCAGTGACTCATCGAACAGCGCGTCATCGAGCAGCGGGTCGTCCGGGTCCAGTTTGGGCCGCAGCCGTTCGAGGCCAGCCCTGGCGCTTTCCGCCATGGCCGGCGGCAAACCGACGAATCTCGACAAGGCGCGCTGGTAGCTCGAGTAGGCGCGGCGATGCCGTCCCAGGGCCTCGTATGCCCGGCCGAGCTCGTGCCGCGTTACGCCGTCCCCTCGCGGATCGCCGTTGAAGGCCGCGGCGAGAAAGTACTTCCAGGCCTGATGCGGGTCGCCTTTTGCCAGGTAACGATCGCCGAGCAAGAGCTGGATATGCTGCCGGTCGCCGGGCTTTTGCGCTCGACTCACGAACGCCATCGCATGCTCGCCGATTGCGACGATCAGGTCGGTGTGAACCGCCATTGCATCCGGTTCGAGCAAGGGCTCGAGGAAGCCTGCGACGTAAACGAACTTGCGGCGCGCTTCGACCACCTGCAAACCGAGATCGATGGCGGCCATCTGCTCGGCAACGCTTGCGCCGGCGTCCAGGCCGAGATCGAAAAGAAGCTCTACCGCCTCCTCGACATTGCGGTCCGCCGGATGTGCATGCAGGTAGTCTCGCAAGCCGTCCGCGCTGGCCGCTGCGGCCGCGGCATAAAACGCCGCGTCCGCCGCCGAGTAGTTACTGTCGGCAATCCGGGTCGCTGCAAAGTAACCGCGTACCGGATTGATCTCGAAGTCGTAGCCTGCGAGCAGGCTCAAGCCGGTGCGCAGCAGAACGTCTTCGCCGAACGCGACCACCGGTCTTGCCGCCAGGTGCGGCGGGACTTCGCCGCCTTGGGCTTCGATCCGGTCCGCAAAGGCCTTGGCCGCCTCGTACGCCGCCTGCCGCTCGGCCTTGAGATCGGTCGGAAACAACGCGGCCATGCCCGAGAGACGTTCGCTGCGCGCGGTTCTCCCGAGATAGATGTCGTCGAGGTCGCCCGACGGTTTGCCGGCCGCTCTCGCCAAGGGCTGGTCGATGCGGGTGTGATAGTCGGCGGTGGCAAATTCCATGTAGGCGGCCTTGCCGCCGCGATAACTGACCGGAATGAGCACGCGATCGTCGAACACGGTCACACCGGCGACGAATGTCGACGAACGCGAGCGGACCTGATCGACGTCGGCCTCCTCGCCGGGCGTCAGTGTGAACCGGCCGTCGGCCAGGTTCAGACGCATGGCATAGTCCTTCAAGACCGGCCAGCCGATGATGGCCGCAACGTCGGTTTGCCCGAGCTCGTTGTCATATCGAGCAGTGATGTCTTTGGTCAGCTCGCCGACCTCGAGAACCACCCCGTCTCGCGGCACCTCGATGCGAAATCCGTCGGTGACGATCGCCAACGCCTGCTCGTCCTCGTCCCAGGACAGCGACCGCATGACGTCGGAGTTGATTTCGAGCGCCGTGGGCCGCGCGAAGTCGATGACGGCGTGCGTGTCCTTGAGCCAGGTTTCGGTCCGCAACTCGACCCGAACCAGAATGCGGTCGCCGAGGAGCCTCGCATCGAGACCGCCGCCGGCCGGCGGAACGGCCGCAGGCACCTGCGCATATCCCGCCGATACCGGTATCGCAGCGAGCAACGCAGCCAACAGCAGCCGGCGATGCCTTCGCCATGCATGCATCGTCTTGCCCATCGTCTTGGCCCTACGCTTCCTGCAAAACACCGTCGTCGGCCCGCTCGACGGCATCGATGACCGTCTGCGGCAACAGGATCTGCGGCAGTATCGCCGCGGTATCGAGCGTCGACCCTTTCGGGAAATACAGGTACAGCGGCACGCCGATGCGATCGTAGCGGTGCAGCCACTCGGTGATGACCGGGTCCTCCGCCGTCCAGTCGGCTTCCACCACCTTGATGCCGCGCTGCTCGAACGCCTGTGCAACCTCCTCGGTCGCCAGCGCCACTCTCTCGTTGACCTTGCAGCTCACGCACCAGTCGGCCGTGAAATAGACGAATACCGGTTGGCCCGCGTCCACGTAGCCTTGCACGCGCTGCGGCGAAAACCGTTCGAGCTCGAGACCGCCGAGCTTGCCGACGACCGTACTGTCGGCGGCCTGCGGCGTCGTTCGATGGTCCCCCACTTCGACAACGGCGGCCACGCAGGCGATCCCGGCGATCGCCGCGGTCGCGTACCATCCGACCCGGCGGCTTGCCAACGCACCCTTGCCGTAGGCCCACAGCGCCGCCGCCAGGCACAGGCCGGCCAGTAAGGCAACGGTCATCGAGCCCACGCCCCACTGCTTGCCGACCACCCAGAACAACCACAGCGCGGTGGCCAGCATCGGAAACGCCAGCACCTGGCGCAGATTCGACATCCAGGGCCCGGGCTTGGGCATCAGCCGTCCGAACGACGGTATCAGGCTGACCAGCAGGTACGGCGCGGCCAAGCCGAGCCCGAGAGACAGCATCGCCGCCATCGCGACCGGCGCCGGCTGCGTCAAGGACCAGCCGAGCGCCGGCGCCATGAACGGCGCCGTACACGGCGTTGCGACGACGACGGCGAGCAATCCGGTAAAGAAGGCCGACCGGCGCTCACCGCCCTGGGTCAGCGACTGGCCGACGCCGACGATCCGCGCGCCGATCTCGAACACGCCGAACAGGTTCAGGCCGATCGCCACCATCAGCAATGCAAGGCCGACGTTGACGACCGGGTTTTGCATTTGAAAACCCCAGCCCACGGCAGTGCCGCCCGCGCGGATCGCAAGCAGCGCGACGGCAATCGCGGCGAACGCGACCAGGATGCCGATGGTGTAGACGATACCGCTGTCGCGAGCGACACGCTGATCCGCCTGCGACAGCTTGACCAGGCTCAGCGCCTTCATGCTCAGAATCGGAAACACGCAAGGCATCAGGTTTAGGATCACACCACCGAGAAAAGCGGCAAGAATCGCGGCAAACGGCGATTGCGGGCTGAACAGGGAAAACGACCCGCCGGAATCGGCGGCGGCGACGCCGGGCGAATCGTCCGACAATGTGTTGGACGGTGAGGTGTTGGACAACGAGCCGGACGATTCGTGGAGCAACTCGCCCGCCCTGGCGACGGTCAGGCCGACGCTGCGTTCGACGCCGGCATCGTCGGTGTAGCGCAATACCGCCGGTGTCGATGTCAGCGCATCCGTCAACCGCCGCGACGCGGCCATCGAAAACCCGAGACCGCCGCGGTTGAAGCTCAAGGTCTGCTCGCCGTAGTCGACGAATCGGCGCGACTCGACGAACAGGTAGACACCGTCGGCGTCGGACACGCCGTCCGCCGCTATCTCGATGTGGACCCGGCCGTCGGCGACCTCGAAACGGGCCGGCCAGTCAACCGCCTTCGGCAAAGCCGCCCGCGCCTCGGCAAATGCCGCGGCATGGTCTCGGTCGGCCGCGCCGTCGCCGGCCGGCAGCGTAATGGCGACCTGGGCGCGCTCCGGCACGCAGAGCTCGTCGTCGCACACGACCCAGCTTGCCGCGGCGGGCAGTTCATAACGCCGGCCGTTTTCCAGGCCAGGCGGTACCGCGATTTCGGCAAGCAGCAAGACCGCGCCGTGATAACCGTAGGTGTTCAAGTCGCCGAAAGGCAGCAGTTTCGGCGCCGGAAACCGGAACGGACCGGCCTCGAAACCGTCGGGCAAGGACCACTTGAGTTTCGGCGCCTGTCCGGCGTCGCCGGGATTCACCCAGTACACGTGCCAGCCGGGGTCCGGCTCGAGATAAAAACCGACGGTCACCGTACCGCCGTCGGCCGGCAGGCTCGCCTGCTCGGCGATCAGCTCGACGGCGGCGTGGCTGGTCTTGCGCGGCTCGGCCGCGACTTCGGCGAGCGGCGCGAGCGCTACAAGGCCCGCCAGCAGCAGCCAGGCGAAACGGAATCTCGCAGCCTGGCGGCGTACCGCGGATACGATTGTCGACACCATGAACGTCCTCCCCGTCACGTCCGCGTCATGCCAAGCCGACTCAGTCGGTGACTCAGTCAGCAAAAAGGCTCGAGAGCTTTCGGTCGAGCTCGTCTCCGCGCAGGTGGCTCGCCACTCGCTTACCGTCAGGGGCGACGAGATAGTTCGACGGGATTCCCTTGACCCGATAGAGCCTTGCAATCGGGCTGTTGAATGCCTGTTCGTCGGAGACGTTGATCCAGTTGATGTCGTACTCGTCCTCCGACGCGAACCGCCATTCCTCCCGGTCGGTGTCGAGATTCACGGCGACGATCTCGAATCCCTGATCCCGGTACTTATCGTACGCCGCTTTCAGGTAGGGAATCTCCGCGATGCAAGGCCCGCACCAGGACGCCCAGAACTCGACCAGCGTGTACCGATTCTGCTGTAACACGTCGGTGAGGCGAATCTCCTCGCCGTCCAGGGTCTTGGCGAGAAAATCCTTCATCGCCCGGGCGATCTCTTTCTTGCGCTCGGCGGCACGCGCGTCCATGAGCTGGATCGCGAGCGTGTCGCCCAGTTCGTTTCGCAGCTCGGCTAGAACGCGCGCCTGATCCTCGTCTTCGCCATCCAACCAGGCAGCCTGCAACGCGAGCATGCGCGCATGAGCCTCGGCTCCGTTGAGGTAGATGTCCCGCAAACGGTCCCGGGTCTCCACCGGCGACTCCGCGCGCAGACTGTGCGGAAAAACGAGCGCGTTGTAGGTTCCCCCGGCTACCGACAGCGTTTCGCCGTCGGCGGCCGGCCTCACCTCGATCGTCGCGCCGGGCTCTACGATCCCTTGTCCAAACAGGCCCGATCGCTCGCCGGCCAAGAGCCTGAAAGTCACGCCCAAAGGCTCACTGAAGGGCTCGGCGGGCTCGACGACGACCGTCGCGTGTCCGTTTTCGACAAAGGCCAGGTCCAGGACCTCGAATCCGCCGTCCCGGCGAGGATCGGGGTAGCCTACTTCCAGGAGATCGCCTTCGTAGTCGTCGAAGCCGGCCGCCTTGACCGTGAACGCCTTAGGCTCGGCTACCGCCGTGGTACCGGCGACGAAAAACACTATCGCGCTGAATAAAACAACCGGGTTTCGCATACCGTCCTCCGAAATGGCCTTCCTGCTTCAGGTCTTCGTCAATCCGTCTCTGGTGTATCCTCAGCGCAGCCGCTGGCCGTCGGCGTCCCAGATTTCCACCGGACCGAGGTCTAGCGCGCGCACCTCGTCTTCGATCTTCGCGATGTCGCCGGCGATGAACCAGACCAAGTCATCGGCACTGACGTGCTTGCGCAGCGCCGCCGTCATGCTCGGTACCGTCACCGCGTCGTAGGCGGCCTTGCGGTGTTCGATAAAGTCGTCGGGATGACCGTGGCTCAGCACGTGCATGACGTAGCCCAGGACGCCGCTCGCCGTCGTCGTGGCGCGCGGCAGTCCGCGAACGGTCTGGTTCCTGACGGCCTCGAGCTCGTCCGGCGTGAACGGCCTGTCAGCCGAGACCGCCGTCAACTCTTTCCGCAACTCCTCGATCGTGGCCGCCGTTTTGTCCGTTTGCACCTGCGCCGAGATACGCCACGAGCGCGTGCCCACGCCGCCGGATACGCCCGAGCCAACACCGTAACTCCAGCCCTTTTCCTCGCGAAGGTTCATGTTGATCCGGGACGTGAAAGTGCCGCCGTACACGCTGTTGGCGAGGTGCAGCGACTCGTGATCGGGGCCGAACGCCGCTTCGACCTGGCGCGCGGCCAGAATGTTCGATTGCGGCGCTCCGGGGGTATCGAACAGGACGACCTTCGCCTTGGTTCGCGCGGGTTTGAGCCGGGTATCGGCAAGCGCGGGGGCGGACCCTGCGGCTTTCCAGTTACCGAAGCTCTCCTCGAGCGACGCGAGCAAGGTCTTTTCGTCAATGCCGCCGACGGCAACCAGCGTTAGTTGGTCCGGGCGGAACCAGCGCGCATGAAACCCGCGCAGCTCGTCGGCCGTGACCGCATCCACATCCGCTTCCTCGACGGGCCTGAGCCCGTAAGGGTGGCCGTCGCCAAAGAGCTTCCAACCGACGTAACGTCGCACCAGGCTCGACGGCGTGGACTTGTCGAACGCAATACCGGTACGAGTCTGTTCCTTCAGAATCGCCAACTCGCCCGCGTCGAAGGACGGGTTGCGCAGCACGTCGGCGAGCAGCTCGGCCGCCCCGTCGATCTTCGACGTGAGCGTGGTCAACACGACGCGGGTTTCATCCGAGCTCGGCTGCACGCTCAAGCCGCTGCCGGTCCGCTTCAGGTCCGCCTTGATGTCGTCGGCCGAGCGCTTGCGCGTGCCCTTGTCGAGCATCGCGACCGTCATGTCGTAAACCCCGGTCTTGGTGCCCGCGGCGCCGGCCCGTCCGACCTGCAGCCTGGCGCCGATCGACACCGCCGGCACGCCTTCACGGCGCACGAAGCGAACCTGGATTCCGTTCGACAGCACATGATCGGTAATCGGCGGCGCCTTGGCGGACGGATAACCGGCCACGTCCGGCAACGCACTGCGGTCGGCGCCGGTTTCGGCAAGCTGATGGGGCCCGAAAGGCTCGACGAGAATCTCGTGATAACCGTCGTCGAGCCAGCGGGCAGCGGCCGCCCGCACGTCCGCGCGACTCGCCTCTTCGATCCACGACAGACCGACCTTGTAGGCTTCCGGGTCGCCCAGGTAGAACTCGCTCTCCGCCAGCCGCACGGACCTGGCCATGAGACTGTCCAGTCCCTTGATGACGCTCGCCGCGATGGCGGTCTTGGTCAGCGCCAGCTCCTCGCGGGTCGGTCCGTCCTCGAAAAAACGCCTGAACTCGGCGTCGACGATCGACCGCACCGCGGCGGGATCCGTGTCCGGCTTCAGCACGACGGACAATAACGGCATGGACGCGAGCTCATGCGCCTGGGCGCCCAGCGACACCTCGACCGCAAGCCCGCTGTCCTTGACCAGGGCCTTGTACAGACGCGAGGTCTCGTCGCCGCCGAGTATCCGTGCAGCAAGCGACAGCAAGGCCGAATCGCGATGATCGCGACCGGGCGCCGCCCAACTGCGGGTCAGCAGCGGATTGGGCGCGCGATCCTCCATCACCTCGAAAGTATTCGCGGTACGGACCGGTACCCAGTCGTCCAGGCGCGCGACCGGCGGGCCCGCCGGAATATCGCCGAAGTGCAGCTCGACCGAGGCCAGCACGTCGGCCGGATCGACGTCGCCGCCGACTACCAGTATCGTGTTCGCCGCGCCGTAATAGGTCTTGAACCACGTGTACACGTCATCGAGCGAGGCCGCGTTCAGGTCCTCCATGGAACCGATCGTGGACCAGCTATACGGGTGCCCCTCGGGAAACAGCCCCTCGAGCCGCCGGTAGCCGAGCAAGCCGTAGGGAGAGTTGTCGGAACGACGTTTTTCGTTTTGCACGACGCCACGCTGTTGGTCGAGCTTCTCCTGCGTGATGGCGCCCAACAAGTGGCCCATGCGATCCGACTCGAGCCACAGCACACGGTCGAGCGCAGTACTCGGCACGGTCTGGTAATACCGCGTTCGATCGAACCAGGTGTCGCCGTTCACCGAGCCGCCGACATCCTGGATCGGCTCGAAATACTCGCCGTCGTAATTCTCCGAGCCGTTGAACATCAGGTGCTCGAACAGGTGCGCGAAACCGGTCTTGCCGGGTTCCTCGTCGCGCGATCCCACCTTGTAGTAAACGACGACGAACACCTGCGGCGCGCTGCGATCCTCGTGGACCAGTAGCGTCAGGCCGTTATCGAGCACGTACTTTTCGTGGGCGATGTCGATGGAGCTCAAGTCCTGCGCCCGGGCCACGGTGGAGAAAACCAGTGTCGACGCCAATAGCAGGCGGAAAAAAAGCGTGCGTTTCATTGCGATTCTCGATCCTCGTCGATGATGAGACCGGCATGGGCGGTGCAGAGTTTCCATTAAGCCTCGCCGGACTTGTGCAGAAGCTCCCTAATGAGACTCCCCAGTCAAACTCCCTAGTGAGACTCCGTAGTGAGACTCCGTAAGTACGGCCGGATGCTAGAGGGACAACCTTGCAGCAGCCTTACGACTTCGACTGCGGGCGGCAAGCGGCTCGGCGGTAGCTGCGACAGGATCGGAAACGGCCGCTGGGCGCGCGCGGCCTGCCGTCCCGGATCGAGGGACAATCCGTCGGCACCGTGCGTGGAGCGCGTCGATTCGAAGGCTCAGTCGGAGATGGACAACTCCCGCAACAGATGATCGGCGCCGTAAACTTCCCCGAGCGCCTCGAGCATGATGGCCGTATCGACGCCGACGGTTCGATTCAGGCTTTCATCGAACCAGAAATCGCCGGCGATCGAATGGATGTTGCCGTCGAACGCGAGACCGACCAGCGCGCCGTCGGCAGCAAGGATCGGGCTGCCGGAGTTGCCGCCGGTGATGTCCGTCGTCGCGACGAAATTGAACGGCGTATCCGGGGCGAGCGTCTCTCTCGCCCGCGTCCAGCTCGCCGGCAGCTTGAACGGCCGCTGCCCCGTCGTGCGTTCGAAAAGCCGTTGTGTCCGGGTAAACGGATCGATACTCTCGCCCCGTTCTTCCCAGCCTTGCACCGCGCCGTACGTCACGCGCAAGGTAAACGTCGCATCCGGGTAGATGTCCGTGCCGTAAATCCTGAATCTCGCATCGGCGATTTTCTCGGCGCCGCGGACGAGCGGCGCCTCCACCTGGTCCTCGTAGCGCTTGCGCAAGGCACGCGCATCGGCGTCGATGGCCAGGAACAGCTCGATTATCGGGTCCTCGCTGGCCCGGACGGCAGCCGCGCCTTCGCGCCAAAGCGCCTCACGATAGCCGACGTCGTCGAGCCGGCTGCCGTCGACGAGCCTCTCCGCAAGCGACTGCGGCGACTCCTTGCCCAGTACCCGGCGAACGTATCGATTGTCCGGTCCCAGCCACTCGCGCATTTTCTCGAGAGAAAAAGCCAGGCGAAGTTTCTCGTAGTCCTTGTCGATCGGACGATCCGCCATGAGCCGCTGCTCGAGGCCGGGTAATGCCGTCTCCCGGTAGTCGCGAATCCGCTCGCGGTCAGGGCGCTCTCTCTCGGCGGTACCGCGAACGATGGTTTTTGCATACGCGAACAGATCGCCTCCGAATGCCGCGCCCCCCTCGATGAACAGGTGCTCCTCGTACAGGTTCCGGTGCTGTTCCACGGCGCCGTCGATCAGCGCCCAGGCATCGCCGTAGGCAGCCTCGAGCGCCGGGTCGGCTGCGACAGCCGCGCGCAGCTCGCGCTCTTGCTCCGCTTTTACCGCCAGCATCTCGTCGTTGTGCAGCGCCTTGAGCTGGTTACGGCGTACCTTGATGCCGTTTTCGATACTCAGGATGCGCTGCTGCACGATCCGGGCCGCTTCCGGACCGGTGTTCTGCCAGGCCAACATGCGACCTCGAAGCTCCGAATAACGTAACAGCCATAACGGATAAACGACGTCGCGCAACAAGCGAAGCTGGGACGAGGTCAGAAGCCGGTTCGTGGAGCCCGGGTGGCCGGTGATGAACACCGGTTCGCCTGCCTCGGGTCCGCTTCTACGCCAGCGCAGAAAATCCGGCGTCGACGCCGGTTTGCCGTCCTGATACACCCTGAGGAAGGACATATCCAGGCACCAGCGCGGGAAGTTGAAGTTGTCGGGGTCGCCGCCGAAGGCGGCAATATCGAGCTCGGGCGCAAATACCAGGCGTACGTCGTCGTACCGCCGATAACGATAGATGAAGTACTGGCCGCCGTCGTACAGCGTTACCGCCTCGCAGTGCAGCCGATCGCGGGCGGCTTCCCGGCACTTGGACTCGAGCTCGGTCAGCCTGGACTTGCGGGCCTCGTTTGCGGCCGCGTCGTCGAGGCCTGCCGTAGCCCGCGAAATCTCCGCGGTCACGTCTTCGAAGCCGATCAACACCGAGATCTGGTGGCCGGCGCAGCGGCGCTCCTCGTCCCGGGTCGCCGCCATGAACCCATCGTCCGACAGATTACGCTTCTCGTCACTCAGGTTCCTGATGCAATCCCAGATGCAGTGGTTGTTGGTCAGGACGAGCCCCTCGGGCGACACGAACGAGCCCGTACAGCCGTTCTCGAGCCGTGTCGTGGCCAACCGGGCGGAGCGCAGCCAGTCGTCGTCGATGTCCGTCCCGTATTTGTCCGCGACAGCCCCTGACGGGAAGTTGTCGATGGTCCACATCCCCTCGTCGGCCACGGACGCCAGTGGAAACAAGAGGAACAAAGCGGGAAGAAGGTTCTTGCGCATATCTGTGACCGCCGCCGGCAAAACGGCGAGTCTAGCAGCTTGTCTGCGCCCGCTCAGCCCGCGTACCTGGCATCCACGCCCTGGACCCGGCTCACCGGCCCCCGAGCCCGAGGTCTTGCGATCTGGCGGGCTTCATTCGAGATATCCGTCCGCCGGCGACGCGGATTTGAGCGACAATAGGGGGCGAAAAGTCACAAGCGGCCGACTCGACGCTCGACAAGGCCAATCGCGACACAAAAACGTACGATAGCAAGACGGACCATGCGACGAACTATGCGCAGCGGATCGCCCATCACGGCCCGCACCAACGCCGAAGCGCTCGATAGCGCCAGGCGCCGCACACCGTGTCGCACACGGGCGGCAGGCAGGTCTGTCGAACGGAATCCCCCTAGGAATACACCTGGCGCGCCGCATTCGCCCTCGAGCCGCCGATGACCGAAGCGATCGGCGGTTACATTTTCTATGAGATCGCGGCGCTTCTGGTCCTGGCCGCCGCAGTCGGCGCCGTCGGTCTGCTGCTGCGCCAGCCCCTGATCGTGAGCTTCATCGCCGTCGGTATCCTGGCCGGACCGTCGGTACTGGACATTGCCCGGTCCGACGAACACATCGACCTGCTCGCGGAACTCGGTATCTCGGTGCTGCTTTTCCTGGTCGGGCTCAAGCTCGATCTCAAGCTCGTCCGAACCCTGGGGCCCGTGGCGCTGATGACCGGGCTCGGTCAGGTGGCCTTCACGACGATTTTCGGATTTCTGATCGGCATGGCGCTGGGCCTCGGCGTCACGACCAGCCTGTATGTCGCCATAGCGCTCACCTTTTCCTCGACGATCATCATCGTAAAACTATTGAGCGAAAAACGGGAAATCGACTCGCTGCACGGCCGCATCGCGCTCGGTTTTCTGATCGTGCAAGACCTGGTCGTCGTACTCGCCATGATCGTGCTTTCCGCCGTCGGCGTCGGCGCCGCCGGCGATTCGGCGCTTACCGACGTACTGCTCGTGTTCGGATACGGCGCCGCAATGTTGGTGGCGGTCGGGCTTTTTATGCGTTTTCTCGCCAACCCGCTGGTCGAGCGCCTGTCCCGCGCCCCGGAGCTGCTGGTCTCTTTTGCAATCGGCTGGGCGACCCTGCTGGCCGCGGTGGGTTACTACCTGGGCTTCGGCAAGGAGCTCGGCGGCCTCCTGGCCGGCGTTTCGCTGGCCTCGACGCCGTTTCGCGAAGCCATCGCCGCGCGGCTCGCCTCGCTGCGCGATTTCCTGTTGCTGTTCTTTTTCATCGCGCTGGGCGCGTCGCTGGACCTGTCGGTCCTCGGCGCCAGCATCATGGCCGCGATCCTGTTCTCGCTGTTCGTGCTGATCGGCAATCCGCTGATCGTGCTCGCGATCATGGGCACGATGGGATATCGCAAGCGCACCGGCTTCCTGGCCGGCCTGACGGTTGCGCAGATCAGCGAGTTCTCGCTGATCTTCATGGCGATGGGGGTCTCGCTGGGGCATGTCAGCGATCAGGCGCTCGGTCTGGTCACGCTGGTCGGACTGATCACGATCGCCGCCTCGACTTACATGATCACCTACTCTCACCAACTCTACGCCTGGGTCGAGCCGTCACTCGGCGTGTTCGAACGCCGATCTGCGGGGACGATCGAGGACGCCGTTCCCACTACCGAAGACGCTTGCGACATCGTGATCTTCGGCCTGGGCCGTTACGGCCTGGGGATTGCCCGGGCGCTGAAAGACGCCGGACTGCGCGTGCTCGGCGTCGATTTCAATCCGGTCGCGGTACGCCATGCGCGGACTTTTGGATTCGATGTCGTGTTCGGAGATGCGACCGATCCGGAGCTGGTGGCTCACCTGCCGCTGGGGAACGCCGCCTGGGCCGTTTCCGCCGTGCCGGAGCAGGAGACGGGAATCACCCACGACGATCCGACCCGGTCGCTGATCGGTTCGCTGGCGGACCTCGGATTCGAAGGGCGGGTCGCCGTCACGGCGCACTCCGACGCGACCGCAAGCAGGCTTGAAGCATCCGGGGTCGATCTCGTCCTGCTGCCGTTTCGCGATGCGGCGTCCCGCGCGGCCGCGCTCGTGCTGAGCGGTGCATCGTCGCCGACGACCGAAACCGCCGATCCACAAGGACAGAAAAACTTCGCGACGTAACGAAACCGCCGGACGGCGAGCGCGGACGCGGCAGTGACCGCGTACACTGTACGCCGGGTTATGTATTCGGAGCTGTCATGCTGCTTTTCGTCACCGCGGTCGGCGTCGTGCTCGTCGTCTCGTTCCTGTGTTCGATTTTCGAATCCGTCCTGTTATCGGTGACGCGACCGCAAATCGAGGTCCTGGCCCGCGACGGCCGCCGCGCCGGTTCGCTGCTGGCGAGCTTCAAAGACAACATGGACGTGCCGATCGCGGCGATTCTGATCCTGAATACGGCCGCGCATACGATCGGCGCGGCGGTGGCCGGTGCGAGCTACGCCGCCGTTTTCGGCGCGAGTACGCTGTGGCTGTTCTCGATTCTATTCACCCTCGCCGTGCTGTTGTTTACGGAGATCATTCCGAAGACGCTGGGCGTTTCCTATGCGCCCGTGCTCGCCACCCCGGTCGCGCACGGCATCCGCTGGCTGATCGTGTTGCTGCGACCGCTGGTGGCCTTGAGCGAACGGGTCTCCCGGTCGCTACGCGGCGACGCCGGCGTGCCGGTGACGTCGCCGGAGGAAATCCGGCTCTTGGCTTTGCTCGGCCGCAGCGAGGGCGTCGTCGGCAGGCGTGCCGCCGGCATGATCGTCGGCGCGACCCACCTCAATCACCTGCGCGCTCAGGACGTCGTGCTGCCGCGCGAACAAGTCAAGTTCCTGGCCGGGACCATGAGCAAGGACGAGGCCCTGGCCATGGTGCGCGAGACCGGTCACAGCCGATTCCCGTATTCGCCGACCGGTGAGATCGACGACGTAGCGGGCGTCGTTTTCGTCAAGGAGTTACTCCACTGGCTGTTGTTGCACGAGGACGGCGTCATCGACTGGGAGTCTCTGCGCCAGGACGCGCTGATCGTGCCCGAAAGCTTGTCGCTGCCGCGACTGCTTCGAACGTTCCAGGACAGCCACCGCCACCTTGCAATCGTCGTCGACGAGTACGGCAGCGTCAGGGGCATCGCCACGCTCGAGGACGTGCTGGAAGAGATCGTGGGCGACATCCACGATGAAAGCGACCGGCCCGTCAAGGATATCGTCGAACGCGACGACGGCGCCCTGCAGGTTCAGGCCTCGGTCGATCTACGCAAGCTTTCCGCAGCGCTCGGCATCTCGTGGGAACCGGAAGACGAGGTATCGACGGCCGGCGGCCTGGTCACGGAAACGCTGGAGCGAATTCCTTCCGTCGGCGATTCGATCGCCTGGAACGGCTACCGGATCACCGTCCTGCGAGCCGATCGGAAACGCGCGAAGTTGCTTTCCGTCGAGAAGATGTAACGGCGGCACGCGCATACCGACGGGAATTCTCCCGGCTGCAATCTCCCGCTACCAATCACCCGCTACCTCGACTACGAGGACGTCCCCGCGTCCGGCAGTCCCCCGGACGGGGCCTCGTTCAACCGTTCTCGAATCTCCCTCAGGCGCGACCACTGCTGCAGGACGACCGGCAGGGTGATACCGGAGTCGACCAACTCCCAGGAATAGCTGAGGATCGCGAAGATCATGCCGGCGGTCACGGCCGGTATGGTCGAAGCCAGCCACAAATTGGTCAGGACGAACGCGAACATCCCGACGAACATGCCGGCATAGAGAAACACCTCAGTGTCCGACAAGCGCACTTCGCATTGACGCAGACGCTTGAGGTGCGCCAGCAAAGATGCAGGCTTTCGCCGCTGCAGCACGGCGACCTGCTGTTCCGTTTGCGTATTGAGATCGCCATTCAGCCGATAGAAGCGGCGATGGAAGAGAGCGTAGACGATCGCAAGACCCGCGATGACGGCAAGCGCGCTGAAGCCGAGCCGGCTGTCGAAGGTCCACAAGATCGCGATGCTCACGACCACCTGAATCACGGCCGTGAGCAGATCCGGCACATGCTCCTCCAGAAAATCCACCATCTCGCGGCTCATGTCCAAACGTGCGTTGACTTGCGACACCGGTCGATCTCCGATGCGGTTCACGACCTCGGCCCCGAAGCGAACGCGCATGGTGCCGTAACAACGCGTGTCGTAGGCGCGCCGGACGCTGGCGACGAGGATCAGCGCCGTCATGACCCCGGCGATCTCCCACAATGCCCCAGGCTGGTTACCCAGCAATGCATCGATGGCCCGCCCGATGAATAACGGTATCAGTGCAAGCAAGGTGTTTTCGATCGCCACCAGCAGCCAGGTTACGACGACCGGCCACCGGTGATACCGGAACAACAGTGCGACATCGAGCGTACCCTGCATGATCGACCTACCTCGAAACGACGACGGCGTGTTTACGCACACTTCATCCATGTGCTTGACGCTGGCGCAGCGGGTTTATTAATATAACGAATGATCGTTCTATATTAGAGCCGAGCAGGATTACCGTCAAGTGCCCAGGAAAAAAGACGAGGCCTTACACGCCGCCCGCGAACGGCAAATACTGGATGCCGCCAAGACGTGTTTCATCGCCCATGGCTTTCATCGGACATCCATGCGCCAGATACTGAACAAGGCCGGTATCAGCTCGGGCGGTGCGTACAACTACTTCTCCAGCAAGGACGACATCGTCAAAGCGCTCGTCGAGGCAGAACGCGCGGACTTGGACCTGCTCCTCAAGCACTTGACGGAAAACGACGATCCCCTGCTCGGTATCGCACAACTGGTTTACGATTCGATCGGCTACTACAGCCGCGACGACGCGGTGCTCGCTGCCGAGATCTACGCCGAATCATGCCGCAATGCAGCGATCGACGAGGTGATACGGGCGAATACCGAGAGGATGAGCCGGCTGCTTCACGAAACGATGTCGCGCGGCAAAAGAACCGGAGCGATCACGGCACGACACTCAGCCTCCGAACTGACCGAATGGGTGCTTGCTCTCATCGACGGCTACGTCGGTCGGATTGCCGCGAGCCCCGGTCTCAAACCGAGGAACGCGGCACGAATGGCAAAACACGCCGTCGTCGAGCTGCTAGGGCATGCAAAGTGAGCTAGAAGTTGACGTTCAGGCTGACGCCGATGAACCGCGAATCTCCTGCCGAGCTGAAACCATCTGCCCTCGTTCTGGTGAGGTACTGCTTATCCAGCAGATTCCTGCCGTAGAGTCCAATCGACCAGTTGTCGCGAAAATAGGTAATCTCGCCGTCGACCAGGAAATAGGAAGGGTTCAGCTCCTCGGACAGATTCCTTTCACTGTAGTAAAACTCGTCAGTGAAAGAACCGGACAACTGAATGTCCCAGTTGTCGGCTATCGAATACTGTCCGCCAAACGAACCTGTCCACGCCGGCACCAGCGGAAATTCATTGCCTTGATTACTCTCTCCTGCCACAGCCCCGACACTTTGAACGTCCTCTTCAATCTCCGTACCGGTGTAGCCTACGTTCAGGAAAAGGCTCAGCTTATCCGTTGCCTCGTACACGGTTTCGATTTCACCGCCGTAGAGCGATGCTTCCCCGACGTTGTCGACACGCGCATTACCCGTAAAGGTTTGAAAATCGAAGACAAAACTGAATAGCTGCATGTCGGTGTATTCGGTGTAGAACACGTTGGCGTTAAATGTCAGACGGCCATCGAAGTTGAGGGAGCGGTATGAGAACTCATAGTTCGTCGTGAACTCCGGCTCGAAGGTCAGAACGTCTCCGGTACCGAAGTCCAGAAACGCACCGCCGGCTCGGTAAGCGCGCTGCACCGTAAGGCCCACGCTCTTGTATTCCTCGAAGCTGTAGACGAGCCCCGCCTTGGGCAGCGGCTCATTGGTGCTGTGCTCGTTACCGGTCGTCGGCGAACGGAACTCCCGATCTTCGTTGTCATACCTGAGCCCGAAGACGCCCGTCCATTTGTCGTTGAAGTCGAATTCCAGCTCGCTGAAAACCGCCTTGTTGGTCGACTTGGTCGTCTCGGTAAAGACCAGCGGATCGGTCGTAGACCGGGTCGAACCCGATTCGGCATCATGATCTGCGAAATACAATCCACTGACCCAGCGAATGTTGTCACCGTCATAGTAGAGCTTGAGCTCTTGAGTGACGCCTTCCGAGAATCGGCCGCCGATGACAGTCATCTGCGAAAACGGATTCGGGTTGGAAGGGTCGCCTATCTGTTCGGCAAACCAATCGGTCTCGATCCGGGCCGTTTCCGATTCGAGGGCCCATCGCTCGCTCAGATCGTAGTTGAGCAGAAGCGAAACCGTATCCGTCTCGGCCCACCGATCTTGTCTATGGGTATTCACTCGTCGCTCCGGCCATTCATCCGGCAGAATACTCTGCGCTGCGAGGAAATTTTCCGTATAACCGTAGGACAAGATGGCATCGAAGTCGTCGTCATTGTTGTAGCGCAACTTGGCACGGTAAGTTTGTAATGCACCGTCCCCGATTTCTTCGCCGGTAATGTAGTGCTGGATATCGCCGTCGTTTTCGTAGTCCTCCGCCGATAACCTGAAAGCCCAGCTTTCCGCAAATGGCACATTCAAGGCGCCGGCGAACCGGCTTTCATCAAAAGAGCCGATATCCACGCGGGCCTTGGCTTCGAATCCGTCGACAGGATCCTTGCTGCGCATGATGATCGCTCCGGCCAACGCGTTTTGACCTTGCTGCGTCGATTGAGGACCCCGCAGTATTTCAACCTGCTCCAGATCCCAAACGCTAGCCGGGCCCTGTCGAATCGCCTGAAAATCGTTCACCGTCACGCCATCGATCTTGTAGCTGATGGCGTTGCCTCCGGAGAGGTTCTGGCCCTGAGTTTTGACGCCGCGAATCACGAAGCCGAAGCCGCCGGGCTCCATGCTGACGTTGGGCAGTCTCTCGATAACGTCGTACAGATCCCTGTTGATCCCCTGCTCGAGCTCTTCGCCGCCGAGGACGGAAACACTGGCATGGGTATCCTGCAGCGATCTGTCGAGTAGCTGTCCCCTTACCACGATCTCGTCGATCGACGGGTCGGCCAGAATGCCCTCACGCGCCGAGCCCGGGGCAGCGACCTGACCCCGGCGAAGCGCGAAACTCCTGTCGTTGACAGTGACGAGCTCGAGGCCCGTACCCGCCACCATTTGCCGGAGCGCGGCCTGCGCGGTCTTCCCGCCGCTGACTGCGTTGCTGTCGACACCGCGGATCGCATCCGAGTCGGCCGCGACCTGCCGGCCCGTCGCACGACTGAAATCGACCAGCGCCTGGGAGAGCGGCTTGGCCTGGATATCGAAGTCGAACAGTTTGCCTTCAGCGTCTTGCGCATGTGCAGGCAAAATCCATCCAAGGCCCAAGACAAGGACAAGCGCCTGTAAAACTCTGCAATTTCTTCTCACGGCTCCAAACACGAACTGACTCCTTTATGACAGAAGGCACCGATGTTTCAGCGCCTCTACCTATAAAACGGATGTCGAAGTGCGGGACCGTATGTTTTGCGGAAAGTTTGTCAGGGGCGCCGGGGGCGAGCGAATCGCAGTCGAAGCTGATTGCCGGCGGCATGGCCGATTTCGAGGCGGTGGGTCTCGAGAATCGTAACCAGCGCCTCGTCGGCCTGATCGATGAAAAACACCCCGGAGACCAGGCCGGAGTAACCGGCGATCTCGGTCGTATCCAACCGGTAGCGCGTGTACGGCTCGAGCTCTGAAAGAGCATCCAGCAGTGGGCGATCGTCGAAGACGAGCATCCCGTCCCGCCATTGGCCGATCTCGTCGAGAGAACGCCGGGAAACCGCGCTCATGCCCCCATCTTCGACGCTTACCGTTTGCGACGCGTTGAGGGTTGCTTCCGACGCAGCAGGAGCCGCCACCATTGCCACCATAACCTGCCCCTCCAGCACGGCAACCTCGACCCGGCCGGCGCGCTGGCGGTTGACGACGAACTCGGTGCCCGTCACCGTCGTCCGGACACCGCCAGCGTTGACAAAGAACGGGCGATCGGAATCCGGCGCGACTCGGAACGCCGCGATACCCCGGTTCAGCGTCACCGTTCGTTGCGTCGCGGAGAGCTCGGTATCCAGCTCCGATTGCCAACCGAGCCAAACCGTCGAACCGTCACTCAAAACGACCTCACGCTGCTCGCGCCATCCGGTGCCGAAGGTCTCTTCAGCGACCGGTGCCACCGACTCGACTTCCGCGATCGCAGGCGGCGCGTCAACCAAGGCGCCGGAGAACGTCCAAAACACGGCTGCTCCGGCGAGCACGGCAAGTGAAGCGGTAACCGCTACCCGGTTTTCGGCAAATCGGGTCCACCACAAGTCCAGACGGAACCACAGGGCTCGCGAAAGCGCGCGCCGAGGCCGGTAGAGTTGTTTGGACAAGTCCAGAAACCGTTCCGCTTGACACACGACGGCTTCGTGCGCGGGAGAGCGGTTGCGGAAGACTTCGAGCGCGGCGAGACTTTCCGGGCTCGGGCTCCGACGATGGGCTTCCAGTAGGTCCAGGCCCTCTACTTCGAGTCGTTCGGGTGGGGTCGGTTGAGTGGGTGGCATGCCGAATCGTCGCGTCCGTACTCCGGCCCTCTTATACATATAACGGTTGCCATCGTACCGACCCGTAACCGATCGGGCTAGTGTCCTATCTGATTCATTCGTTGAATCAGACAGGACACTAGCTTCGATCGAGATGCGCCTGAATTTGCGTGAAACAGTGACGTTTGGCCTTGGCCAAACGCTTCTCCACGGTGGATAGGCGCAGGCCCAAGGCCTCGGCAATCTCGGCACGAGGCTGGTCATCAACGTATGCCCGCACGAAGATCTCCTGGTTCACGGAACTGAGTTTGGCGACGGCAGACTGCAAAGCCTCGAGAGCCTGGGTACCCGCAAGCCTGCGTTCCGGAGTTTGGTAGTCGACAGTATCGGCTTGCTCCGCGTACTGAACCTGATATTCGCGACGGGTCGTTTCGGCACGAACCGCATCGACAGCGGCACTCCGGAACATGGCAAAAAGGTAAGCGCGGCCCGGTTGCGTGCCCGATCTCACGAGCTTCTCGCCTACCGTCTGAATGACGTCATTCGCATCGTCCGTCGAGCCCAACCAGCGTTCGAGCTGCATTCGACCGGCTGACAAGCGGTCGCGTGTGAGGATGGCGTCCGTCGACATGACACTCTGGCGCTGGTGGATCGTCGACGGAATTGTAATGCGAATCATTCGCATTGGCCATAACGGATTCTCGTTCAAGCTGCCGATCGGCCGGCACCGGCAGAAGCTCCCTAGCGCTCCGTCGGCTTAACATGAGTCGTCGCCGGCGACCGAATCACCGGCAGCCGCGGTGTCCCTGCCCCCGGGACATCGGGTACTGGCGGACGGCCGGCATTCCGCGCATTTGCGGCCGAAAATGCGAGTCGTTCGCATTTAGGATACCCTAACGGTGGGACGCAGTATTTGCGACACCTTCGTCCAGAGCGCGACCCAGCCGCTTCAATCCGACAGTTACACTAACCGTTAATCAAAGGAGAACCTGATGCCGAAGATCACATTGGCATTTGCCGGCGCACTGGTGCTGCTCGGTCTCGCTACCTGGCTAGGCGCAGGCCGGACCAGCGTCACCGCAATGATCCCGTCATTTTTCGGCATCCCGCTAGGGCTCGCCGGCGTGATCGCCCTTCGCGACGAGTGGCGCAAACACGCGATGCATGTGGCCGCGGCGATCGCCCTGATTGGCGCGCTGGGCGCATTCAGCAGGGCACTGCCCGCGCTGTCCCTGTCCGAACCGATTCGCCTGGCGACACTGTCGCAGCTCGTCATGGGAACCGCATTGCTCGTTTACCTGGCGCTATGTATACGCTCCTTCATCCAGGCACGGCGCGCGGATGCCGGCCAGGAAACCTGAGACATCCTCCCCAACCGGTAATTTGCCGGGCAACCCGGGCTGGTCCACCTTCGCTTTCGGTAAGCACAAGTCATTCATGTCACCAGCGATCGCTGCTCCTGCATGCCCATCGACACCAGCAGCGGCGATTGCGATTGCCGTTTCTTAAAGTCCGCCCTGCTCTTCATCGCGTTCCACTCGCAGAGAATCAGAGACTGCGCCACGGCGCCGCCCAGGGTCGTGCCGGGGCCGGTGACGATGAACAGGTCCGGCGCAAACTCGCGTGCCGCGCTGCGAATAGCGCGCGTGAAATCGTAGACCTCGGTCACCTGATGCCCCAGCGTGTATTCGCGCAATGCTTCAGGGTCCGTGGCACCCGGCCACCAGACGTGCCCGCGGCCGTCGATCATCGGGCGGAGCGGCTGGCCGAAGCGCACCGCGCCGAGACGTTCCCGGCCCTGCTCGGACACGGGTGCCTGCAGCGCGGTATGGAACGCCGCATGGTTCGACAGGCGCATCGGGAAGCGGCCATTGAGCCTCGGCTGCGATGCCTCGAAGGCGTCGAGCCCAGCTTCGTTGCCGGCAAGCACCAGCATTCCGCCGAGGTCGATGGACAGCGCCAAGTCGCAGCCGTCGCGCGCATCGATCCCGGCGACAGCGGCGAGCAGTTCCTGCCGTCGGCGAACATCGGCGCGCCAGTGCTCGTCCACGAAGGGATAAATGAGCTGTTCGCCGATCAGGTGCTCCTGCATCAGCGTGCCCATCGTATTGACGACGCGAAACCCGTCGAGCGCCGACACCGCACCGGCGACCGCGAGCGCGATGTACCAGCCCATCGAGTTGCCCGTCACCGCGACGACGTCGATGTCGCCGGCCAGCGACCGGGCGTCGGCCAGCGACGAGGCGTAGATCAGCGGCGAGGCGATGTCGCCGCGCGTGTACGTCGCGGCGGAGAACTTCTCCGCGCCGTCCAGCGCGGTGACGGGTGCCTGTCCCGCCTCCGCGCGGATCGCATCGAAGTCGGCAAACAGGTCGTGCCTGTCCGCGTGATGCCGGCCGAGATAGCCGAGCTCGTCCTTGTTGTAGGTACCGCGGCCCGGGCAGATGACGACAGCGGTTCGCGTCACGAGACTTTCCTGCACGCACGGCCCGCCGCGGCGACGATGGCCTCGGCCGATGGCAGGGTTGCGGCATAGGCCGACCCCGTCGCGATGAAGCTGTCCGCAGCGGCGATGCGCGACACGGCGGGTCCGCCCGCCTCCACAAAAAACGCCATCAAGGCCTCGGACTGACTGCCCGTGCGGCGGCATTCGTCGACGATCAGTATTCGCTTGCAGTCTTTCGTTGCCGCCAGCAGCGCCTCGCCCGGCAGCGGCGCCAGCCAGCGCATGTCGATCACCCGCGCATCGATGCCGCGCCCGGCGAGGTGCTTCCGTGCCTGCCGCGACAGGTAGGCGCCGTTGGCATAGGTGACGATCGCAAGGTCCCGGCCATCGCCGTGAATGCCGACTTCACCGAGTGTAATACGTTCGCCGCAGGCAGGATAAATACCCATCCATTCACCGTCTTCGACGGCATGCAGGTCGCGCATCGGGTAAAGCGCAATCGGTTCGACGAACACGATGACGCGCTGCTCCTCGCGCGCCAGCCTCACGCACTCGCGAAGCATCATTACGGCATCCACGCCGTTGGACGGGCAGGCAACGATCAGTCCCGGTATGTCGCGCAGCACGGCAAGCGAGTTGTCGTTGTGGAAGTGGCCGCCGAAACCCTTCTGATAACCCAGCCCGGCGATGCGGATGATCATCGGATTCGTGAACTGGCCGTTGGAGAAAAACGAGAGCGTGGCCGCCTCGCCACGCACCTGATCCTCGGCGTTGTGCAGGTAAGCGAGGAACTGAATCTCCGGAATTGGTATGAAGCCGTTCTGGCCCATGCCGATCGCGAGGCCGAGTATCGATTGCTCGTCGAGCAGTGTATCGATCACCCGGGCCCGCCCGAAACGCCTCTCGAGTTTCTGCGTCACGCCGTAGACCCCGCCCTTCCGGCCGATGTCCTGGCCCATCAACGCAATTTCCGGATGCTGCAGCATCAGATCGGTCAGCGCGTAGTTGATCAGTCTCGACATGGGCTGAGGATTGGCCAGCGCACGCATGTCGCTGCCGAAGGTCTGCTCGCGCAGCCCATGCCGTGCCGGTTCCACGGGCCGGCACGCCCGCTTCGGCGGAATCAGGCTGGCCGTCACCTCGGCGGCGGTCCGGAGCCTGGGGCGCGTGACCACTTCCCGGCGTAAGCGCTCGAGACGTGCCGCGGTTTGCTCGTAGATGTCCAGCGCTGCCGCGGGACGCAGCGCGCCTGCGTCGCGGAGCTGCCGTACGCTGTGCAGCAGCGGATCGTTTGCCTCGTCCGCCTCAACCTCGGGTTTGGGCAGATACGAAGTCGCGATATCCGCACCGGCGTGGCCGTACAGCCGGAGCAGACGAAGGTGCACGACGGCGGCTTTACGGTGCCGTCGCACGTAGTCCACCGCCTCCCGCGTTGCCGCATAGGTTTCGTACAGATCGAGACCGTTGGCCGAAAAGTATTCGAGTCCAGGGCGGTTTCGGAGCGACGCTTCGACCCAGCCGGCAGGTGTCGGGGTGGAAATGCCGATGCCGTTGTCCTCGCAGACCATAAGCAACGGCAGCGGCGTAACCCGAACCGACGCCCAGCCGACGGTATTGATCGCCCCCTGCGCCGTGGAATGATTCAGCGAGGCGTCGCCGAAGGAGCAGAACGCGATGCCGTCCCCGGCACAGAGGCCGTACTCCGGCCTCCTGCGCCTCGATACGCCGATCGAAAACGCCGCGCCGACCGCTTTCGGCAGGTGGCTCGCGATCGTCGAGGTCTGCGGTGGAATCATCAGCGCCCGCGAGCCAAGTACCTTGTGCCGCCCCCCGCTGATCGGATCCTCGGCCGAACACGCGAAAGACAGCAGCATGTCCCACGCCATGGTTTGCCCGGGTACCTGGTCGCCCCGGGCGATCTGGAACGCGGCATCGCGGTAGTGCAGGAATGCGATGTCGGTCGGCCGTAAGGCATGCGCAACGGCCGCCATACCCTCGTGACCGGAGGAACCGATCGTATAAAAACCTTCGCCGGCTTTTTGCATGGCGCGGCTGATGCGATCCAATTGCCGGCTCAGCACCTGGGCGCGAAACAGGCGGACGGCCTCGATATTGTCGAGCGCAGCAGTCGGGGGATTTCCCGGTGGCAGATCGTCCGCCGCGACCCGCCGGCGAAAGTTCTGGTGTACGATTTCTACGCGATCCATGGCGCCTCGAAACCCGTTGGCTTTGACCGTGCCCCCTGCGGCCAGCCGGCACTTAACGTCATTTTGGCAGCCCGGTCAAATGACGTGCATACATCAAGCCACTACGTTGCGATAGAGTCTCCGATCCTCCCCACGTGGCATACATTGGCGATTCAGAATCCGGGTTGGCCGTCTTCCAGCATGTGTAGCTGCTGCGCGCGTCGATCGCGGAGAACATCGCCCTGGGCCGCCCGGAGGCGTCGAGGCAGGATGTCTTAGCTGGGCGATGCAAGCCTGGTTCGGGCCGAGCCGCCGGGCATTAGGGTCTGTTGACCATTTATTCCACCGACCGGGCGTGAGGCGATGTCGTGATCGGCGCCCTCGCCGCCAAGCGCCAGCCCACGACCGTCAGGCAACCGATCCAGCTCAGAAATGCGCTGTACTGTGCGGCGACCAGCAAGACCAAGCCGGGCATCAGCGTTACGAGCCACCCTGCCGAGATCTTCGCTACAGACATCTCGGATTCGGCCTTCCTGAAAAACACCCGCCGGCGCTTGCGATCCGTCTTGAGCAGCGCCCACAGCCCGCCGAGACTGACGCCGAGCGCCACGAGGAAGTACAGGAATGTGCTCACTACGCGGCCGCTTCGACCGGCTGTTGTCGGGTCCGGGCGCTGAGGCGCAATCCGCGAACGCTGAGCAAGGTGGCGACACCCGCAATCAGCAAGACGATGTCCACGCCGATGACGGTCCAGATACCGGCGTCGAACAGCTTGCCCCAGCCGGGTCCGCCGGTAAGGACACGCAAGACCGGCAAGGCGGCCAGGCCGGCACCCAGCGCGTAGCGGTAGAACGTAGACAGTCGCCGGACATCCGCCGTCAGGAGTCCGGCGATGACACACAACACGCTAGTGAGCAGGAATCCCAACGGTACCCAGACGCGCGGATCGCCGTTGCCGAAGGACAGGAAAAAACCGATCCCGGCGCCCGCCAGCGCAATGGCCGTGCCGTAACCGACGATCGGAATGGCCCGCGCGAAGCGCTGCCAGACCGCCGCCTCGTTTCGCCGCTGGACCCACAGTTGCAAGCCCGTCAGCGTCACGTAACAAAGCGCAAGACCGAGCGACAGCCAGACGATCTTCCCCAGCAAACCGCCGAAATTGCCGAAATGTAACGGCGCCATCAGGCTGACCACCGTATTGCCGATCGACGGTTGGGTACCGATGAACGGTTGTATCCCCTGGTAGTCGCCGCTGGTGCCGGCAAAAACGTGGTTCTCACCGATCAGGCTCGACTCGCTCGACTCGTGGAACAGGGTGATGCTCGCGTCGGCCCTGCCCCAGTGGCTGACGACGATCGACGTCGGCACCGACCCCGTGCGCGCGGTCGATTCCGCAACCATCCGGTCGAGATCGGCAAGCTCCGCCGGCGTCGGGTCCTCCGCGACCGGCACACCGACGATCGTCTCGATCATCTCGACCTGGTCGCCGCCGAAGGCGACCATCGCGACGACCGGCAGACCCAGTGCGCCGGCAAAACTGAAGAACGCCCCGGTGAACGCCAGCAGGAAGCCGAACGGCAAACCCCAGCTACCGGCCAGGACATGCCGGTCTTTACGCAAGAGCAGCCGGCTGGATTTACGCGGCGCGACGAACAAATCCTTGATCACGTGCTTGTGCAGCAGGATGCCGGAGATGGCCGCGACCAGCATCATGAAACCCAGGATACCGGTGGCGTAAAGACCCCACGGGCGCGGCGCGTACAGGTTGACGTGCAAATCGACGATGAAGTCGTCCAGGGCGCCGGCTTTGTC
>JANQMR010000020.1 GCA_028279985.1 Woeseiaceae bacterium
CTCGACCAACCTCGCATCGCCGATCTGGCAACAACGACTTCTGAATACGACTGTCCTAGTTGACCGCTGTTGACCGTTGACCCTGTAGTGTGACTGTCCGATATGACCCTACCTGACCAGTTAGCGTGCCTGTCCTATTTCGTACGACCCGGCTCACGCGTCCAGCAGTGCCGTGAGGATCCCGGCGGCGAGCGCAAGGCCGACGAACAAGGCCAGCGCCCCCCAGAAGTAGGCATTGCGCCGCTCGGCGCGGGTGGGCGGGTCGACCAGGTAGTTCTCCAGTTCGCCGCTGTCCACCAAGCGTTGGTATTCCAGCGGCCGTTCCTTCTTGAAGCGCGGCAACGACATCTTGCCGGTGAAAATCACGATGTCCATAGGAAACGCATCGGGCCTCAGATGCGTGTGGAAGAAGTGGAAAAAGAAGATGAATCCGGTTGCGAGTAGCGCCTCTTCGCTGTGCACGATGTAGGCGGCGTTCAGCGCCCAGCCGGGCACGAAATTCGTGAACCAGACCGGCCACCATAACATCAGGCCGGATACGCCGATCATCGTCACGCCCCAGAACACGGCAAGGTAGTCGAACTTCTCGATGTAGTTCCAGCGGTCTCCCTCGGGAGAATCGCCCAAATACAGAAAGTGCTTGAGGTTCGCGAATAGGTCCGCGAAGTCCTTCGGCTGCGGCACCATCGAGTTCGGCCCCCAGAACATGCCGCGCTCGCGGCGAACCACCGCGCGCATGAAGATCTGCCCGAAATGATAAGCCGCGTAAGCGAAGGTGCCGACCGCGGCGATCCGGTGGATGATACGCGCGGATTCCAGCCCGCCCATCAGGCTGATGAGCTGTACCGCCCAGGCCGTGTCGTCGAAACGCAGCGGCAGACCCGTCAGCGCCAGCAACAGGAAAGTCACGATGACGACGACATGCAGCCAGATGTTGCCGCTGGAGAAGCGTTTGACGTATTGATCGGAATGGCTGCCCTCGCTCTCGTACTCGCCGCGCAACACGCCGACGACGGTCCGCTGCAACCACAGGGCATCGTGAATACCGAAGAAACCGAACACCGTCAACAACAGTCCGAGCATCAGAATCCAGATCACGTACACGACAAAATTGTCGTCCGGGTCGGTCGGGTCGTTGTGAGGATCGAAACTGACGAAGGAAGCGGTGATCGCCTCGTGACACTTGCCGCAGGTAGCCAGCAGGTTGTCGGGGTGCACGCTGGACTCGGGATGATCCCCGGGCAGATTGCGATGCGGCGTATGACAGTCGGCGCAATCCGCCGAGCGCGCCATACCCAGGTTGACGGCCTTGCCGTGGAAACCCTCGCCGAAGGTCCGGCGTTCTTCCTCGTGACAGTCACCACAGTCGTCGGGCGCCGCCACCCTGCGGCCCTCCAGGTCGATTTGCGCCGCATCGTGCGGCGCATGGCAATCGACACAGACGGGTCCGGTTTCGTCGCCCGCGTGCCATACCGCACCATGCGCGCTGCCGACTCGCCAGGCTTCGTAGACCAGCACGTGGCAACTACCGCACATCTGCGGCGAGCGCTCGTGCGAGGTCTGATCGCGCGAAACCTCCGCGCCGAGTATGCCGTGTGCACCATGGCAGTCGCTGCAGCTCGCCGAGTCGATCAACCCGGACACGAGCAGGCCCTTGCCGTGCTCACTGGTCAGGTACGCTTCGATCAGCGAGTTCGGCTCGTCGTGACAGGCACCGCAGTTCTGGATCTGGTTGACCGGAGACACGGCCGAGGCAAGGTCTGCGACCTCGTGAATCCGATGCGGATCGCCGTGACAATCGGCGCAAACCGTTTCCCCGGCATGCACGCTGCGGCCGATCTCACGATGCGGCCGGCGATGACAGTCGGCGCAGCTCTCGGCATCGGTCAGCGGCTCGAGATCGAGGTCGTCGTGTTCCGGAGGTACGTTGGTATGACAATCGCCGCACAACAGGTCGGGATGCGCCGGCGACTCCAGGCTCACGTCTTCGTGGCATTCCGCGCAGTTCTCTTCCTGCGCAGCCGCTGACATCGCAAACGCCGTCAAGGCGAGGGTGGTGAGCAGGCGAACGGCGATGCTTGCATTGGTTCCCATCGTTATGAAGCCTGCTCGTCTATCGTTGTATTTGTTGTTGTATTTATTGGCGGCGGCCGATCACGCCGCCTGCGCCATCGCATGCCCGTCGTGGACACGCTGGCGCATCTCCTCGCGCAGGCAATTCACGCTGCTGAAGAATTCCCGCATGATCATGACCCAGAGATAGTGCCCCCTTTCGGTCAACGTCAGGCGACCCTCGCTTTCTTTGACGGCCCCGATCGTCTGCAAGGCCGCCAACTCCGGCCACAGCCGCCGTCTGAATCGCCCGCCGAACTGTTCTTCGGCAACCGCGAGGTCCAGGCTGCCGCCGAACAGCAGCATCAGCAGGTAGTAACGCATCCGCTCACGTTCGTTCATCGCCTGCCGAAACACCGTTCCGGTTTTTCCTTCGCCGATCAGGCGCCGGTACTGCGCGAGCGAAAAGGTACTGGCGTACAAGGTACCGTCGAGATAACTGAATGCGCCGCTGCCGAGCCCGACGTACTCGTCCCGGTCGACGATGTACTCGTCGCCCATCCCGTCCTTGCGTGAGAAACACCACGACGACGACCGGGAGTATCCGGCGCCCAGCATCCGCCCGGCGATGATCTCGTAGTAACGGCGCTCATTGGCGTAACTCACGTCGCCCATGGTCTTGCGCATCGCCTTGCGCGTGCCGCTAGCCGTCATCAGCGGATAAAACGACACCTGCTCCGCGCCGATTTCATCGACGAGTATGTCGAGATCGCGTCTGAGCATCGCCTCGGTCTGATGCGGCAGATTGAAGATCATGTCCACGTTCAGCGTATCGAAGCTGCCTTGCACGCGCTTGAGCCTGCGCCGGATGTCCGCGCCGCTGCCGTACTTGTCGAAGCGCTCCATCTCCCGCAGCAAACCATCGTCGAAGCTTTGCACACCGACCGAAAGCCGGTTGATTCCGGCGTCGCGAAGCCTGTCCATCGCATCCTTGCCGAGATGGTCGGGGTTCGTCTCGATCGAAACTTCGCCGAGGGGATGTCGCCTGCGCAGAAGCTCGATGGTCTCGAAGATTTCCTCGGGCAGGACGGTCGGGGTGCCACCGCCGAAGTACACCTCGTCGTGACGATACCCGCGGTCGGCGACCGTCTCGATCTCGCGTCTCAGACACTCGAAGTACCGTGTTGCGGGGCCCTGCTTGAACTGGACGCGATGAAAGGAACAAAACGGGCACAGCACGTTGCAGTACGGCACGTGCAGGTACAACATGTAGAGCCGCCCCGGCGCCGGATCGGGCAGGCGCGCCCCTGCCGGCGCCTCGGAAAAATCGAGAATCCGGCGGCTGAAGCGCCTGATCAACCAGCCCAGCGCTGCGTCAACGGCCACGGTCTATTCCCCACGGTCTATTCCCCTAGAGAACCTCTGCAAGAGAGCCTCTGCAAGGGAGCTTTTGCATAAGTCTGGCGCGCTCCCTAACCCGCGTATAGCGGCCCGATATCCATGTAGATCTTGTAGTCCGCAATCCGCCCGTCCTGCAACTCGAACACGTCGGCGAACGGCAGCGTGATCCTGCTGCCGTCGTGGCGCGTGTAGGTGACGTCACCCTCGACGAACAGCGTCGACCCGCCGCTTGCCGATGCAATCAGCAAGTGTTCGAGCCCGGCAATGGAGTCGAAAAAAGCCTGCACCGCCTCTTTAATCGCAGCACGGCCCTCCACGGCGGGCGCGGACCCGAAACGAAAGCGCGCCGACTCGGTCAGGTACCCCAGGAATCGTTCGGTATCTTTCGCGTCGATCGCGGCGAACAGTCCCGCAAGCATCGTGTCCGGCAACTGCTCCGAACCAACCGCCGATTCATCTGCGGCCGATTCGCTCACTGCTGACTCGCGTAGTAATGCAGCAAGGCTTCGACCTCTCCCTCGGTCAAGGGATCCATCGCCTTTTTTTTCGCTCTAGGCTGTTCGCGTTCGCCCGAAGCAAACTCGGCGAAGCTCGTTCGCATGTAACCCATCCACTGCCCGGCCAGGATACCGGCTTCGTCTTCCGGATTAGAGCCGCCGTCGCTATGGCAGCGCGCACAGGCTTTGTCGTGAATCGCCTCGCCCTGCGCGGCGAGATCGGCGTCGAAGGCTTGTTTTGCCGGTACGAAAGGCAAGACCGCATAGTGTTCGGCAATCGCTTCTATCTGCTCGTCGCTGAAGTCCTGAACGAGGTCGCACATGTCCGTCGCTGCGCGATCGGTGTCGCCCTGCCGGTATTCGGTCTTCGCACAGGGACGCGCGCGGTCCCGATAAACGTAAAGCGCTTCGGAGTGCGTGAAAGCATCGATGCCGGCAATGGTCGGCATGTCGTCCCACTGACTGACGCCGTCGTCACCGTGACAGTCGTTACAGTCCGCAATGATCGCGTCGAAATCGGCTACGGCGGCTCCGGCCGCCAACAGCGCCGCGAACGTAGCTATGCTTCTTACCGTTTTCATTACGAGGTTCTCAATTACGAGGTCCTTCTGATACCGGCTCGATGCTTCGGGGTATCGATAATGCATTCCATTCGCATTTGCCGATTCACACCGAACCGATCTTGCTGTCGATGAATGACAGCGGCCACTGCGATCAAGCACCGCGATTAACCGCTGCGATCAACGCTGTAGTCAACGCCGTGATCAACGCTGTAATCAATGATAGCCGAAATTCTCCATGCAACCTGCGCAGTCCGGATAGGTAGTTACCGAGGTAAGAATCGCGACCCGCATTTGCTTAAATCCTGTACAAGTCTAGTGTCTTGTCCAGCCAATCACTGGCCGTATCGGTGTGGATTTTTGTGACTGGCAAGACGCGGCGACGAGTCATAGCAGGGCTATGGCGAGGAACCGCAACCCAGTGATTGGCGGGACAAGACACTGGAACCGCTCAAAGCCGAGGCGGCATCGCATACCGGATTGCCGACGACAGGTCACGACGCCAGGGGGAACGACAAATGATTGAGCGGGGAGCCAGACCAGTTCTCTTGTCGGCATTTGCGGCGGCCTTTCTTTGGGGTTGCGAAGGCGGCGACGGCGCCGCCGGACCGGCCGGACCACAGGGCCCCGCGGGGCCGGCCGGACCTCCAGGCCCTCAGGGGCCAAGCAGCGCCGTACCCGTTATGTCGGCCGACGGAATCAATGCCGTCATAAGCAGTGTCGACGTGCCGGCGGGAGGCGGCGCGCCGACCGTCGAACTGACGTTGACCAACGATCTCGATCAAGGTCTGACCGGTTTGCCGGCCGGCAACATCCGTTTTCTGATCGCGCAGCTCACACCGGGCGCCGACGGCGGTTCCAGTGAATGGCAGGCCTACATCACACGCGCCGACGGCGGCGTGGCCGACGCCCAGGCCACGACCGAAACGGCGACAGCGGGCGCTTATGTCGACCGCGGCGATGGCACCTATCAGTACACGTTCGCACGGGACCTCACCGCGTATCCGGCCGGGCCGGTTTTCGACGCGAACAAGACCCATCGCGTCGGCATCGAGATCCGCACCAACAGCGGCGGCTTTCTGCCCGGCAACATCCCGTCCAACAACGCGCCGTACGATTTCGTGCCGGCCGGCGGCGACCCGACGTTTACACGGGCCATCGTCGACAACGACACCTGTAACGCCTGCCACGACAACCTGGAGCTCCACGGTGAGGCGCGTTTCGACATCGACTACTGCGTGCAATGCCACAATCCCCATTCGATCGACGGCAACACGGCAAACGAAGCCTGGGGCGGCTCGGTGGACATGTCGGTCATGATTCACAAGATCCACTACGGCGAGAATCTCGCCAACGGCTATTTCGTGTTCGGCTTCCGCGACATCCTGCACGACTACTCGGATGTCGTGTTCTCGCAGGACGTCAGGAATTGCACCACCTGTCACGAAGAATCCGATACGAATACCCCCGACGCCAGCAACTGGCGCACCGTCGTCAACCGGAACACCTGCGGCACCTGCCACGACGACATCGACTGGGATGCCGGCGACCACCCGGGCGGCGCGGTATTCCCCGACGACACACAGTGCGCCGATTGCCATGGACCGGACTCGACGGTGACCGACGCCGACGGCCGGTTGCTGACGGTCGAGGAACGACACCGACTCTTCGACCAGGAGGCCGCGGAGAACTTCCAGTTCAACATCGAAAGCGTGTCGAACACGGCGCCCGGCGAAAACCCGGTGGTAGCGATCTCGGTCACCAATCCCAACGACGGCAGCCGGTACGACCTGCACAACGATCCCGCCTTCACCGAATGCACGAGCTTCACCAGCCGCCTGGCGGTCGGCATCAACTGGAGCACGACCGACTTCACCAATACCGGCAGCGGCAGCGATCCCGCGCAACCGATTTCGATGAACCCGCTGACGGCCTGTTTCGGCGCCTCGGTCAACGACGGCAACAACGTCTTCACGGTGACGTCGCCGATGCCGATTCCGCCGGGCACAACGGGTACCGCCGCGATCACGATCGACGGCCATCCGTCGGCCAACATCGACGGCGTGGATACGAGTATCGCGGTCGAGAACGTGATCAGCTACGCGGGCATCACCGACGCCACGCCGGCGCCGAGACGGAATGCGGTCGATATCGACAAGTGTGACGACTGCCACAACGACCTGTCGGTGCACGGCAAAAACCGCACGGGCAACATCGAAGTCTGCGCGACCTGCCACAACCCGAATGCCACCGACATCCGTCGCCGCTTGCCGCCCTGTTCGGACGAACTCGGCGGCGACGACGTGCCGGTGGACATGAAATACATGATCCACGCGCTGCACGCCGGGGGCGACACGGGCGTTGCCTACGAGGTCTGCGGATTCCGCAACAGCGTGCATGTCTACGACTTCACCTACCCGGGCCGGCTGAACAACTGCGAGGGCTGCCACGAGCCGGGCGGTTACTATCCGGTGGACCCGAACGAGGTGCTGGGCACGACGGTGGACGTCGGCGCGGACCGGGCTTCGCCCACCGACGATACGGTGATCTCGCCGAACACGGCCGTGTGCTCGAGCTGTCACGTCTCGGAGCTCGCGAAACAGCACATGATTCAAAACGGGGGTGACTTCAACGCCGGCAAGGCGGCCGACAGCTCACTCGTATCTGCGGGCGTCGAGACCTGTGAACTCTGCCATGGCCCGGGACGTTCTTCGGACGTGAGGACCGTACACGGCATCGGCGAGTTCCAGTTCAACTAGGGCCGGGTTTTCGACGATGAGGCTCGCTGTATCGGCCGCAAGCCTGGCCCTGCTGGCACTCGTCGTTGCGGGGTCGGCCGGCGGCCAGGAATCCGAGTACACCCGCAAGGGCGCGGACACCTGCCTGTCCTGCCATGAGGAGCAGACCACGTTGGCCTTGTTCCGCGGTAAACACGCGGTGCCTTCGGATCCGCGCAGCCCTTTCGGCCATGGCCAGTTGCAGTGTGAAGCCTGCCACGGCCCCGGCGGCCCGCACTCAGGGCGGGTGCGACGGGGCCAGGAGCGGCCGCCGATCATCGGCTTTGGCAACGACAAGCCGACTCCGGTCGCGCAGCAAAACGCCATGTGTTTGACCTGCCACGACGGCGACATGGGTTTCGGCTGGCAGAACGATGCGCACGCCGGCGGTGAGGTCGCGTGTGCGGATTGTCACGTCAGTCACACGGGAAGCGATCCAGTGCTAAAAACATCCACGCAGCCGGAGCAGTGCTACGAGTGCCACGTGCAGACCAAGACCCGGATGCGAAAGGCCTTTACCCACCCGCTCACCGACGGCAAGATGGATTGTTCGAGCTGCCACGCCGTACACGGCGACGCCGTCGACAGCGATCTGCTGCACGTAACGATCAACGACACCTGCCAAACCTGTCATGCCGAGCTGCGCGGCCCCTTTCTCTGGGAACACGCGCCGGTGAGCGAAGACTGCGGTCTGTGCCACGCGCCGCACGGCTCGAATCATCCCGGCCTCTTGAGCAAACGGGGGCCGCTGTTGTGCCAGAGTTGTCACTCGCAAAGCGGTCATCCGAGTTTTGCCTTCGAAAGCGACGGGCTGGCGTCGGAGATGCCTTCACAATATCTGCTGGGCCAGAACTGCATGAACTGCCATTCGCAGGTGCACGGCTCGAATCACCCCTCCGGATCGGGACTGATGCGGTGACGGTGCCCCAGACGCATCGACGATGAATTAACGATGAATTGACGATGAATTGACGATGAATCGATAATGAACCGGCAATGAAACGATACCCCGTCACGCCAATCTTCATCGCAGCCATTACCGGGCTGGCCGCGGCAGCCACGGCCGCCGAAGCGCAGAACGTCGACACCAGTGAGTGGATCTGTGAGTTCTGCCCGTTCGAGGACGGCAGCCGCGGCGACTATTTTCTTGGCGCCAGCAGCGTCAGCGACGATTCGGCGTACCTGGGTAACGCCAGCGGTTACGACGAGGAAGGCGTATACGCCAATCTCGACGGTGAAGGCTCGGCGACGGGTGAAAAACATCGGTTGCGCTGGGTGCTCGAAGACCTTGCGCTGGATTCACGGTTTGCGGCACTCGAGGGCGGCCGGCCCGGAAGCTTCGACTACCGACTCGCGTATCGTGAGCTCCCATATCGCCGCTTCGATACGACGTCGAGCGTCTTCGCCCAGCCGGCGGGTGACAGGCTGTCACTGCCGGGCGGCTGGGACCCGCAGCCGACGACGACCGCGATGGCGGACCAGGTCGGCGCTGCATTACGGCCCCGCAATCTCGAAAGCGACCGCTCGATCTTCGATATCGGCGGCCGTTATCTCGCCGGCGGCTTCCGTGTCAGCGCCGACTACCGGCGGCAGGAAAACGAAGGGGTCCGGTCCTTAGGCGGATCGGCTTTCACGAACGCGGCATTGTTGCCGATGCCGTTCGATTACGTCACCGACGAGGTCGACATCGGCCTGCGTTATGCCATGCGCAGTGGCATGGGCAGCGGTTTTGTCTCGCTCGGCTGGTATCTGTCGGATTTTCGAAACGACAATACCGCCTTGAACTGGGCTCACCCTTTCGGCGCGGCCGTGCTGACCGAACCCGCGGGCTATGCGCTGGCGCAGGCCCCGGACAACCGGTACAGCCGGGTGTCCGTCGCGGCAGGTTACGTTTTGCCGGATATCGCGACAACGGTGAGCGTATCGGCCGCTTTCGGTCAGATCGAACAAGACGCCGAGTTCCTGGGTTACACGGTCAACCCGGAGGTTGACGCCGAGCCCCTGCCCCGAAACAGCCTGGACGGCGAAATCGACACGACCAACTACGCTTTCGCCGTCACGTCCCGGCCGATCGACAAGACCCGCCTGCGCTTGAGTTATCGGTACGACGAGCGCGACAACAAAACCGCCAGAGATCTCTGGAACCGCGTCATCGTAGACAGCCTGCTGAGCGGCAGTCCGGAACAGAACGTTCCCTACAGTTTCGAGCGGTCGCGCCTCAAGCTTTCCGGCGACTATGACCTGCTGGACACGCTCAGACTCTCGGCGGGTTACGAACGCAGGGACGTCGATCGGGATTTTCAGGAAGTCGCTGAGCAGACCGAGGATACGGCCTGGGCGAAACTGCGCTGGCGCCCGTTTCAGGCTTTCGAATTCGACATCCGCGGCGGCGGCTCGAAACGGGACATCGACAGCTACAACGAGACCTTCGCGGTAACGTTCGGCCAGAACCCGCTGATGCGCAAGTATCACCTGGCCTATCGCGAGCGCCGCTTCGGTGCGCTCACGGCAAGCTGGTCGCCGCCGGAGACATCGGTTTCGATGAGCTTCGCAGCTTCCTACGCCGACGACGACTACGCGCAATCGGCATTGGGCCTGGTCGAGGCCGAGGAATCGGCGTACTCCCTGGATCTGGGCTGGTCGATCACCGAGAAGAGCACGGCGTACGTCAACGTCGGCGTCGAAAGCATCGAGTCGGAACAACTGGGCAGCGCGTCGTTTGCCGCCCCGGACTGGGTTGCCGAGAACGAAGATGGATTTACGACGATAGGCACGGGTTTTCGCATCCGCCAGATCGCCGATCGCGTTGACCTGCGGGTGGACTACACACACTCCGAGGGCAAATCCGAGATTCTGCTGGACTCGGCGGCCGGCGGCGCAAGCCGGTTCCCGGATCTCGAGACGACGCTGGACGACCTCAACGTCAGACTCGCCTATCGTAGCTCCGAACGGCTGGAGCTCGATCTGAAGCTTCGATATCAGCGATTCGAAACCGAAGACTGGGCGCTCGCAGGCGTGACGCCGGCGGCGATCCCGGTCGTCTTGTCGCTGGGTGCCGAGCCCTACGACGACGAGACGATCATCGTCGGCCTGGGCTTTCGTTATGCCATGGGCAACGGTGCGGAAGAGTAGAAGGCCGGTGCCGGCAGGCACGCGCAACAACGCAAGCTTCGCCCAGCGCGTGCAAACACACGGCTAATCGTTCAATCGGCGGGTCGAAGACCGGCTGATCGGTTTGCCGGATTCCATTGGGTACCCCTATTCATGGGTGCCCTTACTCATGGGTGCCTTTACTCATGGGTGCCTTTACTCATGGGTGCCTTTACTCAATATCGCTCATTCGTGACGGAGCGCAAGTATTGGGTTGGCGCGCGCGATCCGTATCGCATGGCCCGCAACGGTACCCCAGGCCATCAGCACGGCCATCCCGCCTGCAACGATCAGGATGGGAGTCATGGTATCGATGCGCCCTGCGAAAAAGTTCAGATACAGGTTAGACGCGAAATAGGCCAGCGGCAGCGCAACGGCCAACGCCCACATCACCGGCCTCGAAAACTGCCAGACCAGAAGCCGGGCAATCTGTACCGAACTGGCGCCCAGCACCTTGCGCACGCCGATCTCCTTGGTCCGCTGCGTTGCCATGAACGCGGCCAGGCCGAACAGCCCGATCAGCGCCAGCATCAGCGCAACCAATGCGAAACCGGCGAGTGCCGCGTTCATCATCCTGAGGACGACGTAAACGTCCTCGAAAACCTCGTCGAGAAAACGGCCCTGCATCGGGTAGTCGGGAATGACCCGCTTCCAGACGCCCTCGATGTCGCGGATTACGTCGAGGATGTTGCCTCCCGTGAGTCTGACCGAGCCGATTCGCATCGCTTCCTCCTGATACCAGTAGACCCAGGGTTTCAGGGAGTTGAAGAGCCCGGTAATGTTCTGTGTCGGCACTACGCCGACGATCACGAACTCCATCGCGGCATCGCCCTCGTCCAGATCGTAGAAACTCTGGTTCAGCGCCTCATCGACGCTCGCAAAACCGAGCTGTTCCAGGGCCATTTCATTGACCAGCACGTTCAGCGCCCGGCTGTCTTCGCTCCGGCGGTCGTTGGCGATGTCCCGGCTCAGGTTGCGGCCGGCGACGAGGGGAATGTCGTAGGCGTCGAGAAACTCGGGCGTCATGCTCAGGATCTGTATGCTGAACCGTCCGGCTTCGTCACCGGGCTGCCTGGTAACGTGGGTGGAAGAGTTGTATTGTTCGTAAGGCACCTGTGACGAGTATCCGACCGCGTCCACGTGCGGCAGCGCCGCAAGCTCGAAGCGCAGCGTGTCGAGGCGCTCCCGGATTTCCTCGACTTCCAGCCGCTGCAGTACGTAAACCTCAGAACGCGGAAACTCGTAGCTCTCTTCCTTGATCTTCTGATTTTGCATGTAGACCACCGAGACGAGCGCAAGCATGAAAGCCGAAATCGCAAACTGTGCGCCGATCATGAACGAACGCGTCGCCGATCCCGTCCTGCCCTTACGCGCCGTGTCCCGCAATGCGTCGATCGGGCTGGTGCGAGTGATCAGCCAGGCGGGGTAAATCCCCGCTGCCGCGCCGACCGCGACAACGGTCAACACCAGCCACGGCAAGGTGGCCAGGTAATCGAGCGTCATGGCCTTGCCCGAAACGTTGTTGAAAAGCGGGATGATGATTTCCAGGCTCGCTATTGCGACGGTCATCGCGAACGTCGCTATAACGAGGCTTTCGACCAGGAACTGTGTCAGCAACTGCCCCCGTTCCGCGCCCATGGTCTTGCGCATACCGACTTCGCGGCTGCGTCCCAGCGATTGTGCCGTGGCCAGGTTCGTGTAGTTGACGCAGGCCACGATCAACACCAACAGGCTCAGTAACTGCACGGCCTCGACGACCGGAATGCCGGGTGCGTCCCAGATCGAAAGATTGGCGTAAGTCAACGGCACGACCCAGAACTCGGCGATCACCTGCGTGGCATGGTCCGGAACGATCCGTTCGTACATGGCGTCGAGCTGTGCCTCGAGCCAGCCGCCGTCCAGGCCCTCCGGCAGCACGACGTAGGTCATATTGCCGATCGACAGGTCGCTCCAGCCGCCGGCAAGGTCGAAGTCTTCCATGCGGTTCAGGGCCTGGATCGGCAGGACCAGCTCGAAGTCCACCGATGCGATTAGTTGTGAGTTGAAGTGCGAGTTCTGCGGCAGGTCCCGGGCCACGGCGCCGACGACGTAATCGTACCGGTTGTCCAGGGTCAGCGTTTCGCCGACGACGTCGGTGCCGCCGAAGTAACGGACTGCCGCCGACTCGGTGATCAACACGCTGGAAGGGTCCTCCAGCACGGTCTCGTCGCCGTGCAGATAGTCGAGGTCGAAGATCCGCATCAATGGCGGATCGGCGAAACGAATCGCCTGGTAATGACTCTCGTCGCCCCGGCCCACCAGATATTCTCTTACCTCGCTGCGAGCGACGAACTCGACGTCGGCGAGCTCGGCTTCGACGATCGGTGCGAGTGCGCTGAACATCGCATTTATCTTGTCCACGCCCACGTTGAGCTCGGGCGCCGCCAGGGCGCCGATCGTGTACGTGCGCGACGCCTTTTCGAAGAATGCGTCGTGAGTGGCCTCATACCGAAGCAGCAACTGGCCGAACACGAATACGGTCAGGCCAATCGCGAGACCCAGGATGTTCATCAGCGCGAACATCTTGTGCTTGCGCAGATTACGCAGGGCGACCTTGACGTTGTTCCGGAACATCGGCTTTCCTCGAAGTAAGGCCGCGGACTCAGGCGGCTCGTGTGTTGTCGGTGACCACGTGGCCGTCGAACAGGTTGACGGTGCGATGGGCGTAGTCGGCATGTGCGGCCGAGTGCGTCACCATGACGATCGTCGTGCCCTCGGCGTTGAGCGAGCGCAGCGTCTCCATGACCTCCTGCCCGTGCACGGAGTCGAGGTTCCCGGTCGGTTCGTCGGCGAGGATCAGCGGTTGGTTGCCGACGACCGCACGGGCGACGGCGACACGCTGCTGTTGTCCGCCGGAAAGCTGTCCGGGCATGTGTTTCGCGCGGTGGCCGATACCCATGCGGTCCATCGCCGCCGCAACCCGGCGCTTTCGCTCGCCGGCCGGCATCTTGTGATAGAGCAACGCCAGCTCGATGTTCTCGGCCACGTTCAGCTCTTCGATCAGGTTGAAGCTCTGGAAAATGAAACCGATGTTGCGCTTGCGGATTACGCTGCGGCGGGACTCGGCGTACTTCGCAACGTTCTCGTCGAAGAGGAAGTAATCTCCGTCCGTCGGACTGTCGAGCAATCCAACGATGTTCAGGAGTGTGGACTTGCCGCAACCCGAGGGACCCATCACCGCGACGAACTCCCCCTGGTCGATTTCCAGATTGACACCGTTCAAAGCGACGGTTTCGACCTCGTCCGTCCGATACACCTTGAAAAGATCGTGCAGCTTGAGCATTACAGTTCCCCTTGTCTTCAGTATCGTCGTCCGGCCATCAACCCGCGTCGATGGCCAGCCTGTCCATGTCCGTGAAACTCGTATACGGCGAGGTGACGACCCGCTCGCCGGGCTCGAGGCCGTCCAGGATCTCGATGAAATCGGTGTTGCGGCGCCCGAGGCGAACGCTGCGCCTGACCGCCTCGCTGCCGTCGGGTGAAACGACGAATACCCAGCTACCGCCCGTCTCCTGGTAGAAGGAGCCGTTCGGTATCAAGACGGCGTCGCTGTTGTCGCCGAGCGTGAGCCGAACCTGCAGCGTCTGCCCGCGGCGCAGGTCTGACGGCTGTTCCGAAAACCGCATGTCGATCTCGAACTGGCCATTGTTGACCTGCGGATAAATCTTGGATACGCGCAGGTCCAGCGACCGGCCGTTATGTTCGGCGATGACGACCTGCTCGAGATCCACCCGGCCGAGATAAAACTCGTCGATCCCAGCGGTCAGCTTGAAGTTGTCGGGATCGTCGATCTGGCCCAGGCGCCCGCCGCGGGCGATGGATTCGCCGATCTCGCTGTTGAATCCCGACAGTTTGCCGCCCACGGACGCACGCACGTTGAGATCGTCCAGGTTCCTGCGCGCGAGCGCCAGGCCGGCCTCGAGCTGCGCGCCGGCTTCGCGAAGCTGCCTGAGCTGTTCGGCCTGCAGCCGGGCGTCGGTCGCCTGGCTCTCGATCGTAACCTCGCGCCGGTTCCGGTAGTACGTGAGCTCGTCCCCGATGTCTTCGATCGTCATCTGCGACACCAGCTCACGGCTTGCCAGATCCTTTTGCCGTTCGATGCTGCGGGTCAGGCGCGTGATCTGGTAGTCGATCTCGACGAGATTTCGCCGGTGCGACAGCCGGTTTTGTTCAAGCTGGAGCTCGATGGTACGCATGTTGTTGAGCTGTTCGGTAACGGCGGCCTCGCGGCTCAGCACTTCGAGCTGCAGATTGATGTTCGACAGCAACACGATCGGGTCACCCGTTTCGACGACGGCGCCGTCCTCGACCAGCACGCGTTCCACCCGTCCGCCCTCGATCGCGTCCAGGTACACGGTACTGCTCGGTACCAGCCTGCCTCTGAGCGGGATGAAGTCTTCGTAGGTTCCGACGGTGACGTCCGACACGATGATGCGCTGGGCGTTGACGCTCAGGGTCCGGCCGCCGGTCAACATGCCGGCCAGCCACCAGATGAAGGCGAGCGCGGCAAGGCCGGCGAGACCGTAGCCGACACGCCGGCCCCAATTGGGCTGTTTCTCGACGACCCGGTCCATGCCCCGGCCGGATACCCCGGGGGGCGGCCCGGATCGGGGGAGGTTTATGTTCGAGATTCTGCTCATTGGGTCTCGCTCGGGTTCTGGTAACAGGTGTCCTCACACATAGACATAGCAAGTCGCGTGCCAAAACCTAACTATATGATTTAATTAGAATCCCTTCTGCGCTGGCAAAGCACGCTGTACGCTTGCGGACACTCACTGTACGATTCCGAACACCCTCATCGGTTGACGACGACTCATGGCGAAACCCGGCCGGATACTGATAGTCGATGACGACGAAGACATACTGACTGCCGGCCGGCTTTTGCTCAGGCGGCATTTTGACGACGTCGAGACCCTTGCCGATCCGGCCGGTATCCCGGAGCGGTTGAACCGGGCGGAATTTAATACCGTGTTGCTCGACATGAACTTCGGGCCCGGCGAATCCTCGGGTCGCCAGGGTCTCGAATGGCTGGAGCGTATCCTCGAGATCGCCCCCAACCTGGCGGTGGTCATGATCACCGCCCATGGCGGAATCGACACCGCGGTCGAAGCGATGAAACGCGGCGCCATCGACTTCGTCGCCAAACCCTGGCAAAACGAGAAGGTGGTTGCGACGGTGTCGGCGGCCGTTGAGCTGCACCAGCGGCGTGTCGAGACCGAATCGCTGCGCTCGGTCAATCGGCTGCTCGGGCAGACGGGTCCGTCAGAACCCAGTCCCATTATTGGCAGCTCGAAGGCGATGACCGACGTCCTGTCGCTGGTGCAACGCGCGGCCCCCACCGACGCGAACGTGCTGATACTGGGCGAGAACGGCACCGGCAAGGAGCTGATCGCGCGCGAGCTACACCGGCAATCGCAGCGTGCAGATCGATTGTTTCTCGCCGTCGATATGGGTTCGATCAGCGAATCCCTGTTCGAATCGGACTTGTTCGGTCACCGCAAGGGCGCGTTCACCGGCGCGAGCGAGGACCGCGCCGGCCGCTTTCAGGCCGCCGACGGCGGCACCCTGTTCCTGGACGAGATCGGCAACCTGCCTTTACATCTGCAGGCGAAACTGTTGACCGTGCTCGAGCAGCGGCGGGTCACGCCGGTCGGCGCCGACCGTTCCCAGGCGGTGGATGTCAGGATCGTCTCGGCAACCAATGTTCCGGTGGAGACGCTGCTGGACGACCGCCGCTTCCGGCCCGATCTGTTGTTTCGGCTCAACACGGTCGAGATCACGGTGCCGCCGCTGCGTGAGCGCCGCGAGGACATCGTGTCGATTGCCCGGCATTATCTGGAACGTTATTCGAGGAAGTACCACAAGGAAGCGAAATCGTTTTCGCGGGCCGCCGAACAGGCGCTGATCGAAGATCCGTGGCCGGGTAACGTCCGCGCCTTGCGGCATGCCGTCGAACGCGCGGTCATCCTGTCGCCCGGCGACTCGATAGGCCCCGGCGACCTGTCGCTCGGCGCCTCGGCGAGTCCCACCGTCCGCGTCGCAGCCCCCTCCACGGTCCACAACCTCGACGAGTTGGAACGCCGGACGATAGAGAAGGTGTTACGCAAGCACGGCTTCAATATCTCCCGGGCGGCGAAAGAACTGGGACTGACGCGTGCGTCCCTGTACCGGCGCATGGAAAAACATGGTCTTTAGGCACTTTACGACGCGGCTGGGTTTTCGCCTGCTCGTCGTCGGCGCCGTGCTGGCGGCGACGACCTGGCTCCTGCTCGAGCCGGGTTATCACAGCCTTACGCTGATTGCGTTCTTGGCCTTGACGGCCGCAAGCACCGAGCTGTGGCGCTTCGTCAGCCGCAGCAACCGCGAAACGGCACGTTTTCTCGACGCCGCGCGTCATGCCGATTTCTCCCAGCGTTTCGACTTCGAGGCCTTGGGATCGGGCTTTCCCGAACTCGGCCGGGCGTTCTCCGCCATCATCGAGCGCATGCGTGAGCGCTCCACGAACCAGGCGATCGAGATCCGCCGGCTCAAAGCACTGATCGAGCACATTCCGGTACCGCTACTGACCCTGCACGCCGACGGTGGTATCACGCTACAGAACAACACCGCGAGACGGCTGTTCGGCGCGGAGCAGGTGACCCGGCTCAAAGACCTGCGCCGCTTCGGCACCGATCTTCACGACGCCATCGAGGAAACCGTTCCCGGCCAGCGCAGGCTGGTCACGATCTCCGTCGAGGACGTCGAGCATCAACTCGCGCTTGCGGCAACCGAGATTGTCGTCGATGGCGGGCGCGATCGGCTGGTATCGTTACAGGACATTCAATCCGAGCTCGACGCCACCGAGGCCGAGGCCTGGCAGAACCTCGTCAAGGTGCTGACCCACGAGATCATGAACTCGATTACGCCGGTCACCTCGCTGGCCGCGACCGCGGCCGACCTCGCCGACGACATCCGCGCCAAAACCGCGGGCGATTCGACCATTGCCGGCGACGTGGACGATCTGCACGATGCGGTGGCGACGGTTGCGCGGCGTTCCGGCAGCCTCATGCAGTTCGTCGAGAGTTACCGCCAAATCACCCGGCTCGCGCCGCCGGAGAAAAAGCGGATTGCCCTGTCCGATCTGTTCGAGTCGGTCTCCAGGCTCGCCGCCGCGGAGTGCCCGGACGGAAAGTTCGAGCTGGCTACGAAGGTAGCGCCCGCGACCCTCGACGTTTACGCCGATCGCGACCTGCTGGAACCGGTGTTGCTGAACCTGTTGCGTAATGCCAGGCAGGCAACCGAGAACCTGGAAGCGCCGTCGATTGCGCTGAACGGTCGGCTGAACAGGCGGGGCAATGTGGTCATCGAGGTACACGACAACGGTCCCGGCGTTCCCGCCGATCTCGTCAACCGGATATTCGTGCCGTTTTTCACGACCCGGGAAGGCGGTTCCGGCGTCGGGCTTGCGCTGGCCCGCCAGGTGATGACGGCGCACGGCGGTTTCGTCCGGCTCGCCGAGAGCCGGGACCGCGGCGCCTGTTTCACGTTGACTTTCTGAGGCCGACTTTCTGGGGCCGACTTTCTGGGGCTGTCCGGACGTCCGGCGCGGCTCGGCTCGGCTCGTTCACGGCCTGCCCCGGAGCGGTGCCCGGGAAACCCAAGCTATTCACGCCAAAGGGCTATTCAAGCCTTTCACGATGGCCGAGCGTTTCAACGGGACTCGATCGGACGTTGGCCGAGACTCCTGCCGTCCGGAATCAGTCGCTCCCTCAACATCGCCAGCCGCTCCAGCGGCTCCCAGTCGCCCTTGCCGGGCAGGCGGCAATCGGTCCATTCGTTGTCGCCCGGGGTGAAAATCAGCGGCCCTTCGATCGCCGCGAAGATCTCCGCGGCCTCTTCTCTCTGCCGATCGGTACACGGGCCGCCGCCCTGAATGTCGCCCACGAAAACCGTGAATCTCGGTTCCGCGGAGTTAATCGCATCGACGAGGTGAAGGTCCTTGCGATGCCCTTCGTCGGTCTCCTCCTGAAGGTCCCCGAATACGGCAAACCGGAAACTATCGGCGCATGCCATCGAAGGGAGCGCCAAACCGACGTGCAGTACAAGGGCTGCGAGAGGAAACGGGGTCGATAGATTGGCCTTTCTCATTCGATGTCTACGGTCGCGCTCAGCGCAAAATGATCAGGAACAAACACGGAAATAAACACATCTAATGGCGATAGGCAACACCAACCCAATAGGAATTCCCAAAGTCGTTGACGTTTCGCAGAAGGCTTCGCGAAACGTCGAAGTTCATCCGCGGGTTGTTGGTGATGTTCCGGCTTTCGACCTGAACCTGCCAGTTGTCGTTCACCTGATAGCGTAGCTGAACGTCCAGTTGCTCATACTTGTACTCAGCCGTCGTCCGGTTAAAAGGCCGGTTGTCGGTGACGTTATACGTCACTTTGGCCGAGAACGGTCCATAGGAATAAAGGCCCGCGACGTTCAGCAGGTAGTCGGGCTGCGACACCAGATTGCCGCCGGGCGCAGGACCGCCCTCGCCGCCGAGCAAGGTCAGGTTTGCGACAAATCCCAGACCGCTGAAGGGTCCGGGTTCAAAACAGGATAGTTCATGTTCGGGAAATAGTCCGTCGTGTACGGTCTCGGCTGGTCGGGGTTCACGAACCGTTCGATCGTCAACACGGCAAGCGGATCGGTGAGCGTGTAGTTGGTGGATCGGTCGAAGCGGCGCTTGTTCAGATTCCTGTGCTTGACGCCCAGCTTGAACCCAAGCCCTTCAGACTGCCCCTCGGCATTCCATCCGAGATTCGCGAACGCCTCATCGACCTGCTCCTCGTTCTCGAAATAGCCGTCGAAGTAGTTTCTGAAGATGAAAGCGTCGTAATCCGTGAAGACGGACGGGTCGTTGAACAGAATCAGCGGCAGCTCGTTCTCGTCGATGTTCTGCCGGGACAGATCGTATGAATAGCCAAGTCTCGAATCGCTGGGGATGTTGAACGACGCGTTAGGGTACGGATGCTCCTGGATCCCGTTGGACGAGGAAATCCCGAAATCCACCCTGACCCGATCGCCGGGCCGGGCTTCCAGTCTCGCCTGCACATTGTCGATCGTCTGCCCCAGCGGAAACCAGTCGAACCTGGCCCTGCCGGCGGACTCGGTAAACGTTCCCGCGGTAGAGGTTTGATTGGACAATCCACTTTCGGTCGTGTCGAACCGGGTTCTGACCTCGTGGTACTGATAGTCGAAACGAGACGCGGTCAGGGACAGCAGGAAGTCGTCCGACGGTTTGTATTCGATTTTGCCGAGGAAGTTCCAACGCGTGATTTTGTTGGAATAATCCTGAGGGGTGATGGAATTCACGAAGAATCCCGTGTCGTTCAGGAACGTGTTGGACACGGCAACATCGAGGCGGGGAGACGGATTGTCTTCCGAGAGTTCCAGACCGCCCAGACTTTTGTGCCAGCCGACCATGGCGTTCGAGACGAGATAAAGACCGTCGGCGTCGAAAGCGGATCGGGTTTGCAGATTGACGATACCGCTGACGCTGTGCCCGTCCAGATCCGGGGTAATGGACTTGATGACATCCAGACGCTTGACGGCCGTTGGCGGAATCGCCTCGATGTTGATGTCGCGGTCGGATCGATCGGTCGATGCAAGCTGTCCTCCATCAATCGAGATGTAGGTGTACCGTTGGTCCAGCCCTCTTAGGCTCACGTAGCGCCCTTCGTCCTCGTCGAAGATCGTGGTTACTCCGGGCAAGCGCCTCAAACTGTCGGCAACGTTCAAGTCGGGTTGTCGCCCGAGCTCGTCTTGCGTCAGAAAGTCGGCGATGCGGGTTTCCTCGGCTTTCGCGAGAATCGACTCTCGTACCTGACGCCTGTTGCCCGTTACCGTAATTTCGTCGATTACCCGTTCGTCAGTTACCCGTTCGTCAATCACCCGCTCGCTCACATCGGTTTCCCGGCTCTGAGCGTGGGCCGTCGTGCTGAATGCGACTGTCGATAAAGCCAAACCGAGAACTGCGATCACACCCGACGTGTGCATTTTTTCCTCCCTCTCAGCAAGCGGCAGCGCGGAGACCGCGAGGCATCGCGTGCATAAATGCGTTGGTTAAGTTTTCGTTAATACGTATTATTCTTTGCTTTCGGACATATTCATGCCTCTCGCTTAAATCAAATAACTCAAAGTGAATAATCAATAATATTAAGTGAATTTTTTGTGACAGTGCGCTCACTATCAGCTCCCGACGCGCCCAGGTGTCTCATAACTATCTGAAAATAAAGTAATATGCCCAAAGCAAGCAGATTACGTTCATCACCAGGCTTACCGAACGGGAACGTCAATACACCCGACTTGTCACCCAACGAACGACGTGTTCTCGATCTGGTGCGGCGGGAGAGCGCCATCAGCCGTGCCGAGATCGCCAGGACCACCAAGCTGACGGCGCAATCGGTCTCGAGGATCGTCGACGGCCTGGCGGAACGAAACTGGATAAGACTGGGGGAACGACGCGTTACCGGACGCGGTCAGCCGAGCACGTCGCTGTATCTGGTACCCGAGGCCACCCAGTCGATCGGGCTTTCGCTCATGACCGACACCTTGTCGGGAGCGGTGATCGACCTTGGCGGACGAGTGGTTCGCGAATCGGCGGCGCCGCTGTCGGACACGGGTCACGATGCATTACTCGGCGCCTGCAGGCAACTGGTCGAAAGCCTGGTGACCGGCGCCGGTCTCGACGCCGCGAAAAGCTGCGGCGTCGGGATCGGCGTAACCGGTTTTTTCACCGGCGTTCGAAATCAATTCAATCCACCCGAGCCGCTCAGCGAAGTAGCACTCATCGACTTCGACGACGAGTTGTCCGAGGTACTCGGGTTACCCGTTTGGATCGACAACGATGGTAATGCCGCCGCGGCCGGCGAAGTCCTCGCCGGTTATGGGAACGAATACGACAACTTCGCCTACGTCTATTTCGCCAAGGGACTCGGCGGCAGCCTGGTCATCGACAAGGAGGTTTTCCGAGGATCGTTCGGAAACGCCGGGGAGTTTGCGGCGATTTTGCCTAAGGAACTGCACGACGAGCGGCCGACCCTGGAACTCCTTCGCCGATACATCGTCGATCAAGGCGTCGCATTGGCGAGCGTGGGCGAACTCGTCGAAACTTTCGACCCGTTTTGGCCCGGTATCGACGAGTGGCTGGTCGCCGTTCGTCCGCACATGCAAACGATCGTCTCGGCCATCTCGGCGGTATTCGACCCGCAGGCCATTGTCCTTGGCGGCCGGATTCCAGCGGCGCTCGCCCAGCGGGTAATCGCGGATATCGAGTTCTTCAACATCCCGAGACGTAATGTGGTCAAGCCGGAGCCGGTATTGAAAGTCAGCAAGGTAGACGGTGACGCTACCTCCATCGGCGCTGCGGCCATGCCGCTGAAAGCGATGTTTTTCAGTTAGCCAGACGACTAGTAGACGACCAGCAAACGACCAGCCAGAGGACCGGGCCGGCAGGAACACGATCGGTGGGCAACGTATTCCGAATGGCGACGTACGCAGCGGCTCACTACGGCAAGAGCCTCTTCTGGTACATGTCGGAACTGCTGCTCGGCTTCTACCTGGCGGAAGTCTTTCAAATCCCACCCTCCGCTATCGCCTCGCTGCTGCTCGTTTTTCTCGTCTGGGACGCATTGACGGACCCGTTGATCGGCTTCTGGCTGGCGCGACTGTCGGCCCGGACGAACTCGCTGCTTCGCATGCAAGCGATAGGATCGATAGTCAGCGCCACGGTTTTTACCATGGTCTACTGGCGGCCTGCCGCCGACGAGGGTGCATTCGTTTACGCATTGATCGTAGGCCTGCTCTTTCGCTCGGCGTACTCCATCTACGACGTGCCGCAGAACGTGCTCATGCGACGGCTGGCGGTCGATTCGAGGAATCGATTCATCATGTCGTCGCTCCGGGCCGCGTTCAGTGCGATAGCGACGCTGAGCGTTTCACTGGCAATCGCCTGGATACTGTCCGGGAGCACCCACGAGGAGACGTCCCGGGCCTACACAATAGTCGCCGCCGTCTTCGCAACCGTAGCGATCGGAACGGCGACGTTGTTGTGGCGTGCGACTCGGGGCTTGCATCTCGAGGGACCGGCCGAGAAACCGCCCGCGGCGAAAGACCTTGCTCGCGCGCTGAACACACCCACGATCAGGAACCCATGTATCGCCGTCTTCCTGATGTCGATAGGTTGGCCGTTATTCGGCAAGCTGTTGCCTTTTTTCGCGACCTATGTGCTCGAACGGGAAGGAATGGTGGGCTTGCTTTTCGGTATCATGGCGATCGCTACCGCGGCAACGCAACCGATCTGGGTTGCCGTCAACAGGTTCGCCGACAAGACGTCGATGATGGCGCTGTCGCTCCTCGCCGTCTGGTTGTCGGGAGCCGCCTTCCTGGCGTTTGCTACCGCTTCGACGTATTCGGCCATGCTATCGACGGCCGCTCTCGCCGCGGCATCGGGACTGGTCAGCGTCGTTCTGTGGGCATATTTCGCCGACAACCTGGACCGGGGCGAAAGCCCGGTCAATGATGTCTTCGCGTTCGGCCTATTCACTTTCTGCGCCAAGATCGGACTGGGATTAAGCGGCTTTGCATTGGGATGGACGCTGGAGTTTTCGGGTTACAGTCCGGGCATGGCTCTGGCGGAGCCGGGAAAGCGGCAGATTGTCTACACCCTGGGGCTCGCGCCGGTCGTGTTTGCCAGCCTTGCAGTCATCGCCGTCCATTACGGGCGTGATCGACGCGGCCGCATGCCACCGGGAGAGCGCCGATCGCGCATCGGGCCGACGTCGGTTTGACGCCCCCCCCGCAGCCAGGCAGTCTGACGTCGGGCTATAATATTCGTCGATGTCCCAGCGGAGGCTTCGAAGTTGCGTAGTCTTTTCACCGGTCTCGTAGCGCTTCTTACGCTGCTCTGCCTCTCGGGCTGCCAGCGCGACGATCGCAGGCAGGGCGACGTCTATCTACCCGAGGGCGATGCGGCCAGGGGCGAGATGCACTTCGTGTCCCTCGGCTGCGTGAGCTGTCACGTCGTCGTCGACGCGGAGCTGCCGGAACCGGCCGAGGCAGGGCCCGTACGCGTGCTGCTCGGCAGCCGGACCGGCCGCAGGATGTCGTACGGCCAGCTCGTCACGTCGATCGTCAATCCTTCGCACAGGCTGTCCAGCCGCTACCGCAGGGACGAGGTCTCGCATGAGGGAGTATCGCTGATGGCCTCTTACAATGACGTGTTGACGGTAACGCAGCTAACCGACCTCGTCGCATTCCTGCAGGCCCACTACAAGGAAGCCGACCGTCCCGGTTACCAGTACCCCGTCTATACCTACCAGCCCGGCGACGAGTGACGACTCCGGGAGTGCGAATTCACGATAGAGATATCGAGATAACAGTACGGAGCGTTCGGCGGGTTATCCGACAAGGGCACGGCCGGGATTTCTCCGGCTTTATCTAAAGGCTTGTCGCAACCGCTCAAGCGAACAACCCGGCGATCGTCTTCATCGGTAAAAAGAGCCGATTTGGGTAATCCTTCAACGGCACGAAACCATACCGCCGATAAAAGGCCGAGGCTTCGTCATTCTTGGCATCAACGACAACCGCATATGAGGCGATTTCGGCGCTTGTCCGAAGACTCCGTGCCAGAGCGTCCATCAACAGGCACTCGCCGAGCCTTCGTCCGCGATGGCCCCGATCGGCCGCCAGGCGCCCGAGAAGCGTCGCCGGGACAGCCGGGTATTTCGGCAGTTTCTTGATTTGACTGGCCGGGAGTTGGGGGAGATTGATAGAAAATGCCGACAGCGTGTAGTAACCGACGACGGTGCTTTTCCTGGCAACAGCAACGAACGGCGCGGCGGCACCGCGGCGCATATCCTGGCTGGCCTGATTTCGTAGGTAACGGTCGAGTACTTCGATGCCGCAGTCAAACCGATCTCGCCTGTGCCGTCTCGAGAGCGGTTCGACGGAGAAATCAGCCGGAGCGGATGCCGCGGACAATCAAGTGGCCGTCAGCCTGCGATAACGTTTTGCCGCCTCGCGCAGCCTGGCATTGGCCTTGGTATCGCCGAGCAGCGCGGCAACGAAACGCTTGGCATCACGCTCCGATAGCTTTACGGATTCGTATTCTTTGTGCGCACGCTCCGCAGCTTCGTCCAGGCTGCGCTCGACAAATTCTGTGAAGGTCTGGCCCCTGAGTTCGGCAGCGCGTTGATACAGGGCCTTTTTCTCCGGCGACGTCCGTGCTTCGACTCGAGCCGTCCTGGCGGCGCGAGCGGTTGATTTCGACCGCTTACTGCTCGTGGTTTCTGCTCGCATTCTGTTGAGGCCTTGGTTAGGGCACATAATTGTACGGCGAACTGCCGTACAAAACAACTGCCGTACAAAACAATCGAAGATGGATTTAGCTTTTGCACTTTGAGGTTCCTGCGCATCCATCGACAGCCCGGCCATCCGAAACGTCTCGGTATGGACCGTCCGTGCGAATATACATGGTCGGACAGACGCTAAACGAGTATGCCTAAATCGGGAATCCCGACAGTTTCGTTCCTCTCTATGCGGCACTCACCAACTTTACCGATACGCCCGATACTGTCGATACGATCGACGTCATGAAGAAATCTGCAAGACCCTGGATGTCGTTCTCGTCGATCGACCGTCCTCGAATCGGTCCTTGAATCGATCCTTGAATCGATCCTTGAACCGATCGTCAGTCATCCGATTCGGGCAGCGACCGGCAAGGCGCCGATACGGCTTCGCGTGACATCCGACTCCGCGTGGCGCCTGCGGCTATTCCTTACACAATTTGTCATAAATCCCTGTAAACTTTCCTGCAGATTACATGTACTTCGTTGGGGAAGCCGCCGTGAGCAATGAACTGACCGACCTTGAGAAAACCCTGCAGCAAACCAAGAAACAATTCCTGGCCACCGCCAAGAAAGCGACCCGGGAACTGGACCGCCAGCGCAAGCGCCTGCGTACCGAGATCAATCGTGCGAACGCGCGTGCAAAACGGAGCCGGGAGCAGCTCCAGAAGAAGGTGGAGCGGCTGGCCAATACCACTGCGAGCAAAGCCAAGCGAGAGCTGCGCAAGCAGATCAGAAACCTCGAGAAGACGCTCGAAAATGCCAAGACCGACGCGGCCCGCTTCCGCAAGGACCTCGAGCCGGTGATGAAAGACCTGGGCAGCGCCCGCGATCATCTCGCCCACGCGCTGCGAGTCGATAAGGCATTTGCGAATATTCAGAAGGAAATCGACAAACGGACGCGCAAGAAAACGAAGAAAAAGACGACCAGAAAGAAAGCCGCGAAGAAAAAGACGGCGAAAAAGAAGGTTGCCAAGAAAAAAGTCGCCAAAAAGAAAGTCGCCAAGCGCAAGACGGCGAAGAAGGCCGTCACCCGCAAGAAAACCGCCAAGAAGAAGCCCGCGGCGAGGCCTGCGAGCAAGAAGGTATCGACCAAAAAGGCCGCCTCTAAGAAAAAGGTCGCCTGAGCACGACGTTCGGCCTCGCGCCACAGGCCTCGGCCTCGACTGAGCATCGACGTTTCGATGGCCGGCTGGTGGCTTCTCGTCTTTGCAGTGTCGGGCGCGTTGCTGGTCGCAAACGCCGCACGGCCGCTGACGGGTCCGCTCACGCAGGTACCGAGCTGGTTGCTGGCGTTTCTGACGACGGATCTGGCGTTTTTCCATATCGGCCTGCAGCTCGTCGTCGCCGCGGCTTTCATCTGGGGCGGCGCACTCGAGACCTTGCCGGGCAAGCTGGCGCTGACGTTGATGACGGCCTCGACGGCGTGGCTGATCGTGCTCTGGCTACCCGGCCTGCGCGCCGGGCGGGCCGCCCGCGGCACCGCCGAACAACTCGAGCTCGACGAAGTGCCGGCGGTACCGAAAAACCTGCTGTGGAAACCTTTCGCCCGCACGCGCGAAGGGGTCGAGACCCTGCGCGGCATCGAGTTTTTCCGCGCCGCCGGACGAGTGCTCGAGCTCGACGTCTACCGGCCGGCGACCAATGCCGAAGGCAGACCAGCGCTCGTCTACCTGCACGGCGGCGGCTGGATCATGGGCGACAAGAAACACCAGGGAATACCGCTGTGTAATCACCTGGCAAGCCTGGGATGGGTCTGCGTGAACGCAAACTACCGGCTGAGCCCCGCGGCCACGTATCCCGATCAGGTCATCGACGCTAAAGCCGCCGTCGCCTGGCTACGCGCGAACGCCGGCGAGCGCGGCATCGACCCGGCTTTCATTGCGATCGCCGGCGGCTCGGCCGGTGGACATATCGCGGCAATGACCGCGCTGAGCCCAGGAGAACCGGCGCTACAACCGGGCTTCGAGGACGCCGACAGTTCGATACAGGCCGTCGTGACCTGCTACGGCGTCTACGACCTGACCAACCGCTCGGACACACAAAACCCGGAATTCCTGACCGACTACGTCGGTCCGCTGGTCGTCAAGGCATTTCCAGAGACCGAGCCCGAGCGTTTCGAAGCCGCGTCGCCGCTAGACCACGCCGATAAAGTGACCATGCCCTGGCTGATCCTGCAGGGCGATCGCGACACACTCACGCCGGCCGTCGACGCCCGCGCGTTCGCGAAGCGGCTCGCATCGGCATCGCGACATCCGGTCGGCTACGCCGAGTTCCCGGGCGCGCAACACGCCTTCGATATCTATTATTCACACCGCGCGATTGCCGCGGTCGAACTCGCATCCCGATTCCTGGCCACCGCCCACCGCCGCGCAGCCGATACACCGTGAGGAACCGGCCGGCGCCGCCGGGACCGGAACCCGTCTCGAAACGGTTCATGGCTGCGTTCCGTCACCTCGCCGCGCTGCGGCCGGTCGGCAGGACGGCGCCTTCCGCCGCGGATCGCAGGGCCTCGAACGAGCTTCTCAGGCATTCATAGTAGAACGCCGGGTCCGGCATCATCCGGCGGTCGCAGACCGGGGCGATCGTGAGCTTGCCGTCGTAGGTCGTCGCCGTGTGGTTGAGCCCCAGGTTGTCCATCAGCGCTGCCATTGCCGTATATCCGACCAGCCTCGCGCCGCAGAGATACAGGGTTTGCGTGGGGCCCGGGTGGATGGAGACGACGGTGTTGTGATTCTGTCGGTAACGTTTGCCCGGACCTAGCCGCGCAGCGATCGTGCGCGCGGCAAAAGTCATCGCGACGGACGGCAGCGCATCCTGCATGTCCGACATCTCCTCGGCGCTGATCGGTTTCAGGGCGTTCGCCTCGGCCGCCTCCTCGCGGATCGATGCGAGGCGCTCCAGCGGGTCCGCGAGATCGGTCATCAACTTGATCCGGATCAATCGCACGCGATGACCGGGAATCCCATCTTTGCTCGCGTGATGGTTGCTCGCGTAATGGTTGCTCGCGCTATGGTCGTTCGCGTAATGAACGTGTAACGGAACCAGCGCGTAGAGGGACTCGTCGGGTAGAGCTTTTTTGTCGCTCAGATAGAGACGCAAGGCGCCGCCTACGATCGCCAGTACGACGTGATTCAGGCTTGCATCCGGCACGGCTGCCTTGATGACGGCCATGTCGTCCAGGCCGAACGTAAAAGGCGCCAGTACCCGGTGCGGAGACACGCTATCGTCGAAGCGCGTCTTCGGCGCCGGCTGTTCGTCGAAACGGAGCACGTCGTCGGGATCGACGGCCCGTCCGCCGAGCGCCGGCAAACGATCCACCAGTGTCTGTCCGGTGTCCAGCATCTTGATCGCATTGTTGAACCAGGCCAGCGCCAACAACTGCGCCGCACCGGGCTCCTGCTCGGAAAACCAGCGCCGTTTGACTGCCTCGGGCTCGGGAGTCGCCGCAAGATCGTGCAGGGCGACCGTGAAATCGTCCTCGGTCACGTCGTCGAGCGCGACGTGGTGCAACTTGACCAACAGCGCAAAGGAACCCCTGGGCAACCAGGAGACGTTGTCCAAACCGTCGATCACATACATTTCCCACACCGGCCGGTGCATGTCCAGCGGGCGGGCGTGCAGGCGCGAGGCCAGTATGCAGAACTGCCGCCAGTCGCCCGGGCGCGGCAGTGCGATGTGGCGCAGGTGAAATTCCAGGTCGAAGTGTTTGTCGTAAATCCAATACGGATAATCGACGTTCAGCGGCACGTGTACCAGCCGCTGGCGAAAAATGCGCGACGTGCCGATGCGCTCGCGCATGTGCTCGAGGACCGTCTGGAAGTCCACCTTGCCGCCGGGCGCGGTCGACGGGTCGTACAGATAAATCGTGGACACGTGCTGGTGCCTGCCCGGCTTGTCGGAGTAAAGGAAAAAGGCGTCCGATCCGCTTAGCTGCCGCATGATCTCCCCTCAGGCGCTGCCCGCCATCGATCGTTCATTCTCCATGGTCTATTTTTCCGCGGTCCATTTTCGATCAGGCCGTCCGCACGGACGTGTCCGCCTCTCCCAGCATCTCGAGATACGTCCGGCGGACGTTTCGCGTCTGCGGCGACACGTCGCGCAAGGCCCAGCCGGCGGTCGGGATCGGTTTCAGCACCGTGACCTTCACCTCGGCGGGCCTTACGACCAGGCTCTTGCGCGGCAGGGCGTCGTGCGCATTGTGGATGACGATGGGCACGATGGGCACGCCGGCCTGCCGCGCCAGGTGAAAGGCGCCACGCTTGAAGTTGCCGAGCTTGCCGTCCTTGCTGCGCGTGCCCTCAGGCGCGATCACGACCGATCGGCCGGCGTGCAGGGCATCAATCGCGGGCTTCAGCGCCGCCTTCGGGTCGCTGATGTGGTCGCGGTCGACGAACACCGTGCCGGTGTAGCGTAAGGCCGGCCCCATCAACGGTTGGTTCTTCAGCTCTTTCTTGGCGACGCCGACTGCGTCCTCGCGCAGGAGTTTGGCCGTGATCAGCAGGTCGATTGCGCTGACGTGATTGAAAATGAACACGGCGGGCCGGTCCGACCACAGGTTCTCCTCGCCGTCCACGATCAGCTTGAGACGCGCAATCATCGACGCGATGCTGGTCCAGGCGCTCAAGGAGAAGTTGGTCGTGTCCCGCTCGGAGGCGCCCATCACCCGCATCGGCAATCCGGCCGCCAGAAACGGCACGGCGGTGCCGAAAGTGAGTATCGTGCGCGCGAGGTCTCCGACGCCGACAGAGCCGCGGCTGTCCAGCAGAATCTCGCGCCAGCCGTTGTGTTTGGCAATACCGTCGAGCTTGCCGTCCGGGTTGACGGCCACCGGATGCCCGACGGCCTCCAATAGCGGCACGTCCTCGGCGCCGTTGCTGTAAAAAAAACTCTTTCTGAGGGCTATCCGGCGTTTGCGCGCGAACGCCCTTACCGCCGTGACCTTGTTTTCGCCATAACAGGGCTCGCCGATCACCTCGCCGGTAAAGTTGCCGTTCTCGACCTCAAGCTCGGTGCAGATGATCTCGGCGATGCCGAGCTTGGCGGCCAGCGGTTCGATCTGATAACGCGTCGCCGAGCTGACGATGGCCACGGTGTGCCCGTTTTGCCGGTGCGCATGGATCATCGCCCGTATTTCGGGGAACACGTCGGCCACCAGCTTGTCGCGAGCGACCTTCCGACCCAGGGCAATCAGCTTGTGCTCGGCGGTGCCCTCGAGGTTGCGTATCGACGACACCAGCGAGTCTTCGAACTTGTCGGACTTTAGAAAGTAACGCGGGATCATCGCGGCCAGGTCGAAGATTTCCTGGCCGGTCACCTCGCCGTTTTTGAGCCGCTCGATGAACATGTCCTTGACCGAATGGCCCGCGATGATCGTGCCGTCGAAATCGAAGAACGCGCCGGTGGTTTTTCCGCGATTGCTGGCGTCGATTTCGGTCGTAAAACGCTGATAGGCTTCCACCGTAAGCCTCCGGGATGGCGGTTTTTTGATACACGTCAACGACTTAGGGCCGTAACGGCGTCAAGCTACAATGTCCGAAGGCGGGCGACGGTTCAATACGTACTCTCCCTGTCCCGGCGCGCGCCGCCCGGACGCTAGAATATACGCTGGCAAGGACCCGGTGAGGCGCCATTAACCGCAGCAATGACCGCAGCAATCGACAATAAAAGCGACGCCCGACCGCCGGCGCTGGGTTTCGCCGTCGCCGAGCTGCCGCGCGCGCTGCTCGAGTTCGCGTCCCTGTTGCCGGGCCATTTTTTCCTGTCCCGCGCGCCGCGCGGCGACGGTCATCCGGTCATGACCCTGCCGGGTTACCGCAGCGACGACACGACGATGCTGGCCATGCGGCGTTATCTCAAGCGTTGGGGCTACGACCCGCATCCCTGGGGCCTCGGCGCCAATCTCGGCATCGGTTACCAGCGGGTCGACTACGAAGCCCGGGTCACCGAGTCTCTGGAACGTATCCACCGAAAACGCGGCGAGCCTGCGACGCTGATCGGCTGGAGTCAGGGCGGCGTCATCGCCCGCGAGGTCGCCAAGCAGCGGCCCGAGCTCGTCCGCCAGATCATCACCCTCGGCAGTCCGATTGCCGATGCGCCCGAAGCCACGACCTTGTTCCGGATATTCGAGAAGACCTCGTCCGAGGAGATCACCAACGAGCTCATGAGTTTCATGCGGGAAGTGCGCACGCCGCTGCCGAACCTGCGATGCATCTGCATCTACAGCAATTCCGACGGCATCGTATCGCCCGACATCGCCCAGGACCTGGTCTCGCCCAATGTCGAGAACATCCGGGTGAGCTCCAGCCACCTCGGCATGGTCGTCAACCCTTTCGTGCTGTACATCATCGCCGATCGTCTGTCGCAACCCGAGGACGACTGGCAACCTTTCAGTCTCAACACGCTCGACTGGCTGCTCAACTGGTCGGGACGCCAGCGGGACACCAGGACAGACACCAGGACAGGCCGATGCTAAGACAACTCTCGGGCATGGATTCGCTGTTCCTCTACGCGGAAAGCCACCGCGCTCCGCTGGAAGTCGGTTGCCTGCAGATCTACGACCCCTCCACGGCGCCCCGTGGCGAGGTTCGCTTCAAGGAGATCCTCGCGACCTTCCAGGATCGCCTGGACCGCGCCGACGTATTCACGCAAAAGCTGGTCGAGGTGCCCTTGTCGCTGGATCATCCTTACTGGGTCGAGGACGAGGAGTTCGACCTGGAGTACCACGTCCGGCATATCTCCCTGCCCAGGCCGGGCGACTGGCGGCAGCTCATGGCGCAGATCGCAAGGCTGCAGGCCCGCCAGCTCGACCATTCGAAACCGCTGTGGATGGCGCACATCATCGAGGGGCTGGACAAGGTCGAAGGCATTCCCGAGGGTTGTTTTGCGATGTTCATGAAAGTCCATCACGCGGCGATCGACGGCGTGACCGGGCAGAACGTGCAGGCGGCCATGCACGACATGAAGCCCTACCAGGCCGACGCCTCCAACTACCAGCCCTCATCCGGACTTGCGCAAGACGGCGATCCGCCCGCCTGGAACCTGCTGGCGCGAGCACCGTTCAACACGGCCTGGAAAACGACGAAGCTCGGCCTCGGCTTGATGCGCGCGCTGCCCGGCGCCATCCAGGCAGGCATCGCCACACGCAAGAAAACCCAGCGAGCGATTCCCAAGACCGTGTTCAACGACGGCCGGGTATCGCCGAACCGGGTCATCGACGGTTGCTTTTTCGAGCTCGACGACTTCAAGCAAATCCGGGCCGCGGCGCCTGAGGTCAAGATCAACGATATCGTGCTCGCCGTCATCAGCGGCGCGATGCGTTATTACCTGGACGCGAGGGACGGCCTGCCCGAGGAGAGCCTGCTGGCCGCCTGCCCGATCAACGTCGGTACCGAAGACGACGCGAACAGCGGCCGCGCCAACCTGCTCAGCATCATGACGCCGCGCCTGCATACGGAAATCGCGGACCCGATGGAGCGCCTGCTCACGATTCATGCCGCCACCGACGAAACCAAGGATGTCGTGCGAAAGATCGGCACGCGCACGATGACCGAGATTCCGATGAATCTGCCGGCGCCGATCGCAAAAAACCTGTATCCCTTGTTGAGCGCGCTCGCGCTCCGGTCGGAATCGATCCCGTACAACACGATGATCACCAACGTGATCGTCAAGCACGCTCCACTGTACCTGTCCGGCGCCCGGCTCATCCGGGTGCTGGCGACGGGCCCGATCATCGACCAATCGGGAATATTCCATGCCGTGTTCTCGTTCGACGGCGTGCTCTCCATCGGTTTCACCGCCTGCCGCGAGATGTTGCCGGACCCTGAGTTCTACACAGAGTGTATACGGGGATCGTTCGACGACTTGAAGAAAGCCGCCGCCGGGAAAAAGCGCAAGGCAAAAAAGAAGACCTCCAGGAAGAAGGCAAAGTCGAAGAAGCCTGCGGCCGACGGCGTAACCGCCGAATCCAAACCGAAGAAGGCGGGAAAGACCACCCGGAAAAAGGCAAGCGACAAATCGAAACCGGAGCGGACAAAAAAGACGGCATCGAAAAAAACCGCGAGCAAGCCGACACCGGTAACCGACGCCGCGAAAAAGGCGACAAAAACGCCGGCGCGAAAAAAACCTTCGGCACGATCGCCGAAAGCCACTCCGATCGACGATGCCGCAGCCAAGACCGCCGGGGACGGACCGGCTGCCGGACAGGCCGGTTAGGGCTTCCGACACGGACGACCGCTCAATCGATCTACTAGATCGATCTACTAGATCGATGCCCTAGTCGATGGCTGGTCGATGGCTAGTCGATGTATTGGTCGATCGAGCTCTCGATCGCCGAGCGAATCGACTCGCGGAACATGAGCATCGTCAAACCCATGCTGACGTGGATCCGGACGCTCACGTCATCGACGTCGATGTGCCCGGAAACGCCCTGCCCGACGACTTGCATGCGATTCCCCTCCCAGCGCGACGTGAGCTTGAGCCGTCCGCCGAGCGCGTCGGCGACCTGGTCCAGGCGCCGTTTTGCCTCGTCGACCCCCAATGAGTGATCGCGGCTGATCGTGATGTCGCTGTTCATTCGTCTGCTTCGGGGGGGTCCGTGTCGCCGGAGCGGTTTTCGGAGCTTGTGGCTGACGGACCTTTTCGGATTCTTGTTGTCGGGACCGGCCCGGCACCATGCCAGGCAGGCGGGCCGCGTGCAATGGTAACCCGGCGTCGCCACCCGATGGTTAATTCTGAAACTTTCTTCATCACGCACCCCTCTTGTCAAGTCGATTGTGATCGAAATCCGGACATTCCCCCGATACGTAATAGGCAGAAAATTCAGCCATTTACGGTGCATCCGACCGTCCAAGACGAGCTCTGCCGCCTTGCTCGGTGACGGTAAGGCGGCGCAGCCGCAAGACCACGTCATCGTCGAAACACCGACCACGCCCTAACTCCTCGGTAACAACCGCTTGCCGACCGTCCTGCTCCGGGAATTCCGCGGCCTGCCGGCAAACCCATATAGATATCTTTCCTGATTGACCGGATTTGCGTTCCGGCGGTTAATCGTGCCAACGACAACAGCCCGTCGGGCTTCGGTGGGGCGGAGGCGAGCACTATGACCAGCGCGATCGACAGCGCGACACTATCCATGACCCTGGAAGCCGTGAGGGAGTTCGCGGCCGATGCACTGCCCGAGAAGCTCCTGCTGGAGCTCGACGCCGACGAGGAATTCCCGGTCGACCTGGTCAGGGACCTCTGCGGCGAAACCATCGGCATCCAGCTCCTGTTCATTCCCGAGGAATACGGCGGCATGGGGGGCGGCGCTTTCGACGTCTACCGCGTCTGCGAAGCCATGGCGCGGGTGGACCTCGGTGTCGCCACCGGCGTGCTCGCCACCTTCCTAGGCAGCGACCCGATCCGCGTCGGCGGCACGCCGGAGCAAAAAGCCCATTGGATGGGCCGGCTGGCCGAAGAAGGCCTGCTGATGGCTTACGGCGCCACCGAGCCGCAGGCCGGCAGCGACCTGGGCGCGCTGGAAACCCGCGCGGACCCGGTGGGCGACAACGGCAATGTCAAAGGCTACAAGATCACCGGCGCCAAACAGTGGATCAGCAACGGCGGCTTCGCCGATCTGTACACGGTACTCGCCCGCGCGCCGGGCGGCCCGACCTGGTTCGTGGTCGAGGCGGGTACCGAAGGTCTGACTCACGGAAAACCCGAGGACAAACACGGAATCCGCGACAGCAACACCGCGGCCGTGCTGCTAAACAACGTTTACGTCCCCGCGGAGCAGTTGCTGGGCGGCGTCGAGGGACAGGGGCTGGTGCAGGCGCAGGCGGTTTTCGGCTTCACCCGCCTGATGGTCGCCGCCTTCGGGCTCGGCTGCGGCTGGGAGGCCATCGACCGCGCGATCGAATACTCGAAACAACGGATACAGGCCGGGGCGCCGCTGGCGGAAAAACAAGGGTACACACACAAGCTGATCGTGCCGCACGCCGTGCGCCTGGAGGGCGGCCGCGCCTTCATCGAGGAAACCGCCTCGCGTATCGACGCCGGCGAAGGCGCCCTGATCACCGAAGGCGCCATCGCCAAGTACTTCAGCTCCGAAGCCGGCAACGCCGCCGCCGAAGCCGCGATACAGGCATTCGGCGGCTACGGCTACACGCGCGAATACATGGTCGAGAAAATCAAGCGCGACGTCCGCATCACGACGATCTACGAAGGGACGTCGGAGATCATGGAGATGACGATCTCCCGCGACCGCTGGCAACAACACCTGAAAACCCGCGGCGACTACTACCACGCGATGGGCCGGGAGATGGAGCAGTTGCAGACGAGCCGGCCGGAGGTCGGAGCGGCGACGGCGGCGCTCGGCCTGCACGCACTGGCCGAAATCCTGGAGCGTTGCCGTACCGGAAAACTGACCCGGAACCAGCATGTGCTGTTGCGACTGGGCGAGTTGATCGCCTGGGCCGAGTGTGCGGCCGCTTTGTCGCGCCGCGCCGCGCGCGCGATCGAGAACCGGCTCGATGAGAAAGCCGAAAAACGGCACGACCTCGAAACCCAGGCCGCCATGGCGCGGGTGCTGGCGCGGCAGGCGGCGATCAAGGTCGCCGCCGACGGCATGGCGCTGGTCGTCGGCGCGGACAGCAAGGAACCGGCCGGTCTCGCCGACGCCATGCACCTGAACGCCATTCACGGCACACAGGCCGGGTTGATCGCAGACATGAACGCCGTGGCCGACGGACTGTACGGCCGCAAGGACAAATAGACCATGGGCAAATAGACCATGGATAAATAAACAATGAACAAGTGGACGATGGACAACTAGACGATGAGAGACACCGCACATCGCGCCGTAGCCGTGGTCGGCCTCGGCACCATCATGCCCGAGGCGCCGAACGTCGACCGTTTCTGGGACAACCTGAAATCCGGCCGGTATTCGATCACCGACGTCGATCCCGAGCGCTGGGACCCGGCGCTGTATTACGACCCGGACCCGGCCACCGAGGACGCGACCTACTCCAAGATCGGCGGCTGGGTCCGCGACTGGGAATGGAAACCGTTCGACTGGAAGCTGCCGATCCCGCCGAAGGTCGCCGCCGCGATGGACGACGGTCAACGCTGGGGCGTCGCCTGCACGCACAGCCTGCTCGAGGATTACGGTTATCCCGAACGACCGCTGGACCCCGACCGGACCGCGGTGATCCTAGGCAACGCAATGGCCGGCGAGAAACACTACATGACTTCGCTCCGGGTGTTTTTCCCCGAGTTCGCTCGCGAACTCGAGGAAGCCGAGAGCTTCCGCGACCTGCCCGAGGAAGTTCGCAAGGCGATCCTCGCCGAGACCCGCCGCGGCGTCCGCGAACGCATCCCGCCGATCACCGAAGACTCGATGCCCGGCGAGCTCGCCAACGTCATGGCCGGCCGTATCGCCAACGTCTTCAATTTACATGGGCCCAATTACGTGGTCGATGCCGCTTGCGCCTCGGCAATGGCCGCGATGAGCGCCGCGGTCGAAGGCCTGGAGGAGTACGACTACGACGCGGTCATCACGGGCGGCATCGACCGCAACATGGGCGCCTCCACCTATGTGAAGTTCTGCAAGATCGGCGCCCTGTCGGCCACCGGCACGCGCCCCTATGCCGACGGCGCCGACGGGTTCGTGATGGGCGAAGGCGCGGCGTTGTTCCTGCTCAAGCGCCTCGAAGACGCCGAGCGCGACGGCGACCACATTTACGCCGTATTGCGCGGCATGGGCGGCTCCAGCGACGGCAAGGGCAAGGGAATTACCGCGCCGAACCCGGTCGGCCAGAAGTTCGCCATCCAGCGCGCCTGGGAAAACGCCGGCCTGTCGCCGTCCACGGCCAGTTATATCGAAGGTCACGGCACGTCGACGCGGGTCGGCGACGTCGTCGAAGTCGGCAGCCTGACCGAGGTGTTCAACAACGCCGGCGCCGAACCGGGCAGCGTCGCGCTCGGATCGGTCAAGTCCAATATCGGACACCTGAAAGGCGCCGCGGGCGCGGCCGGAATCCTGAAGACGGTGCTCGCGCTGAACGACAAGCTGCTGCCGCCGAGCCTGCATTGCGACAAGAAAAACCCGAACATCGACTTCGAACATTCGCCGTTTTACGTCAACACCGAGCTCAGGGACTGGGAAAAACCCGCGTCCGGCATCCGGCGCGCCGGCGTCAGCGCTTTCGGTTTCGGCGGCACCAACTTCCATGCCGTGCTCGAGGAATACGTTCCGGGTCAGGCGGCGAGCGAACGCAAGTCGAGCGTTTCGGTACCCGAGTTTTCATCAGGCTCAGCGTCATCGGTCTCAGTGTCGGGACCCGGCCCCGGAGCGGCGGCAAAAACGCCGCCCTCCGGCGCCGTCGTGCTCGGCGCCGAAACGGGCGCGGAACTGGCGACGAAGCTCCGGCACCTGAAGTCCGACGCCGAAGCCAATCGCATGCTGGGCCGCGCGGCGCCGCTGGCTAGCGATCTGGCGGCGCCCGAGCGTATCGCGATCGATTTCAAGAACCCCAAGGACCTGACGCGCAAGATCGACCTGGCGGCCAAGGCTCTGGAACGCGACGAGCCGCAGCTCTGGAAAGCCCTGACTTCGCAGGGCGTATTCCGCGGCTCCGGCGAAAAACGCAAGATCGCCTTCCTGTATCCGGGCCAGGGCTCGCAATACGTCAACATGCTGGCCGAACTCCGCAATCGCGAGCCGGCCGTGCGCGCCGTGTTCGAGCAGGCCGACCGGGTCATGCGGCCGCATCTGAACGATCGCTTGCTGTCGGACTTCATCTTCGTCGATGCCGAAGACGAGTCTGCCATGCAAGAGGCGGCAGCCTCGCTCAAGCAAACCGAAATCACCCAACCCGCCGTGCTGTCGGTGGACCATGCGCTGACCCGGTTGCTGGAGACCTACGGCGTATTCCCGGACATGGTCATGGGGCACAGTCTCGGCGAATACGCCGCGCTGGTGCAGTCGGGCGTGCTGGGTTTCGCCGACGCCCTGGAAGCGGTCAGCGCGCGCGGCCGGGAAATGACCAAGGTTGCGATGGACGACAACGGCAAGATGGCAGCCGTGTTCGCGCCGCTGACCGACATCCAGCGGGTGCTTGCCGGCATCGAGGGCTACGCCGTCATCGCAAACATCAACAGCAGCGAGCAGGCTGTCGTCGGCGGCGCCAGCGCGGCGATCGACGAGGCGATCGAAAAGTTCACCGCCGAGGGCGTGCACGTCGTGCCCTTGCCGGTCAGCCACGCGTTTCACACCAAAATCGTGGCGCCCGCCAGCGAACCGCTCAAAGCCGTGCTATCGCGCATGCAGGTGCACGAACCCCGCCTGCCGATCATCAGTAACGTGACCGGCAAGTTCTATATGTCCGGCGAAAACGCCGCCGCCGGCATCGTCGATCTCCTGGGCCGGCAGATCGCCTCGCCGGTACAGTTCGTCAACGGCCTCGAAACCCTGTACGAAGCCGGCGCCAGGGTGTTTGTCGAAGTCGGACCCAAAAAGGCGCTCAAGGGATTCGTCGACGACGTGCTGGGCGAACGCGCGGACGTGATTTCCCTATTCGTCAATCACCCGAAAATCGGCGAGCTGCCGTCGATGAACCAGGCGCTCTGCGGTCTGTATGCCGCCGGCCACGGCGCCGGACGTGAAGAGGCGCGACCGGGACCGGTTTCGGCTTCCGTTTCGGCGCCCGCGGCAGAGCCGGCACCCGCACGAACACCCGCTGCTGCACCGCCTCTTGCCACGCCGCCCGTTGCTGCGGCTGCCGCGGCACCGGCCGTCACTTCAGCGGCAAGCGCTGTGCATGCAGCCCCGACGGCCGCCGGCGCGGAGGGCCAGCTCGCGGCTTTGTTCAATTCGTTTCTCGAGCGCGGCCGCGACATCCTGTCGCAAGGCGCGCCTTCCGGCGCGGCACGGATTGCCGTCAGCGGTGCCGCGCTGGGATTACCGGGCACGGCGAAAGTCTTCGACGACGACAACGTCGGCCGCATCCTGCACGGCGAACAGTTCATCGACGTGATCCCCTATCGCCTGCGCCAGGCGATGGCCGAGAAACACATCACCCGGCTGGTCAAACCCGAACACGGCGATCCGACCTTCGTCAGGATCGACGACACCAAAGACGTCGTCAAACTGGGCGGCCGCGCCGGCAGCTTCGACCTTGCCGCCGAATTCGGCGTCAACCCGGAACGGGTCCGCGCCTTCGACTCGACCACGGCCATGGCGGTTGCGGTTGGCCTGGACGCGCTCAGGGACGCGGGTATTCCGCTGGTCATGTCCTACAAAACCACGACCACGGGCAGCAAGCTGCCGGACCGCTGGCGGCTGCCCGATGCCTTACGTGACGAAACGGGCGTAATTTTTGCGTCGGCTTTCCCGGGCATAGACGCCTTCAGCGAACAGCTCGACGACTACTACACCGAACGCGGTCACCGCGAGCAGCTCGAAGGGCTGGAAAGCCTCCGGGACTGGTTCAGCCACCAGGGTAACGGCAGCGGCGCGGGCATCGACGAGATCGACCGGCGTATTGCCGAACTCAAGAGCCTCGTCGGCAAAACCGAATTCCACTTCGACCGGCGTTTCCTGTTCCGCGTCCTGTCGATGGGGCATTCGCAGTTCGCCGAGGAAATCGGCGCGCGCGGTCCGAACACCCAGATCAACGGCGCCTGCGCCAGCGGCACCCAGGCGATGTCGCTGGCGGAGGACTGGATACGCCAGGGCCGCTGCAAGCGCGTCGTCATCGTCTCCGCCGACAACGTCACCTCGGATCACCTGATGGAATGGATCGGCGCCGGCTTCCTGGCCTCGGGCGCCGCGGCGACCGACGACAATCCCAAGGAAGCGGCCACGCCTTTCGACCGCCGCCGGCACGGCATGATCGCCGGCATGGGCGCCGCCGCGCTGGTGGTCGAAAGCGAGGACGCCTCGCGCGCCCGCGGCCTGCAGCCGATCGCCGAGATCCTGGGATCGGTGTCGGCCAACAGCGCGTTTCACGGCACCCGCCTGGACATCAAGCACATCTCCGCGGTCATGGAGCAACTCGTTGCCGGCGTGGAACGCCGGCATGGACTGTCGCGCGAGCAGTTGGCACCGCAGACGATGTTCATGTCCCACGAGACCTATACGCCCGCGCGCGGCGGCAGCGCCTCCGCCGAGATTCATGCCTTGCGTTCGGTATTCGGCGACAAGGCCGACCGGATCGTCATCTCCAATACCAAAGGTTTCACCGGCCATGCGATGGGCGCCGGTATCGAGGACGTGGTCGCCATCAAGGCGCTGGAAACCGGCATCGTGCCGCCCGTGCCGAACTTCAAGGAAGTGGACCCCGAACTGGGTGAGCTGAACCTGTCGTCAGGCGGCAGTTATCCGGTGCAATATGCCCTGCGCCTGGGTGCCGGTTTCGGCTCCCAGCTCGCAATGTCCCTGACCCGCTGGATGCCGGCGCCGGACGGCCGGCGCCGTAACCCGGACCAACTCGGCTTCGAATACCGGATTGCCGACCGCGAACGCTGGCAGGCCTGGCTGACCGAGGTCAGCGGTTACGATCATGCCGACATCGAAGTGGCGTCGCGACGCCTGCGGGTCAAAGATCAGGGCCCGCCGTTACGCAGTCCGGCGCAGGTCACGGCAGCGCAGGCGCCCCAAGCGTCGACGGTCTCGCCGCCACCGGCTGCTGCGGAACCCGTTGCCGCAGCCGAGCCTGTACGGGCAGAGCCGCCGCCCGCGCCAGCACCCGAGCCCGAGCCGGTCGCAGCGCCGGAACCCGCTCAGGCAGCTGCTCCAGAACCGGCGCCGGCGGTCACGGCCGCGGCAGAGACGGCGGTGTCATCCGATGACGTCGAACAAACCGTGATCCGGGTCGTCGCCGAAAAGACCGACTATCCACCCGACATGCTGGAGCTCGATCTGGACTTGGAGGCCGACCTGGGTGTCGATACGGTCAAACAGGCCGAAATTTTTGCCGAAATCCGCGGCCATTACGGCATCCCGCGGGACGAAAACCTCAAGCTCAGCGAGTTCCCGACCCTGAACCACGTCGTGCAGTTCGTGCGCGACCGGCGGCCGGATCAACCGGCGCCTGTCACCGGCGAACCGGTATCCGCGGCGGCCTCCGCACCGGAGCCGGCCCCGACGCCTTCGGCCGAACCGGCTGCCCCGATCCCGAGCGCTACGGTGGAGTCAGGCGACGAAGTCGAACAACGAGTGGTCCAGGTGGTCGCCGAAAAAACCGATTATCCGCCGGACATGCTGGAGCTCGATCTGGACCTCGAGGCCGACCTCGGCGTCGATACGGTCAAACAGGCCGAAATTTTTGCCGAAATCCGCGGCCATTACGGCATCCCGCGGGACGAGAACCTCAAGCTCAGCGAATTCCCGACCTTGAACCACGTCGTACAGTTCGTCCTCGATCGGCGTCCCGATCAGCCGACCGCGGCGGCGCCTGAGCCTGCCGCAATGTCTACACCCGAACCGGAGCCCGCTGCCGAAACCGCCGCGCCCGCTGGCGAATCGGACGACGACGGAGTCACCGCCCAGGTGCTGGCCGTCGTCGCCGAGATGACCGGGTACCCGCCGGACATGCTGGAGATGGACCTGGATCTCGAAGCCGACCTCGGCGTCGATACGGTGAAGCAGGCGGAGATTTTTGCCGCCGTCCGTGAGATCTACGGCATCCCCCGCGACCCGGACCTGAAACTGGCCGACTTCCCAACGCTGACGGACACGGTGCGTTTCGTCAGGGAGCGGATGCCGGCGGCGGATACGGCTGCGGCGACCCACGCCGAAGTTGGGGCCGAAGTGGGGGACGAAGCCGAAGCAAGCCCTCCCGGGACCGAGACAAAGCCCGACGCGGCAAGCGTCACGGTGGGCGACATGGACGCCGCCAATCAACTGGCAAGGCGGGTGCCGACGGCGGTACTGAGACCTCCGCTGGCCTTCTGCCGCGCGACCGGCATCGAGCTCGGCGAGGGCACGCGCGTGATCGTGATGTCCGACAAAGGCGGCGTCGGCCGCGCGCTGATCGAGCGGCTGGAAAAACGCGGCGTCGAGGTGCTGACGCTGGATGCCGATGCCGACAGTGCGACGATTGCAAGCGAGGTATCGGGCTTCGACGAAGCCGGTCCGGTCACCGGTCTGTACTGGCTGCCCGCTCTGGATGCCCATACGCCGGTTGCGGACATGGACGACGAAGAATGGCGGACGGCAGTCGATCGAAGGATCAAGGGGCTGTACGAAACCGCGAAGGCGCTCTACGCAAGTCTCGACAAGCCGACACAATTCGTTATCGCCGGGACACGCCTGGGCGGCCGACACGGTTACGACAAGCAAGGCGCGCTGAATCCGCTAGGCGGCGGCGTTTGCGGATTCGTCAAGGCCCTGAAACGCGAACGCACGGACCTGCTGTGCAAGGTCGTGGACTTTGCGCCCAGCCGCAAGACCGCTGCGCTGGCCGATCAATTCATCGCCGAAACGCTGTCGGACCCGGGCGCAGTCGAGATTGGTCTAGACGACGCCGGGCGCTGGACGGTCGGCTTGCGCGAGATTCCCGTTGACGGCAGTGCCACCGGCCTCGAACTCGGCAAGGACTCGGTGTTCGTCGTAACGGGCGCCGCGGGCGGTATCGTCTCGGCGATCGTCACGGATCTTGCCGCGGCCTCCGGCGGGACTTTCCATTTGCTCGATCTCGCACCCGAACCGGAGCGCAACGATCCGGACATCGCGCGTTTCGCCACCGACCGAGACGGATTGAAGCGCGACATTTTCGAGCGGATCAAACAAAGCGGCGAACGCGCCACCCCGGCCATGGTGGAACGGGAGCTGTCTCGCCTCGAACGTGCCGGCGCGGCGCTTGCCGCCATCGACGCCGTCGAGGCTGCAGGCGGGACCGCGGTTTATCACCAGGTGGATCTAACCGACGCCGGTGCCGTTGCAGCCGTGACCGGCGATATCGTCGCGAGCTCGGATCGTATCGATGTGCTGATCCACGCCGCCGGCATCGAAATCAGCCGCTTCCTGTCCGACAAGTCGCGCGACGAGTTCGACCTGGTATTCGGCGTCAAGAGTGACGCCTGGCACAGCCTGGTCCGCGCCTTGGGCGACACGCCGGTCGACGCCGCGGTCGTATTCAGCTCGATTGCGGGCCGCTTCGGCAACGGCGGCCAGACCGACTACAGCGCGGCCAACGACTTCCTCTGCAAGTGCATGTCCGGATTGCGCCATACCCGGCCGGAAACCCGGGGTCTCGCCATCGACTGGACTGCCTGGGGCGGTATCGGCATGGCAACGCGCGGCTCGATTCCGACGATGATGGAAGCCGCGGGTATCGACATGCTGCCGCCCGAAGCGGGGATTCCGCTCGTGCGCCGGGAGCTGACCCAGGGTCCGCCGGCCGGCGAAATAGTCGTTGCCGGGCGGCTGGGGATCCTGACCGAGGAATGGGATCAAAGCGGCGGGATCGACCCGGCCGCAATAGTTGATGCCGATGGCAAAACCGACAGCCGCGGCCCGATGATCGGTGAGGTCGTTGCAATGAATCTCGCCGACGGCCTGACCGTCGAAACCGAGCTCGACCCGAGCGCCCAGGCTTTTCTCTACGACCACAAGATCGACGGGACGCCGGTGTTGCCGGGTGTGATGGGACTGGAGGGCTTTGCCGAGCTATCGACCTTGCTCTTGCCGGACCATCGCGTCGAGTCGATCGACGACGTCCGCTTCGAAGCACCGTTCAAGTTCTATCGCGGCGAACCGAGGAAACTCAGGCTGTCCGCCCAGTTCGCCGTTGCCGGCGGTCGACTGCTCGCTTACTGCCGGCTGGACGGCGCGCGTGAGATCAAAACCCAGGCCGAACCGGTAGTGACCACCCATTTCACGGCCACGGTGCGATTGACGCGCGACGAACCGCAGGCCGTACATGCCGAGAAACCGAAACCGGCCGCCGGTCCCGCCATCGACTCCGAAACGGTATATCGGGTGTATTTCCACGGACCCGCTTACCGGGTGCTCGAAAGCGCCTGGGGTAACGGTTCGGATGTGGCGATCGGCCGTCTGGCCAGCGACCTGCCGGCGAACCATTCACCGGCCGAACTGCCGACGCAGATATCGCCGCGGCTGATCGAGCTGTGTTTCCAGACGGCGGGTATGTACGAGCTCGGCGTGGACGGCCGCTTCGGCCTGCCGGCCCGGATCGGGCGGGTGCAAAAACTCAAGGAACCGAGCGTGGTCGACGCGCAATTTTTCACTGTCGTCAGGCACGGCAACGGCGACTCGGGCGGTTTCGACGCCGAGGTCGTGGACGAGTCGGGTGACGTGTATTTGAGACTCGAGGGTTATCACACGGCCGAATTACCCGGCGGGGCCGAGGCTGCCGCCATCGAGCCGATCAAGACCGTATTCAGGGCGGAATAAATGTCGAACGAGAATCACTTCAAACGTATTGCCATCGTCAACCGCGGCGAATCCGCGATGCGGCTGATCCACGCGGTCCGCGAATACAACGCCGAGCATGGCACGGATCTCACGACCATTGCGCTGTACACCGATCCCGAGCGCCGCGCGATGTTCGTGCGCGAGGCGGATGAGGCCTACAGTATCGGACCCGCCTCTTTCGTGGACGAGCGCGACGGACAACGCAAGAATGCCTATCTCAACTATGCGGCGATCGAACGCGCGCTGATCGAGAGCCGGGCGGAAGCGGTTTGGGTCGGCTGGGGCTTCGTCTCCGAACATCCGAAATTCGCCGACCTGTGCGAGAGAAAACTCGGCCTGACGTTCCTCGGTCCCGACGGCGACTGCATGCGACGCCTGGGCGACAAGATCACGTCCAAGCTGATGGCGGAAAAAGCCGGCGTGCCGGTGGCGCCCTGGAGCGGCGGGCCGGTCCACAATCTGGAGGAAGCGCGCAATCACGCCGAGCGCATCGGTTTACCCTTGATGGTCAAGGCCACCGCCGGCGGCGGCGGCCGGGGCATACGCGCGGTGCGTTCCATGGACGAGCTCGACGAGGCTTACACGACCGCGAGCTCGGAAGCGCTGAAGGGTTTCGGCGACGGCACGGTGTTCATGGAGCGCCTGGTCGAGGGCGCGCGCCATATCGAGATCCAGGTGATTGCGGATACCCACGGTAACGTATGGCCGCTCGGCGTACGCGACTGTTCGGTGCAACGCCGTAATCAGAAGTTGATCGAGGAATCCTCGTCGCCGGTACTGACCGCCGAGCAGGAGGACAGCGTCAAAGCCGCGGCGGCCAGGCTTTGCCAGGAAGCCGGCTACCGCAATGCGGGTACGGTCGAGTTTTTGTACGACCGTGACACCGGTGAATTTGCATTCATGGAGGTCAACGCGCGGCTGCAAGTAGAACATCCGGTGACCGAGGCCAGCACCGACCTCGATCTGGTCAAAATGCAGATCCACGTGGGCGCCGGCGGCGCGCTGGAAGGCGATCCGCCGCCGGTGCGCGGCACGGCCATCGAAGTCCGACTCAATGCCGAGGACCCGGACAACGATTTTGCGCCGGCGCCCGGCAAAATCGAGTTGTTGCGGCTGCCGACGGGCGCCGGCATACGGGTCGACACCGGCGTCGAGGCCGGCGATAACATCCCATCGCAGTTCGACTCGATGATTGCCAAGATCATCGCGCATGGTCGCGACCGGAACGAAGCCCTGTCGCGACTGCGTCGCGCGTTGTCCGAGTTTGCGGTCGTCGTCAAGGGCGGCACGACCAATCGCGCCTTTTTGCTGGACCTGCTGAGTATGCCGAACGTCGTGGACGGCAGCGCCGACGTCGGCTGGCTGGACCGCGACCCGCCGTCGCAGTGGGATCGCAATTACGAAAACGGTGAGATTGCCGTGGCACTCGCGGCAATCCAGGTTTACGAAGAAGAGTTCGACGCCGAACGTAAACTGTTCCTCGCCTCGGCGGCGAGAGGCCGGCCGCGCGTTCGCGCCAGCGTCGGCCACACGGTGGAACTCAGGCACGGCGGCAACCTGTACAAGTTGCAGGTGTATCGGTACGGCGCCGAAATGTACCGCATCGATGCGGACGGCAGCTCGCTATACCTGAACGTCGAGCCCTTGAGCCGCTTCGAGTCGCGCGTGTCCTGTGAAGGTCGTCTGTACCGGACCGTGAGCGTGCATGACGGCGTGGATTACATGATCGAAGTGAACGGCAAGCCGCACCGTGTGTCGCGTGACGACGGCGGCATGGTCAGGGCGCCGTCACCGTCGGTGGTCGTGTCGGTCAAGGTGGAACCCGGCCAGTCGGTCGAGCGCGGTGAGACGCTGGCGGTGCTCGAAGCGATGAAACTGGAGATGCGCGTGCAGTCTCCGTTTTCCGGCACCGTGCAGAGCGTGGACGTGTCGGCGAACGAGCAACTCGACGCCGGCGCGCCGATACTCCGCCTCAGGCCCGAGGGCAGCGGCGAAGGTGCGCAAGGCGGCGACCGGCTAAGGTTTGGCGACTACGCCCGGGAATCGGACGTCGACCAGTCGGTGGAAGCCCGCTGCCGGCTGAGCATGGAACAATTACAGCAGCTCATCCTGGGTTACGACGTGCATGCCAAGGACGCCGAAAACCTGATTGCCAACCGCAACGAGCTGTGTTCCGACATGCGTGCCGGCGATCCGGTCCTGCGCGAAGACGAGGACCTGTTGCTCAGGCGGTTTTCGGACGTCTGCGCGTTGTCGCAGCGGCAACCGGCCGGCGGCTTCGATTCGGGCGGTTTACCCTCCGTCACGCAACCTTCGCAACAACAGTCGCTGTTCACCTATCTGCGCGCGCTCGAGCTAGAGGGCGCCGGCTTGTCCCGGTATTTCCTCGACGATCTGAAACGGGCGCTGGCGCATTACGGCATCGACACACTGGCGCCGTCGCGACGGCTGGAGGAAACCCTGTTGTGGATACACAAGGCACACTCCCGGGTTGATCAGCAAATCCCGGCGGTGTTGTCGATACTCGAACGCCGCCTGCGCCACATCGATGCCCTGCTCGAACATGCCGACGACGAGTTCCGCGCCCTGCTCGACCGGCTGATCGATGCAAGCCGCGGGCGTTATCCGGCCATCGCCGATCTCGCGCGCGAAGTCCGTTATGAGTATTTCGACAAGCCGCTGTTCGACGAGACACGCCGGCAGGTTTACGCCGACGTTGAGCAACGGATCGATTACCTGGCCGAAAATCCGGACGCACGCGACCGGGACGAACAGATCGAAGCGCTGGTGTCATGCCCGCAACCGCTGATGACGGTTTTGTCGGATCGTTTTGTCGGCGGCGAGAAGCCTACCCGCGAGTTGGCGATCGAATGCCTTACCCGGCGGTACTACCGTATCCGCAATCTCGAAGCCGTGCGCGTCGTGCAAAGCGGCAATCGCCCGGACAAGCACCCCTGTATCACCGCCGAATACGATCACGACGGCGGGCGGGTCACGCTGATCACGACCCACGCACAATACGACGAGCTTGCCGGCATCGGCGAGCGAATTGCACCCTTCATCCGGGAGGTCCCGCACGAGTACGACATCGTGCTCGATTTTTATATCCACCGGCAGGAACCGGAACAAAGCGAGCAGGGCACGCTGGACTACGTGCGCCGGGCGCTGGACGCGATACCGTTCCCGCGTGCGATACGCCGGATCGTCACCTCGGTCAGAATACCGGGCGCGGGGCTGGGCGTTGCCGGACAACGTTTTTTCACCTGGCGTCCCTCGGACAGCGGGTACTGGGAGGAGACCTCGTATCGCGGCCTGCACCCGATGACGGCCAAACGCCTGCACCTGTGGCGTTTCGAGAACTTCGATCTCGAACGCCTGGACTCGGTAGAGGACGTTTACCTGTATCGGGCCACGGCCAAGGAAAATCCGAGAGACGAACGGCTGTTTGCGGTTGCCGAAGTCCGTGACTTGACCACGGTCCGGAACGAAGCCGGCGAGATCGTGACCTTGCCGTACCTCGAGCATATGTTCCAACAAGCGCTTGCCGGCATCCGCGTGTTCCAGTCGCAACGTCCGGTGCGCGGGCGCCTGCACTGGAATCGCCTGTTGCTTTACGTGTGGCCGACGATGGAGTTCAGTCCCCAGGAACGCAGCCACCTGATTCGTAAACTGCTGCCGGCAACCCAGGGCCTGGGGCTGGAATTGGTACGTGTTCGGGGAAACATGGCGCGAAAAACCGGCGAAACGCCGCAGGACACGATCCTCGAGATCCGCGATCCCGCAGGTCATGGCCCGTCGATCGAGTTGCTCGAACCCAAGCCGCATGCCACCGAGCCGCTGACGGCCTACCGGCAAAAGGCGATGAAGATGCGGCAGCGCGGGCTGATTTATCCCTACGAGATCGTCCGGATAATGACGCCGGACCAGGATCACGAATCGAGTTTCCCGGCCGGCAGCTTCGTGGAATACGAGCTGGCCGAATCGGGACGGATCGAACCGGTGGAGCGGGCATACGGCGGCAATACGGCCGGCGTCATCGTCGGGCTCATCACCAACCATACGGCGAAGTATCCGGAGGGGATGACCCGCGTCATGATCCTGGGCGACCCCACCCGCGGCATGGGCGCGCTGGCCGAATCCGAATGCGCACGCATCGTTGCCGCGCTCGACCTTGCCGAGGAGATGGATGTCCCGGTGGACTGGTTCGCCGTGTCCGCCGGCGCCAAGATCGCCATGGACAGCGGCACCGAAAACCTCGACTGGACGGCGCGCGTGTTACGGCGCATCGTCGAATTCACCCAGGCGGGCGGCGAGATCAACGTCGTCGTGTACGGCATCAACGTCGGCGCTCAGTCCTACTGGAATGCCGAGGCGACGATGCTGATGCACACCCGCGGCATCCTGATCATGACGCCGCAGGGCGCAATGGTGCTAACGGGCAAACAGGCGCTGGACTACTCGGGCAGCGTTTCGGCCGAGGACAACCTGGGTATCGGCGGTTACGACCGCATCATGGGTCCCAACGGCCAGGCGCAATACTGGGCCGCCGACCCCGAGGACGCCTGCGCGATCCTGCTCAAGCATCACGAACACAGTTATCGTTTGAACGGCGAGCGTTTCCCGCGCAGGGCGAAGTCGGAAGACCCCGTCGAGCGTGACATCTCGGCGTACCCGTACGCCGACGGTGCCGACGGCGGCTTCAAGACGATCGGCGAGATTTTCTCCAACGAATCGAATCCCGGTCGTAAGCGGCCGTTCGAGATCCGCCACGTCATGCGCGCCGTCGTCGATCAGGACCGCGATCCACTGGAGCGCTGGTCGGCAATGCGCGACGCCGAGATCGGCGTCGTCTGGGATGCGCATCTCGGCGGCCGGCCCGTGTGCCTGATCGGCATGGAGTCCAAACCGGTGCCGCGCGCCGGCTTCGTGCCAGCCGACGGGCCCGATCAATGGACCGCCGGCACCTTGTTCCCGCGTTCTTCACGCAAGGTGGCCCGTGCGATCAACGCGGCGTCCGGTAACCGACCTGTGGTCGTGCTGGCCAACCTCTCCGGCTTCGACGGCTCACCCGAGTCGATGCGCGAGTGGCAGCTCGAATACGGCGCCGAAATCGGCCGTTCCGTCGTCAACTTCGACGGCCCGATCGTATTCTGCGTCGTATCGCGGTATCACGGCGGCGCCTTCGTCGTGTTCTCGAAATCACTGAATGCAAACATGGAAGTTGCGGCGCTGGACGGCGCTTACGCTTCGGTCATCGGCGGCGCCCCGGCGGCGGCGGTCGTGTTTGCGAGAGACGTGCAGCAGGAGGCGCTGGCAGACCCGCGCGTGGTTGCCAAGAAGAGCGAGCTCGAATCGGCAGAGGGTGCGGATCGCGTTCGCCTGCATGCCGAATACGATCAGGTATTAAAACAGGTGCAAGCCGAAAAACGCGGCGAATTTGCCCAGAAGTTCAACACGATACATTCGGTGCAGCGTGCAATGGACGTCGGTTCCATCGATGCCGTCATCGCGCCGGGCGGCCTGCGCCGGTACCTGATCGAGGCGGTCGAACGCGGGGTGGATCGCGAGTTGAACGGCGCGGAACAGGGTGGTGAGCCGCTGAGCGCGGCATAAACTCGATCTCTCGCGGCGAAGGACTGACGTTGACGCAGCAGGTCTATTACTCCCTTCAGGATCGGCGGCAGCTACCGGCGGGACTGGAGTGGCTGACCGCCGCCGAGCGGGCGCACCTGGACGGTTTTCGATTCGACAAACGCCGACGCGACTGGCTGCTGGGGCGTTGGACCGCCAAACAGGCCGTCATGACCGTTGCAGCGCTGTCGAATCCCAGCCGCGTCGAGGTTGCTACGGCGAACGACGGCGCGCCCTTACCCCGGCTCGACGACCGGCCTTTCGGTGCTGTGATGAGCCTGAGCCATAGCAACGATCGTGCGTTCTGCGCCGTCGCCTTCGGCCGGACCGAACTCGGCTGCGACATCGAGCTCGTCGAATCGCGCGGCCGCGCTTTCGTCGAGACTTACTTCACGGATGCGGAAAGCAGGCAGATTATCGATGCCGACCAACACGACCGCGACCTGTTGACGACAACGATCTGGAGCGCCAAGGAAAGTGTTCTCAAAGCACTACGCATCGGTCTCGGTGCGGACACGCGTAGCGTCGAAATCATTCCAGACGAACGTTTTGCCAAGCACGGCAACCAACAATCCGCAACATGGCAGGCAGGACGGGCCGCCGTGAGAAACGCCGGCGAGTTTGGGTGCTGGTGGCGCCGTGACGGAGACTTCGTCTTGAGTATTGCCGCCAGGGCGCCGTTACCGGCGCCGATGCCCGTCGGTTCGGAGACGCTGGCGGCCTGAAAGCACCATGCCGGCATTCTCCGGTGAGTGACTTCTACCGTGGACAGTAGACCTAAGGCGGTTGTACATGTCCGCCAGAACGTCCGCCCGGACGATTTTTGCCCAGGCGACGGTAGTTTCGGATAACGTCTGTCGAAGCTAATCGGCCGCGGGCAGTCTTTCGGCAGCGATTTCGGCAATGTCCCGGACTTTGACGGCTTGCTCCCGATCGGAAACGCGCACCGCGTCTTCCATCATCGTCATGCAAAAAGAGCAGCCGACGGCAACCGTGTCCGCGCCGGTGTCGGTCGCGTGTTCCAGGCGTTTGAGGTTGATACGCTCGTCCTCTTCCACGTCGTACCACATGTTGCCGCCGCCGGCACCGCAACAGAAACTCTGGCGCCGGTTCTGCTGCATCTCACGGAGCTCACCGCCATTGGCGAGCGTCGCGCCAAGTACCTTGCGCGGCGCATCGTAGATGCCGTTGTGACGACCCAGGTAACACGGATCGTGGTAGGTCATCACGGCTTCGTTCTTCTCGAGCTCGAGCTTGCCGCCCTGCACGAGCTCATCGATGAATTGTGAATGATGTTCGACGCGATAACGGCCGTTGAAATCCGGGTACTCGTTGCCGATCGTATGCAGGCAATGCGGGCAGGGGGTCACGATCCGGTTGAACTCGTAACGGTTCAACACGTCGACGTTCTTGGTTGCCAAGGTCTCGAACAGGTATTCGTCGCCGATGCGGCGCGCCGAATCGCCGGTACAGGTCTCTTCGTTACCCAGCACGGCATAGTCGGTGCCGGATGCCTCCAGCAGGCGTAACATCGCGCGCGCGACGGCCTGGTTACGCGGATCGTAGGCGCCGGCGCAGCCCACCCAGTAGAGCACGTCGGCCTGTTTTTTGTCTTTCATCAGCGGCAGGTCGATGCCGGCGCTTTTTGCCCACTGGATACGATCCCGCACCGGCAAGCCCCAGGGGTTGCCCTTGCTGGTCATCGCCTCCAGCGGCTCGCCCGCCTGCTCGGGCGGCCTGCCTTCCGACATCACCAGGTGCCGGCGCATGTCGGTGAAGGTCGGCACGTGATCGATCAGCACCGGACAGACGTCGCTGCAGGCGGCGCAGCTCGTGCAGGACCAGAGCTCTTGCTCCTGGATACGGTCGCCGATCAGGGTTTTGGCCTCGCCGCGGCCCTGTTGCTGGTAAAGCTCGTGACGGATATCGGTAACGAGCTTCATCGGCGACAGCGGCCTGCCCGAAGCGTGCGCCGGGCAAACGCTGGTGCAGCGGGCACATTCGGTGCAGGCCACCGAGTCCAGCAACTGCTTCCAGGTGAAATCCCGGCTGCGGCTGGCGCCGAAGGCGAGCTCATCCAGGTCGGCCTCCGGGTCTTCCATCAGTTCGGTGACGTGCATCGGACGTACCCGGCCGCGCCGCTCGCGGTCGGTGGCCGCCGTATTGGCAACGACCGCGACGGCATGAAACATCTTGGTCATCGGCAGGACGGCGATGAATGCCAGCGACGTGACCGCATGTCCCCACCAGATCGCGGGCTCCATGGCCGCCCAGCTTTCGGCGCCGGCAAGACCCGACAGCGGATAACCTATGAACGAGAACGCGGCTGTCTCGGGCTGCTGGATCGCGAGTCTCGCGGCTTCGGAAAGAAAACCGCCGATCACCAGGACGACCAGGAAGATCAGTATCCCGGTATCGCCCAGCAAATGACCGCGGCCCTTGAACGTGTGCTGCGGCAAGACCTCGGGTTTGTCGACGTGACGGCGCCACAAGGCCATCAGCAGGCCGACGAACAACATCAGGCCGCCGAAATCGTTCAGCGCCGCGAACCACGGCACGTCCTTGCCCGGCAAGAAGCCCGTGAAGATGTCCCGCGCGACAAAAAAGCCCACCGTCGTCGCGAACACCAGCTCGATGAAGCCCCAGGCCAGGCAGAAGTGCATCACGCTCGCGTAACCGAACTGCGGATTTTGCACCCGAGCCTGGCCGACGCCGAACACCAGCGCGTTGCCGAGTTGTTTCAGGGGCTCGAGCTTTCGATGTTTTTCGGCCTTGCCGCGGCGAACGGCTAAAAGCCCGCGGAGGTTGTACAGGAAGTACAACATCGCCAGCGACGCCAGCACGTAGAACAGGGTCGAAACGTGGCTGCTAACGTCTTCCATTTCACGGATCCTCCACCCAGCTACCGCGTCCATCGCCGGTGCCGGCAACGAGCGACCCAGCTACTGCGCCCGTCGGCGACATCAGCAATATGAGGACCACGCTCGCAGGCGCAGTAGCTGGGCTAGCCCCCTTCGATTTCCTCGATCAGCACCGGCACGACTTCGAGCACGTCGCCGACAATGCCGTAATCCGCCGCCTTGAAAATCGGCGCCTTGGCATCGGTATTGATCGCCGCGATCGTCTTGGCCCCCTTGACGCCGACCATGTGCTGGATCGAACCGGAAATACCCAGCGCCAGGTACAGCTTCGGCGACACACTCTGGCCGGAGCTACCGATCTGATGGTCGTTGGACATCCAACCGGCATCGCAGACCGGCCGCGAGGCGCCGACCTCGCCGTTCAAGGCCTTGGCGAGGCGCTGTGCGAGATCGATGTTCTCCTCCGACTGGATACCGCGGCCGACCGAGACGATGACGTCCACGCTCGAGAGATCGACCCCGTCTGCCATCTCGTGTACCGGCGCCTTGGCCTGCGTGCGGAGCTGCCCGGCATCGAGTCCGGCGTCCACGGTCTGCGTGGCAATACCGGCGGTATCGGTCGCCAGCTCATCGGCGCGGAATGCGCCGGCCTGGAAACTGACGAAATGCGGATGATCGCCGCTGGCGAGGATGTCGGCGTTGAGCTTGCCCTGGAAGAGCTGGCGGACGAACACCGTTTGTCCGTTTTCGTGACGGAATTCGATGCTGTCGCTGATCAGCACGCGCCCAAAGCTAGCCGCGAGTCGCGGCGCGAAATCGCGCACCAGATACGTGTGCGGCATCACGACGAATTGAGGCGACAGCGCGGAGACCAGCGCGCTTGCCGCCGGTACGTACGCCTCGGCACGATACGGTTCCAACGCCGGGTCGGCGACGAGATGCAACGCTTTCGCCTCGACGTTCTTCAGTTCACCGGCCGCGGCGTCGAGGTCGCCACCGATCAGGCCGACGTCGACGTCCGCGCCGAGCGCGGCAGCCAGCTTCTGGGCGCCGACGACGGCTTCGATCGAATGCGGATTGAGGGCGCCGCCGCGTTGTTCGGCAATTACGAGCACGTTGGTCATTGCAGCACCCTCGCCTGGTATTTGAGTTTCTCGAGCAGCGCCGCCGCCTGTTCCGCGGGGCCGCCTTCGAGCATTTCGGCCGCAGCGGCGCCCTCCGGTGCGTAGATCCGGAGAATCCGCATGCCTGCCGCGATGTCGGCCGGCATGAGGTCCTGGCCCGGTATCTCCCGGATCTCCTTTTTCCTTGCCGCCATGATGCCTTTGAACGAGGTGTAGCGCGGCTTGTTGATACCGGACTGTATGGTCAACACCGCCGGCAGCGGCAGCTCGACGCTTTGTGTCCAACCTTCCTCGAGTTCACGTTTGATCGTGAGCTTGTCCGTCCCGGCGTCGATGTCCACGACCACGGTTGCATGCGGCAGGCCCAACGACTCGGCCAACAGCACACCGGTTTGTCCGTACCCGTGGTCGTCGGACTGCAGTCCGCTCACCACCAGGTCGAAGGACTCCGCACCCACCGCGCCGGCGAGGGCGCCGGCAACCTGCAAGGGGTCGAGACCGTGGCCGTGCTCGTCCGCGATGTGTATCGCCCGATCCGCACCTTTGGCCAGGGCCGTGCGCAAGGCATCCTGAACGCGCTTGGGTCCTAGCGAAATCGCAACGACCTCGCCGCCCTGCGCCTCCTTGATCTGCAGCGCCGCTTCCAGTGCGTAGTCGTCGGGTTCGCTGGTTTCGAACTCGATGCCGTCTTCGTCGATCCAGGACTCGTCGGCGTTGATCGCGATCTCGGAATCCCGGGCGGGAACCTGTTTGATGAGCACACCGATCTTCATTCTTGTTGTTCTCCAACGGATTCAATGGCTTGATCGTCCCCTGCCCTGGTACGAAACAGGGTGCATGCGCATTCTAGGCACATCCGTCAAGGCCCGAATACCGTGGAAGACCGCAGTCTGCTGCGGTCGAGCCCGGATGAATCGAGGCGCCGGATTCGTTTTTGGAGTTCCGGAAACGTATGCCGAAGCCGTTTCCGATTGTCCGTCACTCGAAAAACAAGTCCGGCAGGTTTTTTGCGCTTCTTCAGCTCTCGCGCAAAATCAGCTCGGTGCGTATCTGGGTCGATTTCGGCGTGTCGCCGTCGATGATGCGCATGAGCTTCGCCACCAGCAGGTGGCCGGCCTGATGGGTGTCCTGGCGTATGGTCGTGATCGGCGGACTGAAAAACTGTGCCGACGGAATGTCATTGTAGCCGACCACCGACACATCGCCCGGAACGTCGATCCCCGCTTCCCGGAAGGCCGAGATGAACGCCATCGCCGCCGTGTCGTTGTACGCGAACAGGGCGTCCGGCCGGTTCTCAACGACGTCGAGATATCGGTTGGCGGCGTCGTAGGCAGCCTCGTAGGAGAAACTGTGTAAGGTGATGTCGTCCACGACGACCTCGTCTTCGGACGCGTCGGCCGCACGCTGCAGTCCCTCGCGGCGCAGGCGCAATTCCCGGAACGAGATGTCGCCGACGAACAGGAAGCGCCGGCGCCCCTTGCCCAGGAAGTAGCGGCCGGCAAGCTGACCGCCGAGCAGGTTGTCGCTACCGACGACACAGTAGTTGGCATCGTCGGCGGCGGCGCCCCAAACGACCACCGGCGCGGCAGTGGCCGCGAATTCCTTGAGCATCTCCTCGCGATGACCCTGGCCCAAGACGATGAATCCGTCCGCGCCCCGTTCGTTGAGGATTTGTCGAAAGGATACGACGTCGTTGTGGTTCGGCGCGCAAAGCAGCAGGTCCTGGTTGCGATCGCCCAGCGCTTCGGAAACGCCGGCCAGGAGGTCGAACATGAACGGATCGGAAATGTGGTTTTCGCGATGCGAGCGAAAATCCAGTGACACCGCAATCGTATTGGTACGCTTGTGCCTGAGCTTCTGCGCATTACGGTTCACCGCATAACCGTGCTCGGCGGCAACCGACAGCACGTGGTCGCGGGTCTCGGCATTGACCAGCGGACTGTTGCTGAGCGCCCTGGAAACCGTCGGTTTGGAGACATTCGCAAGCCGGGCGATATCCGCCATCGTCTTGGCGCGTTTGTCGGCGTCAGCCAAGGGGCACCTCCTAATGGAACCTCTGCAAGGGAACCTCCGCATCAGTCCGGTGAGGCTCATTGTCTGTCAGAGCGCCGCGGTCGAGGCGCGTCAAGGCCGCAATAGCAGCACTATTGCGACCTTTGCGCAACGCCGAGACCGGCGCTTTGACGCAGAATGAGGCTGCCATGACTCGTGTAGAAAGTAGTGTCCTGTCCGGTGAATTCGTTGACCAAATCACCGGACAGGGCGCTAGTGCAAGCCTGAAATATAACCCCGGTTGAAATTGATTTCAAAAAGATTGAAATGCATTTCAATCGAGGGTACGGTTTGCTTGGGGATCTGGACAACGAGGGGGAATCCAATGACCAGAGCATCATTCCAATGGCGCCGGATTGCACTGGCGTCCGCATTCATTGCATCAACGTCGCTTGCGACGCCGGCCGCGGCGCAGGACCAGGCGGCCGAGCTAGAAGCCGAATACGGCACGATCGAGGAGATCATCGTCACCGGCGTCGCCGGCGGCGCCGAACTCAGGAAATTCGATGCCAGTTTTGCGATCACGACGACCAGCGACGAGGAGATCGCCAAGTTCTCACCCAAGAGCACGGCCGATCTGTTCAAGGTCGTGCCCGGCGTCTGGGCGGAGAGCTCGGGCGGGGTATCGGGCGCCAATGTCTTCGTGCGCGGATTTCCCGCCTCGGGCGACGCGCCGTTTTTGACCGTTCAGGTCAACAGCGTGCCCATCTTCCCGCCACCGACCCTGTCGTTCTTGGAGAATTCGACCTTGTTCCGGCTGGACGAGACGATCGTTCGCATGGAAGCCTTGCGCGGCGGCCCGAATCCGGTGTTCTCGAACGGCCAGCCGGGGCTCACGACGAACTTCATACTTCGCGAAGGCGGCCCCGAGACCGAGGGTCTCGTCAAGTTCTCGACCTCCGACTACGACCTGCGCCGTTTCGATGCTTACGTCAGCGGCGAGCTTGCCGAAGAATTCTATTACATGATCGGCGGTTACCTGTCGAGTTCGCCGGGAATCCGCGACTCGCAGTTCAACTCGGACGAAGGCAGTCAGTTCACGATCAACCTGACCAAGGACCTCGAACGGGGAACCGTCAACTTCTTCCATCGACAGACCGACGATCGGGGCACCTGGTATCTTCCGGTCGCGTTGAACGTCCCGGGGATCGACGCGGAGTACAATCAGATCGGAACCTTGAACCGGCAGCGCCGAATCCTGTTCGCCAACAACTTCGGCGACGCCGGTTTCGAAGATCCGGGCGAAAAGACGGTAGACCTCGGCGAGGGCCGCGGCTGGGACGGCAGCGTCACCGGCGCGTCGATCGTCTTCGACATCAACGATCGGTGGAAACTGACGAACCGGTCCGGCTTCACCAGCGGTGACGCCGACACGCTGGGGCTGGTACCCGACGGCGGCGCAATCAACGTGGGCGCCCTGCTCGCCGATCCGGCCGTCGATACGATGGCGGTCGTGACGGGTCCCATCACCGGTTCGGTCAGCGGCCGGCCGATCGGCAATTCGGAGTACATACAGCGTTTCGGGGCCTGGGAAGTCCGCAAGGACATCGAGGCCTTTACCAACGACCTCAGTTTCGAATACACCTGGGACGGCGGCACCGCAACTTTCGGTTACTACGCCGCCAATTCGTCCACGGACGAATTCTGGTCGCTGGGCAATTACAAGTACGAAGTCGTGCAGGCGGGCGGCGAGGTCGTCACCGGCATCGAGTGTAACGACGACCCGGCGATCGACAGTTGTAACTGGAATTACGACATCGACGCAGTCGGCGACGCGACGACCAATGCGCTGTACGCCGCCGGTACCTTCGACGTCGGCGACCGTCTGACCATCGACGTCGGTGTCCGGTTCGAGAATCACCAGGTCGAATATTCGGTGGACGAAGGGCTGGACGGCCAGGTGAGCCTCGCGATCTCCACGGACGAGGACGAGGTGTCCTGGACCGCCGCCGGCAACTACGCATTCACCGACAGCTTCGCCGGCTTCCTGCGCGTGAACCAGGGCAGCCGGATGCCGTACTTCGACGACTATCGCGACAATCGCGATGCGTTCAACAGCGGTAACAACCTGGTTCAGGACGTGGAGCAAATCGAGCTCGGCGCCAAGTGGGTGACCGACGACTGGAGCGTATACGCCACCGGATTCTTCATCGAGGTCGATCCGTCGATCTTCGTCGCCCTGGCCGGCGGTGGGCCCGGCGAGATATCGACAAACGAAGCCATCGGCGTAGAGATCGATGCCAACTGGGCCACCGATACCGGCTTCAACCTGAACCTGAACACGACGATTCAGGAGTCGGAGATCAAAAGGGGCGCCAACGCGGGTAGGGAGCAACAGCGCCAGCCCGGCTGGCAGCTTCGGCTGACGCCGAGCTACGATTTCGGGATCGGCGACGATGTCGACGCCAGCATTTACGGAACGATTACGGCGGCTGACGACCGCTTCAGTGACAATGCGAACACCGTGGTACTGGACGCTTACGAGAAACTGGATCTGGGTTTCATCGCTCGCGTCAACGACCGGTTTACCGTACAAATCGCGGCGGATAACATCACGGACGAGGAAGGACTGACCGAGGGCGACCCCCGTAACCCGGGCGCGCCCAACGGGCGTTTCATCATGCCGCGTTCGATCAAAGCCAGCGTCGGTTACGAGTTCTAGAAAAACGACCGGGTCCGCCGGGATGGGTTTCCTAAAGCCGGTTTCCTAGGGATGACTTCCTAGGGCCTGTCCCAGCCCCGAACAAAAACCGGCCGCGCCTGGAGCAAGCATGCAACGATGGCTTGTCAAGTTTTCGCTGTTTCTCAATTACTTCGTTTTCGCGATCCTGCTGAACAGCGTCGGCACAGTCATACTCCAGGTCCAGAATACCTACGGCGTCTCCGAGTCGGACGCCGCCATTCTCGAGGCCTTCAAGGACCTCCCGATCGCGATCACGTCGTTTCTGGTCGCATCCTTCATCGCCAGGATCGGCTACCGGCGAGCCATGCTGTTCGCGCTCGGCTTCATCGCGGTCGTATGCCTGTCGATGCCGCAGTTGCCGGCCTTCTGGATGGCCAAGGCCATGTTTGCGGCAATCGGGGTCGGCTTTGCGCTGCTCAAGGTGTCGGTGTTCGCGACCCTCGGGCTGGTGACGGATTCGCGCAGGGAACACGTCAGCCTGATGAACTTCCTCGAGTCGTTTTTCATGGTCGGTGTGTTGTCCGGGTATTTCATCTTCAGCGCTTTTGTCGACGATGCCGACCCGTCCTCTTTCGGCTGGCTGAACGTCTATTACCTGCTGGCGGCGATGTCGGTCGCGGCCTTCCTGCTCTTGCTCGTCGCACGCATCGACGAAAGCGCGCTCGAAACCGACGAGCCGGGGTCGTTGTCGTCGGAATTCGCCGGCATGCTGAAGCTCTGCCTGCAACCGCTGGTGCTGGTCTTCGTCGTCAGCGCGTTTCTTTATGTGCTGATCGAGCAGAGCATCATGTCCTGGCTGCCGACCTTCAACAGCCGTGTCCTCAATCTCGCGCCGTCGCTGAGCATACAGATGGCCAGCATACTGGCCGCCTCGACCGCGCTGGGCCGGTTCTCGGCCGGCCTGCTGTTGCGACACTTCGACTGGCTGCGGGTGCTCGTCGTGGGCCTCGTTTCGGCCGCCGCGCTGGTGTTGATCGCCTTGCCGCTTGCCGGCAACAGCGGCGGCCCGATGGTCACTAGCTGGCTGCAGGCGCCGGTGGCCGCCTACGTCTTCCCGCTGACCGGATTCCTGATCGCGCCGGTGTATCCCGCGATCAACTCGGTCATCCTCTCCGCGTTGCCGGCTCGGCAGCATGCGCCGATGGCCGGTCTGATCGTCGTTTTCTCGGCACTCGGCGGGACTTCGGGATCGATCATCACCGGGACGCTGTTCGAAGTACTCGGTGGGCGCACGGCATTCTACTTTTCGCTGGTACCGATCGGCCTGATCGTCATTACGCTGATTCTGTTCAAGCGCCTGGGCGACCGGCACCTGGAATCCGGAAGTTAGCGATGAACGTCCCGGAAGCACCCGACCGCCTGTTCGAAGAGCTCTTCGAGCAGGTGCAATCGCAACGCCTGTTCGCCGATTCCAAAACCTTCGTTGACGCCACGGCGAAGTCGGATCCCCCGGGCATCCTGCGCGCTTTCAGAAAGGAGCGGAATCAGGCCGGATTCGATCTCGGCGCATTCGTCGAACGACATTTCGAGTCGCCCGCGCCCGGCACGGGGATCGACGCGCCGTCAGACCCGGCCGGCATGCCGGTAGACGCACGAATCGAGCAGCTCTGGGACCTGCTGACACGTGCCGCCGACGAAAACGTCCGTTATTCGTCGCTGATCCCCTTACCGAACCGATACGTCGTGCCGGGCGGACGATTCCGCGAAGTGTATTACTGGGACAGTTACTTCACGATGCTCGGCCTCGCCGAAACCGGCCGGGCGGACCTGATTCGCGACATGGTGGAGAACTTCGCCTATTTGATCGACGAGATCGGCTTCGTGCCGAACGGCAATCGGAGCTATTTCTGCTCGCGATCGCAACCCCCCTACTTTGCGCTGATGGTCGAGCTGCTGGCCGAGGCCGGCGACGACAAATCCGTTTATCGCCGATTTCTCCCGCAGTTGAAGCGCGAATACGCGTTCTGGATGGCCGGCGAAAACCTGCTGTCCGAAACCAATCCCGCCGTTCGGCGCGTCGTCATGAGTCCCGGGGGACCGCTGAACCGCTACTGGGACGATGAGACGACGCCGCGCCAGGAAAGTCATGCCGAGGACCTAGAGCTGGCGGCAGGCGTGAACCGGGACCCGGCGCAACTGTATCGCGACATCCGCGCCGGCGCCGAGTCGGGCTGGGACTTCAGCTCGCGCTGGTTTTCCGACCGACGGTCCATGGCCACGATTCAGGCCACCCAGGTCGTTCCGGTCGACCTCAATGCGCTGCTGTACCACCTGGAAGATACGCTGGCGAAGTGTTGCGAGGCCCACGGCTCGTCGACGGATGCCGGGCAGTACCGTAGGCGCGCAGAGCGCCGGAAGAAACTGTTGCAAACGCTGTTCTTCGACGCCGCTGCCGGGACGTTCATGGACCTGGCCTTACCCGACTTCGAGGTCACGGGCACGCTTTCCATCGCGGCGGCGTATCCGCTGTTTTTCGGTATCGCGACCGCCGAACAAGCCAGGCAGGTCGCACAACGCCTGCATGAGGATTTTCTGGCGGCGGGCGGCTGGCTGACGACGCTCTACGAAACCGGCCAACAATGGGACCGTCCCAACGGCTGGGCGCCGATGCAGTGGATCACTTATCGCGGACTCAGCCGTTACGGTTTCGACGAAGAAGCGCGTGCCGGCGCCGCCCGCTGGATCGAAAACAATCTGACCGTCTACCGGCAGCACGGCCGTTTGCTGGAAAAATACAATGTCGAATCCAGCGGCGTGGCAGGCGCCGGCGGCGAATACGACGTCCAGGACGGTTTCGGCTGGACCAACGGCGTCTTGTTACGACTGATGCGGGAGCTCAGTTAGTCGACAAATAGTCAACAGAACTCATCGTTCGCGGCCTGCCCGTAAAGTGCTGACGAACCCCGGCGCGAACGAAGACGCACCCCTGCCACCGCCGATCGGCACGATCCCCAGCCACGTTCGTGGATCATTGTTTAAGCCGGGATTGGCGAAGGGGCCGGATCTTTGCGACCTGCTCGAAGTCGCGGTCTCGATGCAACAATAAATAGCCGTGATCGATCGCGATTTGCGCGATACAGCAATCGATAGGGCTTCTCACGGTGTTGCCCAGGCGGCGCAGATCGAAATAGATCCGGGCAGCGTCGGGCCACGTCGACGACCGGGCCTCGGCGTACGTCTGGGTCTCCAGGCTTTCGTGCAGCAAACCCCATTCCCGCTCATCACGGGTGCCCTGCAAAAGCTCGAGCTGCGTGAAACGGGTTAAGACGATCTCCAAGTCGCCGACAAAAGTCACCAGTGCATTTCGCTCACGTCCCGTACCATCCCGCAGCACGTCGATCCAGACCGACGTGTCAACGATCACCACGCCGCATCTCGCGCAAGGCTTTGTGATCGAAATCGTCGCGGAAGCGCACCTGTCCTGCGAGGTCCGTCAAATCCCGCTTGGTCCGGGCGCGAACCAATTCCTTCAGGGCCTCATGTATGAGCTCCCTCTTGGTACGAAGCCCTGTGGCCTCGAAGGCCTGTCGGACCAGCTCATCGTCCAGTACTACATTGGTTCTCATGTGTTTATGTGTACACTGTTATGTATCGTGTATCAACCCCCCCCCCCGACAGAACTCATGACTGAAGTTCGCCAGGCGTTGCCCCCCAGAGTAGCGAGCTAACCGCCCTGCCGCGGGACCAGCCGCGACTCCTCTTATCATTAAGTTAATTATGCTAGAATAACTGGCATTTGTAACTTAATGCTAGCCCAGTGCCCAATCTTCGCGAGCAGTTCATCGAGCGCCTGATTCGGGAGTTTTTCCTGAAACGCGGCAGCGGATTCGTCCTCAAGGGCGGAGGCGCCATTCAGGCGCTTTACGGTGCACAGAGGCTGACCAAAGACGTCGACCTGGATTTCACCAATCCCAAACGTACCGCCGACTCGCTACACAACTCGGTGATGCGTGCGATAAGAGGAGCGGCCAATGGTTTACCGCTGCAGAACCTCGAAGTGTCGGCGCCGCGCAAAGGCGAGCGCAGTCCGCGGTGGAAAATCAACTTCCAGGACACCCAGGGCAAGGCGTTTCATGTTGAAGTCGAGGTCTCCCGAGACCCGGATCGCGCAGCGCCCGGTGCGGTCGTGCAGCACGTCTTCGTACCTGAAGCCGTCGAAGGCATCACCCGATTCTGGGTCGACATCTACGAGCAGCCAGCGCTGATTGCCACGAAGCTTGCCGCATTGTTCGGACGTGATGTGCCACGGGATGTCTACGACCTCGACCTGTTGACCGCCGGGTCGGAATCGCCGTCGCCCGAGCAGGTCGATTGGGCGCTCGAGCGCGCCGGCGTAAACCGGAAGGACGCTTTGATAATCCTGGCAGACCGGACGGATGCCCTGAGCTGGGAACGTTTCCGATCGGAACTGCTCGACGCGCTACCCGATCACATCGCCGAACGCCTCGACGCCGGCGAATGGACGTCGATGAAAGAACGTGTCGCCAACTACGTGGAAACGCTGCTGGGCGGCGGCGGAGCACGACCTTGACGGCGTGGCGCCGGCGCCTCGAACAGGCACTCTCCGCCGCGGAAGCGCCGCGGGTGCTGACCCGTGATCTGCTCGATCGGTTCGCACGTTCCGCGCGCGACGGCGAGACGGTGCCGGCGAGCACCCTGTCTTTATGGATAAGCCGTGAAGCCGACGCCGGCAAGTTGTTGCGTGTACAGCGCGGGCTGTATTTGAACCGATTTCGCACTGTTCATGGCACCCTGGCAGACGCCGTGCCCTTTTTTCACAAAGACGCCGCCGTATCGTTGAATACCGTGCTGGGCGACGCCGGGGTGCTGAACAATCCCTCGAACACGGTGGCAGCCGTTGTCCCGTTGGACACCGGCGTACCGGCGCCGCACCTGGGGCAGAAAAGGACCGGGGCGGGTCGACTACATTTCTTTGGCATGCCGCGCCGCATTCTGCAGGCCGGCAAAGCATCGGACCGGCTGGAAGCCGAACACCGGTACGCGCACGCGCGGGCAACCCCGGAAAAGGCACTCGTCGATTGCTTGTATCTGGCGGTAAGCCCGCGCAGCAACCGCAGCATGCCGGTACGACAGGACATCGATCTCACGCTGCTCGAGGGGACGCGGCTCCGCCGGCTTGCGAAGGCGGCCGGGCTGGCTGATCGGTTGACCGAATGGCTTGAACGCTCTCGAGGCGAAATCACGTCTTGAGGACGATGAAAGGGCTCGCGCCGTTCCGGTGCCAGCCCTTTCATCGTCGATACCGAGATTCCCGCTGGAACGCCTGCTGCGTCGGCAGCTCGCCGGGGCATCGCCCCGAACCTGTTTCCGGCCGGCTGAAAACGGATAGCAATTTTCACGAAACTGCTATATAACTATACAGACTATTCTGTATAGTTATTCCGAAACTATTCCGATGGGGAGAAAACCGGCAGCACGGCAGAAAGTGCTCGATGCCTCGCGGCGCATTGTCATGGAGCGGGGTGCGGGCAGTTTGACCTTCGACGAAATTGCACAGGTCAGCGGCGTGACACGGGGCGGCATCACTTACCATTTTCCGACCAAACGGGCGCTGTTGCAGGCGCTGGTGGCCGACGACCTTGCCCAGTGGCAATCGCTCGAAACGGAGCTCAAACCCGAGGGTCGTTCTGCGGAGACCGCGGAACTGCTCGCGTTTCTGCGGTCGCACACCCACGAGAATCACGATCGGCGACGCTTCGTCACCGGCATGTTGAGCGCGGTGACCCTGGACCCGCCGATCATGGATCCGGCCCGCGAATACGAAAGACATCGCTTCGAGCACGTTGAATGGGACGAACAAAACCTCAGATTGCACGTGTTGCGACTTGCGGCGTCCGGTCTGTTCTGGGCCGGCGTGTTCGACTGTCCGCACGTTCCGGGAGACGTACGACGAAAACTCGTCGGCCTGCTCGAGCAACTGGCCGTCGAGTGGACCGCGGCATCGGACGACGTCGCATAAACAAACAAAGAACTTCAAGGAAACTCCGAACATGTTCAGTCATCTGGATTCGATCGCGCATTCGATTGTGGACTCGGTCGCGCGCGGCGCAGGAATCGCCGTCTTGACGAGCATCGGCCTGGTCCTGGCTGCTTGCCAATCCGACGACACAGGCGGCGGCATGCCGCCGGCCGGCGTCGCGGTGGCCGAAGTCATCGCCAAACCGATCGTCGAATGGGACGAGTTCACCGGGCGCATCCAGGCCGTGAACTCGGTGGACCTCCAGCCGCGCATTACCGGTTATCTCGAAGCCGTGCATTTCACCGAGGGCGCCATCGTCGAAAAAGGCGAGCTGCTATTCACGATCGACGATCGCGAGTATCGCGCGGCGGTCGCGGCGCAGCGCGCCGACGTCGAGCGCGCAAGAACCCGCCTCGACCTGGCGAGGCAGGACCTCGAACGATCCGAAAAACTGGTCGCAGCCAGGGCCGTCTCCGTCGAGGAGCTCGAACGGCGCCGCGCTGAGCTGCGCCAGGCCGAAGCCGATCTACAGAGCGCACGCGCTGCGCTAGACACCGCCGAGCTGAACCTGGAGTTCACACGGATCACGGCGCCCATCGACGGCCGGGTCGGCGAAGCGATGATCAAACCCGGCAACCTCGTGACGCCGGCTTCGTCGACCTTGACGACCCTGGTGTCGATCGATCCGATCCACGTCGTGTTCGAAGGTGACGAGCGGATTTACCTGAAGTACCAGGCGCAGGCTCGCGCCGGCGAGCGGCCGAGCTCGCGCGACGTGCGCAATCCGGTGCGAATCGGCCTTGCCTCCGACAACGACTTTCCGTTCAGCGGCGAGATGGATTTCGTCGACAACCGGATCGATCCGGCCACCGGCACGATCCAGGGCCGCGCGCTGATCCAGAATCCCGACGGATACCTGATCCCCGGACTGTTCGCACGCGTGCGCCTTCTGGGCAGCGGCGAGTACGACGCACTATTGATTCACGAAGCCGCCGTGCTCACCGACCAGGACCGCAAGTTCGTGTACGTCGTGGGCGCCGACGACACGGCCGTGCGCCGCGACATTGTCTTAGGCCGGGAAGTCGAGGGGTTGCGGGTCGTCGAATCGGGCCTCGAGCCCGGCGAACGTATCGTCGTCAACGGCGTGCGCAAGATCTTTTTCTCCGGCGCGCCGGTAGCGCCCGCCGAGGTGCCGATGACGGACCCGCAAAAGATCGTGCAGGCGAGCGCGGGCGACGGCGGGACCTGATCGATGAACATCTCGCGTACGTTCGTCGACCGGCCGATCCTGGCCGGCGTATTGTCGATCTTCGTTCTGATCGCCGGGCTGATCGCCATTCCGAACCTACCGGTGAGCGAGTATCCGGACGTGGTGCCGCCGACGATACAGGTGACCGCCACCTATCCCGGCGCCAATCCGCAGACGATATCGGAAACCGTCGCCGCCCCGCTCGAGGAGGCGATCAACGGCGTCGAAAACATGATTTACATGAAGTCGGTGGCGAGCTCCGACGGCCAGCTCATGCTGCAGGTCACCTTCGCCAGCGGCACCGACATCGATCTCGCCTCGGTGCAGGTGCAAAACCGGGTCGCGATCGCCCTGCCGCGGCTGCCCGAGGCCGTGCGCGCGCTCGGCGTCGCCACCGCCAAGGCCTCACCCAATCTGACGATGGTCGTGCACGTGACGTCGCCCGAGGGCCGTTACGACGGTTTTTATCTGTCGAACTACGCCACCCTGAACATCAAGGACGAGATCGCCAGGCTGCCGGGTGTCGGCCAGGCGATGGTCTTCGGCGCCGGCGACTATTCGATGCGGATCTGGCTGGACCCGGAAAAAGTGGCGTCGCGCGACCTGACCGCCGGCGACATCATCAACGCGATCCGGGAACAGAACATCCAGGTCTCGGCCGGCATCATCGGCGGGCCGCCGCAATCGGACTGGGGCTTCACCCAGTATTCGCTGAGCGCCCAGGGTCGCCTGCGCACGGTCGAGGAGTTCGAGAACATCGTGCTGAAGACCGGCGAACCGGGCGCCGTGACGACGCTAGGCGACGTCGCGAGAGTCGAGCTCGGTTCCGAAACCTATTCCCTGCGCTCGCGCCTGAACAACGAAGAAGCCGCGGCGATCCCGATCTTCGCGAGCCCCGGCGCCAATTCGATTGCATTGTCGAATGCGGTACGCGAAACCATGGCGGAGCTGGCGGAAGACTTTCCGCCGGGCGTGAGCTGGGAAGTCGCCTACGATCCGACCGTCTTCGTGCGCCAGTCGATACAGTCGGTCGTCACGACCCTGCTCGAAGCCGTGCTGCTGGTCGTCATCGTCGTCGTGTTGTTCCTGCAGACCTGGCGCGCGTCGATCATCCCCTTGCTGGCGGTGCCGGTGTCGATCATCGGTGCGTTTGCCGTCTTGCTGATGCTGGGTTTCACAATCAACGTGCTGACCCTGTTCGGGCTGGTGCTCGCGATCGGCATCGTCGTGGACGACGCGATCGTCGTCGTCGAAAACGTCGAACGCCACATCGAGCTGGGTGAATCGCCCAGGGATGCGGCCCACAGCGCGATGCAGGAAGTCCAGGGACCGATCATCGCCATCTCCCTGGTGCTTGCGGCGGTGTTCGTGCCGCTGTCGTTCCTGGGCGGCGTTACCGGCGAGTTCTACCGCCAGTTCGCCGTCACGATCTCGGCGGCGGTATTGATCTCGGCATTCAACTCGCTGACCTTGTCGCCGGCGATGGCAGCCGTGCTGCTGAAGCCGAAGGACGCGCCGCGGCAAAGCGCCGGACGTATCGTCGATTTCCTGTTCGGCTGGATTTTCCGCCCGTTCAACCGCGTGTTCGACCGCGGCGCCGAGCGCTACGGGCGCAACACCGAACGCCGTGTCGGCCGCGGCGGCCGGCTGACCTTGATCTACGTGGCGCTGATCGGTATCGCCGTCATGGGATTCCGGGACGTGCCGGGCGGCTTCATTCCGATGCAAGACAAACAGTATCTCTTTGCGGTCGCCCTGTTGCCCGAAGGCGCCAATATCGAACGCACGGACGCGATGCTGGCCGAGATGTCGGACATCGCGCTGGCGACGCCCGGCATCCGCTCGACCGTGGCCTTTCCGGGTCTCAACGGCGTCCATTTCATCAACACGCCGAATATCGGCACGATGTTCATCGGCATCGATCCTCCGGAGGAACGCGAGAGCTCCGCCAAGGAACTCGCTGCACAGATCTCGGGCGCATACTCGATGCTCGAGGAGGGGCTCGCCTTTGCGCTGATGCCGCCGCCGGTGCTCGGGCTCGGCAATTCCTCCGGTATCGAGATGTACATACAGGACCGGGCATCGATGGGTTTCGGTGCGCTCAATGCGAACACCCAGCAACTCGCGGGCGTTTTGCGACAAACGCCCGGGTTCGATCCGTATGCGATATTGAGCTCTTTTCAGTCCAACGTGCCGCAGCTCGAAGCCATCGTGGACCGGCGCAAGGTCAAGGAACAGAATCTTCGGCTCACCGACGTCTACGACGCCCTGCAGACTTATCTGGGTTCCGCCTACGTCAACGACTTCAATCTGTTCGGCCGAACGTACAGCGTCTACGTACAGGCCGACGCGCAATACCGCGACGAGATCAGCGATGTCGCAAGGCTCAGGGTACGCAACGCCGAAGGCCGCATGATCCCGGTAAGCAGCGTGTTGTCGGTCGAGGAAAGTTACGGCCCCGATCCGGTGATTCGTTACAACGGCTACCCGGCCGCCGATTTGTCGGCAGGCATCGATCCCGCGCAGCTTTCCTCGCAGCAGGCGCTGGGCGTCGTCGAAAGAATCGCCGACGCAACCCTGCCGCAGGGCATGAGTTTCGAATGGACCGCACTGACCTACCTCGAAGCCGGGCAGGGAAACACGGCTTTGATCGTGTTTCCGTTGTGCATCGTGTTCGTGTTCCTGATCCTCGCCGCGCTCTACGAAAGCTGGTCGCTGCCGCTCGCCGTGATCCTGATCGTGCCTTTGTGCCTGTTGTCGGCCATCGCCGGCATCTGGTCGCTGAACATGATCAAAGGCCTGATTTTCGGACTGCAGATTTCCTCGGGCATGATCCCGCCGCCGCCGGTATCGGTGCCGCCGACTTTTCTGGACAACAACATCTTCACCCAGATCGGTCTCGTGGTGCTGATGGGCCTGGCTTGCAAGAACGCGATACTGATCGTCGAGTTCGCGCGCGACCTGGAGCGCGCGGGCCGCGGCATCGTACAGGCCGCCATCGAGGCGGCCCGAATCCGCCTGCGGCCGATCCTGATGACCAGCTTTGCCTTCATCGCCGGTGTCGTGCCCCTGGTGTTCGCCTCCGGCGCGGGCGCCGAGATCCGGCATGTCATGGGCGTCACCGTGTTCTTCGGCATGCTCGGCGTGACGTTCTTCGGACTCGTGTTTACGCCCGTTTTCTACGTGATCATCCGCAAGATCGAAGAACGCCGCAGACACAGCGGGGAGCTTGCTCATGAAGCGGCCTGAGTTTCTGTATTGCGCACTGCTGTTGCTCGGCGCTTGCGCCGTCGGGCCGGACTACAAGCAGCCCGATGTTCCGCTGCCGGAGTCGTTCGTCAACGGCGTGGACCTTGCCGGTCCCGAGGGTGCCGAGGGTGCATCGGTCGCCGGCTTGTGGGGAAGTCTCGGCGATGCCGACCTGATCCGGCTGATCGATCTCGCGCTCGCCAACAACACGACGATTGCGCAGGCGCTCGCGACCCTGAACGAAACCCGGGCCTTGAGCAACCTCGCGATCTACAGCCTGTTGCCGACGGTCGACATCAACGCGGATTTCGAGCGCTCCCGGCAAAGCGGCAGCGACCCGTTTGCCTTCGAGGGCCAGGGGATCGTCGAGCGATATCGTGCTGGGTTCGACGCGTCCTGGGAAGTCGACGTGTTCGGCAAGCTCCGCCGCCAGTCGCAACGTATTCGCTATCTGGTCGAGGCGGACGAGGCATCCTTGTACGCGGTCGAGATCGCGATCATTGCCGAAGTCGCGCAGACCTATTACCAGTGGCAGGGTGAGCGCTCGAGACTCGAGTTGCTCGAGCTCAACGTCGAAAACCAGTCCGACAAGGTACGCATCCTCGAAGCCAGCCTGGAAGCGGGTCGCGGCACGGCGCTGGATGTCGCGCGGGCACGGGCGGTCGAACGCTCGCTGGCGGCGAGCCTGCCCGCGGCCGAAGCCAGGCTGACGCGCGCGGAACAGCGCTTGAGCGTACTGACCCGGGTGCCGGCGGCGACGCTGCGCGCGGAGCTCGACAAGACCGAGCGCATGCCCGGCTTGCCGTCTCTGGTGGCGGTCGGGCAGCCGGCGGAGTGGCTCGCCCGGCGTCCGGACGTGCGCGCCGCCGAACGGCGGCTGGCCGCGGCAACTGCCGAAATCGGCGTCGAGACCGCCGAGTTCTACCCCAGGTTGAACCTAATCGGCGATTTCGGATGGACCGGAACCGCATCTTCGGCCATCGGCGATTCCGAGGCCGAACGCTGGCGGGTCGCGCCGGCGATCTCGTGGCGAATACTGGACTTCGGGCGGATCCGGCAACGCGTGACCGCTGCCGAGGCGCGCGCCGCCGGCGCGCTGGCCGCCTTCGACGAAACCTGGCTCACGGCCATCGAGGAAACGGAAAATGCGCTCGCCAACTATCGTGCGAGCACCGAAAGGGTCGCCCGTCTCGAGGAGGCCGTGCGCGAGGGCGCCGAAGCGGCGCGTCTCGCACAACTGCGTCATGACGCCGGCGCCGACGATTACCTGTCCGTACTCGACGCCGACCGGACCCGCATCGACCTGGACGACCAGCTTGCGCAGGCATTGACCGACCGTGCCACGGCCCTGGCTGCGCTCTACAAGGCATTGGGAGGCGATTTCGCCGCCGCGCGTCGATACGAGTAAGTATTGCGGCGAGCGCCCCGCCGACCGGGCTTCGCGCGGCGTCCACATCCCGGGCCCGCCGGGAAGTATGCAAACGCGCTGTCGATAAACACCTGCTAGCTTCGATACTGCCCCGCACGCAAGAATACTCTGTCGACAGATACCGGCGACTTCGATACTGCCCCACGCGCAAGAACACGCTGTCGACGGATACAGGCTGGCTTAGATACTGCCCCACGCGCAAGAACACGCTGTCGACGGATACCGGCTGGCTTAGATACTGCCTTGTACGCAAAGGCGTTTCTGGGACCCATTTCACATAAGGACGGACACCGGAACGGCATACTCCAGGGCATGTTCCGGGCACTGAAATCGCTGGGTTCGTCGCATGCGCGCGGCCGCCGCGTCGTCGGTCTGAGCCTGAACCGCACGCTTGCCGTCGCGTCCTTGCCGTCGGCTTCGACCGGCGCCGACGCCTCGATACGACTTACCGAGCTACCCACCGAGCCGGCCGGGCAGGTCCGCGCCTTATCGAAAATCGTCTCGGACTTCGGCGTCAAAGGCTGTCTCGCCTCGATCACGCTGTCGCCCGGCAGCTACGAGATGTTGCAGATCGAGCGGCCCGCAGTGAAAAGCGAAGAGCTCGTCGACGCCGCCCGCTGGCGCGTGGCCGGCATGCTGGATTATCCGATAGACGAAGCGGTGATCCAGGTGTTCGACGCGCCGCAACCCAGCGAACGCCAGCGCGAACCGATGTTGAACGTCGTCGCGGCTCCCGCCCGCGCGGTACGCGAGCTCGCGTCCGTCGTCGACAAGGCGGGCCTGACGCCGCGGAAGGTCACGGTCGCGGAGCTCGCCATTCGTGATCTGGTCACCGCGAGCGACACGACCGGCGGGCCGGTGGTGACGGTATTTCTCACCGGCAGACAAGGCCTGATTCAGGCGACACACGACGGGGAGATTTATCTCAACCGCCGTCTCGGCTACGGACTCGGCAGCGTCAAGCCGACCAGCATGCTCGAAACCGGAATACAGAACACCTTGCCGCTGGAACTACGCCGTACGATCGATTACTTCGACAGCCACTATTCGGCCGGCAACATCCGGAAAATCCTCGCCGGCCCGGACGAAAACGACTTCATGGCCTTCATGCGCGAAGCCGGCGACATGATCGGTCTGCCGGTGGCGGCGCTCGAACCGGCAGCGGAACTGCTGCCGGCCTCCGGCAAGCCGGCGGAGTACGGTGCACCGGAGGCGTATCTTGCACTCGGCGGCGCGGTGTCGCTGCGCGGGTCGTCATCCCTATCGTCATCCGCGCCGTCGTCCGAATCGCCTGCGAAAACGCGAGTTGCAGTATGAAGCAGGACATCAATCTGCTGACCAACGCGTCCGGCCGACGCTCGCCGTTGCCGTCCGCGATGCAGGTCGGGGTCGTATTGCTGCTCGCGGTTTTCACGAGCGCCTGCGCCGGCTTCTGGCTCGAGTTCCGGCACGACGGGCTGGAGAAAACCGCTCGTACGCTGAATACCGGCATCGACGATTTGATCTTCAATCTCGAGGAGCGCAGCCATTTTTTGGCGGAACGCGACGTCAACCCATCCGTACTGTCCGAACTCAAGCGCCTGGAAGGGGAAGCCGACGACAAATCGCGTGTCCTGAACCTGCTGAGCGGTAAAGCGGTGGGCAATACCGACGGCTTCTCCGAGTATCTCGCCGCGCTGGGACGACGGCACCCGGACGGCTTGTGGCTGGACCGGATCCGGATCGGAGACGGCGGCCGGCATCTCACATTGCGCGGCATGACCCTGGACGCCGATCTCGTACCGCAGTTCGTCCGCGCGCTCCAGCACGAACCGGCATTGGCGGGAACGGGATTCGCAAGGTTCAGCTTGGCCGGCGACAAGGCCGGCCAGGAGCCTATGCGTTTCGTCCTTTCCACCGGCTGCGGTTCGGAAACGGATGCGGAGGGCGGGGAACCCTGCCCGTCTATAGCCGCCGGAAAGTTGGTTACCGGAGAGCCGGAGTCATGATCGACCGGATTCAAGCTTTCGTGTCCTGGTTCGAGCGGCGGCCGTCCCGCGAGCGCCTGGTGCTAGCCATGTCTGCCCTGGTCGCCGTCGTGTTCCTGTTCGAGACCTTGTGGTGGGCGCCGCAACGCGAACAGCTTCAGCAGGCCCGCGCCGAGATCGAATCGCTCGAGGAGCAGAAATCTGTCTTGTCCGGCGAGCTTTCTGCACTCGAACAACGTGAATCGCTGGATCCCGATGCCGCCTTGCGGCAACAGCTCGATGTCGTAGAGCAAAAGATCGCCGGCCTGGACGAAGCGCTGCAGAATCGGACCTTGCAGATACTCACGCCCGAACAGATGCCTGGCGTGCTGCGCGATCTGATCGACACGACCGGGCGGCTGCGTATCGTCGGCATTCGCTCCGAACCCCCGCAGCGTCTGTTCGAAGGTGTCGAAGGCAATCAGACCATCCTGTACCGCCACGGCCTGGTGCTAGAGCTCGAGGGCGAGTATCTCGCACTGCTGGATTGTGTCCGTGCGTTGGAGGCCCTGCCCTGGCGGTTTTACTGGTTGGGCATCGAGGTCGACGCCGACGGTAGCGAGACGGCCGATTTCCGCCTGCACGTTTATACCGTGAGTCTGCGGGAGGAGTGGATTCGTGTTTGAGGCTGCGCGCTTACGACGACGTTTCGCCGCGGCACTATCCGGCATTGTTCCGGGCGGCATTGTTCCGAGCGGCATCGTTCTGTGCGGCATCCTGTCCCCGGGCCTCGCCGCGGACGACTTGCCTATTACCGACATGCCTATTATCGACTTGCCTATTGCCGACTTGCCTATTGCCGACTTGCCAATTACCGATCCGACGCGACCGCCTCACGGCACGACGGCGCCGCCTGCGAAACCCGTGCACGGCAAGCTGCTGCTTTACTCGACGCAGATCTCCGATTCGAAGCGCACGGCCGTCGTCAACCGGCAGGTCGTCGAGGTGGGCAGCCGCGTTGCGGGCGCCGTAGTCGCCGGAATCGAGCCGGGACGCGTCATCCTTCGCCGCGACTCCGAGACGATCGTCCTTAAGCTCATCGAAACGCCGGTCAGGCGCGATTCGGAGGACCCATCATGAACGCCCGGCGCTTACTCACCACAGTCCTCGCCGCATGTTGCACCGTCTTCAACGGCTGCGCCGTCGTCGAGGAGCTCGATCGCGACGAACCCGAACTCAGACCGGTCTGGGAAACCCCGCCGAGCACGCCCGAAACCCGGACACCGCCGGCCGGTGCGCCCCTTACGACAGCGGCGCCGGTAGAAGCAATGCCGGAACTCTACGACATCGACGTGCAGAACGCGCCGGCAGAGGTCTTTTTCATGGGCCTGGTCAAGGACACCGACTACAACATGGTCGTGCATCCGGACGTGGACGGCACGATCAGCCTCAGCTTGCGCGACGTGACCATCCCCGAGGTCATGCGGGTGACGCAACGCGTTTTCGGTTACGAATACGAAGTCACCCGCAGCGGCTTCATCGTGATGCCGGCGAGGCTCGAGGCGCGTGTGTTCCAGGTCAATTATCCGAACCTGCGCCGCGAAGGCGTGGCACAGACACGCATCAGCTCGGGCGATGTGATGCGCCAGACCGAGAGCTCCGGCGGCAACGACGGGGGCCCGACGCCCGGCAGCCTGGTGAACACGATCGGCGAAACGGACTTCTGGAAAGAAATCGAAAGCTCGCTCGAGAGCCTGCTCGGGGACGCCGAGGGCCGGGAAGTGGTGCTGAGTCCACAGTCGAACCTGGTCGTCGTCCGCGCCTTGCCCTCCGAGCTGCGCGAGGTCGAGACCTACTTGAGCCGGGTTCAGGGCAACATGATTCGACAGGTCATCATGGAAGCCAAGATCCTGGAAGTGACGCTATCGGACGACTTTCAGGCGGGTGTCAACTGGGCCGCGCTGGCCGAACCGGGATCGGACACGATTACCTTCGGCCAGACCGGCGGCGGCACTTTGCTCGGCGAAGGCGGTACTTCCGAGATCGCCGGGCAAACCGGCGATCTCGATCCGGCCAATCCGCAACCGGTCAACGGCAGCTTGACCTCGGCTTTCGGCGGCATGTTCACGATAGCCGCGAACGCCGGCGACTTCACCGCATTCATCGAGCTTTTGAAACTGCAGGGCGACGTACAGGTGCTGTCCAGCCCGCGCGTCTCGACGGTCAACAACCAGAAAGCGGTCATCAAAGTCGGTAGCGAAGAATTCTTCGTCACCGACGTGTCGACCACCACGGTCACCGGCGCGGGCGCCACGACCAGCACGCCGGACATCACCTTGACGCCGTTTTTCTCCGGAATCGCGCTGGATGTCACGCCGCAGGTGAGCGATACCGGCGACGTGATCCTGCACATCCGCCCGGCGATCACCGAAGTCATCGACCGGCGCAAGGAAATCGTCGTCGCCGGATTCGACCAATCCCTGCCGCTGGCATTCTCGACGGTGCGCGAAACCGACAGCATCGTGCGTGCCAGAAGCGGACAGATCGTCGTCATCGGCGGCCTGATGCAGGAGGCGATACGGACGTTCAAGGCCAAGACGCCCGGACTCGGCGACATCCCCGGCATCGGCCGCCTGTTCCAGCACACGCGGCGCGAAACCCGCAAGACCGAGCTGGTTATTCTATTGCGGCCGGTCGTCGTCGAGAGCGACGCGGTCTGGGATTACGCACTGGGCACGCTGTCGCCGACCGCCCTGGATCGATGAACGCACCACAGGTATTGCGCGCCAGCAAGCGACAGCGGCTTGGCGAGCTGCTCATCGGAAGCGGCGCGCTCACCGAGGCGCAGCTCAAACAGGCGATCGACGAGCAGGCGCGCAGCGGCTGCCGGCTCGGCGAAGCCCTGAAACACCTCAAGCTGGTCGACGAGGACCAGCTCAACGCCGCGATCTCAGAACAACTCGATGTACCCTGCATCGAGCTGGCCGACATGCACGTCGATCCGGAGCTTGCGCACCGATTGACCGAGATGGCCGCACGCCGGCTGCGCGCGCTGGTCCTGTCGGAGCAGGTGGACGGTTATCTCGTGGCCATGGCCGATCCGACCGACCTGTTGGCCGAAGACGAGCTGGAACGGCAGTTGGGCCGGCCCGTCCATCCGGCGATCGTGCGCGAGCGCGACCTGTTGCGGGCGCTGGACCGCGTCTACTTGGGCGAGGCGCAGATTGCCGGGCTCGCCGAGGAACTCGGCCAGGAAATCGCCGAGTCGAGCTTCGAAGACGGTAACTGGAACGAAGCGGACAACTCGGACGCGCTCGTCAGCCGGCTGATTAACTCGCTGTTGGAGGAAGCGATGCGCGCCGAAGCGTCGGATATCCACATCGAGCCCTGTGAGGATGTATTGCGCATACGCTTCCGGGTCGACGGCGTGCTGCGCGAACAGCCGGTCGGCCAGAAACAGGTTGCCGCTGCGCTGGTGTCCCGTCTGAAGCTGTCGGCGGGGCTCAATATCGCAGAGCGTCGTATCCCGCAGGACGGTCGCTTCCGGGTCACGGTACGCAGCAAGCTGGTCGACGTGCGTTTGTCGACGATGCCCACGCAGCATGGTGAGTCGGTCGTCATGCGGCTGCTCGATCAAAGCAGCGGCCTGCTCGACCTCGCCGAGCTCGGCCTGCCGGAGGAAATCCACCGGCGCGTCTCGGCGATCATCGGACGGCCGAACGGCATGTTACTGGTCACAGGTCCGACCGGCAGCGGCAAGAGCACGACGCTGTACGCCGCGCTGAGCGCGCTGAATACCGCCGAACGCAAGATCATCACGATCGAAGATCCGGTGGAGTATCGCCTGCCGCGGGTCAACCAGGTGCAGATCAAACCGCAGATCGACCTCGACTTTTCACGGGTGTTGCGCGCGGCCTTGCGCCAGGACCCCGACGTCATCCTGGTCGGCGAGATGCGCGACCGCGAGACCGTGGAGATCGGTCTGCGCGCCGCCATCACCGGACACCTGGTGATGTCCACCTTGCATACCAACGATGCGCCGAGCACCGTCGTGCGGCTGCTGGACATGGGTGCGCCCGGCTACCTGATCGCAAGCTCCCTGCAGGCGATCATCGCGCAACGCCTGATCAGGCGCCTGTGCGAACGATGCCGCAAACCGCACAGCCCCGAGCCCGCCGAAAGGTTCTGGCTGGAGAACGCGCTCGGGCCGGATGCCGCCGCAGAGAATTACTACCGGGCGGGCGGCTGCAATCGCTGTAATCAAAGCGGATACGCCGGACGTATCGGCATTTACTCATTGCTCGAGCTCAACGGCGAGCTCCGCACTGCGCTGCGCAGGGACGACGCCATCGCGTTCGTCGACGGCGTCGGCACCGTCCCGTCCTACATACCGCTGCACGCCGCCGCCGTGGACCATGCGCGGCGCGGCGTCACCAGTCTCGCGGAAGTGTTGCGTGTCGTCGGCGGGGACTTCGCCGGAGCCGGCGAGTGATCGGTAATCGTAATGAAGTCCTTTGCATACACGGCCCGTGACCGGCAACAAAATCTGACCCGCGGCGAAGTCGAGGGGCGCAACAGTCAGGAAGTTGCAAACTACCTGTTCAAGCAAAGCCTGACGCCGATCTCGATCTCGGAGCGCCATGCCGTCGCCGAACGATTCGCCGCTTTGCGCCGCCGCCTGGCGGGCGCGCCGCAACTCGTCGATCTGATTTTCTTCTGCCATCAGATGTACTCCATCTGCAAGGGCGGCGTGGCGCTGCACCGCGGCATTCGCTCGCTGGCGCACTCGGTACGCAATCCTCAATTGCACAAGGTGCTGATCGACATGCGCCGGCAGCTCGACGAAGGCCGTCCCCTGTCCGACGCGATGCGATCGCAACAGAGCGTCTTTACCCCCCTGATGACCAATCTCGTCCGCGTCGGCGAAACCACCGGGCGGCTCGATCAGGCTTTTGCCGAGCTGAAACGCAATCTGGAGCTGGAGCACGAGACCCGGCGCCGGCTCAAAGCCGCCGTCCGCTACCCGATACTGGTCGTAAGCGCGATCGTGCTGGCCCTCGCGGTCGTCATGGTCTTCGTCGTGCCGGCGTTCGCGGGCGTATTCGCCAGTTTCGGCGCAGAGTTGCCCTGGATGACCCGCGTACTGATCGTGAGCTCGGAATGGACGCTCGCGTGGTGGCCGTTCCTGCTGGCCGCGGTATTGCTGGCGACCGTCGCCGTTCGATCGTTCCTGAAAACCGATTACGGCGCGGAGTTATGGGGGCGCTGGTCGTTCAGGATTCCACTGCTCGGCGAGATCCTGCTCAAGATCACCCTGGCACGTTTCTCACGCACGATGGCCATGTGCCTGCGCGCGGGTATCGCGATCGACCAGGCCGTCGGCGCCGTCGCGGCGGCAAGCGACAACCGCCATTTCGCGGTTCGTTTGACCGGGATGCGCGAACGCATCGAACAGGGCGAATCGCTGACCGCCGCCGCCCGTTATGCCGGGCTGTTCACCCCGCTGGCCATGCAGATGATCGCCACCGGCGAAGAGACCGGGCGGCTCGACGAAATGCTGGACGAGGCCGGCGACTTTTACGAACGCGAGATCGACTACGACGTCGGGATGGTGGGGGAATACATGGAACCGGTACTGCTGGCCGTCGTCAGCGCCCTGGTGCTGATGCTGGCCTTGGGAATCTTCCTACCGATGTGGGACCTGGCCGCGGTCGCGCTGCGCCGATGACTGCGATTAGCGGAAAGACTGTCGACTCTGTGACCTGTTTCACAGAATTTGCGGTAGCGGCTTATGTGATCTATTTCACTGAGCTTATTGAGAAAATTACATAAGCTGACGCCTGAAATTACATAAGCTGACATCTGCGTTCACGGCAATGAGGCCTGTGCAACGCGTTTGTTTCGGGAGTAGGTAACATGAAAAGCTCACGTCAGTCGGGTTTCACACTGATCGAACTCGTGGTGGTCATCGTCATCCTGGGTATTCTTGCCGCGATTGCGCTACCGCGCCTGATTTCGATGGAAAGCGAGGCGCGGGCCACCGTGGCAGACAGTATCCACAACAGCGTTCGCTCGGCATCCAACATGGTGTACGCGAAAGTAGCGTCGGCAGGCCAACTCGCCAGTTCGTCCTACAATGTTGCCATCGCCGACGGCGTCAATGTCAATGCGCGTTACGGGTATCCGAACACCAACAGCAATGCGAACATCGAGCTGCTTTTCGAGAATCTGTCCGATCGCGTCATCATCAGCGGGACCGCAACCACGAGAAACATCCTGGTCGACGGCATCGCGAACTGCGGCGTGAGTTATACCCGCTCGGAAGACCCAGGCGACCGGCCCGTCATTCAGGCGCTCAAAACCGGTTGCGACGATTAGTCGTGCCGTCGTAAGCAGTCTCTGACTTACCGAACGTGGGCCGTCTCTCGTCGCCATGTGTCGCCAGGCGGGGTTCTCGCTACTCGAGTTGATTGCCGTACTGGTCGTCATCGGCACACTGATGGCCTTCGCCGCGCCGTACATGGATCACGGCAGCGGAATCCGTGAGCTGGGTTTTACCGAAAGCGTATTGAGCGATTTGCGTATCGCGCAACGCCGCGCCCGGGCGGATCGATGCCCGGTGCGGGTCGCCATCTCTTCTACCGAATTTATCGTCGAACAACGTGCAAGCCTGTGCAGCGGCTCGTTCAATCGCGACGTCGCGGGCTCGGGCGAATCCGGCGCTTCGCTAGGCGGCGTGCCGCCGGAGGGTATGGCGCTGGCTTCCTCGCCCGCCGTGTTCTACTTCGACCCTAGCGGCACGGTGGTCGGCAGCGTGGGCGGTTCCGCAGTCGACGTCGCGATCACCGTCGGCTCCAGGCAGATCGACATCGTCGGGGCGACCGGTTATGCGGCGTTCTAGTGTCCTGTCCGGCAAACAACGGGCCTAACAAGGCCGTGCGCGGATTCAGCCTGCTGGAGATGCTTGCGGCCATCGTCGTGCTCGGCCTGGTCTTCGCCGGCTTCGCCTCGGTTTACGGCACGGTACTGCGCCACGGCAGCGATGCGCAGTTGCACAGCCAGGCCACGGCGGTCGCGTCGGCGTATCTCGACGAAATCCTGTCCACGCCTTATCTCGATCCGGATACCGGTCTCGTTTGCGGCACGCCGGAGGCCAACCGCCTGGACTTCGACAATACCTGCGATTACCACAACCTGAGCTTGAACGGGTGCACCAGCACCAGCAGCGCGTGTCCGACGCTCGGCAGTTGCGCCTGCGATGCGAGCGGCGCGCCGGTGGACGGCCTTCGTGAGTTCACGGTGACCGTCGACATCACGGCAAGCAGCTTGTCCGGGGCCGACGGCCTGGCGGTGACCGTGACCGCGGGACACACCGGGCTCGCCGGTGACGGCGTGAGCCTCCAGGCGTACCGGACGGAGGATTGAACCGTGACTGTCCCGGCATCTCCGATATCTCGTCCGATATCTCGTCCGGTATCCTGTCCGGCATACTGTCAACGTGGATTTTCGGTCATCGAGCTGGTCGCGGCACTGGCGGTCAGCGCCGTCGTCGCCGCCGGACTGATGCTTTGGATGTCCCGGCCGCTTGCGGCGCTCAACGAATCCCATCAGCGCGCGGCGGCCGCCGACCAGGCCGAGCGCGTTGCCATGTGGCTGGCCGACGAGCTGCCGGAAGCACTGCCGAACAGCGCGCGGGTGGCCTGCGGCGGACGTTGCCTGGAATTCATCCCGATCGTCGACTACGGCGACTATCGCGCGGCGGCACCCGGCGACATACTGGACATGACCGCTGCCGACGATCGGTTCGATGTCTTGAAGGCCCTGCCCGCGACGCCGCAAACCGGCCTGCAGATCGTCGTCAACAACCAAAACGCATTACCCGCCGGCAGCCTCAGCGCCTACAGCGCCGACCCGAACAACAATTGCAGCACCGTCGTCGCCGGCGCGAGCGCCACGCAGATTCGGATGTCGCCGAAACAGTTTCCCGCCCCCTCGCCGACCCAGCGTTTCTACCTGGTCGGCTCGCCGGTCTCCTACCTGTGTCAGCCGGCGGCCGGCGGCGGCACCTTGCGGCGTTACACCGGGTATGCGATTCAGTCGGCACAGCCCACTAACACGAACTTGGGCGACCTGCTTGCGGGCGGCATGATCGACTGCCGGTTCAGCCTGACACGCCCCGACCTGGTGAGCCTCTATCTGACGGCCGGAGACGACACAGCAGGCCCGATCGGCTTTTTCGCCCAGTTTCGCCTGCGGCACGTGCCATGAACGGCCGCCGACGTCGCCGGCCGTGCATGCCGTCGCGCTGCGGGGGCATGATGCTCATCACCGCCATTTTCATCATCGTCGTGCTGGGCCTGCTCGCCGCATTCTTGAGCGAAAGCCTGATCGGCCAGTACGCCCGCGGCAATCTCGCGCAACTCTCGCGCCAATCGGATTACGCGGCGGCCGGCGGCGTCGAATGGGGTCGCGACCGGGCCTTGCGCGGCGGTATCTGCGGCACCGGACAAATACAGATCGCCGGGTTTACGGTTACCGTGAGCTGTAGCGTCGAGACGGTGACCGAAGCGGCGGCAACGTATCAGGTGTACGACATCGCTGCCGAGGCGCGTCACGGCAATTACGGCGACCGGGATTTTGCGCGCCGCAGCGCGCGTGGACGCTACACCAACCGCTGACTCAGAGACTCAGGGATATCGCGACCGTATGCGGATCGTCGATCGAGGGTCGCTGTTCGAAACCGAGTTGTTTCGCGAGAGTCAGCATCCCCTTGTTTTCCCGCAATACGATACCGCCCACCGTCTCCAGTCGTCGATCGCGGGCGATGTCCATCAGGCGCCGCAACAGCTCGGTTGCAATGCCGCGGTTACGCCAGTCGTCGGCGACGACGATGGCGAACTCGCAGCTACGCCCGTCCGGGTTGGTGACATACCGGGCCACCGCGATCTGCCGCTCGCGGCCGCCGGCATCGACGACGGCGATCAGCGCCATCTCCCTGTCGTAGTCGATTTGCGTGAAGCGGGAAACCATCTGCGGCGTGATCTTTTTCATCGCGTACATGAACCGGAGATACCGGGAACGATCGGACAGGCCATCGACGAATTCGCGCTCTAGTGCTGCGTCCTCGGGCCGGATGGGCCGGATCGTCAGTCGCGTGCCGTCCGGCAGGTGGTGTTCGTCAACCAGGTTGCTCGGATAGGGGTGGATCGCCATGTGCGCATACTCGCGCGCTGCCGGACTCACACGGCGGATGACAACCCGGGCGTCCAGCGCCACTGCACGTCGATCGTCAACGATCAGCGGATTGATGTCGAGCTCTTCCAGCCACGGTAATTCGCAGACCATGTCGGACAGGCGCAGGATCACGTCTTCGAGCGCGCGCCGGTTTGCGGCTGTTTTGCCGCGGAATTCCTCGAGAAAACGCGCGGCACGCGTGTCGTCGATCATGCGGCGCGCGAGCAGGCGGTTCAGCGGCGGCAGGCCGACGGCCCGATCGTGGATGACCTCGACCATCGTCCCGCCCAACCCGACGCTGATGGCGGCGCCAAATACGTCGTCGTTGATGACACCCAACATCAGCTCCCGATCGTTGGTCGAGTGCACCATCGGTTCGAGCAGGACGCCCTGAATGTCTGCGTCGGGCAATTCTTGCGACACGCTGTCAACCAGCTCGCGATAAGTGGCTTGAACTCCTAGGCCGCTGCTGATGCCCAGGCGCACGCCGTCCACGTCCGTTTTGTGGATGACGTCCGGCGAGTGGATTTTCATTGCCAGCGGGAAGCCGATCGCCTCGGCGACGGCGACCGCCTCGACCGGATCGTGGACCGGCACGCTCTGTACGATCGGAATGCCGAAAGCCGACAGCAGGGCCTTGGACTCGACGAGATCGAGGACACGGCGTCCCTGGGCGAGCGCGTTGTTGATGATGAGCCTGGCGCCTTCCCGGTCCGGTTTGGTGCTGGGACTGAACGGCTCCGGCACCTGCAACAGCATTTCCTGGTTGGCGTGGTGTGTGGCGGCGGCGGCAAAAGCGTTGACGGCGGCTTCGGGTGTGCCGTAAGTCGGGATGCCGCGCTCGCGAAACAGACTGCGACTCTTCCGGGTCGAGGCGTCACCCATCCAGCAGGTAAACAGCGGTTTGCGGCTGTCTTGGCCGATTTTTGCGATGGCCTCGGCAATCGCGGTCGGATCGGTCATCGCCTGCGGGACGACAATTGCCAGCACGCCGTCCACACCCGGGTCTTTCAGGCAGGCGGCAACCGCGCCCGCGTACTGATCGGCAGCGGCGTCACCCAGGACGTCTACCGGATTGCCTCCGGACCAGGCCGACGGTAACAGCTCGTCCAGCGCTACCTTGGTTTTGGGCGAGAGTTTGGCCAGCGGCAGTTGCCGGTCGATCATGAAATCGGCGGCCATGACGCCTGGGCCGCCGCCGTTGGTGACGATCGTGAGACGCGGCCCGCGGGTTTTGACGCCGGTGTGCAGGGTTTCGGCGATGGCAAAAAAGTTGACGTAGTTGTGGACCCGCACGACGCCGGCACGTTTGAGTGCCGCGTCGAAGACGTCGTCGGAGCCGACCAGCGCGCCGGTATGTGAGATTGCCGCCTTACGGCCTTCGGCATAACGGCCTGCTTTCATGACGATGACCGGTTTGACTCTCGAGGCCGCCCTGAGCGCGCTCATGAAACGGCGCGGATCGTGTATTCCTTCGACGTAGAGCATGATGGCCCTGGTATCAGGGTCCATGACCAGGTAGTCGAGGATTTCTCCGAAATCGACGTCGGCGGCGATGCCGCTGGAGACGACGCAGGAGAAACCGATGTTGCGAGGGCCGGCCCAGTCGAGCATTGCGGTACACATCGCGCCGGACTGGGACACCAGCGCAATCTGGCCCGGTTTGGCCATGCTCTGGCTGAAAGTCGCGTTTAATGCGATGTCCGGGCGCATGACGCCGAGGCAGTTCGGGCCGATGAAACGGATGTCGTGCCGCTTCGCGGTGTCGAGCACCGTCTCCTCCAGGGCCTTGCCTGCGTCGCCAGCCTCGCGAAAACCGGCGGACAGGATCACCGCGGCCGGTATGCCGTGGGCGCCGCAGTCTTCGAGCACGTTCGGGACGGCGGCGGCGGGCGTGACGATGACCGCAAGATCGACCGGTTCGTTGATACCGGTAACCGAATCGAAACACGGCCGGTCTTGTACGGATTCGTATTTCGGATTGACCGGGTAAATCGGCCCGTTGAAACCCGCACCGGTCAGGTTTTTGAAAACCACGGTGCCGAGCGACCCGGATCGTTCGCTGGCGCCGATGACGGCAATGGACTTCGCTTCGAAAATCGGTGCGATATCCGGGCCTTGGGCTCTCATGTGGTGCATCGTCTGTGGTTTCCAGCGTATTGGAAGAATTGGGGACAGCCATTGTTCGGCCGCTGTTTAGCCGATGCATAACTGCACGACAATAGTGCAGAACTCTGCACAGCCCATTTACGCAAAATTCCCGCAGAGTATTTTAGACGAAAGCACCTATCAAACTGTGCGGCCGGAAACACGTAACCGCGCTTTGCGCCTTGCCATCCCAGGATCTTCTTCTTTTTCAGCCAGTCGTGTACCGACTGGCGGGTTTTCAGCCCGATTCGACGTGCAACCTCGTCAGCGGTGAGGACTTTGGTTTCGGTATCGGGCTGGGTTCGTGCAGCGAAGAGAATTCAGGACAGCTACTATTTGGTCGATGCAAAACTACACAATAAAGTGTTGGAAACGCGTCAATCGAACAATGTCCTGATTCGATCTCGAGTGGGCGATGCTATCTCTTGCCCGTCTCGTATTTTTCGGCTATTTTAACATCGAAAGTTAAATTGGACGAAATATGTATATAGAACGCACATTGGAGGATTTTCTCAAAAAAGCAACCGGACAGTTTCCGGTCACGCTGGTTACCGGGCCGCGCCAGGTCGGAAAAACCACTGTTTTACAACACCTTGGAAAAGATAATCGGGCTTATGTGACCCTCGATGATCCAACTTTGGCGACTTTGGCCAAGGATGAACCGGCGTTGTTTCTCCAGCGTTTTCAAGCGCCGGTGCTCATTGATGAAATTCAGTACGCCCCGGAGCTCTTGCCCTATATCAAGATCGCGGTCGATAAAGACCGTAAGAACGGTATGTTCTGGCTAACGGGCTCCCAACAGTTTCATCTCATGCAAGGGGTGACGGAATCGTTGGCGGGACGTGTCGGCATTGTCAACTTGCTGGGGCTTTCGCTGAAGGAACAACAAGGTAACGCCGCCAAAGCTGTTCCCTTCATGCCCACGCAAAAACAATTGCAACAGCGCCTGAAAATATCGCCCGTACTCTCTCTGAAGAAAATCTACGACGTGATCTGGCGCGGTACGTTTCCTGCTATCGCGCTCGATGACGATGCCGATCGTGACTATTTTTACCGCTCTTATATTCAGACTTATTTGCAACGCGATATTCGCAATCTGGCGAATGTCGGCGATGAGACTGCCTTCCTAAAATTCCTACGCGCCGCTGCCGCCCGCACAGGTCAATTGCTCAACATATCCGATATGGCAAGGGATGCCGACGTCTCCGTTACCACGGCGAAGCGCTGGCTATCGATACTGGAAGTGTCCGGCATCGTTTACCTATTGGAACCCTATTATTCCAATACCACCAAACGCCTCGTCAAAGCGCCAAAATTGTATTTCCTCGACACGGGCCTGTGTACCTATCTAACGGAATGGTCCAGCCCGGAAACGCTGGAAGCCGGCGCCATGTCGGGAGCTGTTCTGGAGACGTTTATTTTTACCGAGATTCTCAAGAGCTACTGGCACAACGGCAAGCGTGCGCCACTTTATTACTATCGAGACAAGGACAAAAAGGAAATCGATTTACTCATTATTCAGGACGAAACCATCTATCCACTGGAGTTTAAGAAAACCGCTTCTCCGGACAAGAATGCCGCGCGGAATTTTCGATTGTTGAAGCAGCCGGAGAAAAAAGTCGGTGAAAAGGGAGTTATCTGCTTGAGTGAAACTCTTCTGCCCATAGCAAAGGAAGTAAGTGCTATTCCAGTAGGACTACTATGACGAATCAACATACTGGTCGGCCCAGGAAATGCCACACCGTCCCAGAGAGTAAACCCAGATGTCGATCAGTGCGAATCGGTTCATTATCCGGCAGGAGTGTCACTTGGGGTTCTATCGAGAATCGCCTTCATCGCACGGGAAAACCTGATCAGCCCATCGTCGGGGCTGTCGAACGCGCGATGCGCCCGCAAGGTGGAAATCAGCTCGTCATAGTCTCGCCACGGTAGCGCCGCCGTATACTGGTAGAGCTGGGTCATCACCTTGAGCATGGTCCGAAAATCTTCGTCCCTGTTCGCCAGGCGCAGGTCGGTAATGTAGTCGTCGCGTTTGACGTTGGGGATGACGATCTTGCTCTCTTCGGCGCTGACCAGTTCGGCGGAAAGAACCAGTCGCCCATTACCATCGTCGAGTGGCCTATGTTTTGAAAGCGATAGGGCCGGCTATTTTGTGGCCTTTCGGGTCGCGCAACGGAAACTTAAAGAAACGCCGCTCATGGTTAACCGTGCCCTTTGCGCCGCTTCGTTGGCAGACGAACTTCCATTTCGTCGAAGACCAGTCTCGCCTCCAATCGCCCGCCCATGGCTTCCGCGTAATTCGCCAGCGTGTCCATTTGAATGTTCTGTCGACGTTCCGTTTTCTGCACGGACGGTTGCGTGATTCGCAACGCACTTGCTACCTGTACCTGAGTAAAACCCGCCAGAGCGCGGATATCCGCCAACGTCAGCACCGCCGCTTCGCCATCATCGGCCGCGTGCGCATACAACTGCGCGACGCGTCGTGCCGCCGTTTCTGCGACACGAAAAATCTCGTCGGGGCCCTCACCGTAGCCTGCTTCAGACACATAGATCCCGAAGCCGTGCGCAGGTCGGTACGATACGCTGGTTGAAAATCCGGGCGAGGCAATGTCAATCCAGGTTTCACCACCCGGATCATCGGGCGCATCCACTTGAATGGAAACGTCTATAGGCAAGCGACTTAGCGCCTGAATGAATTCTTCGACCATTGCCCTCACCTCTCGAGCTCGACTGTCCTGCCGTCGGCGCCCGGTTTCTCTAAAAACACCTGCCCATCGACGCTAGCAATCCGGATAGCACCGTTCGCCCTGATCCACGTGTTATGCCCAACTGATCGATACCTCACCAAGTCATCTCTACCCGGCACCTTCCGCCGACTATCACCCTGCGGCGGGTACATTCGACCATCACTTAACCACGCGTCCGGGTCGAAAGGTATGTCTGTCATTTCGTCCTCGACCGCGTTCAAGCAATCGGCCAACAGCGCAAATGCATCGTCGTGTGTTTTCGCCGCCGGCGCATCCTCTAGGCGGCGAATGAATTCGGCCAGGCGCACTGGCTTCGACTCCGTCAAAATATAACCCTCAGTCTATATAAATTACAAGGTATAGCGTCACAGGCTTGTCCTGGCGGCCTGTGATCCATTTGAAACTGAGCTACCTATCTGCTTTTTGCTATTCGCGAAGTCGGCGTGTTCCGTGAGATATGTGTCATGAACGGAAGCGAAGACCCCAACCGGGGCGGCGTCTGCCGTGCAGAGGTTCGTGGTGGCCGAAAGCCAGATCCTTGAACCGCCGATTCCGACACCGGAAAGCTCGATTAAGGCTCGAAACTCAGCCTTATACGACCGCTTGTTCGTTATGAAACAAAGTCTTGGCGTGGTCCGATCCGAGCGTCTTCTATTATCACGGACCCGGTTTTTTACAAACTTTACAAATCACACTTTACATTGATACGGGTATCGTCTAGCGTGGTGGACACACACGGAATCGAATCCAGGGTATTGGGTATGAGTGATCCAACAAAGTCTGCTAGTGGGCAGATTCCGCTCCTCGAGTGGCTACCGGGCCTGTCCGAGCGCGGGGTGGCATTTGCTCGGCAACATCCCCGGGCGGCTCGGGCAGCGGCCACAATCGCGTTAGAAGCGGCGTCGGAAGTAGGCATGGGGCTCTTGTCGGATGACTGGTCCGACGACGGGCGAATCCCCGACTCGTTGGCGCCGTTCATCGTCGATGAACCATTGGAAGACGAGACATTGACCGTGTCCGAGGCTGCCGATCGCCTCAATGTGTCCCGACCGACAATCTACAAGTGGATTGCATGCGGAAAACTCCTGGGATGGTCACCATCGACAAAGCGGGGCCACGTCATTCCTGCAGAGCAGATTGTTAGCCCGGGCAAGCTTGTCGAAGGCCTGCCGGAAATCTTGGAAATACTAAAGAACCATGAGTTCGCTTGGGTGTTTTTGACGCAGGAAATGCCGTTCGCCGACGAGGTCACGCGGCCCATCGATAAACTCAAACGAGGCGAAGTGGACGAAGTCGTCGGGACAGCCGCCGGGTGGGGCGCAACGCCCGCGTGATTCGTCGCTCATATCCTCGAGAGCGCGTCGAGGATGTCTTGATCACGCTGTCGATGCAGGACGCGGTACGGATCTTCCCCGTCGAGCACATCGATATTCCACTCGGCGTAGTTCCGAACGTATCGCGTTTTTCTCCGGTCGGTAGCGAGTTTGCTGTGCTCTATGCGGCGACAGATATTGCGACAGCATTCGCGGAGCACGTGATACGAGACCGATTCGTGGGCCGCGGCAAGCGACGGCTGCACTATATGGAAATTCGCGGTCGCGCCGTCACGACATTGTCGACCCGAAAGGATGCTCAACTGCAGATGTTGGAGCTACGCGGAGACGGCTGTATGCGATTCGGTGCGCCCACAGACGCCGTTGGCGCGCGCAATCAAGCAGCGGGTCGAGCGTTGAGCCAAGCTATCCATCACGAACATACCGACATCGACGGCATTGTCTGGGAATCTCGTTTCACCGGTTCTGATGTGTACGGGATCTACGATCGCGCTATCGGTAAACTAAAGGCCGACGCGGCAATCCCGCTTAGCGACCATCATGAACTCGCGACGCTTCTAAAACGCTACGACCTGTCTCTGAGGCGGTGGACGAGTACGCTCGGGTAACGGACGCTGAATCTAACCGTAGAAGCCGGTAGGTGGATACTCGTCCGATAGCACGAATTGTCGGATAAGTTCGTCGCTTGACTCAGCTTGAGGGAAGTACCGAGGATCGCGCCTGTCCGGACATGCAGGTAGACACAACGGCGATGAATACGTTGCAGCGGAACATGGCAACTCCCCATACAGTGGTGTTAACAGGCCCTAGTGGCAATGGCACTGACTTAAACGACTTCCGCGGCTTCCTTGGGAGCGGCATCTTGCCGCGATTCTTTCACCAATCGCGCCTGGAAGGCGCTCCCACGCGGCGCTATGCTTTAAGTCAGTGCCATTGCTACTACAGGCGCTCGGCAACAATAAAACAGCAAGCCATGCAGCATTATCGGCAAACCAGGCAAGCGCTCAAACAGGCGCTGCAAAGCAAAGAACCGCTGTATCCAAACGGCGACTGAACCGTCGTTTCAATTCTCTTCCGGGCCTCTATCGAGAATCGTCTTCATCGCACGGGAAAACCTGATCAGCCCATCGTCGGGGCTGTCGAACGCGCGATGCGCCCGCAAGGTGGAGATCAGCCCGTCGTAGTCTCGCCACGGTAGCGCCGCCGTATATCGGTAGAGCTGGGTCATCACCTTGAGCATGGTCCGAAAATCTTCGTCCCTGTTCGCCAAGCGCAGGCCGGTAATGTAGTCGTCGCGTTTGACGTTGGGGATGACGATCTTGCTCTCCTCGGCGTTGACCAGTTCGGCGGAGAGAAACAACCGCGCCAGGCGGCCATTACCGTCGTCGAACGGATGCACCTGAGTGACGATGAAGTGCATGAATACGGCGCGGGCAAATCCGGGGGGCAAATCCAGGTAACGTTCGAGACCCTGCGTCAACGTACCGTTCACGGTCTCCGGGGCGGCGAAGATGATGTTTCCCGCCTGATTGGCTTTTTCCTTCCACTGCCCCGGCCGCTTGTCGGGGCGATCGTGCATCAGAAAGGCGTGCCTTCGGCTCAGTAGCTGCCGAAATTCGTCGGGCGCCGATGGAGTGGTAATCATTTCGTCCACATCGACCGCGATGTCATATACGGCCAGAATATCGTGGCTGTCCGCATGTCTCGATTCGTCCACCTGGCGCTCGAACACGATCGCCTCAGCTTCACTCAAGGCAAATTGAGTGCCTTCGATATAGTTGGAAAAGTACGACTCGATGAACGCCTGATACCGCCACGACTGCCGATCGAGTTGAACGTTGAGTGCCGGCAGGTCGTGTTCGCTCAATGCGCGTACGAGGCCGTCGAAACAGGACACAATGTGCGCATCGAACGGTTGCCGATTTGCACGTGCGATAGCACGATCCGACTTCAGGACGCCCGAATGTGGCCGCGTGGCGCAGAGTGCACCGATAATGGCGTCGAGTCTCCGGGCCTCGTCCTCGAGTTTCAGTTGCGGTGCAATGGCGTTCGCCTCCTGGCGAATTGCGTTCAGGTAGGTTTCCCCCCTGCGGGCCATGACCTTGTCGAGCTCAGCCTCCAGCGCTTCCTGACCGATAGCACGCGGTACCGCGCCGCGTCGGCGGCTCGCGCTCAGATTTTCGAGCCAGGCGCGAGCGTCGCCGGAGGCTTGCAAGTCTTTGCCGATTGGCCGAGTGGCAATCTGCACATCCCCCGGTGTTACGCTGATTGTCAACGGGCCAACTTTGTAGTTGCGGTAGGCGCTGATCGGCCGGGTCAGGAAAATCGTGTCTTTTTCAGGCCGCAGGCTGATTGCCGTACGGTGCGAGACGATGGCATCCGGGAATACCGTATGTACGATGTCCTGCCAATTGGAAAACACCAGAGCGCGCGCATCATCGTCCGGCTCGCAATAAATGCCGTAACCAAGCGATAGCCATCCTTGACGTTTGGCCTTCTTTCTGAGGCCGTCTGCAGAGCCGTCGCGGTTTTTGATGAAAATCGCCATGGCGGATCGTCCGACGGTAGGAATCGTGTATTATGGCCGGATTCTTGAATATAAAGCAATGGCTGTCCGTATATATGAATATAAGATCCTTGGTGGCGGTTTACTGAATATAAGTAAACTTACTTTTCCCGGGCCTCTAATCCCACCAAAGAGACAACGTCTTGTTGTTGGCCAGTTCTTTGAGCAAGTCGCGCTCGTAATCTGACGCTTCCGGGCACAGCCTCAGAATTTCTTGAAAAAAGTCGTCTAGCTCCTTAGGAAGCGACGCAAAGCGAACAGCCAGTCTATCGGCGTCGGCATCGGTTACTGTTATGGAGTACTCCGCATCCCATCGGGTGAGAAACGCAACGATGTCGTCCGTGGACAGCGATTCGCTCGCGGTGGCTTTTTCGAAGAGCAACCGATACTTGGGATCGCGCGCTGCGGTGAGTTGCTGCTGTTTCTCCAGTAATGTGGGATTCATACGTGCGGTCAGCCAATCCGCGACGTTGCCATGTCCAGCTTGCCTGGCATAGAACGCCGCCGTCCATTCTATGTTCTCGTCCGCGTAACGATTGACATCGGCACCCGCTGCAACGAGTCGCTGTACGATCTCCATCTCACCCATGCCGGCTGCAGTCATCACTGGGGTTTCGTTTTGATCGGGACGTTCCGGAGCGAGTCCGTAATGCAGTAGGAGGTCCACCGCGTCCAGGTTTTTTGTGCGAATAGCATTAACCAGATGCGTCGACGTTGGCGTCATTTTGTGCTTGAGCAGCAACTCGAGCATCCGCGCATTGCCAGTCCTTATCTGATGTCCTACCAAGTCAACGCGAAACGTGGACAAGATATCGAGGTCCCGGTCTGTCTCGACGAGACTGGCGGCCCGATCGACATCTCCTTCGGAGATCGCCCGCGCAAGCTGGCCGATATGCTCGCCGCTCTTGTGAGCGCCGTACTGCGCCAGTGCTTCCTGGATCTTGCCTCTCTTCGATTCGTCGGCAAGTGTGCTCGCCATCCAAGGCGTCCAGCCATTGCTGTCGGCCAGGTTTGGATCGGCGCCGCATTCCAGGAGCTTACCGACGGCGTTCGATGACCACGAATGGATGGAATATGTCAACAGCGTGCTACCGCCGACAACCCGTCCGTTTGACGTGCTGGTTTCAGGACAGTGTGCGTTCGGGTCTGCTCCGGCCTCGCAGGCCTCAACAATTTTCTTTAGGGCACCTGGCTTCCTCGGCTCCAGAACCGCGTGCAATAACGCTTCGTTGGCCTGTTTCGTCATGGGCCTGCTCTCCTTCTTGCATTTGGCCGATTGTAATCTAGGCTTACCAAAGAAGCTGCCATATGAATTGGTGCCATCCAATGAGAATCCATGGTGGTTGCGTCGTCGATAGCGTTCTTCTCATGCTGTTTTCTCGTTTGCTATTGAGTCAAAGCTGATCCGCAAGAGTATTGGAGAGTAATCGTGGCAATTCAATTTTCTTCAAATGCACCGTCCGATGGTCTCGAACGGATACAAATGCACCTTGCTCAATCGGAAGAGTACATCACGAATGAAGGATTTCGGGATCTCCGGGGGCGCGTCAATATTCGGGTAGGTCAGGGAATTCAAACTTGGACTCTTGGCCTCGAAGACGCAGAGACTGGCGAGGTTTTATCTGCCGAACCGGGAGAGTGGCGCTATCTGATCTTCGAGGCGGATGATGTCATCAGTGAAATCCAACTGAGTGGCGCGACGGAGGCCGAAGGCATTACGGCTGCTGCCCATGGGCCGATTACGTCCAGCCTGGTCACGGCCCTGGAATTGGCTGGAGAAATAGCCGAGTTGGACGGTGCCGACTTCGAACCGCGACTATTGCTCGCACCGAGCCTCGTGTTCGCTTCATTGTGGCTGCATAACGAAGAACAAGACGATATATTCGTTCCGATACCGCCAACTGCCCTGTCACTTCCGAACTTCGAGCACGCATCCACGGAAGAGGTCGCAGAAGCACTGCGCGAGGAAGCAAGATCGGTGCGCGTGAATATCGAAGAAGCCCCGGGACCTTCCGGAGGATCGGGCGGCGGTACCCGTCAAAGCGGCGAGGCAGGTCGTACCCCAGGCGGGCTAGATCTCGCCTCCCTGAACCTTGAACCGTCCGTGGTCAGCCATACACTTGCGCCAAGCGCTGGGGCGGCTGCCCGAAACTTGCCGTATTTCATACAACGACAAAAACAAACAAACTGGTGTTGGAGTGCAGTGGGAACTTCGGTTGGGTTGCTGTTCAAGACCGGAAAATGGACTCAGTGCGATACTGCAACGGGATGCCTGAGCGGTAAAAACTGCTGTAGGAACCCAGGACCCTGCAATGTCTATGGATATTTGGATGAGGCACTCAGATATACCCGGTCCTTCCAATCAATGACATCTGGTACGGCCGCTCTTGCCAAGGTCACTTCTGAAATCAATGCGCGCCATCCTGTGTGCACAAGAGTCCAATGGACTGGAGGTGGCGCACATTTCATGGCGATAACCGGTTATAACGGACCAACCATTACGATTCAGGATTCGATCTATGGCACGAGTACGATGCGGTATAGCAAGTATCCGGCTTCGTACCAAGGTGGTGGAACGTGGACGCATACGTACTACTGTAGGCCGTGACCGAACGTATAACGTAATCTCTACTTCGAATAGTATATCGAAACGTTGCATTCGGAGCTGAAACTGAGAACTCGGGCATCGGCCAGATTGTCTTGTGTATTATAGGGTCCAGTGGTGCACGCTCGCTTCGTGGTTACAGAGCGCATGAAAGGCGATAGTCGGGGTGGCTTTTGCTTTCTTGGTTTTGGGCAAGAGTTTGACCAGCGGCAGTTGCTGGTCGATGTAGTGCGTCGTTGGCAAATCCAGCGAATCGGAAAAATTGGGACAGCCATGCTGGCCGCTAATCAACCGATGCAAAACTACACGATAACGTGAGAAACGAGTCAATCAAATCCTGTATGCCTTGATGACCGTACCCCTGCTATTCGTTAGAACACCCAACTCTCTTCTCTGATCAGATTCAGCAGGTTGATGTGCCGGATGTCCAGCTCACCGCAAACAAACGGTATGTTCGGGCTGTTCTGCGATCCGCCCATTTCGTGAGAGACGACAGTCAGCGCCTGAGCCTGGGCAAGTGCAATAACCATTGGATCGCTGCCCGACTTGTTGCGCCTGGTGTCCACGAGACGTGGATAATCCACCATGATTTGTGACAGCTCGGGCTCGTACCGATTAATTTCGACAAACATTTTGTCGTACGATTTGGCCCACTTGAAGATATCGTCGTCGCGTACCGACAGATCCTCGAGCACGTCGTATGCCGCAAACAATCGTTCATCTTCGATCAATTTTGGCAGCCACTCGTCCCACATTTTGGGGGCGATGTCCGGCGGATACCGTCGGACGAAAGCCTCGAGAAGCGCGCTGGTGTCGATCGAGTATCGGAATTCTTCCGACGCCATTTGTTAGCCCGCATAAACCTGCTGTTCCAGTTTCGGAAAATGCCGGACGCGGAGATTACCGAAGTGACTTGAGGCTTCGTGCATCGTGATCAAGTTCGTATTCATGCTATTCAAGACCTGCCGGACAAACGGGCGGCCTAGGTTATAGAAGACTTCGAGCGGTGGATTGGTCACATAAGGCTTGTCACTGTCTTTTTGACGCCGTTTTCTGCGCTTCTGCTCGGTAAGCCACTCCTCGTTGCATTGCTTCGCTTTTCTTTCGTAAAAGGCTTGTGTGATCCGCCCGAACGTCAATAGCCGTCGTAGCAATACAATCCTGCTCACGGCGAACAGGTTGGCAAGCTCGAGGAGATCGTCATCATGCCACTGTACGCTTCTCGCGCCGTAGTGCTGAACGACTTCCTGGCTCAACAGTCGCTCTCTCGGCACCAACGCTGCCGCTGCAACGGCGTTGCAGAAGACTTCGACGCGCTGCGTTTCCGGCGGGCGGGCGGCATCGACATTGAGATCGGATGCACCACTTTGACCCAGCATCAGATGCGCGAACTCGTGTAGGAGGCTAAAGGTACGACGATTCGGCGTATCCTTCCGGTTAACTGTAATGATCGGTCGTTGCGGCACGGCCAACGCGAATCCCGACACTTCTTTCCAGTCGACACGGCTCATCTGAAAGACGAGTACATCCAGGTTTTCCATCGCGCGCCGCCAGTTCTTGAAGGATTCCAGCGCGCCTTGTCGACGCCAATTAGATTGGGCTGTAAAAGTGATTTTTAGCGCCTCTCGCAAACGACGACCGACGCGTTCGGGATCTTCCTCCAGCATCGCGCGCAGCGAAAACTCGGGTACGTCTTCCGATGCTGCAATCGAGAGCTGTAAGGACAGCTCCCGACGTTGCTGTGCCAGTTCCATTTCGTAAGCCAAGCCGGGCGAAAAAGCCAACAAGCCATCGCCGGGCAGGCGTCTCAGGTCCTTCATGGGTTGAAAGCCAACCGGCGGCTCTGCGAGGTAGAAGAGGCTCGGCGGCCGGTGCAGGGCTTTCGCGAGCAGGCGCAGTTGTCTGAAGGTCGGTTTTTCACCGTCGTTCGGGTCTTCCCAGGCAGCAAAACGCTCGGGTTTCACGTTAACCTTCTTGGCTGCTTCCTCAACCGTCAGCTTTGCCTGGTCACGCGCCCACACGAGCACCGCCGGGTTAATGTTTGCTCTCTTACGACTAGGCATTGATCCGCTCAATTGATTTTCCGGCCTGACGATTTACCTTGCTTTGCCCGACGCGATGGCCGATATGCGTTCGGACATCGAAGCCCCGCTATTCCTCCCCGTTCTCGATTGTCTCACGGTCAAACGCCGCGGTCCTACTGCGCGAACGTGGCTGGATTTTGCGGTAGGCTGGTTGCGGTGATGGTTCGACGGTGCTGAGTATGGCAGTCTTGGGGCCTTCCGATATTCGCACTATTTCTTGTCTTTAGTACAGTGGAGGTCCACTACATTGAAATCAATGGAGAAATCTCGGTATTTTGGACGGTAACTCGGCCGGGAGAAGCCGTTGCCGGCATTACCAATGCCCCTGATCAAGGGGAATTGGGGGCAGCTATTATCTGGCGACCGGGAATTCGGGAGAATTCGGGGCAGCCACTATTCGGCCGACGCAGAACTACACGAAGATGTTGGAAACGCGCCAGTCGAAAAATGGCTGTCCTGATTTAATCCGCCCACTCGCCCGCTGCAAGTGGCCTTCGATCGTCACTGTCGATGCCATGCCTACACTCCGTAACTAGTCGGCCCTGAAGAAGTCGGTTTTCAGATGCTATGTGGTGATAATAGAAGCTGTTGAGGTATGAGAGCCGCGCGGATATTGAGCCAAAGA
>JANQMR010000034.1 GCA_028279985.1 Woeseiaceae bacterium
CAATGACGGTGCGTTCACCTTGAGTTGGAGCAGCGTCATCGATGCCACCAGCTACACCCTCGAACGTAAAGCCGGATCGGGTAGCTGGACCACCGTGCAGAATTCCAGCCCCGACTCTTACGTTGAAGTCGGCTTGGCCGAGGGTAGCTACGACTATCGGGTGAGCGCCTGCAACTCAGTTGGGTGCAGTGGCTATTCGCCAATCAAGAATGTCGTCGTGCAGGCATCGGGCACGATCCCGGCGACACCCGGCGTGATCGCGGGGCCGGATATCGACGACGATGGTTCGTTCACCTTGAGTTGGAGCAGCGTCGCCGATGCCACCAGTTACGTGCTCGAACGCCAAATTGGATCGGGCAACTGGGCCGTCGTGCAGGACACCGATCACACGGCATATGACGAACTTGGAGCTGCCGAGGGTAACTATGCCTATCGGGCAACAGCTTGCAACCTGATCGGATGCAGCGACCCGACGCCGACGAAAACGGTTGTCGTGGCGTACGGCATCGCCGGCGCGCCTGCAGTGCCGCCAGCACCAGCGCCGTATGTCTTCGTAGCGCCGATAGATAGTTCCGATCGCGTCGGTTCGACGGAAGGCAGCTTCCGTGTTGACGAGCAAGGCGCCGCAACCTATTCCATTCCCATCGTGGTTCCGGCAGGCACAGCCGGCGTTGCACCGCAACTCGGCCTCACCTATAGCAGCAATCCGCAGAACGGCATCGCCGGAATCGGGTGGTCAATCACGGGATTGTCCGTGATTTCGCGTTGCCGTCAGACCATGGAGCAGGATCGAAACGTCGCACCCATTACCTGGACCAGCGACGATCGGTTCTGCTTGGACGGTCAGCGTTTGTTGCTGGATACCGGCGCGTCCTACGGCGCACCCGGCTCGACCTATCGCCCGGAAATCGACCCTGGCGTTCGGATCATCGCGCATGGTTCGGTCAACGGTGAACCGGATTATTTCGAGGTGCTGCGTAAGGATGGCTCATCCAGTTACTACGGAGGCACAGCGGATTCGGAACTCGACAACGGCAGCGGTAACACGCTGACTTGGGGCATAGCCGAATTTCGTGACAACGTCGGCAACAAAATCGTATTCCAATACAACGCTACCGACGCCGCACTGCGAATCTCGGATATTCTGTATGCCTACGGCACCGGTAGTACGCCCAACGCTCGTGTCGGTTTTCAGTACGAGTTGCGCAACGACCCGATCTCGGGCTTCGTAGGCGGCGTCTTCTTCGAGAACGATCGTCGTCTGCAGAAGATTCGTTCGTTCAATACCATCGGCGGAAACGAGTTGGAGCTGCGCGAATACCGGATTCGCTATGACGATGGGCACCATAACGTCACGAGCGATCCCTTGAGTCGCTTGACGTCTATCGAGGAATGTTCCGACGAAGTCTGCCTGCCAAAAACAGAGTTCAGGTGGCGTCTGCCTTTCGGCATGATCAGCGTCAACCCGGGCGGTCCGGATTACACGCTCGAATCGGATCCAGAAACAGTCGTGCTGGGCTTCCAACCTGCGGATATTAATGGCGACAGCCGGACAGACCTAGTGTGGCTCGAAGGCCGACCCAGTGGCGGCAGCGTCAGCCCGAAACTTCGGTTCGCAATAGCCGCAGGAAGCACGTACACAGCCGGAATCTTCGATGGCGGCGCTACCCATGTGACCCTTGGGTCTACCCCGGTTGACGAGACTCACAGAATTGTGCCGCTCGACTACAACGCCGACGGCCGGCAGGACATAGCTGTCTGGGACCGGAATGCTAGTGTTTGGAAGATATTCATTTCCCGGCCGCAAAACGCTACCGACTGGCGGCTGAGCGCAATTCCAATCTCGACGCCCGTCACTACGGAAAACGTGACATTCGCGGACATGAACTCGGACGGGCTGGTCGATATCGTCACCAAGCGTCCCGGAGGCACCCCACCCCAATTCCCGTACGAGGCTTTTCCGTACCAGATCTTCTATTTAACGCGTGACCCGTCGCAACAGGAGAACTCACACCGCTATTACCACTACTCCCAACCGGTCAGCTTGTCTGCCAACTACACGGACCTAAACGATCTGACCTATGGTGAGTTCTTCGGCAGTGCACCGGACTTTAATGGCGACGGGCGGGTGGACTTTGCCCGTGCCGACGCTTGCGAAAGCCCGTGCTCCATGCAGTTCGTCGATGCCTACGTCGTAAAGACCGACGGTACGTATGAGCTTTTCGCCGATCTCGAACAGGGCGAGACCGCAACCATAGTTGGCAAAGGCGCGATGACCGCCGACTTCAATGCGGATGGGCTGACTGACGTCCTGTACCCGATCATCGAGTCGGGTTCCGAAGTCACGGGTCATCGTTTTCGGCTGAGCAACGGCCAATCCTTCGAGGCCCCGGTTTCGATCAACTATGGATACGAGATCACACAGTTCGCCGACTGGAACATGGACGGCCACCCTGACATCCTTTGGAAGGACATGACCGATCCGTCGAGACCCTGGGTATGGATCAGCTTCTGGAACCAGACTACATCGACCTTCAATGTGCCCATCTCAGTCGGCTCACTGGCAAGCCAGGGGCAGGACAGCTTTCTGATGGTTGATCTGGACGCCGACGGCGCCGACGACATTTTGCGGGTCAGAGGCGGATCGCCGACTTCTTACGTGCGCCGACTCCTCCGGGCACCAGCTTGGGACAGGACGAATACCGCTGCAAACCGAATCGACCGCATAACGAACGGCCTCGGCGCTGAGACCAGGATCACCTACCAGCCGATCTCTACATCGACCAGCTACTCGCGCTTGGAACTGACAACGACGCCGCAGACGGGAACCGTTTGCGAGTACGATCCCGAGTTTAATCGCGAGTATTGTTACGAGCGGACCGTCGAAGTACCTGATGAGGCAGAGTTCTACAAAGCGATCAACGGTGACTGGATAGTGCCGCCGGGAAGCCAATCGCTTGGGAAACGCAATGAGGCGCCCGTACTCCAATTCAGCGCTCCGTACTATGTTGTCACTTTTGTCGACGGCAGCGCGCCGCGCGCGGGAACGATGCCCAACAATGTCATAACGAACTCCAGAAGCAGCATTCGCTATCTCTACCAAGAAGCCAAAATACAGGCTGCTGGCCGCGGCTTCCTGGGCTTCGAACAGCTCACGACTGTCGATAATCACACCTCGGTCAAGACCACGACACGCTATCGTCAAGACTGGCCGTTCACCGGACGTCCGGTGGGCACCGTCGTCAAAACCGGCAGCGGCGCGCTACTAAGCAGCAGCACGGCAACCTGGGAAATTCTCGAATGGGGCTCCGGCTACAAATCCAACTATCTGGCTGGCGGGAGTGTGCGGGCGGGCCCGGCCCAGATCGTACAAACTAACAGTGAAGAACACAGTTACGATCTCAACTCGCCGACTCGGCTTTTAAGTACCATCGAAACTTCGATCGACCACGACGGCGAAGCAAACGCCAGGCAAATCGTCGTTAACACAAGAAACGATGGTGGCGTATTGGTCAAATCGGTCACTACCGACAACATCTTCGATCAAAACAACTTCGAGTTGTGGGAAGGGCGGCTGACGAACACGACGGTGACCACTACCCGTCAAGGCCAGTCTTCCAGCCTCGTTCGAAACTCGACGTTCGACTATTACACATCGTCCGGGCAAGGCGGATTTCGCGGCATGCTCCGCACCGAAACCTCGAACCCGGGAGTGGCGAAACTCGAGCTGGTCACCGAGCACAGCTACGACAGCTTTGGCAATCTCGTGCGTTCCAAGCTTAGCGGTGGCGGCGAAACACGTTGCGACGTCGAAACGGTAACGTACGATTCGACTGGCCGATACGCAACCGTGGAACGTGACTGTCTTGGCCGTGTCTCGAGCGAAGTCACAGTTCGCTACAAGACTGGTCAACCTATGCAGGTAAGAACCTACACGGACGCTAATGACCATGTGTTTTCGAGGATGTCCTACGGAACGCTGGGCCGCCAATACCACACTCACTCATCGACTGGCGCATCTTCGACAACCTTCCTTACGACTAACGTTGCAAGCTGCCCGTCATCCGCAGTCATGATGTCCACAACGACGCACGCGGGGGGCTCTGCCTCACGGACCTGCATGGATGTCGTTGGCCGCGTCGTCCGCGAGATGACCATCGCATTCGACGGCACCTGGAACGCCCAGGACATGGAATACGATTCCGCAGGCAATCTTCATCGGCGATCTGAGCCGTTCAATCTCACCTATGACGGAATAAGCCCGTCCCTGTGGACGACCATTGAGTACGACATCCTGGGCAGACCCATTCTTACGACCATGCCGGACGGCTCCACAGGCACGATCGTGTACAACGGCCTGGAGACAGTGACGACGATTACGACGAACGAAAAAACCCTTAGCAAGCGGGAAGTCCGTAACGTGCTTGGAGAGGTTGTCGATGCCTACGACAACATGAACGGTCGTACTCAATTCGACTATGACCACGAGGGCAACCTGATCCTGCTCATCGACAATGCCGGCAATCGGACCGTGACGACTTTCGAAGCCCCCGGCCGCAAGAAAACGATAGATGATCCGAACAAGGGATATTGGGAGTACGATTACAACAACTTCGGCGAGTTGAAACTGCAGACGGACGCCAACGGTCATACGAGCGTCATGGATTACGATGGCCTGGGCCGCATGATCGCGCGAACGGATACACGGGCTGGCGCCGCGCAGCCCCAGAGCCATACGTCGTGGCACTACGACACTGCTCCCTACGGGCTAGGCCAGCTCGACTATGTGCAGGATCACACGTCCGGGTATCAGAAGGCCTTCCTGTACGACTCATTGGGTCGTATCAGCGAGACCGCGACGACGATATCGGCGACCGTCTACTACGAGAAGACGACCTACGATCAGTACGGTCGGATACTGCAGGTGTTCGATGCGGCCGGAGACGGGAGCTACACGGATCACGGCACCGTCAACATCTACAACACTAGCGGCTACCTCACCTCCGTCGGCGACGCGGTAATCGTCGGCGGCGTTCCGCGAACCACCTACAGAAAAATCGAGTCGATGAACGCGCGCGGCCAGGTCACGGTCGAGAAGCGCGGCATCCCGGCCGGCAGCACGCAGGCCTCCGTCACAATCATCTCCGCTTACGAAGCGGAAACAGGCCGGATCAGGTCCATCGATGCAACCAACAAGTTCGGCGCGGAGGTGCAGGATCTGTCCTACATTTGGGATCAGCTCGGAAATCTCAAGCAAAGGACGGAACAGAGTGGCACCAAGAATCTCACCGAGAGTTTCACTTATGACGACCTGAATCGCCTTTTGACTTACGGTGTCGGCGCCGACGCAGTAACGCTTACGTATACGCCGGATCTAAGCGGCAATATCGGCACCAAGACCCAGGGCGGCATCGTCAAGACGTATGGCTATGGGTCCGGCGCAGGTCCGCACGCGGTTACGAGCTTCGATGGCCACACTTACGAGTATGACGCGAACGGCAACAATACCTACCTACGTGACTCGAACAACTCGATTGTCCGAACCATCCATTATACGACCTTCGACAAGGCCGACTACATAGCGGCGAACGGACATGTGACGGAATTCGATTACGGCCCGGATCGCTTCAGGTACCGTCAGATTCACACTGACGTCAATCAGGAGGTTACGACAACCCACTATCTGGGCTCTGTCGAGATCATCGATCGCCCGGACGGTAGGCAGGAGCGCAAGCGTTACCTAGCCAGCGTTGCGGTCGAAACAGCGGTACACGAAAATGGCAGTGAGATCGGTCGGGTTACTAAGTACCTCTTCCACGACCACCTTGGGTCCATCGACGTCATCACCGACTCCGAAGGGTACATCCTTCAGGAACTGTCGTTCGACGCGTGGGGACAACGGCGCAACGCGACGGACTGGCAGGGCCTGGCAGTCGCTCAGCGGATAAGATTCAGGACTGATATAACGACACGAGGGTTCACCGGTCATGAGATGCTCGACTCCGTCGGCATCATTCACATGAACGGCCGTATCTACGACCCAAACCTCGGTCGCTTCCTGCAGGCAGACCCCTACGTTCAGAACCCGACGCACTCACAGAGCCTGAACCGGTACAGCTATGGCTGGAACAATCCGTTGAACTCGACGGACCCGAGTGGACATTTCGTCAGTCTGCTCGTTGGCGCTGTTCTGTTTGCCGCAAAAGTCAAGTCAGTCACAACGATTGTGCTTGCCATGGCCTGGGCGGGAGTAGCCGATGCGATTCTCGCGGGCGTGAAAGGATTTGATGTCCTTCTCGCGGGTCTATCTTCAGCAGCTTTCTCCTATCTCGGGCATGCCTCACCGGGTTGGTTCGGAATGAGCGGAGAGACTCTGGGACTGGGCCATGCGGCCGCAATCGGCGTGGTAGGCGGCATTGCTGCAGAACTTGGCGGCGGGAGCTTCGGTCACGGGTTCCGCTCAACAGCACTGGGCGCGTTTGTGGGTGGTGCCGCGGGAACGATTGGAACCGGGCTCGGACCATGGGGCCGTTCGGTAGTCATGATCGTCGCCGGTGGCACAACATCCGAGTTGAGCGGCGGGAAGTTCGCGAACGGTGCGCTATCCAGTGCCTTTATGACAGCATTTGCCTCGATGAGCAGCGCTATCGAGGCGGGGTCATCGCTGACTGGCCCGGATGCCGTTGATGTCAAGCTCATACGAGGTCTAAGTGACGATGGATTTACAGGTATCGACGGCTATGCGCTGGCAACTGCCGAACAGGCAGAAGCTGCGGGCCTGCCGTCCGCCCGGTTCTCGCATAAAAACGGTCTTGAAGGGGCGTTGTTCGTCAATGAGGCCGATCAATATGTACTGGCGTTCAAAGGAACCAATCCGACCTCTTGGGCTGACTGGAAGGCCAACATACTGCAAGCTTTCGGCTTGAAGAGCGGGCAATACACGGTCGGAATCGGTTATGCTAGATCGGCGGCGGACACGTATGGATCCAACCTGCGGTTTGCCGGCCACTCGTTGGGAGGGGGGATAGCAAGTGCAGCAGCCATAGTCACCGGTCTTAGGGCAACGACAATTAACGCTGCTGGATTGCACAGCAATACAGCGGGCAGATTTAACAGAACTTTGACCAGTGGTCCCGGACTCATAAGCGCTTACTATAGCTCATTCGATGTACTAAGCATCGGTCAGTCATTAGCTCCTATACCAAACGCCGCAGGACAGCGAATTTCATTCGGATCGGCTGGCCTTCATGGGACCGGAGCCATTTGTGAACAGACCGGATTCTGTAGCAAGTAAGGTTGTACTCAGATACCTGATGATTGCTGTTGCCCTGATCGGTTGCAGCGTCAGTAACACGGACATCGACTGGGAAGGCTTGGCTGCGGCACAGAAGGCGTTCGACGAGCGTCAAAGGCAAGTGCTGGTTGCCTATATGTCGTTGGAGACGATGTTTCCGGATGAGGACGTGCGCGCTTTGGCCAAAGCTGCCGGAAGAGGCCAGACCGAAAGAGTTGACCGGTTAGTCGAGCAGGGCGTTGACGTCAATGCGAGAGGAAGACGCAACGCGACACCACTGTTCTGGGCCATGCGCAGTGTCAAAGGGTTTCGACACCTGCTGGAACTCGGCGCAGACCCCGATGTCTTGTTCGATGACGGCGGCACGGTGATGCATTGGGCCGTTGTTCACAGAAATGCAGAGTTCCTGAAACTGGCATTGAAATACGGCGGAAACCCCAATCTCGTCGGCCCGATGGACGGAGATACGCCGCTGTTCAGTGCGATGGGGCCAGACCACAAAGATAGAATTCCCATCCTACTGGATGCGGGAGCCGACATGAATGCTCAAAAAAACAATGGCGACACGCCAATGATGGTTGCCGCAGGACTAGGACAGTTCGACACAGTGTATGAACTGCTACAGCGTGGTGCTGACTATGGCCTTAGGAACTACTACACGGGCAGCGACTTGGCAAATGTAACTGCCTTCAGCCGCAGAACCATGGACCCAAAGTCAGACGGCGCGCGATGGATGCAACGAGTTATAGAATGGCTTGCGATTAGAGGCGTAGATATCCCAGTGTGGCAAGATCCCGCAAAGAACCCTTCAACATCGTAGCAATCTGCTCGGAAGGCTATTGGTGCGCGACGACGTACTCATGAGAGCCTAATGAAACCTCCGTGTCTGACTTTCGACGATCCGTTCGAGAACCCCCTGCTCCGGCAGATCGCGCACGTGGTGTCGAGCGGAACGCAGTCACGAACCGCAATCGCAACCCCCTAAAAATACCAAGCAAACTGCGCGAACAAGCCGACCCCGGTCGAGAAAAAAACACCCTCAACGCCAGTCTCAGTACCACCGAACTCACTGCCGTCGGGTCCAAGCGGCAAATTCAGGCTGGCAAGCAACAGCATCTCGTCGGACAGGCTGTATTGCGTGACTAGCTGCAGCAGGGCGCTTCTGTCGCCGAGATTCGCGAGCAGCGTCGGCGACAGGGTCCACAGCGGCGACATTTCGATGCTGACATTGCCGGCGAGGTAGTGCCGGCCCAAGGTATACAGGTCGCCGCGTCGCAGCCGCTTGACGAGCTCCGGGTTGCCGGCCAGGTTGCCCGGGGCGTAACGGTCGCCGGACTGGCCGATACCGCTGAAGAAGTACTCGAGCGAGCCATTCATGTTTTTGCCGCCGAGCACCCATGAGTAGCTGAGGTTGCTGACGAGTTGGAAATAGTCGTCGCGGTCCGCGTCGGTCCAGACTATGTCGCCTCGCCACACCGCCCCGCCCAGGCTTCGTACGGCGCCGACGCCGAGCACGGCGTCGGCGTAGTGACGAGCCAGTAGCAACTCGTATTCGCTCTCGCCGATGAAGCCGTGATACTTGACGGCCAAAGTGCCGGCATCCGCTTCGACGTCACCCGAAACCAGGTCCCGGCGGACGACGACGGCCGCCTGCAGGTCGTCGCCGTTGTCGCGCAAGTACTGCAGGTACGCCATGTCGTCGCCGGGTTTGTATTCGGTGTCGACCGTGGACGGATCGAAGGGATTGACCAGGTCCATCGGCGCGTAGAACAGGCCGTTACCCCAGGAAATCGCCTGGCGGCCGATGCGGATCACGGTCTTTTCGCCGGTGTAACCGAGCCACAGGCGGTCCAGTCTTTGCAGCCACGCGTCGTCGCCTTCGTCGTGCACTACATGCGTCAGGTCCAGCGCCCGGCGTTCATCGGCAGGCAGACGCCCGACGAATAGCGGCGTATTCGCGGGCAGTTGCCGCGTGTATTCGACACGGTCGCCCTCGAGCCCGATCAGTTGATAGTTCACGTCGAAGGTAAAGCCATCGCGTCTTGCCGTCAGGTTCAATCGCAGATCGCCTTCCGCATCCAACGAATCGGAGCCGGCAAGTGGCCGCAACACGCTATTGGCAGGAACCTCCGCGGCGATCAAGCGGAGCTTGCCGTGGCCATTGAACTCGATGTCCGCCGCGGCCTGCGATGCCCAGGCGAACAGGACGCCGAACCCGGTGATCGCCAGCGCCCTACGGAACGCGACCCCGCTCCGCCACGCCCGGTCAGGCCGCATGCTGCTCCACGTCGTCGACGATACGGCCGTCCAGCATGTACACGACCCGTTTCGCATAGGCCATGACCCGCTGGTCGTGGGTCGCGATCACGAAGGTCGTGGCATGTCGCCGGTTGAGTTCGGTGAACAGCGCCATCAGGCCGTCCGAGGATTTCGAGTCCAGATTGGCGGTGGGTTCGTCCGCCAGCACCAGCGCCGGACGCGATACGATCGCGCGGGCCACCGCGACGCGCTGCTGCTGGCCACCGGACATCTCCGACGGACGCCGGTCGTGTAAACCCTCGAGCCCCACTTCCGCGAGGATCTCCAGCGCCTTGCCGCGCCGCTCTCCGGCCGGGACACCCTGCACCTGCATGACGAACTCGACGTTCTCGCGCGCGGTCAGCACCGGAATCAGGTTGAACGCCTGGAACACGAAGCCGATCTGTCTGAGCCTGAGCGCCGCGAGCTCGCCCTTGCTCAGGTTGTCGATACGTTGTCCGGCAATCCAGATCTCGCCGGAATCCGGCCGGTCGAGCCCGCCGATGGCGTTCAAAAGCGTCGTCTTGCCACCGCCGGACGGTGCCGACAAGGACACGAAACCGCCTTCGGCGATCTCAATGCTGACATGGTCCAGCGCCTTGATCTCACGATCGCCCTGGACATAGGTTTTACAAAGATCGATGCAGCGTACGGCAGTCATAACTGGACAACTCTCAGGAAACTTTCGTAATGGCTTCGACAGGATCGTATCGCGACGCACGCCACGCCGGCGACAGGCTGGCCAGGAAGCCGAGCACCAGCACGACCACGTTGGCGAGCACGACATCCTGCATCGTCATCTTCGGCGTCAGCACGCTGCCGGCGCCGAACATCTCCATACCCTGGCCGACGGCCGAGATATCGATGCCGTCGGCAAGCGGCAGGACCGTCGCCCAGGCCAGCAGGTTGCCGGCGATTAAGCCAACACAGAGCAGCAGCATCGACTCGATGACGATCTGGCCCAGGATGTCCATCGGCCGCATGCCCAGCGCCAGCATCAGGCCGATCTCACGCACCCGCTCGAACACGGCCATGACCAGTGTGTTCACCAGGCCGAAAGACAAGGCCAGGAAAATCACGATCACCCACACGAGCAGGAAACCGTCGGTGACGCTCAACATCGTGCCGAGGTAACTGTCGAGCTCGTACCAGCGGCGTACCTCGACGCTATCGTCGACGGCGGCAACGAGCTTGCGGTACTCCGGGTCGACGTTGCGATAGTTGTCGCCCATGACGGCAATCTCGGATACCCGGTCGCCGATGCCGAGCATCGTCTTCAGCGTTTCCTTGCCAACGAAGGCGTAGGATTTCTCCTGCGCCTCCATTTCGGCGTCGAACAGCCCAACGACCCGGAAACCGCGATCGGCAACCTCATTGTCCGGGTCCTGACTCATCAGCACCACGCGCTTGCCGACCCGCGTCTCGAGCTCCTCCGCCAGCTTGCGGCCGAGCACGACGCCGCTGTCGTCGGCGCTTTCGAGGAACCGGCCATCCACCGTCCCGTAGTCGACGAATATCAGGCCGCGCTCGCGTTCCGGGTCGATTCCGGACAAAACCACACCGCGCGATTCCCGCTCGCTGGACACCACCGCCGGCACCCGCACGCGGGTCGCCCAATGTTCGAGACCGGAGGCCGTCAGGCGCTCGGTGAGCTCGGCGTCGCTCAAGCCAATCAGGTTCGCGACACTCGGGTCGTCGCGAAAATCGGGATGGTGGGCCTGCACGTGGCCCGGCAGCGCGCGAATGCCGTCCTCGACCATCGAGCTGACCATGCCGCGCGACAGCGCAGTCATGAAAATCATCGCCCAACTGCCGATGCCGATCGCACCGAGCATGATCAGCGTACGCCGGTGATTGCGCCACAGGTTGCGCCAGGCGAGCGTCCACAGGATCGGCAAACGAGACATCAGACCGCCCGCATCGCCTCTACCGGCTCCAGCCGGCGCAGCCGGAACGCCGGGTACAGGGCAGAGAGCAGGGTAAACAGGAACACCACCGCCGGGCCGATCAGCACGGACGCAAGCGTAACCCTGGGGTACATGCGATCGGGCAGGTTCAACATCGAGGACAGTTCCTCCAGGCCCGGATACGTGAAACCGTGAACGCTGAACCACCAGGTTATCGCGCCGCCCAACAGGGCGCCGAGCAGCAGGCCGATGACACCCATCATCGCGGTCTCAAGCATGACCAACCGCCCCAGCCTCGCGGGCGTGAGCCCCAGCGCCATGACGATCCCGAACTCCCGGGTGCGCTCCAGCACCGACATCAATTGCGTGTTGAGCACGCTGAAAGCCACCAGCACGACGAGGACGGCGTACATGAAGAACGCGCTCGAGATGTCCGCCTGTATCATCTGCTTGAGACCGGCCTGCAGGCTGTCCCAGTCGTGCACGACGAGGTCCTCCCCGACGGGCAAGGAGGTTTCCACTCTCGCATGCAGCTCGGGAACCGCATTGAGGCTCTCCGCTTCCAGCACGATCTGATGCCCGGCGCCCTGCATCGTAAACACGTCCTGAAAGAACCCGAGCGGCAGTTGTGCGAGCGCCCGATCCATGTCGGCTATGCCCGACTCGTAGATGCCGACGACGGTTGCGACCGCGGCGGCAAAGGAGCCGTCGCGACCACTACCGAGGAGCGTCAGTTCGTCTCCCGGGGCGACGCGCAGGTTACGCGCCAGCACGCGGCCTATGACGATTTCGGCGGCCCCGGGATCGTTCAGAAACCGCCCTTCCCGGACCAGGCCGGGCAGGCTGGAGACCGCCGGCTCGTAAGCGGGCTCCACGCCGAACACCTGCACGCCGTAACTGCGGTCGGCGCTGGACGCCAGTGCGAACGCCGTCGCCCTCGCCGCGATCCGATCGCTGTCGAGCTCCGCCCGCAAGCTGCCGGCAAGCGCCGAGATGTCCGGGACGACCTGGCGGATCTTCTGCTCGTCCTTGTAGCCGGGCGCCTGTACCTGCAGGTGACCGGTCAGCATTTTCAGCGTGTTCTCGATCATCAGTCCGTACATGCCGAACTGCAGCGAGATCATGAACACCAGGAGGACGTTGGAGAACACCATCGCACCGGTGGTGAGCCAGGTGCGGCGCGGCTGGCGCCAGAGGTTTCTCCAGGCCAAACGTAATGTGATGTCCACGGGGCGAAGGCTCTGTCAGCTCGAATCGGCCAGGCGCGATGTCCGGGCGACGGCCCGGTCAATCCCTCGGATTCCGCAGGTTCGACAGCGTGAACAGGCTGTCGCGTAACTCGATGTCGTACTCCACCGAGTTGACGCGGATCTCGGTCCACTCCTCGGGTTCATCCTCCTTGGACATGCGCTGGCGAAGCGCGATCGTGCGCCCGCCCATCTCGCCGATCTCCAGCGACACCAGCGATTTGACCAGCAGATCGTCCTGATCGTAGAAGCGATGTTCCACGACGACGTTGTCGTCACGGATGCTCAAAACCTCGCGGCCCCAGACCACCGCCGCCTCCTCGTTAGGCACCGACTCAATCTCGTAGACCGTGACGCCGTCCACCGTCCCGGCCTGAAGCAGCGTGTGCGCGTACTGGTCGATGATGTCGTCGGCGCGGGTGATGTCCTTGTTCGAAAAGTCCGAGCCCATCCAGGCCTGTCCCATCATCGACGACGGGATCTTGATGACGCGATTGACCTTGGGCGAGAAGGTCCACATGTTGTCGTCGTCGGTCAGGGTGGCGTTGCCGCGATCTTTCGCGGGCTCGGTCACGCGCACCAGCGAACGGTCGTCCCCCTTGGTCCAGGCGCGCATCGTCATCGACCGTTCCCAGTCGGGACGGTGAATGACCATGGTCATGTCGCTATAGGAGGAAAGGCCGCGCCAGTGATCGACGGCCCGGCGGATGATCTCGGTCGCATCCGGCCGGTCGGCGGCGTTCAGATCGCTGTTAGCGTTTGCTGCGCCCCTCTGGACGCCGGCGGTCGCGTTCGGGTCGCTCGCGGCGTTCGAAATGCCCGTAACCAGGCACAGGCCGAAAACCAACGCGCACTCGATCTGCCGCAAACCCATGCGCGCAGTATAAAGGGATATGCCCGCGGCTTAAGCTGCGGTTTTTGCGGACGCGACCGCCTCCTTGTCCACCGACTCGCCTGCCGGCAGGCGAGATTCCAGGCGGCTGCGATTCGCGACCATCCGGTCGTAGAGCGCCGTGATCAAAACGCTGCCGGTCTTTTCGAACAAGAACGGAAAGACGGCGTGGAACAAACAGCAGAACGCACCCCTGAACATCGTCAGGGCAAACCCCATTGCAGATACGAAATGCTCGCCGTAGGTCTCGCCGACCGTGGCGGGATGCTCGGTGAACTTGCGTGTAATTGACATCGGACCCTCCGGTTTTCGTTATTTTCGGCCAACCCGGAGGGATCATTGTTGCTTTTTCCTGCATCTTTTGGCCAAATAATAGGATAATCGTTTCGTTTTTTTAACTATTTTCGAACGTATGGACACCACCGATCGCCGAATCCTCGACCTCCTGCAGTCGGACGCCAGCCTGTCGATGAACGAGCTGGCGGACCGCACGTCCCTGTCCAAGACCGCGGTATGGCGGCGGGTTCGAACGCTCGAGCGACAGGGCATCATCAAACGCCGCGTCACGCTGCTGGACGCCGAGGCCCTGGGCTTTTCACTGACGGTATTTGCGTTGATCCGGACCAACCAGCATAGCGACCAGTGGTTCGCCACCTTCAAGCGGGCCGTCGAATCCGTGCCCGAGATCCTGGAATTTCATCGCACCAGCGGCGACATCGACTATTTGCTCAAGGTCGTGGCGCGGGACATGCGCCACTATGACGACATCTACATGCGCCTGATCCGCGAGCTCGACTTCGCCGACATCAGCTCGACTTTCGTCATGGAGACGTTCTCAACGCGAACTGAATTACCCATTTAACGTACTTCGGAGGCATGCCATAACCCCATGCCTTGGCGATACGGGAAAGCCCGGATGACTGCCGTGACCACAGGGTCTAGACTGAAACGGTAACACCAGAGGATTTCCACCATGTTCAACATCGACGTCATCATGACCACCGACCTGGTCACCGTTAAGCCCACGGCGACACTCGCCGAGGCGCGCGAGCTGATGCACGACAGACGTATCCACCACCTGCCCGTGATCGGCGACGCCGGCGAGCTGGTCGGATTGCTGACCTTGACCAACCTGCTGGCCGCCACCGACTCGATCCTGCGCAAGCCCGACAGTCGAATACGGGCGGCGGAAATCCGGGTGGGCGACGTGATGGTGACCGATGTCGCGACGGTCGATGAGAGCGCAACCCTGCGCCAGGCTGCCCTGTTCCTGGAGAAACACCGCATCGGCTGCCTGCCGGTGGTCACCGAGGGCGAGCTCAAGGGCATCATCACCGACACCGATTTCGTCGCGATCGCGATCAACCTCCTCGAACAGCTAGAGGAAACCGAGCCGGAAGGCGACGTCGCCGAGGCGAGCTAGCGAGCCTTTGCACAAGTCTGGCGAAGTTCCCCGGCGGGGACTCCGGCGGCTGCCGGAGCTAATCGTCGCGGTGCGCAAGGGTATGCTGGGCGTCGCGTTCGGAACCGATCAGGATCGCGATCCAGCGGGTGCGTTCGTCGCTCTCCAGCCCGAGCTTCAGGGTCATCGTCAACGGCACCGACAACAGCATCCCCACCGGGCCGAACACCCAACCCCAGGCGATCAGCCCGACGAATACGACCAGCGGTGAAATACCGACGCCGTAACCCATGAGTCTGGGTTCGATGAAATTGCCGAAGCTGACGTTGATGATGATGAACCCGATCATCGTCGCCGTGGCCTCGCCGACGCCAAGCTGCACCAGCGCGAGCAGGATCGCAGGCACCGCCGCAATGATCGAGCCGATGGTCGGAATGTAGTTCAGAAGAAAAGCCAGCATCCCCCAGAGCTGCGGGAAATCCAGGCCGATCGTCCAGGTCAAGAGGTAGGCCAGAATGCCCGTCACGATGCTGACCAGCGTCTTGATACCCAGGTACCGGCCGAGATCGGAAAGAAACACGCGCGCGCGCTCGAAATTCGCGCCGTTGCCGCCGAAAGCCGCTTCGACCTTGGTGGCGAGCGACGAAGCCTCGAGCAGGATGAACACGACGGTGAAAAAGATCAGGAACACGTTCGTCAGAACGTCCCTGACGCCGTTCAGGATTCGCGCCGCGAGGCCCATGGCCCAACCCGGATTCACCAGATCGCCGAGCGTCTCTACCGATTCGTCGGTATTCAGGTGTTCGACGATGAAGGTCAACACGCCCTGCACGATCGCGTCCAGCCGTTGCTGGTAGCCCGGCAGGGCAGCCGTGAAATCCGCCAGGGCACGGCCGACGATCAGTCCCGCGACCGTCAGTATCAGCATGATGGCCAACACGATGACCAGCGCGGCCACTACCGCCGGGACGCGGTGGCGCTGCATCCAGAGCATCGGCCGCACCGTGATCAAAGCCAGGAATGCCGCAATCAGGAACGGGATCAGAAGCGCGCTCGCCCACTGCATGCCGTAAATCACGACGACGACGGCTGCCAGGACGAAAACCGCGCTGGTTCGTTTCTCGGTGGTTTCGCTCACCACGTGGTTCTGCCGGTAGTGCCCGGCGAGGATGATCGCATATGCGGGATCGCGCTGCATGGCTGCGGGCGTCGCCTCGGAAATCAACGCGGAAATCAACGCGGGAATTGACGCGGGAATTGCGTTCAGCGTCGCGTGGCGGCACCCATCGCCGGCATGGGTCCGACGGTACGCATTGCCGGCAGGAACGTTCGGGAGCTTCCCATGAAGCTTTCCGGAACGGTGACAGCGTGAAACCGTCTTTTGGTATGCTCGTGACCTTCGACAGCGCGAGGACTTTCGACTTGGCCGCCGTAGAATCACAGATGCTGGAGCTGGGCACCGACGCGCCCGCGTTCTCGCTGCCCGACCCGGACGGCGAAATCCACGTGCTCGCCGACGGCGCAGCCGCCTACCTGGTGATGTTCATCTGCAATCACTGCCCGTTCGTCATCCACGTCCGCGACGAGCTGGCGCGGCTCGGCCAGGACTACGCCGACAGCGGCGTGGCGATGGTTGCGATCAGCAGCAACGACGTCGACAACCACCCCGCCGACGCGCCCGAACACATGAAACGCCTGGCCGCCGAAGTCGGCCTCACGTTTCCGTACCTGTACGACGAGGACCAGGCCACGGCCAAAGCCTACCGCGCCGCCTGCACGCCGGACTTTTTCGTGTTCGACGGCGATCGGCGGCTGGTCTACCGCGGCCAGCTCGACGACAGCCGGCCTTCCAACGATCTGCCGGTCGACGGGCGGGACCTGCGCGCGGCGCTCGACGCCGTCTTGGCCGGGCGAGCCGTCGATCCGCGGCAAAAGCCGAGTATCGGCTGCAACATCAAATGGAAAGCCGGCAACGAGCCGGACTATTTCTGAATCCCCACGATCGACTGAGTCAGTGCAACCCACCGGCCGGAGCGGTTGCCTGAGTCAGCGCAACTGAATCGGCGGGAATGCAGTGTCGGGTCGAATCAGTCGAGCTCGTACCAGGGCTTCTCACTACCGGGATCGCGGGGCGTGTAACGTTCCGCCTCTTCCGGCGTCAGTTGCTGGATTCTGATTTTCCAGCGCCCCAGGGTAGAGCTGACCCGAAGCTTGTAACGGCCGCCCTGCTCGAACAGGCGCAAGCCGTTACCGACGAACTTGGTCTCCTTGACGCGCCCGACATGCAGGCCGCTTCGGGCATCGACGAGCGTGATGTCCAGCGCAATCGACTGCCGGTAGTCGCCCCCGACGGTGAACGAAGTGTCGCCGTCGAGTCGCCAGTCCAAAAGCCACGGCCCGTTCACGTGAAACTCGGGTGTCGTCGTCGACCGGCTGCCGGAAAACTCGCGCACCAGCTCGGCGCTCGACACCTGTCCCGCGCCAGCGGCGAGCAGCAGCGCGACTATCAGTTTCATGAGTTTCAGATTCATGGGTTCAATGGCGTTCACGGCGGCTTTGCGGTATCTCATCCGGTTTCCCGTTTTCGGCCGGGGGAGGATTATAGACCGTACACCGCCGCATTCGTGCCACATTCCGGACAATCGCGATCCGGCCGAGAACCGGACCCCGGGGATCACCCCTTTTTCAGTCCCGGCATTGACCCCGTTGCCTTGGGCCTAAGGAAACGGGGTCAGACCCGTTTGCTTGGCATCGTACGGCGCGGGACAGGACACTAGGCCTACCCGATGGTGTCGAGATGGTGCCAAAACGGGACCGTCTGCTAGACTTCCGGATTCCGGCGTCAGAGCGGGGGTCGCCGGGCTCGTCCCGGACGGTAGGGAGCCTGACGGCGCGCCGTTTCCGCGCAGATCGACAAATCTTGACACTCCTTCGAACTCCCGGACGGCGGAGCGGTCCCACACCGAGGACTCAGAGCCCGACCATGCAACAGGCCAGCGACCAGTCGACGAGTACCGCGAAACGGCAACAGGCTTTTGCCTGGCTTGTCCTCATCGCACTGATCTTGCTGCAGCTTGCAAACGTCGTCCACCAGAGCAGCCATGCCGCGGCCGATCTCACCGAAACCTGTGTCGCCTGCGTGCAGTTCGATGCGCCGGCTCTGGTGGCAAGTGCGGACGGATCGCCGGGCCCGGAGCTCGGGCCGGCGTCCGTCGGCTCGAAGCTCGTTCAGCCGCATGTTCGACAGGCGCCCCGCACGAGGCCGCCGCCGCGCGCTTCGCCGCGCGCTTGATCCCTGTTACGCCCGCGACCCCGTGTCGCCCGTCGCGTCGGTCTCCCGGGCCGGCGTGCGTCCGTGTACAGAATCATCGTGCACAGAACATCAGGTACCCAACAATGAAGCTAAAACCCATCCATGCAACGAGCACGGCGCTCGTTTCGCTGATCTTCGCCGCCGGCGGCGCAATGGCCGAAAAAGGCGAAGACGAGCATCACGATCTCGAAGAGATCATCGTAAAAGCCAAGCCCATCGAACGCACCGTCGAGGAGCTTACGCAACCCGTCTCCGTCATCACCGGCGACGCACTGACCAAGCGCGAGGCGCCGAGCCTGGGTGAGTCGCTGGCGTCGGAGCCCGGCGTCAGCGCCAGCTACTTCGGTCCGGTTTCTTCACGCCCGATCATCCGCGGGCAGTTCGGCGAACGCATCCGCGTGCTGGCCAACGGCCTCGACGCCCTGGACGCCTCCGCGCTCAGCGAAGACCACGCGGTCAGCGTCGACGGCGTCCTCGCCGAGCGCATCGAGATCGTCAAAGGCCCCGCGACACTGCTGTACGGCAGCGGCGCCGCCGGGGGCATCGTCAATGTCGTGGATTCGCGGATTCACGAGCAAGCGCTGGACACGCCGTTCAGCGGTGCCCTGTCACTCGGCACCGACTCGGCGACCGGCAAGGAATCGGCGGCGTTCAAGCTCGACGCGGCGATGAACGGCATCGTCTTTCACGTCGACGGTTTCCGGCGCGAAACGGACGACATCGAGATTCCGGGTTTCGCCGAATCGGCGCGATTGCGCGCGCTGGAGGAAGCCGACGAGCACGATGACGATCACGATGAGGATCACGACGACGATCATGACGAGGATCACGAGGAAGAAGAGGAAGAGGCTTTCGGCGTCGTCGAGAACACCAGCAGCGAAGTCTCAGGCGGTGCTGCGGGTGTTTCCTTCGTCGGAGAAAACGCCTTCGCCGGCTTCTCGGTTTCTTTTTACGACAGTAAGTACGGCGTACCGGGTACTCACGGGCATGGGCATGGTCACGAACACGAAGAGCACGAGGACGAAGGGCACGACGGCGACGAGCACGCGGAGGAAGAAGAGGAGATCATCCGCATCGATCTCGACCAAACCCGTTACGACTTCAAGGCCGGCATCGGTTTCGATCACTTTTTCAACAACCTGCGGCTGGACCTGGTGCGTAACGAATACGAGCATGTGGAGCTCGAGGGTGAGGAAATCGGCACGCTCTTCGACACCGTGGGCACCGACGCCAGACTCGAAATCACGCACCGGCCCACGGCCGGTTTCGAAGGCGCGATAGGCCTGCAGTACAAGCAGGTCGATTTCGAAGCCATCGGCGACGAGGCCTTCGTACCGCCTTCGGACACGACCCAGTTGAGCCTGTTCGCCTTCGAGGAGTACCGGATCAACGACGAGTGGGTCCTGCAAGGCAGCGCCAGGATCGAACGGCAAAAGATCGAAACGCCCGGACAGGCGGATTACGACGAGAGCGCCTTTGGCGCATCGATAGGCGCGATCTGGTCCTTCGCGGATACGATGAGCCTCGCAGGCAACCTCGCCTTGACCGAAAGACACCCGAATGCCACCGAGCTGTTCTCCGACGGCGCACACCTGGCCGTGCAGCGCATAGAGTTCGGCTCGGTCATACTGGGCAACGGCGTACTCGACAAGGAATACTCCACGAACCTGGACGTAACGCTCCGCGGCAATACCGACAGGGTCGAATGGCAGGTGACCGGCTTCATCAACAACGTGGACGACTACATCCTGTTGTCGCCGACCGGTGTCGAAGATCCGGAAGAGGAGCTGCCGGTCTTCGAATACGAACAGGCCGACGTCGAACTCTACGGATTCGAGGCCGAAGCCCTGGTCGACCTGCTGGACGACGCTGCCAACCACCTGCACGCGCGGCTGTTCGCCGACTACGTATTCGGGGAGGAAGCCGATACCGGCGAGTACCTGCCGCGCCTGCCGCCGCTGCGTTACGGCCTGGGCCTGCACTACGAGCGCGACCGTTTTTCCGCCGCGGTGGACGCGATCTACCACAGCGAACAGGAAAAGACCGCAACCGGCGAGCTGCCGACCGACAGCTACACGCTGGTCAACGCGGAGCTGTCGTACACGTGGCAGAACCCGCAGATGCTGCTGTTCGTGCGCGGCACGAACCTGGGCGACGAGGAAGCCAGGCGTCACAGCTCGCCGCTCAAGGACTCCGTGCCGCTGCCGGGGCGCTCGATGCAGCTAGGTTTCCGCGTCGATTTCTGAGCGCTGATTTCTGAACGCTAGGGTCTGCTGTCCTGTAAAGCTGCCCTGTAAATAGGGATAAATAAGGGAGCCTCTGCGCGAGTCCGGCGAGGCTCCCTGTTCGGACAGGCTTCTCAGTCGGGCTTGCGAAACTTCAAGGTCATCCGATGGGACTCGCCGACAGCCTCGAGTTCCGCCCGGAGCTCGGGGTCGTCGCGGCTGGTCCTGAGCGACGGCGGCAACCGCCAGACGACATCCTCGGTCGTGGGCCGGTCGTTCGGGTTCTCGTTGATGTCCGATTCGGCGACGAATTCGAAACCGGCGGCCGTGATGCGATCGATCAGGAACTGCTTTTTCACGTAACCGTTACCGCCCTTGGCCCAGTCGTCGGGCATGTCCTCGCGGGCTTCGTGCTGCACGATGCCTAACACGCCGCCCGGCTTCAGAACGCGGTAGGCCTCGTCCAGCGCCTCGTCGAGGAACGGACCCCGGTCCCGGAACCGCGCCAGGTTGTGCAGGGCGCGAATGAAAACCGCCGCGTCCGCCGTGCCTTCGAGCTCCGCCGGCATCGAGCCCAGGTGGAAGCCGGTGACGCCGGCCCCGTCCTCGCCGCTCCAGCCTTCGGCCTCGGCCGTCCATGTGGCGACCCACTCGGCCTTGCGCGCCAGGTACTCTTCGGTGGCGAACGAGAACAGCCGATACATGTCGTTCGAGTAGTCGGCGCCGATCAGGTGCCCGTCGGGGCCCAGATAGGACAGCAGGATCTTGCTGTACCAACCGCCGCCGGGCAAGGCTTCCAGCACCGTCATGCCGGGCTCGATGCCGAAGAATTCCAGCGTTTCCTGCGGGTTCCTGTAAGCGAACCGCGCCTTTACGCCGTCGGGCTGGCCGGCGAGGACCGTCGCCAGCCGATCCGGCTCGACCGCCGCCGGTGCGGCTTCGGCAGCGGGTTCGATGATCTCCACCTCGGGGGCCTCGCCGGCCTGCTGGCAGGCGCCGAGGACGAGCGCGAGGGATGCGAGTGCGATGCGATGCATTGCGGTAATCCGGTGACAAAAAGACAGGGCCGATTATCGATGCGCCCGGGCGCCGGAACAAGACGGGATTTCAGATTCCTTTAGAGCCTACTAGGGCCTGTCAACGCCACAGGAGTGATCCCATAGCGTTGGCAGGCCGCAGCAAGGCCAGCATCTCGTCGCGCACCCGCCGGATGCGCACTCGTTTCGGAGATGCCGGCTGGGACGTGCAACCGGCGGCGCGCCCGTTACTCCGGCGCTACCGACTCAGGTGCGCAGCCGGTAGCCGGTCTTGAATATCCAGCGAACCAAGATCAGGCAGGCCACCAGGAAGGACAGCGTCATCCCCAGGCTCACCGCCACGCTCACGTCGGCGTTTTGATAAAAACTCCAGCGAAAACCGCTGACCAGATACACGACCGGATTGAACAGGCTGACGGTCTGCCAGGCCGGCGGCAGCATGCTGATCGAGTAGAAGGTGCCGCCGAGAAAGGTCAGCGGCATGACGACGAGTATCGGCACGATCGTGAGCTTCTCCCAGCCATCCGCCCAGATGCCCAGTATGAAGCCGAACAGGCTGAAGGATATCGACGTCAGCACCAGGAACAGCACCATGATCACCGGATGCGCGATACTCACGTCCACGAACAGGTTGGCCGTCGCCAGAATGATGCTGCCGATGATGATCGACTTGGTCGCCGCCGCGCCGACGTAACCGATCAGCACCTCGACCCAGGACACCGGCGCCGACAGGACTTCGAAGATCGTGCCGGTGAACTTCGGAAAATAGATGCCGAAAGACGCGTTGGAAATACTCTCGGTCAGCAGCGCCAGCATGATCAGGCCCGGGACGATGAACGAGCCGTAGCTCACGCCGTCGATTTCGGTAATCCGCGAGCCGATGGCGGCGCCGAAAATCACGAAGTAAAGCGAAGTGGACAATACCGGCGCGACGATGCTTTGCACGACGGTGCGTTTCATCCGCGCCATCTCGAAAACGTAGATCGCCCTGATGCCGTACAGGTTCATTGCGCTGCGCCGGCCGGACGGTCGATGGATGCCGTGCCTGTTGTGTTCACTAGTGTATTCACTAGATTCAAGTCGGACGTTTCACGAGATTCACGAAAATCTCCTCGAGCGAGCTCTGCGAGGTACGAAGATCGTTGAAGGTGATGCCGGCCTCCTGCAAGTCGCCCAAAAGCGCCGTGATACCGGTACGCTCGCTTCTGGTGTCGTAGGTGTAGACCAGCTCGTCGCCATCGTCGGACAAGTCCAGCTCGTAGTCGGTCAGAGACGCCGGTATCCGGTCGATGCCGTCGTTCAGGTGCAAGAAAAGCTGTTTTTTACCGAGCTCCAGCATCAGGCTGGACTTGTCCTGCACCAGGATGAGCTCACCGTGGTTGATCACGCCGACCCGGTCCGCCATCTGCTCGGCTTCCTCGATGTAGTGGGTCGTCAGTATCACGGTTACGCCATCGTCGCGCAGCGAACGGACGACGTTCCACATGTCCTGCCTGAGCTCGACGTCGACACCGGCCGTCGGCTCGTCCAGAAACAGGAGCTTGGGTTCGTGTGCCAGCGCCTTTGCGATCAGCACGCGACGCTTCATGCCGCCCGACAGGTTGATCGCGCGTTCGTCTTTCTTGTCCCACAAGGACAGCGACTTGAGGACTCCCTCGATGTGTGCCGGATCCGGAGCGAGACCGAACAGGCCGCGGGTGAAGCTCACCGTGTTCCACACGGTCTCGAAAGTCTCGGTGGTCAGCTCCTGCGGTACCAGCCCGATGATCGAGCGTGTCTTGCGGTAGTCGCCGACGATGTCGTAACCGTCAACCAGCACCTCGCCGCCGCTGGCATTCACCAAGCCGCAGACGATGCTGATCAGCGTGGTCTTGCCGGCCCCGTTCGGGCCCAGCAGGGCAAAAATCTCGCCGCGGCGTATTTCGAGGTCGACGCGCTTTAGCGCCTCGAAGCCGCCGGCGTAGGTCTTGCCGAGCCCGGAGATCGAGAGCATAGGCTGCATGGGCGGCATACTACTCGAATATGCACCGCGATTCGTCGGAAATACGGACCCGCCGCGGCGAGGACGGAAATCAGGTCGTGGGAATGCGGCTCGCCGCCTTGCCGGCTGCCCTCCCGAGAGCGGTGGCCGTCAGCAATCCGTTACCGGCCAGATAACCGCTGCAACCCGGGCCCGAGATGCCGCGCGCCGCGCCGCCGCCGGCGAACAGGTTGGGCAGGGGCGCGCCGTCTTCGCGCAACACGCGTGCGTGTTCGTCGACTTCCAGGCCGCCTTGGGTATGGAACAGCGCGCCGGTGACCTTGACCGCGCGATACGGCGGGACGAGTTCCGCGGCCGTCGTGAAATCCCTGCCGAAAGCATCGTCGATCTCGCCCCCGACCATGCGCCGCACTTCCGCCAGGGTTTGCGCCAGGGTTTCCTGCGGCAGGCCGGTGACGGCGCCGAGTTCCGCCGTCGAGTCCGCCGACAACACACAGCGCGCTTCCAGCGCGTCGCGATAATCGTCGAACTCCAGCATCGCCTCGTGGATGCGTTCGTCGAAAATGCTCCAGGCAATCCGGTCGGTTTGCGCCAGTATGTCCACCGCCTGCTCGGAGTAGCCGCGCGCTTCGTTGGAAAACCGGCGGCCCTCGACGTTGACCTGAATCCCGCCCAGCACGATGTGCGCCCACAGGATCGGTATGCCGTGGCCCCAGGCGAGCCCGCCGTGCCCCTGGTAGGCATGCATGTCGGCGAGAATCGCTCCCAGCGCCCGGCCCCAGCGTATGGCGTCGCCCTTGTTGCCGGGATGGCCGAAAAACGTGCCCTCGGCAATCTCGGGAATGTAGCGAGCCACCAGCTCCGGGTCGCCGGCGAATCCGCAGCAGGCCAGGATCAGCGCATCGCAGCCGATGTCTTCGGTCTGCCCGTCCGGCCGCCGGACGCGCACGCCGTGGACCCTGCCGCCGGCATCGGCAAAGAGCTCGGTCGCGTGAGCCGAGAGCGCGATGTCGATCTGGCGGCGCTCGATTTCCGTTTGCAAGGCGCCCATCAGCTCGGCGCCGGTGCGGTTCGGTGTGCCGTGCATGCGCATGCGCGAGTGGCCCGGATACCGGAACGTGTCCACCAGCGACAACGGCACGCCGCAGTCGTCGGCCAGCCACTCCACGGTGGGAGCGGATGCCGCGGCCAGGTGTTCGACGATGCGCTCGTCGATCCCGCCGCCGGTTTTGGCGCGTATGTCGGCGACAAAGCCCTCGGGCGTGTCGTCGATGCCGAGCTCACGCTGGAAGCGGCTGCCGGCGCCCGGGATCAGGCCGGTGGACATCGCGGTCGTACCCATGGCCGAGTTGTCGCGTTCGAGCACCAGGACTTCGGCGCCGCCGTCGTTTGCCGAGAGCGCCGCGGACAGGCCGCAAGCGCCGGCGCCGATCACGACGACCGGGACGGTGCCGATCAGGTCCGCCTCGGCCGGCTCGAGTACCCCGGAGACGCTCATCGCAAACCGCGACCGTCGAAGGCTTTCGCCGGATGCGTCACACTGCTGCCCCGAGCCATGCCAGCAATTCCTCGTTGAAGGCCGTCGGACGCTCCATGTTACTCAGATGCGCGGCATCGGCAATCGTGCGAAACCTCGAACGAAACCTTGAACCCTGGGTCCGTTCGGACATCGCGCGCATGACGTCGGCCGGTATCGCGGCATCGCATTCCCCGGCGAGAAACAGCGTCGGGACGTCGATCTCACCCAGCCGCTCGAAATAGTTAAGTGTCGTCAGCGCCGTTGCCGCGCCGACGTAGCCTTCGGGGCTCGTCGCCTCGAGCATTGCAGCCGCTTCGGCGACGAGATCCTCGTGCCGCAGACGTACGTCCTCGGTGAACCAACGCTCGAGCGTTGCCTGGACTACGCTCGCGACGCCTGCGTCGGATACCGAGCGCGCCCGGTCTCGCCAGAGATTGCGGTAAGCGTCCGGCGCATCGGCGCGCGCGCTGCAGCAGACCAGCCGGCTCAATCGTTCGGGATGTTCCAGCGCAAGTCCGAGGCCGACCGCGCCGCCTAGCGACAGGCCGACGAACGCGGCGGTGTCGATGTCCAGCGCATCCATCAGACCGATCACGTCGGCCACCAGCAAATCCATGGTCCACGCCGTGTCGCGGCTGCCCGGCGTGCTTTGGCCGTGGCCGCGATGATCGTAGACCAAGACCCGATAGTCTCCGGCGAGCGCCGGCCACTGTCGCCGCCACATCCGGCGATCGGTACCCAGGGAGCTCGACATCACGACCCAGTCCCCCCGCGCGGCGCCTTCGACCGCGTAGGCCAGGCGCGCGTCCGCGATGTTGACTGTGTCGACGGTAGCGTCCGCCGCGTCGGTCACCGCGCTTCCGCCGCAACGGCGGTTTCCAGTTTCGGCACCACCGATTCCGCGAGCAGGATCATCGACCGCCTCGACAGTTCCCTGTCGACCCAATCTTTACTGGCGTAAAGCAAGGTACCGAAATCGCCCACCTGCTCGCGAAACGCCAGCAGGTCGTCGGCGACCTTGTCCGGCGTGCCCCAGATCACGAGCTTGTCCAATAGCTCGTCCAGCGACGGATCCGGGCCGCCGGCCGCGGGATCCTCGAGAAACAGGTTCGACCGGCCGCTCAGCCGCATCTTGGTGACGATCTGCTTGTAATAGAAACGATAGGGACTGTCCGGCCCCAGCGCGTACTCGCGTGCCGTGTCGAGATCGTCGGCGACAAAAACGCTCTTTGCCACGCGCCAGTTCGCCGGATCCGCGACGCGATCGGCTTGCTCGCAGCCTTTCCGGTACTGCGGCCAGTGCGTCGCCACCCATTTGGGCAACAGGAAATTGGCGGAGATCATGTCCCAGCCGCGCGCCGCGGCCGCGACGACGCCCTTCGAGTAAGGCGCCACCGCCGTCACGACGATGGGCGGGTGCGGCCTCTGCAGCGGTTTCGGGATGATGCCCTGCCCGATGTCCGGGATCATGGTCTTCCGGGTCGAGATTTGCCAGTGCTTGCCGTGGAGGTCGTAGGGCGGCTCCGAACTCCAGATGTCCAGCACCATGTCGATCCCTTCGACGAACATCTCGGTGCGGTTCTTGTCGAGACTGCCGAAGACTTCCGCATCCGACAACAGGCCGCCGGGACTGATGCCGAAGTTCAGGCGTCCGTCGAGCATATGATCGAGCATCGCGACCTGGCCCGCGACCGCCGCCGGATGGCTGTTGGGCAGGTTGACGGTGCCGGTGCCGAGGCGCATCTGCCGGACATCGTGCACCAGGCTGGCGAGAAACAGCATGCAGGACGTGATGTTCTCGGCCTGGTCGGTCACATGCTCGCCGACGTAAGCCTCAGCGAAACCGAGCTCGTCCGCAAGGAGGAAGGCTTCCCTGTCCTCTGCAAGACTCAGCCGCCAGTCCTTGTCCAGCGGATGAATCGGCATCGTAAAGAATCCCAGCTTCACGGCGCTCCTCACGCAAATCACTTCGTAAGGATGCTAAGAGCGTTCCGAAGCCTTATGAAATGATGAGATGAGATGCCTGCGATCAGAGTTACTGATTGCCCGGCGCCGCGTCGCCGTCGGCGGCGCCCGAGCCCTGCGAAAAGTCCCAGTCCCGGCAAATCGCCTTGATCTGCTCGGTGACACGGTCAGAGAACTCCCTGGCCGGTGACGAAACCAGACCGGTGACGGGCGTGATCAGCGTATAGTCCACGCTCAGTTCCGGGTCGACCAGCGGATGAAGCTTGCGGCGGCGGCCGTCGAGGTCCGGATGACAAAGGGTCGTCGGCAGGATCGCGCACCAGTCGCTGTGCTCGATCAGGCTCAGGGTCGCCATCATCGCATCCATCTCGATCGTGGACTCGACTCGAGCGCCCACGCTCGCCAGGTGACGATCCAGCTTCTCACGCCTCGCGTTACCGGTTCCGGGCAGGATCAGTTTCAAGGGGCCGGCATCGGCCAGCGACACGGTTTCCAGGTGCTGTCGCGGGGTGTTCACCGAGGTCACCAGCAATTCCCGGTCGCGCGCGACGTGTTGCGAACGAATGCCGTCGGCGTCCGCCGTCGGCGGCACGATCGCGAAATCCAGTTGCTCCCTGCGCACCATGTCCGTGAGCACGGCGCTGTAGGCCTCGACGATCCTGATGTCCACATGGGGACTGTCCGCGGCGAACTCCGCGATGGCCGGCGCCAGCGCCGCGCGAGTGAACGTCGGCATCAAGCCCGCGCTGACCGACCCGGTCACCTCGCCGCGGATGGCATGCATCTCCTCGCGCAGCGATTCCACGTCGCGCAGCACCTTGAGCGCGTGTTCGTACAATCGCTGCCCGGCGGCCGTGGGCTCGACGCCCTTGGGCGAGCGATCGAACAGACGTACACCGATGCGCTCCTCCAACTCCTTGATCTGCATGCTGAGCCCGGACTGGGTCGCATGTATTCTCTCGGCCGCCGCGGTAAAGGACCGTTCTTGATAGACGGCGACGAAGGTCAGAATCTGTTGAAACTTCATGGCGGCTATACCTGCGCAGGGGGCGGCGATCCGCTGCCGACCCGATTCCCGAGCAGCATAACACCGGTATACATAAAGGCCCCGCAACGCGGCCGGGAAATCAGCATTCCTGATGGCGGTGATCAGAACATCGGGTTCTTCGGGCCCACGGCTTGCCGCTATGATCGTATATGACCGTCGTCAGAGGGTCTTGAAACAGGGTCGCGAGGGGTTACGCATGAACACCAGTCAACCGGCGAAAATAGAGTCGATCTGGCCCGGACTAGAAGCGGGCGTTCCCAAGCCGCTGATGCCCTACAGCCCGGCGATTCGCGCCGGCGACTGGGTATTCGTGGCCGGCCAGATCGCAAGCGATTTCAAGACCGGCCTGGCGCCGGAGGTACTCGCCGCAAACCCGAATCTTCGCGGCGAGCTTTATCTCCAGGGCCACTACGTGCTGCAAAACCTCGCCAACACGATGAAAGCGGCGGGTTGCGACCCGGACCGCGACATGCTGCGCCTGTGGCAGTGGTTCGTCTCGGAGCGGCCGAATCTGCAGGACTTCGCCCGCGGCGACAACCGGCCGCATGTTTCGATACACCCGTATCTGGATGCCCGCGAGGAGCTGCTCGGACGCGCGGCCGTGCCCGATTCCGCGTTGGGGGTCAAGGAGTTGCTGTGCCTGGGCACGCGTGTCGAGGTCGACATGATTTGCCGGACGGACCGGCACGAGCCGCAGCCGATCCGGGACGACAGCACCGGGCATACCGTCGGCTTGACGCGCGGCGACTGGGTATTCCTCGGAGCCCAGAATGCCGTTGACACGGCGTACGATGCGGCAAACGCCGCGGACGCCCGGACCTCCACGACCCAAACCGAAGCCTGGTCGGACTCGGGCGTCGAAGCGCAAACGGACATCATCCTCGAAAAACTCTCCGGGCTCGCCGCCACGGCCGGGTCTGGCCTGGACTCGGCGGTCAAGGCGGAGGTCTACATCGGCGATCCTTCGGACTTCGCGGCGATGGATCGCGCCTGGAAACGCTGGTTCGCGCATCGCCCGCCGGCGCGGGTGGTCATTCCCTACATGGGCATGGGGCGTCGAGGCGCGAGAATCGAAATCGCGCTGACGCTGTTGAAATCGGAAAGCCCGCTCGGGATCACGACGATCGAGGCGGCGGATGCGCCGCCCGGACTGGGTCACGAGCCGCAGGCCGTCAAAGCCGGCGACCTGCTGTTTTTCAGTAGCCAGATGGCCTTCGATGCTAGCGGCAAGCTGGCCGAGGGCATGGTCAGAAACCCGAATTTCCCGTGGTACGGCTCACCGGGCAAGGCGCAGATGCACTACATGATGGAAAACATCGCCCGGATTTGCGAGACGGCCGGCACCTCGGTCGAGAACATCACGCGGCGGGTCTGTTTTCATTCCGATTTCCAGTGGTTTGCGGAATCGATCGAAGCCTGGGCGAGCTACTTTCCGGACAGCAAGCCGGCATCGACAACCATTCGCCTCGAAGACCCGCTGGTGGTTCCCGGCGCGAACACCCTGCTCGACCTGATCGCCTATGCGCCGGACTGACCGCTCGCCGGTCGGCAGCGGGCTGTGAACGTCGGAGTTGTCGGTCTCGGCAGGATGGGTACCGCGATCGCGGCCCGCCTGCTCGACCGCGGCTTCCCGCTGGTCGTCTGGAACCGCAGCCGATCGCGCGCGGCAAGCCTCGAAGACAGGGGCGCGCGGCTGGCCGCTACGCCGGCCGAGCTCGTCGCCGGCAGCGACATCGTCGTCACGATGTTGAGCGACGACGAGGCGGCGCGGGCGGTTTACCTCGGAGACGACGGCCTGTGTTCGGCCGCGGCGGCAGGACGCCTGTTCATCGAAATGAGCACCCTGCGGCCGGAGACGGTTCGCGATTTGCACCGGAAGCTTCGCGAGCACGGCGCGGCAATGATCGACGCGCCGGTATCGGGCACCGTCCCCCCGGCGCGCGAGGGCCGGCTGCTGGCGCTGGTAGGCGGCGAGGAAAACGACATCCGCCGCGCCGAGCCGGTGCTGTCCGCCCTGACCCGACGCGTCGTTCACGCCGGTCCGGCCGGCCAGGGCGCATTGTTGAAGCTCGCCGTGAATCTGCCGCTGGCCGTGTACTGGCAGTCGCTGGCGGAGTCGGTGGCGATGGGCGAGACCGGCGGTCTCGACCGAAAACTGATCCTCGAAACCCTGGCCGACAGCGCCGCCGCGCTGGCCGTGCTGGGGATGAAAATGCCGGCGATACTCGGTGAATCGAAGGAAGTCGCCTTCGATCTCGCGTCCATGCACAAGGACTTGCGGCTGATCACCGAAACCGCTCACGCGCTGGGCATCGACGCCGACGCCGCGATTGCGACGCTCGGCGCCTACGGCGCCGCCGTCGATGCCGGACTGGGCGCGGACGACGCGGTGGCCATCGTCGGTCACACCGAACTCAGGCAACGAGAGACGAGCCGTGGATCAGAGTAAATCCTCCGGCCGGACCGAAGACCGGGACGGCATGCGCATCGACTGGGACGTACCCGTCGCCATGGACGACGGCATCGTGTTACGCGCCGACGTGTTTCGCCCACCGCAGGCCGGCCGCTTCCCGGTGCTGATGACCTACGGTCCTTATGCGAAAGGTCTCGCGTTTCAGGACGGTTATCCCAGCGCCTGGCAGCGGATGGCCGAACAGCATCCGGACGTTACGGCCGGATCGACCAACCTCTACCAGAACTGGGAAGTCGTCGACCCCGAGAAATGGGTCCCGGACGGTTATGTGTGCGTGCGGGTGGATTCGCGCGGCTGCGGCCGTTCGCCGGGTTATGTGCAGCATTTCTCGCCGCGTGAGACACAGGACTTCAAGCAGTGTATCGAATGGGCCGGCGAGCAGCCCTGGAGCAACGGCCGGGTGGGCCTGAACGGCGTGTCTTACTACGGTATCAATCAATGGCAGGTGGCGGGCCTCAAGCCACGCTATCTTGCCGCGATGTGTATCTGGGAAGGCGCCGCCGACTGGTATCGCGACATGACCCACCATGGCGGTATCCTGAGCACGTTCTGGGCCAACTGGTACGACATGCAGGTCAAGACCGTGCAACACGGCCTCGGCAAACGCGGCCCCGTGAGCCGCGCGACCGGAGACCTGGTCTGCGGGCCACCGACCTTCAGCGAAGCGGCGCTCGCGGCCAATCGCTGCGATTTCGGCGACGAGATCCGCAAGCAGCCGCTGGACGGCGCGTATCATCGCGAACGTTCCGCCGCCTGGGACCGCATCGACGTGCCTTTGCTGTCGGCCGCCAACTGGGGCGGCCAGGGCCTGCATTCGCGCGGCAACTTCGAAGCGTATCTGAGAGCCGCGTCCACGCAGAAATGGCTGGAAGTCCACGGCCTCGAACACTGGACCGAGTTCTACACCGACTACGGAGTCGCGATTCAAAAACGTTTTTTCGGCCATTTCCTGAAAGGCGAGGACAACGGCTGGCCGCAAGAACCGCGGGTCAGGCTCAAGGTGCGTCGTCCGGACGGGTTCGACGAACGCACGGAAGACGAATGGCCGATACCGCGGACCGTCTGGAGCCGCTATTTCCTGACGGCGGACGGCGGCCTGAGTCCGGAGCCGCCGGAAGCGGACGAGGTGCTGTCTTTCGAGGCGATGGGTGACGGGCTCACGTTCCGCTCGGCGCCGATGGCCGAGCCGACGGAATTCACCGGCCCGTCGGTGCTCAGGCTGCGGGTTTCGTCGTCGACCGCCGACGCCGATCTTTTCGTCGTGCTGCGGGTATTCGATCCGGAGGGCCGCGAGCTCAACTTTCAGGGGGCCATCGATCCGCACACGCCGATCGCCCAGGGCTGGCTGCGTGCGTCGCACAGAAAACTCGATACATCGCTGTCGAAAGCCTGGCGCCCCTATCACACGCACGACGAACCCTGGCCCCTGGTGCCGGGCGAATCGGTGCCGCTGGACGTCGAGATCTGGCCCACGTCGATTGTCGTGCCGGCGGGCTGGATCGTCGCGGTGACGGTCCTGGGCCGCGACTACGAATGCCCCACCGCCACCGGTGCCAGGCTTTCGAACTTCAAGAACGAGCTGCGCGGCTGCGGCCCGTTCCTGCACGACGATCCGGTGGACCGGCCGCGCGACGTCTTCGGCGGCACGACGAGCCTGCACTTGACCCCGGACGACCCGAGCTTCCTGATGCTGCCGCGGATTCCCGCCCGGGAGCGTGCTTGAGCACCCCCGCCTCCGGCGAACCGCGCTCGCAGGTCACCGCGAGTGTTGCGGTCATCGGACTCGGCACGATGGGCGGGGCTTTTGCGCGGCATTTGATACGCGCCGGACATCGGGTGACCGGCTTCGACCCCGATGCCGAGCGCACGGCGGAAAACCGTCACCGGGGTGTCGCCGTGGCCGCCGACTGCGCATCGGCAGTGGCGGACTCGGAGCTGGTCTTGCTGAGCCTGCCGAGCAGCGCGGCGCTGGACGAGGCCGTCACCGAGATCGCCCGGGCACGCGGAGCTGCGCCCCGTGGCCTGATCGCCGTCGAGCTCAGCACCCTGGATGTCGCGTGCAAGTCGCGCAACCGGCAACGGCTGGGGCAGCACGGCATCACTTTGTTGGATTGCCCCATCAGCGGCACCGGCGCGCAAGCCGAAACGGCGGATGTCGTCGTTTATGCCAGCGGCGACGAGCCGGCCTTGCGCAAGGCCGAGCCGGTGCTGTGCGATTTCAGTCGCGACCTGTTCTTTCTGGGCGCCTTCGGCAACGGCATGCGCATGAAGCTGATCGCCAACCTGCTGGTCGCCGTGCACAACGTGGCCACGGCCGAGGCGCTGCTGCTCGCGAAACGCTCGGGCATCGATCCGGATGTCTTCTGCGAGGTCGTCGGCGCCGGTGTGGCGCAGTCGCGAATCCTCGACCTCCGCGGGCCGTTGATGGCCGGCGGCCGGTATACGCCGGCGACGATGAAGCTCGAGCTCTGGCAAAAGGACATGGCCCTGATCGATACCTTCGCGCGAGATATCGACGCGCCGACGCCGCTGTTCGATGCGACGGCGCCCCTTTACGAAGCGGCGATTCGCCGCGGCCTGGGAGAGCTCGACACGGCGGCCGTGTTCGAAGTCCTCGCCAATACTCAGGCCAATACGGAGCGGGATGAGTCCGTTGACGACTGACGGGCAACGCCTGGTCGTCGTGACCGGCGGCGCTTCCGGCATCGGCGCCGCCGCGGCCGCCGAGCTCGCGGCGGCCGGCGCCGCCGTCGTCGTCGCCGACATCGATGCCGAAGCGGCAAAAACGCTGGCCGGACAAATCGGTGCCACGGCGCATCGGGTCGACGTGCGCCGGCGCGATTCGGTCGAGGCCTTGTTCGCCTCACTGCCGCGGGCGCCGGATGCGCTGCTGACCTCGGCCGGCGGTGCTGCCCGCGCCGCGGCGTTGGACGTCGACGAAACGCTGTTCCTCGAGACCTTCCAGCTCAACACCGGCGGTTTCTGGCGTTGCGCGCAAACCGCGGCCAAACGCGCGATCGCTGAAAAGCAGCCACTCGCCATCGTGCACGTGGCGTCCAGCCTGCACGCCGGCCCCGCGCCGGGACTGTCACATTTTGCCGCGGCGAAAGGCGCCAGCGTGTCGCTGTTGCGCTGCCTCGCGCAGGAATGGGCGGAACACCGAATTCGGGTCAACGCGATCGTCCCGGGGCCTGTCGAAACGCCCGCCACGCGATCCTGGGATACAGACCCGGGTTTGCGCAAGGCCATCGAAAGCCAACTGCCGCTGGGCCGCACAGGCCGGGTTTCGGACCTGACCCCGGCGATCCTGTGGTTGCTGGACGAAGCCTCGGAGTGGGTCACGGGCTCCCTGGTTACCGTGGACGGGGGCCGGAGCGTCGCGCCGTGATTCGCTGGCTGGTCGTCGGCAGCGGCCGTGTCGGCGCGTGTCATATCGCGGCGATCCGGCAAACCGCGAACGCGGAGCTTGCAGGCATCGTCACCCTGGACGAGGGCGACTCGACCGACGCGCCTCACTTCGACGCGCTGGAAGCGGCCATCGAGGCGACGCGGCCGGACGCGGTCGTGATCGCCACGCCGCACGACAGCCATCGCGCACTTGCCATCGAGGCGATCGACGCCGGCGTTTCGGTGTTGTGCGAAAAGCCGGTCGGCCGCAGCGCGATCGAGGCAGCCGATATTGTCGACGCAGCCAGGGCCAAAGGCGTATGGACCGGCGTGGTCTTGAACCAGCGTGCCTGTCCCCACCCGCGCTGGATTCGGGCTTTGCTCGACGAGGGCCGGTTTCGCTGCCGGGCCGTCAGCGTCCACGGTGCGCTACCGGCTTTGCGCGGCTGGAACGCCGATCCACGACGCGCCGGCGGCGGGATCCTGCGCACCGTCGGTATCCACTATCTCGATCTGTTGTGCTGGTGGTTCGGCGAACCGGAGCGCATAGCGGCCGCGCTGGCGGGCGAGCCCTCGGACGAGCTTGCGCGCATCCTGGCCCGTTTTCCCGGCGGCGTCGAAGCCAGCGTGGACCTGAGCGCAATCGGCGAACGCAGCTTGGGGCCGGTGTCGATACTGCTGCAATCGGATCGCGGCCATATCCGCCTGTCGGGTCACGAGGTGGCCGACTGTCACGGCGTGCCGGCGCCGCCTCCCGCCGCGCCGGTGCCGGACGCCCTGGTGTATGGACCGGGGCATCTGTCGATCATCCGCGAGTCCACCGACGGCCTGCTGAACGGCCGGGGCTTCCCGATGCCGCTGGAAGCGCACCTGCCCTTGTTGTCGCTCATCGACAGGATTTACGCCGAAGCGGCCGAACGGCCGCTGTTTGCCGTTGCCGGTAACTAGAGGATCAGCAATAGAGGGTCGGCAATAGGCGATCGCCTATTGAAGATCGGCTATTGGAGGGTCGCCTATTGGAAGATCGGCGACGGAGGCCGCGCTCAAACCCGCTTGAAGCTCTCGAGCCGTCGCGTACGGCTGACCGCGCAGCCGATGCCGCGACCGGGGTGATCGGCATAAGGCGGATTCGACCAGCCGAAGTAATACAGATACCAGGCTTCGGGTGTTGCAACCAGGCGCGGATTGGCAACCCCGCCCGAGTCCCAGGCACCCTGTGGGCCGACGGTAAAAAACGGGCTTTGCGGCAGTCGCCGCCACGCCAGGAGATCGTCCGAGACCGCAGCGCAGATCGCACGCCGTTCCGCCGTTTCGGCGCGGCCGTCGCGCGACGTGTAGACCATGAGCCACTTTTCGGGCGCATCGGTCGGATTCCGGATGATATCCCGCGTTACGATCCCGGCCGATTCCGGCAAGGGCGGATCGGCATCGAAATCGAAATCGGGCGCCTTGGACCAGTGTTTCAGATCGGGCGACGTCACGACATGCGTGCGGTGGAAACGACCCTGGTTGTCCACGGTCGTGTAGTGCATCAGGAAACCGTCGTCGGTTGCGACGAGGCCCGGGAAGGCGACGTACACGTCGCCCGGCGCAACGTCCAGGACGGCGCCGCCCGGCGCGTCGCCGGCGATCCTGGACCAGTGAATCCCGTCCGGGCTTTCGGCGATGCCGAGACGCATCCGGTAGCCGGGACAGGCATACAATTCCTTGGTGTCGGCGGGAACTTCGCGGCTGCCGCCGAAGTACGCCATCAGGTAGCGGCCCTCGTGACGAATCACGTCGGTCACCGCCACGTGGCCGCAGTCGAAGGCGTCCGGGTCGTCCGACGGTGTCAGCACCGCTCCGCCCTCGAGATGGTGATCCTCGCGTTGCCAGCGTAAAC
>JANQMR010000026.1 GCA_028279985.1 Woeseiaceae bacterium
GTACCGGCCAAAAGGACGCCCGATATCGCGAGAGACGCCACCACCAGGAGCAAGGAGTTGTTCTTGATCATGATTTTCGATTCGTTGCCATGTCGGTAAACACCTTGGCTCTGTGAAGAATGGCGTTGTCGGGGTTGAGGGTGATGAATCGTGCGGCGAACCGTGCGGAGCGATCGAGCGTTGCGAATTGTAGCTCGCTCGTCCGCGGGATGGCCACCGCGCCCCAACTTGCAGGTAGATCGTAACCCCACTTCTTCATGAACGGACCGTAACAGGCAGCGGCGAGGCCGTAGATCTCCGGCGTGAAGTACTCCTCGTAGGACTTGTCCTTCCCTTTCGTCCTGTTCACGTGAGGAATCGGCGCGACCTGCTCGATACGCAAACGATCGAGCACCTCGGAGAAACCCTCTTGCAGCCGTTCGAAACGGATGACGTAGTCGAAATGCTGATCGCCCACCAGAAACCAGTTATTGTAAAGCTTGCTGCGAAACTTGCGGAAGAACGCAGCGAAATCCGCATGATTGTCGCGGATGAAATTGAACTCCCGCAGATGATCCTTGGTAACGTGGCCGCCATTTTCCATTAACTTGGCCGGATCCGTGAATTGCCCCTTGTGGTTGTTCTTGAGTTTTGCGTAGTCGGTGGCTGACGAGTCCAACGGGTTTCTGACGGTCGCGAACTTGAAATAGGACCGCTCGTCGGCCGACGCCTGGCCGAGGAACTGCGTCACATTGGCGTGCTTGCGCAGGATCGGCTGACCGCCGTAGTGAGCGACGAGCTGCGCCGATATCGAATGCGATCCGGTGTGGGGTATCTCGACGAAAACGAATCGATGTTTGTGGCTGATTATCATGGTTTGACGCCCAGCGATCCGAGACCTGGCGGTTCGACGCCCGGCTTCACTCGGGCTGTCGCCAGATACCGACAGTGGTATTCAATCACGACTGTGACAACATAATGCGCTGGTGTCCTGTCGGTAGTTTCGCGCAACAGCGGCGTACGCCGGCAGCAGTATACAAGACTTTCTTTCGCTCAGGTATGATCTAGCCCTCAAGCGACTGCAGGAATCGATCCGTGAGAACTCGCTCAATGAACATGCGTACCCGCGCCATTAGCCTGACGGTCGTATTGTCGTTGCTGGTTCCAGTGACCGGCATCGCCGCCACTTACTTCGTCGACGCAGAGAACGGTAACGACGGCAACTCCGGCTTGAACGAAACTGCCGCTTTCCGTTCGGTCGGCCGGGTCAACTCCTTGTCTCTCTCGGGCGGAGACTCGGTGCTGTTCCGCCGCGGCCAGGTGTTCGACGGAGAACTCGACGTCAACGACGACGGGACGGCGTCGCAACCGATCGTCGTCGGCGCGTGGGGAAGCGGGAGTCGGCCCACGCTGTACCAGATCGACCTGAGAGGCGACTACGTGGTCGTCCAGGACATCGACGTCGATCATCGCAAGGATGCGTCGGATGCCGTCAGGATTCGCAGCGCGAGGAACAACGTACTGCGAAACATGGAAATCCGTAACGGCACACGCGACGCCGTCGACGTGAACCGGGGTGACGGCCTGCTCATCGAAGACGTCGAGATCCACCATTTCCTGAACGGCTCGTTCGGCAGCAAGGACGACTCCCATGGTGTCGCGATCACCGACACCGACGGCGTCACGATACGGCGGGCGAACATCCACCACGTCTCGGGAGATTCCGTACAGTCGGATCCGAATCGCGTGCCCGGCGGGATCTCCGACAATATCGTCGTCGAAGATTCCGTCCTTTGGACCGGCGCCCTCGAACAGAACTTCAACAGCGGTTGGTCTGCCGGCGACTCGCCCGGAGAAAACGCGCTCGACACGAAAGTGCTGATCAGCGGCTACGAGAACGAGATCCGGATGAACGTCACGTTCCGCAACGTGACCGCATACGGCTGGGTCGACGTAGCGGAAATCAGCAATCGTGCCGCCTTTAATCTCAAGGAAAAAATCTCGGCGACATTCGATCGAATCACGGTGTACGACTCGGAGATCGCGTTCCGGATTCGCGGCAGCCTCGGCGCCGCGGAGACCCTGATATCGAATACCGTCATCTACGACGTGGATACCGCAATAAGGGCCGAAGACAACACGCGCGACCTCCGCGTCTATCACTCCACGTTCGGCAACGGTATCGGCATTCAGCTGGACGTCGTGAGCGGCGGCGCGGGCATCGCGAGTTGGGACCTGCGCAACAATGCCTTCCTCGGTTCGAAGCCGTCACAAGCCGATCACCCGACGAACGTCGCCGTCTCTGCCGGCGACTTCGTGGACGCCGGGAACCGGGACTACCGGATCACGGCAACTTCCGACCTCATCGACGCGGCCGATGTGATCGCCGGTATCTCGGTGGACAGGAACGGCGTGGCAAGAACGGCGCCCTACGACTCCGGCGCCTACGAGTTCGGGAGCGACGTTACGAGACCCAAACCGCCGGTACTGGATGCCGCCGAATAGGACGAGGAAGGACCGGCGGCTAGTCCGGGCCCGAGCCGCGCTTACAGGTGTTCTTTGAAGAACCGCGTCGCCGGTTCGACGAAGAACAGGTGACCTTGGTTGGGGATTGTCTCGATCTGCAGGTCGGCGGGGGCACCCAGAATCGTCCAGACCGCCTGTAACTCGCCGGCAAACAGGCCGTCGTCGGGGAACGGCTCATGACCGCCGCGCAAACCCTGCGTGGGGCGTGGCGCGAGCAGCAGAAAAGGGTCCTCTTTGCGCATGATGCCGTTTGCGTCCGGAATCACGTGACAATAGTGCGGTTGCGCGGCGTCCGGCGCGTCCCGACCAGCGAACGGGCCGGTTCTCCCGCCATGCGAATGAAAGGATATCGCCTTGATACGCTCGTCCAGGGCGGCATACTCGACGGCCAACTCGCCGCCGAGCGACACGCCGGCGATGCCCAGTCGCGCCGCGTCCACCTCGGGAAGCTGCTCGAACAGGTCGAGCGCACGCCGGATGTCATCGACGGCCAGCTTCTTGTAAAAACCGCCGCCCAGGATCGCGTTGTAGGCCACAATGAGATGATTCGCGAAATCGGGCGGGCCGCGCATACCGAATCCCCTGAGCTCGACCGTCAGCGTCGCAAATCCGGCCAGGGCGAGTTCCCTGGCGGCCGACTGCTGATAGGAGCGGACCGGGAGTACCATCTGCGCCAATCCCGACCGGCCGTCTTTGACGTGCCCGGGGATGACGAGTATTCCCGGCAAAGGCGACCCCGCGTCGACCGGAGCGAGCATGACCGCCGGAATCAGGTCGCCGTCTGCCGCCGGGATCGCGAATTCCTTGCGCAGCAATCCCGCGTCGGAGCCCGTCCGCTGCAGAAACTGCCCGGGGGCGTTCGGGCGGGGGCCGTCGAGATCGAGCTCGTAGACTTCGTTCTTGAGATGCGACCGGAGACGACGCTGCCAGGACCGCCAGGCCGCTTCGTCGGACACCGCCGGCTGGGGAAAAGCCGCCACCTGCGCCGCGACGAAACCGGACCCGCTGGGATCGCCGCCCGCGTGACCGGCCAACGAACCGATTCCGGCGTAGTCGTCGGTAAGCAGGTCGCGGACCCGCGTGGCGCTTTGGGCAGCGAGGATAGAAACGAGCACTGCTTCACACGCGATCGCCGCCACCAGAATATACAGTACACCTGGGCGCCCGCTGACACGTCCGCGCGGGAAGCAGTAGGCCAGGATCGCCACGAACAGGACGGCTGCCAAGGCGATCGTTGCAGCCAGCTTCACGAACTCGAGACCGCCGCGAAAACGAGTGAATTTCGAGTTACCAACGGAGTATCATCAACCACATAGGTGTCGACCATTGGATGTCAACCATTAGGCGTTGACCACGGGCGTCGACGAGAGGAGTCGACCACGAGCGCAACCCGACGGCTCGGTATTTGTATTTTAGCAGAAGCCATCCTAGCAAAGGCCCCATCCTAGCAAATGAATCGAACGATATTGATCGTCGCGTTCCACTTCCCGCCGGTAGCCACCAGCAGCGGGATGCAGCGCGCCCTGAAAGCCGTTCGCTATCTCCGCGAAGACGGTTGGCTGCCCGTGGTCCTGACGGTCGATCCACGAGCTTATGACAAAACCAACCCCAGCCAGCTACACGAGATCCCGGACGACGTGGTCGTCCACAGAGCCTTCGGCGTCGACGCGCGGCGGCTGTGCTCCATTCGCAATCGCTATCCCGGGTTCCTGGCTTGGCCGGACGCATGGCTGAGCTGGTGGCCGGCTGCAGTCTTTGCCGGAAAACGCCTTATTCGACGCCATGAGCCGCGTGCGATCTGGTCGACATTCCCGATTTCGACGACCAACCTGGTCGCTCTGCGCCTGTCGCGATGGAGCGGCTTGCCGTGGGTTGCCGATTTTCGGGATCCGATGACCCTGGATGGATACCCGCCGGACCCGATGCGCTTCCGCTTGGCCCGACGCATCGAACAACGGACGGTCGAACAGGCAAGCCGGACAGTGTTTACCGCCGACTACACCCGCCGTATTTACGCGGAGCGATATCCGGAGCTGGCAGACCGGTTTCTAGTCATTCCGAACGGCTACGACGAGGCGAACTTTCCGGACGTCATTGCAAGCGAACGACGGCGTGGCGGCCCGATCACGCTGTTGCACAGCGGTGCGCTGCAACCCAAGGCGCGCAACCCGCGATCCTTTTTCGAAGCGCTCGGCAAGATCGTCGCCAAGAAGGCCGTCGACAGTGGCGACCTACGCGTCGTTTTTCGCGCCTGTGGGTTTCAGGACCTGTACGAAAAAAGCGCCGCCGACGCGGGCGTATCGGATCTCGTGCATTTCGAAGACCATCTGCCTTACGACGCGGCGATACGGGAGATGGTCGCCGCCGATGCACTGCTCGTATTTCAAGGTACGGCCTACAACCATGCGGTACCCGCCAAATTATACGAGTACTTCTTCGCGAAGAAACCGATTCTCGGAATACTGGACAAGAACGGCGAAACGCAGAGTGTGCTGACGCAGGCCGGCGTCAGGTATACGGCGAGCATCGACGACCCCGGCGAAATCGCGGGTTGCCTGGAGAAACTCATCGGGACGCTCGACCGGGACTCCCCATTTCTTCCGGAACCCGACTCCGTCCACGAGTACTCGCGCCGCAATCAGGTTCGGAAACTCTCGGTACTGTTGCGTGAGGTCGTGGATGCCGCCGAACTCGGTGGGCGAGGCGACGTCGGCAGCAGAGCCGGCTCTTTAGGCCAATGATCACTTACCTCTTTGTCGTTGGATACGGCCTCGGCCTGATTTTGGCGTTCGCCCGCCATCCGATCTACGGCCTGTACACCTACCTCTTCACGTTCTACATGTCACCCAACGACATCTGGTGGGGCAAGAGCCTGCCGGACATCCGTTACCTGATGATCGCCGGCATCGTGGCCGTCGCCGCGACGCTGGCGCGGCTGCCGGCGGACCCGCATCGTCGCAAATGGTTTCAAACCACGCCTGGTCGCCTTTTGATCCTGTTCGTGATTTACAACTGGCTGCAGATCTTCTGGGCGGTCGATACGGACAGGCAGCAGGCCGCGGCAATCCTGTTCTCGAAACACCTGGTGGCCTTCTACTTGATGTACCGCCTGGCCGACTCGCTCGACAGAATCAAGGAAATCGCCATCGTCCACGTCATCGGCTGCGCCTGGTTCGGCTATCAGGCACTGGGCGTAGGCGGCGGCCGGCTGGAGAGGATCGGCGGCGCCGTTGCGGGCGCCAACGAGTTGGGCGTCCATGTTTCCACCGGCCTGATTTTCGGCGGCGTGTTGCTGCTGGCACTCCGTGGGGTGAGACGCTGGGCGGTGTTCGCGAGTCTGCCGCTGGTCGCGAATACCCTGGTTCTGACAGTAAGCCGCGGCGCGTTTCTGGGCTTTCTCACCGGCGGACTGGCGGGGTATCTCGCGATGCCCAAACGCCTCAGAAAACGTTATGCAATGCTAGGCGCGTTGGGCCTGCTACTGGTATCGATGCTGGCGCATCAGGAACTGATCGAACGATTCAAGGCGACTTATGTCGCACTGACGACCGAAGAACAGGAACTCGACAACAGCGCCACCTCACGGATCGAGATCGCCAAGGCCGGCATCATCATCGGCCTCAGACATCCGTTCGGAGCAGGCGACAAATCCACCGAGCTATTGAGCGGCCCCTATATCAGCGGCTGGGACCATGGGCGCGCCGCCCACAATACGCTGGCCGGCGTGTTTGCCGAACACGGATTTCCGGGACTGACGCTATACCTGTTGACGATTCTGTGGGTCGTGCGAACGGCCTTGCGAATGCGGCGGCTGCCGGCGCAGGGCCAATCAGAGCTGGCCGACATTGCCGCAATCGCCGGCATGGCTGCTGCCTCACTCGTTGCAATTTACGTGTCCGGCAACTTCTCGAGCAATATCGATCTCGAGACTCAGTACTGGTGCCTGGCGCTCCTCGCCGCCACGACCGAGCTGACCAAATCCGTCCGCCAGCAGAGCGTGCTGAGCCCCATGGCGAGCAAACCGGGCCCGCTGGCGAAACGCCCGCCGCTCCCCGCCAGAGGTGCTACGACCTGAGTGCCAGGCAGGCTGACGCCAAGATCGGTCTTGCTCAGGGTGAAGAGTCCCACGCGTACCCTTCGAGCCAGCGCAGCTTCGACATCCGCTCGTGAACGTCGTCGATGAGATCGCTCGGCCACTCGCACTCCGGCGAGTGTCGCGTGATACTGGGTTTACGTCGGACGATACCGGCGCAACTGGCGAGATAGCCGGGGTCTGCGTCGATTCTCAGGAACTCGCAGAGCTCCGCCAACCGGGACTCGGTGTCCTCGAGCACGGCGTCGTGGCGGACGAAAATCACGTGGTCCTCACCGAGCTCGTTGAAAACGAATTCGACCGCCGCCCAACGGTTGAAGTAGGTCTCGACCAGCGCCCTCAGGTATTCATCTCCGGACTTCGTCGCCCTGTGGGATGTCCTCTTGAAAGTCGTGGTCAGCGAGTCGAAAGGATTGCGGACGACGCAGACGAATCTCAGCGGTAGTTGAACGACATCCTGGAGGCGCCGCAACAGTTCGGGATTCCTGTACAACTGGATGGCGGTCGCGCCCGCTTTCCGATCGCCGATGATGTGGATGTGATCGTGACGTCCCTGCCACTGATCCGGCACCGCATACGCGTATCCACCGCCGCCGGTGGAACCATGGCGCGCCTGGCTTCGGGCCGTCAGACGGACGTGATTGAACAGGTCGTTGCGCGGCAGTCCGCGCTCCGCGTAGTGGAGTACATCCAGTTCGTTCGACAGCACGACGTTCCGGTGGGCGTTGAGCAACGCTCCGACCAGCGTGCTCCCGCTTCTGCCGTGACCGATAAACAGACAGAACGAGTGGACGGAGGAATACAAACCCGGCCGGAAAACGGCGTTCAACCGCGTTTCCACGTTGGCTCGCATCTTCACCACGGGATAAGCTCCCTGCACGGCCCGCACGCGGCGGCGCAGGAAGTTCGTAAAGCGGCTCGTAGCGCTGGGACGCGCGGCTTGATTCCTGTCTTTCGGCATAACGAGTTCCGATATCCAATACCTGTCTAAACAACGCGGCGGCGCGGGCGGTCGCCGACCGTTCCTGCCGAGAGATAGTGTCAGTCCGGGTACGAGTCCGCGTCGGAGTCGCCCAAGGTCAGGAACCACGCACCCGCATCCGTCAAGCGTTCGGCCGTCGCGTCGCCGCATGACCCGGGCGCGACCAGGAATTGATAGTGAGACTGCCGCGCCGTGAAACCGACCCTCTCCAGGGCGTTGCACAGCGCCGCATTCGCGACCTGGCAAGTCACCGTTTGCACACCGAGCTGTTTGAGGCGGTTCACGCCCTGGACGATGAGTGCCGCGAGCACATCGTCGCTGTCCAACGGCGCCACGAAGTCTACCAGGTATCCCCGACGGTATGGATAGACGTCGCTGGCCTCCGAGACGGACATCACGACTACCCCGGCGAGTTCGTCGCCGTGCCTGATCCCGATGCACTCGAACGTCCGCCAGGGACGGTCCACGTACTTCCAGTTGAGGTAAGAAGCATCGCGCACGACCGCACATTCGCAGGTTTCGGCCATGCGTGTCCAGAGATCGTCGTGTTCACTCGTGAAACGGCGGACCGGCTCGGCCCGAAAGGTAGCGGCATAACGTCTCGTCCACCCCCAGCGCAGCCAATTGTGACGGGCGCCGATCGCGAGCGCCGCCACTTCGGCGGCGCCCGCGGGCAGCTTGTTCCGCAAGCTCATCCGATAGCCAGTGACGAAGACGTACTTGGTCAGGGTGCAAACCTGCTTCCAACCCATCGCATACTGAAGCTGCCGCATCTGCTCCGTCTGTCCGAGCGAGAGGTTCAGCGGCATGTCTTCCAGTGCCTTCTTGATCAGCATCGGCCCGATTGGCGAGCCCCGCACGCCGTCCGCAGCGAGCGTCTCGACGAACCAGCCGGTGTTTGCCTGCTCTCCGGCGATACGCAGCCGGACCGGTATGGCCCCCTGATGGGCGACGACGGCGCCTCGCTTGCGGTATAACCACACGGTGGGGTCGAGTCCCAAGCGCCGCGCGGATTGCACGAACATCCAGCGCCAGTGACGAGCGATCTGGTCCGGATCACGACCCGGATAGCCCTCGCGTTGGAGTTCGAAGACTTCTTCTTCCAGCGACGGCTCGTAGCCGAAAAAACCCTTGTCCGCGAGCTGCTCGCTCATCGACGATTCCTTGCTAGGCGATCCGCCCGACGGCCTCCGCCGCGCATACCCCGTCTTACCATAACGCCCGTACGGCAAGAAAGTCTAAAACAAAGCCTAAAACATCGGCGCCCAAAAATCGGCAATTGAATCGGCAATCGAACCGGCTACTGAACATCGGCGCTCAAGCAACACCAGCGGGCCGGATTTCCGCCTCCCGTCATCGCGTCCCGGTGCGTCCTCTCCGCGCTATGCCGCACATCTCGGTCGCAGTCCATTTCTGATACTATCGTTTATCCTCTGCGTCAAACCGCTGCGGTCCCGAACCGACTGCGCTGCCGGGCAAAAGAAGCATCTACGATACAAGACTATTTTCGCATGTCTAGTTCTGCCGGAGATTCGCTATCGAACGGGGCCACGCCGATACTGGTAGTCGGACATATCCGCTCCGGCACGAAATGGCTGTCCAACATCCTCTGCAATCACCCGTCGATCGCCGGCGTGCAAAGCGAGCGTGCTCGCGGGATTCTCGAGACGAATATGTTCCACCGGATGCAGGTCAAATTCGACCTGCGGTCTTCCGACGACTATATCGGGTTCGTCGAGTTGTGGCGCCGGACGGAGTTCGTCAGGGAAACCGGGGTGGACATCGATTTTCTCTACACGCTGAATCCCAGACCGCTCTCCTTCGTGTCGCTGTTTCAGCTCGTGATGCAGGAGTACGCACAGCGCTCCGACGCCCGGTACTGGCTGCAAAAATGTGACGCGGAACGCGCCCTCGAAGTAATACCGCAACTGTCGCGGCCGAAAGTTGTCACTATCCGGCGGGACACCGTTTCCGTGCTTCAATCACTCAGACACATGGGCCGCAATCGAGACCTGAGCTTCTCGCTCCTCAAGTCGACACCGGGTATTGCACGGATGGCGAAACTCGTCCGTGAAGTCGAGAACCGGTTCGGCGGCATCGCCGTACGGTACGAAGACCTGAAGGCCGATCCCCAGACCAGCATCAAGGCGGTCTGCGATTACCTGGAACTGGATTATTCCGCGTCGCTGCTGGAGATCCCGTATCCCCGCAATACGAGCTTCCAGGATGCCCGGCCGACGCCGCTCAGTCCCGGTTACGCACGACTGCTCCAGTTCGCAGACGGCTGTTCGAAACTGCTGCCGATCTGGTTCCTCGATCGAGTCTTGCAGGTCAAAACAGATCGCCGTCCGTCTCGGACCTTCGTCTCCGGTACGTTCGGTGATCTCAAGAACCGATTGTCCGACTCCCGCGACTACTATTCCTGACGGATCCGGAACATGGAATCCGAAGCGGCATCTGGGCAGAGAAAATCGCGGCGAATCCTGGCGGGTCTGGGTTACGTCGCCGCGGCTGCCGGTTTGGCATTGCTGGCCGTCAACCTGCTCGGCTGGTTCGTGCCGCTGCGTGCCGACGCCGTCAACGGGTACCGGGATTTTGCAGACGTAGAGACCCTGGAATTCCCGACAGTCATCGAGCAGCTCGACGAGCTCGCAGAGCGGCGCGAAGACCCCAGCACCTTCTTGACCGAAGCCACGCGTCTGTTCCACGCCGGTCTGGCGCATATCTCGCCGGACGACGTCGAAGCCAATGGACTCGAGTACTACCGCATGCGCGTGCCGCTTACCGAGAATTGGATACTCTTCGCTCTGAGTTATCTCAAGCCGGACACTTATCGCGACTACGAATTCTGCCACTATGAGCGGGCACTGGAGCGCGGCACCGGTCGCTGCGGCCAACAGGCGCTGGCGCTGGTTTCGTACCTGTCGAAACACGGCGTCGATACGGGATTCGTCGCATTGGGCGGCCATGCCATCGCGACCGCAAAAGTCGACGACGAGAACTGGTACCTGCTGGATCCGGATTACGGCGGCGTGATCCCGTTCAGTATCGCCGAAGCCGAGAAAAATCCGGAAGCGGTGCTTCCCTTCTACTGGAGCGCCGCGGCTCACAACAATCGGATCGATGTGCTGTATGCACCTTACAACCGCGTCAAGTACGGAGGGCCGGAGGCCCGCTTCGCACGCGCTTGCCCGATCGAGCGGGTTGCATACGCGCTCAAGTGGTGGATTCCCGTGCTACTGATTGCATCGTTCCCGTTGTTGCTCCGGTTCTCGCGCGCCAGACAGCCGCGCTCGCCGGACTGAGATGCCGGCCGTTACTCGCAGCCTGCTGCATCTGCTCTCTCCGGGCGGCCGCCGCGCGCGTCTCATGATCTTTCCCTATCATCGGGTCCTAGCGAACGAGGACCCCCTCCTGCCCGGCACCCCGTCGGCCGCACGGTTCGAGCGCCAGCTCCAACGCATCAGGAAGTACTGCAACCCGCTTTCCCTCGAGGAGGGTGTCGAACGGCTGACGCAAGGTCGTCTGCCGCCCAGGGCCGTCGCCCTCACCTTCGACGACGGCTACGCGAACAACCTCAAGATCGCCGCGCCGTTGCTCAAGAAGTATGAGATCCCGGCCACGGTGTTCGTCGCGGTCGATGCCGTGGAACGCGGCATCATGTGGAACGACTTGATCATCGAGGCGGTCCGGTCGGCCGACGGCGAGCTCGACGCAAGTCCGCTGGGACTGGGGACGCTGAACGTACATAAGGACGGCAAGCTGGCCGCCGTCAAGCAATTGATCGGCAGCGCGTTGTACCTGCCGACCAAGCAGCGCATGGAAGTCTCGCAAGCCCTGTATGCCGGCGCCACCGACGCGCGCGTACCGAGGCAGATGCTCGTGCCCGATCAGTTGAAGGAGCTCCGGGCTTTCGGCGTGGATATCGGGGCGCACACGGTCAACCATCCGATCCTGCTGTCACTGGACGATACGGATGCGCGCAACGAGATAGCGGACAGTCGTCGCTGGCTCCGGGATGTCACGGGCGAGGAGCCTAAACTGTTCGCTTACCCCAACGGCAAGTTCGGCAGCGATTACGACGCACGCCACGTCGAGATCGTTCGATCCCTCGGTTTTCTCGCGGCCGTCGCCGCGGATTGGGGCTGTGCAACTCGCAACTCGTCGCTGTTCGAGCTGCCGCGCTTCAAGCCGTGGGAAGACAGCGATTCCGGGTTCTCCTCCCGGCTTTGCAAAGTCGTGGCGCAGACTTACGTGCAAAACCGGCAAAGCCCGGCAAGCGCCGGGCGGACATAACGGATGTCGAGGCGGCTGCGCAATCTGACCGTCACCCTCCTGTGCCTGTCGGCAGTCGCCGCCGGGCTGGCGGAATTGCTGACCCCCGCCACCGAATTGGTTCGATTCCGCAACGCGCTGCTCGCGAGTGCCGGCACTCCGGCGGACTTCGACTGGACACCCGACAAGGTACCCGCCGAATATCGGCTCGAAACGCTTCCGCCGCCGTCTCCATTGGCCGAGTCGGCCCGGGAATTGGCCACGGACGTCGACAGCGGCGCATTGATGTTCGGCATCGTTTCGCACCTGCGCAGCCAGCCGAAACGCAAGGGACCCATCAAGTCGACGACGGTCGAAGCCTATCGCCAGATCACGCAGACGGGCCGCGGCTATTGCGCCGATTACACCCAGGTTTTCAACGGGCTTGCGCACGCGTTGGCGCTGCCCGTCCGCGAATGGGGCATGTCGTTCGACCGGTTCAGCGGCGACGGGCACGCTTTCAACGAAGCCTGGGACGCCGCAAACCAGCAATGGGTTTTCGTGGATTCGTTCCACGGTTTCTACGTGCGGGATAAAGCCAGCGGCAACACGTTATCCGCGCTGGAGTTCAGGACACGGCTGCTGAACGACGACGGGTTCGACTCGCTGATCATCACACCGATCGGTGACGCTTTCCGTTTCGATTCCCCGCTCGAGGCGTATAGCTACTACCAGAAAGGCGCCGACCAATTCTACCTGTGGTTCGGCAACCACGTTTTCAGCTACGACCGGCACGCCGTCGTACGGTTCTTCGGCCCGGTCTCGCGATCGGTCGAACAGCTCGCAGCGATCGTCGCCGGCATCCACCCCGGGATCCGTATTTTCCCTACCGACACCAATCGAGCGTCGATCGACGCGTTACTCCGCTTCCGCAGCCTGGTGATCATGCTGACCTTGGCAGCGGTCATCCTGGCACTCGGCGCGGTCGTGCAGCTTGTCCGCCTCTACCGGCGGCGACCGCGGGAGCAGTTACGGCTTCGGCGCTTCTGATCCCGACCAGACCTCGACCAGATCGCGACCAGGTCCGGACGGTCGCGGGCACTACTTGGGGCCGATTGAGACCCGATCGAGCAACACCGTCTTGTCCGCCGTCGGGTGGTAGAGCCCGAGTTTCATATAGACGCCGCGAAAATCGTTGTAGACGTTCGGACCGGCCCGCTGCATCACCAGTTCGCCATCTTTCCGAACCTCAGTGATCCCCCCACCATCGTAGGACCATACTACCCGGAAAGACCAGTCGATCCAGCGGCCGCGCTCCACCGGTCCAACCCAGTGCCACTTGTTCGCCAGATAGCGCTGATCCGACCTCAGATCGGGATCCCAGCCGTAGGTGATGCCCCATCTGCCGCCGATCATCCGCAGCGCGAGCGGCGGACCGCGCCCTGCCTCTTTCTTCGGCAGGAAATCCGGTGAGGAATGCCATTGAGCGACGATCGTGTTGTCGCCCATGTCCTCCGGGTAGCCGCCCGCGCCGTTTTCCTCGACGAAGACGCTGAAGCGATACCAGCGCTCCTCGTCGTAGGGCTCACGGACGAACTTCGCGATGAAGCCGGCATAGATACCCGGCACGATTTCACACCTCGCGCCCTCCGGCGCCTCGATCCTGAACGCAAGGCTGCCCTCCCGGATCTCCGCCGACGTCGTTTCGAAGGTACAGGAAGGGTCCATATCGAGTTTCCATTCCTGGAAACCCGTTTCCGCGTCTTCGAATCCATCGGTGAACGTCGACGAATCGCACCCCGCGCAGGCAGCGAGCGAGGCAAACGCGACGAGCCGCAGGCTGCCGCCAATTCGATCGATCTTTATTGCCGCCAGAATCACGCTATCTATCCCAAGAATTGAAGCCAAGCACGTCCGATGTCCTGTTGCCGGCAGCAGAACGACCCACCGAAGAAGATTGTCGAACCGCAAGATGGCAGTTATATGTGACCGGCCAAAGCGTGAATCACCGCCTTGCCCGCCAAATCACGTCATATATACTCGCGACCATGTCGCATCCCCGACCGACCCACAGCCGGCCCGGCATCTACCCTTGTACTAAAGTACAAAGGCAACCGCCGGTTCGAGCCTGAGTAACGCAGATGACGGTGAAACCCGCCAAACCCGTGTTCATCGTCGGCTCGCCGCGATCTGGAACGACCTGGCTGTATCACTTGCTGCTGTCCTCAGGGTCTTTTGCGATCTATCGTTCGGAGTCGCAAGTATACAATCTATTCGGTCCCGCCTTCGGCCAATTCAGATCCAGCGCCGACCGGCGCCGGTTTCTCGACTTCTGGCTCGACACCGAGTTCTTCCACCGCTCGGGATTGGCTGCGGATACTATCGGCAAGACTGTCCTGGACTCGGTTCGCTCGCCGGGAGATTTCCTGCGTTTGCTGATGGACGCAATCTGCGAACAACAAGGCGCCGAGCGCTGGGCCGAGTGTACGCCGGATCACGGCCTGTCCATCAGACAAATAAAGGCCGATTTTCCCGACGCGCTTTTCGTACACATCGTAAGAGACGGCCGCGATGTCGCGCTCTCGTTGGCAAAAAAAGGGTATATCCGGGCGCTGCCCTGGGGAGCGTTTCGAGATGAGCTGGCGGCGGCTGCCTATTGGGGGTGGATCACGAGGAAAATCGACCGCAACGCGACGTTCATTGGACCCGACCTGCTGAGAGTGCACTACGAGGACCTGATCAGCGACCTGCATGCGACCCTTCGCCGTATTGGCGAATTCATCGACAAACCGATCGAACCGGAGGCGATCTCGGGCCGGGCCATCGGTTCCGTGGTCCAGCCCAACTCGTCTTTCACCGGCGATGGCGAGGGAGAACAGATTGGCGTGTCTCGCTGGCAGTCGCGGTGCACGCCACGGTTGCTGCAGGCGATCGAAGACACGATCGGTCCGGAACTCGGCTTCTTCAGTTACGCACGTGCGACCGCCTCCGCTCCGCTGCGCGGACTTCCCCGCAGGCTACGGAAAACCGCGCACGCGGCACGATTCGAAGCAGGACGTTTCCTCAAGCGTCGGGGCCTGTCGGGTAGCGCGTCGATCAACGACTGGAAAGATCCGCAGGGGGCCGTCGAGTCGGCCGATCCGACCCTCAGGCCCGGAGAGAACCTCGCCGCGATCCAGATGCTGGTGCAAGGGAAGGACGTCTGAGTTCAAGACGACTGTTGTGTCTTCGACAGCCAGGACAAACATTCGTCGGCGACCTCGTCGAGATCGCGGCGCGCAGTCATCGTGTGGTTCGCATCCGGAAAAACCTTCAGCGTAACCGTGTCCCGGTCCATGGACTCGCGCCATGCTTTATTGATTCTCGAGTTCTCGAGAAACTCCCTGCCGACGAGGTCGTTACCGCTGATCAAAAACAGCACTTGGCCCTCGAACCGTTCGACGTTGCGCCGCATGTGAGCAACGAAGTCGGGCGCCGAATCCTGTCGTTTCCCATTGCGTCCGCCGCGCCTCGTTACCGCGCCGAGCAGCGCTCCGGCAAACTCGCGCAGCGCTGTGCCAGGCCTGAAATCTCCGCGTAAAGCCTTGTACCATAAGGATTTTTGCAATAGTCTCGGCCAGTAGTAGTGCCGCAATGGATAGCGACTCAGTCCATCGTCCGAACGTATCCAGGGATTCATCAGGACCAGTCCCGAAACCCGCGGGTCGCGAGCGGCGTAGAGCAGGCTGGAGGAGGCTCCGTCACATAAACCCATCAATACGACGCGGCTCAAGAGCGGCGATTGTGCGAGGAAGGTGTCGACCGCGGCGCGAACATCTGCTTCGATCTCTTCGAAATGACGGCGATCGCCGGAGGCGTCCCCCATGCCGCGAACGTCAAAGCGGAGTACCGGCGTACCCTGGGCAGCGAGACGCCGCGCGAGCACTACGAACTCGCGATGACTGCCGACCCGATACTGCGGCCCGCCGACGACGATCAGCACGCCGAACTCCGCCGTCGGAAGACCCTGGTGCAAGACACCCACGAGACTCTCCCCGGCACAGTCGAAGACGACGGGCAGCTCAGACGCGCTCATGTTGCCCCTGAACGATGCAATCGACGGTCTGCTCGATCAACTGCGGATTCACGATCGTTTCACTGGACATCCAAAAGGGCTGGCCCAGCAGATGCCGCGTCGGGCAGTCTCCTTCCGGTTCCCGGACGTCTGCCGGCGACGTGGACGAAGCCGGCGCGATCGGTTTCCTACCGACCTCTATGATCGTCAGGTTGCCGAGACCTGCCTTCGGCATCGTATCGAGCTCTAGCTGATCGATTGCCGCATACAGCGCCGGGGTCAGCCTATACCCTGCCACTTCCAGCGTCTCGCCCGTCCGCAGCCGTTCCCTAAGCTCGCTGACCGTCTCAGCCTTGCCGCCTACCATTTGGGCTGCAACTCTCATCCGCAGAAACTGTTTCATCTGTGCACAGCCGGTGTACACCGGCTGCCAGAATACCGACCTCGATACCTTCAAGCCCGTCCGCTCCAGGCTTGCCGCCGCCAACGGACAGCCGAGTCGCACGCCCAAGAGCGCTTCGACCTGAAAGCCCCGGTCCGCGGCCCAGCGAGCGACGGTGGCGATGTCTTCCAACCATCCGCTCCAGGACGCGTCGGAAAACTCCCCCTCGCTATCGCCGGTTCCGTAGAGATCGGGAACGATCACGGAATATCCCTGTCGAATGAGCGCCTCCGCCGTCGCCGTGATCTGTCGCCGGCTGCGATTCATCTCCTCGGCAAACGGCGGGACAACGACGACACAGCGGCTGCTTGCCTCACTGCGCCGCAGCAGCACGAACAGACGGCCTTTCGCGCCGTCGACAAAGAGCGCTTCGATGCCCCGGCGGTTCAAGCTTCGACCTTTCTCGCGACGAATTCGGCAAGCGCGCCGACCGTCGCGAACATCTCCGCGGACACCTCCTCATCGTCGACCTCAATGCCGAACTGCTCCTCGATGAGCGTGATGACCGTCACCACGGCCATCGAGTCGAATTCCGGGATGGCCCCGAACAAAGGCGATTCCGAACCGAGTTCGTCCGCGCGCTCGCCGAGCTGCAGCGAGTCCTTCAATATCTCTCGAATGGCATCCAACAATGATGTTGCCCTCATATCCGCTTCCAATGCATCTTGCAGCCGAGCCAAACTAACGGCCTTTCGTGCGAGCCGTCGACCAGGTGGTATAGGTCATGCCTCGATACGCTTGGAGAATCCCGCGCGCGCTGGCTATATTAACGAGACAAAAGTAGAACGGCACGTACAAAACAGACGGCAACGCCCCTCGGCGACGCAGGATGGCCCCGGCCACGGCCAGCGAATAGAAGAGTACCTGCAACATGAAGAATACCCGGTACAGCCAGTGGTCCCACAACAGCGCTACGTTGGCGACGAAAGCGACCATCAGGAATAGCGGGACCAGCCACCGAAGCAGTTTGTGCGAAATCATCTGGAAGGAAAAGACACCGTAGCGCAGCGGGTTCATGAGTCTTTTCATCGACATGGTGGCGCGCCACGCGCGGTTGACGATCCGCACTTTACGGCGGAACTCCTTAGCGAAGCTGCCGGCGGCCTCCTCGACCGAGACGGCCTCCGGTTCGTAGATGCACCGCCATCCCTGCTCGACGATCTGGCACGGGTTGACGAAGTCGGACAAGGCGTCGGCCGACATCGGCCGGTAAAGCTCACTTCGAATCGCGTAGATCGCGCCGTCTCCGCCGACAACGGAGCCGAGCGACGACTCACTCCGTTTGATGCCCGTCTCATAACGCCAGTACAAGGATTCGCTTTCCTCCGCATCGTTCGCCGATTCCGAGTAACTCGACTGGCCGACGACGGCCCCGACCGTCGGATCGTCGAAATTCCGGACCATCGCCCGTATCGCATCCTTCCGATACATGGCATTGGCGTCGGAGAAGACGAGTATCTCGCCGCCGGCCAGCTTCGCCGCCTCGTTCAAGCCCACGGTTTTTCCGCCGCGCTCCGGCATTCGTAGCAGACGTACCCCGTTGCCGTGAAAGCCTTCGACAATGGCGTCGGTGTCGTCGTCCGAACAATCGGAGACGACGAGTATCTCCAATCGCTCGGCCGGGTAGTCGACGGCCAAGCTGTTGCGGATCTTCTTGCCGATCACTTGCTCCTCGTTGAAAGCGGAGATGATCAGTGTGACCCGCGGCCGGCGCTCTCCCCTGACGATCGGTTTGCCGCCGACGATGTGAATCAGTAGCCGCAACGCCACGGGATACCCGAAGTACACGTAGATCGTCAGTCCGACCGCGGCCCAGAATGTTATCTCGACGGCTAACACGCTTCGATACCGCGCGCCGATCCCAGTGCCAATTCCAACGCCGGCGGCAGCGCCGATCGCAACGCCAATGGCAACGATCCAGCGCGGATCGTCGTCGTGAACACGGAAGCCGCCGCTGCCCACGCGATCACGTTGCGGTCTCCGCATGCCGCTCCATCGCCAGATTGCAGGCGGTCTCGAAAGCCTGCGCGGCAACGGTGTAGGAAAAGTTGTCCTCGACGAAGGATCGCGCCTCTCGTGACAGTCTGTCACGGCGTTGGTCGTCTTCCAGCAGCTCGACGACGGCACCGGCAAATGCCGGCGCATCGTTCGCCTCCAGATAGTGCCGACCCGCTTCCACGGGAAGGCCCTCCACGCCGATCGCAGTGGAGACCACGGCGCTGCCCATGGCCATCGCCTCGTAAACCTTAAGGCGCGTGCCGCCCCCGATCCGAAGCGGAATCACCGAGACGGCCGAGCCCTGCACATAGGGCCGTACGTCGTCCACGAACCCCGTGAAGGTCCAGTTCAGATTCCGCCGCCTGGCCTCCTGCAAAAGATTCTCGGGCGGCGCCCGGCCGACGACGGTCATTCTGGCGTCGGGCACGGCCGCCGCGATTCGCTCCCACACGTCGGCCATGAAAAAACCGATACCGTCCTGATTGGCCATCCAGTCCATCGAACCCAGAAACACCACGTCCCGGCGCCGCTCGGGCGCCGCGTAACCGAAAAAGGTCAGATCCACGCCCGTCGGGATGACGAAAGGCTCACGTGTGCCGTAATCGGTGACGAACTGTTCGGCATCGCGCTCCGCAACCGCGACGACGACGTCGAACCTGTCGAGCGTCTGCCGTTCGAACTCCCGCATCTTCCGGTACTGATTCGCCCAGATCATACGGAAGATGGGATTACGCGCGACGTCCCGGTGGCGGCGGAAAATCTCCGCCTCCACGTTGTGTGTGAACATGACGGAAGGGCAATCGAGCGCGTCCGGCAGGAATACGCCGGAGTGAGCAAAATCGTAGACCGCAACGGCAGGTGACCGATCGAGCGCGTCGCTGACCAGTGCCAGGCCGGCGGCATCTCGATCCGTCCGCACCGGAATCGGCAGCCGGCTCTTCAGGTGCCGCATGCGGGTGTAGCGGAACAGGCGGCCTCGGCGCGGCTCCTTCCACCAGCGGAACTCGTCGCAGACCGTATCCAGCTCGTCCCGATACGTCCGGACCAAGTCGGCGGAAGCGGGTGACAACAAGACGATCCGGAACTCGCGATCCTTCAGTCCACGGAGAATCTGGGTCGTGCGGATCTTGCCTCCGGAGTCGACCGGGAAAAGGAACCGAGTAGAGACGAAGATGAGCAGCTTCCGCTCCGTCACCAACATACCCCTTGGTACCCGGCCCTAGCGGAATCCGTCGATCCGAGCCCAATCAAGTCCACGATCTTCAGGTCTTTCGCCCTAGGTGCTGCAAGCTGCGCGGCCAGGTCGGCATGATTCTGACCCACGACTAGCACTTCGGCGTGGTCGAACACGCCGCCGAGGTCTTCGGTCAGCATGGATTCGATGTGCGGAATCGTCTCTTCGATGAAACGTTTGTTCGCGCCTATCAGCCGTGCGACGTTGACCGCCGGATCGTGGATGCGCAGATCGTAACCCTTGCCAATCAGAGTCTCGGCGAGCGCTACCAGCGGACTCTCGCGCAGATCGTCCGTGCCCGGCTTGAAACTCAGTCCCACGAATCCGACCTTACGCGATCCCGAGCGCATCACCATATCGGCGGCGTGCTGGATCTGCAACACGTTGGTCTGCTGGACGCCCTGCATGACGGGCAGCTCGATGTCGTTGTGTTTCGCAAGGTACAACATCGCACGAAGGTCTTTCGGCAAACACGAGCCGCCATACGCGAAGCCCGGTCTCAGGTAGGCCGGGGAGATGTTGAGGCTCGTATCGCGGCAAACCAGTGACATCACCTCGCGGGAATCCACGCCGAGACTACGCCCGAGGCGTCCGACCTCGTTGGCAAACGATATCTTGAGCGCATGGAACACGTTGCAGGTCAGCTTCAGCATCTCGGCCGCGGCGAAGCTGGTGGTGACGAAGTCTCCCGGGAAATCGCCGAACAATGCCTGCACTCGGTCCGCCGACTTTTCGCAATCGGTGCCCACGACGGTGAACGGGGGATTGTAGAAGTCCTTGATCGAGCTGCCTTCGCGCAAGAACTCGGGCTGGAAGCAAAGACCGAAATCCTCTCCCAAGCGCCCGCCGGCATGTTCTTCCAGCAAGGGTTTCACGACCGACTCGGTGCTGCCCGGATACACCGTGGACCGCAGGACCACGACCGGAAATTCCGAGCAAGCCTCGAGTGCACGCCCGATCTGCTCGGAGACACGCCGAATCGCCGTCAGGTCCTGGCTGCCGTTGGCGGCGGACGGCGTCCCGACGCAGACGAAGATCAGATCGCATTCCCCAACCTCGCGGTCGAGCTTGTCGCTGACCCGCAGCCGGCCGCTGTCCCGAGCTTCACGGGTGACCTCGCCGATACCCTCCTCGACGATCGGCGCCTTGCCGGCGCGCAGCAAGTCCAGCTTGGTGTGGTCGAGATCGATGCCCAGCACGTCGTGACCGTCGCGCGACAGGCAGACCGCGGTGACCGCGCCGACATAACCAAGTCCGATGACACATAGTTTCATTCGGGGTTCTGCTCCTTCTGGTCTTCCGTCATTGTCGCCGACTCGTGCGCTCGGCGAAGAACTCCAGCACCTCCGCCGCAACACGATCCCAGTCTCCCACGTTAAGGGTCGCGGCAATATGATCCGGTACCCAATCCGGGCGTTGCAGCGCTGCGGTGATCGCCCGCGCCATCGCCGTCCGGTCGTCGACCGGCACGATGAATCCGTTACGGCCATCGACGACGAATCGGGCGTTGTCGCCGACCGGCGTCGTCACCACCGGCAGACCGCAGGCGAGCGCCTCCAGGATCGCGTTACAGCAACCTTCACGTTGTGTGCCCAGCGCAAAAACGTCCGCGGCGCGGAGGTACTCACCGACGAGACCCGCCTCGACCTCGCCGAGAAACGACACGGCGTCTTCGATACCGAGCTCCGCAACCTGCCGCCGCAGCCTGCGCGGATAATCCGCTTCGAAACTCTTCCCGCCGACGATGAGCAGGCGCGCCCGCCCGTCGTGTTGCAGGACATCGGAAAAGGCGTCGATCAGGACATGGTGACGCTTGCGTGCCGTGAGGTGTCCGACCGAGATGACAATCGGACTGTCCGGCGGGAGTCCGAGACGGAGACGCGAGGCCTGCCGGTCACCGGTATGGAAGACCGAGCTGTCGATCGCGTTGTGGACGACACGTGTCTTGCTCTCGACGGCGCCGTTCTTGAGCGCAAGGTCTTGCAGAAAGTGACTCACACAAATGCAGCCATCGACATTGCGCAGCAGGAAACGTATCTGGTCGCCGATCAGCGGTTTGTGTAGATACTCGGCTTCGAAGCCGCGAAGCGTGACGAACACCGGTATGCCGAGCCTCCGCCCGGCAAGCAGCGCCCCGACACCCTCGGGATAGCCGAAATGTGCATCGATCACGTCCAGACGCCGCGATTGCTTGAGCGCTGCGAGCTGCCCGAAGATCGAACGGTAGAGCCAGTATCCGTCGAGCGATTTCAGAAACTTCGGGACGTAGAACATGGGCGCATGCGTGATCGACAAGTCGGCCGCCCGATGATTGTCGGCCCGCGCAGACGCCGACAACGGCGCCACGATCGGAAACCAGGGAATGGGTTGTAGCGCCTCCACGGTCGCATGCCGCGCCATGCCCGCCAGACGGCGCAACACGAAAACCCCGCCGGACGGGTTGTCGGGGCCCGGCAGGTCGCGACAAATGCTCGCTATGGAGAGATGGTCGGTCACGATGCCTGGTTGCCGTCGCTATCTGCCCCGTATCTCGCAAGAAAACCGTCGAACATGAATAGCGCCCACAATGCCGCGGTCCACGTGCGGCGGCCCGACTGATGCTCCCTGACGAGACGCTCCAAGCCCTCCGGCGAAAAGACGCCGCATTGTTTGAGACGATCGCCGCAGACCGTGTCGATCAGCCGCTGTCGCAGGGAGCCGCGGAACCACTGCCCGATAGGCACGGCAAAACCCATCTTGGTGCGGAACAACACGTCGTGCGGAAGCTCCGGGCGCAGCGCTTCTTTCAGCATGTACTTACCGACGCCACGGCGGAGCTTGTTCGCCGTCGGTTGCGCGGCCACCCAGGATACGAACGTATGGTCCAGAAACGGCACCCGCACTTCGAGACTGTGCGCCATGCTGGCGCGGTCTACCTTGGTGAGGATGTCACCCGGCAGATAAGTCTTGAAATCCAGATACTGCACCATTCTGAGCGGATCTTCGAACGTCTTGTCGGCGAGGTAGCCGCGGAAAACCTCCGACGACCGGTATCCCTGGAGCTCGGCTTTCGTCGCGCGTGAGAACAACCAGTCTCGACCCTCCGCCGGAAAAATAGAGACGCCGTGCAAATATGCCTCCATCGAACTGCGGGCCAGTGCCTGAAAAGTCGTCTTGCCGCGCACGAATCGCGGTGCCCAGTCCAGCTTGGGATACCAGCGGCCCAGTGGCCCGAAGACCCCCCGCCTGAAGCGGTCGGGGAACAGCGCCCGCAACCGCTCTTCCATCGAGAACAGGCGATAACGGCGATAGCCGATGAAGTTCTCGTCGCCACCATCTCCCGACAGCGCAACCGTGACGTGCTTTCGTGCGAGCTCGCAAAGCCGATAGGTCGGGATGGCGGAGCTGTCGGCATAGGGTTCGTCGTAAAGGTCGACGAGCCGGTCGAGCAGGCCGAAGTCGGCGGCCTGGACTACCTCCGATTTGTGTTCCGTCGCCTTGGCCTTGGCAACCATGTCGGCGAAAGCCGACTCGTCGTAGCGCTTTTCGTTGAAACCGATCGAACAGGTCAGCACCGTATTCGTCTCCGATTTGCGCATCATGGCGACGACGGCACTCGAATCGATGCCTCCCGACAGGAAAGCGCCGAGCGGCACGTCGGCGACCAGCCGTCGAGTGACGGAGCCCCGCAGTCGGTCGCGCAATTCCTCGAGCTCGTCCTCGCCCGCAACCGTCTGCGCCGCCGGACGATCGAGCGGCACGTCCCAGTACCTGACCGGTTCCGCGATGGTCTCGCCGCGCCGCAGACACAGATAGTTGCCCGGCTCCAGCTTTTTGACCTGAGAAAAAATACTTTTGGGGTCAGGGACATACCCAAAGGTAAAGAAGTCCTCGACCGCTTGGACGTCGATATTTCGCGGCACTTGCGGATTTCGCATCAGCGCCTTTAGCTCGGAACCGAAAACCAGCGTCCGGTCGTTGAGGACGACGTAATACAGCGGCTTGATCCCGACTCGATCCCGCGCCAGGAAGAGCGTCTGCCGGTTGCGATCCCACAAGCCGAACGCGAACATGCCGTTGAACCGATCCAGGCACCCGACACCCCACTCTTCCCAGGCATGCACGATCACCTCGGTGTCGCAGTGCGTCCGGAACACGTGCCCGAGCGCGCGCAGCTCGTCCGCCAACGCGACGAAATTGTAGATCTCGCCGTTGTAGGTGACGACGACCGTTTCGTCCTCGTTGTAGAGCGGCTGCTTACCGCCTTCGAGATCGATGATGGACAGTCGTCTATGCCCCAGGCCAACGCCCGGCTCGAAGTGGAACCCGTCTCCATCCGGCCCGCGGTGTTCGAGGGTTTGGTTCATCGACCGCAGCACGGCTTCGTCGATCGGCTTACGACCCGCCAGGTCCACAATCCCGCTTATGCCGCACATTGGCTCGCTCCTGCCCGGGCCGTCTCATCGCGGTACAGCTCGCCGTAGGCCGCGACCATCGCGTCCAGCGAGAAATGCTCGACCGCACGATCGCGCGATGCCCGGCCGTGTGACTCACGCAGACCGTCGTCTTCGACATAACGGCGTATCGCGGCGGCGAGAGACGCCGGATCGGCCGGCGGCACCAGTGCGCCGGTTGCGCCGTCGACGACCAGCTCCCGGTTCCCGCCGGTGTCGGTAGCGACGACGGGCAGGCCGGTCGCCATCGCTTCCAGCACCGTATTGGAAATGCCTTCGCGGAACGACCCCAGCACGAATACGTCCATCCCGTTCAGGATTTCCGGGACGTTGTCACGGCTGCCGGGAAGCCAGGCGAGATCGCCCACTCCGCTCTCCGCAAGCCGCTCGATCGCTTGCTCGCGCAGCTCGCCGTCGCCGATCATCGCGAGTCGGACCGTACGCTCCCCGGACCGCGTCCGGTCGGCGACCTGAATGAAGGCCTCGACCAGATTCATCGGATCCTTGATCGCCGAAAACCTCGTCACGGTCCCGATCACGACGTTATCCTCCGCGGCGAAATCCTCCGCGGCGAACGCAGGCAGCCTGGCGCTTTGCCGACGGCGCGGCTCGGGCTGGTATTTGTGCGTGTCGACACCGTTGTAAACATGCGTGACTTTGGCGGCGGGTATGCCGACGGCGGCAATCAGCCACCGGCGCAAGTCGTCGGACACGGTCACGAAGCGGCTGACGAACGGAGACAGCAGCCGCCGGATCCGCCGGTACTTCGGACTCTCGCCGTCCGGATCGAAGACGTCCCAGCCGTGTTCGCCGTGAACGCGGACCGGTACCCGCGCCAGAAAAGCGACCAAAGCGCAGTCCATCGTGCCGATGTTTCGAGTGTGCACGACCGTCGGCCGCAGGCGCCTGAACAGCCTGAACAGACGCAGGTAAGCGGCGGGGTCTTTACCCGGCCGTTTGCCGAGTTGGAATAACGGTACCTCGTCTCTGAGGCGGCGCTTGAAGCTGCTGGCCTCGGTGAGCGCCACGATCGCGTGTCGCTGGCTTTCCGTACTGAGCGAGTTGACCAAGTTGACGACACCGTTTTCCAATCCACCGTAATCGAGCCGGAACACGACGTGGACGATCAGCGGCAAATCGCCGGTATCCCGGATCGAAGTCACGTCGCAGTACCCATCGTCTTCATGTCCGCCGACCGAAGTTGGACGGCCAGGCGCTCGAGCAGCTCTCTAGCTCCGATGAGGTCCTGACCGTCGGTACCGACGGCCAACACGACGACGTGACCGCCGGCCGGCTCGCCGCGCACCAGCTCCCTGAGTTGCATGAGCTTGGCCACTGCCTTGCTGGTCGTCGTGGCGTCGCCGATACCGTACCAGTACCATACGAGTGTGCCGGATCCGGAAGACTCCAGGACGGTCTCTCGTATGTTCCAGGTATCCGCGCCGGGCGACGTCACCTCGACGTCCGAATTACTCCGTCCGCGATGGCGATACTCCGAAGGGATTATCCGATTCGAGTTGGAAACGAGCTCATGCCCCTGTACCGGACGCGAATAAGCGGCGACGAAAACGCCGACCTGCCGCTCGCTGCACGACAAGGACAAGGCTTGTTCGTAATCGGGTTTTTTCATCCTCGGCGACCAGTCGAAATCCCACGCCGTCCGCCCGGTACAATGCGTAATCAAACCGGTGTCGGGCGCAACCACGGTATCCGAGGCGGACGACTCCAGCAGCGAAGTCAGTATCGGACCGGACAGCAGCAACACGACTATCGCGGTGGCGCTGCCGGCGGAGCGGAGCACTCCCGCGTGTGATCGCAAAAAGCGGGAATCCGCCGCCGGATCCCGTGTACCGCCCTGACCCGCGCCGTAGCGGATCGCGACGACGACGGCAACGACAATGCCGAGCAAACCCAGCACGAGTTTGACGAAGCCGAGCTTCTCCGAGCTCAGCGGATTCAGGGTGACGACGAGCATGATCAACGCCAGCGTTCCCAGCGTGGCCAGGCCGGCGCGGCCGCGAGACTCGGGTTCGGTGGCCGCCCTCGCCGGCGACGGAACATCGCCCGGTTCGTCGGCGAAACGGCCGCCCAGCCACATGATCGCGACGATTAGCAGCCCGAACAGCACCCAGCCGAAATAGATATGATCCTCACCGGCCAGATACCGCATATTTGAAGCCGACGCGATCGCCATCACGAGATACGCCCGCAGCCCGTTGCCGAAGACCAGGAGCACCACCGCGACGCTGACGAAAACCCACCGCTTGAAATGACTCGGATACGTCAGGTACGCGTAGAGTAGCGATACGAGGACGCCGCTCATCAGGTACCGAACCCCGCTACACACCTCGGCCACGACGAACTCTCCGCCGGGCAAACTCATGTACTGACCGTCCCGGAGTACCGGGATACCGGATAACTGCAGCAATACGAAAGAGATATCGGCGGTAACGGCCATCAACCCCGGCACCAGGACGTCGCCGAAGGGGAACGCCAGTAGCACGAACAAAAGCGGGAAAAGCAGCAGCCGCGCGACCCCCAAGCCGCCGATTGCCACAAACGTCGCCGGCAACAAGGCCAAAACGGAAAACTGCTCGACCGCCTGAACGCCGATCAGGCGGGCCAGAATCCAGGCACAAACCAACGCCGCTACCAGTAGGCCGCCGGCCAGGCTGGGGCGGAGTGCGATGGGGTCCGTCTCCGCTCTCAATCGGAAGATCAGGAACAGGGATATGGGAACGACGAGCAGCCCGTGCTGGTGAGTGCTGAGCTGCCAGAGCTGGAACATTCCCGAGACGCTCTCCCAATAAGCGAACGCCAGAAACGCCGCGATGCCGACGAACAGGGTCGTCGCGGAATTCGAGACTCGGGTCGCTGCGTCAGACGTCATGGTCGCTTCACGCCGCGAACTTCCTGGCTTCGAGCTCGGCTGAGACGTCCTCGTGGGATCGGCCGTCGATGAATAGGCGGGCCCAGAGCTCCAGGTTCATCAGAACGAGGATCAGATCGGTATGGTCGGCCCGGCTCCTGTCATGGTCGGCGCAGATCCGCCCGACCACATCGGGGTCGAACAGCCCCCGGTCGCGTAATGCGGACTCGTTCAGCAACTCCGCCCGCAGCCCGGCGAGCTCGCGTTTGAACCAGGCCCCGACCGGCGCGCCGAATCCACGCTTGCGCCTGTCGATCACCGAGCGCGGCAAGGTGTCGCGCAACACGTCTTTGAGGAGCCCCTTCAATCGGCCGTTCGGGAGTTTATGCCGCGCGGGGATACGCGCGGCGAGTTCGACGAGCTTGTGATCGAGAAACGGGACCCTGCACTCGATGCTGCAGGCCATCGTCATCTTGTCGGTCAGCAGCAGCAGGTTCTCCGACAACTGAGTTTGCCAGTCGATCCTGAACAGCCTCAACAACTCGTCCTCGCTGGCCTCGGCCGCGGCAATCCGTGTGAGCCCGTGGTCCGCGTCGCCCGGCAAATCGCTCGACAAGCGGTAACCCGGCACCAACTCGGCGAGGGTCGCTCGATCTGCGATGGACAGGTACAGGGCATAGCGCTCGCGCCAGTCCAGCCCGCCGGCCTCGATGAACCGTTTGGCATAGCGCGCCATGTCCATCAGCCGGTTCTGCCTGCCGCTCGGCAGCAGCTCCGCGATCTGCGGCAGCAGGCGTGTCCTGCACCACTTCGGCACACGCCGATAGCGGCGACCGTAGTAGTCGCCCAGATAGCGGCTATACCCCGCAAACAGCTCATCGCCGCCGACCCCGGAGAGGATGACATGCACCGATTCGGCAGCCAGTTCGGAGACGAGAAACGTCGTCGTTATCGCACTGTCGGAAATCGGCTCCTCCAGATGCCACATGAGTCGCGGCAGCAAGCTCGCCACCTTTGGCTCCACGCGGATTTCCCGGTGATCCGACGCCAGCCGGTCAGCGACGGCTTTTGCATAAGGCAGCTCGTTGTAATAGTCCGCCACGCTGCTGCCGCCGTAGCCGATGCTATAGGTATTCAGCCTGGTGTCGGTCGACGCCGCCATGAGCGCGGCTACCGCACTGGAGTCGATTCCCCCGCTCAGGAACGCACCAACCGGTACGTCGCTGATCATGTGCTCCTCGACCGACGCGCGAAGTTGCGTCCCGATACGCGCTATCCAGTCATCGTAACTCAGCGATTCGTCCGTCTCGGTCGGCGGCTGCCAATAACGCCGCTTCGAGAGGGCGCCGCCGTCCCATGTCGCGATTACCCCGGGCGCGAGTTTCTCCACCCCGTCGAATATCGTCCTCGGCGCAACCGCGTAGCCGATCTGCAGGTAGTCCAGCAGCGCATCCATGCAGATGGACGAACTGAACCCGCTCAGCGCGCGAAAGGCCTTGATCTCCGAAGCGAACGCAAATCCGCCGGGAAACGGCCAGACATACAGCGGTTTTATTCCCAACCGGTCTCTGGCCAGCAACAACCTGCGTTGCGACGCATCCCATAGAGCCATCGCAAACATGCCTTCGATACGGTCGATGAAATGCTCTCCGTACTCCTCGTAGAGATGGACGAGCACTTCCGTGTCGCTCCTGGTCGAAAACCTGTGGCCGCGCTGGATCAGTTCGTCCCGCAGCGATTCGAAATTGTAGATCTCGCCGTTGCTGACCACCCATACCGTGCGGTCCTCGTTGGCGATCGGCTGGTGTCCGCCTTCGAGATCGATGATCGAAAGACGCCGCATGCCCAAGACCACATTACCGGCATCGAACAGGCCTTCGTCGTCGGGGCCGCGATGCACGATGGTATCGGCCATGCGACGCACGTCTTCGACGCCGTAGCGCCGGCGATCCGGATGGCTGGCGATGCCTACGATTCCGCACACTTCGGGCTGCTCAGGGGAGATTCCGTACGATGCGCGGACCCAGCGCGTTCGCGACCGTCAGCGGGAGCCGCTGCCAGAGTCTGATCGCAAGCCGGAACTTCGCGTTCTGAGGGTTGAGCCGCGGCAACTCCGAGTTCTCGGGCAGGCAATAATGCCAGCGCAACGCCTGTGGCAGTGCGCCCCACTGCTTCTTGAAACGGTACGTGCCTCCATCGACAGCGGAACGCCCGAAATCGAAAACGCGGTAACCGCGTTCGATCGCATACCGAATCGCCGACCAGTAGAGCAGCATGTTGACGGACGTACGGTTGTACGCTCGCAGGGACGAAGCCGACGGTATCTCGATCCGATCGCGAAATCCGTAGGTGATGCCCGCGGCGCACGGCGTCCCGTTCAGCCGCACCACAAAAACCCGAGTCGAGTCCGGAAAGTATCGGCACATCTGTTCGAACAGCGATTTTGGGAAGACCGGCGTACCGAGATCGCGCATGTTTCGAGAGAACACCCGATAGAAATCGCCGAGCAGTTCGCCGGCGCCGTCCTCGCAGACGGCGCCCTCCTTACTGGGACGGCGTATCTGCGCGCGGAGCTTCGACGGAAATCGGGCCCACAAATCGTCTTCGGATGCCGGCAAATCGAGTCGCATGGCAACCCGGTCGTCCCGGTAGGGACGGTCCGCCTCGATGTTGCCCGGGTGGCGGAGTTCGACATGCCTTGCGCCTACCTCCTCGGCCACTCGCCACGCTGCTTCGATCAGCGCATCGCGGGAGACTTCGTCTTCGGCGAGCGTACCGCAATAGGAGAAACAGGGAACGGACACGAGGAAGTTACCGAACAGCCTGCTCTTGAGCTGCACCAGTGGCAGCACGCCGCAAACCGCGCCGTCCTCCCGCGTCGCCAACAGGTAGAAGCATCGGTGTCCGAACGCGTTTTCGAAGACCTTGCGCCAGTCGTAGGGATGGTACGGCTCGGCCGTCGCCGTCATGGCGACGAATGCGTCCCATCTGGAACGGTCGTCATCGGTGGCGCGGGCGACCGATATCACGGGCTCGCTTCCGGAAAGTACAGCTCGTCCATGCGGCCCCAGCGATAGCTCCGGAGCAGGTTCCGAAGCCGCTTTTCGAACGAGCCGAGGTTCAGGTAATGACGAAAGCGGGCTTTGAGCGGCGCTTGTCGGAAACGTGGCTGCTCGGGATCCAGCTCCCACGGGTGAAAGTAGAACACGTACGGACACGACTCGTTGCGCTGTTGCAGCCGGATCAGTTGCTTGGACAGCGCCAGAGGATACAGCCGAAAGTAACCGCCGCCGGCCACAGGAACGTTCTTGCCCAAGATCCGCACGGTGCTGGCGGGAATCTCGGTGATCGCCGTGCCGTCGACGACGTGCGGTTGCCGCGGAGCGCTCGGCAAACCGTAGTGATCGTGTGCGACGGGGTAAACGCTCGAACTGTACTTGTACCCCACCTCCGCGAGGATCGCGTGCGCCCACGGCGCCCTCGCGTCTATCGACCAGCTCGCCGCCCGATAGCCGCTTACGGCGACCCCGCCAACGTCTTCGAGGAGCTTGCGGGAATCCGCCGCGTCTTGCCGAAATTCCGCAGCGCTCTGCGACCAGACGCGCTGGTGGTACATCCCGTGGCTTGCCAGCTCGTGCCCCTGATTGACGATCGCCCGCACGACCGACGGGTGATGTTCGGCGACCCAGCCAAGCGTGAAGAAGGTGGACCGGACGTCGTGGTCCGCGAAAATCTGCAGGATCTTATCGACGTTGCGCGGGATGCGACACTCGGTGTCCGCCCAACGGCTCCTCGGCACGATGCCCTCGAACGCGGATACCTGGAAATAGTCCTCCACGTCACAGGTCATCGCATGCACTGGCGACGTACTCACAACAGTGACGTCCGGCAACTATATCGAGACAGTCAGGAACAAAGAGACGATATTCGAAACGTAGTCCCTGCCCGTAGACTCCGTTCCACGCGGCTGCTGTTCAGTGTAGCCATACGATAGCCTCAGGTTTGTGTGCTTGCCAAGCCGATAACCGACCGTCGCACCGGCGCGGGTGAATCTCGACTTGCCGGACTCACCCGTCTCCCGTTCGACGATTGCCCCGTCGACACCCAGCGTGGTCCTTGCACCGACACGCCAAGAGACGTCTGCTCTCGCGCCTGTCTGCGACTGATGGGGCCGGGAACTTCCGTCCGCGGCAACACGATCGGTCCTGTCCTCGTCGAATAGCCTGAGATTGAAACTGGTCCGCCGCCCGGACAGGCCGAGCACCCACTGCAGCCGTTCCTGCAGGAACCTCTCGGCATTTCCCGGCTCGTTGAGGAAGTCGTCCGGATTGCCCAACCGGTCATCGTCGACAATCAGGTTGACACGGCTGAAGCCGGTCGTCGATACGCGCTCGAAATAGCTGAGCGTCGTTTGGCCGCGGCGGAACGTGTAGTCGACGTCACCGCGCCACGACGTACCGAAACTCCGTTCACCGACCGCGAACTCCGCACTCAACCTGCCGCCCGACTTGTAGGCGAACCCGACCTCCCAGAACGAATCCGCGAGCGTCGAATCGAAGGGCTCGTCCCAGGCGCTCTCCTGTCCGCCGGCGGCGAATACGCGTGTCGAGCCGCTGGTCCAGTAACCCAATTCGGCCGTCGCTTTCTGATACTCCCACGGCGCGGAGATCTCGTACTCGGTGCGCCGCCAGTCGTAGCCCAGCGCCCAAGTCAGCCCGCTGGCAGCCCGGTAGTTGTCAAGCTTGACGGACGCTTGCTGGTTACGATCTTCCTGGACCCTCGCGTCATAGTTGCCGAACGTGTACCGATAGTTAGCGTCGAACGTAAGGGAGCCGCCGAGCTCGCGAGTGAGACGCGGATTCGCCCAAAATTCGTCCCGATCCGTGAGGTTGCCGGACAACGGCAGTTGCCCGCCGGGTATGACGCCATCGGGATCGCTCAGCACCTGCCTGCGGCGCGCACCCAGTTCCAACGCGAAACTCTCCCGCCAGGCCTTGCCGGTGACGCTCGCCGTCCCGGTATGGAAGGTCGAGGACGATTCCGCATCGTCGTAGTCGTACCAGCTCAGCAAGTAGTCGAGACGAGTATCGAATGTCTGCGACTCGTGAGCGTATCGAATGAACGGCGATACCCGATAGACGACGTCGTCCGTTTCGTCAGGTGCCGGGACCAGAAAGACGTTGTCGATGTGGGAAACCCCGAACGTTACTCCCGCCTCCGTCTCCGCGACCGCGGAAGAAAATACCGGAACGATCAGAACACCTGCCGCAAACAGATACCTAATCACCTTCGTTGAACCCGTAGTAACCATAGGCGCCCCCGTAATACCCACCCGTCTGCGAGTACTCACTCTTGTTGAGGATGACATTGATCGCCTTGTCGCGATCCAGGTTATCCAGCGCAGACTGAATTTCGCCGGTTGTCGTCCTGCCGCTTTCTACAACCAGCAGAATCTGTCCTACCTGTCTCGCAACCGATTGGGCCTCACTCGTAATCATCAACGGTGGAGAGTCCATCACGATCAGCCGATCCGGGTACCTGGTCGCCAGCTCGTGCATCACCTCCTCCATACGCTCACTGGCCAGCAGCTCCGTCGACTGCGAGTGCTTTCGGCCGGCGGGCAGAACTTGTATGTCGTTGAGGTCGGTCCGGACCAGCACGGACTCGATCGGCAGGCTCTCATCCTCCAGGACATCGATCAGGCCTGCCCGGCCGGCGAGACCGAACGCGGTACTGATGTGGGGTTTGGCGACGTCGGCATCGACCAGCAGCACGTTTATCTCTCTCTCCAGCGAGATACTAGCTGCCAGATTGACGGAACAGAAGGTCTTGCCCGCGGCAGGGAGCGCGCTGGCGACCAAGATGAGGTTCATATGGTCGGTGCCGGCGCAGTCGCGGCGCAGGAAATTGTCGATCAACGGGCGCTTGATACGCCTGAACTCGTCAGCGACCGGAATGGCCTGATCCAGCGGCGCCAGCAGCCCGCCGCTTATCAGCGCGTTCTCCTCGATATGGTGCTTCTCGCCGAGAAACTCGAAGTTCTTCTTCTTCGCGATCGGCACCACGGTCTCCGGGAGCCTGCGTTTCGACGGCCTGTTTCCCGAAACAGATTTACCCGAGGCAGATTTACCCGAGGCAGACTTACGATTATCGCCGCTCCCTTGCTGTTGCAGCTTGCGGAGCGCTTCATGGATCTTGCTCATCTACAATACTCTCGCGGCGATCGCGTGCGCGATATCGAAAACGGAATCGGAAAGTACGGCAATCGAAATACCGGCAACGACGAGAGCCGCGTTGGCGGCAACCCAAGCGGTATTATCGCGACGACGCGCGGCAACCTCGTGCGACGGCATAATCTTGCTGACGCAGCCGAGGACCGGGAGGCCGAGCGCACTGGACAGGGTGTTGCGATCGAAGTACACCGGTTTTAGCTGGTTGAGCCCAAAAGCCAGCGCACCGGCCGCCGCGAAAGACAGAACGAGCACGACTCCAAGCAGCAACGGCCGGTTCGGCGCAATGGGAGCCGCGCCGGCAAACGGCGGCTCGAGGATGTTGAACTTCACCTTGTCCGTGACCGGATCCAGCCGCTTCCTCGATTGCAGAGTCTCCCAGCGGCCGAGCAGTTCCTGGTGTCGCTCCTGGATTACGCCGTAGTCCCGATTCAGCTTCTTGAGTTCCGTCTCCACGACTGCGATCTTGTCGACGTCCGCGCGGAGTCCCGCTACCTCATTGCGACGCGACAGAAGTGCGCCTTCGAGCTCCGCGATTCCGACATTCGTATCGCTGAGCTGCAGCCGCAGGTTCTGATAGACAGGATTGGAGTCCAACGGATCGGACAAATCGCCGACCCTGTCCGCGCCGCCTAGTGCGAAGTACTCCGCCTCACAGGCGTCTTCCAGCGCAGCGATCGTCTCCTTCAGCATGACGATGCGAGGATGCCGATCGGTGAAATCCACCTGCAGCGCAGAGAGCTGCTGCTGTGACTGCGACAGGCTGGCCGACCTCGAACAACCGGAGGCCGCGAACGCCGAGGCCGACATGGCCGGCGACAGCAGCGGCGTCTCGCCCTCGAGCTGTCGAACGATTTCGCCACGACGCTCGTTCAGGAGCTTGAGCCGCATCGCAGTGTCGTCGACTTCACCCAGCGCGGCCTGCAATCGCGTATAGTAATCGGCGCCGTCGTCGGGCATATAGCCGATGTTCAGTTTCTTGAACTCGGCGAGCTCCGCCTCCGCCGCGAGCAGCCGCTGCTCGTGATTGTCTATCTCGAGCCGCAGGGCCCGTTCCGTCATCTCCGCGTCGTCGCCCTGTGCGCCGAGCGACGACTCGACAAAGGTGTTCAGCAAGGCTGCCACCACCCGCGTCGCCTGCTCACGGTCCTTGTCCGAGTACGTGATGTCGAAGATGTTGTCACGGCGGCCCATGACGCTGATCTTGCGCTGCAGATTGGTTACGAGAAGCTCGAATTCCTCAGGCGTCTCCGCTCGCAGATCGAGATCCGTCTGCCTGGCGACCTTCGCCAGGTTCGGTCGCGTCAGCAAAGCCTTGCTGACGAGCCCAACCTTATCCACCAGGTTTTCGGTGGCCGTCAGGCCCTTGGTCAGATCCGGCAGCAGGCTGTTCGTGTCCACCGAAACCTTGGCGGACGCTTCGTAGATATCCGGCATCTTGTAGATCAGCGCCCAGCCTAAGATCGCGAACGACCACGCGACGGCGATGAAATACCAGCGAAACCGCCACATCCCACGCAGATGGTCGAGCAACTCGGCGATCATTTTCTGTATGTTCAAAACAGGTTCCTCAGAAGAAAGATTGCGGGATGATGAGGACGTCACCAGGTTGCATGAGGACGTTCTGTTCAATGTCGCCGTCGTTCAGCAAACGGTCGAGCCTGACCCTGATCTCGCGCTCGCCGCCGGCCGCCTTGCGGATGATCGTCGCGCGGTTCCCCGCGGCGAACTCGGAAAGCCCGCCAACCTCGATGAGTACGTCGAGCACGGTCATGCCCTGTCTATACTGTAGCGCTCTCGGCGACACCGCCTGGCCGATGACGCGGATCTGCTGCGCGCCTTCGCCGACGAAACCCTGCATGATCACCGTGACGACCGGCGTACGGATGTACTCCTTCAGCACGTCTTCGATGTCCCGCGCGAGCTGCGTAGGCGTTTTGCCCGCGGCCTGCAAGTCTTCGACGAGCGGCGTCGAAATCTTGCCGTCCGGCCGAACCTGCACACTGGTCGAGAGGTCCGCATGATCCCACACGAAGATCTGCACCGAGTCGCCCGGGCCGATGGAGTACTCGGTGGCGGGAGCCGTGTTCCCTGCCGACCGAACCTCCGAGGCATCGACAGCCGGCCGGCCCGACGCACAGCCCAAAAGCCCGACGACCAGCAAGGCCGTTGCCGCGTGCCGCAGGCCTGGAAGTCCGCGTATCGCCCAGCTACTCATCGACATACCCTCATAAGCTCTGCAACAGCGCCTCTGCCTCGTCGCGGCTCGAAAAGCTCTGGTTATCGGCGAGAATCTCTTCGAGCGTACGCCGCGCCGCATCGCGTTCACCCAGTTTCGCCAAGCCGGCAGCCAGATGGTAGCGGTGTTGGGCACGACCGCCCCCGGCGGCGACCGCCTGGCGCAGGATCTCGACGCCTTCCGACACATCGCCGGTCTCGACCAGGATCCAGCCCAAGGTGTCGGCAATACTCGCTTCGTCGGGCCTCAGCGCATAGGCCTTTCGCGCGATTTCCAAAGCCTTCGAATTGCCGGCCTCGTAATAGAGCCAGGCGAGATTGTTGAGCGCAACCGCATTCTCGGGTTCCGCCTCCACGACCTTCTCGAACTCGGAGACCGCCGGCCCATCGTCACCGGCTCGCATATACGCTTGCGCGAGCACCATCCGCGCGACGCTGTCGAGCGGCCTTGCGTCGAGATACTCGAGCAGCGGACGCAACGGCCGTTCGTCGCCGAGATTGTCCAGGATGCGATACGCGCGGATTGCGATGTTCCGGTTCGCCCCCGTCGCCAACGCGCGATCGTACGCGGCAACGGCCTTTTCGCGATCGCCGGCGGCCAGGTGGACTTCACCCTCATAGGCGATTGCCACCTGCGAGTCGGGAAACTTTTGCTGGAGCCTCGTGACCAGGGACAGCGCCTCGTCGAACTCGCCGGCCTGTACCCTGGCAGAGATCAGCAACCCGGCCGTCGGCACGTCGGCAATCTCCCGGTCCCACGCGTTCTGGAGCGTATCGATTGCGGCGTTCGCGTTTTCGAGAGCGCCCTGCGTCCTGGCCAGGTTGCGATGGTATTCGGCACGGTCTGCGTCGAGCGTCACGGCCGTCTCGAAACTCTTCGCGGCCTCGACGAAGCGCCGTTGATTGAGCAAGGCGACGCCGAGCGCATTGTGTACCGACGCATCGCCGGCGTCGAGCGCAAGCGCTTCCCTGGCGACCGACTCGCCTTCGCCGAACTTGCGCTCACTCACATAAAGCTTCGCGAGAAGCGCACGCGCCTTGGCCTCTGCCGGATCCGACTCGCGTGCGCGCTCGAGCCATTCGACGGCGCCGTTTCGATCCTCGCGCGCGCCCTTGATCCTGGCCATCGTCAGCATGGCCCAGGTGGCATCGGGTTGTATTCTCAGAATGTCCGCGTAACGCATTTCGGCGGCTTCGAGCTTGCCCTCGGCGAGGTCGATGGCGGCAAGAAACCGCTGCGATACGGCATCGCCGCCGATCCGGGCCGCGCCGATGTCGAAGTACTGCCGTGCCGCGTCGAATTCGCGCCGGGTCAGGTGAAAATACCCGATCAGGTTGTTGATCTCGGGTCGTTGCGGATATCGGCCGGTCAAGTCCTTTGCCGAAGCGATGGCCTCGTCTACCGAACCGTCGCGGAACTGCACCATCGCTTCGAGCAGTCCGCGGCGGTACTCATCGTCGATCGACGAGTCCCGCCCGATCGAGTCGAGAAGCTCCTGCGCCTGGGCGATGCGCCCGGCGGCGATGTAGGCAGCCGCCAGTTGGAATTTCAACTCGCCGTTGCCCGGGCTCGCCGCAACGCTTTGCTCGAGATAGTCGACGCCTTGATCGATGTCGCCGGACTCGATGTTGAGCCTGCCGGCAACCGAAAGCGCCCGCGAGTCGGGGCTTTGCGCCGAAAGCATCGGCGTCAGCGTCTCGCGGGCCTGATCCAGCCGCCTGAGCTTGAGGCGTGTCTCCGCGAGCAGTGTGCGCGCCTCGGTGTTCTCCGGCGTACTCGCAACGACGGACGACAGGTACATTTCCGCCTGCGCGAGATTGCCGCTCTCCAGGTGCACGATACCGAGCAGCATCTGGGCGGGACGATAATCCGGTGCTTGCTGCAGGATGAGCTGCAGCTTGCGCAGCGCGGTATCCAGATCCTTGTCCAGGTACGCAATGCGGGCGCCGAGTTGCAATGCCGACAGGGAACGCGGCGCCAGTGCTTCCAGCCGCACGACCGATTCGCGTGCCGCCTCCGTGTCCTGCATCGCGAACTGCGCGTCCGCCAGGCCGGCCAGCGCTCTGGCTGCGACCGCGGGTTGCCGTTCGCTGTCCACGAGATCGAGCGCCCGCCGGTAATTCCCGGCCGAGTCCTGGAAACGCGCAAGGCGAAAATTGAGCTCGCCCGATACGAGCCACGGATCCACCGATTCCGGGTGCGCGGTCAGGACCTCGTCGAGGGTACCCCTGGCTTGCGGCAGGTTGCCTTCTGCGTGAAACGTCGCAACGACACCCAGCTTGGCCCTCAGATTGTCGGGATCGCGTGAAAGCACCGCGGTGTAACCGTCTCGAGCCTGTGCCGTCTCCTGGAGACCGAGCAGGGCCGCGGCCCGGACCAGCATCCAATCCAACCGGTCGGGTTCCGGGATCTGCGGTTCGGCCGGGAACTCGTCGATCAATTGCCGGTTCTTGCCCTGCCCGAGCAGGCTGGTACCGAGGTCGACGATGACGTCCTCGAGCGGAACCCCGAGCTCGACAGCCCTGCCGAGTTCCTTCTCGGCGCCGGCCAAGTCGCCGGCGGCCAGCGATGCACGCCCCAGCAGCAACCGGCCTCGGACGTTGTCGGGCTCGCTTCGAAGCACGCCTTTGGTATCGATTATCGCGGTGCGATGGTCGCCTTCGCCGAGCGCCGCCTCGGCCCGGTCCAGCCGGTCTTCGTTATTCATTGCAAGGCCGCAGCCCGCCAACGCCAGCAACAGCGCCAATGACATCGGGAGGAAAACAGAAACGTGCTTTAAGTGGCTCATGAAAGGGCGACCCGGTCTCATTCCCCGATTGCTGGTTCCGTGCTCAAGCTCTCTGACAATTCTAGGCCGAACGCCTTGTTTTATCAGCCATTGCGGCTGCTTCGCTTGGCCCGAGCCGCGCAGGCAGTCTACACCATTGCCCGTTGCGATAATGTGGCCGTGGGTGCCGGGTCGCGTTTCTGTGACCTGTGTCACGGGAACCCGCGGAACTGCCTACGAGCGCCCCTAAATTTAACATAATCAGGCCGATCGGACACACGCGGACGGCTTTCCTTCATAACGGAAGCGTCATCGTAATCGTAGTACCCCGACCGGGAGCGCTCTCGACCCCGATGTCGCCACCGAGCTTGCGGGCGAATTCCCGCGCCTGATAGGCGCCGATCCCCATTCCCTCGACGCCCCTGGTCGAGTCGAACGGCCGAAACAGGCGATCGCGAATGAATTCCGGCGACATGCCGGCGCCGTCGTCCGTAACCTTGATGAAGGCGTGCCCGTCCGCCTGGTCGAGGTCCACGGTCACGTGCCCGGTATCGGGCGTCGCCTGTTGCGCGTTTCGGATCAGGTGCGAGAGCACCATCGTGAATTCCTCGACATTGGTCGCGAACTCCGCGTCGCTATTCACAGTGAGCGACGGCACCGGCCGTTCGCCGCTGCAGCGATCCACGGCTGCCGAGACGATGAACTTCAGCGGCGTCGGCTTGCGCGTATGATCCGCCTCGCCGCGTTTGAGCTGCACCATGACTTTTTTCATCCGCTTGACCGAGTTTGCGATCGTGTCGATCGCATCGTCGACGAACTCCGGTTTGCGTTTGTGCTTCTCGGCGTTTTCGACGATCAGCGACTGCTGCGCGATCAGGTTGTTGAGATCGTGCATCAGGAAGGCCGTCAAACGGTTGTAGGCCTCGAATTGCTTGGCTTCCGCCAGTAAGCGGTCCGACTGCTCCTGCGCCAGATGGACCGCGATGTGATTGCCGACGGTTTTGAGCAGGTCCCGGTCTTCGTAGTTGAGTTTCGGCGGTCCGGGCGCCTCGTAGAGAAGCACGAAACCAAGCAATCGCTGTCCGTACATCACCGGTACGATCAGCCAGGCCGGGCCCAAACGCGTCAACCATTCAGGCAGATCGAGATCGCCGTAGCTGTCGGGCTCCCTGGCGTACTCCGCGAGATCGATAATCCAGCCTTGCCGCCGAATGAACGAGACGACGGGATCGTCCGCGGCAACGTCGTGCACGGCGTCTTCGCTTCGATGTTCGGCCACCAGACGATAAGTCCGGCCGTCCTCGTCGTACATCCACAGGAACCCGGCCGGGCTGTCCACGATTTGCGCCATGGCCTCGATCACGACCTGGCGAGTCGAGCTGTCCTCGAATCTGGACAAAGTCGAGATCAGCCGCAGCCATTCCTCGCGATAGTCGTATCGGTTCTGGAAGAAGTGCTTGCTCAGGAAGACCTTGGTCCTGGCGCGCAGCGTGCTCGAGAACAACAGAGTAAACAGCACGATGCCGGCGCCGACCAGGAACACGATCTGCGCCAGCCCGCCCCAACTGCCCCCGTAGCGCACGAGCAGGTAGCCGCCGACGCTCATGAGCAGCAGATACAAGCCGACCGCCGTGAGCGTCGTCGAATAGAAAACGACCTGCCGCGAGACGAAAATGCGCAGGTTCCAGTCCGGATTGCGCCGCGCCGCTACCGCGATCAGCGGCACGAAAAGCAGGTTTACGTAGCCGCGCGCCGTCCATGTCGTCACGTCGATCGCGCCGAACAAGACGGCCTGGGAGTAGAGAAACAAGTCGTAGGCGAACAATCCGCCCAGGCCGAGCACGAGCCACTTGAGGCTCCAGCGCGTATCCGCCGGGGAGTTTCGATAGAGCTGCTCGATGAGCACGAGCCCGGTGAGCGCCACCGCGAGGCCGCCCGGGAAGAAGACCGATGCGATGCCTCTTTGCCCCCCGATACCGGCAAAGCCAATAGAGGCGAGCAGGCCCGCCGCGAAAACACCCAGCCAGACGGCATGCCCGCCGTAGCGGACGGCGCGACTGCCGCCGATCTCCTGCAGCAATCGCACGAGGAACGCGATCCAGGCCCCGGCGCGCAGGACCTCGACGACGAACAGCACGACCGGCTGGATCGGCGCGATACCGGCCTGCAGCGCCAGAAGGCCGGACCAAATCCCGCTGACCAGGCACGCGACGATGAGGTAGCCGCCGATCCGCCGGCCTCGCCAGGCCGTCAGCAACAGGATCGTCAGCAGCAAATACAGGCCGCAGAGGAGCGCGTAGCCGACGGCGCCGACGCTAATCATTGCCTGCAGCGCTTCCCCGGTTCAGCGGGCGCCCTTGCCCCACAGCACGATCTCGACCGTCTGCAGGATGATCAGGATATCCAGCATCAAGCTCTGGTTCTTGATGTAGTACAGGTCGTACTGAAGCTTCTCGGCGGCATCTTCCTCCGATGCGCCGTAGGAATAACGGAGCTGCGCCCAGCCCGTGATGCCCGGCTTGACCGCATGCCGTTCGGCGTAATAGGGGATCTTCTTGCGCAACTCGTCGACGAACTCGGGCCGCTCGGGTCTGGGCCCGACCAGGCTCATTTCGCCGCGCAGCACATTGAAGACCTGCGGCAGCTCGTCGAGCCTGCTCTTGCGCAGGAAAGCGCCGACGCGCGTCACCCGCTTGTCGTCCTTTTTCGCCCAGACCGCCTTGCCGTCCGCTTCCGCGTCGACGCTCATGCTGCGAAACTTGAGCACCCGAAAGAGCTTGCTTCCCTCGCCCACCCGCTTCTGGCGATAAAGAATGGGCGCCGAGACTCCGTCCTCCAATACGATCGCCAAGGCCACGAGCAGCATGATCGGCCAGGCCAGCAGGATCAAAGCCGTGCTCACGATCACGTCGACCGTCCGCTTGGAAACCTTTCTCAGTCGGGAAATCCGGAACCCCGGCGAAAAAATCAGCCAGCCCGGATTGACGAGGTCGATGCGAATCTTGCCCGTCTCCCGCTCCAGAAACTCCAGCAGGTCGATCACGTCGAGACCTTTGAGGCGCGCGTCGAGCAACTCGCCGACCGGCAGATTACCGCGGCGCTCGTCCATGGCGATGACGATCTCCTCGGCGTCGCGCTCTATCGCGTAGTCGGTGATGGACTTGCCGTTGGTGACCAGCACCTCGCTGCGGTCTCCGACGATCGTATCCCCGGGCGCCGCCACGCGGCCGACGATCTTGAAGCCGCGCCTGTCCGCGCTGCGTCGCAGCGCCAGGAGACTGGCTGCGCGCTCGCCCGCGCCGTAGATGACCGAGCGACGCCGAAACACGTTCTTGTCGACCGTGCTCAGAAAAAAGTAACGAAGCCCGAGCAACAACACCAGCGAGTAGGCGAACGAGAGATTGGCGACCTCCTGTTCGACGGCCACCGGCGGGATCGCATAGAAGACGACGGCGAGCGCCAGATAACCGACGACCAGCCCGAACAGCACCCGCAGCACGGCGTCGCGGAAGTAGAACCGCTGGTGAAACTGATAAAGCCCCATTGCAATCAGGCTGACCAACACGACGGCTGCCTGGAGGGTCGCCGGAAACACGATCGAGCCGTGTCCGATTTCGAATGCCGCCACAGTGCCGTACGTGACTATGGTGCCGAAATAGAGCGACGAATACAGTATCGACGCTTCCGCCACCGCCATGAGCAGCAGCGGCGTGCGAATCCAGGTGCGTAGCGCCCTTGCCTGCATCAGGAAATCCGAGCTACCAAGATTTTCTGTGGATGGTACGTGGTCAACATGTCAGCGTAACGACAATCGCGCCCGAAGCAGCGGATACGAATCCGGTAACCTAGCGGACTCTCATGCGCAGTTCGTCGCGCCATTTCTCAATCCTGCGACGTGACCGAATTCCGGCAAGGCCTCGTGACCGGCTCGGCAAAAATCCGAGTCGTTCCCAACATCGAACGCCGGCAAGTCCGAGACTGTCTTGCATTATGTGAAGTCCGGAGGGAAGCGTTTTCTTTTCAGCTTGTTAGCCAGCTTTGCTAATTTCGATTTTAGCTCCGATTTTAGCACAGTACTGCTCATTTTTCGCGCAGGCAAAAGGCCGCCGCGCCGCGCCGGCCCCCAATCTTCCGGCGGGACGAGTACGCGGCAGGCTATCGCCAACATCGAGCCTTGCGGGTACCATCACGCACGCTTGGAGATCCTGGACATACGCTGTGATCAACATTCATCTCGTCGCCGCGGCCCGGCCCAACTTCATGAAAGTCGCCCCGCTGTACCATGCGCTCGAACGGGCCGGCTGGGCGAATCCGGTCCTGGTGCACACCGGACAGCACTACGATCGCAACATGTCCGACGCGATTCTCGAGGACCTGGGCCTGCCGGCACCCGACTTCCATCTGGGCGTCGGCAGCGGCACGCATGCCGAGCAGACCGGCAAGGTGATGATCGCCTACGAGCGCGTCTGCGCGAAGCATCGGCCGGACTGGATCGTCGTCGTCGGCGACGTCAATTCGACCGCCGCCTGCGCGCTGGTGGGGGCGAAGCTCTGGATACCGGTCGTGCATCTGGAGGCCGGGCTGCGCAGCCGCGATCGGCGGATGCCCGAGGAGATCAACCGGCTGGTGACGGATGCGATCTCGGATGTTCTTTGGACGCCGTCGGCCGACGCCGACGAGAACCTGGCGGCCGAAGGGGTGAGCGCCGACAAAATCGAGTGTATCGGCAACATCATGATCGACTCGTTCGAAATGTTGCGCGACACCATTGAGCAGGCATCGACGCGTTCTGAGCTGGGGCTCGACGACGCCGGCTACGCGCTCGTCACCCTGCACCGGCCGTCCAATGTCGATCAACGGGAGACGCTGCAGCCCATCGTCGACGCGCTCGCAGGCGCGACGGCCGAACTGCCGGTCGTCTTCGTCGCGCATCCCCGCACGCTCAAGGGCCTGGACCGGTTCGGCCTGCGGTCGACGCTGTCGGACGCGCCGCAAGTACACGTGCTGGAGCCGCTGGCCTATGTCGAATTCATGAACCTGGTCACCGGCGCGAGGCTTGTCATCACCGACTCCGGGGGCTTGCAGGAGGAGACCACCTATCTCGGGATACCTTGTCTGACACTGCGCGAGAACACGGAACGGCCGATCACGATTACGCTCGGTACCAACAAGCTCGCGACTGCGGATTCCCTGTCCGGCGATCTCAACGCGATTCTCGACGGGCCGCCGGACAGGGGAAAATGCCCGCCGCTATGGGACGGCAGAGCCGCCGAACGCGCGCTCGCCTCGCTCGCAAGGCGGTCGGGGGTACATGCATAGGAGATTTGGCGCCGCGGTCGCACTCGGCCTGCTATGACCAAGGCGGTCCGGCCCGATCTCACAAGAACCTGTCGATACTTTTTACATTCAGTTTCACATTTAACATTTAAATTATTGTTTTATATGGAATTACCTGGCAGGCACGACGTTTGCATCCAAGGCGGGTATGGACAAACCCTGCGTCGCGTCCTTGTTGTCGGTCATACTCGTCTCCCTGACGCCGGCATCCGTGGCCGTTGCCGGCCAGCTCAGCGCCGTCGTCAACGGCAAGTCGTACCACGTCGGCTCCAGTTACGAATGGAATGAAGACAACTACGGCCTCGGCGTCGAATACCAGTTCGCGAGCCGGTCACGCTGGAAGGCCGTCACGATGGCAAACGGCTTTCGCGACAGTAATGACGACATGTCCTACATGGCCGGCGCGGGCCTGCACCGGCGGCTGCTGGAATCCGAACGCCTGGCGGGTTTTTACTTCGACGTGGGCCTGAACGCGTTCCTGATGACGCGCAAGGACGTCAACGACAACCGCCCGTTTCCGGGCATTCTGCCGAGCCTTACCGTCGGCAATCGGCACATGGGTATCAACCTGATCTACCTGCCGAAAGCGGCCGTGCGAACCGTACTGAAGGCCGATATGACCGATCCCGCGATCAGCGGCATCCTGTTCATGCAGCTCAAGATCAGCATCGACCGTCTGTTACCCGTCGCCGGTGTCCTGTCCCGCTAGGGAGCGACCGCACAAGTCTGGCGAGGTTCCCCCAGGCCGAAGTCTTAGAACGAAATCTTATTAGAAGCGGTCTAAAAAATACGGTCAGGGAAAATTCTGACAGCCTGTTTGGAATGCCTTGAACGAAAACCCTTAAAATATCAGCCGGTTATCTCGGCTCATCACGAACCCTTGATGCTGGTACGGTATTTCCGAGACTGCGTCCAGTCAGGACTCGAGTACGGCCAGCACCTCCGCCGTCCGCCTTTTCATCAGCTCGGCATCGCCGCGGCTCTCGACGTTCAGCCTGACGACCGGCTCGGTATTCGACATCCGGACGTTGAACCGCCATTCCGGATACTCGAAGCTGTAACCGTCGGTGTCGTCCACGCTCAGCGCCTCGGCGGAATAACGCCGGTGCAACTTCTCCAAGGTCTCCCTCGCATCCGCGACCTTGCGGTTGATCTCGCCGCTGGCCGGGTATCTCGCCTGCCGCTCGCCGACCAGCGCCGACAAGGGCTTGCCGGTCGTCGAAACCAGCTCCGCGACCAGCAGCCACGGGATCATGCCGCTGTCGGCGTAGGAAAACTCGCGGAAGTAATGATGCGCGCTCATCTCGCCGCCGTAGACGCCGTCTACGGCGCGCATCTTCTCCTTGATGAAGGAGTGCCCCGATTTCGATTGCACGGCCTCACCGCCGCTCTCAGCGACGATGTCGAGCGTATTCCAGGTCAGCCGCGGGTCGTGGATGATTTTCGCGCCGGGATTGTGTTTCAGAATGCTCTCGGCCAGAAGGCCCACGATGTAATAACCCTCGATGAAGCCGCCTTTTTCATCGAACAGGAAACAACGATCGAAATCGCCGTCCCAGGCGATACCCATGTCCGCCTCGTGGGCGAGCACGGCATCGGCGGTCACGGCCTGGTTTTCCGGCAGCATCGGGTTCGGAATGCCGTTCGGGAAAGTGCCGTCCGGCTCGTGATGCAGCTTGACGAATTCGAAGGGCAGGTGCTTTTCGAGTCCGTCGATCGCAATCCCGGCGCAGCCGTTCCCGGCGTTGACGACGAGCTTCAGGGGTTTGAGCCTGTCGCGCTCCACGTAACGCAACATCTGCCGGACGTAGTCGTCCAAAACCTCGACCTTTTTCGTCGCGCCGCCGGTCCCGGCCCCGCGGCGCTCGTCGCCCTCGGCCAGGCGCCGGATGTCCGCGAGCCCGGTGTCGGCGCTGATCGGTCTCGCCTCCTCCCTGACCAGCTTGAGCCCGTTGTAGTCCGCCGGATTGTGGCTGGCCGTGACCATGATTCCGCCGCTTGCGCCAAGCTCCGCCGTGGCGAAATACACCATCTCGGTACCGCAGAGCCCGATGTCGTAGACGTCCACGCCGGCCTCGATGAGTCCCCGGGCCACGGCGCCTGCGAATTCCTCGCTGGACAGGCGCATGTCGCGGCCCAGGACGACGGACTTCGCGTCGAGGAAGGCCGCGGTTGCATTGCCTATGCGATAGCAGATGTCGGGATTGAGCTGGTTCGGTATCCGGCCCCGGATGTCGTAGGCCTTGAAAGCGTCGATCGTGATGGGCATTGCTTGCCTCTTCGTTGATGGCGGATTGTCAATGGCGGAGTCGATAGCGGATCGTTAGCGTATCTCAAACCGCGACGGGCCCGTTAGGTACTCGTCCCCTCGTACTCATCCCCTAGCGGCCGTCGTTGTCCTCCAGCCGGACGATGTCGTCCTCGCCCAGATCCTCGTCGCACTGGACCTCGATGATGTGACAGGGCTCGTCGTACGGGTTCGCGATACGGTGAACGTCCCCGATCGAGATGCCGGTCGATTCGCCGCGGTTCAGATCGAATTCCTCGCCGTTCCGGGTGACGCATGCCCTACCCTTGACGACGATCCAGTGCTCAGAGCGCCGCGCGTGTTTCTGCGGCGACAGCACGGCGCCGGGTTTGACGATCAGGCGCTTGACCTGGAAGCCCTCCTCGCCGTCTAGGCTGTCGTAGCTCCCCCAGGGCCGGAAGACCTGCCGGTGCAGGTCCTTCTCGGGGCGTCCCTCCGCCTCGAGCCGGTCGACGAGCACCTTGACATCCTGCGACCGATTGCGATGCGCAACCAGCACGGAGTCCTTGGTCTCGACGACGATCACGTCGCGCAGGCCGACCGCGGCAACCAGCCGGCTTTCCGCCTGCACGAAGGAGTCCTTGCAGTCGTGCGCCAGCACGTCGCCGTTCAGCGTATTGCCGTCGGCATCGCCGGGGGTCACGTCCTGCAATGCCGACCAGGAGCCGACGTCCGACCAGCCGGCATCGAGCGGTATCACCGCGGCATTCGACGACTGCTCCATGACGGCGTAGTCGATCGAATCCGACGGACAGGCGAGAAAGGCGTCCTCGTCCGGGCGGACGAAGCCGCCGTCCAGCGACTTGTCCTGCATGGATGCCTTGCACGCAACGGCGATGTCCGGCGCGAAGCGGTCGAGCTCCTCGAGGTAAGCCCGGGCCCTGAACAGGAACATGCCGCTGTTCCAATAGTATTCGCCGCTCTCGAGATACGATTTTGCCGCGGCCAGGTCCGGTTTCTCGACAAACTCCTCGACCGGCGCCACTTCGCTATAAGCCGAATTGCTATAAGCCGAATTACCATGAACCGCATTCGCACGGATGTAACCGTAGCCGGTCTCAGGTTGCGTCGGCACGACGCCGAAAGTCACCAGCCGGCCGGCCTCCGCCGCGGCGGCGCCAGCCCCGACGGCGGCGCGGAATGCCTCGACATCCCGAATGACGTGATCGGCCGGCATGATTAGCAGGATCGCGTCCGGGTCGTCCCCGGCGGCCTGCAGGGCCGCCAGCGCCGCCGCGGGCGCGGTGTTGCGACCTTCGGGCTCAAGGATGATTTGCCAGCGCATTCCGATCGCGTCGAGTTGCTCGGCCACCGAGAAACGGTGCGCCTCGTTGGCGACGATCAGGCAGCGATCGCCGGAATTCGCGAGCCCCCGAGTCCTGAGCGCGGTGGCCTGCAGCATGGTTTTCTCGCCCGCCAGCGACAGTAGCTGTTTGGGATGCATCGAGCGTGAGGCGGGCCAGAGGCGGGTTCCGGCGCCGCCGGAGAGAATGACCGGGGTGATGCTTGGCATGAGCGGGATTTCGACGGTGAGCTCGCAGGCGGTACGCGATCCCCTATGAGGCAATCTTGTCCGTGCTGCGCCGGTCCCAACCCGACCGGGCCGGGTCGGCTACGTTACCGCGACCGATTGCGTAATACGTCAGGCCCAGCGCACGAAGCATCTCGGGATCGTAGAGATTGCGCCCGTCGAAAATTACCGGTGCGGCCAGTTTTTGCTTCAAGGTATCGAAGTCCGGGCTGCGAAACTCCTGCCATTCGGTCACGATCGCCAGCGCGTCGGCGCCCTCGAGCACCCCGTAAGCAGTATCGCAAAGTTCGAAGCGGTCCTGCTCCGGGTAAAGGCGCCTGGCCTCTTGCATCGCCTCCGGATCGTAGGCGCGAACGCCGGCGCCGGCTTGCCAGAGGGCCTCCATCAAGGTCCTGCTCGGCGCCTCGCGCATGTCGTCGGTGCCGGGTTTGAACGACAGGCCCCAAAGCGCAATTGTCCTGCCGTCGAGATCACCGTCGAAGTGTTCGCCGATCTTGTCGAACAGCCGGTGTTTCTGCCGGTTGTTGACAGCCTCGACGGCGTCCAGAAGCCTCGCCTCATAACCCGAGTCCGCCGCCGATTTCGCCAGCGCACGCACGTCCTTCGGAAAGCAGGAACCGCCGTAACCCACGCCGGGGTAGATGAAGTGATATCCGATACGCGGATCCGAGCCGATACCCACGCGCACGTTTTCGATATCGGCGCCGAAACGCTCGGCGAGGTTCGCGAGCTCGTTCATGAAACTGATCTTGGTCGCGAGCATCGCGTTGGCCGCGTACTTGGTCAGCTCCGCCGACCGGATGTCCATGCTGATGACGCGATCGTGATTGCGGTTGAACGGTTCGTACAAGGCGCGCAGCAGCTCGGTCGTGCGGGGATTGTCGGTGCCGATGATGATACGGTCCGGTTTCATGAAGTCGGCGATCGCCGCGCCTTCCTTGAGGAACTCCGGGTTCGATACGACATCGAACTCGAGGTTCGTACCGCGGCGCCGGAGCTCGCCCTGTATTTCCGCGCGCACCTTGTCGGCCGTGCCGACGGGCACGGTCGACTTGTCGACGACGATCCTGTAATCGCTCATGTGCCCGCCGATCGAGCGCGCGACGGCGAGCACGTGTTTCAGATCCGCCGAACCGTCCTCGTCCGGCGGCGTGCCGACGGAGATGAACTGAAACAGCCCGTGATCGACGCCTTTTTGCACGTCGGTGGTGAACTCGAGCCGGCCGGCCTCGGCGTTGCGCTCGACGTAGGCTGCGAGACCGGGCTCGTAAATCGGAATCTCGCCGGCGTTCAGCCGGTCGATTTTGGTCCGGTCGATGTCGACGCAGACGACATGGTTGCCCATCTCCGCCATGCAGGCGCCCGTAACGAGGCCAACGTAACCCGAGCCGAAGATCGTGAGTCGCATGTCAGCAGATTCCCCGCAATAGATCCCGCAATAGATTATGGACGCCCAATTATACGATCATACGTATACGATCATACGATTACGCGCCAGCCTGCCGGGACGACGTTACGGCACCAGCGCGGGCGGACCGTCACACGGCCGGCCTGCGCCTTCGCTGTAACAGCGCACGATGCTGGATCGCGATACTCTTGATCACGAAGCGTTGGGTCAGGCCCAAGGTCGCCCAGCCCGAGAACATGATGTAGTCGGGCACGTCGGCGAAGTAACCCGCCAGTGCCGCCGCCGCGTACAGTAGCTGCAGGGTTGCAAGCACGGCCAGGACCTGGCGGTTGGACAGACCGCCGTTTTTGAGCGTGTGGTGAAAATGGTCCCGGCCGGGTTGGAACGGCGACCGCCCCGCCAGGCTTCTGCGCACGAAACAGGTCAGACAGTCGAAGATCGGAATCGCCGCAAACCACAGGCAATGCACCGGCGATATCAGCCGGTCCGGCCCCTGGGTGATGCCGATCGTAATCCAGACGATCGTGAAACCCAGCAGGGTACTGCCGGCGTCTCCCATGAAGGAACGCAGCGAACGGTTGAAACCAACCGGGAAATTGAAAAACAGATAACCGACGACCGCCGCCGCCGCAACCACCGCAGCCGCGGTCGACGGCGCGCCGATACCGCCGACGATCGCGATCGCCGTCAAGGTGATCAGCGCCAGCGTCCCGGCGAGTCCGTCGGCGCCGTCGATCAGGTTGTAGGCGTTGATCATCGTCAATGTTACGCACAAGGTGAAGATCAGCGTGAAAGGTCCCAGTGAGATCAATCCGGTGCCGAAAGGGTCGCCGATCTGGTATAGCGGCAACCCGGCGCCATAGACCATGATCAGGACCACGGCAATCTGCGCGACGATGCGTACCGGCGACGGAATGTGAAAACGATCGTCCAGCATGCCGACGGTGACGAGCAGGAACGAAGCCAGGAAAAGGCTGCCGAGGGCATAGGCCGAAATGTCGAATACCGTCATGCCGGTGAACATGCCGACGAACATCGCAAGACCGCCCATGACCGGGATGTTGCCCGTGTGCGCCTTGCGCCCTCCCGGACGGTCGACCAGGCCGACACTCTCGGCGAACGGCCGCAGCGCATACATGAACACGACGGTCACCGCGAGAGTGATGGCCCCGCCGGGCAGAAGCATGGAATCAGTCAATGTTCGATCGCTCTATGCCGGTTAGGCTCATCCACAGGCCGCGATGCCGACGCGCGCCGGCATCCGACTATCCATCCGTAACGTTCAAGTCGCGGTTCAACTCGCGCAGGGGCTGGCCAGCTTCCGTCAGACTTAACCATAATTCCAATTATGCGCCGATAAAACCATATATCGGCGCCTCTCCCTAAGGCTACGATGCGCGTGGTGCCCACTCACTGCATCGTATTTTGGCATTATGTAACGGAAACAAGTGTGATCCGCGTCGGATAATACAGTTTCCAATGAAAAACTCAATTGAATCGGGGACATGGTAGAAGCAGCGGAGCAGCGCCCGACTTCGGCCCGGTTTGGACGCGATGCGGAGTAGCAACGGGCGGGTTACGCGGATCGGGTTCAACTTTCATACAATGGCCCGGTACCAGCAGAACCCACGCACGCTCGTGGCGGGTCTCACAGGCATTCTTAGACCGATGACGATTGGTAAACACGGACGATCGGCCGCAAGCGGGCGCGTATCGACACTTGCAAGCTAGACGCGTCTTGCGCGACGCGCATGGCGGCCCGGGCGAATCGCTCATGCCGATCAGTCAATACCCAAGAAGATTACAAGTGATTGACTCTTTAAAAAAAATTACTAACCAGACGCTCAGAATGTTCGGCCTGAGACTCACCAGAACCAAGAACGACGTCGCACACCAGATCGTCAAAGGACTTGCGGAAAACCGGATCGATCTGGTCTTCGATGTGGGTGCCAATGTCGGGCAGTTCGCCCGATCGTTGAGGCAGGCGGGTTTCTCGGGCCGGATTGTCTGCTTCGAGCCGCTTCCGGAGGCCCATCGAACCTTGCAGCACGCGTTCAAGCGGGACGACAAAACCATCGTGCACAAGAGAATCGCTTTGGGAGACAGGCGCGATTCACTTCAGATCAACGTCTCGGAAAACTCCGTCTCCTCATCGCTTCTGACATTACTTCCGTCACATTCCGATGCCGCACCCGATTCGGTTTACGTCGATACCGTCGAAACGGACGTGCAGCCGCTCGACGATGTTTTCGGCGAGTACGCCAGCGCCGAAAACCGGGTGTTCCTGAAAATCGATACGCAGGGCTACGAGTGGAACGTGCTCGATGGCGCGCGACAATGCCTCCGGCAAATCGACGGTCTGCTGCTGGAAATGTCCATGGTCCCCTTGTACGAAGGCCAGAGACTCTGGAAAGAAATCCTGGATCGATTGGAACGTGACGGCTTTGTGCTATGGCAGGTGCATCCCGGGTTCTCGGACCCGGCAGGCGGCCGGATGTTGCAGTTCGACGGCGTGTTCTACAGAGACGGTTTACGCGACGTCGTCAGCACCGTTCATCCACCAGCCGCGCGGCACAGTCGCTGAACTCCGAGATGAGCTTTTCACGGGCGAAGTGGGACCGATAAGTATCGAAAGCCCGGCTTTGCATCGCATGCAGTCGTTCCTTGTCCAGCGACAGGTCCGTCAGAGCTTGCGCTACGTTTTCCAGTGTCCGATCGGTCAGCAGCCAACCGATTTCGTACCGCTTGATCCAACCTGAAATGGCCGATGTTTCCGGACCGGCGAAAATCACTGGACGTCCGGACGCGATGCTGCCGATGAACTTGGACGGAAGCGCTACACCACTGTATTCGTCCAGAAGACTGGCAAGATGTATGTCCGCTGAAGCCAGCCTTTTCTCCAACTCGTCGGTACTTGCAAAACTTGCGAACGTGATGTTGGTATCGCTCGGCTCGACGACATCGGCCAGTTCGGCCGCTCTGTTTCCTCTTATGGCGAAACAGAAGTGGACGCTTACCTCGTCTCTGAGCCGGCGCGCCAACTTCAGAATACTGCGGTAGCCATGGGCCTCGCCGAAATTCCCGGAGTAAAGCACGGCGATGGAAGCATCGCCGAACAGCTCCCGTCGCGTTTGGGAATCCGGTTGTCGTATTTGGCTGGGCTCCGATATCGCCCATGGAGGGCACTCGGCTTCTTCCGCCGGGTGGCCGTATCGCCGCAGTCTGCCGCGCATACAGGCACCGAGGTCGGCGATCAGGTCGAACCGCCGATAGGCCGCACGCATCAGCCGTCTCGCAATCTTGACCGGGAAACTGTTTTCGGAGAGCACTCCGCTGGCGACCGCTGCCTCCGGGTGCAGATCCAGGCACCAGTGGATGAGAACCGTTTTGGGCTTCAACAACCTGAGCGGAATCGCAACCAGCGCTGCAAACATCGGATCCGTCCCGACGACGATCGCATCAGGGGCGTTCCTGGCTCGCCCGAGTCCGATCGACGACCAGGCAAGGATCAGCCACAATGAATTCGCAAGGCGACCTAAGGCACGGCTCTGGTCGAAATCCGGCCGCCAGACCCTCCGGTACCGGACGCCCCGATGTGTCTCGCTGCGGGCAAACCGGGTGTTGGCATTCCTGCAACTCCGGTTCGACGGCCTCGCCTCGACGGCCCAGCCACGCTCGGCCAATCCCTGGGCAAGATCATCGAAATGCACACCGCCGGCCACATCGTCCGGGTGCATGAAGTGATACAACACAACAATCCTGGGCGACGCGATTTCCTTCGACTGGTCGGGCGTCAAGCTCTCCGCCCTTTCCACTGCCGGCAATTCGACGCCGTGCGATCTCTGTTTCTCGTTTCCATATCCGGAGGTGCTGGGAGACTTTCGAAAGGCATTGGCTTTCGACGTCGCTCATGTCGAGCCTCGCCGAGGATATCACGCAGCGGATGCTGCCGGCGCGAGCAAATCCCACAATTCGCGGCCCGGTATCGTTACGACGAATTGATGCCGGTGAGCGCGGTCAGTATCATCTCGGGCGTCGTGTTAACAGGCCCTAGCTATAGTGACCAAGCGCAACACGTCACCAGTTCCCGCGGTAAAGCCCCTACACATAGGCATTTCCCTGGTCAAGTCGATCGGCGGTCAGGGCGAATCGGTCCGACACTTCCACGAAGCGCTCGGCGGTGCCGTCGTGTCGTTCACGCATCAAGACAGGATTCGGCGGGAGGCCTCTTACGTCGCCGACACGATTCAGGTTCCGGTGCCGGACGGCGTGATCGCAAAGCTTGCGATGATACCGTCCCGGTCGGCGCTGGATGCCGCGGAAACCGCGGCCGGTAAATCCAACCTGCTGGTCGTCAATTCGATGTATCGGTACCACGTCCACTGGGCTTACGGCATGGCCAGGCGTTTGAAGCTTCCCGTCTGGCTGGTACTGCACGGCGCTCTCGACCCATACGTGTTGTCTTACCGGTCACTGCAGAAGAAAGTCTGGCTCGATGTCTGGGGCAAGGCGTTTCTGCGGCGGGCGGATCGGGTCATATTCGCCACAGAGCGGGAGCGGGAAAAGGCCGCTCCAGTACACGCAGGCGGTAATACCAGAGTGATCTCCTGGCCCGTCGAACTGGCCGACATGACAAAGGCGACCGCATCACGCTCGTGGATACGCGAACGGTTCAACCTGCCTCCGGGAAAGCGCATTTTGCTGTTTCTGGGAAGATACGAGAGGATGAAACGTCCGCTAGAGACGATACAGGCCTTCGCCGAGGCGCAATGCTCCCATACGTCTTTGCTGCTGGCGGGAATCGAGGAAGGCTATAGCACCGAACAACTTCGGGAGCACGCACGAGTTTTGGGCGTTGAACACGGCGTCAGGGTCTCCGGCCCCATCTACGACGCCGACAAGGAGCGACTGCTGCTCGGTGCGGATGGCTTCATATCGCTTTCCTGGCGCGAAAATTTTGGTTATACGACCGCCGAAGCAATGGCGGCTGCGACGCCGGTCATTCTCTCTCCGGGCAACGATCTGCGATCGGCGATGGACGCTGTCGACTGCGGCTGGATGCTCGACGACTTCAGCCTGGAAACGGCGTCCAGAGCAATTCGGGAGTTCGACGCCGTCGGGCCGGAGATGCTGAAGTCCAGGGGAGCGGCCGCGCGGCATTGGGCCGAGCACAATCTCGGTTTCGAAACCTTTCGGCACAGGCTGCTGAATGAATGGCGAAGTTGTTGCGGATCGCACGATGGAACCATTCGAGCGGAAAGAACGACATGAGAGTCTTCGTGACCGGGTCCAGCGGCCTGATCGGCAAATGGACCATCGAGCGTCTCCTGTCGGATGGCCACGAAGTGTTGGGTTTCGATTGTCGACCCAACCCGTTCGAAGACCTGTCTGAACACTGCGTCACAGGCGATATCCTGGACGAAGCTGCCCTGAGAATGCGGCTAAGGAAGTTCGCGCCGGATGCCGTCATTCACCTGGCCGCACGATGTGATCTAGACGGCAAGACGCTCGAAGACTACCAGGCAAACATCGAAGGGGTCAGGAACGTCTGCCGGACCGTTTGCGAGACGCCTTCGGTCCAGCGTGCGGTTTATACCTCCTCGCAGCTCGTCTGTCGCGTCGGACACGTCCCCGAAGGCGAGCGTGAATACTGTCCGGACACGGTCTACGGCCGCAGCAAGGTGTGTACGGAAGAGATCGTGCGTGAAGAAAACGGCGGCGGCGTAACGTGGTGTATCGCGCGGCCGACCACGGTCTGGGGCCCGTTCATGAGTGAGCACTACCGATCCCTGCTCCGGCATATCCAGAAACGCCGGTACTTTCATGCGGGGAGCGGCAGACTGCTCAAGTCCTATGCTTATGCTGAAAACATCGCCTTTCAATACAGCCGCCTGCTTCAGGCGCCCGACCACGCCGTTGCAGGGCGGGTATTCTATCTGGCCGATTACCAACCGCTGTCTTTGCGTGAGTATACGAACCGCCTAGCCGACGCCATGGGCGTCAAACGGCCGCCGACTATGCCCCTGCCGGCCGTCCGGGCGATAGCGGCGATCGGCGATCTGCTCAACGCGCTTGGACTGCATTTCCCGCTCAACCGCTTTCGCCTGCGCAACATCCTGACCGAATATGTATTCGACCTAGAGCAGACCCGGGCCGTCTGCGGGGAGCTGCCGATTTCTTTCGAACAGGGAATCGAAGCGACGGCCCGCTGGTTTCGGGAATGCAGCGAGTCCCGCGACGACGGTCTGACATGATCGGCCCCCGCGGCGGCGCCCTGCCGTCGGAGTATCGGGAATCATCCGTCTGCCGGTTGCGACGGACAGGGTATGCCGACGCAATATGCCCGGATTCCTATTGGAACCGCGCAGGCAGTAATCGCGGTGTGACGGCCGACAACGGGACGTCCCCGAACTTCAGGCGTCTGTAGACATCGTAGTACAACACGAGGAAAAACGGAAAACCGTGGGCGATGTAATTGCCGCCACGAAGCCCGGTCACGATGATCATGCCCAGAATCGCGGTGCTGGTGAGCTTTTTCCAGAACACGGGCTCGGAATCCATACGATCGGGAAAGCCGGTCCATAGCAATATCGCCAGGAGATAAAAAGCCGCCGTAAACGGCAGGCCGAGTTCCGAGATCAGCCTCAGGAACATCGAATTCGCGTCTTTCTCGTTCAGGTTCCTGCCCTGGTTCGCCAGCGCTTCGGGAAGATATTTGAGGTAGTTGCGCTCGTGCCCACCGAGCCCGGCACCGAAAAGCGGTTGCTCTATCGCCGAATTCAAGCTCACCAGAGAATTCTTGTACAACGTGAGCGAGCTGAGGTTTACGTCCGTGTCGTCTCTCGTCACGAAGACGGCATAAGTGTCCAGTATTCGCATGTTGATCTGAGGGATAACCGCGAAGATGCCGACCACGCCCATTGCCAGCACGACCTTGGCGGCAAACGAAGACAGAGACGAACGACGGAAAAGGAAAACCACCAACACCAGGGCCAAAAGAAAAAAGCCGACGCTCGAGAACGTCAGTATGTACGAGGCTACGATGGCCAGCGACTTGCCGACGGACATACACGGACGTCCCGAAAGGAGGCTGATCAACACCGCGACGACGCTCGGCGCCATGACAAAGCAGTAATGGGCGGGCTCCGCCGCCAGACCCGATACTCGATGGAAATTCAGGAAGACGTAATCGACTTCCGGCGTCAGGAACGGCAGATAGAGCCCGAAGGCCCCTAACACCAGCTCGCTCAAGGCGATTAATGCGAAATAGAAAGACAACTCCAGATAAGTCGGAAACAGCTTCACGGAATCCACGCCGCTCCCGGCAATCACAACGGTCGCGCTGACAGTGACCAGCGAAATCGCCAGGACCTGGAGCAGGTACGAAGCGATAGGGCCCCGACCCAGCAAGACGCCGACGGCACCGACGGACAGGACGACGAGCAGCGCCAGGACGACCGGTTTTTGCACCGACGGCGTCCCGCCCGCGAGGGCGGTCATCCCTGCCGCCGCCATCAGCACGAGAACGCCGAAAAACAGGTTCAAGGTGACGCCAGGTAAGGTATAGCCGTACAGGAATACCGAGAGCACGGCGAGGAAAGCGCCGGCGCTCCGGGCCGTCATCGGGACCTCATCAGGTATGTTCTGATCATGTACTTGATCACTGCAATCGCGTGATCCGTGAAGCACAGGGCGGAATGGCGATGGCCCGCGGCAAGCTTCATTGCAAGCGTCTCTTCGAGCCCCCTCATTCCGTCGCTGACCCCGCCCACCCGCATGCAGACTGGCGCCACGGGCCAGAAAGCCGTCTTGAGCCTCTCGCCCCCACGGAGCAACAATTCGTAGTCTCCGCAGATACTGAGCGACTCGTCAAACATCCCGACACGGCTGATGTACTCGAGGGACGTGAAACTGCCCGGGTGCAAGGTACACATGTACCTCTTGAAAACGCGCCATTCCCACGGCCGTCCTACCTCGCGGATCAGGCGGTCCCGGGAATCGACGAGTCTTACCCGGCAACTCACGAAATCCAGCCCCTGCTTGTTCTCCATGAAGCCGAGATAGCGGAGAAACTCGGCCGGACGAAGGTAGTCGTCGCTGCCGAGAAACAGAACCCATGGGTGAACGCAGTGCGACAATCCCTTGTTCCAGGCATCGTAAACGCCGGAGTCCGGCTCCGAGACGACAACATCCACGATATCCGCGAACGCCTCGGCGATCTCCAGGGTATCGTCCGTCGATGCACCGTCGATCAGTATCAACCTGCCCCTTGCCCGCCCCGAAACCTGACGCACGCTCTCCAGACATCGGGCGAGCGTCTCACCGGAATTGTGAGTAGCGACGATGATGTTGAAGGGAATCATCGGCGACCGGGCGGTTTTCGGCTGAAGCGGCCCAATCAGCCACTCTCCCCATCGAGCGTGTACCGGTAGAGATCGTGGTATTGCCGCGCAATCACCCGGGTATCGAACCGTTGCTGTGCACGCAAACGTGCATTTCGGCACATCTCCGCATAGCTGTCAGCCGGTTGATCGAGCACCCACCGTATTCCGTTCGCGAGATCGGAAGGCTCGAAGGGCACGGCCTTGTATCCGGTGACGCGATGTTCGACGATGTCTTTCGGTCCGGTCGCATCGAAACAAACGACCGGCGTGGCGCAGGACATCGCCTCGGCCAGCGTCTTGCCGAAAGCATCCATTCGCGACGGCGCCACGAACACGTCGGCCGCGCTGTATGCCTGACGTAGATCGGCGGCATCCGACAGATAACCCAGACTCGTCATCCGAATCCCGGGAACCTCGGAAACTCCGTCCGATCTGCCGAAGGAAACGACATGCAGTTCGCCGCGTATCGTCGTCAGTCGCGGAAGCGCCTCGAGGAACAGTTCGAATCCCTTGTAGAAAGCCGAGATGTTCTGAGCGCCTATCAGTACGATTCTGTCGGTGTCCTTCAGTCCTAACGCCTGCCGGGCAAGGCGCTTCTCGACAGGCGAGAACAGCTCGGTATCGACGTTGTTACTGATCGTGGTCACGCTGGCCTTACGAAACATCACGGAACGTTTTGCACAGTCCGACAGCCAGTGACTGATACCGACGATTCGGGTGTTCGTCGGCAGCGATCTCTGCTTGTTTCGCAATACCAGCCGCGTCAGATCGTGCTCGCGTTTGCTGCCGAGTTGCGGACAGCGTCCGCAGCCCGCCTGGAAGCGTTCGCAGTCGAGAGAATAGTGGCAGCCGCCGGTAAACGGCCACATGTCACGCAAGGTCCAGACCACCGGCTTGTCGATTCTGCGTAGCGCTCCGACGCTGACCAGGCCGTTCACCCAGTGCAAGTGTATCAGGTCGGCAGACCTGTAGGCCGGGTGTCGGGTGAAGTCGATACCGTCGAGGCCTGTATTGAATATCAGGCGCCGTCGGCCGCGATAGAGGCCGACCGGCGCACCGGCGATTCTTCTCGAGATTGCAAGCCTCAGCTTGTGGATCCCGGAGTCGGCGAGAGACATCACCGAAGGATCTTCGAGATCGCCCTTGTCGTTTGTGAGCACTACCGAGTCGATACCGATACCGCGTAAGGCCTGGTGCAGCCAATACGCGCCGAGGGTGGCGCCGCCCCGCAGGTCCCAGGTCAAGAGATGGAGTACTTTCATTCACCCTCGCGAGCCAGGGAACGTGTGCCTGCGGCGGGTGTCGCGCTAGGATTTGGCATGACCAGACCGACTCCGGAGATAGGCCGCGTACGCCAGACGAAGTCCCTCCTCGAGGTGGATACGCGGCCGCCATCCCGTCGACCTGAGGCGCGTACTATCGAGGAGCTTTCGCGGCGTACCGTCGGGCCGGCTCGTATCGAAAAGGACTTCCCCGTCGAAACCGACGACGCGGGCAACGAGCTCGGCCAGGCGGCGAATACTGATCTCTTCGCCGGAACCGACGTTGACGTGACTCAGCATCGGCTGTGTGTGCATCTCATATTCCACCTTCGGCAGTTCCATGACGTGTACGCAGGCTGCGGCCATGTCGTCGACATACAGAAACTCGCGGCGCGGCTCCCCCGTCCCCCAGGAGACGACTTCCGGTGCGGACGCCAGTTTGGCATCGTGAAATCGTCGGATGAGCCCTGGAATCACGTGGCTGTTCTCGGGGTGATAGTTGTCGCCAGGGCCGTACAGGTTGGTCGGCATCACGCTGCGATAGTCGACATGATGGCTGTCTCCGAATTGCCGGTTGTAACTCTCGCAGAGCTTGAGCCCCGCAATCTTGGCGATCGCGTACGGCTCGTTCGTCGGCTCCAGCGGGCCGGCCAGAAGCGCGTCCTCGCGCATCGGTTGTGTCGCGAGCTTGGGGTAGATACAACTCGAGCCCAGAAACAGCAGCTTTCGAACACCGCTCCGGTACGCGGCGTCGATGACGTTGGCCTCGATCATCAGGTTGTCGTAGATGAACTCGGCCGGCCGCGTGTTGTTGGCATGGATGCCGCCGACCCGGGCTGCGGCAAGATAAACTTCGTCGATGGTTTCCGACGAAAAAAAAGCCGCCACCGCCGCCTGATCCCTGAGATCGACCTCGGCGCGGGTACGGGTGACGATACGTTCTCCGGACCGGCCTCGCTCCTTCAGCCGCCGAAGGATCGCTGAACCGACCATGCCCTGATGGCCGGCGACGAACACCGTGACCGTTTCGCTACTCATGGTTTACGACTCATAGCTCACCACTTACGGCTCACAACTTGTGGCTCACTCGTGGTAGCGGTAGGCCGGATAGCCGTGTTTTTCGACGACCTCATCGCGCTCGGCGGACTTCAGGTCTTCGCGTACCATCTCCGCGACCAGTTCCTCGAAGGAGGTTTTGGGTTGCCAGTTGAGCTTTGCCCTGGCTTTGGACGCGTCACCGAGCAAGGTATCGACCTCGGTAGGCCGGAAGTAACGCGGATCGACGCGGACGATCACCCGGTCTCCGTAAGACCCGACCTCGTCCGCCGCTTCGCCGCGCCATTGCATGCTCATGCCCAGTTCCCCGGCTGCCGCTTCGACGAATTCCCGTACGCTGTGCTGTATGCCCGAGGCGATCACAAAATCCTCGGGCCTGTCCTGCTGCAGCATCAACCATTGCATCTCGACGTAGTCCCGGGCATGGCCCCAGTCTCGCTTCGCGTCCAGATTGCCGAGATACAGGCAGTCCTGCAGGCCGAGCTTGATGCGAGCCAGCGCGCGGGTGATCTTGCGCGTGACGAAGGTTTCGCCGCGCGCCGGCGATTCGTGGTTGAACAGGATGCCGTTGCAGGCGTAGATACCGTAAGCCTCGCGGTAGTTCACGGTGATCCAGTGCGCGTAGAGCTTGGCAACCGCGTATGGGCTCCGCGGGTAAAACGGCGTCGTTTCCTTTTGCGGCGTTTCCTGGACCAGACCGTACAGCTCAGACGTAGAAGCCTGATAATAACGGGCTTTTTGCTCCAAACCCAGGATTCGGATGGCTTCGAGCACACGCAGCGCGCCGAGTGCGTCCGAGTTGGCCGTGTACTCCGGCTCCTCGAAACTGACCGCAACGTGGCTCTGGGCGGCGAGATTGTAAATCTCGTCCGGCTGCACCTGCTGAATGATGCGGACCAGGCTGGAGCTGTCCGTCATGTCACCATGGTGCAGGATGAAACGCCGATCTTCCTCATGCGGATCCTGGTACAGGTGGTCGATACGATCGGTATTGAACAGCGACGTACGCCGCTTGATCCCATGAACCTCGTATCCCTTGCCCAACAGAAACTCGGCCAGATACGACCCGTCCTGTCCCGTAACGCCGGTGACCAGTGCTTTTTTCAATCCGAAGCCCTCCGTTGACGTCGGCGCATTATGCCCGGCCGTCGCGGATCACGGAATGCACTTCGCGCCACATCTGTTCGCTCCGCTGCTCGAGACCGGCCGCCTTGTCGCGAAGCTGAATCGCAAGATGCCGGGCCGCCTCAGCGTCGGTGAGCCGGTTCACCATCGAATCGATGTGGCCGTCGTCGGCTTCGACCGGCAGCACACCTTCCGGAAAGCCGTAGTCCTCGAATAGCTGACCATATTTGTGGCTCCACCCGCTGGCAAGCGCGGGCACACCCTGGCTGAGCGCACTGACCAGCGCGTGAAACCGGCTCGCGACTACGGCGCGGCAGGCACCGATAATGCCTTTGATCTTCAACGGGTCAACCTCGCTAAGAACCGGAATGCCGCCGCAGGACTCGGCGATACGTTGCGCAAGCTGCCGGTCGCCGGCGCCTTCATGCACCAGCAGGAAAGGCTGTATCCCGGACTCCATTAGTCGCTGGGTACATCGACGCAGGAAAGACACATAGCGAAGCCCCTGGCTGTCACCGGTCTTGTCGAGCATGCGGACGTTCGGCACGATGGCCGCAGCGTATTCATACGGATCGAACCAGTCCGGCAGCACGCCGGCAATGAGGTTCGTGAAATCCGGGAACCGGCGAATGTAGTCACGCTCACCCGCCACGTCGATCAGGTGCCCGTATGACACGGCATCCCGCGGCATCACCAGATCGGCGTCATTGACGATCTGTCGCATCGCGCGACGCAGCTTGCGGCCGGTAAACGGGCCAAAAGCCTGCGGCAACAGTATCAGCCTGGTACCGCGACGCCGCCACCGGCGCGCTGCGCGCGCCAGCGCAGCGGTACTCGCCTCCCCCCATTGATCGCCGTGCGCGAAGCCCGAGGCGTCGATCACGACGTCGATTTCGCGGTCCAACACCAAACCGTAACGCCGGCGCAGGCGCCGCGGCACGAACGCCGCTGCCCGGCCGAACTCGATACCGAATCGTATCAGCGACGATTTTGGATACATCCCCAGCGCGGTCAACCGATCGAAAGCTTGTGACCCGTCAGGTGCGCTGGGAACCATCGAAAACGCCGCGTCGGGATAGGCGCGCCGCAGCTCGGCAAGTGTCGCAAGCAGCATCAGCTCCGCGCCCTTGTTCACGAAACCTGCGCCGCGGATTTCGATCGTCATTTCGGCGGGAACTCGTCGACCAGCATGTCGCTTCGTTTCTTCTGCGAGTACGGAACGCCGCTGGCCGGATCGCCGTAGCCGATGGCAATCAGCATGATTACCCGCTCGTGCAGCGGCAGCTTCAAAATCTTGCGAATCCGCTTTTCGGCCTCGTCAACGTCGGGCCAGTTGATCGGACAGGTCGCAAGCCCCAGCGTCTCCGCGGCCAGCATGAGCTGCATCGAAGCGAGCGCTGCATCGATGTAAATCAGGTGCCGATCGCGCTCTAGCGGGTATGCGGAGAGATTACCGACGACGACGACAATCGCCGGAAACTGATGCGAAAAACCGGCCGTGCCCCCCGCACACTGGGCGATCCGGCTGGCCGACGCGGGCTCGGTCGTCACAATAAACCGAAACGGTTGGCGGTTACAGGCCGACGGCGCCTGTGCAGCAGCGTCGACCGCGGACCGCAACAGCTCGGCAGAAACCGTTTTGTCGAGATACCAGCGAACCGACCTCCGCCGCACGAACAGGCCGAACAAGTCCTCGAACGAAATCGCCGATGCCGGGCTCTCGGAGCGAGGATAGGGCTTCGATTTTGTCCGACGCTCGCCCTCGGCCGGCACCGCATCGCCCCTCGCGCCGGTGTAATACACATTCCGCGCCTGCCGGATCACCGGTGTGTCGGAGACGACCTCGAAGTATTCGTCGAGTACGTCGCCCGCCCATGTCAGCTCCTCGTCCGAATGCGTTCCGGTGCTGCGCGCGCGGTTGAACGCGTGCACGGTTTCCAGAATGAATCCTTCCGCGAATACGGGCCGCCGCGGCTTCATGATCAGGCCTTTCTCGACGCGGTGTGTGTTGCGCCGCAGCAAAGGCGAGCTCCGCCCGCCGTGCCCGGAATTCTCGTAGTAGCGTATGCGTCCCTCGAGCACGGCAAGGTGCTCCCGGCGAAAACGCCTTGAGCACAGCCAGTAGTAAAGACTCGCAAGAAAACCGTTGCTCGCGAAGAATCTCAGGACCGCCAGTCGTGCGGCGGTACGGAATCGACGAAGCCGGGCTTTGAGAGGGGCCGGCAGCCTGGCCTTGATCCAAGCAATCATTCGGGACTAACGCGAAGCGAGGAATTTCAATGGATAACGAACGGGCGCACAAAGCGCGTTGAGCATCAGCCAGAACACCGGGCGAGTCCGCCGGTGCAAGGACACCGCAAAAAAAGACGCGATCGTGTAGGAAACGAGCGTTGCAAAAGCCGCGCCCTCACCGCCGTAAACGGGGATCAGGATATAGTTCAGGACAACGTTTGACAATGCACCGAGCCCCTGGGTCAATAGCGAGAAATACAACGCGTTCTCGATCAGGATCCATTTCGACAAAGCGGCCCGCATGAAGATGAAGACCGACGCCCAGGTGTGGATCACGAGGATCCCTGCGCTGGCCGCATAATCGACACCGAAAAACAAGGGTATCAGCCACGGCGCCAGAATCATGACCGATAGCGCAATCAGCATGCCGAGCACCGCCAATCCGTCGAAGACCTGCTGCAGACGGTGCTGGAACAGTTCCGGATTGGACTCGCGTAACTCGATCAGTTTCGGAAAGATCGAGGCGACGATCGCAGTCGGAACGAAGTACCAGACCTCCGACAAGCGGGCCGCCACGGCGTATATCCCGACCTCGGCCGGCTCGGCCAGCCACCGCAGCATGACCTGGTCGATCTTCAGATAGATGACGGCAAAAAACGACGCAAGGTAGATCATCCAGCCCTGGCGCAACAAGTCGCCGGCATGTCTGCGGTCGAAACGCCAGTCGGATAGCCGGATCTCGGCTTTGAGCCGAAAGAGCAGCAGGAGAAATACGGCTGCCGACAGCATCTGCAGCAGGTACGGTATCGTAAACAAGACGACACCGGCGCCCCACAGGATCAGCAATACCGCCGCGGAGGCGTAGACGAGCTGCGACAGCAGGCGCGTGACCGAAACGTAGCGGGCCTTGAGAAAAGCGTTGAACCAATAGTCGATAACATCGACCGGCGTAAACAAGAGTGCGAAACCGGCGATCGCAATCAGCGCAAACTGGACCGATTCCACACCTTCGAACGCAGCGGCAAACAACAGCAGGGCAAGGTAGCCCGCCAGTACGCCAAAGAGTTTCAGTAGCGCGGTGGTACCGAGCGTCTCGGCGCGAACCTCGGGCCGCTTGACGATCTCGCGGACGACCAGACCGTGCAAACCGAGGTGCCCGGAGACGCCGAACAGGGCGACCATTGACATTGCGTAGGCGACGAGACCGAAGTCCCGCGGCCCTAGATAACGGGCCATGAGCACCGTGACCGCAAAACCCGATCCAAGGGCGAGAATCTTCTCGCCGATGATCCACCCGGTGTTGCTCAGGTAGGGTCTGAGTCTCGCCAGCATCTCATAAAAAAACGGCGGGGCCGAAGCCCCGCCGTCCTGGTTCCCTTGCGGGAATCCCTTTACCGTTATTCGGCTCGATCCGACTTACGGAGACGGGATGAGCAGATTACGGAAACGAACGTCCTCGCTCTGCACGAAGCCGCGGTCACTGCCGTTGACGTTGTACGCCGTGTAAAGCTGCATGTCGTCGGCCGGAAGGTTAACGGTAACCGTCAGCGCCAGACGGCCGTTGCTTCGCAGCGACTGCGGCAGTGCGGCACGCACCAGAGGCGCAATCGACAGCGTCGTGCCCGGACCAATGCTCGCGACCACGCCCAAAGAGGTCGTGGCGCCGAACTGATCGATGACGTCGACGGTCACGTCACCCGTCTGGGTACCGCGGTTGGCCAGATACATGATCTGCGAGATGCTGGGGCCGTACGGCATGTACGGAACCAGTACCTGCGCGCCGTTCAGCGTCCAGGAACCGGCCGATTCGCCAGCGGCGAGGACCGTGCTGCCCGGCGAAGCGCCGAGCGTGGACGAGTAGTTGACCGTGACCGTGGCCGTGAACGAGGTCGGCGCCAGTACGGCCGCCTCGCCCATCGGACCGACGTTCGGTCCAACATCGACCGTCAGCGTGTTGGAACCAGCACCGGTGGTGCAGGTGCCCGACACGGTGTCGGAAGCGACGCTGTCGACCGTGCAGCCAGTGGATACGGCGAGAACGCCGGTTGCCGGCTGGACACCTGCTGTGACGGCGTCGGTATCGAAGATCCACGAGAAATCGCCTTCGACCTCCCAATCAACGTCAACCAGAGTCGCTGCTCCGTTGAAGCCGCTGCCACCATCGGTAATCGCAACGGTCAGCACATCGGTCGTGCCGCCGACGAATGCCTCACGCCCGGTCTCGACGTCGATGACACCATCAAGGTCGGTGATGGTAACGGAGAACTGATCGTCAACCGTCAGGTAGTCGATGCTACGCAGGGCGCCGCCACCGGTGTCCAACGGCAGGCCGGCGTTGGTTTCGGCCGCGAAAGACACGGTCACGCCACCGGCCGCCTGTACGGCTTGTGCGTTGAAATCGAGAACGTCGGCAATTGCGACCGGAATGGTGACGCCAACGGTCGTGTCACTGGCCGGGCCGTCGAGCGCCGTGACGCGATAAACGGCCTCACCGCTGCTCGAGCTCAGCAGACCGAGGGTAATACCCTTTTCGTTCGCGGTACCGACGGCGGCAACCGTGATGCTGTTGGGCAGCGTAGAGTCGTCGAGCGCATCGCCGCTGAAGCTCAGCGTGATCACGTCGTCAACCGCATACTCCGCACCGAGTGCGACGCCAAGAGCGTCACCAGCGATCGTGTCGGTCGCGTCCGCCGTATTCAGCAACTCTTGCGAGTACGCCCGGCTGGCCGACGGACCGTCGATATCCGCAGCCATCAGCGCGGGACTGACCAGCAGCCCGACCGCAGCAGGGATGAGAGTCTTTCTAACCATCTTCATCGAAATTTTCTCCAAAAGTTTCCGGTTGAAGCCCGGGAGACATGTTCCTATTGCCCCGCGGTCCTCCCTTGGTTTGCAAACCACTCCCGGGCCGGAAGCCCAGAACACTTGCGGATTGTAATGCGAGAATACTAAGAGTCAATGAATTATACGGGATTCTGGGCTTTTTTTAACTCATGACCACTCCTTAGTTAATACCCATGGGGGACTATCCAATACCCGGTGGGACTGTCGTTGTTTGGCGACAGCCGCAATCAGTCATCGGACCTCGGCGGCTCGCCTTCCCCGCCTGGAACCGGCCTCCGTTGCTCCAGTTCGAGATGCCGCAGCGCACTGTCCAGGCGGTTCAGGATTCCGTCCCAACGGGTGGACTGGTCGATCACCTCGGGCGTGATCATGACGATCAGCTCGGTGCGCTCGGCATTCTGGGTGTCCGAGCGGAACAGCCGGCCCAGCCAGGGGATATCGCCGAGCCCGGGCACCTTGGCGACGTTGTCGGTACTGTTTTCGGCGATCAGCCCGCCCAGCAGCACGGTTTCACCGGAACGGGCCACCACCTCGGTGGTCAGGGATCGCTCGAAGATGGCCGGCGCTCCTTCCACCTCGGAGCCGCCGTCCACCGTGTTGGAGATGTCCTGTGTGATCTCCATGACGACCAGTCCCTGGGCGTTCAGCGTCGGCCGCACGGTCAGGTTAACGCCGGTTTTACGATACTGTACGCTCGTGATCTGGGTATCGGACTGTATCGGATCGAAAAACGTAGCGCCGACGGTGGGGATGTCGTTACCCACCGAGATACTCGCGCTGACCCCATCGCGGACGACGATGTAAGGGCTGGACAACACGTTGACCAATCGATTCGTCGCGGAGAGCCGCGCGCGGATCGAACCGTCGTTACCCATGTTGGTGATGAAGGCCCCGTCGCTGGGCAAGCCGAGGCCGCCCGTGGTACCGCCGGAGGTTTCCGTGCCGTTGATGGCAAACTCGACGCCCATCGCGAATTCGTCGGTCAACACGACCTCGGCAATCGTCGCATCCAGCAGGATCTGGCGCGGCGCCGTATCGAGCCGACGGATCATCGGCAACAACGCCTGGTAGCGCGTGCCTGTGGTGTGAAATATCAAGGCATTAGAGCGCAAATCGACAGACATTGTGAGGTCTTCCGAACGCACGGAAACCGTCGGCCGGGCCGGAGCCGCCGCGGTACGGCTGCTATAGTTTTCCCGCCTGGTCCTGAGCGCCGTGTCCACGGCGCTGCGCGCCTCCGGGCTGACCAGCGCCGAACGCGTGTCGCGCGGTTCCGATCCGGCGTCGGCAAGGCTTTCGCCCGGCATACCGAGCAAGGGCACCAGCGACTCGCCGAGTTCATCGGCCCGGGCGTACCTTGGGGTGTAAACGAAGTATTGACGTTCGGCGCCCTGTGCCGGTCGATCGATCTGGCGTGCCCAGTAGTCCACGCGGTCCAGGAGCTGGCGCGTGGCGGCGAATACCGCGACCGCACCGATGGTTTCCAAGCTGACGAGCGCGACGCTGCCGCTGTTGACGCCCGCACCGACGCCGGCGGGCACGCCCTCGACGCCGAGCAGCTCGACGATACGATCCATGAAATCGTCGGCGGAAATGTAGGTCAGCGAAACGAGACCGACGTAGCGTCCGCGCTGCGCAGGCTGGTCGAGCAGGCGTACGACGTCCAGGACCCGGAGAATCTCGAAGCGCTCACCGGTGACGAACAGCGCTCCCTGCTGGGTGTCGGCAACGACCTGGGCTTCGATCAGCCCGCGGATCGTGCGTTCGATACTCGCGCTGACGCCGTAACGTAGCGGAATGATCTGCATGATCGGGCCCGGCATGTCCGGCACGTCCTCCACCCGAGAGCCGAGCCCGATGAATACGTTTCCTTTGCCGCGGCGATCCACCGGATGCAGGTAGAACACTCCATCCTTGAACGTCACGCCGATGTTGCGCCCCGCCAGAAGCTCGGTCGCAAGCGAAAAAAGCCTGCGGCTGCTGACAGCCTCCTGCAGATTCAGCGTGACCGGGGCTTCGAGATCGTCGAGCCCGTCCGAGATCACGTAGTTCACGCCCAAGAGCTCACCGAAGGCATAATGCAGGAACTGCGCGAGCGGCATGTCTTCCACCGCTACGCGCAGCTCGTCACCCGCCGCGAAACGATCCGACCAGTCCTGCTGTAACAGGCTCGACCCAGTGCGCGCCAACGGTCGCAACCGCTCGAGGCCGGCCCGCTCATCAGCCTGCGCTGCGTCACCGACGGTCGGTTCCGCTGGCGCTTCATCCGGCGCGTGCTGCGTCGTCGTCGCCACGGGCGCGACCGGCACGTCGTAGACGTCGCCGCCTACCACGCAGCCCGAGAGGCCGATTAGCGAGCCCGCGAGTACGCAGGCAAATGTTCTATCCATCGTGTTCACTGTCGTTTATTGCCGTCATTGCTGGATCGTTGTCCGGGATCGTTAGAAATACCGCCGTCCGGCGCCATTGTATCGGCCGGATCGATGAACAGCGCCAGTCGAATCGTATTTTCTCCATCCGACAGGACGACACTGCTACCGTGGATGTCGACGACCCGCACGCCGTTTACCACCTCGCCCGCGGACAGGCGATGCGGCTCGACGGCCCCGCCGGCGCTGGGCCCGACGTCCAACACGGCAAACGGCGGCCCGCCGTCGAAAACGCCGCGCAACACGAAACGCCAGCCGCCCAGTTTGCCGCGGTCGGGCACCGCAGCCCGCAATTCCGACACGCCATCGGGCTCCTCCGACAGCAGCGCAGAAGCCGGCGCCCCCGTCGGGAACCAATCCTGCAGTCGTTGCCTTGCTGCCGCAAGTGACAACGGCGGCGGCGGCAAAGCGGCCGGGTTGAGATCCGCGTCGCGGACTGCCGCCGAGCGCGGCACGTAAACCCGCTGGAAAAAATCCAGTGCCCCGACCAGCGCAAGCGCCGCGGCGACCACGATGATCTGGCGCCGCGGGCTCAAACCGGCTCTCCGGTCCGATAATAGAGGTCAACTTCGAAGGTCGCGCTTGCCAGACCGGACATGCCGCTACCGCGCAGACTCACGACCAGCTCCCGCACGAATATGTTGGGTAACCCGGCTTCCAGCGCCACGTGCGCCTCGGCGACCTGACGCAGCGATCCATCGACTTGCAGCCGCAGGCGACCGAAGGCGAGCCCGGTGGCTTCCGACTGCCCGTCCAGCACCCATTCGAAAACCGTCAGCTCGAGGCCGGTGGACTCTACCGCCGCACGCACCTCCCGCTGCACGGCGAGGCGGTGCTCGCTGCCCGGCTTGGCCAGCGGCGCTCGCGAGGCGAGCGAGCGTACCGTCCCGGCCAGCGCTTCGCGGCGCGCCGCCAGCTCTGGTCCGGCTCCGGCAATCGCTTCGGCGCGATCGAGCTGACGGGTCACCGCGAACAAGCGATCGTGGACCTCGGCCTGGGCCTGCACCCAGGGAACGACGGCAAAACGCATGACGGCGAGCGCAAGCGCAAGACCGAGCAAGAGCCGGATGCGGTTAGTCATCGACAGCCTCCGACTCGGTCCGAGCGTCAGACAGGACAAACGACAGCGCAAAGCTCTGCCGGCCGTTGCGGCCGGTTCTGACTGGCGCATCGAAGGCCGCGTCCTCGAATTCGTCGAGTTGTGCGAGCGCCAGCAGCACTTCCGCCGCGTCGGGGCTGTCTCCACGCAGACTGATTCGTTCCCCCTGCATCTCGACGCGGTTGATTGCCGCGCCGTTGGCAAGCGCCGACGCGATGCCGAGCCAGATCTGCTGGGTATCGACCCTGCCGTCCCATAACTCGATCAGGGCATCCTGCCGCGAAGCCAGTTCGCCGGCCTCGTTGTCGGCAATCAGTCCCTGCTGCACCTCCGGGCCGAGCGCCAGCACCGCCCGATCGCGTTGGCCGAGCAGTGCCTGCAAGTAGACGGACGCAAACGCCAGATAACCGACCAGCATCAGGCCGGCCGTGACGGCAACCGGCTTTAAGGCCAAACCTGAAAATCCGAACGCCCGCGGCAGCGGGTTGCGGCACGCCCACCAGTCAGGCAGTGGCAGCGCAACCAGCGCACGGCGAAAACGGCTGAGCAGCGCGCCTGAACCACGCCATTCCTCCGGCGGTTGCTCAGGGTCCATGCCGGCCGCCATCGCAACAAGTTGCCGGGCCTCGAGCACACCGCCTGCAGGCTGGCTCGGCCCGCCGTGAAACAGGTAATAACGATATCCCTGGCGCTCGACATCGACCCATTGTCCGCCCGTGAGCTGTGTCGCTAGCAGAGCGCTTTCCGGAACCACGAACAGGCTCCGCGGCAAGGACTCGAGAACGTCTCGATCCAGGCGATACAAGCGGACTTCGCGCCGATCGTCGTCGCGAATCGGTCCGATCAGACTAATCGTCGGCGGCTCACCCGCGAGTTCGCCCTGCAGGACTTTGCGCAGATCGCGGCGGCGCAAGGCCGGATACAGCTTGCGCCGCTCGCTGTAGTGCTCGCGGCCGAGCAATGCGACCAGCGGGTAACGGTCTGTCGGCCGGCCGGCCAGATCACGGCGCTCAGACGCCTGCCAGAGCACGTGGCGCAGGAGACGATCGGTGACGCCGTGAGCAATGCGATCGAGCAGTCCCTTGACCCCGTGCCTTGTCACTTGGGGACCCCGCTGGTGAAGCGCTCGCGACTCCACAGATCGACGGGCCGCCCGCGATAAGGGAGAAAGCCCGCAATCAACCGTCGCCTCAACGCCACCCCTTTGTACTCTCCTTCGATCCGGATACCGAGGCCGGGACCCGTTATCGGCAATATGACGTCATCCGCCGATAGCCGCGCGATCTGCCACAAACGATTCTGGTCGAGTTCGCCCCGCCGCCGAGCGTCCAGCACGGCGTCCAGCACCGCCTCTCCCATGTGCAGTCGCAACAATGGAGCCGGCGCGGTCAGTGGATTGAAACCGGGCGTAGGATACAAGGTCATCAGCTCAGCCAGTTGCCCGTACAGTTCCTCGTTAACGCCTGCAAGGAACCGAAATTCGCCAAAGTACTGCACCGGGCCACCAAAACCGCCACGCATCATAGCATCGCCCGCCCGGTCGACACCCAGCCACCGTCCGAGGCGTTCGGCGAGCTGCCTGGATTGCGCAGGCCCCACGCCGAGCACTGCGAGCAAGTTCTCGAAATCCGTGACGCCCCCAGTCGGCACCCTCATCAAGCCGGACTGGTCCTGAAGCGTGAATTGCAGGCCATCGACGTCGAAGGGTTGGCCGTGGAAGTTCCACGACGCCGCATACGGGTTGTTGCTGTCCGGCGCCGGAAGCAGCGGTTCGGTCAACAGCGTGTAGAACAACGCCGCTTCGCGGGAATGCAGATAAAGCGCCGCCTCGCTGCGATCCTGCATCGCCTGCGCCTTACGTACCTGCTCGGCGGCCGTCAACGACAACTGTGTCACCAACAGCAGGATGATGGCCGTGACGAACAGCACCTGCACCAATGCCACCCCTCGCTGTTTTGGCATCACTCCGGCTCCGAATGGGCTACGGTCAGAAAGTCGATCCGTGCCGGCACGTCGAAAACCGTGGCATGGCCGCCGAAACGCAGCTCGATCTTCTCTGGATGATAGCGGCGCTGCATGCCATCGTATTCGTCGTACCACGATCGTGCATCGGTCAACGATTGCGCGACGACCGCGCGGGACGACAGATCGGCCCAGCCGAAGTATCGAAACGCCGGCATCGGAATGTCGCGGGCAACCACAAGACGGTGCCGAAACTGCATACGCTGATTTGCCCGCGCCAACAACACGCCGGCAAACGGGGCCTCTTCGTAGACGAGCCGCCACCCGCCGGTCTCGCCGGGTTCCCGAAACACGCGGATCAAAGCCGGCTCGCCGACGCCGAAGATCGGACTCATCGTGACCAGCGTCAAGCCTTCGTCGCGTCCGAGAAAATAGAATCCGGTCCTGCCTCGATCGTCGCGAACCACGTAGGGCAACGTGTCCTCAAGCGCCGCGGCCAACCACTCCAGCCGCTGATAGTCCGACTGCGCCGATTCGAAGCGGCCCAGGTGTCCGTCCCACTGGCGGATGAACAAGGCGTATGCATAGGTCCCGATGCCGATGACCAGCGACAGCACTGCCATGGCCACGATCATCTCGAGCAGGCTGAAGCCTTTCAGGGTGCGAGGGGTGACCACGCAAGCTCCTGGTAGAGAAAACGACTGGACTCGCCGTCCAGCTCGAGCTCGAGCTCGACATCGTAGAGCCGAAACCTCGGCCCGTACTCGACGAAACTCGCGGCATCGGGATCGAATCGCGGCGGCGGCGCACCGAAACGGGCCGTCCTGGCGACATAACGGTATGCGACGCCAAACATGACGCCCTCGCCGCTGCGTTCCGGCGCCGGGTCGGCACGCAAGCTTTCGCGGATTGCCGGTGTAATCCATGGCAGCGGCGCGAGAAGCTCGGTTACGCGTGCCGCGCGCTCACTCGCCGTCATTACGGTTCGTAGCGACAAGGTCGCCATCGCAAGCACCGTGAACAGGATCACGGCAGCAATCAGGACCTCGACCAGCGTAAAGCCGAATTGCCGCTTCGGACTCATTCCGGAATTTCGGGTAACAAAACCAAGCTTCGTTGCCGATCACCTTGCGTCACTTCGATTCGCGCCCTGTCGGCAATGCCGTTCGGATTGATCGTGACGGTTTGGATCGGCGAAAAGAACAGGTGTTCGAACTCGACGAAACCCGCTTCCCCGTGGTCGGATTCCCAGCTCAAGCGCTGGCCGTCGGCGTAAAGAACCACGAAATCGCCGCGCAAGAACGCATCCAAGGACAAGCCTCCGACGTGCCGCTCGAGCGTCAGCCATTCCGACTGGGCCTGCGCTTTCTCGACCTGGGCGGAGCCCAGCGGCGCCACCAGAGCTATGACGGTTGAAAACAACGCCATAACCAGCAGGATCTCCAACAGCGTGAAACCCCGCACTCGCAGCGACATCAGAATGCGGCACCGGTAATCGACGTGACGCTGAGCATGATCACCACGACGATCGCGCCGATCACGACCCCCATGAACAGGATCAGCAAAGGCTCGAGCAGGCTCGTGAGACGTTGGGCCCACTCGGCGAAAGCCTGGCGGCTGCGCTGCGCGATCTCGGCGAAAACCGGTGCCAACGCGCCGCTCTCCTCACCGACCTCGAGTAGCGAGGCATAAAAATCGGGGAACAAACGGGTTTGGCGCAGCACCGACGACACCCCTTCACCCTGCCTCAGTCGCTCGAGCGCGAGCGTCAGCTCGCGTTTGACCGGCGCACTTTCGACCGAACCCATGGCGAGTTGTAACGCCCGGTCCACCGGAACCCCGGCTTCGAGCATCATCGCCATGCCGCCCGTAAAGCGAATCCGCTCCACCATCGCAATGCCGCGACCGAGCCCCGGGGCGCCTGCCGCAAACTCCTGCCACGTCGACTTCATGGCCGGCCAACGCGAAAGATTGAACGCGATCACCGCCAGCGCCACGACGGCGACGCCGAGCAGCAACTGGTAACGCTGCATGAAATCGCTGAAACTCATCAATAGCTTCGTATACCAGGGCAATTCCGGAAAATCGGCGAACAGGCTCGCCAGGTTCGGTACGACAAAATTGAAAATGAACAACAAGGCAACGATGCAGACGATCAGAATGACCAGCGGGTACGTCACGGCCGAAACAATCTTCTGCCTGAGGTCTCGCCTGAAACCGAGGTCCTCTGCGAGACGCCTGAAAACGGCCGGAAGGCTTCCGCTTGCTTCGCCGAGCGACAGGAGATTGATGTACAACGGATCGAATACCTGCGGCCATTCAGCGGCAGCCGCCGACAACTGATTGCCCTGTTTGAGAGAACGGTGCAAGGACTCCAGCATCCGGCGGGCGGCCGGCTGGCTCGCACCCCGGCGCAAGATCTCCAGCGCACGATCGATACGTACGCCGTTTTCGAGCAACAATCCCAGTTCCGCGGTAATGATCTCGAGCTGCGAGAGCCCGACCTTGGACGATTCGAAACCGAACGAACGGCGCCAATCCCCGACCTCGGCCGCAGCATCGAGATCGCTGACCAGAATCCCGAGCTCCCGGAGCTCGTCCCTGGCCTGGCCGGGACCTTCTGCATCCACCGTGCCGCTAACACGACTACCGGCGGCGTCGAAGCCTGTGTATTCGAAGCGCTGTTGCACTCAGCCCGCCACCCGGAACACTTCCTCGACGGTCGTCTCCCCGGACAAGGCCTTGAGCAGCCCATCCTCGAGCAAAGAGCGCCCGCCCGACGCGCGCATGTACTTGCGAGCCTCGGCGAGGAAATGCTCGCCCTTGTCCATCGCCGCAATGGTATCGTCGCAACGCAGGTATTCGACGACTGCGAGGCGTCCACGGTAACCGGTATGACCGCATTCGTCGCAACCGACGCTTTGTTTCAGTTGCGGCTCCACCAGTCCGAAACTCTCGGCCAGTGTGTCGAGTTCGTAGCGCGACATCAGCCGCGCGGCATCCGGGTGTACCGTCGCGCAACTGCTGCACAAACGCCGTGCGAGACGTTGTGCAACGATCGAACGCAGCGCCGCATTGAGCAAGAATTCCTCGACGCCCAGATCGAGCAGGCGTGTAAAAGCGCTGGGTGCATCGTTCGTATGCACGGTCGAGAACACCAGATGCCCCGTCAGCGCGGATTGCATCGCCACCGAAGCCGTCTCCCGGTCGCGGATCTCGCCGAGCATGATCACGTCCGGGTCCTGACGCACGATGCTGCGCAATCCGCGCGCGAAGTCGAAACCGATGTCGGGCTGGACCTGTACCTGGTTGATACCGGCTAGCTGATACTCAACCGGATCCTCGAGCGTGATGATCTTTACCTCCGGACTGTTGATCCGGCTAAGAAAGGAATACAAGCTCGTGGTCTTGCCCGAGCCGGTTGGACCGGTCAGCAAGATGACACCCGAAGTCACTTCGAGGTCCTCGAGGATGCGAGCCTCGATGTCCGGCGACAGCCCGAGCAAGCTCATGTCGTAGGCGAGCGCGGCCTGGCGCAGAAATCTCAACACCGCGCTCTCGCCACCCTCGCCCACCGGCAGCGCGGAAACGCGGATATCGACGGCTTCGCCGCCTACGCGAATCTCGATTTTGCCGTCCTGCGGACGCCTGCGCTCGGCAATATCCATTGCAGCGAGGATTTTCAAGCGGGTGACGACCGGCAGTAACATTGCCTGCGAAACACTATCGACTTCATGCAGCACGCCGTCGATACGAAAACGTACGCGGCCCCTGCCGCCGTGAGGCTCGATGTGCATGTCGGATGCGCCGCGTCGCAGAGCCTTGGCGATCAGGGAATTCAGCAGATTGACAGTCGGCGCCTCGGACGCCAATTCGCGCAGGCGGTCTTCTTCCACGAGCGACAGGCCGTCCGCCTGCGAACCGCGCTGTTCGAGACCGAGACGCGCCTTGAGTGTTTCGAAGTCGTCGGGCGTCAGCAATTTTAGCGTATGCGGCGTCGAACGTTCCGCCAGCCAGGCGTTGACCTCCAGATCCAGCGGCGTGCAGCTTGCGAACACCCAGGTGTCCCGGTCATGCTCCCAAGGCAACCAACCCCGGGCCGTCAGGAACTCCAGCGGCAGCGATTCGGTACCGTCGGGCAACTGCCAATCGCGCCAGTCCGACGCGGTTAAAACCGGGACCTCGAACCACTGCGAATAAATGGACGGTAGCGCATCGGCGGTCAGGCTGCCCATGTTGACCAGAATCTGGTCCAGTCGGCCGCCATGCCTGGCCTGGTAGGAGCGTGCTTTCTCCAGGTCCCCGGCTTCGACACCGTACTCGGAAAAGACGTCCAGCACCGTGTTCACTGAAACACGATATCCTCTTCGTCCTCTTCGCCGCCCGGCTGCCCGCCGGCCGCATAGGAACGCAGCGCATAAGGCGAATCGCGTTCGCCGGTCACCGAATACACGTACGGATTACCCCAGGGGTCGTCGGGGATGTCACGCGGCATGTATGGACCGTCCCAACCCGGACGATCGCTGCGCCTGAGCTCCTCGAGCTTGTCCGGATAACCGCCGACGTCGAGCCGGTAGGTGTCGAGCGCCGTGGAGATCATTTGCATCTGCGCCATCGCCGTCTTGCGTTGCGACGACGACACTTTCGAGAACATCGCCGGCGCCACGAGCGAGATCAAAAGGCCCATGATCACGATGACGATCATGATCTCGATCAGCGTGAATCCGCCAATCCTGCGGCGATGCCTGCGACCATCCCTGTGGTGAGCGCGGCTGCGGAAAAATTCCGATTCCATGGCTCAATCCGTAGCTGAAAATGACCGGTCAGTATACCGAATGCACCGGACCCATGCAGCAAGCCTCCGAACTTCGGCGAACGGCTTCAGCGAGCGGCTTCGGCTCTCCCGGCATACGCCAGCAGCACGAAAAAGGCGCTGAGCAGACCGCCGAGCAGGGTTCCGAGGACGACGGTCACGGTCCGTTTCGGCCGGACGCGATACTTGGGCGGCGCAGCCGGATCCAGTACCTTGAAGGCGAACTCCTCGTTCCCGCGAGCGAGCATCAGCTTCTGCAGCTCGCTTTCCAGCAGCCGGCCGATCGATTCCTGCAAGGTCACCAGGCTGGTCGACGCCATCTCCGATTGCAGGTAATCGACGTTGGTCTGGGCCTCGACCAGCGCCCGCTCGCGCAGGCGATCGTTTAGCCTGCGAACCAGCGCGCCCGCCCATTCTGCCGCGACCTCCGGATCCGTCCACTCGATGGCAAGCGTGACCAGACCCGTGCCGCGGTCTTCGTCCACAATCAGCACACTGTCATGGAAATACCTGACGCCGTCCCGGATGTCCGGTGCTTTCGCGGGATCGTCGGTCAACCAGCGCTGAGCGGCAGCATCCCACTCTTGCGGAAAAAAAACCGGCAGCAGATTGCTATGTTCGATGAAATCGCGGGCAAAATCCCGCGACTGAAGCACGGCCAGCGCCTCGACGCTGCTGCCCTCGCCGATCTCGACGCCGGCCAGCGCCGCAAGACCGCCGAGCTGGCCGCCGATAGCCGGCGCGGATGCTTCTTCGGCCGGCGCGAGCAACACCTCGGCCCGATAGATTTCCGTCGCGAAGACTGCATAGGCGACCGAGGCCAGGCAAGAGACCGCCGTGACCGCGACGACGATCGCCTTTCGGCCCCAGAGCGCGCGCCACAACTCATACAAACTGATGTTGCGACCGCTTGTCCCGGACAAAAGGGATTCGGGCGCAACGTACACGATCCCATCCGGCTGAGCAGGACGTTCCTGCCGGCTTTCCGTTTCCTTGCCGTCACCGGTCGAGCTCATGATCAATCGTTGAAGGTCTGCACGGCGGCAACCGCGATCGCCGCCTGGTAGAGGATTTGTGTGACGTTGGTCCAGAACGTGACCGGCCGTACCTTACCGGTATCCAGCGGCACGACGATCGTGTCGCCAGCGTGGATCTCCGAGTGTCTGCCGCGCCCTAGCCAGCGGGACCGGTTCGTGGTCACGACGGCACCGCTGGCTCGCACGACGTAGATGAGCTGTTTGTCGGCTCGCCGCGTGAGTCCGCCGCTCATTGCAACGTAATCGTTACGGCTCAGTCCCGGCCGGAACAGATGAGACGTGTTCTGCTGTGTCTCGCCTATGACCGTCACTTCCTGAGACTGCTTGGGCACCAACAAGCGATCACCGTCGCGTAGCTCGACGTCGAAGACGCCACCGTTGTCACCGGTCCGCCCCGCGAGCTGCTCCAGGTCGATGACCAGACGGCCTACGGCTTCGGTCGTACGCAACTGCGTTAGCAACTCCTGCCCGGTCTCCAGGGCACCGGAACCCGTCGTATCGATGTTCTGCAAGGAAAGCGAAGTCAGATCCGCCTCCAGGCGCCGCGCAAGCACCTCGATCTGCTCCTGCTCGCGTAAACGCAGGGACTCACGCAGAAAAATGGCGCCTTCGGGGAATGCTGCCGCAGTGAGACCGCCCGCGCGGTCCAGTACTTGCCGCAAGGTTTCGCCCTGGCGTATCCGGTATTCGCCCGGAAACCGGACCTCACCCTCAAGCGTCATCGTCCAAAGCGTGTCCCAGTCGGGGATCTTGCTGATGCGAAGATTGTCGTGCGCCTGAAGCCTAAGGTCTGCAGCGGTGTCGCCGCGCAAGACTCCCTCCAGATCGACATCGACGACAGCGGTCCTGCGATACTCGCCGTCAACGACTTCATAACGTGCGACCTCGGCCTTTAGCGGGTAGGCCTGCTCCGACAAACTGCCGCCGGCGCGGATCAGATCACTGACACGCATCTCGGGTTCGAGCGGATAAGATCCGGACGCCCTGACCTCGCCGGATACGCTCACCTCACGATAGGGCTCGCCGGAACGCCCCTGAAGACTCAGCTCCTCCAACAACGGCTCGATGACCCGCTGGCGACCGAAAGCGAGGCTGAATACGTGTACCGTGTCGCGCGCCTGCAGAGCGACGTTGGCCGCCGAGGCCGGATTCGCCAGCGCGTCGCTCAGATTTGCCGATATGGCGCTGACACGCCGTGTTCTCGGATCCTCGCGGCGAATCAGGATGTAACCGGTATCCGCGCCGGGCCGCAACTCTCGCTTGGCGGCAATCAGGTCCGAAAGCCGCATGCCAGGCCGCCACTCGTAGGGCCCGGCGCGATTCGCATGACCGACCAGCGTCACCGACTGCTCGAAATCCGGCAGTATCTCCGGGATGAACAGAACGTCGCCCGCGCGCGTGGGTGTCGACTCGGCCGCCCGACTGCCGGCATCGAGCGACAGTACCTTGCGCACCCGATTTCCTTCGATGCGTTCGATACGGGCCCGTTCGGGATAAGCGTCGGGCAGCATTCCCCCCGCCAGGCGGACCGCATCGGCGATCGACGTCTCGCCGCGTGTCTCGTAGACGGCCGGCCGCTTGACGGCGCCGCTGACGCTGACTTGCGGACCTATCGGCGGGATAAAGATCACGTCGCCCGGCTGAAGCCGCCAATCGCCCGACGTGTCGCCCCGGAGCAGGGCGTCGTATAGATCCAGACGCACTGCGGTTTCACCGTTGCGCTTGAGCTGTATGTTCCGCAAGGTACCCACGCGGCTGACGCCGCCGCTGCGGTACAGCGCGCTGGTCATCGTCGCGAGGCTGCTGACGATGTAGGACCCGGGACGATTGACGTCGCCGAGGACGAAAACCTGGATGGTTCTCAGCCGGCCCAAGGTGACGCTCGCCTGGGTGCCCAGCAGCATTTCTTCAACACGGCGATCGACGTCTCTGCGAAACTCTGAAAACGGCAGGCCGGCGACGGTAATCGGGCCGAGCTCGGGCAGATTCAGGATGCCGTCCCGCGTCACCTCGATTTCATAGATGCCCTGTTGGGCGCCGAAGAGCTGCACGCGGACGCTGTCACCGGGGCCGAGTATGTAGTCGGGCGGCACGGGGCCGGTCGTCACCGGCATGAAGCCGCCGCTTTCCGCCTCGAACAGGTCGTAACCGAAGGGTTCTAGTGCATCGACGCCTACCGAGGTACTCTCCAGTATCGTCGCCGTGATCTCGAAAATGCTGAGAGCCGGTTCCGCGCCGAGCCGCTGCTGGATCTGCTCCGCCGTCAAACCGAGGAGCGGTATCGACGGCAAGCCCGGCAGATGCAGCACGCCGGTGTCGTCGAGTTCATAATAACGGCTCCCCTCGACGCGCTGCAGCGCAACGTCCAGCTCGAATTCGCGCTGTTGTTCCCGCTCGAGCTCCTCTTTCAGCTCCAGTGTCAGTATCAGCCGAGAATCCGGCTCGGCGCGAAGCTCCTCGACCTCCTCCTCCGATTCCGCGGCGCTGTCTTCCAGGTCTTCGAACAGCGGCGCCAGGTCTTCCGACAGACTCGACAAATCGGACAAATCGGCACCTTGCTGCCTGAGCTGTTCGATCTGGCGCAATGCCTGCTCGCGCTGTGCAGGCGGAAGCTGGTCGAGCAACTGCTGCTGCTCGGGCGTGAGTTGAATCGATTGAGCGCTGGCGGGCGACCAGACTATCGCGGCAAGAGCAGCGAGAACGGCCGTTCCCAATGTTAAGGCGAGCCAGGACGGTCTCTCGCGGCACTTTTTCATGAAACGTGCTTCGGGATTGACGTGCGACCGGCGGATTGTACCAGCGTCGCCCGCAAAGCGTACGTCCGGCCCGCGACGACCTGTGCGGAGAATCCTTAGAATCCGCTGCGCCACTGCAGGTAAAAACGCGCCTCGCCGTCGGAGCGACCGGATACCGCGTCTTCGATTTCCCGATAACCGGCGCCGATTTCGACCGTACCGAAAGAAAACGCACGGGCATGCGACACGTCCACGCTCAGAATGTCCTGTTCGGTCGGAGTCAGTGTGTTACGCGGATCCGGCGGTCCGCCGGCGTTCAGCTTGCCTACCCTCAGATTGGCCCGCCACTGGGTGTCCCCTGCGTCGATGAGGATCAGCCCGGCCGATACGAGTTCGGCGTCGTTGTCGGCGCCGTGGCCGATGGGCCGGCCGCGGTACCGGTAACCGGTCTCGTAGGTACCGTGGTTATAAGCGCAGTTCGGCACCTCACTGTCTTCGTAAAACTGACAAACCGTCTCCGTATACTCCGCAAAAGCCCGGACCGACCAACGATCGGCCAGGTAGCCTGACCATTCGGCACCGAGTTGGCCCATGTACCGGCTCGGCAGCCCGCCGGCCTCGTCTTCACCGATCATCTGCAAGTACAGCGACACGGAGCGGCCGGGGAATCGCGGCGTCCAGCGAATGTCGTAACCGGCTAGCTGATTACCGGGTTCTTCGCTCTGATCGAGCCCGTCCTTGCCAACATTGTCCCTACCGATCAACAGGTTGGAGAAGGTACTGGCATTACAAGGCCGTCCGTCGCCGCACCACATCGCGGTGCGCGACAATCCGATCTCGAGCGACGGCAATGGCCGGAAGTTGAAACGCATCCCGAAGAACTGCGCATCCGGAATCTCACGCTCTTTCTCGAGCTGACCGAACAGGAGGGACAGATCCCAGGGCCCGATCCAGCTCAGCCAGCGCGTCTCGAACGGATCGGTGAAAACCCGGTCGATGGCAATGGCCGGAAACGGCCGGGCGTTGTTCGACAGGATCACACTGCCGTCCCAGGACGGGCCCCACCAGCGTTGCTGGGTGCTGGCGGCGATGGACCAGTTGCCGGCGACTACGCCGACATAAGTGTCGTCGACCCGGAACTCGTCGTCGTCCTGCTCGGAATCGACGTATTGCAGGTTGACGTCGGCCGCAAACCAATCGCCGATCCACGTGGCGCCGGCCGAGATTTCGGTTTTTCCGCGCGGCGTGTCCTGAAACGAGCGTATGCGCGTCGGATTGTCGGAAAAGCCGACCTTGGTCGTGAAGGTCAATTCGCCGTCGTGGGTTTCCCAGTTGGCGCGCGCGCGGACGCGCGACAATGCATCGACGATGTCGGCGGGCAACTCGCTGGCGTCGGCGGCATCCAGCGCCTCGAGCACCGGCGCCCAGGCCATGGGCCAGGTCGTGGTCGTGCCGCGGATGAGGCCGAAATCGGCGAGCCGCTGGATATCGTGGCGCAGGGCGAGGTCGCCGGCCGGCATCATCGGGCCGGCGGAGGCGCTGGAGACGGCGAGCAGAATCGTTAAAGCCAGGCAGCGGCGCATGGGCGCGATGGTAGCACCCCGGAAACGGCGCCGGATCTGTTTTTTTTGGTATTTTCCTCCGGCGTCCCGGCCTCTACGGGCGCAGTTTCCGGACGCGTTCGAGCAGGCTGCGGGTAGACGGATTGCCGCCGCCGTAACGGCGTCCGCCGGCAACGACGCCGGACAACGCAGACGCTGTTTTCTTGCCGAGCTCGACCCCCCACTGGTCGAAGGAATCGATACCCCACACTACTCCTTCGACGAACACCTTGTGCTCATAAAGCGCGATGAGCTGGCCCAGGGTCTCGGGGCAGAGCTCGTCGAACAGGATCAGGTTGCTCGGCTGGTTGCCGCGATGTACGCGATACGGCGCCAGGCCTTCCTCGTCGAAACCGTCCATCAGCGCCTCGGCCTGGCCGAGGCAATTGGCGATCGCGAGGTCCTGTTGCGCCTGGCTGGCCCCCGAGGACTTGACCGGCAGGATGAAATCCACCGGAATGCTGCGCGTGCCCTGGTGCAGCAACTGGTAGAACGAGTGTTGGGCATTGTTGCCGGCTTCGCCCCAGATCGCCATGCCGGTATGGCAGCGGACCCGCTTGCCGTCCATGCGGACGCTCTTGCCGCTGGATTCCATTTGCAGTTGCTGCAGGTAAGCCGGGAAACGGTCCAGCCGGTTGTCGTAGGGCAGGATCGCCTGCGTTTCGGCGCCGAAGAAATTGTTGTACCAGATACCGATCATCGCCAGCAGCACCGGCATGTTCTCGTCCAGCGGCGCGTTGCGAAAGTGCCGGTCCATGCCGCGGCCGCCGGCCAGCAGCCGGCGAAACGCATCCATGCCGACGACCAGCGCCAGCGACAATCCGACCGCCGACCACAGCGAATAGCGGCCGCCCACCCAGTCCCAGAAGCCGAAGCGGTAATCCGGCCGGATTCCGAACTCGTTCATTGCCTCGTGGTTGGTGGACGCGGCGACGAAATGACTTTCGACGGCGGCCGCGCCCAGCTTTCCGACCAGCCATTCGCGCGCGGCGGCGGCATTGGTCATCGTTTCGAGGGTGGTGAAGGTCTTGGAGCATACGACGAACAGCGTGCGCGCCGGATCCAGTTCCGCCGTGAGATCGGCAAGCTGGGTACCGTCGATGTTCGACACACTGTGAAAGCGCATCGACTTCTTCCAGTACGGCCTGAGCGCCCGGCTCGCCATGACCGGCCCCAGGTCCGATCCGCCGATGCCGATGTTGACGACGTCGGTAAAACGCTCGCCGCCGTGCCCGCATATCGTCCCGGAGTGCACCCCGTCGACGAAGGCGCCGATGGCATCCAGCGTCTCGCCGACCTCGGACACGCCGGGCGTCTGCGGCGCGACCCCGTCGGCGGGCGCCGCCCTGAGCGCCACGTGCAACACCGACCTGCCCTCGGTCGCATTGATCGGCGCACCGCTGAACATGGCTTCGACGGCGGCCGGCACCGCGCACTGTTTCGCCAGGCTTGTCAATAACTTGCGTGTCTTCGCGCTAATGTGGTTCTTGGAGTAGTCGAGCGTCAAATCACAGGCGCTCAGCGAAAAACGCTCCGCGCGCTTCGGATCGCGCGAGAACAGCTCGGCCAACGTTCGCCGGCGCATGGTCTCGCGATAATGCGCCCCGAGTTTTTTCCAGGCCTCGAGGTCGGTCGGATATCGCGACGACAGTTTGCGCGAGGTGTAGGAGCGAGCCATTGTCAAGACCTCTCGTCAAGCCCTCTCGTCAAGCGCTCTGCGGCAGCCGGTCTTTGTAATACTCGAGATACCAATCGACAAAGTTCCGGACCCCGACCTCGATCGGGGTGGAGGGCCGGTAACCGACGTCGGCGGCCAGGTCCTCGGCGTCCGCCCAGGTATCGGGTACGTCACCCGGCTGCAGGGGCAGCAGGTTCTTTTCGGCTTTTTTGCCGACGCAGTCTTCGATCACCTCGATGTAACGCGTAAGCTCGACCGGCTTCTGGTTGCCGATGTTGTACAAACGGTACGGCGCCCGGCTGGTGCCGGGATCGGGGCTTGCCGGGTCCCAGTCTTCGTTCGGCGTCGCCGTGTGGTCCAGCGTACGAATCACTCCCTCGACGATGTCGTCGACATAAGTGAAGTCACGCCGGTGATTACCGTAGTTGAATACGTCGATCGGTTTACCCTCGATGATGTTCCGGGTGAACTTGAACAGCGCCATGTCGGGACGGCCGTAAGGCCCGTAAACGGTGAAAAAACGCAAGCCGGTCGTCGGCAGGCCATACAGGTTCGAATAGCTGTGTGCCATCAACTCGTTGGCTTTCTTGGTGACGCCGTAGAGCGCCAGCGGATGATCGACGTTGTGATGCACCGAAAACGGCATGGTCGCATTGGCGCCGTACACGGAACTCGATGAGGCATAAACCAGATGCTGCACGCCGTGATGCCGACAACCCTCCAGTATGTGCAGCGTGCCGACGATGTTGGCGTCGATGTAGGAGTGAGGATTCTCGAGCGAATACCGCACGCCTGCTTGTGCGGCGAGATGCACGACCCGGTCGAATTTTTCGCTCTCGAACAGCGCTTCCATCCGCGCGCGGTCTTCCAGCGAAATCCGGGCCATAGAGAAGCGTTCGCAGGGCTCGAGCCGGGCGGCACGCGCTTCTTTCAATCTCACGTCGTAGTAGTCGTTGAAGTTGTCGAGCCCAACGACCGTGTCGCCGCGATCCAGCAATCGTTTTGCCGTGAAATAGCCGATAAAGCCGGCCGCACCGGTCACCAGGATTTTCACTGCTTGAAGACCTCTTCGGTTACGGGAAGCACTGCGGACGCCTGGGTAGTCTCTATTTGGGTAGTCTCTATTAGGGAGTTTCTACTACGGAGTCTCTAGAGACGATCGTCCGACGCCTCGGCGGGCAGTACGTACTTGATATCGTAAACCAGCGAGCCCGGCTTGCCAAAAGCACGGATACCGGCTTCGCCCAATGACTTGAACTGCTCGTGCGCAACCGCGACGACGACGGCGTCGTAGGCACCCGATTGCGGCTCACCGACGAGTTCCAGGCCGTATTCTTCGCGCGCCTCGTCAGCGTCCACCCAGGGATCGTGCACGTCCACGGAAGCACCGTAGGCCGACAGCTCCGAAACGATGTCGACGACCTTGGTATTGCGTACGTCGGGACAGTTCTCCTTGAAAGCGAGCCCCAGGATCAGCACGCGCGCTTCGCTCGGATGGACTTTTTTCGCGATCATGTGCTTGACGACCTGCGACGCGACATAGACCGGCATGTTGTCGTTGATCCGGCGCCCGGCCAGGATCATCTGCGGATGATAACCGAGCTGCTGCGCCTTGTAGGTCAGATAGTAGGGATCGACGCCGATACAGTGACCGCCGACCAGCCCCGGCCTGAACGGCAGGAAATTCCACTTGGTGCCGGCGGCGACCAGCACCTCCTCGGTATCGATGCCGACACGCTCGAAGATCATCGCGAGCTCGTTGATCAGCGCGATGTTGACGTCGCGTTGGGTATTCTCGATGACCTTCGCCGCTTCGGCGACCTTGATGCTCGAAGTCATGTGTGTCCCGGCCGTGATGATCGACCGGTAGACCGCGTCGATGAACCCGGCGGCTTCGGGCGTGGACCCGGAGGTCACCTTCAGGATCGACGGCAGTCGATGCTGCTTGTCGCCCGGATTGATGCGTTCCGGGCTGTAGCCGACGAAGAAATCCCGGTTGAGCCTGAGCCCGGAACCCTTTTCGAGGATCGGCACGCAGAATTCTTCGGTGGCTCCCGGATAGACCGTGGATTCGTAGACGACCACGTCGCCCCGGCCGATGACGCCCGCAAGCGTCTCGCTGGCCTTGCGCAGCGGCGTCAGCAGCGGCCGGTTGCTGTCGCCGATCGGCGTCGGCACGGTGACGACGTAGAAGTTGCAGTCGGCGAGGCTTTCGGGATCCGCGCTCAAACCAAGCTTCGAGGCCGCCGCAAGCTCGTCGGCCGAGACCTCCAGCGTGACGTCCTTGCCGGCCTTAAGCTCGGCGATACGCTCCGGTTTGACGTCGAATCCGAGCGTCGGATAACGCTTGCCGAACTCGACCGCCAACGGCAGCCCGACGTAACCCAGGCCGACGACGCCGATACGCAGCTTGCCCGTTTCGAAATTCATGGCGGCGTTTCTATCATAGTTTCCGCGTCAAAAAATGGAGACAAGCCCCATTTCCATCACTCGAATCTCGCCTGGATCTATTGCCCAGATCTATTGCCCAGATCTATTGCCCAAATCTATTGCCCAGATCTATTGCCCGACACGGTTCGGCGACCGGTACCTTGCTCGAGTCGCCTGACCGAAATCCGTTCGACACGCCTGCGGCGGAGCGCCGGGGGCTCACCCGAGATACCACAGCGCGAGAAGCCCCGCGATACTCATCGTGATCGTGTACGGCACGGCCATGATCACCATGCGTCCGTAAGACAGCCGGATCAGCGGCGCCAGCGCCGAGGTCAGCAGGAACAGGAACGCCGCCTGGCCGTTAGGCGTGGCGACCGAAGGGATGTTGGTGCCGGTGTTGATCGCGACGGCCAGCGCGTCGAATTGCTCGCGGGTGAGCTGGCCGGCGTCGAACATCTGCGCGACCTCGCCGATGTAAACCGTTGCGACGAACACATTGTCGCTGATCATCGACAGCACGCCGTTGGCGATGAAAAACAGCGCCTCCTGGGTTTTACCGTCGTAGGTCATCACATAGTCAATCACCGGCGAGAACAGGTGTTGCTCGTGGATGACGGCGACGATCGCGAAGAACACCACCAATAGCGCCGTAAACGGCAGTGCCTCTTCGAAAGCATGCCCCAGACGGTGTTCCTCGGTGATGCCGTTCAACGCGGTCGCCAGCACGATGACCAGCAGGCCGACCACGCCCGGTTCCGCGAGGTGCAGACCCAGCGCGATGATCAAGACGACGGCGACCACCGCCTGCACGATGATCACCGTCGATTCGGCTTTGCTGCGCTTCTTGCTCATCTCGGCGTCGTATTGCTCCAGCACCTCGCGCACCTTGGGCGACAATTGGGTGCCGTAACCGAAGATCTTGAGCTTCTCCAGCGCCAGGCAGGTCATCAGCCCGACCGCCAGCACCGGCATCGAGATGTGCGCCATTTGCAGGAAGAACTCGATGAACTCCCAGTCCATGACTTCGGCGATCAGCAGGTTTTGCGGTTCGCCGACCAGCGTCGTAACGCCGCCCAGGGCGGTACCGACGGCGCCGTGCATCATCAGGCTTCTCAGGAACGCGCGGAACTGCTCGAGATCGTCGCGATGCAGCTCGATGACCTCTTCGTCGCTGGAGGCGTCGTGGTCGTGATGGAAGTGTTTGCCGGAGGCGACCTTGTGGTACACGCCGTAGAAACCCACGGCGACGGTAATGATCACGGCGGTCACGGTCAAGGCATCCAGGAATGCCGACAGGAACGCCGCCGTGATGGAGAACATGAACGACAGCAGCATCTTCGATTTCACGCCCAAGAGGATCTTGGTGAACGTGAACAACAGCATTTCGCGCAGGAAGTAGATACCGGCGACCATGAACATCAGCAGCATGATCACCGGGAAGTTGACCTCCGCCTCGTGGAACACGGCCTCGGGGGTGGCGAGACCGAGGATGATCGCCTGGACGGCAAGCAGCCCGCCGGGCTGCAGCGGGTAACACTTTAGCGCCATCGCCAAAGTGAAGATGAACTGCAGAACCAGCACCCAGCCGGCGATGAAGGGCTGTTGCAGGACCAGCACCAGGATCGGATTGACGATCAAGAAAACGACGATCGTCGTTTTGTACCAGCCCGGCGAGTTGCCGAGAAAGTTCTTGCGAAGGGCTTGTGCCGTCGTCTGGGCCATATCGAGTCCTGTGGCTTGTCGGACGCTCGCCGGGGAGCGGATGCCGTGGCGCCGTCTTGCTTGCTTGTTGTTTTGTTTGCTTATTGCCGCGCGGCCGATTCTAGACTGTTCCGTCCCGCATTTGCAGCCCGGCTCAGGCGTCGGCGAGCCTGTCCCAGACGCAGTCGCCGTTCTCGCGAAGGCGCTCCAGCATCGCCTCGTGAGCCTCGCGTTCCTCGGCCGTCGCCCGCAGTACGACGAGGTCCAGCGCCGCCCGGTCGAGGCGCGAGGCGGTGGCCTGGGTGTCTTCCTCACCGGACTCGACCACGGCATCGAGCGACAAGGCGGTCTGGCCGCCGGTCATTGCCAGGTACACCCGTGCCAGCAATTCGGCGTCGATCAACGCGCCGTGCACGTCGCGTTTGGACGCGTCGACCTCGTAGCGTTTGCACAGCGCATCCAAGCTGTTGCGCTGTCCCGGGTGTAACTCCCTGGCCAGCGACAGCGTATCGAGGACGCTGGCATGTTCTCCGATCGCGGGCTTGGGATGCTCCATCAGGCGGAGCTCGTGATCCAGAAAACCGATGTCGAAATCGGCGTTGTGGGCGACGATTTCGGCGCCGCCGACAAACGCCAGCAGCTCGTCGACGATTTCATGAAAACGCGGCTGGTTTTCGAGCTCGGCGCGCGAGATACCGTGCACGGCCTCGGCGCCTTCGTCGATGTCGCGGTCGGGATTGAGGAAACGATGGAACTCGCCGCCGGTCAGCCGTCGATCGACGATTTCGAGACAACCGATTTCTATGATGCGGTGCCCCTGCTCGATCGACAGGCCCGTGGTTTCGGTGTCGAGGACAATCTGGCGCATGGCCGGATGATACTCCGGTTGCAAGCGATCGCGAACCGCGATCCCGGATCCTGCCGCTTGTGTGTCGCTCGCGCCGGCCGCATTCAGCGCAGTGTGCGTCCTAGCGCCGCAACTCGTCGATACCCAGATTGGCCAGCCGGTCCGCCTCCTCGTTGCCGGGATTGCCGTCGTGACCTTTGACCCAGCGCCAGTCCACGTCGTGACGGCCGGCCGCCCGATCCAGCGCCTGCCACAGATCCTGGTTTTTGACCGGCTTTTTCGCCGCGGTCTTCCAACCGCGCTTTTTCCAGGCCGGCATCCAACTCGTGACGCCGTCCATGACGTATCTGGAATCGGTGTGCAGCACCACTCTGCAGGGCTTTTGCAAGGCGTTCAGGGCCTCGATGGCGGCGGTCAGCTCCATGCGGTTGTTCGTGGTCTCGGGATCTCCGCCGTGCAGGGTCTTTTTATGCCGGCCCGCGAGTAGCAAGACCCCCCAGCCGCCCGGGCCCGGATTACCGCGGCAGGCGCCGTCGGTGTAAATCTCCACGGTCCGGCTCAACGGTGCGGGTGGAAACGGATACGCGAAACACGCGTGGACGGCTCGGCGAGGCCGGCAACCACTTTGCGCTTGTTACTGCGCCATGACGGACGCACCGGCGTGAGCGTGCTGACGCGCTTTTGCGCCGAGATCATGTAACAGGCCGACAACTCCGGCCAGAAACGCCGGCCGCGGCGTTCCCAAAGCGGCGACGAGGGCGACCGGGAGCCCGGCAGCGGCCAACGGAAAAAGTAGGCCGTCAGGCCGTGAATCCGCATGTCCAGCAGCTTGAGCCAGTCGCGCAAGCGCCGGTCCGACACGAATTGCTCGGCGCCAGGCGGCATTCCGGCGCCCGGGATCAGTCGCCTGAGCCCCCAAAGACCGCCGGGGCGAAATCCGAGGATCAGCAGGTGGCCGTCCGAGCGCAGCACCCGATCGACCTCCCGCAATACCGCATGCGGGCGGTCGCTGTAGTCCAGCGTATGCGGCAGCAGCACGGCATCGATCGAATGCGTCTCCACCGGCAGGCGATACGGCAAGCCGAAAGCCGATGCCGCCTCCCCCTCTCCCTGCTTGCCGATCAGGCAACTGCGCTGGGTCCGGGCGGCCTTGAGGAAGGTGTTGGCCGCGCCCCAGGAGCCGACCTGCAGGCAATACTCGCCGAAAATGCCGTTGAAGGCTTCCTCGACCATGCGCGCTTCCTGCGCCAGCAGCGCGCCGCCCAACGACGTCTCCAGCCACGCCTCGGGCGTTTGCGGAAAAGGCGACTCGTCCGTCATCCGAACTTCTCCGGCCAAGCCCGGCCGGCCGCCTCGATATGCCGGTCATTTACGTGAATCCCGTTTCCGGGCACCATGTTTTGGCGCATCCCGTTTCCGTGCACGCTGCTTCCGCGATCCATGCTTCTGTGACCTTTGGACTTGCAGTACATGATCCTGTCGGTACGATATCCCGGATGCCTGAGCACAATGGACCTGAGCACAACGGACAAGAAGCGGCGCAAAAAGCCGCCGGCCCATCTTCGATGCAGGGATTATTACAGAGATTCAAGCCCCCCGGGGGCGCTTGTGTCACTTTTTCGCTGGCCGCGGCCCTGGCCTTTTCGCCGGCGTCATCGTCGGCGTTTTGGGCCGGCCCGTTCGGCGAGGACGGCCTTCCCGAGCGCATCGCCCAAAGACAGCCGTCCCTGACCCTGATATCCCCGGCGGAGGAGCTCGGGCTCGACAATTTCGGCCCTGCCGAGGAACTCGACCTGCTGGCCCGGCTGCGTCGCGAGTTCACCCTCGACTACGAGCAAAACCGGCGTATCGCGGTCGAGCGGGACTGGTTCTTGCGCCACCCGGACTATCTGGCGCGTGTCTTCAACCGGGCGCAGCGCTACCTGCCTTACATCACCGAGGAGTTGCACCGCCGCGCTTTGCCGCTCGAGCTCGCGTTGTTACCGATCGTCGAGAGCGCCTTCGATCCGTTCGCCTATTCACACGGCCGCGCCGCCGGTCTCTGGCAGATGATCCCGGGCACCGCAAGGCGTTTCGGCGTCGATCAGAACTGGTGGTACGACGGCCGCCGCGACATCGTCGATTCCACCCGCGCCGCGCTCGACTATCTCGAATACCTGCACGATTTCAACGGCGGCGACTGGCTGAACGCCATCGCGTCCTACAACTCGGGCGAGGGCAAGGTACGTCGCGCCGTCAAACGCAACAGGAAAGCCGGCAAGCCCGAAACCTTCTGGCACCTGAAACTGCCGCGAGAGACCTCGGCCTACGTGCCGCGCCTGCTCGCACTGGTCGATATCGTGCGCGATCCGTCGGCTTACGGGCTGTCCTTGCCCGAGCTCAGCGACGATCCGCAATTCGTCGTCGTCGAGACCGGCTCACAGCTCGATCTCGCGCTGGCAGCGGAGCTCGCCGGCGCCGACATCGACACGGTCTACGCCTACAACCCCGGCTACAATCGCTGGTCCACGAGTCCCGACGGGCCGCATGCGCTGGTGATGCCCATTGCTGTGGCCGAGACTTTCGCGACGGCGCTTGCCCAAGTGCCGATCGCCGAGCGGGTGCGCTGGAAACGCCACAAGATCAAACGCGGCGAGACCATCGGCGAGATTGCCATCGACTATCATACGACCGCCGCCGCGATCCGCGAAGCGAACAATCTGCGCGGCAACACGATACGCGCCGGCCATTACCTGCTGATTCCGGTTGCGAGCAAGCCGCTCGCGGCCTACAGCAAAAGCGCCGACGAACGCCTGGCGAAAACGCAGAACCGGCAGCGTTCCGGACGCAGGCTAGAACACGTCGTCCGGGCCGGCGAAAGCTTCTGGACCATCAGCCGCCGGTACGGCGTAACGACGCGACAGCTCGCCAAATGGAACGGCATGGCGCCCGGCGACACGCTGCCGGCGGGCAGGAAGCTCGTCGTCTGGAGCAAGGCCGACGCGGCACCCGCTACCTCGCCGGCCGCCGCGCTCGGCAACACGACGCGCAAACTCCGCTACACGGTCAGAAACGGCGACTCGCTGTATCGGATCGCCAGCCGGTTTCGCGTCACGATCAACGACATCGTTCGCTGGAACGGCATCGACAGGAACAAGATCCTGAGACCGGGCCAGAAACTGACGATGTATGTGGACGTCACACGACAGTCGAGCTGATCGCGCCGTCGACAAAAGCTATCCATCAACAAAAGCGATCCACAAGAAGCGGACAACGAGACAAGGGGAATCCAATGGGCTTCATGGCCGGCAAAAAAGCGTTGATCGTCGGCGTCGCGAGCGATCGTTCGATCGCAACGGGCATCGCCGAGGCCTTCGCGCGCGAAGGCGCCGAACTCGCATTCACCTACCAGAACGACAAGCTAGAGCGCCGGGTCGTCAAGCTCGCCGAAAGACTGGGCCAGAACAGCGAGCTCTGTTTCCCCTGCGACGTCGCCAGCGATGCCGAAATCGCCGCGGTTTTCGAACAACTAGGCAAGTCATCCTGGGACGGACTCGACGTACTGGTACATTCGGTCGGTTTCGCGCCGCGCGACCAACTCGAAGGCGGCTTCGCCGAAGCCGTCACCCGCGAAGGCTTCGCCATTGCCCACGACATCTCGAGTTACAGCCTGGCTGCACTGACCAAGGCCGCGCTACCGATGATGCAGGACCGCCAGGCCGCGGTGCTCGCCCTGACCTACAACGCGGCCGTCCGCGTCGTACCCAACTACAACGTCATGGGCCTCGCGAAGGCGAGCCTCGAGTCCTGCGTGCGCTTCCTGGCCGCCGATCTCGGTCCCCAGGGTATCCGCGTCAACTGCATCTCCGCCGGCCCGGTGAAAACCCTGGCTGCCGCGGGTATCGGCGGTTTCCGCAAAATGCTCGCTTACGCGGAAAAAGCCGCGCCGCTGAAACGCACGGTCACGATCGAGGAAATCGGCAACGCGGCCGCGTTCCTGTGTTCGGATCTTGCCAGCGGCATCACCGGCGAAACCACCTTCGTCGATGCGGGTTCCAACATCATGGCGATGACCTTCGACGAAGATAGCGGGTAGAGATTTGGTGGCCGTCGAGGCTGGCGTGGTGTCTTGGGGTTAGTCGCAAGGCTAGTGGGTGATGGGAGGTCCTTAGTGGAATGACTCCCTTCGGTCCGTTTTATTTCCACTAAGGACCTCCCATCACCCACTAGCCCTAAACATTGCAGGTAGCTTCTTTTTGGGCTCCACGCCTCGTCACGCCTTGACTAGGTCGGCCTTGGCGGAGGGTGGGGTGGTCCTATAGGGGAAATAAAACGGACCGAAGGGAGTCATTCCCCTATAGGACCACCCCACCCTCCGCCAAGGCCAGCAACGTATCCACCCCCCCAACACACAGACACGTCAACCTTTGTCCACCGCAACGCGAGTCCCCTCCCCCTGCAACCGCGCCACAATCGTCGCACAACAACAATCCCCCCAAACATTCACACTAGTCCGCGCCATATCCAACACCCGATCGAACACCAGCAACACCCCCAGCGCCTCGATCGGCAACCCAATCGCCGTCAATATCACCGCGATCGCCACCAACGACGCCGACGGAACGCCGGCAACCCCGATCGACGTCAGCAGGGCAATCGCAACGATCGCGAACTGCACGCCGAAAGTGAGCTCCAAACCGTAAGCCTGGGCGATGAACATCGCCGCCGCGCATTCGTAAAGCGCGGTGCCGTTCATGTTCACGGTGGCGCCCAGCGGCAGGACGAAGCTCGAGACCTTGTTCGATACGCCGACCCGGGTTTCGACCGCGTCCATCGTGACCGGCAGCGTCGCGGACGACGAGGCGGTGGAAAAAGCCGTCAACATGGGCTGCGCGCAGGCCTTGATCGTTTTCAGGGGATTCACGCCGCCCACCAGCCGCAACAGCACCGGCATCGTGACGAAGGCATGTACTGCGAGGGCGGCGATCACGACGATCGCAAACACGGCCAGCGGGCCGGTGGCCTTGTAGCCGGCCTTGGCGATGACCGCCGCGACGAGCCCGAACACGCCGATCGGGGCAAACTTCATGATCCACTCGGTCATGCGCATCATGACGTGGAACACGCCGTTCCAGAACGCGTACAGGGGCTCGGCGTACTGGTTGTCGAGCCGGGTCATGAAAAAGCCGAACAGGATTGCAAAAAAGATGATGCCGAGCATCTGCCCTTCGACCGCCGCCGCGACGATGTTGGGCGGCACCATGCGCAGGAATATCTCCGCCACGTCGCCGACGCCCCGCCCGCCGACCGTTTGCTCGAGATCCTCGACATCGGCCTCGAGCGCCAGCAGCTCCCGCGCCGGCTCGCCGTCGACGTAGCCGGGGCCGACGGCGTTGACGATCACCAGTCCGACCATGATCGCCGCGAGCGTGGTCGAGGCGTAGAACAGCAGCGTCTTGCCGCCCAGCGCGCCGAGATTGCCGCCGCCGCCGATACCGGCGACGCCGACGATGATCGAGGACATGATCAGCGGGACGATGATCATCTTCAGCGCGTTCAGAAACAGGGTACCGATGTAGTCGAAGATCGACAGGTACTGAACGCCGAACAGCGTCGGCTCGACGCCGGTCGCCGCGCGTGTTTCGAAGATGACGCCGCCGATCACGGCCGCCAATACGATCGCGATCAGGATCTGCCAGTGCAGCTCGATCTTCGGCACGAATCTCCCCCTACCGCTGCGGCGGTTCCCCAGGTTCTCGCGACCTTACTGGAACAGGTCCTGCGCGGCCAGCAGGTCCTGGTTGACGACCACGTTGGCGTCCTCGCGCAGGGCGCGCACGAAAGCGATGTAGTCGCCCTGCCCCGACTGTTGCGCCAGCAACTGCTTGCCGGCATCGCGTTCGGCGAGCGGGATGGACTCCGGCCTGCCCGGCAACACGGCATCGAGGCGGTAGATCGAATATCCGCCCGCCGCATTGCGCACCTGGCCGGTGACCGGCGCACCGATCGCCGGCTTGGGAGCGGCGAAAACCTCGAACAAAAGCGACTGATCGATCTGCGGATCCTGGCGGCCCACCAACCTCGGTTCGGAAACCGCCGCCCCGGACGCTTCGGCAACGGCGGCGAAGTCCTCACCGGCCTCGACGGCCGCGACGATCTGCGCGGCGCGCTCGGCAAGCAGCGCTTCAGCCTGCTCGGCAAGGAGCGCGGCTTCGATCCGGTCGCGCACGTCGTCCAGCGGCTGCCGCGTTGCCGGCGTGTGTCCCGTCACCCGGAAGATGGCGGAAGTGTCGACGTCCAGCTCGACGATATCGGTGACCGCGCCTTCCATCAGGACCCGGTCGAGAAAGATCGCGTCGATGGCCGCCTGATTGCTGCCGAAGGGGCCGGCATCGATACGCGTGATGCCGCTTGCGGTTTCCACGGGCAATCCCGTCGCTTCGGCAATCGTCCGTATGTCGTCGGTGTCGAACAGCGCGTCGGACACCGCTCGCTCGAGGTCGCGAAACGTATCCTCGGCTTCCCGGTCCCGAAGCTCGGCGAGCAGCTCACCGCGCACCTGGTCCAGCGGCAACGATCCCTGCCCGACGACATCGTCGAGCCGAACGATATGAAAACCGAACTCGGTCTCGACCGGCCCCCGCAATTCGCCCGGCTGCATCGAAAAAACCGCGCTGCCGAGCGCTTCCGTCGAAAACTGTGAGCGGGTCAGCACACCCAGATCGCCGCCGTCGCCTGCCGTGCCGCCGTCCTCGGAGAACTCCGCGGCCAGGGTTTCGAACGACTCGCCCGCCTCGATTCTCGCGAGGAGCTCGCGCGTCTTTGCTTCCGCGGCTTCCGCGTCGTCGCCGGCGAGGATCAGGATATGCCTGGCCTGACGCCGTTCGTCCTGCTCGAAACGGTACTTCTGGTCTTCGTAATACTCGGCCAGCGCCTGCTCGCCGATTTCGACGGCCGCCGCGATGTCCGCGCGCCGGATGGCAATGAACTCGATGTCGGCGGATTCCGGGAGCTGATACAGCGTCGGGTTGGCGTCGTAATACTCGGCGATCATCGTCTCGTCAACTTCGATCTCGTCGCTCACGGCCTCCTGGCCCAGCTCGGCGACGCTGACCACGCGTTGCTCGGCGACCAGATTCAGGTAGCGCCGGTACTCGGCCGGCGTTACCAGCGCCGAGGCGCCGATCGCAAGCTGAAGCTGCTGCTCGCGCAGCGTCTGCCGTTGCGCGGCCTCGTAACGCGCCGCGTCCAGCCCGTTCGCCGCGAGTACCTCGTGGTAAGTCGCCAGGTCGAAAACGCCGTCCACCTGGAAGTCGGGCGTCCGCTGGATGTAATCCGTGAGCTGCCGGTTGCCGATCCGGTAACCGGCATCGTCGAGGTAGTTTCTGAGCAACTGCTCGTGGATCAGGTTCTCGAGCACGGCGCGCCGGACCTGCAGGCGCAGCGTGTCGCCGAGCTCCGCAAGCTGCGGATTCTGCTGCAACTGCCTGCGATAGGCCTGCTCGAAGTACCCGGCGCCGATCTTCTCGCCGTCAACCTTGGCGGCGTAACTCGATCCGACGAAGCCGGGCGTGACGCCGACGAAAACGAAGGTCAGGGCAATCAGGCCGAGAATCGCAAGTGCAATCCAGCCTGTGAACTTTTCGCGAATATCCTGGAGCATGGGAAGGAATCATCAGGTTTGGGCCGTGGGTCGAAAGGACCCGGAACGAGGCGAGGCATTCTATCTCAAGACGCCCCCCGGTTGGAGCGGGCGGCGAATCGCGGCCGGTTCCCCGCCGGCGTGGGCCAGGCACGCAGGTTCCATGCGCTGTCCCAGAACATCCATTCGAGCAAACTGCTCTTGGCGAAGGCGGCCTGCATCAGTCCTAGTTCCGCCGCGCCGGCCCTATCCGCAAGACGATCGGCCAGCTTGCAGGCGGCATCCACCGCCGCATCGAAGTCGGCCCCCGCATAGGTCTCGATCCAGGCACGGTATGGGTTGTCGGCGTCTGCCTGGGCATGGATTGCCTGTCCCACGTCGCGGTAGATCCAGAAGCATGGGAGCAGCGCGGCCACGGCCTCGGCCACGCCGCAGGTCGCCGCTTTGGCGACGAGGAAACTGACGTAGTGCTCGCAGACGGGCGTCGGGGGCGTCGCCGCGAAACGGTCGGGATTGACGCCGTAGAGACCTAGATAGTGCTCGTGGAGCTCGCGCTCGACCGCGATCGCGCCGGCCGCAGACTGTGCAAGCTGGCATACCCCGGCCGCGTCCGGCGCGCGTGCTGCCGCAAGCGCGAGGGCGCGGGCAAAGCCTTCGAGATAATGCGCATCCTGAATGATGTAGTGACGGAAGACATCGCGGGCGAGCGTGCCGTCGGCAAGCGCACGATTGAACGGCATGGCACGGATTACGGCGCAGAGCTCGGCGTTTTCGGTAAGCACACGTTCGGTGAAGGTCATGGTCTTGTCTCGTCGAAAGGATGACAGTGATGCGTAGGTCCGTGGCCATGACCGACGTCGAGCCGACCGGCGGCGGCGATCGCGGCGGCCGTGTACGCTTTGGCGCGGCCGGCGGCCTCGGTCAGCGACCGGCCGTGACCTAGCTGACAGGCGAGTGCGGCCGACAGCGTACAGCCGGTTCCGTGGGTGTTGTGCGTGTCGTGTCGCGGTCCGTCCAAGCGGTCTATGCCGCCCGGATGGGCCAGCACGTCAGGGCTGTCGCCGCCCGCCAGATGTCCCCCTTTGAGGAGCGCGACCCTGGCGCCGAGCGCTCGCAGGCGCGCCGCGTCTTCCAGCATCCCGCCAACGTCGCGCGCGGGTGCGCTGCCCAGCAGATCGGCCGCTTCGGGCAGATTCGGGGTGATCACCGCGGCCATCGGCAACAGCCGGTCGCGCAGCGCCGCCACCGCCTCCGGCGCGAGCAGCCGGTCGCCGCTCCTGGCGACCATCACCGGGTCCAGGACGATCGGGGCGGCAAGGCCCTCGAGCGCCTCGGCCACCGCCGCGACAATCTCGGCGGTACCGAGCATGCCGATCTTCACCGCGTCGATGCGGATGTCGTCGCGGATTGCCGCAATCTGGGCGCGGACCACCTCGGCCGGCACGATCTCTACCCCACGCACCGCTTGCGTATTCTGTACCGTGAGCGCGGTGATCGCCGCCATGGCGTAACCGCCGTTCGCACCGATCGCCTTGATATCGGCCTGAATGCCGGCGCCGCCCGAAGGGTCGGAGCCGGCGATGGAAAGAATGTTGGGAATCATCGCTGCGTCCATTCCGCAACCAGCGCCCGGGTGGCCGCCTCGGGATCGGGCGCGCGAACCACCGCGGAGACGACCGCAAGCCCCACAGCGCCGGCCTGCCTGAGCGCATCTGCGTCGCCCGGGCCGAGGCCGCCGATGGCAATCGCCGGCAAAGGCGCGCGGGCAACGATCCGCGCCAGCCCATCGAAGCCGATGGGCTGGCCGTGGTCGGGCTTGGAGGCGGTCGCGCGAACCGGGCCTACGCCGATGTAATCCACGCCGTCCGGCACGGCTGCGCTTTGCGCCGGCGTCCCCACCGAGACGCCCAGGAGTTTCTCAGGCCCCAACCGGGCACGCGCGGCGGCGGGGTCGCCGTCGCCCTGCCCGACGTGCAGCCCATCGGCATCGCTACCGACGGCGACCGCCAATCGGTCGTTGACGATGAGCTTCACGCCCAGCGGGCGCAGCTCGGCCAAGAGCACTTTCGCCAAGGCGAGGCAATCGGCATCGCTGGCCGTCTTGTCGCGTAGCTGCACCGCCCAGGCGCCGCCGCGGGCGGCCGCGCGGGCCTGTTCGACCACCGGCAGGGGCGCATCCGGGTCGGTGACGACGTACACCGCGCCCGTCATGTCGCGCTGATCCGCGCACCGGCGTCCAGCGCGTCGGGCGTCTGGTCGTGCAGCGCATCCAGGAAGGCGGGTTGGAAGCTGCCGGGGCCCTGCGCCGTAGTCGCGGCGGTCTCGCCAGCGAGTCCGTAGCTCGCCAGCGCCGCGACCGTGGCCTCGAGCGGAGGCTGGTCAACGCAAAACGCGGCGATTACCCCATTGAGCGAGCAACCCATTGCCGTCACCCGGGCCATCAGCGGATGGCCATTGGCCACACAATAGCCGTCCGCCCCGTCGGTAACGTAGTCGACCGCGCCCGATGCCGCGACGACGCCGCCCGTTTCGCGTGCGAGGCCCTGCGCCGCATCCATCGCAGCGTCGACGCCGTCGCCGCCATCGACGCCGCGGGCCGCGCTCGGCCGCCCCGCGAGTGCGAGGATTTCCGAGGCATTGCCGCGGATTACCGTTGGACGCAGCGCGATCAGGCGACGGGACAGCTGCTGCCGGAACGGCGTCGCGCCGACGCCTACCGGATCCAGCACCCAAGGACGCCCTGCGTCATTCATCACCTCGGCGGCGTCGATCATCGCTGCACCCCAGGCGTCATCGGCGGTGCCGATATTGACCGTCAGCGCCTGTGCGAGACCTGCGAAGTCGCTCACCTCCTCGCGCGCATGGACCATGGCAGGCGATGCGCCGATGGCCAGCAGCACATTCGCCATCGGGTTCATTGCGACAAAATTGGTGATGTTGTGGACGAGCGGCGCTGCCGTCCGCATCTGCTGCAGGCTTTGTCCCGGGTTGCTCATTTTCCTCCCCTTTTCGGCGCGGGTTCGGCGCGGGGAGAAGCGATGCGCGCGAAGAGACAAGCAATCCGATGTTCAGCGCACCGCGGACTCCCTACGCCAGTATGATCCGGTTCAGGTTCTAAGGGTGCTTCTCAGCCTGCGCCAAACGCGCAAACGCCCCTGTCCGTAGCGGTTGGAGGTTACGTAGTCAGCTTGGGGGTGTCAATTGCGGCACATATTCTGTGACGCTGATCGGACGGCGAGATAAGGAAAGACTAACGATGCAAGCGTGCGCAGCCGGCTTTCCGGTCCACTTTTGCCCTGTTTGATCCACGTGAATCCAGCGATTTCGTGTGGGCTGCAATTTGGGCATGGCAGATCCGGATCGCTTCAGCCTAAAAGTAAGTATTTGTCCCCATATTGGGGGCACCTGAACAGTGCAACGATCGACCGGATCGTGGCCTAGACAAAGGAGGAGGAGGACAGGTCGGTGGTTACTCGCCCGAAAAGATTCCAAGCGACTGACAAGGCTCAGCCGAACGGCAGTGATCGTTGGCATGCGCTCTCGACCGAGGCAGTCCTTGCCGCTCAGCAGAGCGGTCCCGACGGTCTGACCGACAGTCAGGCGTCTGAACGCCTGGCGCGTGTAGGCCCGAATCGGTTGCCGCCGCCAAAGCGCCGCGGGCCGATTTTGCGATTCCTGGCGCAATTCCACGATGTGCTGATCTACGTCCTGCTCGGTGCCGCGGCGCTCACCGCACTGATGGAGCACTGGGTTGACACACAGGTTGTCCTCGCCGTCGTGCTGATCAATGCCGTCATCGGTTTTCTCCAGGAAGGCAAGGCCGAAAAGGCGCTCGAAGCCATCCGCAACCTGCTGGCGCCAAAGGCCACTGTCGTCCGGGAAGGCCGCCGCAAGACCGTTCCGGGCGACGAAACGGTCCCGGGCGACCTGGTGCTGCTCGAAGCAGGCGAGCGGGTGCCCGCGGATATCCGACTCATCGACGTCAAGAACTTGAAAGTCGAAGAGGCCATGCTGACCGGTGAATCCGTTCCTGTCGAAAAAGATACGCTGCCGGTTGGCGCATCTGTGCCGCTCGGCGATCGAAGCTCGATGGCGTTCAGCGGTACCCTCGTAACCTATGGCCACGGGAAAGGCGTTGTTGTCGCCACCGGCGCCGACACCGCCATTGGCCGCATCAGCGGCATGCTCTCCGATGTGGCAACGCTCCAGACCCCGCTGACGCGGCAGATGGGCGTGTTCGCCAAATGGCTGACCGGTTTCATCCTCGGCCTTGCCGCCCTGGTGCTCGTATTCGGGATCGTGGTCCGCGACTACAGCTTCAACGAAATTTTCATAGCCGTGGTCGGCCTGACGGTAGCCGCCATTCCCGAAGGGCTGCCGGCCATCCTGACCATCACCCTGGCGATCGGCGTGCAGGGCATGGCGCGACGCAATGCCATTGTGCGCCGTCTTCCCGCGATCGAAACGCTTGGTTCGGTGTCGGTGATCTGTTCCGACAAGACGGGGACGTTAACCCGCAATGAAATGACGGTCGTGTCGATGGCAACCGCCAAACGCCTTTTTGCGGTAAGCGGCGTAGGCTACGCACCGCATGGTGAGTTCACATTGGACGGCCGCGAGGTCAGCGTTCCGGAATACCCGCTGCTTTCGGCAATGGCCAGGGCGGCACTCTTGTGTAATAACGCAAGCCTCCAAGAGGTCGGCGGCCAGTGGCTCATCGAAGGTGATCCGATGGAGGGAGCGCTGGTTACCGTCGCTTGCAAAGCCGGCTGCGATCCGAACGCGGAACCCATGCATTTTCCACGCACCGACGTCATTCCCTTCGATGCGGAACATCGCTTCATGGCGACCTTACATCACGACCACACGGGTAACGGCTTCATATACGTCAAGGGTGCGCCGGAACGTATCTTCGAGATGTGCGCAACGCAGCGTGGATTCGATGGCGACGCTCCCCTGGACACGGACTACTGGCACTCGCAGGTGGAGAAGATCGCGGCCAACGGCCAGCGGGTCCTCGCGGTTGCGATGAAAACGACCGAGAGCACACACACCGTGCTGACCTTCGACGATGTGGAAAACGGCCTTACGCTCTTGGGCCTGTTCGGCCTGATCGACCCGCCTCGGGAAGAGGCCATCACCGCGGTGGCCGAGTGCCAGGCTGCCGGTATCCGCGTAAAGATGATCACCGGGGATCATGCCGGCACGGCGGGTGCCATTGCCCGGCAGCTTGGGCTGGAGAATCCCGACGCGATCCTTACCGGACAGGACCTCGATTCGCTGGACGACGCTGCACTCCGAACACGCGTTCGGGACACGGCCGTGTTTGCGCGCACCAGCCCCGGCCACAAGCTTCGACTGGTCATGGCCTTGCAGGCGGAGGACGCCGTCGTCGCGATGACCGGCGACGGCGTCAATGATGCACCCGCCTTGAAACGCGCGGATGTCGGCATCTCCATGGGTCTCAACGGCAGCGAGGCGGCCAAAGAAGCTTCCGAAATGGTGCTCGCCGATGACAACTTCGCGACCATTGCCGAGGCCGTGCGGGCGGGACGGACCGTCTATGACAACCTCAAGAAAGCGATTCTATTCATACTGCCGACGAACGGCGGCGAGGCGCTAGTGCTGATCACCGCAATCCTGCTCGGCACCACCTTGCCGATCACTGCCGTGCAAATCCTCTGGGTCAATATGGTCACGGCCGTGACCTTGGCGCTCGCGCTGGCCTTCGAACCGGCCGAACCCGACGTCATGCGCCGCCCGCCGCGTCCGCCAAGAGAGCCGATTCTGTCGGGTTTTTTGATCTGGCGGGTCGCTTTTGTCTCGATATTGTTTCTTGGGGCGCTGTTTGCCAAGTTCGCGCTGGCTCAGGCGCAGGGCGCGAGCATCGAAGAGGCGCGAACGATAGTCGTCAATACGCTCGTCGTGCTGGAGATCTTCTACCTGTTCAGCGTGCGTTACCTGAAATCGACGGCAATCACCTGGCGGGGAGTGTTGGGAACGCCGGCCGTGCTGATCGCGGTGAGCACGGTAACGGCGCTACAGCTTCTGTTCACCTACGCCCCTTTCATGGAGTCCTTCTTCGATACCCGGCCGCTCAGCCTGATTCAAGGCGCGCAGATCATCGCCGTCGGCATCGCGGTGCTGTTGATCCTGGAGATCGAAAAATGGCTCGGTGCTATCGTCACACGCGGAAGAAACGGCGTCGGCGGCGGAGTCGGCCGCTCCGGATTTGCCCGGCAGAGCTCTTGAAGTAGCCCCCTCAAAATCAGGGGGCTACGAGTAGTGGCGGAGTGGACGGGACTCGAACCCGCGACCCCCGGCGTGACAGGCCGGTATTCTAACCAACTGAACTACCACTCCGAACCTGGTGGGTGCTGACGGG
>JANQMR010000030.1 GCA_028279985.1 Woeseiaceae bacterium
GATTCCGGTAACTGTCGGGCGGGTATGCGCCGCGGTTGTTCGGGTTGTACGCCGGCTGGTTGACGACCGCGAGCACTTCGCCGCTCTCGACGTCCAGCAAGACGATCGATCCGGACTTCGCGCCATGCGCGTGCACGGCCGCCTTGAGCGTGCGGTAGGCGAGATACTGAATCCTCAGGTCGATGCTCGTCCTGAGCTCCCTGCCATGGCGCGCCGGGCGGATGCTCTCGACGTTTTCGACCGAACGTCCGAGGCGGTCTTTCAACACGCGCTTGGCTCCGGGCTCGCCCGACAGCCAGTGGTTGAAAGCCAGTTCCAGGCCTTCCAGGCCCTGGTCGTCGATGTCGGTGAAACCGACCAGATGCCCGACGATCTCGCCGGACGGATAATACCGCCGGTATTCGCGCTGTACGTTGACCCCCGGCAGCTTCAGCGACATCACCTGCGCCGATTTGTCCGGGCTCACATGCCGTTTGAGATACAGGAACTCGCGATCGATGCTGCGCGTGATCCGGCGGATCAGCTCCTGCGCGTCGAGCTCGAGGAGCTTCGCAAGCCGCGGGACGCTGTCTACCGCGGGCGCCAACTCCCTGGGATTGGCCCAGATACTGTCCACCGGCGTACTGATTGCCAGGGGCTCGCCGTGGCGATCCGTGATCGAACCGCGATGCGCGGAGATGCGTTCGGTACGCAGGTGACGCGTGTCCGCCTGCTCATTGAGAAAATCCTTGTTGAGTACCTGCAGATAAACCGCACGCGCGGACAGCGACGTCGCGGCCAGGCCGAACAGAACCATCAGCAGCGTCACCCTGCGGGCGTTGCGCCTTGCAGCCGTCTTCTTCGTTTCCGCGCCGCGTGTCATGGACGTTCGATGACATAAATGTCGTTAGCGGCCGGCCGTTGCAGCGAGAGCCGGTCGTTTGCGACCTGCTCGATCCGCCCGTGGGTAGCCCAGGTACTTTGCTCGATCTGCAATTTTCCCCATTCGATGTTCAGCTCGTCCCGTTCTTCGGTGAGCCGTTCGAGCTCGACGAAGAGCTTGCGCGACTCGTGTTTGGTGTAGACGATCGCAATTGCACTCAGCACGCATACGCTTGCGAACACGAGTACCAGCAGCACGGGGGAACGCGTTTGGCTTCGGGTCGTCATCGCCGCTCCGCCACTCTCAGTCGCGCGCTTCTGGCCCGCGGGTTGCCGGCGATCTCGTCGGGGCCGGCCGTCACCGGCTTGCCGGCCAGGACCAGTTTTGCCTGCCACTCGGCGGGCACCGAGGGCAGGCCCCGGTATTGCTCGGGCTCTCTCGAGTGCTCGCGGAAAAAACGTTTGACGATGCGGTCCTCCAAAGAGTGAAAGCTGACGACGCACAAGCGGCCGCCCTTGCGGAGCACGCCCAATGACTGCTCGAGCGCTGCCTGCAACTGTTCGAGTTCCCGGTTGACGAAAATCCGTATCGCCTGGAAAGTCTTCGTTGCCGGGTGAATTTTCTCCCGGCGCCCGGGCACCGCGGCCGCGACGATGTCGGCGAGCTCTCCCGTTCGCGTGATCGGCGCGCGGCCACGCGCCGCGACGATCGCGCGGGCGATAGGCCCGGCCATTCTCTCCTCGCCGAAAGTCGCCAGAACCCGTTTCAAGGTTTTCTCATCCACCCTTGCGATGAACTCGGCGGCGTTTTGACCGGATTCCGGGTCCATCCGCATGTCGAGCGGTCCGTCACGCAGAAAGCTGAAACCGCGGCCGGCTTCATCCAGTTGCGGCGAGGAAACGCCCAGGTCGAACAGGATGCCGTCGACCCTGCCTTCGAGTCCCCGTTGCTCCATGACTGTCTCGAGTTGCGCAATTTCGTCTCTCACCAGTTCGAATCGTGGATCGCGCGACAAGGCCTCGGGCGCCGAAGCAACCGCCGCCGGGTCGCGGTCGATGGCAACCAGCCTTCCCGCAGGGCCCAGCCGCCCGAGAATCGCCCGGCTGTGCCCGCCGCGCCCGAACGTGCCGTCGACGTAGTTACCGTCCGGCCGTATTGCCAGTCCTTCGAGGACCGGACCTAGCAACACCGGCACGTGTCCGGCGTTGCTCATTACGGAAACATCGAGCTAAAACGCGATAGTCTCGAGATCGGGCGGCAATTCACCGTCTTCTTCGTCGCCATCGCCGAGCCACGCCTCCCGCGTTTCTTTCCAGGTCGTCTCGTCCCAAAGTTCAAACTTGTTACCCTGCCCGACCAGCATCGCGCTTTTCTCGAGCCCGGCGAAATCCCTGAGTTCGCGCGAAATCAGGATCCGGCCGCTCGCGTCCAGCTCGACCTCGGTTGCAGAACCGACCATAATCCGAACGATGCGACGCGCGACTTTGTTCATGCTGGGCAGACGCACGAGCTTACGCTCGAGCTCTTCCCAGTCCGGCAGCGGATAAACCAGGAGGCAGTGGTCCTTGTCCACCGTCACGATGAGCTGGCCGTCACAACGCGCAGCCAGCCGTTCCCGATACCGGGTCGGCACGGCCATGCGCCCTTTGGCGTCCAGCGTGACTTTGGTGGCCCCTCGAAACACGACGGCTCGGGCAGGTCCGGTTTCGCTCTTCTGGCACGAATTCCGGGAGTGATGCCCCTTCCTCCCACTTTTCTCCACTTTTCGACACTATATGGTCGGCCTCTTGGAGCGTCAACAGCGCTCCTCTATTAGTGCTTTTTGTACAGAGACTTAGAGACGATTCAGTGGCCCAAATCGGGCAAAAAGTGGCAAGTTCTGCGCTAGGGGTCTGCGGGTGCGGGCCGGGCTCTCCTTTCTGACCGGGCTCCGACCGGGCGGATGGAGCGCGTCATCAGCCGACATACCGGTATTCGAAGAGGGCAGCGATTGCGCGGGAAAACGCCGTGCTGGCGCTCCGATTCGACGATTGAAGGCCGGAAAAGCCGGAGCCGGCAATAAGCCGGGTTCTGTCGAGGGCAATCATTCATCTGGGACGGCCGTCACCGGCCGCCTCGAGCAACCTACCCGGGAGTCCGCTCGGAACCGGCGGCGCGGGCCTAGACCCGCGTACTCCCCTATTTGGTCTTGCTCCGGGCGGGGTTTACCGTGCCGCGAGCCGTTACCGGCCGCGCGGTGCGCTCTTACCGCACCTTTTCACCCTTACCGGCCGAAGCCGGCGGTTTGTTTTCTGTGGCACTTTCCATGGGCTCGCACCCTCCAGGCGTTACCTGGCGCCCTGTCCGAAGGAGCCCGGACTTTCCTCCATTCGCCAGCGAACGAGTCGCGAACGAACAGCGATTGCCTGGCCGACTCCGGCGTTTCCGACCCGTCATTCTACCGTATTCGACCGTCCGCACCGCAGGCCGGGAGGGAGATATCCATGAAAAACATGATGAAACACAGTGATTAAACACAGTGAGCCAAAGCACGTGCTGATAGCCGTCGTCGGCACCGCCACAAGCACGGTGGCTGTGCGGAAGCCCCCCCTATCGGGCCGACGCGAGTTCCAGCAAGCGCCGATACAATTCGTTTCGTCGGTGACCGGTCACTCGCGCCGCGATCGCGGCAGCCCGCCTGGCCGGCAGCTCTGCGGCGAACTCGAGTAACAGCCGATCGACGTCGGCCGACAATGCGTTTTGCCGGTCGCCGCCGCCGATCACGATGACGAACTCGCCTCTGGGCTCGATACGCTGCTCGTCGAGCTGTCCGGCAAGCTCGGCAAGCGGCGATGCGACACATTGCTCGTGGAGCTTGGTCAGCTCCCGCCCGATGAAAGCCGGGCGTTCGCCGCCAAAGCACTGCACCAGATCGGCGATCGTCGCGGCGATGCGATGCACCGATTCGTAACACACGATCGTCCGGCCCTCGGCAGCCAGCTCCTCGAGCCTTGCGCGCCGCGCCTTGGGCTTGGACGGCAGAAAACCCTCGAAGCAGAACCGGTCCGTCGGCAAACCGGCTACCGACAAACCCGCGATCAGGGCGCAGGCCCCCGGGACCGGCGACACCGGTATCCGGTTCCGGTGCGCGGACCTGACCAACGCAAAACCCGGATCGCTGAGCAGCGGCGTGCCGGCGTCGCTGACCAGCGCCACCGAATTGCCACTTTTGAGACGTTCAATCAGAAGGGGTGTCACACGATCTTCGTTGTGCTCATGCAATGCCATTTGCGGCGTTTTACAGCCAATATGCGATAGCAATCGCCCGGTGTGGCGAGTATCCTCGGCGGCAATCAAATCGACGGCCGCGAGCGTCTGGCGGGCCCGCGGCGTCAGATCCTCGAGATTGCCGATCGGCGTTGCCACGACGTACAGGGTGCCGTTCATCCGGTATCCAAGCCCATATCCAAGCCCAGTTCAGTGATTGCAATCGGTCTCGCGGACAACTGACGACAGACGGCCCGCCAAAGACCCGGCCACAGAATACATCCTGGAAGACTGTCTACAGACGATCCGCCGGAGATCCGATTGAAGAATACAGTTGAAGAATACAGTGCTGAAAACGATGCCTAATCACAAGCGCCCCGCACGCCGAAGGTCCCGCCGGGTCGGCCCGCTGCTATTGCTGTCGGCCATTCTCGGCGGCTGCGCGGTTGGCGGAGACTGGAGACCGGGCACATCGGAGGAACGGGCCGCACGCATGGCGCTGAACGGCGAGTACCTGGAAGCAGCCGGTATCTACATCGGCCTCGCCGGCGACGCGGAGGGCGCCGAGCGTGACCGCCTGACCTTACTGGCGGTCGAACAATGGCTGAATGCCGGTGACGCCAATCGTGCGCGTATCGCATTTCGAAGCGTCGTGCCGCCGGCCGCCGGACCGGTATTCTGGCTCTGGAGCGCGAATACCGCGGCGCTGGCGCTGTACGAGGGCGAGCCCGAACGTGCGCTCGAAATCCTCGAACCGCTCAGCCGCGAGTCGCTGCCGCTGGACCACCGCCTGCGTGTCGAAGCGCTGCGGGCCGACGCCCGGTTTCAGGTTCGGGAGCCGGCCCGGGCCGTCGAACTCCTGATTCAGCGCGAAATCTGGCTCGACGAAGGGCCGCTGATAAAGAGAAACCGGCAGCGGATATGGAGCGGGCTCTTGGTCAGTAATCCGCAGGTTCTGCGCGAGGCCGGGGAACGCGCAACCAACCCGGTCGTCCGCGGTTGGCTGTCGCTGGGCTCGCTGGCGACGACGACCGGACAACAGGGGATCGGATGGAGCAACGGCATCGTCCGCTGGCGCGAGCGGCATCCCGGCCATCCGGCCTTCCTGCTGCTCGACGCGCTGCGGCTGCCGGACGAGACCCTGCTCGAGTATCCGCGCCGGATTGCGCTGTTACTGCCCTTGAGCGGCCGGGCCGCGAGCGCCGGCAAAGCCATCCAGAACGGCTTTTTGGGCGCTTACTTCGCAACCGCCGGCGGCCTGGACGACCGCCAGACGCTCCGAGTCTATGACGTCGAAGCAGAAGGCGGCGCTGCGGCGGCCTATGCATCGGCCGTCGCCGACGGCGCCCAATTCGTGGTCGGGCCGTTGCTCCGCGACAGCGTGGCCGAGCTCGCGAACAACATGCTGGTGCCGGTGCCGGTACTGACCTTGAACTACCTGCCCGACGACAGCCTGGCGCCGCCCGGGCTGTTCCAGTTTGCCCTCGCTCCCGAAGACGAGGCCCGCTCGGCGGCCGAAAGGGCGCTGCTGGACGGCCATACCCGCGGGGTGGCGCTGGTCCCCGACAACGGCTTGGGGCGCCGGCTGTTGACCAGTTTCGCCGACACCTTCGAAGCCGCCGGCGGCACGTTGCTCGACTACCGCGGCTACACACCGTCGAATCAGGATTTTTCGCTGCCGATCGAAAACCTGATGGCACTGTCGGGCAGCTTTCGCCGTTATCAGCGCTTGCGCGCAAACCTCGGGGAACCGCTGCAGTTCGATCCGCGGCGACGGCAGGATGTCGAGTTCGTTTTTCTCGCGGCCGATGCACCGGCGGGCCGGCTTCTGAAATCCCAGCTCAAGTTTCACTACTCCGGCGACCTGCCCGTGTATTCGACATCGTCGATCAACGCGATGGACGGGCGCTCGAACAACGACCTGAACGGCATACGTTTCGCCGACACGCCGTGGCTGATCGAGCCGCCGGTGTGGATCGACCATCTGCCGGAAACCTATCGTGAATACTGGCCCGAAGAACGCCGTCTCGGGCGCCTGCATGCGATGGGTTACGACGCCTATCATCTCGTCGCTCCGCTGTTCGCGATGCGCGGCGGTAAGATCGCCGAGTTGGACGGTGCGAGCGGGCGGCTGTTCCTCGATGCGGACGGTCGCGTGAACCGAAAACTCGCATGGGCCGAGTTTCGGTCGGGCAATGCCGTGGCGCTGCCCGAACCGGAGGATTTCCAAACGCCGGCCGACGGCGTCGATTACGACGAGCCGACACCACAGGGCCGCGACCCGACATGGTCTCCACCCGCGCGCGAGCTGTAGGCGACGACGCGGAAAAACGGGCGCTTCGCTTTCTCGTCGCACATGGCTTGAGACCGATTACGCGAAACTACCGCTGCCGCCTCGGCGAAATCGACCTCATCATGCAGGACGGCAACTGTCTGGTATTCATCGAGGTCCGCTACCGGCGCAAGAACCCGTACGCGAATGCCGCACTGAGCGTCGACAGGCGAAAACAGCAGAAGCTGCTCAGGGCCGCGGCGATGTACGTCTCCGGTAAACGCTTCAGGAACCCGCCGAAGATGCGTTTCGACATCATCGGGATCGATCGCGACGAATGTAGCGGGCTGCAGGTGAGCTGGCTCAAAGATGCGTTCCGGCCGGACTGAGCCCGGTGCACCCGGACTGAGTCCGCCGAATCCGGCAAAGCCGCCGGGGCGCCGACTTAACGACTTTCTATTTGACGACTTTGAGGTGCGGCCGCTCGCGGGACGGGGCGGCGGCGCGTTCGGGATTCTCGTTGTCCGCCGCCTGCGTGGACTCGTGCGAGAAAATCATGCCCTGTCCGGTTTCGCGGGCATAAATGCCGAGCACGGCCCGCATCGGTACCCAAACATCGAAAGGTACGCCGCCGAAACGTGCGCGAAAGGCCACGGCATCGTTGCCAAGCTTCAGGTTGTGCGCCGCCGTCTCGCTGATGTTCAGGATGATCTTGTCGTCCTTCACGTGCTCCGTGGGGACGACCACGACATCGTGCAGCGCGTCTACGACAATATGCGGCGTATGCCCGTTGTCGGTCATCCACTCGTGCATCGCACGAATGAGATAAGGTCTTTTTGAACGGCTAGGATGTGCCAAGCTCTCAGAATCCCGATGTATCGCCCATATCTTCCAAGGCAAGAGCTTACCACCGTTTGGCGGCACTGTTGGCAACATTACATATTTCGGCAAAAGCGCGAAGGGCGGCGGCCCCGTTACATACGCATCTCTTGTTCCAGCTCGGTGAGGCTCTGCTGAAACGACCGGCGCGAGAAGACCCGTTGCATGTAAGCCTCGATGGCTTCCGCTTCGCTGCCGAGCTCGATTCCATACAAGGTCAGACGCCATAGAATCGGCGCGATCGTACAGTCGACCAGCGAAAACTCGTCGCTCAAAAAATACGGTTTGGCGCCGAAAAGCTCGGCGCCTTGCAGAATACTCTCGCGCAGCATCTTGCGCGATTTGCTGGAGAGCTTACCCTCGGGGTCCGCTTCTTCGGCCAAGGTGTACCAATCGGTCTCGATGCGGAACAGGGCCAGCCTGAACTGCGCGCGGGTCACCGGATCGACGGGCATCAGCGGCGGATGCGGAAAGCGTTCGTCGAGATACTCGATGATCACCCGCGAATCGTAGAGCGTAAGATCGCGATCGACGAGCGTCGGGACCGTGTGATAGGGATTGAGATCCATCAGGTCCTCGGGCAGACCCGGACCGGTTACGTTGGCGATCTCGATGTTGATGTTCTTCTCGGCCAGCACCAAGCGGGTGCGATGGCTGTGAATGTCTGTCGGCCGCGAGAACAGCGTCATCACGGACCGGCGGTTGGGTATTGCGGTCATTTACTTGACGTCCTTCCAGATTTCCTTTTTCAGCATGTAGGCAAGCACGAGGAAGATCGTCAGGAAGATGAGCACCCAAACACCGACCGTTCGCCGATCCGAACGAATCGGCTCGGCGATATAGGCCAGAAAATTCACCGTATCGCGTACGAATCCGTCATACGCCTCCGCATCGAGCACACCCGCCGTCAGCGGCTCGAAACCTTCGAACTGGCGCGTGACGATGCCGTTTTCCGAATGCTCGGAGTAGTTCGCCGCCTGGTACCCCTGCAGTTCCCACAGCACGTGGGGCATGCTGGTGCCGGGCAGGTAAAGGTTGTTCACCCCGGTAGGGCTTCCAGGCTCGACATAATAGCCTTTGAGAAAGCTGTAAAGGTAATCCGCACCCTTGGCGCGGGCTATCAGCGACATGTCCGGCGGTACCGAGCCGAACCAGCGTTCCGCGTCCTCCGGCGGCATCGCGGTGTTGATGGTCTCGAAGGTCTTGTTGGCATTGAACATCAAGTTGTCGATAAGCTGCTCTTCCGACAACCCCAGGTGCTTGCCGATAGTCGTGTATCGCACGTATTGCGCCGAGTGACAACCGGCGCAGTAGTTCATGAAGTTGGCAGCCCCCCGTTGCAGGGACGGAATATTGCCGGGGTCGATGTCGGCCTCTTCCAAAGGCCCGCCGCCGCCCGCGGCATGAACCTGTGTCATCGAGGCGATGGCGCCGATCAGCACCAGTTTCGGGATTATTCTCAACTTATGCATTGTAGACCACTCTGTCCGGAACCGGTTTGGTCTTGTCGATCGACGTGTACCAGGGCATCAGTACGAAGAACAGGAAATAGATGAGCGTGAATATCCTGGCCAGCAGCACGTAGATACCTTCCGAAGGCTGCAAGCCGAGCCAGCCGAGCACGATGAAGCTCACGACGAACAAGCTCAGCGCCGACTTGTACATCCAGCCGCGATAACGAATCGAGCGAACGCGGGCCTTGTCCAGCCAGGGCAGGAACAAAGGCAACAGCACCGCAACGGCCATCAGCATTGCACCGCCCAGTTTGTCGGGTACCGCTCTGAGAATCGCGTAATACGGCGTGAAGTACCAGACGGGCGCGATGTGTTCCGGCGTTGCGCGCACGTTGGCCGGCTCGAAATTGGCGTGCTCGAGGAAAAACCCGCCCATCTCGGGAGCGAAAAACACGACCGCCGAGAAGATCATCAGGAATATGACGATGTAAAGCAGGTCCTTGCTGGTGTGATACGGATGGAAAGCGACCCCGTCCAGGGGGACGCCGTCCGGCCCCTTGTGATCCTTGATTTCGATCCCGTCCGGATTGCTGGAGCCGACCTCGTGCAGGGCGACGATGTGCACGAATACCAGCGCGATCAGCAACAGCGGCAATGCGATGACGTGTAAGGCGAAGAACCGGTTCAAGGTGATGTCGGATATCGAATAGTCGCCTTTGATGAACTCCACCAGACCGTCGCCGACCACCGGAATGGCGCCGAACAGGGAAATGATCACCTGCGCGCCCCAATAAGACATCTGCCCCCAAGGCAAGAGATAGCCGGCAAAAGCTTCCGCCATCAAGACGAAAAAGATCAGCATGCCGATTACCCACACCAGCTCGCGCGGTTTTTTGTACGATCCATACAGCATGGCGCGGAACATGTGCAGATAAACGACGATGAAAAAGAACGACGCGCCGGTGGAATGCATGTAGCGGATCAGCCAACCCCATTCGACGTCGCGCATGATGTACTCGACGGACGCGAAAGCCTCGGCGGCCGACGGCTTGTAGTTCATCGTGAGGAAAATACCGGTGACGATCTGGATCACGAGAACCACGAAAGACAACACGCCGAATACGTACCAGATGTTGAAATTCTTGGACGCGTAGTATTCGGTTACGTGGTATTTGAGCGTCTTCGTCAGCGGAAAACGATCGTCGATCCAGCGGAGAAGCCCCCCGGTCGGCCTGCCGACTTCAGCCTTTGCTCTCGCCATTACGCAGCTCCGGTGTCCTGGCCAATCAGTATCAGGTCGTCCCTGACGAAACGATACGGGGGCACCCTGAGGTTCAAGGGCGCGGGCACGCCCTTGTGAACGCGGCCGGCGAGATCGAACTTGGAGCCGTGGCAGGGACAGAAAAAGCCGCCGTGCCAGTCTTCCGAAGGCCGAACCTCGAAATCCTCCAGGGGCGCGCAGCCGAGATGGGTGCAGGAACCTTCGACCACCAGGTACTCCGGCCGCACCGACCGGGTATCGTTCGCCGCGTACTCAGGCTGCTGTTCGACGACGCCGGAATCCGGGTCGCGGAGCTGGTGGATGCCGTCGGCCAGACGAGCGAGCATGGCTTCGTCACGCCTGAGCACGAATATCAGCTTTCCGCGCCAGAGGACGCGCGCCATCTGGCCGGGCTCGATGGTACTCAAGGGTACCTCGACCGGCGCGCCCAGCGCCTGCGCTCGCGCACTCGGTTTGAGCGACGACAGGAACGGAACGGCGGCCAGGCCGATACCCGCCACGCCGACGGCGCCGGTCGCCAAAGTCAGGAAATGACGTCTGTTGTTATCCACAGCGTCTTCGGTCATCGGGCACTCCTATTCACACGGCTCTGACAGGCGTGTTGAACGGCGTTGCCCGCCACTTCCGTATCACTGCCTTTCAATCAGCGCGTATAGCTTTGTTTCGAAACTGGTAGAGTTTGCAGCAGACCCGGTTTGGCGTCAGGATGACGGGTACCCCGGACCTAGGTGCGGAACTAACGCAGCATTATACACGTGCGCTGTGGAAGTTGGCTACCGGCCGGCAACTCTCGAGGTTTTGGGACACGGGTTTTGGGAAACTAGAGATTCATGGCCAGCTTCAGGTCAGCGCTGGTATTCCTGCTGCAATCGGTCGTCGTCGGTCTGGCGGCCGCGTTCGTGCTCGTGCTGGTCAGGCCGGACCTGTTGCCGGCAATCGACGGACCGGCCGGCGACCAGCCGGCAACTTATGCCGATGCCGTCGAACGCAGCGCCCCGGCCGTCGCAACCGTGTACACGAAACGCCTGGTGCAGGAGAGCGCCCCACCGGGCCCGCGCACCCGCTTTCGTATCAACACCAGCTTCGCTTCAGCGGTAATCATCGATCCTGACGGCTACTTGGTGACCAACTATCACGTCGTCGCGGAAGCCGCCGAGATCCGGGTGCAACTGCGCGACGGCCGCATCGCGGAGCCCGAGATCATCGGCGTCGACAGCGAAACGGACCTGGCCCTTCTGAAGCTGGAAATGGGCCGCTTGCCCGCGGTCCCGCTGGGTTCCTCGGCAAGCCTCCGGATCGGCGACGTCGTGCTCGCGATCGGCAACCCCTACGGGCTCACCCAATCGGTCACCCAGGGCATCGTGAGCGCCACGGGTCGCGGGCTGCTGAATCTCACGACCTTCGAGAACTACATCCAGACCGATGCCGCGATCAACGCGGGCAATTCGGGCGGCGCGCTCATCAACAGTCGCGGCGAACTCGTCGGCATCAACACCGCCGTGCTCGAGCAAGACCTGGGTACCGAAGGTATCGGCTTTGCGATTCCCGTCGATCTGGTTCGCGGCGTCGTCAACGAAATCCAGCGTAACGGGCGCGTCATACGCGGCTGGATGGGGCTGGAACCGGACGACCTGACCGACGCCGAGCGCTCGGCCCTCGGACTCGAGAACAACGTCGGTATCCTGCTCGACTGTGTCTACGACGACGGGCCGGCCGCCCGCGCCGGCTTGCGCCGCGGCGATATCATCCTGTCGATCAACGGCGAGCCCATCCTGTCGCAGCGGCGCGCCCTGCTGATCGTCGCCGGCGCGAACCCGGGCGACTCGGTGCAAATCACCGCGTGGCGCGACGGCGTCCGGCAGGAAACCACCGTCACCGCCGGCGAGCGGCCGGCCAACCTGGGTACTTGTACACGCTAGCCCGGATGTCTCACCGGACAGGCCCTAGCCTGCCACGCGCCGAATCGACGCGCCGAGCTGGCCGAGCTTCTCTTCGATGCGCTCGTAACCGCGGTCGACGTGATAAACCCGATCGACCAGCGTCTCACCGTCGGCGGCGAGGCCGGCGAGCACCAGACTCGCCGACGCTCGCAGGTCGGTCGCCATGACGGGGGCCGCGGTCAGCCGCTCCACTCCGCTGATGATGGCCGTATTGCCCTCGAGCTGGATATCGGCGCCCATGCGCTGCAGCTCCAGCACGTGCTGAAAGCGGTTTTCGAATATCGTTTCGGTAATCGTGCCGGCCCCGTCGGCGACGGCATCCAGCGCACAGAACTGCGCCTGCATGTCCGTCGGAAACGCCGGGTACGGCGCCGTCCGGATATCGACGGACCGCGGTTTTCGATTCCGCATGTCGATCTCGATCCAGTCGTCGCCGACCGTTAGCGCCGCGCCGGCTTCCTTCAACTTGATCAGCACGGCCTCCAGCGTGTCCGGCGCCGTCTTCGAGACGCGGACGTGGCCGCCCGTCATCGCCGCCGCGATCAGGTACGTGCCGGTCTCGATCCGGTCGGGCAGGATCGTATGTGTCGCGCCGCCCAGCGACGGGACGCCCTCGATGCGGATCGTGCTGCTGCCGGCGCCTTCGATCCTGGCCCCGAGCGCCGTCAGGAACCGGGCGAGGTCGGCGACTTCCGGCTCGCGTGCCGCGTTCTCGAGGACGGTTTCGCCTTCGGCCAGGGTGGCGGCCATCAACAGGTTCTCGGTACCGGTGACGGTTGTCGTATCGAAGATGATGTGCGCCGCCTGGAGCCGATCGGCGCTGGCGTTGATGAAACCGTTTTCGATGGATACGCGAGCCCCCATCGCCTCGAGACCGGCAACGTGCAGATTGACCGGCCGCGCGCCGATCGCACAACCGCCGGGCAGGGACACCCTCGCCTCGCCGAATCGGGCAAGCAGCGGCCCGAGCACGAGTATCGAGGCACGCATGGTTTTTACGAGCTCGTACGGCGCCTCGCGCCTGGCGACCGTCTCGGAACTGATCTCGACGTTGCCCTGGTCATCAAGTGTCACCTGTGCGCCCATTATCTGCAGCAGCGAGAGCGTGGTCGTGACGTCCCTCAGGTGCGGCACGTTACGCACGAGGACCGGCGCCTCGGCAAGCAAGGCCGCAGCCAGAATCGGCAACGCGGCGTTTTTCGCCCCGGAGATACAGACCTCTCCCGACAGGCGCCTGCCGCCTTCGATGACCAATTTATCCAAAGTGTTTGTCCAAAGCCGGAACGGGCGGACCCGGGACCCGGCGACACGATGGGGGCGTCACTGCCGTTGCCATTCCTCGGGCGTGTACGCACGAATCGACAGGGCGTGTATCTCGTTGCCGACCAGGGCGCCGAGCGTCTGGTAGACGAGCTGATGCCTGGCCAACGGCCGTTTGCCATCGAACTCCGAGGCAACCACCAAAGCCTCGAAGTGGGTGTTGTCGTCGCTGGTGACCTCTACCGTGGCGCCTGAGAATCCGGCGCTGATCAGGCGGGCAATTTCGTTGGCATGCATCGACGAATCCGTCTTTTTCAGGCTGTGGGCCGCGCAGTGTAATCGAATTCCCGTCGCGTCCCAACGTGGATTCAATTGTGTATGATAGCCGGCTCGAATCGGCCGGCCCCGCCGCCGCGGAAGAAGGCCCATGGACCAACCGAGATTTTTCGCAAAGACGAGTCTATGCTAGGAAGCTCTCTCCTGGGGTATTCCCTAGAGGTCATCGCCGGCCTGCTACTGCTTATCTGGGGTGCCGACCGCTTCGTGCACGGAGCGGCGGCGACGGCGCGTAATCTCGGTGTCGCACCGCTTCTGATCGGACTCACGATCGTCGCTTTCGCCACCTCCGCCCCGGAGATCCTGGTCTCGATCGTCGCCGCGCTGCGGGGCGAGCCCGGAATCGCCTTCGGCAACGCCATCGGCTCGAACATCGCGAACATCGGCCTGGTCCTCGGCGCGGTGGCGCTCGTCAGTCCGATCGAGCTCCGGTCGGCGACCTTGCGCCGCGAGATGTCGGCGCTTCTGGCGGTGTCCCTGTTGGTCGTCTCGCTGTTCCTCGACACTTATCTTTCCGTCGTCGACGGCGCGGTGATGCTGGCGGGCCTGATCATCGTGATGATCTGGCTGACGAAACTCGGCATCCGGTCGGCCGCCAGCGATCCGCTCCGCAGCGACTACGAAGCGGAAATCCCGAAACACGTCAAAATGCCGATGGCGATCTTCTGGCTGTTGTTGGGGCTCGCTACGCTGCTGGTCGGCGCGGACCTGCTCGTCGACGGCGCCAGCGAGATTGCCAAAATGTTCGGCGTCAGCGAGGTGGTCATCGGAATCAGCCTCGTCGCCATCGGCACCAGCCTGCCCGAGCTTGCGGTTTCGCTGGTCAGCGCCCTGAAAAAGGAGTTCGGCCTCGCGATAGGCAACATCGTCGGGTCCAATATCTTCAATCTCTTGGCGGTCATCGGCGTGGCAGCCACGATCGCGCCGACGGCGATTTCACCGTCCGTTTTGTCCCTGCACATCTTCGTCATGGTTGCGTTCACGCTGGTGCTGTTCGCGATGACCTACGATTACGACGACAAGGGGCGGATGTCGCGGCTGGAGGGCGGCGCCCTGCTATTCGCCTACATGGCTTACATGGGTTACGTTTTTTTGGGAAACACGTAGAGAAAACCTTGCGGATGGCGCATACGGGCCGCGTTTTCTCCGGAAACGTTTCTCTGGAAACGTTTAGAATGGCGGATTGCTTCAACCACCGGGCTTGCACTTGGCCGACGAGCTGACAAACGAGCAACTGAAAGCACTGGCCCGCAACGTCCTCGATATCGAGTCGCGGGCCGTCAGCCGGCTCGGTGAGCGGCTCGGCGACGATTTTGCGGCCGCCTGCCGGCTTTGCCTGGATACCCCCGGCCGCGTGGTCGTCACGGGCATGGGCAAATCCGGGCATATATCGGGGAAGATCGCGGCAACCCTCGCAAGCACGGGGACACCGGCTTTTTTCATGCATCCGGCGGAAGCCAGTCACGGCGACCTCGGCATGATCACGAACCAGGACCTCCTGCTTGCGATATCCTATTCGGGCGAGACGGACGAAGTGCTGACCATCCTGCCGCTGGTCAAGCGCATGGGCGCCAGGATGGTTTCGATTACCGGCAACCCGAATTCGACCCTGGCGCAAGCCGCGGACGTGCATCTCGACGTAGCCGTCGGCGAGGAGGCCTGCCCATTGAACCTGGCGCCGACGGCCAGTACCACGGCCACCTTGGCGATGGGCGACGCCCTGGCCGTGGCCCTGTTGAAATGCCGGGGGTTCACGGCCGAAGACTTTGCGCTGTCGCATCCCAGCGGCAGCCTGGGCAAGCGCCTGTTGCTCAGGGTCGAGGACATAATGCGCAGCGGCGCCGACGTGCCGAGAACGGGGCCTGCGGTGCGACTCCGCGACGGGCTGATGGAGATGACGGAAAAAGGGCTCGGGATGACGGCCGTCGTCGACGACGACGGTGCCGTTCTCGGTGTTTTCACCGACGGCGATCTGCGTCGTGCGCTGGACCGCGGCGTGGACGTCCACACGACGGCGATGCGGGAAATCATGCACGCGGACTGCAAGACCGTCGCACCGGAGGTACTCGCGATGGAAGCCGTACACATACTTGAGGAAAACAAGATCACGTCGCTACTGGTGGTGGACGCGAACGAACGGCTGGTCGGAGCGCTGAACGTCCACGATCTTTTCCGCGCCGGCATCATGTAACGGCCATGTAACGACCACGTAAAGAAGATGGCGCCGCGCAAGAAACCCGAATCCATCCAGTTCGTCGGCTTCGACATCGACGGCGTGTTCACCGACGGCCGGATTTACCTGACCGACGACGGCCTGGAATCCAAGGCTTTCCACATCCAGGACGGATACGGAATCCGTCAGCTCCTGCGATCCGGGATCGAAGTCGCCGTCATCAGCGGCCGCCGCTCGGCCGCGGTCGAAACGCGCATGGCCGAACTCGACGTCGAACACGTCTTCCTGGGCGTTGACGACAAGGTCGACGCCTTCGAGTCCCTGATCGGCAAGCTCGGTATCGAACCGGCGCATTGCGCTTTCGTCGGCGACGACATGCCGGACATACCCTTGCTCGAACGGGTCGGTTTCCCGATTGCGGTAGCCAACGCGGTCGCAGCCGTCCGCGAGGCTTGCGCCTACACCACCGCGGCATCCGGCGGCAACGGCGCGGTACGCGAGGTCTGCGAGCTAATCCTGGCCACGCGAGGGACGGCGCCTCGATGAGCATTCGCAACGCCGCCTGGTTGATCGTTTTGAGCACCGCGGCGCTCGGCAGTTGGTATCTGGCCGGGACCGGCGACGACTCCGGCCCGCCGGCCGCCGTCGCGGAAGCGCCCTACCGGGGGTATTACCTGGAATCCGCGAGGATCCTCGGCACCGGACCGTCCGGAGACCTGTTGTACGAAATACTTGCCGACCGCGCCGAACAAAGAGCCGGCGAAGCGATCGAATTTACCGATGTCCGTATCCGTTATTCTCCGGCGACCGAGGTTCCCTGGACAGTCGACGCCGACACGGCGACGATCCAGCCGGAGCTCGAGCGCGTCTTGTTACGGGGCCACGTACGTGCCTTCAGCGAGGCGGGTTTTGCCGGCAACGACACCGAGATACGCACCCAGTACCTCGAGCTCGACCCCAAGGGCTACCTGGCCGAAACGGACGCGCGCGTGCAGGTACGCATCGGCGCCCGCAGCCTGATCGCGACGGGCATGCTGGCGTCGCTCAAGGACGACCGATTGAAGCTCAAGTCCAACGTCCGCGGCAAGTTCGCGCCATGAAGCGGTTCAAGGCAAACGCATGGCGACTCGTTGGCCTTTTCCTGTTGCCGTCGTTTCTGTTGCCCTCGCTTTTGTCCTTGCTTTTGCCTGTGGACGCGCAGGCGCAAATCAACGATCCGCGCCTGCCGATATCGCTCCACGCCGACAGCACCGACTATGACGGCAAAGGGCAGATGCTGGTGTTCGAGGGCCTGCGGCTGACCCAGGGCAACATCGGCATCGAAGCGGACCGCGGCCGCGCCAGCAAACTCGACTTCGAGGATAGTGTGTGGCGCTTCGAGGGCAACGTCGTCATCGATATCGACGGCGGCCGGATACGCTGCGACACCGCGGACCTGCGTTTCGCGAATCACGAATTGACGTTCGCGACGATCACGGGTTCACCCGCCACCTACGAGCTCAGGCGGCCGGGCAGCGACGAGACGACCTATGCCGAGGCCGGCCGCCTGGATTACGACCTCACGGCCGGCACGCTGCGTTTCTCCGAACAAGCGAAGATCATCGAGGGCGGCAACCAGATCGCGTCGAACCTTTTGATCTACGATATCGCGGAACAGCGGATCAATGCACAGTCCGCCGCGGACGGTCGGGACAAGGTCCAGATCACGTATACGCCCAAGGAGCCGGCCGACGATGCGGGCAGCACGCCGGATGCAGAGGACCCGCCGCCCGGGGAAACGCGCCGATGAGCATCCTGAGCGTCGAGGATATCTCAAAGAGCTACAAACTTCGCAAAGTCGTCAGAACGCTGTCCCTGGAAATCAGGAGCGGCGAGGTCGTAGGCTTGCTCGGCCCGAACGGCGCCGGCAAGACCACTGCGTTTTACATGATCGTCGGGCTCGTCGCCGCCGACAGCGGACGCATCCTGCTCGACGGCCAGGATCTGACGCCGCTGCCGATGCACAGACGCGCAAAAATCGGCCTCGGTTATTTGCCCCAGGAGGCGTCGATCTTTCGCAAACTGACCGTCGAGCAAAACATCCTGGCGATACTCGAATACCGCCCGGACCTCGACCGCGCCGGACGCGAAGAGGAACTGGAGAAGCTGCTCGACGAATTACACGTCGGCCACGTGCGGACCAGCCTCGGGATCAGTCTGTCCGGCGGTGAGCGGCGCCGCGTGGAGATTGCGCGCGCACTCGCGGCAAACCCGCTGTTCGTGTTGCTCGACGAGCCCTTTGCGGGCGTCGATCCGATTTCCGTGCTGGATATTCAACGCATTATCCGGCACTTGTGTGAGCGGGACATCGGGGTTCTGATCACCGACCATAATGTCCGGGAAACCCTCGGAATTTGCGGCAGAGCCTATATACTCAGTGACGGCAGCCTGATCGCATCGGGCTCGCCGGAAGCAATCCTGGAAAATCAGCACGTCCGAGAGGTGTATCTCGGACAGGAGTTCAAACTCTGAGGCAAACTCGACACATGGCCGGGATGTCGACAAACCGCGCCGCCGGATCCGGCGTGGGAAATCCGGTTGGCGATATCGGATCATGTTGAAGCCGTCGCTGCAACTCAAGCTCGGTCAGACGCTGACAATGACGCCGCAGTTGCAGCAGGCAATACGGCTGCTGCAGTTGCCCGTGCTCGACCTCAACGCGCAAATCCAGGAAGCGCTCGAGGAAAACATCATGCTCGAGATGGAGGACCTGCCCGACGTCCCCCAGACGAGCGCCGAAACGACCGCCGAGGTCGAAGTTCTCAAAACCGAGGACCAGTGGCGGACGCGTTCGACGGAACGCAGCCAAGACGGCTCCTGGACCGGCGAAGGCCGGCCCATCAGCGAATTCGCCGACGAATCCGGCAACACGCTGCGCGAGCATTTGTCGTGGCAACTCGAAATGGAAAACTTCACGCCGCGGCAGATGGTCATCGGCGAGGCCATCGTCGATGCGATCAACGACGACGGCTACCTCACCGTCGGCCTGGAAGAGATTCCGGCGATCGTGGGTGCCGAAGCCGGCATCAGCGTGGAGGAAGTCGAGGAGACGCTGAACCACGTCCAGCGACTGGACCCGATCGGCGTCGCCGCGCGTTCGCTGTCGGAATGTCTCGTCTTGCAGCTCAGACAACTGCCGCCGGACACCGAAGGCCTAAAGCTCGCCGTCGAACTCGCCGCCGACCACCTGGATCTCGTCGCCAACCGGGACTACGGCGAGCTGCGCCGCAGTCTGCATACCTCCGAGGACGAGCTGCACGCGGCGCTGGCGCTGCTCAAGAGCTGCAATCCCAAACCGGGCCAGGCCGTAAGCCCCGCGGCGGCCGAATACGTGGTCCCCGACGTCTTCGTCCGCAAGGTAGACGATCGCTGGCAGGTCGAGATCAGCCCGACGGGAGTGCCGCGGCTGTCCGTCAATCAGCAATATGCAAAACTGTTACGCGGCAACTGCGACCACGCCGTGTTGCGCTCGCAGTTGCAGGAGGCGCGCTGGCTGATTCGAAGCCTCGAGATACGTAACGAAACGCTTTTGAAAGTCGCAAGCTGCATCGTGTCGCGCCAGACCGAGTTCCTGGAGCACGGCGACGAGGCCATGAAACCGATGGTGCTCCGGGACGTGGCAGAGGAAATCGGCATGCACGAATCCACGATTTCGCGGGTGACGACCAGCAAGTACATGCATACGCCGCGCGGCGTCTTCGAGTTCAAGTATTTCTTTTCCAGTCACTTGTCCTCGGCGGACGGCCAGGACCAGTCGTCGACCTCGGTACGCGCCAAGATCCGTAAGCTCATCGGCGGGGAGAATCCGGCCAAGCCGCTGAGCGACAGCAAGATCGCGGGCCTTTTGGCCGAACAAGGTATCAAGGTTGCCAGGCGCACGGTCGCGAAGTACCGTGAGGCCATGAACATCGCGTCGTCCAGCGAGCGCAGGCAGCGGCCGGTGCGCTGACTCGTGTGCCGACTTTTACGCGGACTTTTAAGCCGACTTTATAACCGAATAGGGCGGCTGGAATCGCGAGATATCCGCCGGTTTCAGAGACTGCCATCGTTTAGCCGCCATCGGTTAGTATAGAGCATCGGAAAGAGCGCACAGTGCCCCGCGCGAGCCAGGCAATCTCCGAGCCCGCCGGTGCCGGCATATCGGGAGTAATGAAATGCAAATCAATGTATCGGGCCACCACGTCGAAGTGACGGATTCGCTCAGAGGTTATGTCGAAACCAAGATCGAGCGCCTCGAGCGACACTTCGACATCGTCTCCGACGTTCACTGTATACTGACCGTCGAAAAGCTGCGGCACAAAGCCGAAGCCAAGGTCAACGTCAACGGCGGCACGATATATGCGGATTCCACGGAAGAGGACATGTACGCCGCGATCGACCGCCTGATCGACAAGCTCGATCGCCGGGTCAGAAAACACAAGGAGAAACTCGTGGATCATCACGCCCGTGACGCGCTGAAACACCGGTTCCCCTGATACATCTGATATACCTGATATACCTGATATACGATAAACGCACGATACACGAATCGCCGTGATCCAGCGGCCCCGACACATCCATCGCGCGAGCCTGCCGCCACATAGCCCCCCATGCTGCTCGAAGAGATCATCAGTCCCGATGCCGTGCTGTGCAACGCCCAGGCGCGCAGCAAGAAACACTGTCTCGAGATTCTGAGCGAGCTTTTGGTGCGTTCGCGCCCGGAGTTCGCCAACGGGGAGATCTTCGATTCCCTGATCGAACGCGAGCGCCTGGGATGCACCAGCCTGGGCTTAGGCGTTGCGTTCCCGCGCTGTCGTTTCGACGGCATCAAGACCAGTGTGGCGGCATTCGTCCGCCTCGCGGACACCGTCGATTTCGATTCCCAGGACGGCGTGCCGGTCGATCTCGTGTTCGGGCTCATCGTCCCGAAGGAACTCGAAGCCTGTCACCGTGCGGACATCGACGCGATCACGTCGATGCTGTCCGACGACGCCGTTCTCGAGCAGTTGCGGGCGGCGTCGACGAGTAACGAGCTCTACCACGCATTGGTCGGCAGCGGGGCCCGGGCTTGCCCGCCGGCGGCCGCCGAATCCGCGCGCGGCTCCTGACGCCGGCGCCCGTCTACCCCGGAGGCTGACGATGGCAGACGAAATGCGCCTGATCATCGTCAGCGGCCTGTCGGGTTCCGGGAAATCCGTCGCTCTACACGTCCTCGAGGATCTCGGCTACTACTGCATCGACAACCTGCCTTCGGCTTTGCTGGAGTCGGCCGTGGAGGAAGTGACGACCAAAAGCCCGCACGCTCGCAAGCTGATTGCAGTCGGTATCGACGCCCGAAATCGCACTGGAGACATCGAAACCCTGCCCGGCCTGATTGCGAAGCTTCGTGAACGGCAAATGCAAACCGACGTCTTGTTCCTGCAAGCCGGCGACGACGTGCTGCTCAAACGGTTCAGTGAAACACGGCGGCGCCATCCGCTGGCGGACGAGGCCGCCGAACTGCGAACCGCCATCGAGACCGAGCGTGAGGTACTCGCCGAGGTCGTCAATTCGGCCGACCTGATCATCGATACGTCGAGAACGAGCATCTACGACCTCGCCGACGCGATACGCGAGCGTGTCGATCGCCGCAGGCGCCGGACGCTGTCCGTGCTGATCGAGTCTTTCGGATTCAAAAACGGCATCCCCGCCGACGCAGATTTCGTGTTCGACCTGCGCTGTCTCCCGAATCCTTACTGGACCGCCGAGCTTCGCGGCCTGTCCGGCCTGGACGACGAGGTACGGCGCTTCCTCGATGCATCGGATCGTTTCCTCGCGATGCACGCCGACATACTGTCGTTTCTCGAGCGCTGGATTCCCGAGTACCGCGCCGCGAGCCGCGCGTACCTGACGATCGCCGTGGGTTGCACCGGTGGACAACACCGTTCCGTCTACATGGCGGAGAAGCTCGCCAAAGCGCTCGACACCGGGCGAGACCAGGTGTTGACGCGACATCACGACCTGAATCGTAAACGCGCAGCCGGTCCTTAGCCCATCGGCCCTTAGCCCGTCTGTCCCCAACCCGTCTATCCCTAGCCCGTCTATCCCTAGCCCACCGGATCCCGGCCCGGCCGGTCTCGCGAGCCGGCGAATCGCACGAGCGAGGCGCATCGCGTTTTTGGCGCCGATTCCCGCCGAAGCGACGGCATGGTCCGGCCGTGCGCGCTGCGGCGAAGACGGTTACACTCCGCCTACCTCGCGCCACGTCGCGTTCGTGGCGCCATCGCCGGGGCCATCCATGGAAGCGAGAGAGCACACCCAGGCCAACCTCAAGCTGTTGCGCGAGAGGCTCGACAGCGGCCGCATGCGCTCCGCCCGGCTGATGATACACAGTCTTCATCCCGCCGAAATCGCACGCCTGCTCGAATCGATGCCGCTCAGGGAACGGGCCCTGCTGTGGGAGATGGTCGATCCCGAGGACGAAGGCGACGTGCTCGTCGAAGTCGCCGACGAGGTCCGCGACGGCCTGATCGAGGGAATGGAAACCAAGCAGTTGATTGCCGCCACCGAAGGCATGGCGTTCGACGACCTCGCGGACCTGCTCGCAGACCTGCCGGAAGCCGTGACCCAGCAGGTATTGCAATCGCTGGATGCCCTGGATCACGAGCGCCTGCAACAGGTACTGGCCTACGACGAAAACTGCGCCGGCGGCCTGATGAACGTCGACATCGTCACGGTCCGGCCGGACGTCACGCTGGAAGTCGTCACCCGGTACCTGCGCGCACGCGGCGAGATGCCCGACGGCACCGACCTGATATTCGTCGTCAATCGCGACAACGAATACGTCGGCTCCCTGTTTTTGTCGCGGCTCCTGATTCACGATCCCGAGGACCTGGTGTCGAGCGTCATGTCCACCGACGTCATGCCGATCCCCGCCCATACGCCGTCCGCACAGGTGGTCTGGGAATTCGAGAACCGGGACCTTTTGTCCGCGCCCGTAGTGGACGACAACTATCGCGTCGTGGGCCGGATTACCGTCGACGACATCGTAGACGTGATCCGGGACGAGGCGGAACATTCTTTCATGAGCGCCGCGGGCCTCGACGAAGAAGACGACATGTTCGCGCCGGTGTTCAAGAGCGCGTCCCGCCGGGCGCTTTGGCTCGGCGTGAATCTGGGCACGGCGTTTCTGGCGGCGGCGGTCGTGGATCTGTTCCAGACGACGATCGACAAGATCGTCCTGCTCGCCGTGTTGATGCCGGTGGTACCCAGCATGGGCGGCGTCGCCGGCACGCAGTCCCTGACGGTCATCACCCGGGCGATAGCGCTGGGCCAGATCGACAAGAGCAATGCCAAAGGTATCCTGAAGAAGGAGCTCGCCGTCGGCATCTTGAACGGCATCGGTTGGTCGATCGTCGTCGCGACATTGACTTATTTGTGGTTCGGCGACTGGCGTATCGGCGGTGTGATTGCCGCCGCCATGATCATCAACCTGATCGTCGCCGCCGCCGCAGGCTTCGGGATACCGCTGTTGCTGAAACGCATCCGGATCGATCCGGCGCTGGCCGGCGGCGTCGTGTTGACGACCGTCACCGACGTTGTCGGTTATATGGCATTCCTAGGCCTGGGTGCAGCGCTGCTACTCTGAGGGCGGTCGGAAGCTTGGCATTCCTAGGCTTGGGCGCAGCGCTGCTACTGTGAGCACCTTTCCATCTCATGTATGCACGATGTCCAGGTCGTGCTTCACCCACTCCGGAGCGAACAACCGCGGCACCGCCGCGCCGTTGACGAAGTCGGCGAGCTGATCCTTGACGGCCATCGCGTCACGATAGCCGAGCTCGATCAGCTCCCGGGTATACGCCCGTTCGAACAGCAGGTAACTCAGCAACTGGTTCCCTCCACCGCTACGGCCGCCGACACCCTGTAACAACATGCGCAAGGCGAAAGGCAGCTCGCGCTGGTGCTCGTGCGCCATCACCCGCAGATCGTCGCTGGGTACGATCACCATCGTATCGATGGCGCGCAGGCTCGACATCGGCCCCACCCGGTACTCCGGCGGTACCGTATCGATGAGCTGGTTGATTCGCGCCAGGCGTTCTAGGTCCGAATACAGACCGTCCATGAACAGCGTATCCAGCATGTAACCGGCTATCTGCGCAAAGCTAGGGAACGCCGGTTCCCCCGCCGGGTCCGGTGTCGCGTCCACCACTTCGTTACGCACGCCGACGACCAGGATACGGTCGGCGCCGAGATGGACGGCGGGACTCAGCGGCGTGGCCTGGCGCATGGCACCGTCGCCGAAGTACTCGCCGTCGATTCTCACCGGCGGGAAAATCATCGGCACGGCGATGCTCGCCATGACGTGGTCGAGATTCAGCCGGCTGCGTACGCCGGCGCGTCGCGTTCGGGACCAGCGCTGCCGCTCGTGCGTGGCCTGGAAAAAGGAGGTGGACCTGGCCGAACCGTATCCGGCCGCGGTGACGGCTATCGCATCCAGCCAGCCGTTGTCGATGGCATCCTGTATCCGTGGAAACCGGATATTACGACTCAAAAGCGAGCGCAGCGGCGAATTGTCGAGCAAGGAGCGCGGCGCACCGACGAGGAAACCGCCCAGGACGATCGCGGCAAGCCAGTGCAGGCTCGACTTCAGCATGGCCAGATTGTCGGTACGGTAGACGTGGTGACAGCGAAACCGGCTCCAGACACGCTCGAGCTCGGCCACGGCGACGCGAAAGCGGCGCGCTTTCGCCGCAAGCACGATGGAATTCACGGCGCCGGCCGAGGTGCCGCTGATGATACCGAAGGGGTTGACCGCGCCGCGGGGACACAACTCGGCGACGGCCTTGAGCACGCCGACCTGAAACGCGCCGCGCGCACCGCCGCCGGGCAGCACGAGCGCGGTCTTGGGCGGGCCGGAGTGAGCGTCCTGTGCCATGAATGAATGCCTCGTTCGCCGTGCCATGGCGCACTCGCGCCCGCCGCATCAGCGCAAGACCTTGATTCCCTCATCCAGGCCGGCGATGGTCAACGGATACATCCTGTCGTCCATCAGCTCGCGGACCAGCTTCACCGACGGCGTGACGTCCCATCGCTCCCGGGGTTCCGGGTTCAGCCAGATGGCCTTCGGGTAGGTATTCAGCAGCCGCTTGATCCAGACCGCCCCCGGCTCTTCGTTCCAGTGTTCGATGCTGCCGCCCGCATAGACGATTTCGTAAGGGCTCATCGTCGCGTCGCCGACGAACACGAGCTTGTAATCGGAACCGTACTTGTGCGTGATGTCCAGGGTCGAGATCCGCTCGGCATGACGGCGGCGATTGTCCTTCCACATCGATTCGTAAACGAAGTTGTGAAAGTAGCAGTATTCGAGATGCTTGAATTCGCAGCGGGCCGCCGAAAACAGCTCCTCGCAAATCCGCACGTGATCCTCCATCGACCCCCCGACATCGAGGCACAACAGGACTTTGACGGCGTTGTGCCGCTCCGGCACCATGCGCAGATCGAGGAAACCGGCGTTTCGCGCCGTTTTGTCGATCGTGTCGTCGAGATCGAGCTGGTCGGCCGCGCCCTCGCGGGCAAATTGTCTCAAACGCCTGAGCGCAACCTTGATGTTCCGCGTGCCGAGCTCGACCGAATCGTCGAGATTGCGGTATTCGCGCTTGTCCCAAACCTTGACCGCGCGACGATGGCGCGAGCTCCGCTGGCCGATCCGCACGCCTTCGGGATTGTAGCCATAGGCGCCGAAAGGCGAGGTCCCGGCGGTTCCGATCCACTTGCTGCCGCCTTCGTGCCGTTCGTCCTGTTCCTCGAGACGCTCGCGCAACGCCTCCATCAAGGCTTCGAAGCCGCCCAGCGCCTCTAGCTCGGCGCGCTCCTCCGCCGAAAGATGTAACTCGGCCTGTTGTCTGAGCCAGTCTTCCGGCACCTCTCCGAGCCAATCGACGACACCCGCTTCGACGCCGCGAAAATAGGCCGCAAAGATCTGGTCGAAACGATCCAGCAAGGCCTCGTCTTTCACCAGCGCCGCCCGGGAAAGATAGTAAAAGTTATCCACACTCTGGCCGGCAAGCCCCTTTTCCATCGCCTCGAGCAAGGTCAGGAGCTCGGTAATCGAGGTCTTCATCCCGCCTTCGCGCAGCATGTAGAAAAACGGAACCAGCATCTGGGGGGGCTTTACTGCGGTCCGGTCCGCCGGTCGAGAAACACCAGCCGCTCGAAAAGCTGCACGTCCTGCTCGTTCTTGAGCAGCGCGCCGTACAGCGGCGGAATCGCCTTTCGCGTGTCGTCACTACGCAATACTTCGGGAGGAATATCCTCGGCGAGCAGCAGCTTGATCCAGTCGAGCAATTCCGACGTGGAGGGTTTTTTCTTGAGACCCGGCACGTCGCGAAGCCGGTAGAAGGTATTCAGCGCCTCACTGAGGAGGTCTTTTTTCAATCCCGGATAATGAACGTCCACGATCTCGGCCATCGTGTCCCTGTCCGGAAACTTGATGTAGTGAAAAAAACAGCGCCTCAGAAAAGCATCCGGCAGTTCTTTTTCGTTGTTGCTGGTAATGACGATGATCGGCCGATGGCGCGCGGCGATCAACTGGCGGGTTTCGTAAACGTAGAACTCCATGCGATCCAGCTCCCGCAACAGGTCGTTGGGGAACTCGATGTCGGCTTTGTCGATTTCGTCGATCAGCAATACCGGCTGGATCTCCGATTCGAAGGCTTCCCAGATCTTGCCGTGCTCGATGTAATTGCCGATATCGTAGACACGGTCGTCACCCAGTTGCGAATCCCTGAGCCGGGCCACGGCATCGTACTCGTACAGTCCCTGCTGGGCCTTGGTGGTGGACTTGATGTGCCACTCGAACATCGGCTTGCCGAGCGAGCTCGCGATCTCGACGGCGAGTTGGGTCTTGCCGGTGCCGGGCTCGCCCTTGACCAGGATCGGACGCTCCAAGGTCACCGCCGCGTTGACGGCCATCATCAGGTCGTCGGTGGCAATGTAACTGTCGGTGCCCGTGAATCTGTCGGTCATGAGAAGCGTCCCGGTCGCAAATCAGGCGTCCTTTCAGTGTACCGCCTGTCGGTATCCAGACAAAGGAGCGCTATCGTTCTATATCGACAGCGATCGATCGATAGCGACGGCGCGTCGCCGGATTTACCGGCCGCGGACGGATAGACGGGGATTCCGGCCGGCGTGGTCAGGGCCGTGGCCTGGGGGCAGGCGCCAGCCTCAGCCGGTACCTGGCCTCCCCGGGCAAAAACGGCCTCGGCCGCCCATGCACCCAATCGTCATGACCGCGCCGGTAGAAGTCCGACAGGGGATGGCCGCTCTGACCGGTGGGCATCTGCATCAGTCCGTTCGCCTCGTCGCCGGGAGACACCGAGAACCGTTGCGATGCGCCGAAAGTCGGGCCCTGGGCCAACGGCAAGTCGACGTCGCCGTCGAGTGCGTCGCGCGGCATGTCGAGCCACTGCGACAGCAGTGGAATTGCCCTGCTCAGCGGATGGCGGATGGCCGCGGTGTTGCGCTCGCCCCAGCTACGGTCCGAGAGCCGGCCGCCGTATCGTTCCTCGTACCAGTCGACGTTGGCGCGGACCGCGCCGCTCAGCAGTTCCTCCCAGCTCTCGTAACTGCCGGGCAGCAGGTGGTCGGGGCGCTCGCTGAGCAGTTGCCATAGCGCAGCCTCGAACTGGTTGCTGATCAACAACGCCGGGTCGTCGCCGTAGGCGTCGCGAACCGGCGCCGTGAGCCCGTGAAAAACCCGCGACTGCACTTCGAGCCTGAAGGCGCGCACGAGCCTGTAGCCGACCGATTCGGCGGCGGCGCGCGGAATCCAGCCCTCGACCAACCGGCGGTATTCCGCAAGCTCCGGATCCGCCGCAATCCGTTCCTCGGTCAGGGTTTCGAGCAGCAGATTTCGCCAGCGGTCGAGAAACAGCGCCCGATCGTCGTTCTGGATCGCCAGCATGTCGATCGGCGCGAAACGGTCTCTTGCCAGCAGGCCGTCGCGTATTTGTCCCGCCCTGGCGCCCAGGTCGTAGCCGCCGTCGCCGATCATGGCCAGGGCGCCGTTATCGACGACCCGGGCGTTGGCGGTCCAGATGCGATGATTAGCCGGGTTCACGACTCGCGGGTAGTTCGCCGGATCCGCCCAGCCTATCCAGCCCGCTCCCTCGCTTGCGTCGAAGGGCACCGTTGCCGGGTAGCCGCTCTTCAAAGGGATCTGACCGGCGATGGTCCAGCCGATGTTCCCCGAGGCGTCGCCGACGACGAAGTTCTGCGGCGGGATGCCGGCGCGCGCGGCGATATCCAGCGCCGCCGCCACCGAGTCCGCCATCTCCAGCCGGATCAATTCCAGATTGACCGCACGAGGCCGGTGGGCGAGCCAGGCTACCGCGATTTCGCCGTCGGGATAATCGATCGAATCGTCGACCGGGCCCCAGATCGTCTCGCGGATTTCGAGTTCCACCGGCGCCGCCCGTCGAACCTCGATCTGTTCGACAAAGGTCTCGAACACGCGGTCGCCCTCAGGTGTGCGATAAGTACCCGGCGCCAGGCCCGGCCTGAGCAGGACGGCGTCGGCCCAGTCGCCGTAACTGTTGGTGTACCCCCAGGCGATATGGCCGTTGCTTCCGGCGACGACGAACGGCGTACCCGGAAGCGTTACGCCGGTCACATCGCTCAGGCCTTCGACGCGGAGTCGCGCCTGATACCAGATGTTGGGCACGCGATGACCCAGGTGCATGTCGTTCGAAACCAGTGCCCGGCCCGTCGCCGTCAGCACACCGCCCACGGCCCAGTTGTTGCTGCCGTTCAAGTCCGGCTTGCCGATCTCACCGGCGGCCGGCGGCAGGTCCGTGACCTCGCGGACCGAATACAGCTCGACCGGCGGCACCGGTGCCTGTTCGCGGTGGGCGCCGACGACCGGCGCGTCCCATTCGGTGCCTTCCGGGTAGAGCCAGGCATACACCGCCGCCGGCAAGGCCCGATACGCGAGGCCGCGGCGCACGTCGTTCCGCGCCCGCGAGTCGTTGAGCTGCATGAACATCGCGTATACGGCCAGTATCGAGTCTTCGGGCTGCCACGGTTCGGGCGTGGCGCGGAGAATCAGGTATTCGAAAGGCCGGGCGCCGAGACTGTCGAGACCCGCGTTCACCCCGGCGGCGTAACTATCGAACAGGGACCGGTGCGTAGCCGGCAGCCCGCGCAGCACGGCAGCCGCCCGCGCCCGAAACCGGTGAAAACGAAAACGCCGGTCGACCTCCAGCGCAGCCGGTCCGATCAGCGCCGACAATTCGCCGGCCGCCTGCCGGCGGATCGAATCCATCTGGAAAAACCGGTCCTGGGCATGCGCGAATCCGGTGGCAAAGGCGAGATCGTCACGATCGGCGGCCGTGATCACCGGAATGCCGTCGGCGTCGCGATCGATGCCGGCGGCAGCCGACAAGCCCTCCACGCGGACCGTGCCCTCCAGTTGCGGCAGGCTGGCGCGCAGCGCGAACCAGGCGAGCGCCGCGACGACGACACCGAACATACCGGCGAACGCCGACAGGCGGATCAGCCATTTTTTCATCGGCTAGTGTCCTGCCCCCGGCATGACTTGTGAGAGACTCCCTAGGAACTCGAAGCCGAAACTTCGAGGATTATCATTGCATTGGTATTGCCCGCAACGCCTTCGAGGTCGCCTTTGGTGAATAGCACCAGATCGCCGACCTCGACGAGCTGCCTGGACAGCAATGCGTCGAAGATGCTCTGGTACAAGCTGCGGGTGTCCACCGACGTGAGCTCGAAGGACACGGGCATCACGCCGCGGTACAGCGACACCCTGCGGCTGGTTGCGATATGGGAGGTAAATGCGTAAATCGGAATGTCGGAACGGATGCGCGACATCCACCGCGCCGTCGCCCCGGATTCGGTCAGGGCAATAATCGCCGACACGTTCAGATGGTTGGCCGTATACATGACCGCCATCGCTATCGCCTCGTCGACACGTTCGAAATAGTCGCCGATCCGGTGCCGGGTCAGCCCTTCCTGCACCGGATACTTCTCCGCGCCCTGACAGACCTCGGCCATCGCCCGAATCGCCTCGAGGGGATACTTCCCGACCGCGGTCTCGCCGGACAACATGACTGCGTCCGTACCGTCGATCACCGCGTTCGACACGTCCGACACCTCGGCGCGGGTCGGTATCGGGTGCTGGATCATCGATTCCATCATCTGGGTCGCGGTGATCACGATCCGGCTTTTCTTGCGTGTCTGCTGAATCAGGCGCTTCTGAATACCGGTCAACTCGGCGTATCCCATCTCCACGCCCAGGTCGCCCCTGGCAACCATGATGACGTCCGAGGCATCGATGATCTCCTCGATGTTGTCCACGGCTTCGGTCCGTTCGATCTTGGCGACGATCAGCCCGTCGCCGCCCGCCTCCTTGAACAGCCGGCGCGCCTCGATCACGTCTTCGGCGCTCCTGACGAAAGACACGGCAAGAAAATCCGCCTCCAGCTCGGCGGCCAGGACGATGTTCTCGCGATCGATGTCGGTCAGGGCGGGAGCGGACAGCCCGCCGCCCTTTTTGTTGATGCCCTTGTGGTCGGACAGGATGCCGCCGTTGACGACCGTCGTGTGAATACGGGTCCCTTCTATCCGGTCCACGGCAAGCGTAATCATGCCGTCGTTCAACAACAGCGTATCGCCTTCCTCGACGTCCTCGTGCAGGCTGTCGAGCGCAACGCCGACGCCCTCGCCGGTCCCGTCCTCGAATCCCAGCGTGCTGTCGAGAAAAAACGGCTGACCGTCCGCCAGCTCGACGCTGCGGTCGCGGAACCGGGTGACCCGGATCTTAGGCCCCTGCAGATCGCCCATCAGACCCACGTCCCTGCCGGCCGCCTGCGCGGCGAGGCGCAGGCCCTCGGCGCGCCTGCGGTGATCGCCGGCATTGCCGTGGGAAAAATTGAGCCGGCCGACGTCGAGACCGGCGGCGATCAGTTTGCGGAGTTTATTGGCGTCGTCCGTGGCGGGCCCCAGGGTGGCCACGATTTTTGTGCGGCGTCGCATGGCGGCGATTATCGCACACCATCCCGCCTGCAATCGATTAAGATCGGGTGACAACGGGCAGGCCCCGTCGTCGCGCCACGGTAACTCGGTATCGTAGCGCGACGACGAGGCCCGATCGACGACTACCCGATCGACGACTATCAGTCCGTATCTATCGTGTCGGTATCTATCGTGTCCGTATCTACTGTTCCGCCGCCCGCTTTTCCAGCATTGCCACAGCCGGCAGTTTCTTGCCCTCGACGAATTCGAGGAACGCGCCGCCGCCGGTCGAGATGTAGGAAATCCGTTCGGTGACGCCGAAGCGGTCGATGGCGGCCAGCGTGTCGCCGCCGCCTGCGACCGAAAATGCGGGACTGGCCGCTATGGCTTCCGCCAAGGCGCGGGTACCGGCGCTGAACTGGTCGAACTCGAACACGCCGACCGGACCGTTCCAGATGATCGTTCCGGCACCCGAGACGATTTCGGCGAAACGCTTGCCGGTCTCGGGCCCGATGTCGAGAATCAGTTCGTCGTCCGACACGGCGTCGATGCCCTTGGTCGTCGCGCCGGCATCGGCGGACAAGGCCTGACCGACGACGACGTCGCTCGGCACCGGAATCTCCGCGCGGCCGTCTCCGCCGGCTGCGAGCGCGCGGGCGGTATCGAGCATGTCGGCTTCGTGCAGGGATTTGCCGACCTCGTGACCGGCGGCGGCGATGAACGTGTTCGCAATACCGCCGCCGACGATCAAGACGTCCACGAGCCCCGCGAGCGCATCCAGCACCGTGATCTTGTTCGACACCTTGGAACCGCCGACGATGGCCACCAGCGGCCGGGCCGGGTCGTCCAGCGCCTTGGCGAGCGCCTCGAGCTCGGCAGAGAGCAGCGGCCCGGCACAGGCGACGGGAGCGAACTCGGCGACGCCGTAAGTGCTTGCCTGCGCGCGATGCGCGGTGCCGAAAGCATCCATGACGAATACGTCGCACAGGGCCGCCATACGCTTGGCCAGCGCTTCGTCACAGGCTTTTTCACCGGGCAGGAAACGCACGTTTTCTAACAGGACGAGCTCGCCTGGAGCCACGTCCACGCCGTCGATCCACTCGGCCGCGAGCGGTACTTCGCGGCCCAGGGCCTCGCCGAGATACCGGGCCACCGGCGCCAGCGAAAACGCGGGATCGACCACGCCCTCTTTCGGCCGGCCGAGGTGCGACATGACCATGACCGCGGCACCGGCGTCGAGCGCCGCACGAATCGTGGGCAGCGCGGCGCGGATACGCTTGTCGTTGCCGACCGCGCCGTCGGCAATCGGCACGTTCAGATCCTCGCGGATCAAGACGCGTTTGCCCGACAGGTCGATGTCGGCCATGCTGACGACTGACATGACGGCTAAAGCGGCCGGCTAGCCGATCTTGTGAAAGGCGATCGTGGTATCGAGCATGCGGCAGGAGAAGCCCCACTCGTTGTCGTACCAGGAGATCACCTTGACCAGCGTCCCGTCGATCACCTTGGTCAGCGACGCATCGTAGATCGACGACGCCGGGTGATGGTTGAAGTCCACCGACACCAAAGGTTCGTCGTTGTAGGCCAGCACACCCTGGAGCTCGCCTTCGCTGGCCGATTTCAGGATCTGGTTGACCTCCTCGACCGTCGTCTCACGCTTGGCGACGAACGTCAGGTCCACCGCCGAAACGTTGATCGTAGGCACCCGCATCGAGAAACCGTCGAGCTTGCCGTTGAGCTCCGGCAGCACCAGGCCGACGGCGGCGGCCGCGCCGGTCTTGGTCGGGATCTGCGACATCGTCGCGGAGCGCGCGCGGCGCAGGTCCTTGTGAAAAACGTCGGTCAGCACCTGATCGTTGGTGTAGGCGTGAATCGTCGTCATGATGCCGTGCTCGACACCCAACGTGTCGTGCAGCGGCTTGACCAGCGGCGCGAGGCAGTTGGTCGTGCACGAAGCATTGGAGATGACGGCGTCACCCGGTTTCAGGACGTCGTGGTTGACACCGTAGACCACGGTTGCATCCACGTCCTTGCCGCCCGGCGCGGATATGATGACCTTTTTCGCGCCTGCCTCGATGTGCTTGCCCGCGGCCTCGCGGGTGCGAAACAGGCCCGTCGATTCGAGCACCACCTCGACACCGAGCTCGCCCCAGGGCAGCTTCGCCGGGTCGCGTTCGGCAAACACCCGGACCCGGTCTCCGTTGACGATCATGTCGGCGCCGTCGACTTCGACGGTGCCCGGAAACGCCCCGTGCGCCGTGTCGCGGCGGGTCAGGTGCGCATTGGTGTTGGCATCGCCGAGGTCGTTGACCGCGACGATCTCGATTTCCGAGCGCAGGTCCTGCTCGTACAATGCGCGAAGCATGTTGCGGCCGATACGGCCATAACCGTTGATGCCAACCTTGATCGTCATGCGTGTCTCCTGTTGAGGGCGGGCGGCGCTGCCTCGAGAGCATCCGTACGAATCGTCGCTCCCTCGAGGCCGGCCCCGAGCTCGGGGCCTGTCAACACAGCCTAAATGTTCCTTGGTGCTTCGTTCTAGTCGTATTTATCGCAACCCGGCTCAAGCCAGCACCTGTTTCGCAACCGCGACGACATTTTCGGCGGTAAAACCGAAATGCGCGAACAGATCGCCGGCGGGCGCCGATTCGCCGAAGCGATCCAGCCCGACGACCCGGCCGGCCGCGCCGGCATAAGGCCACCAAGTCCCGCTGACGCCGGCCTCGACGACCACGCGCGCGCTAATCTCATCCGGCAATACGGCCTGGCGATATGCCTCGTCCTGGGCGTCGAACAGGTCGGTACACGGCATCGACACGACCCGCGCATGGATGCCCTGCTCGGCCAAGACGCCCGCCGCCGACATTGCAAGCTGCACCTCGGAACCGGTCGCGATGAGAATAATGTCCGCTTTTTCGGGGGTGTCCTTCAATACGTAGCCGCCACGGGCAATGGCTGCGATCTGCGCCGCGGAACGCGTTTGGTGCGGCACGCCCTGCCGGGTCAGCGACAGGCTGGTCGGGCCGTCGACACGCTCGATCGCGTCCCGCCACGCGACGGCCGTCTCGACCGTGTCGCAGGGGCGCCAGACCCGCATGTTGGGCATCAGGCGAAGCGACGCCAGGTGCTCGACGGGCTGATGCGTCGGGCCGTCCTCCCCGAGACCGATGGAGTCGTGGGTGTATACCTGGATATTGCGGATTTCCATCAGCGCCGCCAATCGCAGCGCGTTACGGGCATAGTCCGAAAACACCAGAAAGGTACCCGAGTACGGGACGAGACCGCCGTGCAGCGCGATGCCGTTGCACATCGCGGTCATGCCGAACTCGCGAACGCCGAAGTGGACGTAGTTGCCCGAGGCGTCGTCACCGCTGATCACGCTGGAGCCCGAATGATGCGTCAGGTTCGATCCGGTCAGATCCGCCGATCCGCCGATCAGCTCCGGCAGCATCGGCGCAAACTCGTTCAAGGCGACCAGCGACGCCTTTCGGGTCGCCATCGCGGCGGCATCCCCGTCGATCCGGGCGATGGCGGCCTCGGCACCGTTCGACCAGTCGTCCGGCAGCCGGCCGGCAATACGCCGCTCGAACTCGCGGGCAAGCGCCGGGTGGGCCGATCGATAATCGTCGAACAAGGACTGCCAGGCCTGCTCGGCCGCGGCGCCGCGATCGCGGGCGTCCCAGGCCGCGGCGATGTCCGGCGGCACCTCGAAAGGCGCCGCGGTCCAGCCGAGCCCGGCGCGCGCCGCCGCAATTTCGTCTTCGCCCAGCGGCGAACCGTGTGTTGCCGCGGTACCCTGCTTGCTCGGCGCGCCGAAACCGATCACGGTCTTGCAGCAGATCAAGGTAGGCCTTGTGCTATCCAGAAGGGCCTCGTCTACGGCAGCACGGACGCTATCACTGTCGTGCCCGTCGACGTCGGCGATGACCTGCCAGCCATACGCTTCGAAACGCGCCGGCGTATCGTCGCTGAACCAGCCGCCGACCTCACCGTCGATCGAGATGTTGTTGTCGTCGTAGAACGCGATGAGCTTGCCGAGCCGCAGGGTACCGGCCAGCGAGCAGGCCTCGTGAGAAATCCCTTCCATCAGGCATCCGTCGCCCAGGAACACCCAGGTCCGGTGATCGACGACCGGAAATCCCTCCCGATTGAATTCGGCGGCCAGTTTCTTCTCGGCCAGGGCCATGCCCACGGCGTTGCAGATACCCTGGCCCAGCGGACCCGTCGTCGTTTCTATCGCGATATCGGGTTCGTATTCGGGATGGCCGGCCGTGCGATACCCGAGCTGGCGGAAATGACGAATCTCGTCAATACCCAGCTCGTAGCCGCTCAGATGCAGGAGGCTGTAAAGCAGCATCGACGCATGGCCGTTCGACAGCACGAAACGATCGCGGTCCGCCCATCGCGGATTGGCCGGGTTGTGTTTCAGGTAATCGTTCCAGAGCACTTCGGCGATGTCGGCCATGCCCATCGGGGCACCCGGATGACCGGAGTTGGCGGCCTGTACCGCGTCCATGCTGAGCGCCCGTATGGCATTGGCGAGATCGCGCCGCGCTGGCCGCGCAGCGGAAGAAGCGTGTTGTGACATGGGTCCAATCCGGCGCAGGCAGCGTTTGTCGTCGTGAGCGCCGCCGCATTGTCGGTTTTTTTCGCGGGTCTCGCAAGCGGAGGCCAGGCGCCCGGGCGCCGCCGTATCAAACGTAAGGATTTGTATCCGCCGGCAAGCGGTTGGCCCGAGTTGCTTCGCATACTGTACAATTGCCGATTGCCTGGCCCGGTTGAAACAGACCAGTTGAAATAGACTAGTCGAAACAGACCATCTGAAAAAACAATGACAGACAACTTCATGTTCACCTCCGAGTCCGTTTCCGAAGGGCACCCGGACAAGATTGCCGATCAGATCTCCGACGCCGTGCTGGATGCGATCCTTGAACAGGACGACCGCGCCAGGGTCGCCTGCGAGACCTTGCTCAAGACCGGCATGGTGCTCGTCGCCGGCGAGATCACGACCACTGCCTGGGTCGATCTCGAGGACATCGTCCGCGGCACCGTCATCGGGGTCGGCTACGACGATTCGGCGATGGGTTTCGACGGGCACTCCTGCGCGGTGATGAATGCGATCGGCAAGCAGTCCCCGGACATCGCGCAAGGCGTCGACCGCGAGTCCGCGAAACAACAGGGCGCCGGAGACCAGGGCCTGATGTTCGGTTACGCAACCGACGAGACCGACGTCCTGATGCCGGCGCCGATTACTTTTTCCCACCGCCTGGTCAGGCGCCAGGCCGAAGTCCGCAAGAGCGGCAAGCTGCCGTTTCTGAGGCCGGACGCCAAGAGCCAGGTGACCTTCCTGTACGAAAACAACAGACCGGCGGCGATCGACGCCGTCGTGCTATCGACCCAGCACAGCCCCGACGTCAGTCTCGAGCGCTTGCGCGAGGGCGTCATGGAAGAAATCATCAAGCCGGTCCTGCCGAAGGAGTGGCTGAGGAAGGACACCCAGTACCACATCAACCCGACCGGCCTGTTCGTCATCGGCGGCCCGATGGGCGACTGCGGCCTCACCGGCCGCAAGATCATCGTCGATACCTACGGCGGCGCGGCGCGGCACGGCGGCGGCGCGTTCTCGGGCAAGGACCCGTCGAAAGTCGATCGTTCGGCGGCCTACGCCTGCCGCTATGTCGCCAAGAACATCGTCGCCGCAGGGCTCGCGGAGCGCTGCGAGATACAGGTGTCCTACGCGATCGGGGTCGCGGAGCCGACGTCGATCAGCGTACAGAGCTTCGGTACCGGCAAGATCGCGGACGCGCAGCTCACGGACATCATCCGCGACAACTTCGATCTGACGCCTTACGGCATCCTCGAGATGCTCGATCTCATCAGACCCATCTACCGGCCGACGGCCGCTTACGGCCACTTCGGCCGCGACGACGTCGACATGAGCTGGGAGCGCACCGACAAGGCCGAACAGTTACGCGGCGCGGCTGCGGCATGACGTACCGCCGCCGGTCGATCGTCGCCAATATAGCCAATCCAACATAGCCAACATCGCCAAGCCGACCAGGAGAAACGCATGAGCAGCGAAGCCGTTGCCATCCGGACGCCGGATTACAAAGTCAAGGACCTGAGCCTCGCCGACTGGGGACGCAAGGAGATTGCGATCGCGGAAACGGAAATGCCCGGGCTCATGGCGCTGCGCGAGGAGTTTGCAGGCCAAAGACCGCTCGAAGGCGCGCGGATTGCCGGCTGCCTGCACATGACGATCCAGACCGCGGTCTTGATCGAGACCTTGATTGAGCTAGGCGCCGAGGTCCGCTGGTCTTCGTGCAACATCTTCTCGACCCAGGACCATGCCGCGGCGGCGATCGCCGCGTCGGGCGTACCCGTGTTCGCCTGGAAGGGAGAAACCGAGGACGAATACTGGTGGTGCGTGGAGCAGACGATCCAGGGCCCGGACGGCTGGCGCCCCAATCTGCTGCTCGACGACGGCGGCGACCTGACCCAGCGCATGCACGACAAGTATCCCGAGCTGCTCGAGGAAGTGCGCGGTCTGTCCGAGGAGACGACCACCGGCGTGCTGCGCCTCAAGGAGATGATGGACGAGGGCACGCTCAAGTGCCCGGCCTTCAACGTCAACGACTCGGTGACCAAATCGAAGTTCGACAACCTGTACGGTTGCCGGGAGTCGCTGGTGGACGGCATCAAGCGCGCCACCGACGTGATGATCGCGGGCAAGATCGCGATCGTTTGCGGTTACGGCGACGTCGGCAAGGGTTCGGCGCAATCGCTGCGGGGATTGGGCGCCACCGTCTGGATCACCGAGATCGACCCGATCTGCGCGCTGCAGGCGGCGATGGAAGGCTATCGCGTCGTGCGCCTGGACGAGGTCTGCGATCAGGCCGATATCGTCGTCACGGCGACCGGCAACTACCACGTCGTCACCGGCGAGCATCTCGCGCGGATGAAGAACGAGGCCATCGTCTGCAACATCGGTCACTTCGACAACGAAATCGACGTCGAGTATCTGCGCCAGCACGAGTGGGAGAACATCAAACCGCAAGTCGATCACGTCGTTTTCCCGGACGGCAAACGCCTGATCCTGCTCGCCGAAGGCAGGCTCGTGAACCTGGGCTGCGGCACCGGCCACCCGAGCTTCGTCATGTCGAACTCCTTCACCAACCAGGTGCTCGCGCAGATCGAGTTGTGGCAACGCGGCGAAGCCTACGAAAACCGCGTCTACGTATTGCCGAAGCACCTGGACGAAAAAGTGGCGCGCCTGCATCTCGACCGCATCGGCGCCAGACTCACGCAACTCCGCGGCGATCAGGCGGACTATATCGGTGTAGACGCCGCCGGACCCTACAAACCGGAACACTACCGCTATTGAGTTGATCCGAGCGCTTTGGCCGACGACTCGAGCGACGGCTTGTTGAGTGACAACTTGTTGAGCGAAGACTCGAACGACGACTCGAACGACAACTTGAGCGAAAACTTGAGCGATGACACGGAGGTCCGGTCCAATCGCCACGGTACTCCACCCGATCCGGGTCCTGCAGCTTACGGATCCGCACCTGCTGGCCGATACCGCCGGCAGCCTGCGCGGCACCGTTACTCACGCATCGCTGTCCAGGGTCGTCGCGCACTATCGCCGATCGGACTGGCGCGCGGACCTCGTCGTGCTCACCGGTGACGTCGTCCAGGACTATTCCGCGCGCGCTTACGAGCACTGCCGAGCATTGCTCGAACCCCTGGAATTGCCGGTATACTGTCTGCCCGGCAACCACGATTCGCGTGAGCTGATGCGAGCGGCGCTGTCTTCGGAACCGTTTTTCTACTGCGAGCCGGTCGACATCGGCTCGTGGAGGCTGGTCGGCATCGACAGTTGTGCCGAGGGACGTCACGACGGCGAGATCGCGGATCGGGAACTGGACAGGATGGAGGCTTGTATTCGGGAAGCTCGCGAGCGGCATGTGCTGGTGCTGTTACATCACCCGCCGGTACAGATGCACAGCGAATGGCTGGACAGGTACGGACTCGTCAACGCGCCGCAGTTTTTGGACCGGATCGATCGGCACTCGAACGTCAGGGGGATCGTTTTCGGCCACGTGCATCAGTGCTGGGATTCGGAACGCGGACCGGTGCGGATCATAGGCTCGCCTTCGACCTGTGCGCAGTTCGCTCCCCGCCGGAGCGAGTTTACCATCGACGACAAACCGCCCGCCTATCGAAGCATCGAGTTACAGGCCGACGGCGGCATCGCTACCGAGGTCATTTGGGTCAATGATGTTCACTAAGCCCGCAATACTGCTGCTGTTTCTTTTTCCGGCGCTGGCCCTGGCGGAGTCCGGGCATCCGCTGAGCTTGTGGCTCGCCGAGGGCGAAAGCAACAAGGTCTATCTACTCGGATCGGTGCACCTGCTCAGGGAGCAGGATCATCCCCTGCCGGACGCGATCGATCTCGCCTACCAGGACGCCGAGACGATATTCATGGAAATCGACATGGACGACCTGGACGCCATCGCGATGCAGGCCGCCGTGACCCGCCTGGGCATCCTCAAGGACGGCCGCACGCTGCGCGACCTGATGGGCGAGGAGCTCTATGCGCAGGCGGAAACAGCCGCGGCCGCGATCGACATACCGCTGGGGCTGCTGTTACAAAGCGAGCCCTGGCTGGCGGCAATCACCGTCCAGCAGATGGCCCTCGCGCGCATCGGCTTCGACCCGCAGTATGGCGTCGAAATGTTCTTCTCGTCCCGTGCCGCCGCCGACGGCAAAACGATTCTGGGCTTCGAGACTTTCGAAGAACAACTGACATTCCTGGACAGCCTGTCGATCGGAGCGCAGCGTGAGTTGCTCCTGCAAACGCTGTCGGAGAGCCGCGACATCGAGCGGCTCATGGACGATGTGATCGAGGCCTGGCGGGTCGGTGACACGGATTACCTCGAGACGACGATACTCGCCGACTTTCGGCAGTACCCGGAGCTGCACCAGAAAATCGTCGAGGAACGCAATCGCCGCTGGGTCGAGCGTATCGATGAGTTGCTCGATGACGACGACGACTATCTGGTCATCGTCGGCGCCCTGCATCTCGTCGGCGAGGAAGGCGTCCCGGAACTGCTGGCGGATCGCGGCGTCGAGATCCGTCAGTTGCGGCAGGATTAGTGTCCAGTCCGTTCAACGAATGAACCGGACAGGACACTAGCCGGCGTATCGAAGCAAGCGTTCGTGCGTGCCACGGGCGGGCACGCACCTCATGGATCCGGCCTTGCCGTTTCTTCCGGCTTCGGTAGCATGCGTGGCTGGTCAGGAGGAACCCGATGAGCTTGTTCGATGATGCCCGCGAAGTGATCGCGGGCGGCGTCAATTCGCCGGTCCGGGCTTTCGCGGGCGTAGGCGGCGAACCCGTATTTTTCAAACGCGCACGAGGCGCCTGGCTGGAAGCCGAGGACGGCCGCAGATACATCGATTATGTCGGCTCCTGGGGCCCGATGATTCTCGGGCATACCCACCCGGCCGTCGTCGAGGCCGTCACCGAAACCACCAGGCAGGGGATGAGCTTCGGCGCACCCTGCGTACTGGAAACACGCATGGCGGAAAAAATCCGGGCGCTGATGCCGTCGATCGAGCGGTTGCGCATGGTCAGCTCCGGTACCGAGGCGACGATGAGCGCGATCCGCCTCGCCAGAGGACACACCGGACGCGACACCATCATCAAGTTCGAAGGCTGTTATCACGGCCATTCGGATTCCCTGCTGATCAAAGCCGGTTCCGGTGCGCTGACCTTGGGCGTGCCGAGCTCTCCGGGCGTGCCGGCGGCATTGGCCGAACATACCGTGACCTTGGATTACAACGACACCGAAGCGCTCGACGCTGCGTTCGAAAGCTTGGGGGAGCGGATTGCCTGCGTCATCATCGAGCCGATCGCCGGCAATATGAACATGGTGCCGGCCGAGCCCGGATTCCTGACCCGCCTGCGCGAGCTTTGCAGCCGGGCGGGCACGGTGCTGATCTTCGACGAGGTAATGACCGGCTTTCGGGTCGCGAAAGGCGGCGCGCAGTCGTTATTGGGAATCGAGCCGGACCTGACGACCCTGGGCAAGGTCATCGGCGGCGGTATGCCGGCGGCGGCATTCGGCGGAAAACAAACGATCATGACGAGCATCGCACCGGACGGCCCCGTCTACCAGGCCGGAACGCTGTCCGGCAATCCGGTCGCGATGGCCGCCGGGCTCGCGACACTGGAGCATCTCGACCGACCCGGCTTCTACGAGTCGCTCGATCGGCTGACGGGCGAGTTCGTCTCGGGCCTGGCTGAGTTGGCCGAGGCAGCGGGAATCCCGCTGGCCGTCGAACATGCCGGCGGCATGTTCGGTTTCGTTTTCACCGAGGACGCACCGATACGACGCTTCGAGCAGGTAGCCGCCGCCGACGTGGAACGGTTTCGCGCCTTCTTCCACGGCATGCTGGACGAAGGCATTTATCTGGCACCGTCGGCTTACGAAGCCGGCTTCGTCTCGGCCGCCCACGGCGACGACGAAATCGCCAAGACGCTGGACGCGGCGAAACGCGTTTTTGCCAAGCTCCGTTGAAAACACCCCCCCCCAGCAAAGCCGGGAGGCTCCCTCGACAAGCTAGTTCGTGGCAGCGATAAGCTGAAGTGTGTTTGCTTCGAAGACCGCTCGCCGCAGGGAGCGATCGTTGACTTGGGTATAGATTTCGGTTGTAGCGATAGAAGCGTGTCCCAGTAGTCGCTGTACAAAGCGAATATCCGTTCCACTTTCGATCAACAGCGTCGCCGCAGTATGGCGCAACATATGTGGGGTTACGATGCGCGGTAGATTCGCTCGCGCGCATAAATTCCTTAAGCGCCGGCGGAGTGCTTGCGGCTGAAGACCGGTGCCGCGGCTATTGAGAAGGAGCCTCGCCTTTTCGCCTTCCTGGGCGATCCGCGCACTGCGTCGCTCTCTCAGATTACAACGAAGATCATCGTCGCTCACATAGACGATGCGGTCTCTCGCCCCCTTTCCTGCAATGTGGATAGAAGCGCCGTCCGGCGAGACGTCCGTAGTACGGATCGCACATAGCTCGGACACACGAATTCCCGTTACGCTGATCAGGAGAATGGCGAAAACTGTTTCGACATCGGTGTGTCGTGATCTATTGGTCGGGCTAACAAGCGATCTGATTTCATCGCAAGATACGGCTCGCGGCAATCGCTTCGGCCGTTTTAGGCTCGGGGACCATGCCTTGAACGGATCCGCTAGCCCATGTTCCTTGGCGGCGAATCTGCAGAAGCCCCGCAGGCATGCTATCCTTCTTCTAGCTGTTGCAATCGACAACCCCGCTTCGCCGAGCATGTGCGCGAGGTACTTCTTCAGGTTGGCAACGGTGAGAGCGCTCTCCGCTGTCTCTTCGCCCTGAAACGCGAAAAAGTGTTGCAAATCGGATTGATACGCTTGGGCAGTATTAGCTGCGAGGCGACGCTCTATAGAACACTGAAACAGATATTCTTCCAGAATTGAGTTCAGGTTCATTCGTCACCATCCTTGGACAAAGCGCCGATTAGACCACGAACAGATTGATTTTTCCTCTTTCGGTCGAAAAACTACAACATGTGACATAAACTGGATCTTTAGCCAGAGTGTGACGGATAAACAGGGGTTATGAGGCATTGAATGTATCACGTTTAATAGATGAGCTTATTAGAGGCCGCGTGTGGGCATTTCCGTACGCATTTGAACCACCAAAAAAACGGCATGAGCTTTGGTATGACCGCTGGAACTATGAAGTCATTAATGCCTTTGTTGAAGCAGGATGCCAAATGGGGTGTGAACCGCTTATTCAGGATATTGACACATTTATTGACCGACTTCGCGAACAGCATTCGGATATATCGTTCGCAGTTAATCTAAATTCCGGTGCGACGCCGCTGCAGAACTTGGGCTTGCTGCCTACCTTGTGCGGATGGTTCGATATTCCTTGTTTTCCAAATAGCTCCGACGTTTTAATGATAGGCGAAAGAAAAGACGTAGCAAAAAACCTAGCCTCTAACTTGTTTCAAACACCATCTGAAATTGATTTTACGAGCGATGAAGAATGGCCCATCCTCGCGAAACCCATAGACATGGGCAATAGCCGAGGGGTTAACCTTCTAAGTTCTGCAGATCAGCTAAATGCTTTACTAAAAAAAATTGACCCGCAATCGATGATGTTTGAACAGTTCATTCCTGGTACAGATGTAACAATACCAGTCTATTGGAATAGCATACAGTCGAGATATGTCGTCGCGTCAGCAGTGCTATATGAACCTGTAAACAATGACGTCAAATGGATTTACACACACGATCTAAAGCTAGATCCAACGATCCGTATAGAACGCAAGATCGTCCCAATCGACAAAACAACCCAGGACGCCATTATAAAATATGCTACAAAGATTCAGATACAAAGCCTCGCAAGAATCGACTTTCGATATCGTAGCGATCTAATTCATAAGACACCGAAGATGCTTCACTTTGATGATCTCTATTTCATAGAGTTGAACACCCTGCCTACTCTCAGGAAAGGCGTTAACTTTCTAGAAGTTATTGAAGACCATATTCTTGCCGTCAATTGGGATGATGCGCAGTACTTTAAGAAAAATATAGACCCTTCAATCCGTGCGTTATCTTTTTTACTTTTTCACAGCGCAATATCATTTGAAGCACACACCCAGCGCCGATTAAGACCAGACAAAAAAATAGCAGGGTGAAAAGCCAGTTTGGCTTACAAAATGTCCTTTTCTGCCAGTTTGTTTAGGCGTAGCGGCATTATATAGTCCTAAATTGTTTGCTAGGAATTCGTTTGACCGCAACGCATCGCGCACATCTGTAGCGACACCAATTGCCAACCTATCGGGTTTCCAAGTCTCAGGGGGAATGCTAAGTTCGTTTAGCTTTGCAACAGTCATTAAGTTCAATATTAAATTGGTTATGTGGTAGCGGTTTTTCGGGTCAACCATTGAGTCTATATATGACACCAAGCTTGTCACATCATCTCCTGAAACTTTCTGATGGTCTAACGTCCTGCAGATCATGATACATAAACGCGCATTAGCCTCTACTAAAGGACGCCCTCCCAACTCGGACGCTTCTAAAAAGTGCTCATATGCATGATCAAAATTCTTCTCTATAAGTTGTTCAACACCAGCATTAAAAATTAAATCCTCTTTACGGTAAATATCAGGCTCGTATTCTTCGATAGTTTCGAGTAATTCTTTAAAGCCGTGCTCAATACCTGTATCCAGCCTGAAAGTAGTTAGAATACGGTTGTTCCTGCTATATATAAAATGGTCATACAGCTTGTGTTTCTGGAACACCGTTTCGGCCCGCTGTAAGCAATGTGCTTTGAAATGTCCATTTGCGTTGAGAAAATTCGCATATCGCAAGCAGTAAGCACTTAATAGGTCATTATTGAGATATGCCGCTACTGCTAATGCATGGTCGAATGTATCATTTGGATCCTCCGTACAAAATAGCAGCGACAGTTTCATTAGCGCCCTAAAAAAGAGAATATGATCGTAATCGTGCCGGCCTGTCAGATCTTCCTCGTTTGATTCTATTTGCCGAACTTTAGTTTCAATGTGACTAGATAGATGGTGCCTCTCCCGAGAGAGTATCAGTGAGCGAATATGGAGGAGTTCCAATGCGATGCTTTGCGCGCTATCCGCTCGAGAAAAGAGTTTCTTGATGACAGCATCGGGCGTTCGCGCAATCGTATCAAAACATTGATCGGAGAATAGTGAAAGGAAGTCGGTTTCAGACCTGCAATGTGCCGTAGGCCAGAAGCTCTCCGAGGCTTTTTCTCCGCAAAAATCGACGAACTCAATCTTGTCTGAACAGGTTTCTAAGCTTTTCTTGAGCGCTCCGAGATCCTCATTAGGTTCTACAAAAATGAGCGGTTGTAAACTCTTTGGTATTCTGGTCAGAGGTTCGAGAAATCTAGCGAATAGTTGTCCAGTTATCCCATCTTCTCGAATAACGAAAACGTCACGATCATTGTAACCTCGGTACGCGATACGATTCATATTCTGCGTTTTTGAGAATTCAACCGACAGCTCACTGACTGTTATCTTGGAAATATCTCCAAATACGTCGTGCAATACTTCTATTGGTTTCCTCATAAATTGGCAGAGGCGGGTACGGCGCATCTTGCTGACAAGCTGCTCCATATGATGGTTGTCGTTAATATACTCCGTCGAGTATTCGTCGTTGCTTGCAATGCTGCGGATTAGCTCATCGGCTTTTTCGATTAAGTAAACCTGATTGCTTCGTCGGTTTTCTGGGGAGAACGCCCCCCCATCTTGTAGATTTACTGCTGTGCCCATAACCCCTGTTTATGTGGCTACTCTTAACTCTACGAGTGGGCGTAGAGTTGATCAGTTTTCTGCAACTGGACGGGGGGCCAGGAATCGGAACGACCGTAGAGGTGGTACCGCGAAATCGGACAGCGGTATAAGTGGATTCCGAGCCTGATGTAAGCCATGTTATTGGCCGCACTATCAGGAGACAATCATGCGGAGCCTCCGTATGGAGAAGTCGATCTATTCACAGCGCGGCACGACATTACGCCGTTGGCTCAGGCAGGAACGGTTAAAAGCCGACCTCACGATACGCTCGCTGGCGAGTCGACTCGGCCGGGAATTTCAATTCGTTACTAAAGTGGAGCAGGGTGAGCGTCGTCTCGACATCGTAGAGTACGTCGTTTACTGCAACGCACTTGAGATTGACCCACATGAAGGGATCAGGTTTGTCGAAAAATCGCTGAAAGGAATTGATCTCAGTTCAACGGTACTTTAGTCAATCGATCTTTAGTCAACAGAAGATCAATCAACATCGGATCCTACCTGTCCTCAGCCGGGCCGCGCACAACATTCAGGGCCTCTTGAACCAATCGCATCCGGGCGACCGGGTCGCCCTGCTCCAGACAGTGCTGCTTCTGGCCCAAGTCGATCGGCAGAATCTCCAGGAAACGATGCGTCACCCAGCCCGTGTCGTCTAGCTCCCGGTCGAGGTCCGCGTACAGGCGGCCGAGATCGTCCAGGACGCCGCTCAGCATGTCTGCCAAAGGACGGTACTCGGGCGACAGCGGCGTCCTTTGTTCGTCCGGGATCAGTTCGACCTCGGCGACCTTCAGTCCGTCGGACTGCCGTGACGCCGTCGTGATTCGAAACCGCTGCCCGCCGATTGCCGTCACGCCGAGCAATCCGTCACTGCCCTGGTAGAAGTCCGTTATCCGCGCGAGCGTGCCGACGGCGAAAGTGGTCGCCTCGCCGGCCTCGGTGCCTTCGCGGATCAATACGACGCCGAAAGGCGCATTCTTTCGCATCCGGTCGCCGATCATGTCCACGTAACGCGTCTCGAATATCCTGAGCGGCAGCGGACCGCCGGGAAACAAGACGGTGCTCAGCGGGAATAGTGGAATCTGCACGCGTTGTCCTGTGTCGGTCGATATCCGTCGCGGTAGTTCGAACCGCTTGCGCCAAACTGTCGAGGCCCGTTACCGGGACACTATGGCCTGTCAACACTACGCCGGTAATGCCTGCTGGCTCTGTATTGCAGTCCAGCAAGGCGGAAGCAGCGCGGTGTTAACAGGACACCGGCTTCATTTGCTCTCTTTCATTTGCCTTCGCGAAGGCGCTGCAACAGCGCGGTAAACGTCTGCCGCGCGCCGCCGAAACCGCCGTTACTCATGAAGACCACCTGATCGCCGGCGAGCACGCGCGTTGCCATGTCGTTGACCAGGCGATCGTAGTCGTCGAAGCCGCGAACGCGCGACCCGAGCGGCTCGAGAGCGGCGTCGAATCCGGTACCGATGTCCTTCGGCCGGTACATCCATACCAGGTCCGCGTTCTCGAGGGCGCCGGCCAGGGCCTCGTCGTGCACGCCCATGCGCATCGTGTTCGAACGCGGTTCGACCGCGACGACGATGCGTTTGCCGGGGTGCCGCCGGCGCATGCCGGCGATGCTGCGTCGAATCGCCGTCGGATGATGCGCGAAGTCGTCGTATATCGCGATGTCGGAGACGGTTGCGGTACGCTCCATGCGGCGTTTGACGCCCTCGAAACGCGACAATGCCTCGACGGCGCGGCCCAGCGGCACGCCGGCTACCCCGGCGGCGGCGGCCGCGGCGACGGCGTTTTCCAGGTTGTGCCTGCCGCCTAGCCGCCAGCGGGTTTCGGCGCTTTCCCCGGCGCCGTGCCGGATCGCCAAGCGACGCTCGGCGGTGTCGAGAAACTCGCCCCGCCACTCGCCATCGGCGCAAAAAGTCTCCTGCGGTGTCCAGCAACCCATGTCGATCAGCGCCGCGAGTTCTGCATCGGCGGCGTTGCGGACGATCTTCCCGCTACCGGGCACCGTCCGCAACAACTGGTGGAACTGCCACCGTATCGCGTCGATATCCGCGTAGATATCGGCATGGTCGAATTCGAGATTCGTAAGCACCAGGGTCCTGGGCCGGTAGTGGACGAATTTCGCGCGTTTGTCGAAAAAGGCCGTATCGTATTCGTCCGCCTCGACGACGAAAAAACGCCCGCCGCCCGATCGGGCCGACACTCCGAAATTCACCGGAATACCGCCGATCAGAAAACCGGGGGCCAGGCCCGCATCCTCGAGGATCCATGCCAGCATGCTCGCCGTCGTCGTCTTGCCGTGGGTGCCGGCGACGGCCAACACGTGCTGACCGCGCAGCACATGGTCGGCAAGCCACTGCGGCCCGGACTGGTAGGGTAGCTCCCGATCCAGTATCGCCTCAACGACCGCCATGCCTCGGCTCATGACGTTACCGACGACGATTACATCCGGCGCCGCGTCGAGCTGCGCCGCGTCGTAACCCTCGTGGATTTCGATACCCAGGGCTTTGAGTTGGGTACTCATCGGCGGATAAACGTTCTTGTCGCTACCGCTGACCCGGTGGCCGGCGGCTTGCGCCAACGCCGCGATGCCACCCATGAAGGTTCCGCAGATTCCCAATATGTGTACGTGCATCAGGGCCTGTCAACGCTATGCGAGTAATCCCTGCCGATCCTGTGCGGCCGTCCGGCAAGGCGGAAACAGCGCCATGCAGCCGCTCCGCCGTTTCTCGCCGCCGCGCACCGGCGGACACGAAAATCCGGCGCCGAATCGGGCGACTTGTGCGCGGGACCGGACACTACGCCTCCGGCGCCAAGGCTTCCGACAAGGCGACCTGCAGGACGAACACGGCCATCGCGATCGCAATTCCGGTAAACCAGTGCTGATCTATCGCGCGGGCGATGATGTGCCCTTTCACCGGCACGGACCAGAACACGATGATGATCGCACCGAAATTGGCCGCCACCGCGCCCAATAGCGGGGTGAGCAAGGCGAGCTCCGCCACCATCGCAAACGAAATCAGCGCACCGCAACCGATGATCGCGGACAGGGTCTGCAAGCCGCGGCTGACCCGGCCGGTCACGAGCAAGACGCCGAGATAGCAGGCGGCGCCGACGACGGCGACGACGACCGCAATCGCCGCGTCGCCGGCCTGGAACCGTTCGATCAATGCCGCGGTGACCAGCAGCGCCGCAAGCCACAGGCCGATCGTCAGGTAGAGGACAATCCAGGAATGCGGCAGCGCATCGGGGCCTTTCTTCAGAAAAGTAATGTCGAGCAGCGTTCGGATCAGTGGTAACACGGTGCATTCAGGCGATTGCTTTGGGGCAATGATCGCATGTTAACCTCGCAATCCGAAGCACACCGCCCTGCCCTTTAGACGCCCGATTAGATGCCCGACTTCAGCTTGGTCGAAAATCCCGATGCGATGGTTGCCCGCTTGAGCGGCCACGATCGGATTGGCCTGGATACCGAATTCGTTCGCGAGCGGACTTTCTACGCCGAGCTCTGTCTGGTGCAAATCGCAACGGCAGGCGGCATCTTTTGTGTCGATCCGCTGGCCTTGGACGAGGCTTCGGCGTTCTGGGAGCATCTGTTGGGCCGGGGCTGGATCGCCCATTCGGCAAGACAGGACATCGAAGTGGTCTACCAGACCGCGGACCGCATGCCCGAGGCGCTGTTCGACACACAAGTCGCGGCGGGACTTGCAGGTTACGCCCCGCAGCTCGGCTACGCGGGACTGGTCGCGGCCCTGTTCGACGTCGAACTGCCGAAGTCGCATACCCGCGCCGACTGGTCGCAAAGGCCGCTGCCGCGGGCCTTGCTCGAATACGCGGCGGAGGACGTCCAGTACCTGCTGCCCGCGTACGAGTCGCTCTGCGAAACGCTGGATAAGCTCGGCAGGCTCGACTGGGCCAGACAGGATTCGGCGCTGTTGCTGGACCCGGCGCTGTACGACAGCCATCCCGACCACGCGATCCGGCGCGTCAAGGGCGCTAGAAACCTGCGCGGCCGCAGCCGAAACGCAGCCGCGAGACTGGCCGCATGGCGCGAACGGCGGGCGATGCGAAACAACAAACCGCGACGGTGGATTCTGCGGGACAGCGTGCTGGTGGAGCTCGCCGGGCGCCTGCCCGCGACCGAGCAGGACCTGAAACGCATCGATGGGCTGCCGCGGAAGCTGGCGGAGCGCGACGGACGGCGACTGCTTGCAGAGATTCGTCAGGCGGGTGACGACGCCGTCGATTACCGGCCGCCGACGGCGCCCGACGGCAGGCAAAAATCCGTGCTCGAGTCCCTGCAAGCCGCGGTTGACGGCTGCGCGGAGGATCTGGGCCTTCCGGGCGAAGTGATCGCACCTCGGCGGGAGTTGTCGGCCGCGGTGATATCGGGCATCTGCGACAGCCGGGTGTTCCAGGGCTGGCGCAAGACGCTGATCGGCGACAGGCTGCTGGCCATGCTGTAGCGGCGCGGCCGAAACGCCTTATCGCGATCCGTAGGCAATCGCAGGCGACCCGTAGGCCGAAGGGCCTATCCGTCCCGAGGTCAGGGCCCGGCGTCGGCGATCGTTACGGCAGGGCCGCCGCCAGGCGTGCATGCACGTCGTCGACGGAACCGTCGGCGTCGACGACGGTAAGCCGATTTCGCTTTCGGTAGAACTCGACGACGGGTTCGGTCTGCTCGCGATAGACGTCGAGACGATTTCGTATCGTCTCTTCGTTGTCGTCCTCGCGCTGGATCAGCTCGCCGCCTGCGGCGATGACCGCGTCGATCTCGTCATTGGGTGAAAAGTAGACGTTCAAGAGCTTGCCGGTCTTGGAGCAGGTACGCCGGCCGGTCAGACGCTTCATCAGGATATCGAACTCTACGTCCATCAACACGGCGGCGTCGAGCGGCACCCCCAGCGTGTCCAGGAGTTCCTCCAGGTCGATCGCCTGCTGACGGGTTCTCGGAAAGCCGTCCAGGATAAAGCCGTCGGCAGCGTCGGGCTGCGACAGGCGTTCGCTGATGATACCGAGCATCACGTCGTCGGAGACCAAGTCGCCGCTGTCCATGATCGCCTTGGCCTTTTGACCGAAGCGGGTCCCCTTTGCGACCGCTTCGCGCAGCATGTCGCCGGTCGAAACATGCGGAATGTTTCCTTCGGCGCTGAGTTTTTTCGCTTGCGTGCCTTTGCCCGACCCGGGCGCCCCCAGCAATACGATGCGCATGATGCCGTCTCTACAGGATGTGGTTGAACCCAGGGCGGTCTCGAGCGCGTCGCCGGACCGTGCCGAGGTACGCTACCGGCAATGATCGCAGAGGTCAAACGGCGGACGCGTCATCCTGTGAACCGGTCGCCGGTTTGCGTTATCTTTGGGACCGATCGAATTCGCAGCGCCAAGACCATCTGCAAGACCATCTACTACAAGACCATCTATTAGGGACTATCTACGGGACTCTCGAACAATGACAGCAAGAAATGCCTTCTACGCGCAATCCGGCGGCGTCACCGCCGTCATCAACGCCACGGCCTGTGGCGTGATCGAAACCGCACGGAAACACAAAAAGCACATCGCCAACGTGTATGCGGGACGTAACGGCATCATCGGTGCGTTGACCGAGGACATGATCGACACCAACCGCGAAAACGCCCGTGCGATCGCCGCGCTGCGGCATACGCCGGGCGGCGCTTTCGGCTCGGCGCGATACAAACTCAAGGGTATCGACGAAAACCGGGCGCAGTACGAACGCCTGGTCGAGGTGTTCCACGCGCACGACATCGGCTATTTCTTCTACAACGGCGGCAACGACTCGATGGACACGGCACACAAGGTTTCCCAGGTGTCCAAGCGCATGGGATACCCGGTGCAGTGTATCGGCGTGCCGAAGACCGTGGACAACGACCTGGCGGTTACCGACAACTGCCCGGGCTTCGGCTCGGTCGCCAAATACGTCGCCGTGTCCACGCGGGAAGCCGCGCTCGACGTGCTGTCGATGGCAAAAACCTCGACCAAGGTGTTCGTCCTGGAAGTCATGGGCCGGCATGCGGGCTGGATCGCGGCCGCGGGCGGGCTTGCCGGCAACGCGCCCGGGGACGCGCCGCACATCATCCTGTTTCCCGAGGTGCCCTTCGACGAGCCGGCGTTCCTCAAACGGGTCCAGGAAAGCGTCGAGAAATACGACTACTGCGTGGTCGTCGTCAGTGAGGGCGCCCAGTACGCGGACGGCCGCTTTCTCGCCGAAGCCGGCACGCGGGACGCTTTCGGCCACGCGCAGCTCGGCGGCGTGGCGCCGGTGGTTGCAAACCTCGTGCGCGAGAGGCTGGGTTACAAGTACCATTACGCGGTGGCCGATTACCTGCAGCGTTCCGCCCGGCATATCGCGTCGGCCACCGACGTCAAACAAGCTTACGCCGTAGGCCAGGCCGCCGTGAAATTCGCGGTCGAGGGCAAGACCGCCGTCATGCCGGCCATCAAACGCGTCTCGGACAAACCCTATCGCTGGCGGATCGGCGAGGCGCCCTTGTCCCGCGTCGCCAACACCGAAAAAAAGCTGCCCAAGCGGTTTATCACGAAAGACGGTTTCGGCATTACCGAAGCGGCCCGCCGGTACCTGCAACCGCTGATACGCGGCGAAGATTATCCCCCTTATGTCAATGGCTTACCGAAGTACGTCACACTCAAGAACGTGCCCGTAAAACCCAAGCTCGGCACCGAATTTGTGGTATGATGCGCCGCCGGTTCGGGGCGGGGACCGTTTGACAAACCGGTCCGGGAGCGTCCCGAACCCCAACGCTGCACAGAACCAACAATAGCGTCGCGGCCATCCGCACAGTCGGTGAAGCGCATTGCTGTCGCAGCAGTGGTGCGGCCTGCACAGGGACAGGCCGGCCATCGTGGTTCGCCTCAAATCAAGCGTATTGTCGTGAAGGCCGGTCCTTGCGCCGTCCTCGTCGGCATCGCTTAAGCTGTTTGCACTAAAACGTCGGGAGACAGAGTAATGAGTAACGACTTGGCACTGTGGCTGTCCATCGGTGCGGGCGCGCTTGCGATCCTGTTCGGAATCGTGTCCACGCGGTGGATTCTCGCGCAGCCGGCCGGAAGCAGCCGCATGCAGGAGATCGCCGCCGCCGTGCAGGAAGGCGCCGCTGCCTACATGAACCGTCAATACACGACCATCGGCATCGTCGGTGTAGTCCTGACCATTGTCCTCGGCATCGCGCTCGACCTCGGCACGGCGATCGGCTTCGTGATCGGCGCCGTATTCTCGGGGCTGGCCGGCTACATCGGCATGTACGTCTCGGTGCGAGCCAACGTGCGCACCGCCGAGGCCGCAACCCGGGGCGTCAACCCGGCGCTGGACGTAGCTTTCAAGGGCGGCGCCATCACCGGTCTGCTCGTCGTCGGCCTGGGCCTGCTCGGCGTTGCGGGTTACTTTTTCATTCTTCTGAAGACCGGCGCCACCACCGACGACGCAATTCACGCCCTGGTCGGCCTGGCTTTCGGCGGCTCGCTGATCTCGATTTTCGCCCGGCTCGGCGGCGGTATTTTCACCAAGGGCGCCGATGTCGGCGCGGACCTGGTCGGCAAGGTAGAGGCCGGTATCCCGGAGGACGATCCTCGCAATCCGGGCGTCATCGCCGACAATGTCGGCGACAATGTCGGCGACTGCGCCGGCATGGCGGCCGACTTGTTCGAAACCTACGCGGTGACGATCATCGCGACGATGCTTCTCGGCGGGCTGGTCGCGACCCAGTTCGGCGCCGAAGCCGTCGTTTATCCGCTGGTGCTGGGCGCGGCCTCGATCGTCGCGTCGATCATCGGGACGTTTTTCGTCAAAACCTCCGACGGCGGCAAGATCATGGGGGCGCTCTACAAGGGCATGATCGTCGCGGGTATTCTCGCGGCCATCGCCTTCTACCCGATTACGACGATGATGATGGGCGACAGCGGCAACGCAACCGGCATCTATCTCTCCTCGCTAATCGGCCTCGCGCTCACGGCGGCGATGGTGGTCATCACCGAGTATTACACCGGCACCGACTACAAGCCGGTCAAGACCATCGCCAATGCCTCGCTGACGGGCGACGCCACCAACATCATTGCCGGTCTCGGTATTTCGATGAAAGCGACGGCGCTGCCGGTGCTCGCCGTTTGCCTGTCCATCTGGACTGCGTTTCAGCTTGCACCCGAGGGCGACAACCTGGCCGGTCTCTACAACATCGCCATCGCGGCGACGACGATGCTGTCGATGACGGGCGTGGTCGTCGCACTGGACGCGTTCGGCCCGATCACCGACAACGCCGGCGGCATCGCCGAGATGGCCGAGCTGCCGCCCGAGGTACGCAACATCACCGACCAGCTCGATGCCGTGGGAAATACGACCAAAGCCGTGACCAAGGGCTACGCGATCGGTTCCGCGGGCCTCGCGGCCTTGGTGCTGTTCGCCGATTACACGCACGCGCTCGAGAAATACGGGTTCGACCTGGTCTTCCAGTTGGACGATTACCGGGTGATCATCGGCCTGTTCATCGGCGGCCTGGTCCCGTTCCTGTTCGGTGCGATGGCGATGGAGGCCGTCGGCCGCGCCGCGGGGGCCGTCGTCAACGAAGTGCGCCGCCAGTTCCGCGAAATCGAAGGCATCATGGAAGGCACCGGCAAACCCGACTACAGCCGCGCCGTGGACCTGCTGACCAAAGCGGCGATCAAGGAGATGATCGTGCCTTCGTTGCTGCCGATCCTGGTACCGCTGGCCGTGGGCGTCCTGCTCGGACCGGTGGCGCTGGGCGGACTGTTGCTGGGCACGATCGTTACCGGACTGTTCGTCGCCATCTCGATGACGGCCGGTGGCGGCGCCTGGGACAATGCCAAGAAATATATCGAAGACGGCAACTGCGGCGGCAAGGGTTCGGATGCACACAAAGCCGCGGTCACGGGCGACACGGTCGGCGATCCTTACAAGGACACCGCCGGTCCCGCGATCAACCCGCTGATCAAGATCATCAACATCGTCGCCTTGTTGATGGTGCCGTTCCTCGCCAAGATCGCGTCATAGTCCTGGCTGAAGATCGCTCAAGGCCGCCGGGCATACCGCCCGGCGGCCTTTGTTTTTCCTTTAGTTTTTCCACCGTCGCGTCGGGCGGCGTCGCAAGCGGTTCTCTTGAACCGTGTCAGTGGTTGAGCGTCCGGACGGTCCCCGTTCCGCTCTCCCCCAGCGCCGCCGGCGCCTCGACGAAATTGCCCTGCATGAAATCGACCCCGACTTCCCTCAGCCAGTCGAAATCTTCCTGGTGCTCGACCTGCTCGGCGACGACCCTGAACTGCATGGTTCTCGCCAGCTTGATCATCGCCGCAACCATCTCCCGATTGACCTGATCCGAACGCAGATTACGGGTGTACTGGCCGTCGATTTTCAGATAGTCGATCGGCAGGTGCCTCAGGCTTGCGAAGGAACCCAGGCCGCTGCCGAAATCGTCCAGCGAAAACCCGCAACCGATACCGTGTAACACCTCGATGAAACGCTGCGCGTGCTGCACGTTCGCGAGGATCGATTTTTCGGTCACCTCGAAACAGATCGACGACGGACTCACGCCGGTGCGATCGAGCGCTTCGACGACAAAGGCGAGAAAGGACTCGTCGGCGAGCGTTTGTCCGGACAGGTTGATCGCGCAGCTACGCCGGCCGGCGAGCTTGATCTCGCCCCCGGCGATCGCCGCGAGCGTCGCGTTGACCACCCAACGGTCGATCTGCGGCATGAGCTGGTAACGTTCGGCGGGCCTCAGGAACTCGGCCGTGTCGAATCGCCGGCCATGATCGTCGGGCAGGCGTATCAGCACCTCGACGGACGGTCCGGTCTCGACGCCGCCGGACATCGCGATGATCGGCTGCACCGCCAGTTCGAAACCGTCCTCGTGCAAGGCGGTCTGCAGCTCGCGCAGCCACTGGATGTCGCCGCGCTCACGGGCCACCGCCTCATCGCGCGCCGAATACACGTGCACCTGTCCCCGGCCCTGTCGCTTGGCGACGTAACAGGCGGAATCGGCGGCGGCCATTGCATCCTGCACGGTGCCGCTGACATGGCTGATTTCAACCAGACCGATCGAGATTCCGATGTTGAAGATCTTGTCCTTCCAGACGAAGCGATACTCGGCGACGGCGTTGCAGATATCGGCCGCGATCTGCCTCGCCTTGTCGATCGGACAACCCATCAGCAGGGCGCCGAATTCGTCGCCGCCGAGCCGGCCGACGTAATCGGAATCGCGAACCTGATCTTTGATCAAGGTGGCGACTTCACGCAACATGTTGTCCCCGGCGAGATGGCCGCAACTGTCGTTCACGGCCTTGAAGCGGTCGAGATCCATGTAAAACAGCATGTGAACCGCTTCTTCGGCATGGGCGGAATCCATCGCCTCGTCGAGATGACGCTCGAACTCCCGCCGGTTGATCAGGCCGGTCAAGGGGTCGTGGGTCGCCTGGTAGCTCATCCGCCGCGTGAGGCCGCGAATCTCGCTTACGTCGTGGATTACGACGACCGTGCCCGACACGCTGTTGCCGGGCCCGCGAATCGGTGAGGCGGTAATCTCGACCGAATGCTCCTGTTCTCCGTCCTCGCTCAGCAAAACGGCGCGGCGGCCCATGTTCACCCGGCGCCGGATGGCCAGGCAGCGTTCGACCGGATCGCCGAGCGGCCGCCTGTCGGCGTCGTCTACCAGCGTGAAGAGCTCTCCCGTCCTGTGCCCCGCGGCGTCGTCCCGGCTCGTGCCCAACATCGACTCCGCGGCAAGATTCATGTAGTCCACTCGACCGTCGTTGTCGGTCGTGATCACGGCTTCCGAGATCGATTCCAGCGTGTACTGGGCCTGCCGCTTGCTGCGGGACAGCGAAACCTCGAGGCTCTTGCGGTGACTGACGTCGCGGGCAACCGTGAGTATCGCCGGCTGGCCCCGGAACTCGATGTTGGAGCTCTGCGCTTCGACCCAAAGGCCCGCCTCGGCGCCGTTGATGAGCTGGATCTCGAGACGGCGGGGCACCTGCTCGCCGGCCAGCCGCTTGGCCATGGTCTTGCGAAACAGCGCCCGGTAGGCCGGTTTGACGAGATCGGCGACCTCGCGCCCGATGAGCTGCTCGGGCTCGAGGCCGATCAGACTCGCCGCGGACTCGTTGGCCAGATGGATTTTTTCGTCGTGGATAATGACGATCTCGGGCAGGGTACGTGCGAAATCCCTGAACTGACGGTCGCCGCCCTCGATCTTTCGGTCGCGTTCGCCGACTGCGTCGAACAAACGGTTGATATGGATCGCAAACGAAGCCAGCTCCGCTTTTTCCGGGACGGCGAGCCTGCGACCCACGGAGGCATCGCCGGAGGCCGCCACGAGATCGTCGTTCAGCTCACGAATCTGGCCCAAAATGCGCCTGCGGCCGGCCAAGAGCCCGGCCACGACGACAAAGGCGACAAGCAGCAGTAAGGAGAGCGCGACAGTGGCGACGACGAAGGACATTCAACCGCCAATATCGTGGCTTGCGGCGTCGACTGCAAGCGCCTTCGGGCGCCGCCTGTGACCGGCTCGCCCGTTTCCGATACGCGCCTGATACCGAGTAAGAATCATTTGTTATTATTGCCCGCCCGCAGGGCGTCTCCGGTCATGGAGAATCCGGTAAAGGCGGCCCCTGATTGCGCAGCGTTTAGCATATCCCAGCGGCTCTGGCGAGCCGCTGTAATTCACCATAATTTCGTTTGCCGCGGCTCGATTCGCGGCAGAAACCGGATCGGCAGCATTGAGTTCATGAACATCGATTTCGCCCGCCAACAGATGGTCGCGCAGCAAGCGCGGGCCTGGGATGTCCTGGACGAGGACGTCCTAGACGTATTGAAGAGCGTTCCGCGGGAGGACTACGTTCCGGCCGGCCGCGAGACGCTGGCATTCGCCGATACCGAGATTCCCATCGGGCACGGCCAGGCGATGATGACGCCGACCGTCGAGGGCCGCGTGCTGCAGGCGCTTGCGGTCGGCAGCTCCGACAAGGTGCTCGAGATCGGGACCGGCAGCGGTTTTCTCGCGGCCTGTCTCGCCCAACTCGCGGCGAGCGTGACGAGCGTCGACGTTTTCGCCGACTTCGTCGAAGCGGCCGGCCAACGCTTCGAGAACGCGCTGATCGACAATATCGAGCTGGCTTGCATGGATGCCACGCGTGAGTTGCCCGAGGGACGTTTCGATGCGATCGCGGTAACGGGCTCGATCGAGCGTTTCGATCCCCGGTTCGTCGAGGCCCTGAACCCCGGCGGTCGTCTGTTCGTCGTGGTCGGCGAGGCGCCGGTCATGGAAGCGAGACTGGTCAGGCGGACCGGCGACAGGGATTGGGAGAGCGAGGCGCTCTTCGAGACCCGGTTGGCGGCGCTGGTCAACGGTGCATTACCGCCGCAGTTTCGGTTTTGAGGTCGGCGGCCGACCGGCCTGGCGCGTCCGGTTTCGTCGATAGGTGGTTTAGTGATATAGTCAACCATAACACTTAATGCGACTCGCTGATGGCAAGGCTGTCCTCGACAGGAAAAGCACCCAAATGAAAAAACCGATGAAGACCCAACCATTTGTGACCGCAATAGCGGCAACTGCGGCGACGGCGATGCCGCTGCCGGTTTTCGCGGCGTCCCTGCTGGAGGTGTATCAGCAGGCACTGCAAAGCGATCCGTTGATTCACGAAGCCGAGGCGAGGCGGCTCGCGGCGCTGGAGGCCGAGCCCCAGGCCAGGGGCGTGCTGCTGCCACAGATCCGCTTCGGCGGCGACTGGACCAAGACCGATACGGACGGTGCCGGCATCGAGAACGCCGTGGATCGGGACCCGGTCACGGGCGAAATCGCCGTCACGCCCGTTCCGTTCTCGACCGTCATCGAGGAAGAGACGACACGCTGGTCGTTCGAGCTGCGCCAGACGCTGTTCCGCTGGGATCAGATCGTGGGCTTGAGGCGCGCCGACAAGGCGGTTGCGAGAGCCGAGGCCGACCGGGAAGCGGCGCAACAGGATCTGATCGTACGCGTGGCCCAGCGTTACTTCGACGTGCTGGCCGCCGAAGACCGCTTGCTGGCCACCCACGCCAACAAGAACGCCATTGCAAGGCAGCTAGAGCAGGCCAAGCAACGTTTCGACGTAGGCCTGATCGCGATCACCGACGTCCAGGAGTCCCAGGCGGCTTTCGACCAGTCCGTCGCCGACGAGATCGCCGCCAAACGGGTGCTTGCCACGGCGCGGGAATTCCTGCGGGAGATCACCGGGCAATACGTGGCGGAGCTGTCGGCGCCTGGCGAAAACCTGCCCTTGCAGTCCCCGGATCCCAGCGGTGAAGCGGAGTGGATCGACCTCGCGATGTCCCAAAATCTGGCCCTGGTCGCCAGTCGTATCGACGAAGAGCTGGCGCGGGACGAGATCGCGCTGCGTCGCACCGGCCATTTCCCGAGCATCGACCTGGTGGCGAACACCGGTAATAACGATTCGAGCTCCGAGCGAAACAACAACAACTTCGGTTTCCTGCCGGCCGACAGCGAGTTCGATCAGGATTCCATCAGCATCCAGTTCAACCTCCCGCTGTTCTCCGGGGGAACCACGTCGTCCCGGGTCAAGGAAGCCGTTTACCTGCACCGCGCGGCCCGCGAGCAACTGCAGCGGGTCACACGCGAGACCGAAAGAGCGACCCGGGACGCATACCTCGGCGTATTGTCGGAGATCAGTCGCGTGCGGGCGCTGGAACAGGCCGTCGCGTCCAGCCGGACCGCGCTCGAGGCCACCCAGGCCGGGTTCGAGGTCGGCACTCGCACGATCGTGGACGTGCTGAACGCCCAGTTCCAGTTGTTCCAGGCCGTCACGAACTTCTACCAGGCGCGGTACGACTACATTCTCAATGCCATGCGACTGCGTCAGGCGGCGGGAGTACTGCAGGTGCAGGATCTCGAGCGCTTCGATCAGTTCCTGGCGCCGAGAAAGACGCCGGAGCAACAATTCGCCGACGAGGCGGCGGCTCAGGGCAGCACGGAACCGGAGTAGCGTCCAGTCACCGCGCCCCGGCTGCCGCGGACACGAATCGGATCAGCGCTACCCGGAACCGAGTTGCTGGTCCAACCGCCGTTACGGCAACGGCACGATCAGCTTCATGAACGGCTTCATGAGCGCCGGCGCGCGGAGACGAATCGATCGGCGCTACCCGGAACCGCTCTGCCCGTCCAGCCGCCGTTGCAGCAACGGCACGATCAGGTCCATGAGCGCCGACAAGGCGCCGCGGTTTTCCTCGAGTATCCGGCGCGCGTTGTCGCCGAGTTGCCGCGCGCGGGTGGGCCGGTCGAAAAGCTCGGCCACGGTTTCGGCGAGTTCGCCTGCATCGTCGACCTGCCGGCAGGCATCGCGGCGCAGAAACATCTCGGCGATGTCCTGGGCATTGAAGACGTGCGGCCCGGTGATGACGGGTAAACCCAGCGCCGCCGGCTCCAGCAGATTGTGGCCGCCGACAGGTACCAGGCTGCCGCCGACGAAAACGACATCGCCCGCGGCATAAAACAAGGTCAATTCTCCCATTGTGTCGCCGAGGAATACCTGCGTCTCTGCGCTGCAGGGCCTGCCGGCGGTGCGGCGCACGCAAGGCATGCCCGACTTGCCGATCAGGTCGGCGACCGGGTCGAAGCGCTGCGGATGCCTCGGGACCAGGACCAGCAGCAGGTCCGGATGGCGATCGAGCAGTTGCCGATGCGCTGCGAGCACCCGTTCCTCCTCCCCTTCATGGGTGCTCGCGGCCACCCAGACCTTACGCTCGCCGAATAGCGCGGCACGTGTCTCCGCGGCCCGCCGGGTGAGGTCTTCCGGCAACTCGATGTCGAACTTGATGTTACCGGTAACCCGGGTGCGGCTGGGCTCTGCGCCGAGCGATAAAAAGCGTTCCGCATCGGCCCGGCTCTGGGCCGCGATCACGATACCGTGTGACAGGGTGTCGCGGAACAGCGGTGTCAGCCGCCTGTAGCTTCCAACCGACTTGGGCGATATCCGCGCGCTCACCAGCACCAAGGGGATTCTGCGAGTGCCGCAACCGCGGTACAGATTGGGCCAGATCTCGGTTTCGACGATCAACGCGATTTCCGGTCGTACGGAGCGAAAGAAGCGGGCTACCGCGTCGGGGGTCTCGTAAGGCAGGTAACTGTGGAAGACGTCGTCGCCAAACGCGGCTTCGACACGGGCGGCGCCGGTGGGGGTCATCGTCGTAACCAGCACCGGCATCCGGTCGAATCGCTGTCGCAAGGCTTTGACCAGCGGGACCGCGGCGACCACTTCGCCGACCGATACGGCGTGTATCCAGATGCAACGATCGAGTTCGGGAAATCCGAAGCCGAAACGCTGGCCGATCTTGTGCCGGTAGGCGCTATCGCCGATGCTCCGCAGCAGCCAGTACGCCGCATAGGGCAGCAACAGCAGGTAGGCGAGCAGGTTGTATAGGAGACGCACCTACTGTCCTGGTAAGGTTACTTTCCGGACCGCGAATAGCCGTGCAATTTCGCAGGACCCCAAGTTTCGCAGGACCCCAAGTACGGCTGGCTACTTTCCAGGCCGCGGTGTCGAAGCGTCGACCGGAATGGTCCCCTGCGAGGCCGGGCTCAGCCTACCCGCACTTGGAGTCACCGCAGGCGAGGCAGGTCATGCAACCGTCCATCATGATCACCGCCACGGTGTTGCACTTGGAACAGAGCTGCGCGCCCTCCGGGTACTCGTTCTTCGAGAACGCGTCCTGCTGCTTGCGCGACTCCTCGTATTCGGCGCGTTTTGCCTCGATCAGTTGCCGTTGACCGGCGTCCGGCCCCGGTTCGGCCAACATGCCGATCGTAATCAGGTGCTTCTCGACGATGTAACCCAACTCGGCGATGATCGACGGCATGAACTTGCCGCCGGGCTGCCAGTAGCCGCCTCGCGGGTCGAAAACGGCCTTGAGCTCATCGACGAGAAACGCCACGTCGCCGCCCTTTCGGAACACGGCCGAGATGATCCGCGTCAGGGCCACGATCCACTGGTAATGATCGAGATTTTTCGAATTGATGAAAATCTCGAACGGCCGCCGTTTTTCGAATTCGGTACCCTCGTTGAGGATGATGTCGTTGATCGTGACGTACATCGCATGATCCGACACCGGTGTCTTGACTTTGTAGGTCGAGCCGACCAGAACCTCCGGCCGTTCCAGTTTCTCGTGCATGCGAATGACTTCGGCGCGATTGCCGCGGCCACTCTCCCGGCGAATTTCCGGCTTGCCGGTTTTTTCCTCTTCAGCATCCGGCTTGCTGACGTCATAGCCGACGATTTTCTTGTCGATTTTGATCATTTTATTGGTCTCTGCCAGGCCTGGCGTATCACACCGGCCGAGTCGGGTTTACCCTCTTGACGCTTCCTCTGCCGACCCTGTTCGAGGGCGTCAGAATTTACCGTAATAACCTTCCTTGAGCGCATCGAAGAGATTCGCGGCGGTATGCACCTCGCCGTCGTATTCGATCTCTTCGTCACCCTTGAGTTCCACCTCGCTGCCGTCTTCGAGCGCAAACGTGTAAACCGTGCTCTTGAGGTCTTTTTCCTTGACGAGCACGCCCTGGAAAGCCTCCGGATTGAAACGGAAGGTCGTACAGCCCTTAAGCCCCTGTTCGTAGGCGTACAGGTAGATGTCCTTGAAGTCCCCGTACGGATAATCCGTCGGCACGTTCGCCGTTTTCGATATCGACGAGTCGACCCATTTCTGCGCTGCCGCCTGTATGTCGACGTGCTCTTTGGGCGAGATGTCGTCGGCCGTCACGAAGTACTCCGGCAGCGGGTGCGCCTCGTCGTAACCGTCGGCGAACGCCGGCATCGCCCTGCCGTCGACCAGCTCGCGGTACGCAAGCAGCTCGAAGGAATAGACGTCGACCTTCTCCTTGGTCTTTTTACCCTGGCGGATCACGTTCCTGAAATAGTGGTGCGCAAAGCTGGGCTCGATGCCGTTCGACGCGTTGTTCGCCAGCGACAGCGAGATCGTGCCGGTCGGCGCAATCGAGCTGTGATGGGTGAAACGCGCACCCACCTCGGCCAGCGCGTCCACGAGCTCCGGGGCTTCGGCCGTGACGCGCTGCATGTAACGGCTGTAGCGCGCATGCAAAACCTTGCCGGGAACCTTGTCGCCCGCCTGGTAACCGTCGGCCTTCATCTCGGGACGCTTCGCGAGCATCTCCTCGGTCAGCTCGAAAGTCTCGTTCATGATCGGCGCCGGGCCTTTTTCCCTCGCGAGCTCCAGCGCCTCTTCCCAGCCCGCGAGCGCGAGCTCGCGCGACACCCGCTCGGTAAAACGCACCGCCGCTTCCTCGCCGTACTTCATGCGAAGCATCGTGATGGTCGAGCCCAGGCCCAGAAAACCCATGCCGTGGCGCCGCTTGCGCTGGATTTCGTTGCGCTGCTGCGGCAACGGCAGGCCGTTGATCTCGACGACGTTGTCCAGCATCCGCGTGAAAACCTTGACGACCTTACGAAACGTCTCCCAGTCGAAGCGGGCATCTTCGGTAAACGGGTCGACGACGAAACGGGTCAGATTCACCGAACCCAGCAGGCAGGAGCCGTAAGGCGGCAACGGTTGCTCGCCGCAGGGATTGGTGGCGCGGATGTTCTCGCAGAACCAGTTGTTGTTCATTTCATTGACCTTGTCGATCAGCACGAAGCCGGGCTCCGCGAAATCGTAGGTCGACGCCATGATCAGATCCCACACGCGCCGCGCCGGCAGCGTCTTGTAGATCTTGCAGGCAACCAACCCCGCGTCGTTGGTCACATAGTCGGTGCCTTCCGGCCACTCGCGCCACACGAACTGCGCCGGATCGCCGGTGTCGAACGCGTCCTTGTCGATTTCCTTGCTGGTCACCGGAAACGCGAGCTGCCAGTCCCCGTCGTTGATGACGGCCTGCATGAACTCGTCGGTGATCAGCAGCGACAGGTTGAACTGCCTGAGACGGCCGTCCTCGCGTTTGGCCCGGATGAACTCCTCCACGTCCGGGTGGCCGATGTCGAAAGTGCCCATCTGCGCCCCGCGCCGGCCGCCGGCCGAGGACACGGTGAAACACATCTTGTCGTAGATATCCATGAAAGACAGCGGCCCGGACGTGTAAGCGCCGGCGCCGGTGACATAAGCGCCTTTCGGCCGCAGGGTCGAAAACTCGTAGCCGATGCCGCAACCCGCTTTCAGGGTGAGCCCCGCTTCATGGACTTTGTTCAGAATATTGTCCATCGAGTCGCCGACCGTGCCCGACACCGTGCAGTTGATCGTCGACGTGGCCGGCTTGTGCTCGCGAGCGCCGGCATTGGACGTGATCCGGCCGGCCGGAATCGCGCCGCTGCGCAGGGCCCACAGGAACTCGTCGAAATAATGATCGCGTTTCGACTCGACCTCGACGTCGGCAAGAGCTTTGGCGACGCGCCGGTACGTGTCGTCGATACTCGCGTCGATCTTGGACCCGTCTTTTGCCGCCAGCCGGTATTTCGAATCCCAGATATCCAGCGACGCGGGCTGGAATTCGATATCGGTGACGATGTGTGTATCCAGATTCACGGCAGACTTCATCGGCCTAATTACTCCCCTTAAATTTCCCTGTGGAGAACCCCGAGCGTTTCTTGTTCCAGTTTTTCAGAAGGAAAAGGGACCCGCTCGCCACGTCTTGCAAAACCGCGGCGAGTGCCAGAGTTTGGCCTCGTTTCCTTCGCTGAACAGACACAAGATGTTGTGTCTGAATAGCCACAAGATTATGCCCGTACGATGCCTCTGTCAAGCGATTTTGTGTTTTTTTTAAGGGGGAACTTATCTTTTTAAATCAGTAACTTAAAAAATAAACCGAAATCTCTACTTTAAAAATATGCCGAAACAAATGACACTTTTGTTAAAAACCTCACCCCCTACATATAGTGGCATGCACGGCCGGCCCGGAGCGTCCGGCGAAGCAAAAAACCGGTCGTCGAGGCCGCTTGAAATCGCAATCTAAGGCCCACAAATAGCCCTGCATCAATGCAGTGCGCGGCGTCCTCGCGGCGCCGCCGACACAGAGTTAAGTAAAGTAAGTAGAGGAGTAACAGACATGAACTTTGCCCGATTCGAACCCTGGAGCATCGTCGACCTCCTGCATCGCGACTTCGACCGCCTCGCGGCCAACCGCCTGCGCGCCGCGAACGGCAGCACGAGCGTCGCGGACTGGGTACCGGCCGTCGACATCGTCGAGGAACACGACCGCTTCGTCTTGCGCGCAGACCTGCCGGGCGTCGATCCCGCCGGCATCGAAGTCAGCACCGACGACGGCGTCTTGTCGCTTGCCGGCGAACGTCCGGCGCCGGAACAGGTCACGGAACATGGCCCGGAACATGGCGAGAGAACCGGCGTCAGGCACGTAGAACGCGCGAGCGGCCGATTCTTCCGGCGTTTTTCGCTGCCCGACACCGCCGATGCATCCGCGGTCAAGGCGAACAGCAAAAACGGTATCCTGGAGATCGTGATTCCCAAGTTGCCCGAGGTGCAGGCTCGCCGCATCACGGTCGAAGCCGCCTGAACGAGGACGCCGGAACTAAGTGCCCCGTCCGATGTCAGCCGGTAAACACGGATACACTACGGTTTGATGCCATCGTCAACAGTCCGTTCGGGCGGCCGTCGAAGCTTGCGACGGCCGCCCCCCGACTGGAGACGCAGCAAAACCGCACTTTCGCAAGTGTCAACGGCTTCACACCCTACTGGAGACGCAACAAGATGATCAAACTCCGAAGCTTCATGGCGGGCATCGTGCTGCTGGCCGCGACCGGTGCCGGGGCGGCCCTACCCGCGCACGTCGGCAACCAGGCGGTGCCGAGCCTGGCGCCGCTGGTGGAAACGGCTTCGCCCGCGGTCGTGAACATCCGGGTCAGCCAAACCGTGAGTGCGCGAGCCCCCTTGGGCGACGAGGCATTCCGCCGCTTCTTCGGAATCCCCGACATGCCCGGCGGACGGCGCAACGTCGCCAGCGCGGGTTCCGGCGTCATCGTCGATGCGGCAAACGGTTACATACTGACCAACCACCATGTGGTCGGCGAAGCCGACGAGATTCAGGTATCGCTACTCGACGGCGTCATACTGGACGCCGAGATCGTCGGCTCCGATCCGGCAACCGACATCGCGGTGCTGAAAGTCGACGCCGACGGCCTGGTGGAAATGCCCATCGGCGATTCGGAGCAGCTTCGTGTCGGCGACTTCGTGATCGCCATCGGCAATCCCTTCGGCCTGGGCCATACCGTGACGTCGGGGATCGTCAGCGCGCTGGGCCGTACCGGGCTCAGCCGGGACGGTTACGAGGATTTCATCCAGACCGACGCATCGATCAATCCGGGCAACTCCGGCGGTGCGCTGGTGAACATGCGCGGCGAGCTGATCGGCATCAATTCGGCGATCATCAGCCGCAGCGGCGGCAACGTCGGCATCGGCTTCGCGGTCCCGACCGAGATCGCAAGCTCGATCATGCGCCAACTGCTGGATTTCGGTGAAGTCCGGCGCGGACTGCTCGGCGTGCAGATCCAGTCCATCGATGCCGAGGTCGCCAAGGCGCTGGACGCGGAGGTGTCGAGCGGCGCGCTGATCACCCGTGTGGAACCGGGGTCGGCAGCGGAAGATGCCGGCCTCGAAGTCGACGACATCATCGTCGAGGTCAATGACAAGAAGATCGACGGTGCGCCGAGCCTTCGCAATACGATCGGCCTGATGCGCTCCGGCGATCGAGTCGATATCGAGTACATCCGCGACGGCAGGAAGCGGACCTTGACGACAGCGCTGGGCCGGCAACGCACCGCGGCGCTAGGCGACGGCGCGGCGATTCATGCGGGCCTGGCCGGCGCCCGTTTCGCCGAAACCTCCGCCGGCGTGGACGGCATCGAGGTCACCGAGGTCGCGCCGGGCAGCACGCCCGCTCAGCGGGGTCTGCGAGCCGGCGACATCATCAGGGAAGTCAACCGGCGGCCGGTTCGGACCCTGGACGACTTCAGCGAAATCGCAAGCGCCAGCCGGATCCTGTTTCTGTTGGTGCAACGCGGTGACCGCGCCCATATGATACAGGTGCGGTAGGCAATCCAAACGATCGCGCCCGTCCGACGAGCTCCTGCCGCTTGCCGCCGCCGAGCTCGTCGAGGCGCGCGTGCCGCTCGTCGGCAGGCAGTTCCGACAAGGCGCGAACCTCCCGATAAAAACAGTCGAGCTCGAATCCGCAGGCGGCGTGGAGTGCGTGGAATGCCGGTACCCTGCCCTCGTACAGGGCCACCGGCACCAGCCGTGCATTGTTCAGTTCGGCGGTCAGCCAGAAGTCGGTACTGCGTCCGGCGGCCCGTAAAGCGGCTTCGATCTCGCCGCGCAGGCGGGCTAGCCGCGCCTGCTTGCGCGCGCGCATGTCCGTTACGCCCAGCTCGGAGGCGTACAGCGCTTCGAGGTCCGCGCGTGCCGCGTAGACGAGCTCGACGTAGGTTTGCTGCAATTGCTTGCGCGAACGATACGCGCTCATGTCGCCCTGCCCGCCGTGCCGGTCCAGCCATCGCCGGATGCCGATTTCCTCGACCGCGGTTGCGAACGACTCGTTGAAAGCCGTGTCGTCCTTGACGTACACGACCTGGTGGGCAAGTTCGTGGAACAGCGTGGACACGATTCTGAGGTCGTCCCAGCGCATCATCGTATTCAGGATCGGGTCGTCGAATCGCCCGAGGGTCGAATAGGCGGCAACGCCGCCCACCGCCACGTCGTAACCCCTGCCGGCGAGCCGCTCGGCATGGCGGCGGGCTTTTCGTTCCGAAAAATAGCCGCGGTAGCTGACGCAGCCGACGATCGGGTAACACCAGGTCTTGGGCTCCAGCGAAAACTCCGGCGCGGCGAATACGTTCCATACGACGTAGTCGCGTTCGAGATCGCTGTAACTTCGGTAGCTGTCGTTGTCGGGCAGGCCCAACTCGTCGATGGCGAACTGCCTCGCGTCGCGCAGCAGCTCGAGCCGCCGGGCCAGGTCTTCCGGCGTGCCGCTGTCGGCGATGACCTCGTCGACCGGCTCGCGCTTGCCCAACACTTCGAGCTGACCGCGGGCGGCCTGCAGGTAATAGCAGCCGGACAGCAGGAGGATGCCGGACACCGCCAGCAGTAACTTCAGCTTACGCACGAGACAAACAGGATATTTGCGAAACGCGGCCATGAACTATTGCGAGATAGGTTCTAGAATCGCCCCATGCAAGTTTATCTCGTCGGTGGGGCGGTTCGCGACGAATTGCTCGGTCTGCCCGTGTCTGAGCGCGACTGGTGCGTCGTCGGCGCGACGCCCGCCGAGCTGGAGTCGCAGGGCTACCGGCGGGTCGGCCGGGACTTCCCGGTGTTCCTGCACCCCGACACCGGCGAGGAATACGCCCTCGCCCGGACGGAGCGCAAGACCGCCGCCGGCTACCACGGCTTCCAGTTCGACACGTCCCGGGACGTGTCGATCGAAGACGACCTGGGCCGTCGCGACCTGACGATCAACGCGATGGCGAAAGACCGGGACGGCCGGCTGGTCGACCCTTTCGGCGGCGCTCGCGACCTCGATGAACGGGTCCTGCGCCACGTCTCCGATGCGTTTGTCGAAGATCCGGTTCGCATCCTGCGCGCGGCCCGATTCGCGGCACGCTTTCATCCGCTGGGCTTTCGGATTGCGCCCGAGACGATGGCGCTCATGCGGTCGATGGTGGCGGCGGGCGAGGTAGACGCGCTGGTGCCCGATCGTGTCTGGAAGGAAACCGAAACGGCGCTCTGCGGCGCGCATTCGCGGGTGTTTTTCGAAACCTTGCGCGAGTGCGGTGCGCTGGGTGTCGTATACCCGGAGCTCGACGCCCTGTTCGGGGTGCCTCAGCCCGCGCGCTGGCATCCCGAGATCGATACCGGCGTACACGTGATGATGGTGCTCGACCAGGCCGAGAAACTGTCGGACGATCTCGAGGTTCGTTTTGCCGCGCTGGTACACGATCTCGGCAAAGGCGTCACGGAAAAGGAAAAACTGCCGAGTCACCCCGGACACGAGCGGCGCAGCGTCGAGCTGATACGCAGGCTATCCGGGCGGCTGCCGGTGCCGCGCGCCTGCCGGGAGCTTGCCGTCATCGTCGCCGAGTACCACACGCACTGTCATCGGGCGTTCGACCTGCGAGCGCAAACGATACTCAAAGTGCTGGAAGGCAGCGACGCCTTTCGCCGGCCCGGGCGATTCGACAAGTTCCTGACCGCCTGCGAAGCCGACGCCCGGGGCAGGAAGGGCCTGGAGGACCGCGACTACCCGCAGGCAGGCTTGTTTCGCGGCGCGCTAGCCGCGGCCACGGCGGTAGAGACGTCAGAGATTGCGGCACGCCACGAAGCGGGCCGGATATCCGAGGCCATCCGGCGTGCGCGCCTTTCGGCCGTGCGCGATTTCCGGCGCAGGCTGCAGCCGCCGCGGGCTTGACCCCCGGGCAGGCTCATCCGGCGGGGAAAAATCCGCCGCAGAAAATCCGCCATAGAAAAAACAGGAACACCGAGAGTTAAGGCCCGGTCGCCACGAAGCTCCGAGTCGCCGTCACCGATACCCGGCTCGCGAGCGGCGACACCGTCGAAGCTTCGATCGGCTACACCAGGACATAAAGGATGATCCCCGCGAGTATCAGCCGGTAGACGGCAAACGGCAAAAGCCCGATGCGGCTGACGAAGCGCATGAAAAAGTCGATGCTGAGATAAGCCACGACCGCGGACACCAGCACGGCGACGGCGATCTGCGCCCAGGGGACCGGCTCGACGCCCGTGACCAGCTTGAAACCCTCGTAGACGGTGGCAAGCAGGATGACCGGCACCGAGAGCAGGAACGAGAACCGGGCCGCCTCCCGCCGATCGAAGCCGAGCAACCTGCCCATCGTGATCGTGACGCCCGAACGCGACGTCCCCGGTACCAGCGCCAAGGCCTGCGCGCAGCCGATCGCGATGGCGTCACGGAGACCGATGTCGGACACCTGACGGTCCCGGCGACCGTAACGGTCGGCCAGCAACATCAAGACGGCATAAGCGGACAACGTAATCACGATCACGGAAGGATCGCGCAGGTTCGCCTCGATCCATCCGGCGAGCGTAAGGCCTGCCACCGCGGCCGGCACCGTGCCGACACCGATCGCCAGCGCGATTCGCGATCCGGGTGTCGCGGTATTCAGCCGCAACAAGGAAAAACCGCCGCGCGTGATTGCAACGATATCGTCGAAAAAGAACAGGCAGACGGCAATCAGGGAACCGAAATGCACGGCGACGTCGAAAGCCAGGCCCTGATCGGCCCAACCCGCAGCCGTTGGCACCAGCACCAGATGACCGGAGCTCGAGATCGGCAGGAACTCGGTAAGTCCCTGGACGATTGCGAGTACTATCACCTGTAACCAGGTCATTCGGGCGTAGTCCGGGGCAGTGCGGCATTCATAGTGCGGTATTCATAGTGCGATGTTTATAGCGTATGGGTCCGATCGGCTCTGCTGAATCCGCTCGAGTCTTCGCTCATTCCGCGGGCGAGGCCCAGGCATTTGACGTTCTCGCCCATCTCACCGGGCAAGGTGAGCAGTTTGACCTGCCCGGACGTCTCGAGTTGTGACGCGAGCGGCAGATTCGCGAATTCGGCCAGCTCGGCGTCGAGACCGGCGTTGAGCAGGAACTGCGCCTGGGACAGATAACCGGCAAGCTCGAAGCCGCTGTCCACGGCCGCGCCGGCTACCGCCGTGAAATCCACCCAGGCCGTCAGGTCCTGTACGCCGGGCAGTATCAGCGGATCGCCGTGCACGTGATGGCGGAAGTGACAACGCAGCCAGCCCCCGTCGCGGTCGGGCGCATAATACGCCCGTCTGTCGACGCCGTAATCGAACAGCAACACGACGCCCCGGTCGAGGGTCCCGGACAGATCGCCGATCCAGTGAGGCGCGGCAAGGCAGACCTCGGACACGAATCCGGCCGGCAAGGACCGGCCGAGCGCGGACTCGATCCCGGCCACGGCCGCCGCCAGGATATCCGGCGCCGGTTCCTCGGCCATGCCCAAACCGGCGCCCCGCCGCACGACCCGGATCTGCCTGACGCCCTGCTCGACGCGTCGAAAACGCTCGACCGGCAGGGCGTCGAGTACCTCGTTGGCAAGCACGACACCCCGATGTCCCGTCGGCGGTTCGACCAACCACTCGACACGGCCGGCCAGATGCGGCACCCGGGACTCGAGGGTTCGCCGTTGACGCTCGGCGAGATCGGGTGACACCTCGAGAATCCGGTATGTCGACGGCGGCGCACCCAGCGCCTCCAGCGCGCCCAGGAGATCCGCGGCCAGTTTGCCGCTGCCGGCGCCGAACTCGAGAATCGCACCGCCTTTGAGCGCATGCAGAATCTCGGCGCATTGACGTGCCAGAACCCGTCCGAACAAGGGCGATACCTCCGGCGCCGTCACGAAATCGCCGTCCGCGCCGAACTTCGCGGCACCCGCCGTGTAGTAACCCAGTCCCGGCGCGTAAAGCGCGTGATGCATGAACTCGGCGAAGCTCAGGCTTCCGCCGGCGTCGCGGATCCTGTCCCGGATGTAGTCCGCGCAGGCTTCGCTTCGCACCAGCGTTTCCGCATCGGCGTCGGGCAGCGAGCTAGCGCCCGTTATCACGGTTTGAGGCTGTGTGTTGCATGTCGTGCTCGAAGGCTTTAAGAATGTCGGCCCAAGACCGTCGAACGGGCGGACCCTGGGCCGGCACCGGACCCAAGGCATGTCGCCTCATCGACCATTAAGATCGAACATTAGATCAACCATTAGAACGCGTTAAGGATACCGGATGTCTACCGCTCAACCGCTGGCTGGCAAAGTATCGCTCGTGACCGGCTCGGCGCGGCGTATCGGCGCGACCATCAATCGCAGGCTGCACGACGAAGGCGTCGATGTCGCGATCCACTTTCGCGGTTCCTCGGATCACGCCGAGGCGCTCGCCGGGGAGCTGAACGCGATTCGCGCCGATTCCGCGGCCGTTTTTCGGGCGGACCTCGTCGAGACGGATACGCTCGCCGGGCTTGCGCAAAACGTGCTCGACTGGAAAGGCCGTCTGGACATCCTGGTCAACAACGCCTCGACGTTTTATCCGACGCCGCCGGGTCAGATCACCGAGCAGCATTGGGAAGACCTGATCGGCACCAATCTGAAGGCGCCGGTGTTCCTCACGCAGGCCTTGTTGCCGGCGCTTCGGCGGACCAAGGGCGCCATCGTCAATATCGTCGACATCCATTCGCAACGTCCACTCAAACACCATCTCGTATACGGCCCCGCCAAGGCGGGACTGGCGATGTTCACCCGCTCGCTGGCCAAGGATCTCGCGCCCGACATTAGGGTCAACGGCGTATCGCCGGGCGCGATCCTCTGGCCCGACGAAGGTCACAGCGACGCGACCATCGACAGCATACTCAGGCAGGTGCCATTGAAACGTGCCGGCGACCCCGAAGACATCGCGGGCTGCGTGCTCTATCTGGTGCGGGACGCCGATTACATCACCGGTCAGATCATTGCCGTGGACGGCGGCCGTTCGATCGGCTGGTAGCCGTCGAGCGCGGTCGGCGCGGTTTGGGACTCGCGGTTTGGGACGCGACAGGCATCACTGGCGTCGTGTCAACCGGCCCTAATAGGCGTCTGCAAACTCGCGTTGCGGCGGTCGGCGCAGCTTGGGCGCCGGCGCCGCGGCCTTTCGGGCCGCAAGCTCGGTGGCGGGTAGGGACGAGACCGGGCAACCGCCGCCTTCCAGGATGGACAGGGCGGCGACCAGGTTGGGGTCGGCATCGTCTCCCGTCGCGACATTAAGATCGTCCGCCGCGACGCAATCCAGCGGCAGGCCGTCGAAGTAGTCGCCGAAACCGACCGCGTTGACGGTCTGGAACGCCGTGGGCCTCAGGATTTTCTCGCAGAACTCGAGGCCGATCTGCCCGACCGGCTTGCCGAAAGTGCTGTCGCCGACGATCGTGACGCCGCCCGCGACCCATGGGTCGAGGCTGTTGGCGACCAGTTCGCTGGCCGAGGCGGTACTCCGCGACGCGACCACGACCAGGCTCGACAGGCCGATCGAACTGGCGCGAAGCTCGAAGAACTCGGTTTCGTCGTTCGCCGCCGACCGGTCGGCGTTGAACCGGGTCTCCGAGAAAACGCGCCCGTCGTTGAGCAGGCCGCCGAGCAGGTCGCCAAGCAACTCCGCCGTGTCGACCAGACCGCCGCCGTTGTACCGAAGATCGAGTATGACTTCGGTGACGCCCTCGTTCCGGAACGCCGCGAATACCTGGTCCATCCGGTCGTCCGCGGTGCTGATGAAGGTCGCAAGCTCCATGTAACCGATTTTGCGACCGCCGGCGCCGTCGATGACACGCCAGTTGGGTACCGGGTCGATGGTCACTACGGCCCGATCGATCGTGACCGTGAACTCGGTCACGCCGTCGGTCTCGCGCATCCTGAACTTGAGGGGTGCCGTGTCGAAAACGGCGGCGATGCCTTCCTGCGCCTCGATGTCCGCAATCGGGCGATCGTTGAGCTCGAGGATGCGCTGCCCGCGCCGGAGCCCGCCGCGAAACGCGGGGCTGTCCTCGAAAACCCGGATGAGCCGGATGTCGTTTTCGGCAACGAAACGGCTGCTGAAACCGAATCCCTCGAATCGACCCTCGCCGAAGAACTGCTGTTCGTCCTCCGCCAGACTGATGAAACTGAAGCCACGTTCGGCGTCGATCGGTTCTCCCGACGAACCGGGCGGACTGAAGGTCGCCAGAAAGGCCAGCAAGGCCTCGGGGCTGGTGAAGTCTTCCAGATCCACCCGCGCCGGCAGCCGGTCGTTCCACAGATACCAGTCGCGCATCGAATCGAGCACGAACTGCTTTTGTCCGGTGTTGGAACAAGGCGCGGGCGGCGGCTGGACCAACGCGTCGCTGCCGTCGGACGAACCGCAAGCCGCAAGCGGGACGATGAATACCAAAATCAAGAGTTTGCGCATCATCTTGACGAGAATACCCTGATCACAATAACCCGGAGTTTAGCGCAGCGCGGCGTTCGGCACGCGGCGCCGGTACCGGTTTTCGACCGTTTCCCGGCGCGAATGACGGCAGGTTTTTTACAGAATCAGCGACACCGGCTCGAGCGACTCGGACGCCGAGTCGAAACGGTCGCCGTGTTCGGCGCGATATTGGGCCCAGTGTTCACCGATGGTCCGCCCGGTCTCGGGATGCCGGAATTCGGGAGCAAGCTCCGCCAGCGGCCTGAGCACGAAGGCGTGCTCGAGGACGTCCCTACGCGGTACCCGGACCGGCGGGCGCTTGTCCACGAGCTCGCCGTACAGCAGCAGGTCGATATCGAGCGTCCGTGACGCATAAGGGTCCGGCCCCCGTTCACGACCCGCCAGGCTATGAATGAGCTCGATCTGGGCGTGGACGTCCCCGGGCGGGTCGTCGGTGTCCAGGCCGATCACCATGTTCAGGAAATCGTCCCCGTCGAAACCCACCGCCGGTCCGCGGTAAACCGGTGACAGATCGACCGGTCCGTAACGCCGTCTCAGCTCGTCGACGCCGAGCTTGAGATTCCGTTCCGCGTCGATGTTGCTGCCGACGCCCAGAAACACGCGGGTCATCGCCGCTCAGCCGTCGTCGGGGCGGACACCGCGCTCGATGATGACGCCGACATCGCGCGAACCGCGGATCGCACCGGGCTTGTTGACCTTGACCCGCACCCAGGGTACGTCGAACTCGTCGAGGACGATCCCGGCAATACGCTCCGCCAGGGTTTCGACGAGCTCGCAGCCCGACTCCGGTACATAGGCCCGCAGACGTTTGGCGACACCTTTGTAGTCCAGCGTGTCTTCCAGGCTATCGCTCGCAGCCGCTTTTCGAATGTCCGCCGCCATGTCGAGGTCGATGACGACGGTCTGCTGGATTTTTCGTTCCCAGTCCCAAATCCCGATAACCGCATCGATCCGGAGACCATGTAGATAGATGATGTCCATGTTCTCAGACACGGGAATCGATCCGGAGACCCTGTAGATAGATGACGTCCATGTTCTCAGACGCAGGAATCGATCCGGAGACCCTGTAGATAGATGATGTCCATGTTATTACGCACGACTATCGATCTGGAAACCATATAGATAGATAACGTCCGTCACAACGCACTGCCGGGCGCGCTCAGGGTGTCCAGCGGCCAGCGCACCCGGGTGAGTATTCGAGTCGCCTCTCCGGCATCCGCAAGCCGCAGCGCCCCGGCGACGGCGATCATCGCGCCGTTGTCCGTGCAGAACGACAGTCGCGGATAGAAGACCCGCCCCGGATACTGCCGGGCCATTTCCTCGCGCAGCAGCCGGTTTGCGCCGACGCCGCCGGCGACGACGAGCCGTTCGAGCCCGGTGCTTTCGGCGGCGCGAATCGTTTTGGCGATCATCGTATCCACGGCGGCGCGTTGAAACGAGGCCGCGATATCGGCGCGCGACGCATCGAAGTCGCCGCGCTCGCGGGCGCGCCGGACTTCGAGCATAACGGCGGTCTTGAGGCCGCTGAAGCTGAAGTCGAATCCGGCTTTGTCGAGCATCGGCCGCGGCAGCGCCACCGCCGTCTCGTCGCCCGACTCGGCGAGCTTCGCCAGCGCGGGTCCGCCCGGATAACCCAGGTCGAGGAGCTTGGCGGTCTTGTCGAAGGCTTCGCCTACGGCGTCGTCGCGTGTCGTGCCGAGCAGCTCGTAGTCGCCCAGCGCCCGCACTGCGATCAGCATCGTGTGACCGCCGGAGACGAGTAGCGCCAGAAACGGAAAGTCGGGCGGTTCGTCCTCGAGCATCGGCGCCAGCAGATGGCCCTCCATGTGGTGCACCGCGACGACCGGACAGCCCCAGGCCATCGCCAGCCCGTTGGCCATGCCGCTGCCGACCATCAGGGCGCCGACCAGGCCGGGCCCCGCGGTGTACGCGATCGCGTCCGGGGCTTCGACCTCCGCGCGAGTCAGCACGTCCCGGATCAACGGTAACAGCCTGCGCAGGTGGTCGCGTGAGGCGATCTCGGGCACGACGCCGCCGTATACCGCGTGCAGGTCGACCTGGCTGTGCAGCGCGTCCGCGACCAGGCCGCGGTCGGTATCGTAGAGGGCGACGCCGGTTTCGTCGCAGCTCGTTTCAAGGCCTAGAACTTTCATGGGGCGCGCATGATACATCGTATGGAGCGACGACTGCGTATCGCCTGATACGTCGTGCCGCCCGATAACTCGGTATCTTCGCGATTCTCCGGCGAGAACAACCGTCGAGGGCGAATCGTGTTTACCGTGAGCCGGTTTCCAGGCCGGCGTACTCGCACGCCGTTATCGAATAGCGGCTTGCAAATCCGTATCTGAAGGGCTAGCATGATGGGTCCGTCGCCGGCCATGTGCCGGTTTTTTGTGCAAATCCAATCCGTAACAGTTACCCGACAAGTTTATGCCGAGTGTTCGCGTAAAAGAGAACGAATATTTCGATGCTGCGTTACGCCGCTTCAAACGCGCGTGTGAGAAGGCCGGTGTGTTGACCGAGCTCCGCCGCCGCGAGTTCTACGAGAAACCGACCCAGGAGCGCAAGCGCAAGAAGGCGGCCGCCGTGAAGCGGCATCTGAAGCGCCTGTCTCGCGAAGAAGCCAAGCGCAAGCGTCTTTACTGAGTGAACCGGCGCCAGGGTACGTCTGCACAAGTCTGGGGGCTACTCAACCCGACTCGATGGACAGGCGCCCGCCGCCGATCGGATCGACCCGCGCCGCTCGCCGGCAATCGCCCGAAGCGCTGACGGCCGTATCACGTTCCGATATTCGCTCCAATATCCAATACGATATCCGCTCCGATGTCACTGAAAGGCAGCATCACCGACGACATGAAAGCCGCGATGAAGGCCGGCGACAAGGACCGGCTCAAGGTCGTGCGCATGATTCTCGCCGCCGTCAAACAGGTCGAGGTGGACACACGCGCCGAACTCGACGATGCCGGCGTGTTGTCGGTGCTCGAGAAGATGGTCAAACAGCGGCGTGACTCGATCGAGCAGTTCCGAAAAGGCGGACGGGAGGACCTCGCCGCCAATGAGCTCGGCGAGATTGCGGTTTTGCAAGACTACCTGCCCGAGCAACTCGGCGAGGCGGAGATCGAGGCATTGGTCGACGAGGCCATTCAGTCTACCGGCGCCGAGAGCATGCGGGACATGGGCAAGGTCATGGGCGCGATCAAGTCCAAGGCAGCGGGGCGCGCGGACATGGGAGCCGTGGGCGCCAAGGTCAAGGCGCGCCTGGGCGCCGGCTGAAGCGCTCCGGGTTCCGCCGCTGGCGAATCGGCGACAATTCGCTATGCTGGCTCCATAGAATACTTGCTAGTACGCTTGTTCGGCGCATCGGCGCGGCCTCGCCCGTCGTCCGACCGCCCCGGACGACGAACCCCGAAAACCCGGTAGCCGGCGGCGCGCGTTAGAAACGACATGGCTGGACGCATTCCCCAGGACTTCATCGACGATCTGATTGCGCGGACCGACATCGTCGAGGTCATCGGCCGGCGGGTGCCGCTGAAGAAGGCCGGCCGGGAATTCAAGGCCTGCTGCCCGTTCCACGACGAGAAGACGCCGTCTTTCACGGTGTCGCCCGCGAAGGGTTTTTACCATTGCTTCGGCTGCGGCGCGCACGGCACGGCCGTCGGCTTCCTGATGGATTTCGATCACATGGATTTCGTCGAAGCCGTCGAGACCCTCGCGGGCATGATGGGCGTCGACGTCCCGCGCGATCAGACCGATCAGACCAATCGGCCGGCGCGCCGTTACGATGCCTTGTTCGGGCTGCTGGAGGAGGTCGAGCGACGCTGGCGAGACCAGCTCAAGGACAACCCGGCGGCCGTCGAGTATCTCAAGGAGCGCGGTGTCGACGGGACGACCGCGAGGCGTTTCGGCATCGGTTATGCGCCGGACGGCTGGAGCGCCGTGCTCGATCGTTACGGCACGTCGCCCGAGGCCATCGAACGCCTGCTGGCGGCCGGGCTCATCGTCCGCAAGGACAACGGCCGTCACTACGACCGCTTCCGCGATCGCATCATGTTCCCGATCCGCGATGCGCGCGGCCGCTGCGTCGGTTTCGGCGGGAGGGCCATCGGGGACGGCGAGCCCAAGTACCTGAACTCCCCGGAAACGGTGCTGTTCCACAAAGGCAGGGAGCTGTATGGCCTCTATGAGGCCCGCCAGGCGTTGCGGCAGATCGACCGTATCCTCGTCGTCGAAGGTTACATGGACGTCGTTGCGCTGTCGCAGCACGGCATCGATTTCTCGGTGGCGACGCTGGGCACCGCGACCACCGCGGAGCACCTCAATCGGCTGTTCCGGCTCACCGACGACGTGTCGTTTTGTTTCGACGGCGACCGGGCCGGCCGGCAGGCCGCCTGGCGCGCGCTGGAGAACGCGCTACCGCTGATCCGGGAGGGCCGTCAGGTAAGTTTCGTTTTCCTGCCGGACGGTCACGACCCCGACTCTTACGTCAATGCGCACGGCACCGGCGCGTTCCTCGAGCTGCTCGACGGCGGCGTCGCCTTGTCGGACTACCTGATCGGCGAGCTCGGCGGGCAGGTCGCGCTCGACACGGTGGACGGCCGGGCCCGCCTGGCGGAGCTCGCGAAACCGTTGGTCGCGAAAATTCCCGACGGCGTTTACCGGGAACTGTTGATCGCCTCGCTGGCAGACAGCGTCGGGCTCGCCCCGGCGAAGCTCGAGCGCATGCTCGGCCGCGGGGACCGGGGCCGGCATCCCGGGCCGGCAAGCAAGGCGGCAACCCGCAAGACGGATGCCCGGCGGCTGTCGGCGGCTCGACCGTCGGTCGTCCGGCGGGCCATTACGCTTTTGTTACACCATCCGGCAGCGGGCGCGAGACTCGACGTCGAGAAGCTCGCCGGCGTGAACAAGCCCGGGGTGGATTTGCTTAGGAGAGTGATTGAAACCGTGCAGGCCGAAACCCATATCTCGACAGCCGTGTTGCTGGAACGCTGGCGACACGACGAAGAGGGACGTCATCTGGGAAAGCTCGCCGCCGTGGAAGTACCGTCCGAGGAGGATTTCGACGCGGCTGCCGAGCTTCTGGCCTGCCTTGACCAGCTCGCCGCGGCGGGTCGTCGCGAACGAGTTGATTTTTTGATTCAAAAACAGAGGGTTAACTACCTGAGCGACGAGGAGAAAGCGGAGCTCAGGCAGTTACGCTGAGTACCTCGGAACTGGCTTGCCGTGGATGCGAAACCGATGCGGTTACATGGAGTATCCCGGAACCGGTTCGTGCTGGATGCGAAACCCGAGCGGCGACACGGTGTACGTGAAATGGAATTTTTCTGGATCGAGCCGAGTCGAAAGACTATACTTGATCGTTTGCATTTTTTTGACTTGGAGGACGTTTCGTCTTGAGCGAGAAACGTGCAGCCGTAGGCGGCAGTAAGCAGGCGCAGCAGCTTAAGGATCTGATCGCCCGCGGCAAAGAGCAGGGTTTCCTGACTTACGCCGAGGTCAACGATCACCTCCCGAACGATATCGTCGATCCCGAGCAGATCGAAGACATCGTCAACATGATCAACGACATGGGCATCACGGTGCACGAGAAGGCGCCGGATGCCGAGTCGCTGCTGCTGTCCGATGCCGCGGTATCCAACGACGACGACGCCGCCGAAGAAGCCGAGGCGGCGCTGGCGAGCGTCGACGCCGAGTTCGGCCGCACGACCGACCCGGTGCGCATGTACATGCGCGAGATGGGCACGGTCGAGCTTTTGACGCGCCAGGGCGAAATCGAAATCGCCAAGCGCATCGAGGACGGCCTGAACCAGGTCAAGTATCACATGGCTCACTTTCCGCCGACCGTCGATGCGTTGCTCGAGGTCGCCGACTCGGTGCTGAGCGGCGAAACGCGGATGCAGGATTTCATCGTCGGTTTCATCGATCCCGACGCGCCCGACGAGATCGCCTCGCCGAGCGCCAAGGGTGACGACGAAGATGAAGACGCCGAGGAAGTCGTGGATACCGGCCCGGATCCCGAGGAGGTCAAGGCGCGCACCAGGACGATTCGCCGCTTGCAAAAGCGCGCCCTGACGCATCTCGAGACCTGCGGCCTCAACGACAAAAAGACGGTCAAGACGCAGGCCGAGCTCGCAGACCAGATCATGGAGCTGAAGCTGGCGCCGAAGCTGTTCGACGCCTTGGTCAAGAACCTGCGCGACGTCGTGGCCGTCATTCGCATGCAGGAGCGCATGGTCATGCAGATCTGCGTCCGCGATGCGGGCATGCCGCGCAAGGATTTTCTGGCCAGCTTCCCCAAAAGCGAAACCGACCTGAACTGGATCGACAAGCACATCCGCGCGAAGCGCAAGCATTCGTCGATCCTGGCGCGGCTCAAGGACGACGTGCTGCGCGCGCAACGCAAGCTGATTTCGGTCGAGAACGAGACCCGGCTCAAGATTTCCGAGATCAAGGAAATCAACCGGCAGATGTCGATCGGAGAAGCCAAGGCCAGGCGCGCGAAGAAGGAGATGGTCGAGGCCAACCTGCGGCTGGTGATTTCGATCGCCAAGAAGTACACCAACCGCGGCCTGCAGTTCCTGGACCTGATCCAGGAAGGCAACATCGGCCTGATGAAGGCGGTGGACAAGTTCGAATACCGCCGCGGTTACAAGTTCTCGACGTATGCCACCTGGTGGATTCGCCAGGCGATCACGCGTTCGATCGCCGACCAGGCGCGCACGATCCGCATCCCGGTGCACATGATCGAGACGATCAACAAGCTCAACCGCATCTCCCGGCAGATGCTGCAGGAGATGGGCCGCGAGCCGCTGCCCGACGAGCTCGCGGAGCGCATGGAGATGCCCGAGGACAAGGTCCGCAAGGTGTTGAAGATCGCCAAGGAGCCGATCTCGATGGAAACCCCGATCGGCGACGACGAGGATTCGCATCTCGGCGATTTCATCGAGGACCAGACCGTGCACTCGCCGGTGGACTCGGCGACTTCGCAAGGCCTGCGCGAGACGACGCACAGTGTCCTGGCCGGGCTCACGCCCCGTGAGGCCAAGGTGTTGCGCATGCGTTTCGGTATCGACATGAATACCGATCACACGCTGGAGGAAGTCGGCAAGCAGTTCGACGTGACCCGTGAGCGCATACGGCAGATCGAGGCGAAGGCGCTACGCAAGCTCCGGCATCCGACGCGGTCGGATCAGCTCAGGAGTTTTTTGATCGAGGATTGACGGCACGCGCCCCGATCTCGTAGTTTTCGGCGGCAACAGTAGACAAGCAGTTTGGGCCTGTAGCTCAGTTGGTTAGAGCAGGGGACTCATCAAAATGGTGCGTTTGTGCCGAAAGGCACAAAGCGAACGGGATGAATTCAGGGGAACCTTAACAGTTGGGCTGATGGCAACCCTGAGCCAAGCCGGCGGTACACCGCCGGAAGGTGCAGAGACTACCTGAGGGCTTGAGTGCCCTTAATGACAGGCTAGAGCGTCCCGCCCCTAACAATTCGGTTGAGGGTGATGAGATAGTCCGCTCCGTTCAGAAATGGACGGGTTTAGTGAATCCCTTGGTCCCAGGTTCGAGTCCTGGCGGGCCCACCAATTTTCGCTGCCACCAACAGTCGTGCATGGTTCAGGACGACTGAACCGTCCCGGGTATATCAGTTCGCGATTCCCACGTTCCAGCTCCTTGAGCCGCTCGCGATCGCTCGTAGTCACGCCGTTGCGGCAACCTGTATCACGCTTGGCCTGGCACACCCACTTTCGTAGCATCTCCGCCGCACAGCCAATCTGCGACGCTACCGATCCGATGGCTGCCCATTGCGACTCGTATTCCGATTCATGCTCGAGTACCAGACGCACCGCCCGTTCCCGCACTTCCGGGGAATATCTCTTGTTGCTGTTCATGACCCCACCCTCTCAAGATATGGAGACTCCGGGAAACACGGCCCGGTTCACGCTTGATTTTTGCTGGCCTTTGACTTATATGTCAATCATCGACGAGATTTTTTACCAAGTTGAGGAAAGCCGGTTGGTCCCAATACTCCCTGTTTCATGGAACATGGCGGCAGTGAAACGAAGGATATTCGTAGACGTGAATTTGCATCACCGGCTTAACGACCCGAATTCAGACGATCCGGACAGGATGGACGACTTAAAGGCAGATCTGGTGTCATTCTTGACACTTAACTGGATTCCTCCGTCCATGTTGCGCCATTTGAAGCCAAAGAAAAGATGGGTCTGGGCATTTCGTAGCCACCAGCACGATCCGCAGATTAGGGTATTCGGCCACTTCGCGGCGAAGGACGTTTTCGTTGCGTTTTTTTCGGAGCTTAGAGCGGACTTGGGCGGAAGACTGGACCCGGATTGGCACTCTCAGATTCGACGTGTGGAACACGAGTGGAAACAGCTTTTTCCCGCCTACACACCGCTAAAGTCATCGGATGCATCGAAACTATTTACGGGAGCACTGGATGAAAAATACTTCAAAAGTTAACCCGCGAGATATCAGATTCGCTCGTCGCCTACTTCGGAACAGGGTTTTCTCCGAGTTGCTTGGTCTTTTTGCAGAAAGGGCGAAGAGAGGCGGTCTGACGAAGTCACAGCTAGCCTCATTGTTGAATAAAGACCCAAGCCAGATCACGAGGTGGTTGTCGGAGCCGTCCAACTTGGAACTCGATACGATAAGCGATCTCTTAGTTGCCATGGCCGGGCAGATTGAACTGTCAGTTAATTCTGCAACGGACAGCGAAGTCTCGTTGGAAGAGTTTATGCGAGAGTTCGAGGCGCAAAGCTCAAGTGCTCGTGAAGACAAGATATCGGCTACTGAGAAACAGGGCGCCATTGAGATTGGTAACGGCAGCGGTACGCGAAGTGATGCAGTAATCAACTTGCTGCAATGGTCTTCTCGATAGGTCCTGCATGAGGGTCCAGCAGTTTTGATCAAGTCAACCACAGCATTGCTTGCAGACCAGATTCGCCGCGAGGACAACGGTAAAGGAATGATTATCGGTGTCTACACGGGCGACGTTCTTGTCTCGTCGCTACCGGCATCAATGTCATTTGCGGTTTGGCTCGAACTGGAGATTTCTGGCGCTGATCTAATGCCAGAACTCGACATGGAAATTCGGCTGAAAGTAACTGGCGAAAATAAGCCTGACGATTTCGAGACCCGGCAACAAGTGCAGATCACGTTTCAGCCGAGCGGCGAAACTGAAAAAAGAATCGCAAAGAAGGCCAAAACAATACTAGTTATCAATGGCGTGCCTGCTCAGATCCGACAAGGCGGCCAGCTTGATGTTTCGATTCGTACGAACAATGGCCGTTGGAAGTCGGTCCTCAAGAAGTCGGTTGTCCTAGCGGATGCACAAGATCCCGTTCGCTAGTCAGATTACCGCGGAAACGTCCGGCAACCAGGCCCGCCAGTAATCGTGTTTGGCCGACAGCTCCTCGATCGCGGCGTCGACGTCGCGCCACAGCAGGCGCAGGTGCATGCCCGGACGTAGCTGGCCGAGCAGGTGCCGGTCGACGCGCGCTATCTGGGCAACTCTCGGGTAGCCGCCGGTGGTCTGCGCATCGACCGCCAGCAGGAAAGGCCGTCCGTCTTCGGGGCACTGAATCGTTCCCGGAAAAACGGGCGCACTGGGCATTCGCCCGTCGGACCTCACACGCAATCGTACGCCTTCGAGCTGCATGCCCATTCGATCCCAGCGCGCACCGACAGTGTAGTTGGTATCGAACAGATCGAAGCGGCTTTCCTTGTCGAGCAAGTCGATCTCAGGCCCGTCGCAGGCGCGAAGCGCCAGGCTCTCGGGCGCGCGCGGCCGAAACGCCTTGGGCGTTTTGATCAATGGCGGCGACTCGCTGACGGCGCCGGTTTCGAGCACGTCCCCGGCCTGTAGCGCCCTGCCCTCATGGCCGCCCAATCCGGCGGGCAGGTAGGTGGAGACCGAGCCCAGGGTTTCTTCGGCAACGAAGCCGCCGGCGACGGCCAGGTAGTTGCGCGCACCGGCCCGCGCGGCGCCAAGCTGCAGTTCGTCGCCTGCCTTGGCGCCTAGGGTCCTGTGCAGCTTGATCCGCTCTCCGTTCAGCCTGGCCTTGGCCTTGGCGCCGGTGATCGCAAACCAACTGTCGGTCTCGAAACGCAGCGCCACCCGGCTCAAAGTCGTCTCTAAAACCGCGGCCGACGACGGATTCGCAACCAGCCGATTCGCGAGCGCCAGCGACAGCGGGTCGGCCGCGCCGGATGCCGGCACGCCCAGATGGCGCATGCCCGATCTCGGTCCGGCCTGGACCGTGGTCTGCAGACCCGGCGTTACGATCGTCACACTCATCGAGTCGATATCTCGTCGTATTCCCGCTTACCGATCGCCCGGAACCTGACGCGCATCCCGTAATGCAGGCGAAACGGCTCGCTTGCTTGCGGATCGAAAAGCGTTACCGGGCTGCGGCCGACCACCGGCCAGCCGCCTGGACCGGCGAGTGCGTATACGCCGCTGCGGCCGGCGGCGATTCCGATGGAGCCCGCTTCGATCCGCAGGCGCGGTTCCGCCAGCCGCGACACCCCGGCTGCGGCGTCGAATCCTCCAAGGTAGGCGAATCCGGGCGTAAAGCCGATCATGTCGACACGGTATTCACCGCCGGTGTGCAAGGCAATGAAACGCTCGGCATCGACCCCGAGCTCCGCGCAGACGGCCTCGAAATCCGGCCCGAGCTCACCGCCGTAACACACCGGGAGCTCGACGGTGCCCAGGTCCTCGGCCACCCGTTCGGGCGCCGTCTCGACGGCCCTTTGGACCCGGGAGCGTGCGGTAGGCGCGTCGAAGCGCGCATTATCGAACTGAACCACACAGCTCGATACACCGGCCACGACCTCTATCCACTCGCCGCTGTCGCGCAGGTAGGCCGCCAGTTGCTGGAAGGCATCGGTCTCGTCATCGGCATGGTCGTCGGCATGGTCGATAGCAATGTGCAACAAGTCGTCGCCCGCAAACCGGATCGCATCGGCAGTCACCCTTTTCATCGTGCAAGCACCGGCGCGACAATCGTAATGCCGCGGCCTTCCAAAGCGTCGCGTACCACGCGCGCGGCATGCGGCGCATCCGGCGTGTCGCCGTGGATACAGAGCGTGTCCGCGCGGATGTTGATCGATCGGCCGTCGATACTGCGCGCACGCTGCGCAAGGGCCAGCGAAACCGCCTGCGCGGCCATCGCCTCGGAATCGTCGTATACCGCGCCGGTCTCGCTTCGCGGGACCAGGCGGCCGTCCGCAAAATAGGCCCGATCGACGAAAGCCTCCGCGACAAAGCGTATCCCCCGATCCTCGGCAGCCCGCTCCAACGCGCTGCCGGGCTGTCCGACCAACGCACAGGCACCGGGCATGCGGGTAACCGCCTCGGCCACGAGTTCGGCCAGCCCTGCATCGCTTGCCGCATCGTTGTACAGCGCGCCGTGCGGCTTGACGTGCGACACCACGGCTCCGAGCCCGGTGGCGACCTCGCCTAAGTCTTGTAACTGCCCCTGCAGGGACTCGGAAAGCGCGCCTCCGGCCACGAACCCGCTACGGCGGCCGAAACCCTGCCGATCCGGATACGACGGATGCGCGCCGATCGCGACCGCGTTGTCGAGCGCCTGTCTGACGGTTTTCTCCATACTCTTCGAGTCGCCAGCGTGACCGCCGCAGGCGATGTTACAGCTCGATACGATGCCGAGCAGCTCGGCATCGTAAGGGTCGCCCTCTCCCAAGTCCGCGTTGAGGTCTATGTCGTTCACCGCTGGCTTTCTTCCCGTCTCTTGCCGGCCTGAATCGCCTTGTACAACCGCCCGCCCTGCCGGTCGCGCGCCGGCGCCGACGGCGAATCCCGTTCGAGCCGCACGGCAAGGCGCTTACGCCAGTCGAGTCTCTCCAGCACCGTCATTTAATGTCGTGGCAACGGGCTTCTGATATACACTGCATAACACGTAACGCTTAACTGTGAAACAGTGATGACGGTTCCGGCAGTAACGGGCGCGAGGACTTTCGCGGAGGAACATCGATGAAGGTTGCACTGGTGACCGGCGCGAGTTCCGGGATCGGCGCGGCCGTCGCGATCGAATTCGCGGACGCCGGCTGGCAGGTCATGGCCGCCGGGCGCGACGAGGACCGGCTCGCCGAAGTCGCCGACGCCTCGGAGGACATCTCGACCTGGGCCGGCACACTCGAAACCTCGGGGGACTGCGACGAGCTCGTTGCCGACACCGTCGACGAGTTCGGCCGGCTCGACTGCCTGGTCAACTCGGCCGGCGTCCTGATGCGCGGAAACGCCACCGAGACCGGCGACGAAGACTGGCGCGACACGCTGGGGCTCAATCTCGACGTTCCGTTTTATCTGTCGCGCGCGGCCATACCGCATTTGTTGGACACCGCCGGCAGTATCGTCAACCTGTCCTCCTTCTGGGGGCTCAAGGCTGCCGACCGGGCCGTCAGCTACTGCACGAGCAAGGGCGGCCTGATCATGATGAGCAAGGCGATGGCGCTGGATCATGCACGCGACGGCGTACGGGTCAACGCCGTCTGCCCGGGCGGCGTAGACACCCCGATGCTGGCCCAGGGTGCGGAGGAAGCTGACCGCACGGTCGACGATTTCCTGGCCGAGGCCGCCGAATACACCCCCAACGGCCGGATTGCCGAACCCGGCGAGATTGCGTCACTGGTCTTGTACCTGGCCAGCGACGCCGGCAGGCACATCACCGGAACCGCCATCCCGATCGACGGCGGTTTGACGGCTTAGACCGGCCGCGGTGCAGCGGGGCTCGGTTGGCCCCTGACCGTGGCCCCTGACCGTGGCGAGGAGCCGCCTTGGTGGACCACCCCGGAGTTCCGGTCCTTCGGATCGATACGGCGGAAAAACCGACGCGTGAGTTCAGGCGCCCGAAAAGTCCACGCCGGCAAACACCAGTGAAGGAGCAAGCGTCGACGAGTACGGATACGGGTCGTTGCCGACCCGCTCGAGCCTGGAGAACAGGCTACGGAGATTGCCGGTCACGTTCATCTCTCCGACCGGACGACCGATTTTGCCGCCCTCGATCATGTGGCCGCGTAATCCGAGCGAAAAGTCGCCGGTCGTGCCGTCTGCGTTGCCGCCCAACCAGGAGGTGACGTAAACGCCCGTGCCGACATCCGCGATCAGCTCCGCCAGCGACCGGTCTCCGGCAGCGACGACCCGGTTCGACGGCGTGCCGGTGGTCGGCGACATCTCGGCCTTTCGGCCGTAATAGGTGTCGACGTACAGGTTCCGGACAACGCCGTTTTCGACGATCGGCAGCGCTCTCGCCGAGATGCCCTCACTGTCGTAATGCCGCGAGGCGAGACCGCGCACGATCAGCGGATCATCGAAGATCGTCAAGCTATCACTAAAGGCCCCTTCGCCGACGAGGCCGGCCCAGAACGACCTGCCCTGCTGCACGCTGCGCGCATTGGCGGGACGGAGCAGGCGGCCGATCAGCGAGGCCGCGGCACGGGAATCGACGACCATGCGGGTCTTCGAGGTCGGACCCTTTTCCGAACCCAGGCGCGACAGCGCGCGCTCGAGCGCGATCTTGCCGATCGCGGACGGCTCGGGCAGGTCCCCGACGTGCGCGCCGCCCGCATAGAACCAGTCCTCGGCGCGTTTCTCACCCTGATCTTTGAGAGTCACTTCGGAACCCAGCCAGCAATAGGTCGAGCGCTGCTCACCCAGAAATCCGTTACTGCTGGCCGAGGCCGACATCGACGTGCCGTCGTACACGCCGGCCGTTGCCGAGATCACGCGCCGGTGCGCACGCGCGGCTTCGTCCAGTGCCGTGCACCAGTGCATGCGCCGGTCACGGTCCAGAGCCTGCACCGTGTCGTCAACCAGATCGAGATCGATTTCGGGGCGGTCCCGAAACAAAGATTCCGGTGTGATCTGGCGATACTCATCGGGTTCCAGCGCCCGGGTAATCGCAACTGCCTCGGCGATGAAACCCTGCAGGCGCTCCGGGTCGAGATCCGTCGTCTGATGGCTGGAGTAACGGCCATGGGCGTAGACGCGAATCGAGAGGTTGCGGGCGGTCGTATCCTTGACCTTTTCCAGCGCGCCGTCACGATACTGGAACTCGACGTCCCGGCTCTGGCTTGCCGTCGCCCATACGTCCTGCGCGCCGCCGGCCTTGGCCAGCTCGACCGCGTCCGCTGCGCGTTGCTTTAGCTCAACCGACATTCTCGCCTCCCACGGTCATGTTGGACACGAGCACGGTCGGTATCCCCTGCGACACCGGCACCATCTGGCCGTTTTTGCCGCAGGTCCAGCCGCCGGTATCCAGGCGTGCGTCGTCGGCCACCATCGTGATGCGTTTCAGGGACTCGGGCCCGTTGCCGATGATGTTGACGTCCTTGATCGGCGCGGTCACCTTGCCCTTTTCGACCAGCCAGCCGTTCTTGACGTAGAAGGTGTAGTCCCCGGCGCCGATCTGCACCTGGCCGTTGGTGTAGGTCTCGCAGATGATGCCGTGATCCACCGCTTCGACGATCTCTTCCCGGGTGTGCGGTCCGTCTTCCATGAACGTACAGGTCATGCGCGGCATCGGCGCATACCGGTAGGACTGCCGGCGGCCGGAACCGGTGGACGCCAGCCCGTACTGTCCGGCGCTGATCTGATCGTGCAGGTAGGACTTGAGAATGCCGTCTTCGACCAGCACGGTGCGGCCGGTCTCGTTGCCTTCGTCGTCATAGTTCAGCGCGCCGCGTTCCTTCGGTATCGTCGCTTGGTCGACGACCGTGATGAACGGCTCGGCAACTTTCTTGCCGATCATGTCGGAATAGATGCTGGTGCCCTTGCGGTTGAAATCGGCCTCCATGCCGTGGCCGATGGCCTCGTGCAACAGGATGCCGCTCGCGCCGGATGCCAGGATTACCGGCATCTCGCCGGCGGGCGGCCGCCGGGCATCGAACAGTATCATCGTCCGATCGACGGCCTCGCGGACCATCGTCGTCAGGCGCTCCTCGGTATACCAGCCGAATGCCTCACGGGCCGCGATGTTCGAGTAACCCGACTGCGTCTCGCCGCCTTTGGTTGCCGTGACCATCAGCGTGACCCGTGTCATCGGCCGGTGGTCGGTCACCAGCTTGCCATCGAGGGTCGCGATCATCACGCGTTCGTCCTGATCCCCCCAAAACACCGTCGCCTTTTCGACGGCGGGGTCCATGGCCCTTGCTTTGGACTCGACGAGTTTCAACAGCGGCAGCTTTCTGTCGATGCCGACCTCGCTCCACGGGAGCTCCGTCGTGTACAAGTTGCCCAAGGCTTTCGGCATGTAGGACTGCGGCGGAACCACCTGCCCACCCGAGGCAATCGCCGAAGCCGTGCGCGCCGCCGCAAGCATCGACGCCAGGGTCAAATCCTCGGTAAACGCATAACCGGTCTGCTCGCCGATCACGACCCTGAGCCCGACACCCTGTTCGATCCCCGAGTTTGCGCTGGAGACGATACCGTCTTCGAGCGTGAGCTTGTTGTCGCGGCGGTGCTGGAAATACAGGTCGGCCGCGTCGGCGCCGTTTGCGGTCAGCTCTGCCATCACTCGCGCGACCGTCGGCTGATCGACGCCGAACCAGTCCATGAACGGATTCGCCGGCGTCTCGGTCGAAATGGCCGTCGCACCCTGCACGCCGCAACCCGACAGGAACGCCGGCATCGTGACGACGGCGCTCCCGGCCGCCATGTGACCCAGGAAGTCTCTGCGTTTCATTGCCATTGTAAACCCCCCATTGGAACCCCCGATGTTTGGTTTTTGTCGTCCGGAGGGTACCGCGACTCATCCTGCTCGAACAGCTCGCTTGCACCAGTCGGTCGGTGCTCCGGTTCGGCCGCGCACTGTGCCCGTCGATACGCTCGTGCGGCAAGCGGCCCGGTTTGAGCTTAGATGCGCCAGGCGTCCGAAAGGTTGCGGCAAATCGGGAACGTGAACGCGGGATGGCGAACGATGGCGGCCGGCGCTTCGTTTCGAGCTAGTGTCCTGTCCCTACCGTGTTCGCGACTGCTGTTTCCAGTACCGAATCAGCAGGAATCCGAACAGCATGCCCCCCAGATGCGCGAAGTTGGCGACGCCCGGCTGCCGGCCGCTGAAGCCCAGGTACAGCTCGAACAGGCCGAACAGGATCACGAAATACTTGGCGCGCAGCGGGATCGGCGGGAAAATCAACACGACCATCCGGTTCGGGAATGCCATGCCGTAGGCCAGCAGGATGCCGAACACACCGCCCGAAGCGCCGACCGTCGGATAGAGCCCGCCCTGTATTTGCGCAACGATGAGTTGAACGATACCGGCGCCGACAACGCAGGTCAGATAGTAGGTCAGGAATCGCCGCGTTCCCATCGTGTTCTCGAGATCCCGGCCGAACATCCACAATGCGAACATGTTGAAAAAAATGTGCGGCAGGTTGCCGTGCAAGAACCCGTAGGTCAGCAGTTGCCAGACCTCGAAGGGTGAATTTGCGGGGCCAACCGGCCAAAGCCCGAACCAGAACGTCAGGCGGTCGATGCCGATTTGCGGCAGGTGGGTCATGCGCTGCAGCACGAACACCAGACCGTTGACGATCAGCAGGGCAAAAATGACGTTGGGGATCGTGCTGGTCCCCGGTACGCGGCGATGCCGGAAATTCATGTCAGAGGGGTGCCGGCAAACGGGCGGCGAAGCCTGCCCCATCCGGCCCGACTATGAGGCCGGCCACGGCGACCGGGCCGACGATCGACAGGAGCAGTATCATGGACGCGATCGTAGCATCGAAGCCGCGGTCGAAGCCAAAGAGGCTCGTGCGGAGGCTGGTGTCCTGTCCGGTGAATGCGTTGAACCCGGGTTCGTTGAACCTGAATTTGTTGAACCTGAATTTGTTGAGCCTGAATTTGTTGAGCCTGAATTTGTCGAACAAGTCGCCGGACAGGGCACTAGTACCAGAAAGAGAAGAACACCTGGATGATGTCGGCGTCCAGGGTGTATAGCGGTTCCTCGCCGACCGGCGCGCCGGTCGTCAGGTCCCGGAACTCGTGGTAGTCGACACCCAGCATGCCTAGCGCCACGGTCACCCGTCCCTTTTTCAGAAAGCCCCAACCGTCGGCGTCGCGGATGAAATCGTAGCTGAGCTTGAGCTGCACCGTGCTGCTCGTCAGGTCGCTGAGTTCCTTGTCGCGGCCGCGGAAGTTGGTCGCCTGCGACCGCGAGAACAGGTCCCGGAAAAACGCCGCACCGACCTGATCGTGATAACGGTACTTGGCGCTGAAGGTCCACGGACCGACCGGATGCACGTAGGTCACGGCCATCGTATGACTCTCGATCTCCCAGGTATCGGTGAAATAACGATACTCGCCTTCGAGCGCGGCCCGATACGGCAGGAAATACCGCGCGCGGAAGCCGACTGCGTTGCTGGTCCGGGTATTCGGATACAGCTCGGGCTCGTAACTGTAACCGATCGGGCTCGACGCGTCGGCGTAACGAACGCTGCGATAGGGGTTGTTGAGAAATCCCTCGTCGGTGATGGTTTCGATGTTGAGACTGGTAATCAGGTTCTTGGTCAGGATCTGCGTCAGGCCGATACCGTAGTGCTGTCGCCGGTTGTCGCGCCGGAACTCCGGATCGTCGGCGCGCCCGACGATATCGTCGCCGTAAGCGTAACTGAGCGTCAGCGTCGTCAGATCGCCGAACATGTCCTGGCTGACCGACAGCGAATACGTGGTCGCATCGAAATCGGACTCGACGCTGCTGACGTAATTTGCGCTCATCGTCGTATTGCCGCGCAGGTAGTCCATGCCGACCGACCACTGGGTGCGTTCCTCGGTGTACGGACTCGCGGTGGTGACCACGTCGATCGACGCCGAGCTCACCATGTCGAGGTAATAGTTGCCGACGACGGACAGGCTGTTGCCCACCTGCTTGCGCACCAGCAGCGAGGGACCGTCGATCAGGACGCCGCCGCCCTCGTACCGGTGGTAGAGGATGTCGGCGCGTTCGTCGGGCAGGACACTCGCGAGAACGCTACCCGGCCCCGCAAGCAGGGCCAAGGCGGTGAGCAGGATGCCACGTCGCGGCCTGGGGTCCGGCATCGAAGGCCTCAGTTGCAGCCGCAGCCGCCGCCCGCGGCACCTTCGCCGCCGCGGGCGCCCTCGCGGGCTTCGTAGACGTGCTTTAAGAACGCAGAAGACACCGGATCGCCGTCCAATGCCATGATCGGATCGGCCAGGCGGTCGCGTTCGTAGGGTTTGACCCAGGGCTCGACGTTACCGCAGCCGGACAGCCCGCCTAGCAGCAGCGCCGGAACGATGATTCGGCCGAGTTTCGCGAGTTTCATGCGCATGTCCCCTAAACTGTCGTTCACTCTATCGCGCGACACCTGTCGCAACCGTGAACCCTGCCTCAGAAGAAGACCGTAATGCCCAAGGTCGCTTCCAGGTTGTGGACGGTTTTTTCCTCGCCCAACAGATCGATGTCATAGAGGTGGTCTCGAAAGTCGAGATGTAATGCCAGCGTGTCCGTCAGCAGGAAACGGTAACCGGCGCCGAAATTGACCGTGAACCGATCGTCGTCGGCGAAACGCGTCGACCCCAGCCCCGCAATCAGATACAGGTTGGTATTGAACGCCCGCCCCTCGCCGATGAACACCTCGCCCGGCAGGATGTTGTAACCGAGACTCAGGTTGTAATAGGTGAGCTTGCGGTCGTCGAGCAGCCGCGCACCGCCCGACAGCACTTCGAAACTGGTCTCGCCGGCTTCCGACTGGCCGACCGCCGCTTCGACGAAAAAACCTTCGGTGACGTGGTAGGCCAGGCGCGCGCCGTAGACGACGTCGCTGCCGAAATCCTCGATGCTCATGATGCCGGCGAAGGCACCGAGCTCGAAGTCCTCGCGGTCGATGGCGGGCTCCTTGATCCTGCGACGCTCGACTTCCGGTTCGATGACCTGCCCCGGCGCCTCGGCACCGGGTGGCGGCGCCTCCCTGGGACCGAGACCGAAAAGGTCCCGGGTCGCGGCACAGCCGGACAGGGCGATCGTTGCACTCACCGCCGTGACTAGAAAAAGAACGCGAATCCGACTTTCCATTCCTCTACTTCCTCGTTGTCGTCACGACTGGTGAATACCACGTAGCTCTTGTATTCGGCCCTGAGCAAAAAGCGGCGCGTGGCATAAATGCGCAGACCGGCGCCGGCGTGGCCGATCTGGTCGCCGCGATCCTCGCCCTGCACGATCGTCGATTTGGGTTCGGTGTGAATGTAACCGGCGCCCAGCGTAAAAAACGGCGAAACTCGCCAATCCGGCCAGGTTTCGTGAACGACGTTCAGACTGGCCGTCCAGCCGTTGGAAAAATTCCCGAGTATCTGCGAGCCCCACAACTCGACCGCGACATGGGGGTTGAGCGAATAACTGCCGTACACGGACACGATGTTCGCACCGCCGAAGTCGCCCGCGAGCACGCCGGCCTCCCAGCGCGCATTGGTGAAATCCTCGCGGGTGGCCCGGCTGAAGTCCACCGCCGAACCGTCCGGCTGTAGCGTCAGCTCCATTTGACCGAGATCGACCCAGCCCTCGTCGCCTTTTGCGGTCCGCAGCAGAAACCAGTCGGTGCGGCGCATGATGATCTCGACGTTCTCACCGCGATCGACGACGTGAAAAACCGGGTAACCCCGGCCGGGGCCGGTGTGCATTTCGAGATACGGATCGGCGACCGATACCTTGCGGTACTGCCTCTCGGCCGCCAGAACCTGTCCGGGCAGGTACGCCTGGAGCAACAACACCGGCAACAGCACCGCGAGGCATGCCAGCCAGCCGGACTTATTGCGGGACGGCGAAGGGATCGTTGTAGTACTGGGCGCCGACATCCAACCATTCCGCTATCAAGCGTCTCTCAGCCTCGGACAACAAGTTATAGTGCGGATCGGCCTCATCTTCGAATCGATCGAAAAAGTCTCCGGATGCCGCCGCACCTGCGATCGTGGCCGGCGAGCCGATCGGAATCGGCGCGAAGATCGGGTTGCCGTCGTCGTCGACACCGACCTGCTGCTGCGCGTCCACCAGCGCACCATCGACCACTTCTTGAAGATTATCAGTAACTAACAGCTCACGATAGGCATGAAAATGATCCGGCTCGTCGGGCGACGGGCCGTCCTGCAGCTCGAGCTGGCCCGCGGGTACCCGTACGGACCCGTCGGCGGGATCGATCGGCGTGTGGCAGCCGAGGCAGTTGTTGTCGATCTGGACGCCGTTGGCATCGAGCACCGGCGCCGGCGGATCGACGCTGTCGTCGAACAAGGGCCTGGGCTGGCTCCAGATCGGATGAATGTGCATTTCGTAATGAATCGTGCTGCGGCAATTCGCCTGCCAGTCGGTCTGGCAGGCTACGCTCGCCGGCGCCAGGGTCGTCAGATCCGTGTACAGCGCGTCTTCGAAGGCCTCGTCGTTGGCCGCCGCTATCGCCGGATCGGCCGACCAGACGTCCGTGTAAACCAGGTTCAAAGACGGCTCGAGCGAGGAGCAGGCGTCCTCCGCGCAAGTCACGCGGGCGCGAATCTCGGCCATCGTCTCGCCGATGTCGCCGGCGAAAAACCGCGGATCGGTGTTCGGGAACTCGAGGCCCGCCACCTGCGCGCCGGCATAAGCCGGCTCGAAGGCCTCGGCGCGACCGTGGGTCAGGCCGGTGTTCGGCACGTGGCAGCCCTGGCATTTGAGCTCCTGTCCCGGCCGTGCGGCAAGCCAGTTCCGGTGCCGCGGCGATATGCGCTCGCCGCGGCCGTTCAGGATACTGACGGCCAAGGCCGTATTGGCCGGTATACGGGTCAGCACCGAGCCGTCCGGCTGGACCTCGGCGTAAGCGACGATTTCTTTCATGCCGTTGAAGCGCGACACGCCGTATGCCGTGTTGTCCAGATCGACGAGATCCTCGTCCGGGATGGAAACGGCCTTTTCGATACGTATGAAACGCGCGGGCCGGTCGGCGGCGGCCGTCTGTACCGGGTCGGCCAAGGCGTACGGATCGGCGATCAGGCCGCCGTCGAAATCGTAGACGTTACGGATGTGCAACACGGCCTCGCCGTTTTCGGCGAGCGTCGGGTCGAGTGCGTAGTCGTCGACACCGTCGAGAATCACGGGCGGAGCGGTACGAGGATCGCCGGAGACGACCTCGGTAAACATGAAACCCTCTTCGCCGGGCACGATCGGTAACTGCGTCTCGTCGCGCGGATCGTACATCCAGATGCCGTACAAAGGCGGCGCGCTTACGAAGTCGCCGTCGACGTCGCCGTTGCCGTCCGGAATCCCGGTCACGGCCAGCCGGTCTTCGGTGCACGGTACGATGCGCGGCTCGGGTTCATCCGTGTTCGGGTCGCCGTCGTCCCGGACGAGCTCGAGCAGCCGGCACTGGCTCCAGCTTGCGAGCAGGCGGCCGGTGCCGTCCTGGATCGGGTATACGGAACCGTAACGACCGCCGGGCGACGGAGACCCCGGGATCGTCGTTACGTCGTTCACCGTTGCGTCTTCCTGCGCCGGGCCGCTCAACGCGCCCGCGTTGGCGGCGGTCGGTTGCGTGTTCTCGACGTAGTTGGGCGTATCGACGACGATCGGCGCAGCGCCGCCCTCGGTGCCCGTAAACGGCCGGATCAGCGAAATGATGCGGCCGTCCTCCTGCTCGCGGGGCTGGGTGAACTGAATCGTCTGGCCGTCGGTACCGGTATCGTGGCTTTCCTTGCCGTAGAGAATCTCGAGCCCCGAACCGTCCGGGTTCATCCGGTAGATATCCACGGCGTTCGCCGGCCGGTAGCGGTCCCAGCGGCTGAAAACGACCTGCCCGTTCGCCGTCACGGAGGGATCGAGATCGTGACTCTGGTTGAACGTGACCTGCTCGATACCCGAGCCGTCGGGATTCATCACGTGCAGGTTGAACGCGAATTCGTTTTCGTTCTCGTCCAGGTGCAGGAACGCGGCCTTACCCTCGTCGAGCAGTATTGCCTGCGAGCGCAACTGGCGGGTGGATGCAAAGATGATCCGGCCGTCGGGCAGATACTTGGGCATGATGTCGTGACCGATTTCGGCGGTGAGATCCGACGGAATCACCCGCAGCAGCTCGTCGGTGTCGAAAAAGTACTGCCAGATGTTCCACGTCGGCTGCTCGTCCTCGTCGAGATTCGGGTCGAAGGGACCGCGCATTGCAAACAGCAGCGCGCTCGCATCGTAGTCGATCTCGACGTCGCGCACCGCGCCCATCCCCATCGTTTCCCTTTCGGTGATGTTGATTGCTTCGGCGCCCACGGCCGCGCGGTCGCGGAAATACAGATCCGAGCCGACGAAGAACGTGATCTGTTCGCGCACGTCCGGTTGCTCGAACTCGCCGTCGTCGTCTAACGGCAGCGGCGCCTTGACGTAGGCGATCGGGAAATCGATCACTACCGGATCCGGATCCTGCCCGGTGCCGATCTGTACACCCTGATTCGAGCCGTCGCATGCCCATACGACGATCGCAGACGCGGCCAGTGCGGCCAAACGCTGAAGCGGTATCGAAACACCGTCCCTGTTCGCTTGCGTTTTCATAACGTCGCCTCGGATTCGATCGGCGGACCCCGGACCTGCCGGTGTTACCGGTCACGATGCCGGCGCCTGGAGACGGTCTGCTTCCCTTCTGCAATGCCGGGCCACGCGAAAAACTGCCGATCGATCAACGTGTAATAGTGGACACGAACCGGCCCATGTACCGTTAACGCGATCACAAACCGAAACGCGCTCCGCCGTCTCGACATGCAATCACCGGTAGCGGTTGCCCGGCCCGCTTCCGCCGTGTCTGTCGCAAGACGGACATCCCGTCGTCCGACAGGTGATTTCGCCGGCAGTATAAGAGAGGTCCGGAGGCCGATGTAATGTCTCAAAAGCACGACAGGACGCATTGTCGAAACGGCAAGAGGCGGAACGTATAAGGACAGGATTTTGTGCCGGAGATCGCACTTTACGGTCGCGCTTAACGGACTGGGCCCGCGCCCTGCCTCGTCGTCCCGATGCGTCGAGTTCCAGCTCGCCGTCTCCGTTCGGCGACAGTTGCGGACGCCAGTCGAATCAGCAGCTTAAGCGCTTCGGTCATAAGTCTTGTGTGAATCCGCCGACAGTGGCTTGACATATGGCTTCTGTGGCAGACCTAGACGCGTCGTCTGCAACGCCATGTTCAAAAAAGAAAAAAGCCGGCGGTACGACATCGGCAAAGAAGCTGGCACAGCACTTGCTTGAGCCAATACGGACCGGCGGTTCTTGCGGCTGCGGCGGGACGCCGCCGAGAGGAGTGTGAAAGCTCTCACGGCGACCCGCGATGCCGTTCTGGCATGCTGGACAACGGAGTTCTGCGAACGTTTCGGACAACGCGCGGACCTCCGGCCGGGGATGGCGTCGCGCCGGGACCATGGCTAGGACCATGGCTAGGACCATGGTTAGGACCATGGCTTGGGCCAAGGATCGCATCGTTCGTTGAGCGGAATCGTTATGAAGAACACGACATGGACGACACAAAGGACTGCCTGCTCCGCGGGAAGGGGTTCCATGCGGACGACGCTGATCGGCGTTCTGCTGGCGGGACTCGCGGCGACGGCAGCGGCGAACGAGCGGGACCAGGCCAAGCGCATGCACGACCGTCTCGCCGGCGTGCCGCCGACCGCAGCCGTTCTCGACCAGATGGAAGCGCTGATCGTAGCCGGCGATCGACGAGGCGCGGCGGATATCGCGATGCAGAATCCGAGCTTCTACAACGTGACGCTCAAGAACTTCGCGTCACCGTGGACGAACCGCGATCAGTCGGTATTCGTGCCCCTGAACGACTACGTCGCAACGGTCATCGGCATGGTCCGAGACGACGTGGACTTCTCGACCCTGCTCTCCGCCGACCTGACCTATGTCGGCCAGGGCGCCGCGGCGAATCCCGCGCCGTCGGCCGCCGGTAACGCGCATTACGAGGCGCTGGAAGCGAACAACGTCGACCTCGGCGACCCCAGCCTGTTCAACGCGACGACCCAGTCCTCGATCATGGGTATTCCGTCGAATGCAACCGCCGGAGTCATGACCTCGCGCGCCGCCTCCGAGGCGTTTTTCGTGGCCGGCACCAACCGCGCGATGTTCCGCTTCACCCTGCTCAATCACATGTGCAACGACATGGAGCAGATGATGGACTTCAAGCTCCCGCCGGACATGGTCCGCCAGGACGTGAGCCGGAGCCCCGGCGGCGACAGCCGCTTGTTCCTCAACAACTGCATCGGTTGCCATGCGGGCATGGACCCGCTGGCGGGCGCCTTTGCCTATTACGACTGGAACGAGGACACCGGCCGCCTCGAATACACGGCCGGCACCGTGCAAGCGAAGTACTTCAACAACGACCTGAATTTCCCGCCGGGTTTCCGGACGCCGGACGACGCCTGGGAGAACCGCTGGCGCCGGGGTCAGAACGCCTATCTGGGCTTCGACGAATCCCTGCCGGGACGCGGCAACGGCGCCAAGTCGCTGGGTGAGGAACTGGGCCGAAGCCGGGCGTTCGCCGCCTGCCAGGTCGAGAAAGTCTTCAGGACCGTTTGTCTGCGCGAGCCGGAGGACGCGGCCGACCGCGCCCGGGTGAACGACATCACCAGGACTTTCCGCGCCACGGGGTATCGCATGAAACAGGTGTTCGCCGATACCGCCGCGTTCTGCATGGGCCAGTAGGGAGACGGGACTATGAAGCAGGCAATCGGAATTGCCGTGTATCCGGCCCTGGTCGAATCGGCGCGGCGCGGCACCGTCAGGACTGCTCTCCGGACGACCCTCAAGACGACTATAGGGACGACCCTAAGGACGACCCTAAGGACGACAATAGGAGCCCTCGCGGCGAGCGCCTTGCTCTCTGCTTGCGGCGGCGGCGCGGCCACGACCGAAAACCCGATCACCCAGGCGCCCGATCCGGGCAACTCGGTGTATACGGGCCCGGCGCCGGGCGACGACGGCGTGTTCCAGTTCCAGCAGGAGTTCTGGTCCAAGGCGCGTACGAGCGAACGTTGCGGCGCCTGCCACAACGAATCGGTGGCCCAGGTGCCAATGTTCGTGCGTAACGACGACGTCAACCTCGCTTACGATGCAGCGCTGACCGTCGTCGACATCAACCAGCCGTCTCAGTCGCACCTGGTCACCAAGGTCGGCGGCGGCCACAACTGCTGGGTCGACGACCCCAACGTCTGTGCCGAAATCATGACGACGTGGATCGAGAACTGGCTGGGTGGCAACGTCGCGGCCGGCGGCCGGCAAATCGTGCTGCAGCCGCCGGCGCCGGTCGATCCGGGCGCGAGCAAGAACTTCCCCGAAGACCCGTCGGCATTCCGGGCGCTGATCCACGAACCGATACTGGCCGAGTATTGCGCGGCCTGTCACAGCTCGGAGTCGCCGAATGCGCAGGCGCCGTTCATTGCAGACCCTAACGTCGAGACGGCGTACGCGGCCGCCAAATCGAAGATCAATCTCGATACGCCCGCTAATTCGCGCCTGGTCATACGCCTGCGTAACGAGTTCCACAACTGCTGGAATGTCGGCTGCGCACAATCCGCGCAAATCATGGAAGACGCGATCGCGGCGTTCTCGGACGGCATCACGCCGACGACGGTGGACCCCGCCCTGGTCACGTCCAAGGCGCTGCGCCTGGTGGACGGCACGATCGCCTCGGGCGGCAACCGTTACGAGGAAGCGCAGATTGCGCTGTACGAGTTCAAGACCGGCAGCGGCACGGTCGCCTACGACACCAGCGGGGTCGATCCGGCGATCGACCTGAACCTGACGCCGGACGTGACCTGGTTCGGCGGCTGGGGCATTACGCTGAGCGGCGGCAAGGCCCAGGGTTCGACGACGGCGTCGGCCAAGCTGTTCGACATTCTGCAGGAGTCGGGTGAGTTCTCGATCGAGGCCTGGGTCATCCCGGCCAACGTCACACAGGAAGAAGCGCGCATCGTCAGTTACTCGGCCGGCGAAACCGCGCGCAACTTCACGTTGCAACAAACCTTGTACGACTACGACTTTAAGCTTCGCACCAACGAGACCAGCCTGAACGGCGACCCGGCCCTGTCCACGCCGTCGGCCGACGAGGTCCTGCAGGCAAGCCTGCAGCACGTCGTCGCGACCTACGATCCGGTCAACGGCCGCAGCATCTACGTGAACGGCGACCTGGTCACCAACACCGACCCGGTGCCGGGCGGCACGCTGGTGGACTGGCAGGACACCTTCGCCTTCGTGCTCGGCAACGAGGCGTCCGGCACCTACCCGTGGCTGGGCACCTTGCGGATGGTGGCCGTCCATCGCCGCGCGCTGACCGAGGAACAGATCGTGCAGAATTTCGACGTCGGCGTCGGCGAGAAGTTCTTCATGCTGTTCGACATCTCGGAGATCATCCAGGCTGCCGAACAGTCCTCGTTCATCCTGTTCGAGGTACAGCAGTTCGATAGCTGGGCTTACCTGTTCGACAAGCCGCATTTCACCACCCTGGACGGCTCGACGCCGGAGGACATTCCGCTCGAAGGGCTGCGCATCGGCATGAACGGCCAGGAAGTCCGGATCGGCCAGACCTATGCGACGATGACGGCAAACCTGTCGGCCTCGGAGTTCGGCGAGCTCGGCCAGCCGCTATCGATCCAGGGCGCGGTGCTGGGGCTCGAGAAGGGCCCCGAGGCCGACGAATTCTTCCTGACTTTCGACCGGCTGGCGGATGCGAGTTACGACCGTCCGGAGGACCCGGTTGCCGTCATCACGCCGACCGACCTGGACGCGCAATCGCGCATCGGACTGCGCAGCTTCGACGAGATCGGCGCAAGCTACGCGGCCATAACGGGCGTCGATCCGACGGCGCCGGAGGTGTACCTGACCTTCCAGGAGCTCAGGCAGTCGCTGCCCGCGGTCGAGGACATCAACACTTTCCTGTCCTCGCACCAGGTTGCGATCGCGCAGCTTGCGATCCAGTACTGCGACGCGATGGTCGAGTCGAACCCGACGGCGATGTTCCCGGGCTTCGACTTCGACGGCGCGGACGAGTTCGCGACGAACCGCGACGCGTTCGTCAACCCGTTGATCGACCGCGTGATGGGCACCGGCCTCGACAGTCAGCCGGCCCGCGCCGAGGTATACGCAGAGCTTGCCTCCCACCAGTCCGGCGGCGGCGCGCGGCCGGACAACCTGATCGACCGGCTCAGGGCCGGCGGCAGCGATACCCGCGCCATTGCAAAAGGCGTGTGCGCCGCGATGCTCGGCAGCGCCGTCACGCTGGTGCAATAACACAGGACTTCAAGGAACACGGTTATGGCCAAGAAACGTACCGGACGGGATTTCGACGCGCCTCTGCTGCATCCCGACCATCCTCGTCCCGTGACGCGACGGCAGTTGCTGGCGCAGGGCTTCATCACCGGCTCGGCCTTTTCGATGGGCGGCGGCTTTTTGAGCCTGTTCGCCAATCCGCGCGAGGCAATGGCGGAGCTGTCCGGCGACCTGGCGCCGCTGTTGCAAAGCCCCTGCCAGATCGCAAGCAACGGCGCCGGCAGGATACCGTTCATCTGCTTCGATCTCGCCGGCGGCGCCAGCATCGCGGGCTCCAACGTGCTAATCGGCCGGGAAGGCGGCCAGTCGGACTTTCTGACAACCAACGGCTACGAGCGGCAGGGCCTGCCGGGCGACATGGTGCCGGGCCTCGACGACCCGGTCAGCGGCGAGCCGTTCGCCAACTTCGACCTGGGCCTCGGTTTCCATCTCGATTCGGCCTTCCGCCGCGGCATCCTGCAAAGCCTGACGCCCGGTAACGAAGCCTTCATCAATGGCGCCGTGATTCCGGCGCGTTCGGACAACGACACCGGCAACAACCCGCACAATCCGATGTACGGTATCGCACGCGCCGGCGCCGATGGTTCGATCCTGACCTTGTGCGGCTCGGAGAACAGCGACTCCGGCGGCAACTCGATGCTGCCGTCGATGCTCTACGACCCGGAGCTACGCCCGACCAAGGTCGACCGGCCCTCGGACGTGACCAACCTGGTGGACACCGGCGACCTGGTCGGCATCTTGTCCAAGGAAGACGCCACCGCGGTCATGGAGTCGATCTACCGGCTGAGCGAAGCCAAGATGGGTAGCGTCGACACGCAGATCACGCGCGATGCCGTGATCAAGGAGATGGTCAACTGCGGCTACCTGAAAGCGGCCGACATCGCGGATCGTTTCGGGGGCGTGCCGATCAACCCTGCCGAAGACCCGGAGATCGTCGGACCGAGCGGCATATTCACGGCAGACGAGTTTTTCAACGCAGGGCGCGACTCCAGCGAGTTCCAGAAGACCGCATCGATCATGAAACTCGTGATCAACGGTTACGCCGGCGCAGGCTGTGTCGAGATGAGCGGCTACGACTACCACGGCGGACGCCGCGCGGAAGGCGAAGTCAAGGACGAACGCGCCGGCCGCTGCATGGGCGCCTGCCTGGAATACGCGGCGCGTATCGGCGTGCCCTTAATGTTGTACGTTTTCAGCGACGGCTCGCTGTCGTCCAATGGCGTGATCGACAACACGGCCGAGGGCCGCGGCAAGGGCGAGTGGACGTCGGACAACTCGTCGACGGCCGGCTCCTTCTTCCTGGTCTACAGCCCCGGATCGAGACCGACGATCGTCGGCGCGACCCCCGAGGAACAGGCGGTCCACCAGCAGATCGGCTATATGAGCGCCGACGGCGCCGTGCAGCGCACGGCAACACCGGCGGCGAACAACGTGCCCTTGCTCGTGAACACGGTGATCCTGAACTACATGGCCTTGCACGGCAGTGTGCTGAGAGACCAGTTCGACGTGCTGTTCCCGAACAACGGTCTGGGTAACGCGACGCTGCAGGATTCTCTGACCGCCTTCAATCCGATCGTCAACGGTTTCATCGGCAATCCCCCTGCCTGAAGCCGGGCCCGGGTCTCCGGGCAAACTTGCGGCCAATCGGACTCCGGTTGGCCGCCTTTTTTTGAAGTTACGGCTGATCGCCGTCGACTGCTCGCGTTGGGTTTCCGTTTTTTTGGGGCCATGCATGATCGCCGCCGACCGCTCATACTCAATTTCTGTTGCCGCGCCGACAAGCGGCAACGACGACCCGCCGCCCGACTTCGCCGTCTTTCTGCGCCGTTTTTCCGAACAGCCGTGGTATAAAGCCCTTCGATGAGCGACCCCGACCCGCTTGACGACCTGCTCGCCTGTCCGCGTTGCGACAAGTCGCCGCTCGAGCGCGACGGCGGCGCATACGCCTGTAATGCCTGTAAGGTTCGCTTCCCGGCGATCGCCGGAATCCCCTGGCTGTTCGCGGAGCCGGATGCCAGTCTCGGTGAGTGGCGCAACCGCCTGCGGTATGCGCTGCAGCGACTCGCTGCGGAGATTGCCGGTCTCGAAGCCGAACTCGAAAACGAGACGCTCCGTTCCCTCACCCGCAGGCGCCTCGAACGTTACCGCAAGGCGCTGGACAGCCATCGGCGCAAGCTCCAGTCGCTGCTGGAGCCGATCGACGTCCAGGCAATGTCGGGCAACCACGAAACCTACCTTGCGCTTCGAACCCGCCTCCCGTCCGACCAGGGCCTCAACACCTATTACTCGAACGTACACCGCGACTGGAGCTGGGGCGACGAGGAGAACGAGGCGTCGCTGCAGCAGATTCGATCGGTACTGCACGAGAACGCGGTGCTGGGAGACGTGCTGGTACTGGGCGCCGGCGCCGGTCGTCTTGCCTATGACATCCACATGCAACTCGACGTCCGGCGTACGATTGCGATGGACTTCAATCCCCTGTTGTTGCTGATCGCGAAAACCGTCGTCCAGGGCGAACGACTCACGCTGTACGAGTTCCCGATTGCGCCCGCGTCCATGGAAGACGACGCGGTGTCGAGAACGCTTGCCGCCCCCGAGGTCGTGCGGGACGGGTTTCATCTGCTGCTCGGCGACGCGCTTCGAGCGCCGTTCGCCGAAGCTTCCTTCGACACGATCGTGACCCCGTGGCTGATCGATATCGTCGCGGAAGACCTGCCGATCATGGCGGCGCGTATCAACCGGCTCCTGAAGAAGGAAGGACGCTGGGTCAACTTCGGCTCACTGGCCTTCGAGCACCCTGAGCGCGCACGGCGGTACAGCCCGGAGGAAACCGGGGCCATCGCCGTCGAGAACGGTTTCTCCGATCCCTACGTCGCAGAGGCGGCGATTCCCTACATGTGCTCGCCGGCGAGCCGCCACGGCCGCCGGGAAAAGGTGTTTTCGTTCTCCGCCTACAAGGAGAAAGACGCTCCGAAGCCGCCGCGGCATCGCGCGCTGCCCGACTGGATCGTGACCGGCAAGGAACCGGTGCCGCTGTTGCAGTCGTTCAGGACCCAGGCGATGACGACCCAGATTTATTCGTTCATGATGTCTCTGATCGACGGCAAGCGTACGATCGAGGACATGGCCGCCGTGCTCGAAAAACAACGACTCATGACCCGTGAGGAGGCGGTGCCGGCGATCCGGTCGTTCCTGACCAAGATGCACGACGACGCGCGGCGCATGTCCGGAGCGCCGACGTGAAATTCGTGCGCACGCCGGATCGGCGTTTCGAGGATCTCCCCGGCTACGGCTTTGCGCCGCACTACGTCGACATCGACGGTCTGCGCATGCATTACGTCGACGAAGGCCCGGCCGACGCCCAAGCGGTGTTGCTGCTGCACGGTGAGCCGAGTTGGTCGTACCTGTACCGGCACATGATTCCGCCGCTTGCGGCTGCCGGACACCGGGTGGTCGCGCCCGATCTGATCGGCTTCGGCCGTTCCGACAAACCGGTTCGCAAGCGTGACTACAGTTATGCCGGCCATGTCGAGTGGATGACCCGGTTTATCGAGGCACTGGAACTCACCGGAATCACACTCTTCTGTCAGGACTGGGGCTCGCTGATCGGCCTCCGGGTCGCCGCGGAGAACGAAGAACGCTTTGCCCGCATCGCGCTAGGCAACGGCGGCCTGCCGACCGGCGATCAACCGATGCCCAAGGCGTTCATGGCCTGGCGCAAGTTCGCCCAATACAGCCCGTACTTCCCTATCGGACGCCTGATACAAAAGGCAACGACGACCGACCTGAGCGACGACGTGGTTGCCGCTTACGACGCGCCCTTCCCGTCCTCACGTTTCAAAGCCGGGGCGCGGGCCTTTCCGTTACTGGTGCCGATCACGCCCGACGATCCGGCCGGCGCAGCCAACCGCGCCGCCTGGGACGCGTTCTCGAAGTGGGAGAAACCGTTTCTGACCTGCTTCTCCGACCGGGACCCGATCACACGCGGCGGCGACAAGCCGTGGCGGGAACACGTCCCGGGCGCCGCCGGGCAGGCGCACGTCACGATCGCCAGCGCAGGACATTTTCTCCAGGAAGACAAAGGTCACGAGCTCGCCGAGCTCGTGATTCGCTTCATCGCAGATTGAATAGCGCCGGAGTTTCGTTCACCGCGGCTCGTATCCACTCGAGACTTCCCCGAGCCTCCTTCGTATCGACCGCTCTCATACCTTGTTAGCGTCGTCAGCGTTCCAGGTACTGAAGCTTGCCTTCGACTTCTTTCCAGTCGTCGGCGTCTTCCGGTGCGTCCTTCATCTCTGTGATGACCGGCCAATCGCGCGACAGCTCCTCGTTGAGCTTCAGGAAGTGTTCGTGCTCGGCGGGCAGCTCGTCTTCCGAATAAATGGCTTCGACCGGGCATTCGGGTTCGCACAATGTGCAGTCGATACACTCGTCCGGATCGATGACCAGGAAGTTCGGACCCTCGTGGAAACAGTCCACGGGGCACACTTCCACGCAGTCGGTGTACTTGCACTTGATACAGCTTTCGGTGACGACGAAGGTCATCGATCTTTCCCTGGATACCGGTCCGAGCGCGTAAGCTATGCGAACTCCGGCCGCAGTTCAAGCCGTCGCCGAGCCCGTGGTCCAGCCATGACCCGGCCATGACGAGCACCCTCCCGACCCGGCGCCGGGATGGGTTAAACTGGCCGCCGCCGTCTCCGCGGCGCCGACGAACCACCGACAGCCCCTCGACAAAAGCCCCGCCTTCGTGATCAAGACCAAAGACGTAGAATCCATTGTCGTGCGCCTCGCCGGCGACTCCGGCGACGGCATCCAGCTCATGGGATCGCAGTTCGCCGTATCCACGGCATTGTCCGGCGCCGATTTTGCGACCTTCCCCGACTACCCGGCCGAGATCCGCGCCCCGGCCGGTACCTTGTTCGGGGTATCGGCCTACCAGATCAACCTGGGCGGCGGTCCGATCACGACGGCCGGCGACTCGCCGGACGTGCTGGTGGCCTTCAATCCGGCCGCCTTGCGCGTCAGCCTGCCGATGCTGCGACAAGGCGCGTTGATCGTTCTGAACAACGACGGCTTCGGCAAACGCAGCCTGGTCAAGGCGGGTTACGGAACCGACCCGCGGGAGGACGGCACCCTGGACCATTTCCAGGTCGTCGCGGCCGATATCGGACGCCTGAACCTCGAGGCCGTCGCCGAATTCGGGCTCAGCAAGAGCGACGGCGGCCGCTGCAAGAACTTCTGGGCGCTGGGCGTTTTGTTATGGATGTTCGGCCGCGATCTCGCACCGATCGAAGCCTGGATAGAGCGCCGGCTCGCGGACAAGCCGACACTCAGGGACGCCAACCTGGCGGCATTGCATGCCGGCCATGCCTACGGCGAAACCTCGGAGCTGCAGGCCGCGTTGCCGCAGGTCGAACTCCGCGAGGCCGAGCCCGAGCCCGGCGAATACCGGAGCATCACCGGCGCCGAAGCGCTGGCGCTGGGCATCGCCGCGGCGGGCGAGCTTGCCGGCCGCCAGGTCTTGTTCTGCTCTTATCCGATCACGCCGTCGTCCCCGTTGTTACACCGCTTGACGCGTCTTTGGGAAACGGGTGTCGGCACCTTCCAGGCCGAGGACGAGATCGCCGCGATCTGCGCCGCCATCGGTGCGTCTTACGGCGGCATGATCGGCGTCACGTCCAGTTCCGGCCCCGGCATCGCGCTCAAGACCGAAGCCATGGGGCTTGCCGTCAGCGCCGAATTGCCGCTGCTCATCGTCGACTGGCAACGCGGCGGGCCGTCCACCGGACTCCCGACCAAGACCGAACAGTCCGATCTCTATCAGGCCGTCTACGGCCGTAACGGCGATACGCCGATGCCGGTGCTTGCCGCGGCCTCGGCGGGCGACTGCTTCGACATGGCGATAGAGGCAACCCGAATTGCAATTCGTCACATGACGCCTGTGATCCTACTCGCCGACGGTTATCTGTCGAACGCGGCGGAGCCTTGGAAACTGCCGGACTTCGACGCGATCGAGCCGATCGCGGTTCCTCCCGTCCCTGCGCCGTCGGAGGACGTCTCCCCGCAGCGACAGGCCTTCACGCGCGACCCGCAAACGTTCGGCCGCGCCTGGATTACACCCGGCATGCGGCAACTCGTGCATCGGATCGGCGGGCTGGAGAAAGACATCGACACGGGACATATCTCTTACGACCCGGACAACCACCAGCGCATGACCGACCTCAGGCAGGCCAAGGTCGATTCGGTTGCGGATTTCATTCCGGATCAGGCGGTCGAAATCGGGCCCGACCGAGGCGAGTTGGCCGTCGTCGGCTGGGGCTCGACTTACGGTCCGATTTATCAGGCGGCGAGACGTACCGGCGCGAGTTTCGTGCATTTGCGGCATCTCAGTCCGCTGCCGGGTAACCTGCGCGAGTTATTGAGCCGTTTCGACAAAGTACTGGTACCCGAGATGAACAACGGGCAGCTCTGCTCGCTGCTGCGCGACAGGCTGTGCCTCGAGACGATCTCGTATCCCAAGGTCAGCGGCCAACCGTTTACGATCGCCGAGTTGATCGAACGCATCGAGTCCGAACTGGAAGGTGGCAAGTTATGCGCACGGGGCTGACGGCAAAAGATTTCACGAGCTCACAGGAAATCCGCTGGTGCCCGGGTTGCGGCGACTACGCGATCCTGAAGTCGGTGACCAAGGCCCTGGCCGACGGCGGCGCCGACCCCGACAATACGGTATTCGTGTCCGGCATCGGCTGCGCTGCGCGGTTTCCCTATTACGTGGAAACCTACGGTTTCCATACGATCCACGGTCGCGCGCCGGCGGTCGCCACCGGGCTCAAGCTTGCCAACCCGGACCTGGCCGTCTGGGTCGTCACCGGTGACGGCGACGGTTTGTCGATCGGCGGCAATCACCTGCTGCATGCGCTCAGGCGTAACACAGACCTCAAAATCCTGCTGTTCAACAACGAGATTTACGGCCTGACCAAAGGCCAGTACTCCCCGACGTCGCGCATCGGCACCACGTCGCCCTCCAGCCCGGCCGGCTCGGTGGACATGCCGGTATCGCCCGGACAATTCGCGCTGGGCGCCGGCGGCCGTTTTTTCGCCCGCGCGATCGACACCGACAAAAGGGGTATGGCGGAGACGCTCGAAGCGGCGCACGCTTTCGAGGGTGCATCGCTCGTCGAGATCCTGCAGAATTGTATCGTTTACAATCAGGACGTTTTCGCTGCGGTGACCGATCGCGCCACCGCGGCGGAACACCAGTTGCACCTGACGCACGGCGAGCCGATGCTGTTCGGTAAGAACCGTGACCAGGGCATCGGTTTCGATCCCGAACGTTTCACCCTGCACATCGTCGATGCACAAACGTCGCCCGACGCGATCCTGGTGCACGATGAAACGAACCTCGCAGTGGCGCGTATGCTCGTCGACCTGACGATACCGATGGCCTTCGGCGTGATCTACCGGCAACCGGCCCGCACGTATGAAGACGACTTCTATGCGCAACACCCGACGAAGATGAAACGCGAGCGTAGCGTCGCCGATTTGATCGCGGGCCCGAGTAGTTGGCGCGTGCCAAAGGCCGGGTGACACGGACGCGGTCCACGCAGGCGCCGGACTTCGACACGGTGGCGGCGAAGGGTAAACAGTATCCGGGTCAAACCGGCTGCCAGCGTCGATTGTCGAATCTATCGTCCAGTCTATTGTCCAATCGATTGTCGAATCGATGGTCAATACGCGCGACGCCGTCCGCCTCCAGCTTGAGCAGATGCGCAAGCAGTGAACGCTCGGCCCAGCCGTGAAGATGCTCGGGTATGTCTTCGTACACCTTTGGGACGAGTTCGGCCGACGTCAGTCCCGGATTGGCCTCTAGCGCGGCGCGAACGCTCGATTCACGCTTCAGTCTGTGACTGATCGTCCAGTCGATGACGGCCCGCGGGTCGTCGATCCGATTCCCGTGTCCCGGCAGCAGCGCCGCGGCTTGTAGCGCGCGGACTTTTCGGAGCGACGCGAGGTAATCGCCCATGTTTCCGTCCGGCGGATTGATGACCACGGTCGACCCTTCGATGATGTGATCGCCGGTGACGATCCAGCCGGTTGCCGTATGCCTGAAACACAGATGGTTCGATGCGTGACCCGGCGTATGGATCGCCTCCAGTTCGAACTCGCCGGTTTTGAGCGTGTCGCCGTCACCGAAAACCCGCGCGGGCTTGAAGCTCTGATCCTGATGGAAACCGTCGGGCGCGGGCCGGCCGATCAGCTCGGCGCCGGTGGCTTCGGCGAGCAACGCCGCAGCCGGAGAATGGTCCGGGTGGGTGTGGGTCGCGAGTATCCAGCGGATCGGCGCCCCGGCGCGTAACTGTATCTCGTCGATATGCGCATCGATCGCCGGGCCCGGATCGACCACTGCGACCGCCGATTCGCCGAACAGATATGTATTGGTGCCGGGACCGGTCATCATCGACGGATTCGGCGCCAGCAGGCGGCGAACGCCCGGGGCGAGCTCGGCGAACTTGGGAACCTGGGCGTAGGCGTCATTCATCGCAGTCGTTCGTCACAACGATTCATCGCATTTGTTCATCGCATTTGTTCATCGCATTTGTTCATCGCATTTGTTCATCAAAGTCGTTCATCGCAGCTACTGATCGCAGTCATTGATCGCAATCGTCCGGATATTCGACGACACGGCTACCGTCCGGCCGCTCGACGACGCGCGGTAGTATGCAGGGTACCCCCTGCCGGCGCCGTTGGCCTGCCCAATCGACCATCGAGCTCACGCTGTCGTGGCCGGAGAGCATTTCGAGGGTGCGTTGCGTCGGCCGCGGGATACGCATGTTGCGAAGACGAACGGCCTCGAGCGCGTCCGCGGCCGTCATCCAGCACGAGTCCGTCAGCTCGCCGCCGCAGTGAGCAGCCTGCTGATCTCCAGGCATTGCCGCCAGAAAAAACCGGGTCGAATACCGTTTGTCGAAAAACACCGGCGTAATCCAGAAACTGAAATAATGGAGTACGTCGCAGCGCAGCGCGAGTCCATGGTCGGCGACGAATCGTTCCCAGCGCAAGGTACCGCGGTTGAGCGCCTCTCTGGCGGCGATCATTCCGGCGCTGTCCGGCAGTCCGTCTGCCGGTGCGTCGGCCAACAGTACACCGCTCTCCTCGAACAGCTCGCGAATCGCGGCACTGTAGTATTCGATGGCGCCGGTTTCGAGCTCGAGGTCGCGATTCGCCTCGCCGGCCGATACGCCATGACAATGACCCGCCACCTCGGCATCGGCCGGCTCGATGACGCCGCCGGGAAACGCGTAAGCGTCGCCGAAAGACGATTGCGCATGCCTGCGGACCAGGTAGACCTCCGGCGCCGCAACCCCGTCGCGAACCAGAACGACGGTCGAGGACGAACGGGGAACCGCGACCTCAGTCGAGCGCGGCGTTGTCGGCATCGCCGGTTTCGACACGGGCTTTGAGCCGCTGCAGGGCGTCGCCGATGACGTGGTCCACGGCCGGCGCGATACTGTCCAGGCCATCGGGATGATAACCCCCGACGGCGTAGGTGAATCTGGCACGTGTCGTATCGCCGGCAGTATCGTCGGCAGTATCGTCGGCAGTATCGCCGGCATCCCCGCCGAACAGCTCCCAGGTCATGTTCCCCGTGACTCCCATCAGCCCGAGCGGGCCGAGACCTCCGGTCAGGCGTAAGATCACACCGTGGTTGACGAAAGTCACGGTCATGTGCACGACATGACCCTTGTCGCCCAGCGTTTCGCAAAAGCAACCCGGCGGCTCGAGCTCGATGACAAGATTGCCGGCATCGCCGGTAATCGTATGGTCGCTGCTCCACCAGTTGCGCACGTCGACCATCGCCCGCCAGACGTCGACAGGTTCCGCCCGGATCGTCGTCTCATGGCTGGTGACGAAACCGTGGGGTCCGGCATTCGTGACTTCCGCCAGCGGCGCCGTGGTTGCCGTCAATCCCGCCGGTATCGTGATCAGTGCTGCGACGACCGCGCTGCGCATCTCGTCTCCGCATTTGTCGAGAATCGAATTGGCCGTACAGGGTACTAGCGTCCGGTCCCGCCAGTCACTGGCGGGACCGGACACTAGCTTAGCGAAAAGCCCTCCAGCAGGCAGCCGGCGCTTTCGTCAGAACAGGCTGACGGCGAGGAAAATCGCCGCAACGACAGCGGCGCCAAAGTAGAGTTTCTTCCAGAGCGACATTGAAACTTCCGGGGTCCGACTCATCTCTGACGGGAAGTGTCGATCAATACGGCTGAACGTGGACTGAAGCGCTGTTGTTACTACGTAACTATCTATTTATAATAGATTTTCCCCAATGGTCGACTGTGGCCGCGAAAACACGGCCGGCAGTGCCGGGACACCGGAACCCGCTCATGTCCGCTGAAGCCCGCGCGCTCGTCGCATTCCTCGACGAGGCCGATTCACCGGCCGTGGCCGGGGTTCTCGATGCCTGAAGACTTCCGCGTCGTCTACGAGAATCCGAGTTACGTCGCCTGCTCGGACCGGGCGCTGGTGCTGACCTCGATCGGCATACCCTACGATATCGTCCACGATTCCGGCACCTGTGTGCTGGTCGTGCCGGCGGAGTACTCAGCACGCGCCGCCGAGGAACTGCGCTTGTACGATCAGGAGAACCCACCCGCCGTGCGCAGGCGGGTTCCCGAATTGAAGCCCCAGGATGCCCTGCCCGGCATCGCCGCTTATTTTGTGACGCTGTGCCTCGTCGCCGGCATGGCCGGTTACGGTTACTTCGGGGCGGACTGGTATGGCGCGGGACGCGTGGACGGCGCCCTGATTCGAAACGGCGAATGGTGGCGCACGATCACGGCGCTGACCTTACACGCGGATGCCCCGCACCTGGCGGGCAACCTGGTGTTCGGTATCCTGTTCGGTCTTTTTGCCGGACGCCTGCTCGGTTCGGGTGTCGCCTGGCTGTTGATCATTGTTTGTGCAGCGCTGGGTAACACCGCCAATACGCTTCTGCTGGAACCGACACACCGTTCGATCGGCGCGTCCACGGCCGTGTTCGCCGCGCTCGGGCTGGTTGCCGGTTTCGTGTTCCGCGGCAAGCTCATGTCCCAGGAACGCTGGCCGTATCGTTGGGGACCGGTCGTCGGCGGTTTCGCGCTGTTGATGTTCACCGGTACCGGGGACGAGAACACCGATATCGGCGCCCATTTGACCGGGTTTCTGTGCGGCTTCGGGGGCGGCGCCTTGTTGTCCCGGTACATGCACGGGCTCGCCGCAGCCCGGCTGCAGATTGCCGCGGCGATCGCCGCCGTTGCCCTCGTCGGCGGCGCCTGGTTTACGGCGCTCCATGTCTGACCGGGCCGCGGGATCATGTAAAATTACGGCGGTATCCGCGACTTACGGCTCGGAATCTCGGCAAGAACCCGATGACAAAACTCCTGCTGTATCTGCTGGCCCTGGCGCTGGGACTGACGGTCCTGGTCTGGGTCCGGTACGGCGGCGGAGAACCCTACCCGGACCTGACGACATCGCCGATATTGCCGGTCGAGGTCGTCGAGGAAATGCTTGCCTACCCCGAGCCCATCGGCAACCTCGCGGTCAGCGCATCGGGCCGGCTGTTTTTTACCGTGCACCCGGAGGCTCGCCCGCCGGGCAACCGTTTGCTGGAATACGTCGCCGGCGCTGCCGTGCCGTTTCCGGACGGCGCGTCGCAACAGACCCTGTTCGACACGGTGTTGGGGATCACGATCGACCGCCAGAACCGGCTCTGGACCATCGATCACGGTAATCACGGTTTCGGAGTCGCCCGTTTGCTGGGCTTCGACCTCGACACCGGCGAACTGATACACGACAAGCGTTTCGACAAGACCGCCGCGCCGCCGGGCTCGTTCCTGCAGGACCTTCAAGTGAGCTTCGACGGCCGGACGATCGTCATCGCGGACGCAAGCTTCTGGCGCAAGCGCCCGGCCATCGTCGTCTACGACATCGCCACCGCCTCGGCGCGCCGGATTCTCGATTCCGATCCCACCGTCGCCGCAGGCGACTACCTGATCCGGAGCCAGGGCCGCGACATGACTTTCCTGGGCGGCGTCCTGACGATGCGCGGCGGTATCGACGGCATCGCGCTCGATGAAAACTGGCTTTATTTCGGCGCGCTGAACGGCGGCGTCCTGTACCGCATCGCACTCGCGGACCTGTCGGACCCGACGCTTCCGGACTCACAATTGGCCTCGCGGGTCGAGCGCTACTCGGACAAGCCCTTGAGCGACGGGATGAGCATCGACGTCGAAGGCAACGTTTATGTCACGGGTGTCGAGCACAATGCCGTATTCCGTGTCGGCCGGGACCGCAAGCCGCGGACGCTGATCCATTCGCCGCGGATTCGGTGGCCGGATGCGCTCTCTTTCGGTCCCGACGGCTGGCTTTATGTCGCCGACAGCGCACTGTCGGAAGTCGTGTTTCGACCGCGGTCGCATATCGAGGCGAACGGGCCTTACCACATCTTCCGGCTCCAGCCGGGGACCGCGGGTGTTCCCGGCCGCTGACACTGGACGGCCGGGGCCGCCGCGGGCATCCTTGCGGCTGTGGCCGGCAGACCTCGATTCTGAACCGGCAAGAAACCCGTGTCGAACGACGAACCAGGACACAGGGGAACTCCGGTGCAAGCCGAAATGACCGACGAAATAACCGACGAAATAACCGATATACAGAACACCGTTACCGGACTCGCCGACAAGGCTGTCGAGATGCTGCAGACCACGGGCCTCGAGTTCGGCAAGAACCTGATCATTGCGATCGTCATCTTCATCGTCGGCAAGTGGGTCGTCGCGCTGGTCGTACGCGCGCTGCGGGCCGCGATGCAAAAAGCCGACATCGACGAGACCCTGGAGACCTTCGTCGGCAATCTCTTGCGCATGGGCTTGATGGTGTTCGTCATCATCGCCGCCATCAACCAGCTCGGCATTCAGACGGCATCGCTGGTGGCGGTTCTGGCGGCGGCCGGCCTCGCGGTCGGTCTGGCGCTGCAGGGCTCGCTGTCCAACTTCGCCTCCGGTGTGCTGATCGTCCTGTTCCGCCCGTACAAGGTCGGCGACTGGATCGAGGGTGCGGGGATCTCAGGCGGCGTCGAGGAAGTACAAATCCTGACCACCGTGCTGAAAACGGGCGACAACAAACGCATCATCGTGCCCAACGGGCAGATCATGGGCGCGACGATCACCAACTATTCGACTAACGACACCCGGCGCGTGGACCTCACGATCGGTGTGAGCTACGACGACGACATCGACAAGGTGCGCCGGGAGCTCGAGGCGCTGATGGCCGCCGATCAACGCATCCTGAAAGAGCCGGCATGGACGATCGCGGTGTCGGCCCTCGCCGACAGCAGCGTCAATTTTGCGGTGCGCCCATGGGTGAAAACACCGGACTACTGGGGCGTCTACTTCGATCTCATCGAAGCCATCAAGAAACGTTTCGACGAGGTCGGAATCTCGTTTCCGTTTCCGCAGCAGGAAGTGCACATCCGCAACGCCGGGGAAGATTGACTCGATCCACCGGCCCGTTGTCGTCGACGCCTGCCGTGGACGTGCATTGTTCTTGCGGGATCGCCGGCGCTTTGGCGTCGCGCGAACCGTAATCCGGGGCAGAGCATTGTTCAGGCTGGGTTCAGCCGCGACGCACAAACTGACGGCATTCGACGGAGTATGGTTATGAATACGATCGCAGGCATGTCCAAACTCACAATCACATTCGCAGGCTTGATCCTCGCGGCGGGCTTAGGCGGATGCGCGGCGCATTCCGATCCGATCGTCGATACCAAAGGCGTCGACCCCGAGCAGTACGCTCAGGATTGGGCCGAATGCGAAGCCTATACCGAGGAGGTCCTGATCGCCGAAGGCGTCGTCAAGGGCGCGGTCGTCGGCGCCGCCGTCGGTGCGGCGGCCGGCGCGATCTCGGGCGACGCCGGCGAAGGCGCGGCCTACGGCGGTCTTTACGGCGGAACGCAGTCCGGCCTGGAGGCCGATCGCATGCGCCAGCAGGTGTTCAAACGCTGCCTGCGAAATCGCGGTTACGTCGTACTCAACTAGTGTCCTCATGGCGCGTGGTACGAGCGTCAATCGCGATAACAGCCGCTTGGCATAGGCCTGCTTCTTGACGGTCTCGAACAGCAGTTCGTCCACGTCATAGCCCATCAGCCGGTTCCAGTTCCTCGTGCGCCTCGTCCACGAGGTAGCCGCCGTAGTGAACACGGTGACTTGCGGCGGTGAGGAGGCGGCGCCTACGCCATCCGCCACGCCCGATCGCCGGCTTGCGTCCGGGGCCCAATCGCCATGCTTGCAATCGATAATGATTCTTATTAGCATCGCGCTCCCCGACGCCCGTCCGCGTCCGGGCAATTCAATCTGAGGTCTCCATGAGTATTCCGAATACCCGTATCGTTGCAGTCTCGCTGTTTGCCGTCGCCACACCGTTCGTTCACGCCCAGAGCGACACATCCGCAAGCGATGAAGTCGACGTTGATGAAGTTGAAGAAATCGTCGTCTTCGGGCAGCAAGGCTACTATGACGAAGATGCGATTTCTGCTGCTCGACTCAACTTGCCCATCGTCGAAACACCCCAGTCCTTGTTTGTCATCAATGCCGACCTGATCGCGGATCAGCAGGCCTTCCGTTTCGATCAGATTCTGCAGAACGATTCCAGCGTGCAGAAGTCCAATAATTTTCTCGGTGCTTACTCCTCTTACTCGATTCGCGGTTTTCAGCTTTCCAACGGCAGCAACTACTTCCGCGACGGCCGCTCGTTTTTCCATCTGGCTTCCGTGCCGGTGGAAGTGCTCGAAAGAGTGGAGGTACTGAAAGGACCGTCGTCGGTTCTCTACGGCACCATGGCGCCCGGCGGTCTCATCAACATGATCCCGAAACGCCCCACGGCCGAACGCCAGACATCGCTCAAGCTCACTACCGGCAGCTTCGATTTTCGCCATTTTGCAGTCGATCACGGCGGCTCTCTTACCGAGGACGGCCGAATCCGCTACCGACTCAACGGCATATATGAAGACTCGAATTCGTTCCGTGAGTTTGGCGACGGCTCCGACTTCAATACGACTCGAACCATACTCGCGGTAGCGCTGGACTGGGACATCAGCGAGGACACCAGCTTCAGATTCAACGCCGACTACACCGATGACGATCGACCTCAGGACATCGGCTTGGTCAATCTGACCGGGGACTTCAGCGGTCAATCCTACGACCTGATCTACAATCAGCCCTGGACGCATTACAACTCGGACGTTTCCTCCCTGTTTGCCGAAATCAATCACAATTTCAGCGACCGGTGGCGCCTCAGGGCCGGCATCAGTTCTCAGGATTACAAACGAGACCGGTACGACAATCAGGCGCGGGCACTGCCCGATGCCGCGGGCGATATCCCGGTGAGAGCTCGGCGCCGGATCAATCGTTGGGACTACGCGACCTACTACGTCGACTTCCTTGGCGAGTTTGAAACCGGCGCCTTGCGTCATCAGATACTCATCGGTGTCGATCAAACGGACGTGGACATCGACAACAACGAAACAACGCGTAACGAGACCTTCATTACGAACATCTTCAACCCGGTCATTCTGCCGGACCCGCTGATCGAACCGCGTCCGGAGAAAAACCTAGGCAGCGAAGATCGCTTCGGTGTGACCTTCCAGAACGTCATCTCGATTGGCGAGCAGTGGCGTGTGCTCATCGGCGCCCGCTACGACGAATTCGATTCGGAGTTTTCGGTTTTGGGCGCGCCGCTGGGTGGCCGGCCCAGTGCCGACAACATCACCCCTCGACTCGGTGTCGTGTATCTACCGAAGCCCAATCTGTCGCTTTACGCATCTTACAGCGAGAGCTTCGAGCCCAACTCAGCGGTAGGGTCGGGCTTTGCCAATGCCGGTGAAGAGCTCGATCCAACGATCGGCGAACAAATAGAGCTTGGCGTAAAATGGGAAGCGCTGGACGGCCAGCTTCTGGCAACCGGCGCGGTATTCACCATAGACCGACTCAATGCGCCGTTCGAGGATACGGTCACCAACACGATTCTGCAGCGCGGTACGCAACAGCACGACGGGGCCGAGTTCACCGTAACCGGCCTTTTGACCGATAACATCACGCTGTCCGGCGCAGCGACCTTTCTGGATGCGGAATTCACTCAAGACGATAATCCGGCGCTGATCGGTAACACGCCCTCCGGCGTATCCGAGTTGTCGCTGAGCTTTACCGGAGAGTACGAGTTCCTGGAGGGCGCCTTACGCGGGCTGTCGATCCAGGGTGGCGTGTTTTACGAGGGCGATCGGCCGGTCGACGATAACAACACCTACGATCTCGACGCATACGCTCGATTCGATCTCGGTTTGAAGTATGTGATGGATCGACCGTCCGGCGCGGACTTCATTTTTCGCCTGAATGCGCTTAATCTCACCGACGAAGAGTATTACAAGGCACGCAGCCCTTTTGGCGTCAATCCTGAGCTGCCGCGCGAATTCAGAGCGTCGATCGAGGCACGATTCTAGAAGCGGTCTCAATTAGCCATTGAATCACGTTGGGGTCGGACCCGGGGTCTGACCCCTCGCTCCGCGCGGCTCATCCCGCAAAGACCGCTGCGCGGACGCGTCTAGAGAACCGCTGCACGTCAACGGGTGTATGGAAACTCAGCGGCAATGGCGGATCACACGGACCGCAGTGTTTGAAACCTGAATCGATCGACAAGAAGAAAAAGCCGTCGACGCCGAAACGTCGACTGTTCTATCTGCATAGCTGGCTGGGATTCAATCTCGCGTTCATCATGAGCGTGGTGCTGCTGACCGGTACGATTGCCGTCATTGCCGACGAGATCGACTGGCTGGTGCAGCCCCCGATGCGAGTGAGCCCCGACGGTGAGCGGGTGTCTTGGGGCGCGATGGAAGCGGCGGCCAGGGCTGCCGCTCCGGAGGACGCGCTGATCCAGCTCATGCAAGGCGAAGGCGATCATTTCGCCCATCGTGCCATGTTCGCAAGACCCGGTGGCGGAAACTACTACCTGAACGTCAATCAATGGACTGGTGAGGTCACCGGGACGACTCCCTCGCTGACCGTACAGCGTTTTTTTCGCGATCTGCATCGCTATCTGTTCATGCCGTCATCGATTAGCCTGCCCATCGTTTGTGCCATGGGATTCGTACTGTTGGTGTCGCTGTACACGGGCCTGAAAACCGCCGGCCGTTTACGCACCGTTGCCGTTCGAATCCGGTTCAACAAAGGCACTCGCGTCGTCATCGGCGATTTTCATCGCGCGGCCGGCGTGTGGTCGATCTGGTTTCTCGTTCTGATTGCCGTCACGGGCATCTGGTATCTGGTGGAGTTCGGCGGGGCGATACTGGGCAAACGTTTCGAGCCGCCGCGCACCGCCTTGACTAGCGAGCGGCTCGAGGAGCTGGGGGACGTTCTGCCCATGGTTGGGGCAGATGTATTCATCGCCCGGGCGCGTGCTGCAATTCCGGACTGGGAACCGACGCGCATCATCTATCCCACGCGACCGGGGGCTGCGATCATCGTATTCGGGCGCTGGAAAGATCCCATCGTCCGGCCGCGGGCGAACCGGGTGAGTCTGGACCCGGCGGATGGCTCCGTTCTGCAAGTGGTACGCTCGAACAGCAGTGGCGTGCTCGCTTATGTGAACGACCTTGCCGATCCCCTGCATTTCGGAGATATGGGTCGGCTACTCAGTGTAAAGCTCGTCTGGTTCGTTTTCGGCGCAGTACTCACGTCGCTTTCGCTTACCGGGGTGTGGCTGACATACCGCCGACTGCAACGCGTCTCAACGACCGCGGCGCAGATCGCAACACTCCCCATCCTGCTGGCAACGCTTTGGTCCGGTTACCTGTATGTCAACCGATACCTCGACAGTGGCCATGACGACGCGCCGCATATCGCGGCTCGCGCGACTGCCGGTCCATTTCATGTCGAGTTGCGACACGCTGACGAACGAAACCGCCCCCAGGCCGTCTCGTTGCACATATCGCACCTCGAGGGCCGGCCGCTTGTGCGCGAGGCGGTCCTGCACGATGCGGCGGGGAAAAGCTACGCCCTTTCACCCCGGTTTTTCGGCCCGAGCGCCATTTTTCACGGTGAATTACCCGAAGGCGCGGACGTTCTTCGGCAGGCGGTATCAATCGGCATCATGGACTGGTCGGGCGTTTGGCATACGGCAGAAATTCGAATGCTATGCCGAGAACTTCCTCACCTTTCTCAGACTCGCTGCCTTCATGATCCTCGCCAAAATGTATCTATGAGATAGGTTCTGGCGATTTATCAAAAAGTGATTCATCGCTCATGCCACGCGGTATGCTAGGTCATTCAGACAGGGACACTAACCTATGAGCTATGCCAGACAACTGCTGACGGTGGTGTGCCTTTTGCTTAGTGTGCATCTGCATGGCGCGGAGGACGTAGCTGCCGATCCGGCCACCAGCCCCGAAGCACTCGATGCCCGTATTCTCACCATACTGGAAGAAACCGGTACACCGGGCATGATCGGCGTCATCGTTGATGGCGATGAAGTGGTTTGGCAAGGCGCGCTGGGAATGGCGAATCTGGATTTCGAGCAGCCCGTCACCCACGACACACTTTTTCGCGTTGGTTCCATCTCCAAGTCCCTCGTGTCACTGGCAATTCTCAAGCTGGTAGAGCGCGGACAACTCAAGCTTGATGACCTGATCCGCGATCTGGCTCCGGAAACGGGCGTGGTCAATCCATGGGAGGAAACAGACCCGGTCAGACTCGCACATACGCTGGAACATACGGCAGGGTTCGACGATATTCACTTTAGGGACTTTGCTTTTAGTGACCCCAATGTGACGAATATACAGGGCATTGAATTCAACAATCATTCACGCAATGTCCGGTGGCGCCCTGGCACACGCATGGCCTATTCCAACATAGGTCCGCCAATCGCAGCCGTTGCCCTGGAAAACGTTACCGGCATGACTTTCGAAAGTTTCGTCGATCGGGAGATATTCGGTCCTCTGGGCATGAATACCGCCACCTTTTTCTTCGCCGAAGGCGTCGCGTCCAGCTATGGCCCTGACAATCAACTGTCACCCTACACCCACATCCCCGTGCGCCCATCCGGCGCGATGAACGTAACCGGTGCCGATATGGCCCGGCTGCTCAAAATGTTCATTGGCCGCGGCTCGTTGGGCAGTTTCCAACTGATCCGGCCCGACACGCTGGCACGCATGGAAACGCCCACCACGACAGTTGGTGCGGAACGAGGCTTGGAAGTCGGCTACGGCCTCAGCAACTACACCAGCATCAGAAATGGATTCGTCTTCCACGGACATAACGGCGGCATTGACGGCTTCTCATCCAGCTACGCTTATCTCCCCGAGGCGGGGCGCGGTTATTTTTATTCAGTGAACCAGCGCAATCGGCCGGCCATTCGTCGGATCAACGAATTGATCGTCGACTTTATTACCCACGATCTGACTCCCCCGACTCCGCCTCCCGTAGTCGAGATCAGTGATGCTGAGTTAGCCGGCTTTGAAGGATTCTATGAATCTGACTCGCCCCGCATGCAATTGCTGGCAGGCATCGAAAAGTTATCTTTCAGAACCATTCGTGCCGACGATGGAAAGTTGACCTTGAAACCCCTGTTGGGTGAAGAAACAGAGCTCTTACCGCTTGGCAACAATCAGTTCAGAAGAGATGAAGATCCCGTTGCCACTTTCGTTTTTGCCACTTCGTCAGACAATGAAAACCTGCTGCAGCTCGGTCATAGTACATTCAAGAAAACTGGGCCAATCAAAGCCTATGGCCGACTACTTGCAATTCTGTACGCAGCGATCATGTGGATCAGCAGTCTGGTTTTTGCGCTGTACTGGATAGTCAAAAAGCTACGCCCAAGACATACAAGGTCGGCCACCCCTTATATGCGAGTTCGCGCAATGCCGGCAGCAGCGGCAGCAACTTTTGCTTTGTTCGTTTTCTTGGTGTTCAGACTGCTTGATATCCAAACACCGTCAGACATCGGCGTACTTACACCCCTTACCTTTGGATTCTGGCTCGTGTCATGGATGTTTCCTGTGTTGACAGGGCTTGCGATGTTTGCGGTTGTTTCACAGTACAAGCATCGCCGGGAAGTTGGCCTAGCGGTGTGGCACCATTCATTGCACACGGTGCTCGGCCTCGCCTTCTTTACCCTCTTTATGTTCAGCTTTGGATTTGTCGGATTACGGACTTGGGCTTACTAGGGAGCCTCTGCACAAGTCTGGCGAGGGCTCCCTAGTGTCCTGTTAACACGACGCCAGTAACACCGCCCGAGGGCCGTCGCGGGCGGTTGACCGACATCCGTCGGTCGTATACTGTTTATCCATGGTACTGGCTCAGTTTGAATTTCTAGCCGGTGGCCGCCATTTCAGGAGGCGCTTGCGCCCCTCGATCCTGATTTGTTCAAGTTCGGCTTTCAGCAAGTTTATTGCTTCATCCAATTCGCCCGGTGTCATGCATTGCGACGTTAGGTGCGCATCACCATTCTTAGTGACAACTTGTGCGAAAGGACTGAAAGGATAGTCCCCGATTTTGGGTTCGACCCATTGGAGGTCTAAGCGTACGGTTTTCACTGTGTCCCTCACTGCTGTTCGGTCATGCTTGAGCGGTCATGCTATAATAAACGCATGAGTAAGCCCAAGCGCCCGCGAGACACTAATCAGCTAGCGAAGCGGATCGTAGACCTGTCTACCGGTCAGGCCGAAGAAGAAGACCCCGACGAGGGCAAAGATCCGGCGGCGGTTGCGCTCGGGCGAAAAGGCGGCTTGAAAGGCGGGAAAGCGAGGGCCAAAAAGCTATCTGCGGAGCAACGCAAAGAAATCGCTAAGAAGGCTGCTGCTGCCCGTTGGGCGAAGAAGTGACCTTGATCGTTACTCCTTTCTCATTACCGCTATACATCAAATCGAAGGCATTTATAGCCGTTTGCAGCCAGCGCTGACGTTCTGCTATGGGCCATTCTTCACCTTCGCCTGGAAGCTTCTCAAGTAAACCCAGGATGAAGTAAGGCAAGTCGCCGTGCCCCCCGCCACCACCGCCTGTCTTTAGCGTTTGCGTCGGTTTCGGATCGGATCGCTCAGGCTCTGGCGCCGCTGCGCCCCGATGAAACGACGGAATAACCAGCCGATCCTTCCCATGATTGAAGAATCCGGCCTGTTGGGCAGAACGGTCGAAAGCTTGCCGAGCCTTGTTTGTTTGCTTCGATGACACCCCTAAAGCGGCCATTTCGCGTTCGAGGGCAGCCGTGGGTGGCAACATGTGCCCTTTGTATTTCTCATAGATAGCGCTGTAGAGCGGAACCGCAAGGAAAGCCTCAGCTCTTGCCTGCTCCTCCTGAGCAGGATCAACGATGCGGCGGCCTAGTTCAGTCAAATTGACGTGACCTCTCTCTGTTTCAACCAGGCCAAATATCCTGGCTGTTGAGGTATTTAGTCGAAACGCGCCGCTCATCGCGGATTGGTTCATGTAAGCCGCAAGAGACTCGGTTTCGCAGCTTAGCCCGGCGTTCTCGTGCAATGCGCTAGCGACGCTGATCGCGTTGTCTAGATCGTTATACGGAAAGGCGATGGTTGATCGCTCTCTAGTTTTTGTCTCGCCGTCCGGCTTAGCAGCGGATGACTTCAGATCAACAGTATTGCCGGCCATGGGGGTATCTCCTTCCGGCGCTAAAGGCGCCAGCGAAGATCAATATATGATTCCGTTTGACTGTTTGCAAGTTCGTTTGTCGGAAAAACCATTACTTTGTTTGCCTGAGCCTTGACGTTGGCATTATTCTGCGGCTAAATAGCCTAGCCCAAAAACAAAACCCGCCGGGTTAGGGGCGGGTTTTGCGCGGGCGGTGCGCCTGTAGCTCAGCTGAATAGAGCGCCTAGCTGCTAACTGGGAGGTCGCTGGTTTGAATCCAGCCGGGCGCGCCCTTTACAACGCGCAGGTGGCGAAATTGGTAGCCGCAATGGTCTTTAAAACCATGGTCTCCCACGACGTGCGGGTTCGAATCCCGCCCTGCGCACCACCGACTTTCGACGGTGGATTCGTTGTATTTATTACCGTTTACGCTGAAAAGCAAGGAATTATGAGTAACTTTTCGTGGAGTCATTAGAGGCATATAAAATGAACTAAATGCTTGATCGGTTAAGCAAACGTAAGTATTATTTACCTATGAACAAGCTTTCAACCAAGCAGCGAGCCCAGATTCTGCATATGCTGGTTGAGGGTAATTCTCTCCGCGCTACGGCTCGCATGTCCGGGGTCTCCCGAAACACGGTCGATAAGCTGCTCGGGGACGTGGGTTCTGCCTGCCTCGACTATCAGGACGAACACCTGCGAGACCTGCCCTGTAAGCGCGTTGAGTGCGACGAAATCTGGTCTTTTGTCTATGCCCGCGACAAGAACGTACCCGAGAACAAGCAGGGTGAGTTCGGATACGGGGATGTCTGGACGTGGACCGCAATCTGCGCTGATACCAAGCTAGTGCCGTGCTGGCACGTTGGCAGGCGCGATATCCCGGCCGCCACGGCGTTCATGGACGATCTGGCGGCCCGACTCGCGAATCGCGTACAGCTCAGCACGGATGGTCACAAGCCCTATCTGCACGCAGTTCCGCGCGCCTTCGGCTACAACAAGATTGACCACGGCATAATCGTCAAGTTATACGGCGCTGAGAGAAACGAGAAGACCAGCAAGTACGGCCCCGACAAGTGCACCGGTACCCGCACAAGTGTGGCTCGCGGCAAGCCGAAGAAATCACAAATCTCGACCAGCTACGTCGAGCGCCAAAACCTGACCATGCGTATGTCGATGCGTCGGTTTGCTCGCCTAAGCAACGCGCACTCAAAGAAGCTGGAGAACCACATGCATGCGATATCGCTGCACTACATGTATTACAACTTCGGACGGATTCACCAGACACTAAAGGTAACGCCTGCAATGGCCGCAGGCGTCACCGATCACGTTTGGTCACTAGAGGAAATCGCAGCATTGGCACCGATCACAGCACCTAAGAAGCGCGGCCCGTACAAAAAGCGAGCGGTTTCAAAGTGAGCCAGTACCTTATCCATACAGTACATGACCGACGGATGCCCACGATCCATGCCCGCTCCTTATCCCACCGCCCATCACAAGGGCCGCGGCGCCCTGTCTCGCAGGGACGGTCGTTTCGAGACCCGTCCCGTCGAGCTCGACGACGCGGTCGCCCACGAACGCGCGATGAGCGCACCGCAAACGGTGCTGAAACCCATGCGGGCCGGCCGTATCGTCAGTCGCAATACGTCGCCGGACGTGCCGTTCGATCGTTCGATCAATCCGTATCAGGGCTGTGAGCACGGTTGCATTTACTGCTACGCAAGGCCTAGCCATAGTTACCTCGACCTGTCGCCGGGGCTCGACTTCGAAACCCGGATTTTCTACAAGCCGAATGCGGCGAAATGCCTGCTCGAGGAATGGAAAAAACCCGGTTACGTCGCAGAACCGATCACGATCGGCGCCAACACGGACCCCTACCAGCCGGCGGAAAAGCAAACGCGGATCACCAGGGAGCTCTTGAAGCTGTTCGTCGAATACCGGCACCCGGTCAGCTTGATCACCAAGGGCACGCTGATCGAGCGCGATCTCGACCTGCTGGCAGAGCTCGCCGGGCACTCGTTATGCTCGGTCGCGGTCAGCCTGCCGACGCTGGATCGCGGTTTGAAGCGCATCATGGAGCCGCGTGTGCCGGCTGCCGAAGCCCGCCTGTCCTCGATTACCAGACTCCGGGCATCGGGCATTCCGGTCAGCGTCCTGGTCGCGCCGGTCATACCGACCGTCAACGATTCCGAGATCGAGCGTATCGTCGAGGCGGCAGCCGGCGCGGGCGCGCAGCAGGCCGCTTACGTATTCCTGCGTCTGCCGTGGGAGGTGAAGGACTTGTTCAAGGAGTGGCTGGCCGAACACTACCCGGATCGTGCCGCGCACGTCATGAGCCTGGTCCGGCAGGCCAGCGGCGGCAAGGATTACGACAACCGCTTCGGCCTGCGGCAAACCGGGCGCGGCGCCTACGCCGACATGCTGGCGACCCGATTCCAGGCCGCGTGCCGCCGGCACGGCCTGGGCGACCGCGCCGGCCGTCAGGAGCTCGACTGCTCGCTGTTCGAAAAGCCGGGACAAAAACAGCTCGGCTTCGGATTCTAGGTCCTGTCCCGTTCAATCACTTGCCTAATCGGGAAAGGACACTAGGGGGAGCCTCTGCACAAGTCTGGCAAGGCTCAATTCTGTGCCAAATCGCCTTCGCGAAACCCGTTGCGGCGCAACAACTACCTTGGGTAACGGTCAAACGGTATAGTGGTCGAGGCGTCGATCGGGTGGTAACCCAGAACCGGGAAGGCTTCGGCCGGTCCGACTATGCCGGCCCGACTATGAAAGGGAACCGCCCACGCAGTGTTTTAGCCGTTCAAACATATGCTTTTGAAACCTAAGCGAATATTACAGGGTGCGCTACCGCTGTTGCTGGTTGCGGCAGCCGGCGCTGCGGCGCAGGACGCGGCCGAGCCGGCGAACGACCCGTTGGATCCGGCGCCAGCCCCGGACGAGGTGGAAACCGGGGACGAGCCCGGTCTGCTCGATCAGGTCGTGCCGGTCGCGGACGACGAAGGAGATCATGCCGAAAACGCCGACCTCGCGACGGTGCCGGAGGCCGCATTCGATCCGGAGGTTCCGACCGATGAAGACCGGCTGGTCCGGGAATTCGAGCGTTACAAGGAGCTGATGACCAACGACATCCTCGACGAAGCCGACAACGTGGCAAAACGCGTCGTGGAGCTCGCCATTCGGACCAAGGGACCTCGGTCCCGCGACACCGCCAAGGCACTGACCAATCTTGCGATCGTGCAGCACAAGAATCGCGAGTATGTCGCCGCACAGCAGAATTTTCAGCAGGCGGTGGACATACTGGAAGACTCCGAGGATCGCCTGGCGGCGGCCCTGATCAACCCGCTGAAGGGCCTGGGAGCGTCGCAGCTCGAAGCCGGCCGGCCGGATCTCGCCAATCGGACGCTGGGCCGCGCGGTTCACATCTCGCACGTCAATGAAGGTCCGCACAACGTGCAACAGATCGAACTGCTAGAGGTGCTCGCCGAATCGAACCTGAGGCTCGGCGAGGTCGAGACGGCCAAGGACATCTACGACACGATCTATTCGATCAACGCGCGCGAATATCACGGCAACGAGTTCGGCATGGTGCCGTCGTTGATGCGGCGCGCGGCGTGGCAGCACCGGGCCGGATACGTCAACGACGAGCGGGCGACCTACCGGCGCATCATTCGCATCATCGAGACCCGTGTCGGTAAGGACGATCTGTCCCTGATCGAGCCCTTGCAATTGCTGGGCAAATCCTATTTTTTCGCGGACACGAGCGGCACGCCCTCGACTGTCGGCACCGCGCCCACGACCGGCGAAGTGTATTTCAAGCGCGCATTACGGATTGCCGAGGAGCATCCCGACGCCGACTGGCAGCTCGAGGCGGGCGCAAAACTCGCCTTGGCCGACTACTACCTGTTCGGCGGTAATCTCTCGCGTGCCCGTAGCGCCTACCGGGACTCCTGGGAACTGATGTCCGCGGACGAGTCCCGGCACGGGATGCGTGACGAAGAACTCGGCCAGGTCGTCGCACTGCGGCACAAACCGTTACCGCAGTATGCCGGCGAGGCGGTGCCGGCACTCGGGCCGAATGCCAACCGTGACCTTCTGCGAGGTTCGGTCTCTTATCGTTATTCGGTGACCCAGCGCGGAAGAGTCTCCGGACTCAAGATCATCGAGGCCCAGCCGCCCGAGTTCGAGAGCATGCAAAACGCGATTCAGCGCGAACTGCGCAGCCGCCTGTACCGACCGCGATTCGAGGACGGCGAGCCGGTCGTGACAGCCGATATCGCCGCCACGCACATCTTCTATTTCCGCCAGGTCGACCTCGACGCGTTGCGGGACGCCGCCGGCGAAACGGGTGAATCGGGCAATATGGAGGACTTGTCCGACACGCGCCCGGTGTCCGGGCGGTAGAACGAACGGCGCGTCCCGGCGCGCTTGTCCAATGACCGCAGAATGGCCACACAATGATCGCAAAAAGCAGGAAAACCCGACTACCCGCAGCCGATGAGGCGCTGCCCGGGCGCGACGAGCCGCTGCCGGTCGCCAAGCGACACTACGTCAACGGCCACCCGCTGCAAGGCCCGTTCGAAGACCGTTTGCAACAAGCGGTCTTTGGTCTGGGCTGCTTCTGGGGCGCCGAGCGCCGGTTCTGGCAAACCGACGGCGTCTTCAGCACTGCGGCGGGATACGCCGGCGGATTTACGCCGAACCCGACCTACGAAGAAGTCTGCAGCGGCCTCACCGGCCACACCGAAGTGGTGCTGGTCGTTTTCGATCCCGCCGCGGTGGCTTACGAGCAACTCCTGGCCGTGTTTTGGGAAAGCCACGATCCGACCCAGGGGATGCGCCAGGGCAACGACGTCGGGACCCAGTACCGCTCGGCCGTCTACACGCTGGACGATCGTCAGCAGGCGACCGCCCTGCTGTCGCTGCAGCAATACCAGGCCGCGCTGACCCGCTCCGGTCACAGCGCCATCACCACCGAGGTGGGGCCGCTGGACAGGTTCTATTATGCCGAGGACTATCACCAGCAGTATCTCGCAAAAAACCCCGGGGGATACTGCGGCATCGGCGGTACCGGCGTGAGCTGCCCGGTGGGGCTTGCCGTCGAAAAGCAGAGGGCCTGAGGCTTACCCGCAATCGGCCGGGGGAGTACCTGACCGGCGGCTACCGGATACACGGCGGCCGGGGATGTGACTGCCGGATACCTGACCGCCGGGCCGACGGCCCCAGCACCTTGCGCTGTAACGGTTTGTATCACAGTTTGTATCGGGCGATTTGTATCGGGGCTGGGCCATCGCGCGCCGCGCGGTTACTATGTACCGCCCCGCGGCGAGCAAGACCGACAATGAGCAAGAAAAAAGGCGCGAAACGCCGCAAACCGACACGCAGGCAAGCCGAGGAAGCCGTCAGGACGCTGCTCTTGTGGGCGGGCGACGACCCGGGCCGCGAAGGGCTGCTGGACACTCCCGAGCGTGTCGCCAAAGCCTACGAGGACTGGTTCAGCGGCTACAAGGAAAACCCGATTCTCTACCTCAAGCGGACGTTCGAGGAGGTCGAGGGCTACGACGAGATGATCGTGTTACGCGACATCGAATTCGAATCGCACTGCGAACATCACATGGCGCCGATCATCGGCCATGCGCACGTCGGCTATTTGCCCGCGAACAAGGTAGTCGGGATCAGCAAGCTGGCGCGGGTCGTCGAGGCATTCGCACGCCGCCTGCAAGTGCAGGAAAAAATGACCGCGCAAATCGCAAACTGTATCTGGAACGTGCTGAGCCCCAGAGGCGTCGGCGTCGTGGTCGAGGCCTCGCATCAATGCATGACGACGCGAGGCATCCACAAAACCAACGTCTCGATGGTCACGAGTCAGATGCTGGGCTCGTTTCGCGAGGACGCCCGCACGCGCGCGGAGTTCCTGCGGATGATCGACAACTCGCGATGAACGATGATGGACAATAACGATTAAGAATAACGATTAACAATGACGATCCCGCCGGAACCGGCTCCGGCGGTCCGATCGGGGTATGAAAGCGCCATCTGCTGCGGGGTCTGGGGGTCTGAAAGCTGGGGGGGTCTGAAAGAAGGGCCAGCGGCTCATGCACGTTATCGACAGGACACCCGGGCCTCTGCCACTCGCAGCCCAGGCTCATAGATCGACGATTTCGATGTCGCAGGCGTCGAGGCGCTGGCCCAGGAAGCGGCCGCCGACCCGGGCAAAACGCGTTGCACCGTCCGTCGCCAGCAATGTCAGACCGCCGCGCTCGTTCGACTCGTTCAGCAAACCGGCCTCCGCCAGCCGATGGGCCGCAACCGCGGCCGTCGTGCCCGCCGAATCGACGATCGCCACCCCCGCGCCGACCGCAGCAACGATAGCCTTGGCCAGCAACGGAAAGTGAGTACAACCCAGAATCACGCAGTCCGGATCGACACCCGAATCGCGAACCGGTTGCAGATATCGGGCGACGATGGATTCGGCGATCGGTCCGTCGGTCCATCCCTCCTCGGCCAGGGCAACCAGCATCTCACAGGCGAGCTCGTGGACCCGGGCTTCGCGGTCCCGTTCGCCGATCGCTTTGAAGTAAGCGCCGAGCCTTACGGTCGCCTCCGTCGCCAGCACGAGGTGCGTGCCACCCGGCCGCGCCGACACCGCCGCAGCCGCGCCGGGTTCCACCACGCCGATCACCGGCAAGGGCGCCAGGCGTTTGCCGAGTGCGTCCAGGGCCACGGACGATGCGGTGTTGCAGGCCACGACGAGCATCTTGATACCCCGCTCCTGCAGCGCCATGGCCGCCTGGCAGGCGTAACGGCTGATCGAAGCGGGGCTCTTGGTACCGTAGGGCAGGCGCGCCGTGTCGCCCAGATACACCAGATGTTCGTGCGGTAACCTCTCGCGCAGGGCCTCGAGCACCGTGAGGCCGCCGACCCCGGAGTCGAAGACGCCGATCGGTCGCCGGCCCGCCGCGGCGCCATTCGAGTCGCCAATCATGCCGGCATTGTGCCGCTTCGGTTAGGCCAGCGCACGTCCTGCGCAGTAGTACGGGGCAACCGGTCAGAAAACCGACTCGACCCCGGTCAGGATACCGACTTCACGATGAACGGCGATACCGCTTCGGTCTCGGGAGCCGGAAGCGGCACGGTGTCCTGATCGCTGCCCGAATGGCTGACGATGTCGCTGAACAACTTGACGACGGCGGCGGCACAGCCACTGGCTTCATTGAGCGACATCTTGCGCACTGACGCGTGTATCGGGCCCTCGCCGTTCAGCGGCGACACCCGGTACATACGGGTTCTCAAATCGGCGAAGGCCTGTTTCGCCGGCGCCGGCAACTCGTCTTCGCTGATCTCGTCCAGATTGTCCTGATAGGCCCTGATAAGCCTTTGTTTGATATGGCCATCACTCGCGAGCACCGTGACGGCCGCGAAAAAGCGATCGGCGTGGTCGATCATTTCCACTCCAGCGTTTCGTTATTTTTAGGCCGCCCTTCTTTGCCTCTCGGCGGCTTCTGACGCTTTCTGCGATGACTACCAGCGGCGGTCCCTGCCGGTGGCGATTCCTCCCTGAACTTTCATAATCTTGCAGAGCTTTCTTATATCAGCTTTTGTAAACCGTGCGCAACTGTTACGAGTCTGCGACAACGGTTTGCCGCGGTCACGCAGACGATCGATTCAATTGACAATCGATTGGAGCCCGTCCCGCTGAACCCGAGGCGCAATGCCTGTCGCCGGGTCCGGCCGCGTTCTCGCCGGATCACGAGCTACTAAACTCGGAGATCCGGTGTCCATTATCGAGTTCGCGTCCGATTCGCACCGGTTCGCGCTTGCATCATGCTTTACTGAACTCCAGGGTCCAGTGTTCCTCGCCGAGCTCGCGCCGCTCGGAGAAAAGCGGCTGCGACTGGCCCACGGACCACTGCGTGGCCAGCGTCTCGGCCGTGATGTAGTTGCGATGCGCGTCCAGCGCGCGTTCCACGCCGGACGATCCGGACACGCCGAGAACGATGCGATCCGACACGTCGAGACCTGCCTGTTTGCGGGCGTCCTGAATCGAACGGACCACCTCGCGGGCCAGGCCTTCATCGATCAAGTCCTCGTCGAGCTTCGTATCCAGCGCCGCCAGGTAACCGCCGTCCGCCTCGCAGGCGTAACCTTCCGCGGAGCTGGTTTCGATCAGCACGTCGTCGGCACAGAGTTCGATCGGCTGTCCGTCCGCCTCGATCGTGAACGTCTCCTCGCGAGCGGCCGCGCCGGCAATCGCGGCGCCGTCGGCGGCGCCGAGCGCCTTGCGAATCGCCGGAATCAGCCTGCCGTAACGTTTTCCCAGCACCGGAAGATTCGGTTTGATGCGGTACTCGACGAGGTCCGCATCCCTTGCCACGAACTCGATGGACTTCACGTTGAGCTCGTCGAGAATCTGCTCCCGATGACCGGCCAGCGCCCTGGCCGCGGCATCGTCCGGCGCACGAACCAACAACCGCGACAGGGGCTGCCGGGTCCGGACCCCGGATAAGCCCCGGGCGGCGCGGCCGAGACCGACGACTTTTTGCACCACGGCGATGTCGAACAGCAGATCGTCGTTCCGCCAGGCAGGATCCGCTTCGGGCCAGGCGCACATGTGCACGCTTTCGGGGGCGTCGGGATCGACCGAACGAACGAGATTCTGATAGACGTGCTCCGCGAGAAACGGAACGAACGGCGCCATCAGCTTGTGCGCCACGTCGAGGCATTCGTACAGGGTCAGGTAGGCCGAGCGCTTGTCTTCCCTGTCGGTGGACTTCCAGAAGCGCCTGCGGTTGCGCCGGACATACCAGTTGCTGAGCCGATCGACGAACGACTCGACGGCCTCGCCGGCGGTCTTGGCGTCGTATTCGTCCAGGGCGCGGGTAACGGTGGCGACCGTCTCGTGCGCCAGCGCCAGCGCCCAACGGTCGATCTCGGGACGCTCGGCGACGGCCACATCTCTGCTCAGGTCGACGTCGTCGATACGCGCATAGAGCACGAAAAAGCCGTAAGTATTCCAGAACGTGTTGATGAACGAGCTGGCGACGTCGGCCACGATGTCCACCGATATCCGCTTGGGCATGTCGGGCGAGAGGCGCGCCAGAAAGTACCAGCGCAGCGCATCCGCGCCGACCGTGTCGAAGACGTCGTAAGGGTCGACGATGTTGCCGAGCGACTTCGACATCTTCTTGCCGTCTTTGTCGACGATGTGGTTCAGACAGATGACGTTCCGATAAGCGACGCTGTCCGACACCAGTGTTGCGATGGCATGCAGGGTATAAAACCAGCCGCGGGTCTGGTCGATCGCTTCGCAAATGAAGTCGGCCGGGAAATGGGCGTCGAAGATTTCCCGATTTTCGAACGGGTAATGCCATTGTGCGTAGGACATCGCACCGGAGTCGAACCAGCAGTCGATGACTTCGGGCACGCGCCGCCAGGTCTGGCCGTCTTTTTCGAAAGTGATGTCGTCGATGGCGGGGCGGTGAAGATCGAGATCGTCGAGAGACCGGCCGGTGGCCTCTTCCAGCTCCGCCACCGAACCGAAACAGACATACTCGCCCCGACCGTCGGTCCATACCGGGAGCGGAGTGCCCCAGAACCGCTCGCGCGACAGAGCCCAGTCCACGTTGTTCTCCAGCCAGTTGCCGAAGCGGCCGTCGCGGATGTGTTCGGGAACCCAGTTGACCGTCTGGTTGAGCTCGACCATTCGCTGTCGGAACTTCGAGGTGCGTATGTACCAGGCGTTTTTTGCGTAATAGATGATCGGGTCGCCGGTGCGCCAGCCGAAGGGATAGTTATGCGTACAACGTTCGGAACGGAACATCAGGCCCCGCTCTTCGAGCAACCGGATCAGCGGCTTGTCGGCATCCTTGAAGAAAAGGCCGGCGACGGGCTCGACCGCCTCGACGAAGTGACCGTCCAGACCGACGCCGTGCAACACCGGCAGGCCGTTCGCCTGGCCCAGCGCCAGGTCGTCCACGCCGTAAGCCGGAGCGGTATGCACGATGCCGGTGCCGTCTTCGGTGCTGACGAAATCGGCCGCATACACCTGGAAAGCCGCCGGCGTATCGACCTCGAGATAATCGAACAGACGCCGGTAACGCCGGCCGACGAGCGCCGCACCTTTGACTGTCGCGCTTACCGTGTGCGGTAGATCGCGCATGACGGTTTCGCGTAATGCCTCCGCCACGATCAGGGTCTCGTCACCGACCCGGCAATAGCTGTAGTCGATATCGGTGCCGACCGCGAGAGCCAGGTTCGACGGTAATGTCCACGGTGTCGTCGTCCACACCAGGAAAAAGGTGTCGTCTTCACCCTCGACCGCAAAACGCACGGTGATCGACGGATCGTCGGTCTCCCGGTAACCGAGTGCGAGCTCGTGGGACGACAGGGTGGCGCCGATACGCGGATCGTAAGGCACCACCTTGTAACCGCGGTAGATCAGGTCCTTGTTCCAGATTTGCTGCAACAGGCTCCAGACCGATTCGATATACGCGTTGTCCAGCGTGTAATAGGCCTCGTCCATGTTGACCCAGAACCCCATGCGCTCGGTCATCTTCTCCCAGTCGCCGATATAGGCCATGACCGACTCGCGGCACAGGCGGGTGAACGCGTCGATGCCAACCTTTTCCTCGATCTCCCGTTTGTCGTAGGTTTCTATCCGGCCTTCTTTCTTCAGGCGCTTCTCGACTTCGTGCTCGACCGGCAGGCCGTGGGTATCCCAGCCGGCTTTACGCGGCGCGAAACGGCCGCGCATGGTCTGGTAGCGCGGAAAGATGTCCTTGAACGCCCGCGCCAGCACGTGATGGATCCCGGGCTTGCCGTTGGCCGTCGGCGGTCCTTCGTTGAAGCTGAAGCGGGGCCGGCCGGCCGATTGCGCCAGGGTCTTGGCGAAAACCTCACGTTCGCGCCAGAACGCCAGGACCTCGGTCTCCAGCGCCGGTCCATCGTAGCGGCTCGATACTTCCGTGAAACTCAAGTCTGTCACTCCTAAAAAACAACGCCCCGGACGCCTGATCGGCGTCCGGGGCGATCGAACTTCATCGCGGTACCACCCGGCTTCACGGTCAGGGTCTGACCGCCTCACGAAAAACGGTACCGGATTCGCTCTGTGGCATCCGCCGAATTTTTTGCCGCCAGACGCAAAACGAATCCGGTACCGTTTCTCCGGTTCTTCACGCGAACCAACCGGCCAAGCCTACCGGGCGGAGCGACTGTGCCCCGCCTTTCGGTTGGCGACTCCAGGGTGATATTCGGCGGATCCGAACCCGGGGCTTGCACCGTCCCCCGGTCGCTTGGGGCCTGGATGGCCCGCCTACTCGTCCCCTTCAAGGTCTTGACGGGAACATTACTGGCAGGCACGCCGTCAGATCAAGACCCGTTTCCCGTTTTCACGAGAAATCGGTGTCCGAAGCGGCTTTCAGCCTGTCGCTTAATGCAAGGCGGGTGATTCTACTTCGTCGTTGCCTTCTCCGAACATCGCGCGATCGAAAGCGTTGATCAGACTGTCGATGTCCTGGGCGCCGACGACCAGCAGCCGCCGGTTCAGCAGAAAACCGGGGACTCCGCCGATGCCGCTGTCACGTACCTGCTTCTCGCGATGCAAGACCGCCTCGCGAATGCCGCGGTCCTCGATGACCTGAATTACGGACTCCTCGCTCAAACCGTAAGGCCGCGCAATGTCGATCAACACCTCGCGGTCGCCGATGTCCCGGCCGTGCTCGAAGAACGCCGACATCAGGCTGTCCGCCAACGCGGCCTGGTCCATGCCCCGCGAATCCGCCAGGTGCATGAGCTGGTGTGCCGCCAGCGTATTCGGCACGCGTTCGATACGATCGAAGTCGAACGCGATCCCGTGCGTGCTGCCCTCGGCTTTCAGGTGATCCAGGGTCGGTTGCACGGCGCGCGGCGTACCGAAACGCTCCGTCAGATAGTCCGTCAGGGTCATGCCGTTGTCCGGCATTTGCGGGTTGAGCTGATACGGATACCAACTCGTCTCGACGGGTCCGTGGACGGCCCGCATCGCCGCGTCCAGGCGGCGCTTGCCGATGAAGCAGAACGGGCATACGAGGTCGGCGATGACTTCGACGCGCAAGGCACCGATACCGGCAGGCCTCGTGCTCGCGCTGGCGATACTGGAATAGGTGTCGCTCATGTCCGAATCCTCCATGTAGACCACGAGATGAGGTTGTACGGCGCAATATCAAGCTACGCCAAGGAGCATGAATCGCGACTGAAGTACCCTTCAGTGCATTGGACCTCCGAGCGCCGTGAAGTTTGGTCGGATTTGTGGCCGTTTACCGGAATTTTCTCGAATATCGAGTCAGATCAACGATTTTTGGCCGTGTTGGGATATAGATTCGGCGCATTCGTGCTCAATCGGTGCAAAGCCGGCACATTTTGGTAACAAATTGTTGCAGTGGACGCGCCGGCCTGTCCGATCTGCAATACGGTCTGCACGGTCTGCAACAATTGCCGTACTACTCCGGTCTGAGTAGGTATCGCAAGACTTCGGGCGCAATTTTTAGGCGCAACGGGAGCGCATCGTGCTGATTCTGAAACCCGCGGATATTCGGCCTTCGGAGATTACGAGCGAAGCCAACTACCTGAACCGGCGCCAGTTCATCAAAGCCGGCGCGATGGCCGGCGGAGCCGCGCTGTCGGCGCCGGCGTCGAGCGCCATCGTACCGGCAGAACGCGGCGCGAAGCTCGACGGTATCGGCGCCAGCCGTTTCAGCACGGACGAGCCCGCGAACAGCTTCGAAGACATCACGACATACAACAATTATTACGAGTTCGGAACCGGCAAAGGCGATCCGGCGAAAAACGCGCAAGGGTTCCGGACGCGGCCCTGGACGATCGCGGTGGACGGGCATGCCGAGAAAACCGGGCCGATCGACTTCGACGACTTCGTCAAACCCTTCGACCTCGAGGAGCGTATCTACCGGATGCGCTGTGTCGAGGCCTGGTCGATGGTCATCCCCTGGGTCGGTATCTCGCTGGCCGATGTCGTCAAACACTTCCGGCCGACGTCGAAGGCGAAATACGTCGCCTTCGAGACCCTGCTCGATCCGGTGCAGATGCCCGGCCAGCGCCGGCGCGTGCTCGACTGGCCGTATCGCGAAGGCCTGACGATCGCCGAGGCGACACACCCGCTGTCGATACTGGCGGTGGGACTCTACGGCGAGGTACTACCGAACCAGAACGGCGCACCGGTCCGGCTCGTCGTACCCTGGAAATACGGTTTCAAGGGCATCAAGGGTATCGTGCGAATGAGCTTCGTCGAAAGCATGCCAAGGACGAGCTGGAACATGGCGGCGCCTCACGAGTACGGCTTCTACGCGAACGTCAATCCCGAAGTGGATCACCCGCGCTGGAGCCAGGCCCGCGAGCGCCGCATCGGCGCCGGCGTCTTCTCGAGCAAACAGCCGACACGGATGTTCAACGGCTACGCCGAACAGGTGGCGCACCTGTACACCGGCCTCGACCTCCGCAAGCACTACTAGTTGCTACGCGCCGGTCTCGTGAATGAACACGCTCGAGCAAATCCGGCTCGTCTGGAAACCGCTGGCGTTCATGCTCTGCCTGATGCCGGCAGCGCTCGTGGTCACGGACGCCATGCAGACCGCCGGCGGGCTGGGCGCCAACCCGATCGAGGAAGTCCTCGATCGATTCGGCAACTGGGGACTGCGTTTCACGATGATCGCCCTGGCCGTGACACCGCTGCGGCAACTCACCGGCTGGAACTGGCTGGCAAGATTTCGCCGGATGCTGGGCTTGTTCGCGTTTTTTTACGTGCTGATGCATTTCCTGACCTGGCTGGTGCTCGACCAGGGCCTGCTGTGGCCCGCAATCGTCGAGGACATCGGCGAACGCCCCTTCATCACGATCGGCTTTATCGCCCTCCTCCTTTTGACCGCAATGGCCGTCACCTCGACGAACGGCATGCGCCGGCGCCTCGGCCGGCGCTGGCAGCAATTGCATTACAGCGCTTACGCCGTCGGCGCGCTGGGCGTCTGGCACTACTGGTGGCAGGTCAAGGCCGACATCCGGGAACCGCTGATCTACGCCGCGATCCTCGCCGTGCTGCTCGGGTACCGCGTCTGGCAGCGGCGGCAACGCTTCGGTTTCAGCGAAGCTTGAATTCGGTACTTCCTTCGCTGGACGCGGTGCGCTAGGGTATTGCGCTAGGGTATTGTTTTGCCGACGGTTTGCGCTGCCCGGACCGGGAACTTCCCATGCTTGAAAACCGTCTGATGAAAACCCACAACTGTGCCTGATTTCCCCTGATTTCCGTTCGGAGAACCGATCATGTTCAAGCGCGTAGCGCTATTCATCGCAACCAACCTGGCCGTCATACTGGTCCTGAGCGTCGTGCTCCGGCTGCTCGGCGTGGACCGGATACTCGACGAGAGCGGCGCCGGCATCAATTACGAGGCCCTGCTGATCCTGTCGCTGGTATTCGGCTTCGGCGGCTCCTTCATATCGCTGGCGATCTCCAAGTGGATGGCCAAACGCACGACCGGCGCGCAGGTCATCACGCAGCCGTCGAACGCGACCGAGTCCTGGCTGCTGGCGACGGTCGAGCGACAGGCCCGGCAGGCCGGCATCGACACGCCCGAGGTGGCCGTCTACGACTCGCCGGACATGAATGCTTTCGCCACCGGCGCGCGACGCAATTCGGCGCTGGTCGCCGTCAGCACCGGGCTTTTGAACGGCATGCCCAAAGACGAGGTGGAAGCGGTGCTCGCGCACGAGGTGTCGCACGTCGCCAACGGCGACATGGTCACCTTGACCCTGGTCCAGGGCGTGGTGAATACCTTCGTCATATTCTTCTCGCGGATCATCGGCCATTTCGTCGATCGCGTGATCCTGCGCAACGAACAGGGTTACGGCATCGGCTACTTCGCCGCCGTCATCACGGCGCAGCTCGTACTCGGTATCCTGGCGAGCACGATCGTGATGTGGGTATCGCGCCAGCGTGAATTCCGCGCCGACGCGGGCTCGGCAAAACTCAACGGCCGCGAGCCGATGATCAACGCACTGGCGCGCCTGGAACGCGGCCAGCCCGGCGAGCTGCCCGAGGCGCTTCAAGCCTTCGGCATCTCCGGCGGCGGCAAGAAGCGCTTCGCGCGCCTGTTCATGAGCCATCCGCCGATTCCGGAGCGCATCGAGGCCTTGCGCCGGCTCTGATCGGAGAAACTCGACGAGTCGGGATACTCGACAACTTGAGGTACTCGACAAATCGCGGAAAGCCGGGCCCCGTGCCCGGCTTTTTTTTGCGGCGCCCGGCCCGCAATGCCGGCAACGTTAACGAAACAGTCATGATGCCGGATCATGATGTAGGGCCGTTCCCTGTCATGGGGGTGCGTCTCCCATGACGGGGGCCGCCCCGCGCGATGGGGACCTGCTTCAGGAGCCCCACTTTGCAGCGTCCGACAAGAGGCGTGATCGCGACATCGCCCGATTCAGCAAGCTTGACGACGAGCACCGCGGCGTCGGTCGCACGAGGACGTTGGCTCCACGTGTTGATGATCCTGTCCGGCTTCGCCGGACTCGGCTACGAGATGGTCTGGACCAAGATGCTCGCGGTCGCCCTGGGCCACGAGATCGTCGCGGTGCTCGCAGTGATCGCCGCCTTTTTTACCGGGCTGGGCATCGGCGCGTACACCCTCGACCGCCGAATCCGCGCGAGCGCCGTCCCCGGCCGTTGGTACGTCGTGCTCGAGATCATCATCGGCGCCTGGGCGCTGGCCTTGATCGCACTGATCCCCTGGTTCAACGACACGATGCCGATGATCATCGGCGAGCAACCGTCGGCGTTCCGGCAGTGGGCGAGCGTCTTCGTCGCCACGCTGCTGCTGTTACTGCCGGCCACGGCCGCGATGGGCGCAACCCTCCCGGCCATGGAACGGCTGGTCTCGGCGCTCAGGCAGGACGGCTGGGCCGTCAGTGGATTGTATGCCGCGAACACGTTCGGCGCGGTACTCGGCACGATGCTGACGACATTCCTGATCGCGCCGATGCTCGGCTTTACGGCAAGCTTGCTGTTGCTCGCCACGGTCAATTTCGCCTGCGCCCTAGCGGTCGCCCTGGGACCCGCCCGCGGCGAAGCCGCAGCCGCACTGTCGCCGGTGGCGCTGGCCCCGAAGCTGCGCCTCGGGCAGCCGCGGCTTGCCGTCACGCTGTTTTTGACCGGCCTGATCGGCATCGGTTACCAGGTACTCGTGATCCGGGTATTGAGCCAGGTTCTCGAAAACACCGTGTACACCTTTGCGAGCCTGCTGTCGGTGTATCTGCTGGGCACGGCACTGGGTGCTTTTCTCTACCGCCGTTATGCCCCGCGCGAGGGCTTCGAGCCGGTGCTGAGCCGGTTGCTTGCGCTGCTGGCCTTGGCGAGCCTGGTCGGCGTGGCCTTGTTGTGGGCCGGCGGGCCGCTCGAGCGCTCGATCCCCGACTGGCTGGGCAGCGGATACGGGGCGGCGCTGACCGGCGAGTTCCTGATCGCGCTCGCCGTGTTCCTGCTGCCGACCCTGCTGATGGGCGCCACCTTCAGCCATCTCGCGCAGGCCTCCCGGGACAGCTTGGGAGTCGGCCGCGCCCTCGGCATCAATACCATCGGCGCAGCGCTGGCGCCGCTGTTGTTCGGCGTCGTGTTGTTGCCGCTGGCCGGCAGCAAGACCTTGCTGATCCTGGTCAGCGTGGCCTATCTGTTCCTGATCCCGGCGAGGAACGACATCCGGTGGCTGGCGGCGGCCCCGGCAGGTCTCGCCGTTGCCCTGTTCCTGATACCCGCGCCGCTCCGCTTCATCGACATTCCGTCCGGCAGCGAGATCGTCAGTTACGACGAGGGTGTGATGGCGTCGGTGTCGGTGATCCGGGACCCCAACGACGTTTACTTCCTCAAGGTCAACAACCATTACACGATGGGCAGCTCGGCCAGCGGATTCTCCGACCGCCGCCAGACACACCTGCCGCTGCTGTTACACCCGTCGCCTGAGAACGTGCTCTATCTCGGGCTCGGCACCGGTTCGACTTTCGCGGCCGCCGCCGCGCATCCGGAAGTGTCCGCAACCGCCGTCGAGCTGATCCCGGAGATACTGCCGACGATCGGTGCATTCGGCCCGTCGCTGGAAGCGTATCGAACGAGCGAGCGATTCCGCCTGCTGGTGTCGGACGCGCGCCGTTATGTGGGCGCGTCGGGGGAGCGTTACGACGTCGTGATCGCCGAAGTCTTTCATCCGTCCCGCGACGGCGCCGGCTCCTTGTATACGGTCGAGCACTTCGAGGCGATCCGCGCGCGGCTCGCCGAGGACGGCCTGTTTTGCCAATGGCTGCCGCTGTTTCAGCTCGATCTGGCCACCTTGCGGACCATCATCCGAAGTTTCATGACGGTCTACCCGGACACGGAGGCATATCTCGCGCATTACAGCCTGGGCCAGCCGCTGATCGCGCTGATCGGCCGGGCGGAGCCGGCCGGTTACCACCGGGGCTGGATCGCGGACCGCGTACGCCACCGCGAACTGGCCGAGGACCTGAGCGCCGTGCGCCTGACCACGGATTTCGCGCTGTTCGGCGGGTTTCTGGGGGCAGGCGACGCCTTGACGAGATTCGTGGGCACAGGCCCGCTGAATACCGACAACCATCCGGTCGTCACCTACGAAGCGCCGAGATTCGTGTACACGGAGCAGGAGCCGGCCTGGGTACGCCTGCTGGCGCTGGTCGATGCGCTGGACACCGATCCCGCCGAGCTGCTGGATACGGCCGACCCGGCGTTCGACGCCTTCGCGCAGCGGCTCGAAGATTACTGGCGGGCGCGGGACGCTTATCTCGAGGCGGGCGTGAACGTCGTGCCCGTCAACGACGTCGAGGCGATGCTCGAACAGATCGCCGATCCGCTGTTGAGCGTCGTTCGTATCAGCAACGATTTCGCACCGGCTTACATGCCGCTGCTCGAGATGGCCTACCAGCTCGCCGCAAGCAACCCGGCCGGATCGCGGCGGCTGCTGCTGGCGCTCGAAGAAGCCGCGCCGGCGCGGCCCGACGCGGCCCGCTTGAGACGGGAACTCTTCGGCAATTGAAAATCCGGGGCAATTGAATAGCCGGCGATCGAAAATCCGGCCATTGAAGACCTGGTAACCGCGTTCCGAAGCGACGGGCCGGGCACAGCCAGAGGTGACATGATGCGCAAGGTAATCGGACTTTTTCCCACGCCGTTCATGATGACGGAAGGTTTGCTCGATGCCGCCATGGTCGACGAGCTGCGACAGCGGGCGCTATCCGGGCAGAAGGAAGACAATGCGGGCACGGGCCTACTGTCGCACACGGAGATGATCGACCCTCGAGAAGAGGAGCTGTTCGTCGATATCGCCCGGATCGTCGCGCCGGAGCTCGACAAGTTCGGCGAGCTGCTTTTCGGCGACCGGCTCGACTGGACGGTCAAGGAGATGTGGATGAACGTCCTGGAACTCGGCGGCTCGCAGTTCATGCACTCGCATGCCAACAGCTTCGTGTCCGGGATCGTTTACCTGTCCGAGCCGCATCCGTCGACGCGGACCGTATTCATGCGCAACGCGGGCGGTAACGACTTCGTGTTCAAACACGATGCCGCCGACGAGGCGGTGGGTCAGTTCAACGCAGACCGCTGGATCGTACCGGAAGTGAAACCCGGCGACTTGGTCTTGTATCCGAGTTACCTGCTACACGGCGTACCGCCGAACCGCGGTGAGCGCCGGTTCTCACTGGCGATGAACGCAATCCCCGACCGTCTGAAAAGCTTCGATTACGAGATCCGCTTCTCGCGCTAGCCGCGCCGGCCGGCCGAATCGTCGCGCGCCTATGGCGCTACCTGCGTAGCGCTATTTGTTCCCCGGCGTCTCCGTACTAAAGAAAAAGGGGGCGGTAACCGCCCCCTCCTCCGTTCGCCGAGCGCGTCTTGGTGCGATGCGCTAGTCGTTCTTCGCCTGCAGGCGTCCGTGATCTTCCTCGACCTCGATGAAGATCGGGTTCGCATAGAACCACAGATCGGCCCAGGCTTCGACGTCCATGTCGAGGGTACCGGCGACATGCGGCGGACAGGCCGGATCGTCGCAGGGGATGTTGTCGGTCAGGTTGTCGGGCAGTGGGTTACCGTACATGTCGCGCTCATTCGGCGTACCGGCCGGAATGTTGGTGCCGCGGATGCGAACGTACATGTCATTGGTGGGCCGTAACCGGTAATTGATGCTGCTCACACCCCGGTTGTTGGCCTGAATCTCACCCATGCCCCAGCTCTTCGCGACCTTGGTCGTACTCGGCGCCAACGGCTCGAAGTATTCCGAATCCTGCGGGCTCAGTTGCTCGTAGACTTCGCCGGTGATCAGATCGACTTGCGCCACCTTGGGCTCATTGATCGGAACGTTGAGACCAATCTGCTTCAGGGACGGATTGTCGAACTCGTACGGGCTGTTGTTCTCACCCCTGGGATCGTGCATGCGAATCTTCACCCTTACCGGGGCGCCCGGACGTACCGTGAGCGTTTCGCCCATCGTGGCGCATCGGCCGCCGGAGCAGGCAATGAACTCCAAGCTGTCGATGAGCTGTCCCTGGACCGCGAAGCTGTTGCCGCTGCGCAGGCTATCGACGATCTGTTGTGCCCTGTCCCGGGACGGGTCGTTGACCACGTAGGAGAACTGCTCCTGGTATTCACCGGGCCAGAAGTCGTTGGTCGCCTCGTAGTCCATCGGACCGAAACTGCCGCGGTTGTGCCAGTCGGAGCTCGCAAAGAACCAGTAGCGGCGGCCTTCGCTCAACATCGCGTCCCACATCGTGCGAACGCCCGGCCGGCACAAGGTGACCTTGGCGGGCGGCTCGTTGTCGTCGACTTCGGGATACTTGCCGCCTTCGACGAAGTCCGCGGGGGTCAGCGGCGTGCCGTCGAAGTCTTCGCCGGGCTTGGCGGCTTCCGCGGCCGCGTAGCAACCGGTGCCGCCATAGGTCCACAGGCCGGACGTCGGGCGGCCGGCGTTGTAGGAACCGCGATGCGGCTGCGCCTGGTGGCCCGGCTGGCTTTCGAAACCGAATGCAACCTCGGGCGCGGCGGTATGCCAGTCGCGCAGATGCTCGATGTTGTAACCTTCGTCGTCGTCCGGAATGAACGCGCCCTGCCGTTCGACGTGGGCCTGCACGGCCATGCTGTCGCCCGGGAAGTTCTCCTGCTTCCAGATCATGGCCGCGGTGGACTTGACGTGATCGCCGCGATCGTTGATGTTGATCCCGTCCACCAGCGTACTGTTGTAGTCGGCGATGCCTTCTTCCGGCCGGCCTTCGAAGATCTCGAGCAGCTTGTTGTTGCCTGCCTCGCTGATCTCGCAGGTCCAGCCCTGTCCGCCGCCGCCGCTGGTATCGTCGGAGTTGCGGGCGAAACAGTACTCGAACTGTGCCAAGGCGTCGGCATTCGGGTCGATGCTGTCGTACTGGCCGGTCGCGATCGTGTTCGAGCTGTGCTCGTGACCGGGCACGACCCACTCGAGGCCGAGGAACGCTACCTTGCCATCGAAACGCGGATCGTCGTTGACGGCGATGACGCTATCGTAGTTGTACTCCTGCAGGCTTTGCCAGCGCCACATCGCCGGGACGTGCGTGCCGGTACGCATCCTCTCGAAGGTCGGATCGCCCTTGATGTCGGCCGCACCGTTCGGAAGGCTGTTCACCCACAAGCCGCGGTTGAATTCGCTGTCGCGGTTGAGATACAGGAAGTCGCTGATCAGGCAGTTACGCGAACCGCGACCGCTGTGACCGACATGGATGAACCAGTCCAGATAGGAAAGCGACTCGCGCGTGAGCGTGCGCACGGAGGTAGAGCCGTCCGAACACGAGGTGTGATTGTGAAAGTCGCCGCTTAAGTATTCCCCTTCTGCGGACGTGCCGTCCTTGTCGCCGCTGGCCACGGCAACCGATGCGGTTGCCGCCATGGCCAATGCGACGGCGCTGGAAACGGCCGTTCTCTTGCCAATCGTTTTTTTCATACGTTCAAGACTCCCGGGAGGTCTTTAAAAAGAAGTGTTTGTTGCTTTGGAGTGACATGTGGTGAGCCACCCGGGGAACATTAGACGCCGATTATGTCATCGCCATTTAAGCCGTTTGACGAAAACAAATCGGCTATGTTTCGGAAACGTTATGCCTGCGGAGAACTCCGTTGTAAAAAAACGGTGATGTAAGCGGTTTATGTTACTGCGGTTTCGGACCTCGCGACTGATCCCCGCAACGCTATCGGGCCGGTCGGGCAGCCAACGAAGAAGAGCCCTCACAAGGCCATCTTGAGAAAAATCCTGGATGAAAACCCTGTCAAAGCTCTGGAAAGAGCCCCTCGTGCAGTTTCTGGTCCTCGGCGCCGTCGTGATCGGCGTAGACCGGCACGTCATCGGCAATGCCGACGACCCGCGCCGTATCGTGTTCGACGATGCGCGGTACAAAGAGCTCGTGGATATCTTCTACGAGGGCAAAGGCAGAAAACCCACCGAGGAAGAAATCGAGGAACTGATCGTCACCTGGACCCAGAACGAGGTCTTGTACCGCGAAGCGCTGGCGATGGGGCTCGACAAAGGCGACGAGATGATCCGCAACCGGGTCATACTCAAGATTCGAAACATACTGTTCAATAACCTGGTGACGGAAGTGCCCTCCGATGAGACGCTAGAGGCCTGGTTCGAGGACAACAGGATCGCCTACGACCGGCCGGATCTTTATGATTTCGAACAGTTTCTGGTCGAAGGCGGGGACGCGGAAACGGCTTCCGCGCTGGCTGTCGGGCTCGGCGATGCGCCCCATCCCGAGACGTACGAAAGTACGTTCCGCCGTTACCCGCACCGCCCCGGCGCTAACCTGTTGTCGATTTTCGGCGAGGAAGGCGGCCAGCGGCTGCTCGACGCGGCGATCGGCCAGTGGGTCGCCGTCGAGTCGGTATACGGTTGGCACCTCGCACGGGTGTCGAAATACGTCCCGGGCGAACCGGCCGTGTTCGAGGACGTGAAACACTCCGTCGCCAGGGATTGGCTCGCCATTCACGAACAAAGGGATCTCTCCAACGCGCTGGCCGCCATCGTCGAGGATTACGACTTTCGTTACGAAGTCACGCGCGAAGCCGTCGAAGGCACGCTTCGAACCGCCGAGCTCGACGACGCACGGAGCGACGCCGAGTGAAACCTGCGGCTTGGATTCCGGCCTGGATTCCGGCAATCGCGGTTGCCGCCCTCGCGTGGGCCGCGCCGGCGGCCGCACACGACACACCGATCGCCTTGCTGACCCTCAAGGAAACGCAACCCGGTACCTTCGTCGAGCGCTGGACTTACTCCTCGTCGCTGAACATCGCCGCGCCGACGCCGGTGTACCCCGAGCACTGCGTCGCCGAAGCACCCAGGGTGGTCTGCGGCGAACTCGGCTTGACCGGCGATTTTTCGTTCGAGAAGCTCGGTGAAAGGTATTCCGCGGCCGTGGTCCGGCTGATGCCCCTCGAAGGACCGAAACGGAGTTACACGTTCACTGCCGCGCAACCGGTCATCACCCTGACCGCATCGGGGATACTGCCGCTATCGCATATCGTCGCGGCGTACATACCGCTCGGCTTCGAGCACATCATGCTCGGCATCGATCACCTGCTTTTCGTGTTGGGCCTGATGCTGCTGGTGAGCAGCCCCTGGATGCTGGTCAAGACCATCACCGCGTTTACGATCGCGCACAGCATCACGCTGGGGCTCGCCACTTTCGGCGTCATCGGCGTACCGGAAGGCGCGGTCAATGCACTGATTGCATTGAGCATCGTCATCCTCGCCGTCGAGGTGCTGAAACTCCGTCGCGGCCGCGCCGGCTGGAGCGCCACCTATCCGTGGGTGGTCGCCTTCGGTTTCGGTCTGTTGCACGGTCTTGGTTTCGCCAGTGCGCTGACCGGCATCGGGCTGTCGCAGGCCAACCTGCCGGCGGCGCTGCTGTTTTTCAACATCGGGGTGGAACTCGGCCAGCTCGCGTTCGTCGCAGTCGTGCTGGCCGTCGCCTGGTCACACCGGCAGCTCCGGGCGGAGCTGCCGAGGTGGACCGAAACCGTCGCCGTCTACGGCACCGGCACCCTGGCAACCGTCTGGTTTTACGATCGATTCGGCGCCATAGTAGCGCCACTGGTGACGTAATGAAAAAAACCCTGAAAAACGACCTTCGACCCCTGCTCGCGGTGCTGTTGCTGTTTTACGCCGCAGCCGCATTTGCACACGCCGAAACCGGCGTGGCCGGCGGGCTCGTCAGCGGACTCTTGCACCCGGTGCTCGGCTTCGACCATCTGGTGGCGATGGTCGCGGTCGGGCTCTGGGGCGCACAACTCGGCAAGCCGGCCATCTGGGTGCTGCCGATTACGTTTCCGGTCGTGATGGCGATCGGGGCGCTCGCCGGCGTGGCCGGCCTGCCGCTGCCCTTCGTCGAGTTCGGTATCGCGGGTTCGGCGCTGGTGCTCGGCGTCATGGTGGCACTCTGCCTCAGGCCGCCGTTCTGGGCGGCCGCCGCCATGGTCGGATTGTTCGCGCTGTTCCACGGTCACGCGCACGGCGCCGAAGTGCCTTCGGCCGTCAATCCGCTGGCCTACGGTGTCGGTTTCGTCACCGCGACCGGCCTGCTGCATCTCGCCGGCATCCTGATCGGCGTCCTGCTGCGCTGGCCGGCCGGCGACAAGGTCGTGCGTGCCTGCGGCGTCGCGGTGGCGGCCGTGGGCCTGCTGGCCCTGACGCTGACATTCGTGCCGGCATGAGAATCCTTACCGTCGTCTATACCCTCATCGCCCTCGCGCTGTTGCTGAGCTTCCCCGAACCGGCATCCGCGCACCTGGTCTCGACACGCTTCGGCGAGCTGTACAGCGGACTGATACATCCGCTGACGGCATTGCAGCACCTGGTGCCTTGGCTGGGCCTGGGCCTGCTCGGCGGGCTGCTCGGCAACCGGACGTCGAGATGGGTGCTGCTGACCTTTCCGTTATCCGCCGGCGCCGGGGCACTGCTGGCCGGCGGTTTGCCCGCCACGGCCGCGATCGACCATGTCAACCTGTTTTCTTTTATCGTGCTCGGCCTGCTGGTGGCGCTGTCGGTGCGCCTGAACCGGCCGACCTTCCTCGGGCTTACCGTGATCTTCGGCCTGAGCCACGGTTTTGCCAACGGCACACCCGATCTCAGCGGCGTTCCGCTGCTGTTGTACGCCGTCGGCGTATTGCTTGCCGCCTACGTGCTGATCGCGATTGCCACGGCAGTCACCCAGTTGGTCTCGCAACGGGCCGCCTGGGGAACGATAGCGATTCGGGCCGCCGGTAGCTGGATCGTCGCGATCGGACTGGTCTTCGGCGGCTATTCGCTGACGGCCGGGGTGTAAACAACATGGTGACGGGCGTCGAGGCCGGGCGCGAAGATGCCTTCGATGCCGCCGGCTTTGCCGTCGCGAAGCACATGATCTCCGCATTTGCGACGCCCATCGTCAACTATCGCTGGCAGGACGCCGACCGACACAACGCGGCGTTGCAAAGCTTGATCCTCGAACTCGAGCGATCGGCGCCGGGCGTCGAGCGCAGCAACGTCGGCGGCTGGCATTCGGACCTCGGCTTTCTCGAGCGCCGCGACGACTGCGTGGTCGGCCTGCGCCGCCGGTTACAGGCTTTCGTCCGTGCGCTCAACGCCACCGTTCTCGATGAGAATGCCGGCCGGCGGCCGGAGGATTTCACGCTGCAGGGATGGGCGAACGTGCTGCGCCGGGGCGGTTACAACGGCCCGCACAGCCATCCCAATGCGTTCTGGTCGGGCGTTTATTACGTGACGGGCAACGAGACGCTGGCCGGGCATCCGTTCAGCGGCAAGCTCGAGCTCGTCGACCCGCGACCCGGCGCCAGCCTGAATTACGCCGAGCAGACCCGGCTCTATGGGCGATTCCTGCTGAGCCCGACAGCCGGACAGATGATCCTGTTCCCGTCCTGGCTGCAGCATTGGGTGCATCCGTATCACGGCGACGGGGTCCGGATCTCTATCGCATTCAATGTGACGCTCGGCTGAGCCGGGGCGTGGCCCTTGTCTATATCGGGGCGTGACCCTTTATTGTTTATATCGGGGCGTGGCCCTTTGAACTGTATCGGGGCGTGACCCTTGCTTGCCGGAGCCGGAGCGTGCGCAAGCCGGGGGGACGGTCTCAGCCGAAATTCAACTCGTAGTCCCAGCTCTTGAGTCGCTTCGGGATCGCATTGAAAGCGACCGTCATGCGCACCGCGCCCTCGTTTTTGGGCACCTCGTGCAGCATGAAGCTCGGAAACAACACCATGTCGCCCGGGCCCGTCTCCGGTACCGCCCATTTCGGCGCGTTGAACGGGCCCATGCGCACGCCCTTGTGCTCGTTTGCAAAAGCGAACTCCCTGCCGCCCATGCCGCGATAAAAGGTGGTGCGCGCCGAGGGATGTGAGCGGGTCAGATAAATCACGCCTGAGATGAAACTGTTCGCATGCGAGTGCACGGTCTGGAAACCGCCCGGTTCCAGGCGATTGATCCACATCTCCTTGATCAGCCAGTCGAGTTCCTCGCCGAACAGCAAGCCGCCGAACTCGACGAGATGCGGCCGGATGATGTCGCTCAGGCCGCTGAACGAATCCGATGCATCGGGATTCAGCACCGTCGAATGCGACAACAGGTCGGTTTTTACGTTGGTTTCCGTGGCGCCGCTTTCGAAGCGTTGTTTCAAGGCATCGACGACGTCACCGTCGATCAGGTCGGACACGCGCATGAACGGGACGGGAAACAGTCCCGAAACTTCGACTTCGCTCATCGCCGTATCGAAACTTGCCTCATCGAGACCCGCCCTGTCGAAACCTACTCGGCGTCCTCGGCATTGAGATCGGCCTTGGAATCGGCCTTTAAATCAGCCTTTAGATCCAGGTCACGCGCCAGCTCCTCGGGGGTGACCTCGCCGTCGCCGTCGTAGTCGACGGCGGCGATCAGGTGTATGACCTGCGCGCGGTATTCGCGCGCGGAGACGCGATCGTCCGAGTTGGTATCCATGTCGTCGAACATCCGCGCCTCCAGGCGCGCCTGCCCGGCATCGCGGCTGCGGACGTATTCCTTCCGCTCCAGCGACCGGTCGAGGTCCTTGTCGAAATGATTGAACAGCACCGGAAAATGTTCATCGACCTCGCCAGCCTCGATGAAACCCTGGTTGGTGCAATCGAGAATGTCGAACACCGGCACCAGCAGGAAACGCGCGAGGTCGTCGTCGCCTAGGTCGCCAATAACCCCGATGTCGGCGGGGCTCGCCGGCAGTTCTTCGGACGCGTTCGCCGCGCCCGGATGCAACACTGCCGCGGCGCCGGAAAGAACGAGCACGGCCAGGATTCCGTTCGAATACAACATTGTTCAGTCTTCCTCGGTTCAGTCTTCCTCATCGACCGGCTCGGCAAAGGTGATGCGTTGCCTACGTTTACCGGTTACGTCCACGACGGTCGTATCGTAAAGGTCGGTTACCCCGCCGTAATGTACGGCTCCGCCGGGATAGGACTGCGGCGCCGGCATCGCACCGGAAGCATGCCGCTCGTATCGCCTATATTGCCTGTATTGATGCTCGACCGGTCGACTGGCTGCAACGCGAGACCCGCCGTCCTGCTCGTGCATCGCGATTGCATCGAGCTCCACGTGAATCGCCGCAATATCCTGCCGGAGGTCGTCCATGGGTACCGCAAACTGCTTGAGGTTCCCGTCCATTTGCGACAGCTCCGCCTCCAGCTCGTCGATCCGGGCGTCGGTAGAGGCGTATACGACGATCGCCCCAACCGCGAGCGCGACGACCGTCGCCGCGAGGATGATATTGATACGCATCGTTGGTTTTGCTCTTCTTGCGGAAAGCAGAGCCTAATCGGCACGTGTGACCGTTTAATGACCTTCTCTCGACCGCGGCGGACTTCTCGGCGAGCCTCGCCGGACTCATGCAGAGGCTCCCTAGAACTTGCTTCCTAAGGACTTGCTCCCTAGGACTTGCTCCCTAGGACTTGCTTCCTAGGACCTACTTCCTGGGGACTACTTCCTATAGCCTGTCCCGTTCACTCCTTCGTTCATTACCTTGAATCACTCGGCATAACCCGTAAGCTCGACGTAACCGCGGCCGTGGATCGGCCGGTCGCCGTGCCTGCCGTGGACGTCGACGGCGCCCTCCCAGTATCGAACGATCGTGAACAACTCCTGGTCGGCCATCACCGGCTCAACGTGCAGGGTCAGATCCCTACGCGGCAGCCGCAGGGTCCATGCGGCCGGATAAGTCCCTCCCTGCGGGCTCTGCCAGGTGTCGGTCACCTCGACAAGAACGTCCTCGCGACGCAGGTACTCGATCCGGCCGTCCGCCGCCACCCAAGTGCCGGCGCTTTGCGGATCCTGGCTGCCGTCGGTCTTGCGGATGCTGTAGAACATCAGCTCGGTAGCGTCGTCGAGCTGCAGGGCGAACCAGTCCCAGCCCTGCTGGTCGGGCGCCAGCGCGCTGCTGCTCCATTCGCGATCCAGCCACGACAGCCCCGAAACGCGATGTTCCCGGTCGTCGATACGCAGGCGGCCTTCGGTCTGCCATCGCGTGATCGAGTAGTAGTACGACGCGTTGCCGGGCTCCGAGGACTTTTGCGACAGGCCGTCGATACCGTTCAAGACGGGCGGCTTCAGCGCCGTCAGCTCGAGATCGAGCGCAAACCCGGCATCGGCGGCCGTCAGTCGCCAACGCTCCGCGCCGGCCCCGGGAGCATCGTCGTCGATCGCGCGAAGCTCCCAATCGTCGATCCAGACCCGAAACGGATCCGCCTGTGCGCCGGCCAGGCCGAGCGCGCCGCGAGAAAACTTCTCGGCGAACACGAAACGCTGGCGATCCGCGTCGGTGATCGCGAAATGCGCGATGTACACCTGATTCGTGCGCCAGTTCGAATCCGATACCGGGGATGTCGGGCTCACCGGTGTCAGCGCAAACCGAAAAACCGTGAGCTCGAAGCCGAAACGCCGGCCTTTCTCGGAGTCGACATTTCCGGTGATATACCACCATTCGTTACGAAACCCGGGATGAGGCCCGTGATCGTCCGGAAAGACGAAGCGGCGCGGCGCGATTGCCCTGGCGAAGCCCGCATCGTCGCCGGCGCCCAACAACTCGGCAAGCCTCGACTCGACAAGCTCCTCATCTTGCGCCCAAATGGCGGCGCAGAATGACAGGCTCGTAATGACGAGCAGCATCCTGGGGACCAACGTCGCCATGGCCGGTTTACTCCTCGCGCATGGCGATCGCGGGCTCGCTTCGCGCCGCCCGGTACGCCGGATAAAACCCGGCCAGGAGCGCCGCGGTAACGGCAAACGCCACCGCGGAAACCAGGATGCCGGGCGCTACGACCATGTCGATCTGCCAACCGAACGCCCGCCGGTTGATCACCTCGATCAACACGTAAGCCATGACGACGCCGAGCGGGATGGCAGCCAAGCCGCTCAAAAGGCCGATGACGCCGGTTTGCCCGGTGATCGCGCGGCCGATTTGCGCCGGCGTCATGCCGAGCGCGCGTAACACGCCCTGCTCCCTTCCCTGCTCGAGCTGCAAGGCCAACATCGAAGCGACTATGCCGATGAAGGCGACGCCCATGGCCAGCCAGTACAGCACGTCGGTGATGACGAAGGTCCGGTCGAAAATGTCCAGCGAGAGCTCGCGGATGTCGGCATTGGATCGCGCGAAGATCTGCTGGCGGCCAGCGCTGATCGCCGCGATGCGTTCGATGACGGCGTCGGCGCCTGCCGGCTCGGCGAGATACAGCCCGATCGAATCGACGCCGTCGTCGTCGAAGTGCCGGTCATAGGTACCGCGGCTGATCAGCAGGGCGCTGGCGTTGATATCGTAGCTCTGGTAAATCGCAGCGATGCGAAACGGGTGCTCGCCGGCCCTGGTTCTCAAGGTGACGTCATCGCCGCGACCCACGCGGTGCCGGTAGGCATAAGGCTCGGAAGCCAGCACCACGTCGCCGTTTTCCCAGACCGCCCAGACCTCGTCGGACGGGACATCGAGTATCTCGGTGCCCGCATAGGACCCGGGCGCCATGTCGATGGCGACGATCTGGGTAAGCCCGGTCTCGTCTTCGAGCCAGGCCCGGCGACTGGTGCTGTGCGCCGTCACCTCCGGTAATGCCGTGATCTCTTCGATCAGCGCCGGGTCGAACGCGCCGCGCAGCGCGCCGGCATAAACGTCGGCCCTGAGCGCCTGCGACAGCCACTCGCCGACCGAGCCGCGAAAGCTGTCGACCATGACGCTGACCCCGATGGTCGCGGACACCGCAACGGCCAGCGCGACGACCGCCACGCCGGTGCGGCTCAGACCCGCCGCGACACCCTGGACGGCCATCCGCGCCGGCGTCCCGCCGAGCCTGGCGGCGGCCGGTGCAAGAGTCGTCGTAATCGCCCGGACCGCAAGCGGAACGCACAGGGCAAAACCGAGGATCAACAGAAACACCGCGGTCAATCCGGCGACGAGACTGCGGCCGGAGACCGCCAGCAGGCCCACCGCTGCAAGCATGGTCAAGGCCCCCGCAAGCGCTGCCCACGGCAGCAGGCGGCGGCTTCGCCGCTCCAGGATCGAGCGGCTCATCGCCAGGCGCGGCGGGTAGGAGGCGGCCTCGACTGCCGGTACGGCGGCCGCCGCAAGCGCCGCCGCGATGCCGGCGAGCAAGCCCTTGGCGACGGATATCGGGTCGACCGAAACCTCCGACACGCTGACGCGAAAATAGAAATCGTTGATCGAGCGCGACACCAGTCCGAGTAACTGGTCGCCGAGCCACCAGCCGATGAGCACACCCAGCGCCGCGGCGGCGACCCCGATCGCGGCGGCCTCGCCGAGCACCAGCGCCAGCGTCTGACGCCGTGTGACGCCCAGCGCGCGCAGCACCCCGATCAGACCGCGCCGCTGCAACACGGAAAAACTCACGCTGTTGTAGATCAGGAACAAACCGACCAGCAGGGCAAGCAAGCTCATCGCAGTCAGATTAGTCATGAACGCCGCGGACAGATCCGCCGTCGTGCGGGTGCGTCCCGCGGCGCTCAGGATGCCGACACCCTCGGGTAAGAGAGCCTCGAGCCGCTCGAGCGCGGCCTCGTCGCCGTCCTCGATCCGGACGTCGATCCGCGACAACCAGCCGGCCTGGCCCAGCCAGGCCTGGGCCGTCGCGATGTCGGCCACGATGAGATTATCGAAACCGGCCGAGTCCTCGTCGTCGAACACTCCGATCAGGACCGCCGGATAAGGGCGGCCGCCGCTCGAGACTTCGAACGCTTCGCCGATCGCAAGGCCGAGCGTCTCGGCCGTCGTCCGTGACAGGGTCACGCTCCCCGGTCGGGTCAGGAAGTTCCGGAACAGCGACTCCGCCGTGACCGACTCCTCCGGCGAATCGTCGCCCGCCTCGATCGTGAACGTGCGTATCTCCCCTTCCGCGAACAGATCGACGCCCAGCAGTTGCAGGCTGGTCTGGTTCACCGTCACGAAACCGCCGACGATAGGCGCAATGCCGCGAATGCCGTCGTTCGTTCTGAGGCGGACGTAAAGCGATTCTTCGACGCCGCGCGGCCCACCGATGATCTGGTGGGTCGCCGCACCCGTGACCGTATCCATGGACAGCAGGAATGCCTTGCGGGCGCTGGCATTGGCGAGATCCACCGCGACGACGACGGCGACCCCGATGGCCACGCCGACGATCGACAGGGCCAGTTGCCATGGATGCCTGAACAGGTAGCCCGAGCTCGCGCGCCACGTGACCGGCGTCATGTATCACCGGATCCTTTATTGCCCGGCCCTTTATTGCCGGGCGCTTCATTGCCGGGCGCTTCATTGCCGGACGCCTCGAGCCTGCCGTCGTGCAGCTCGACGACACGGTCGCAACGGGATGCGACGCGCGCGCTATGCGTTGCAATCAGCAGCGTCCCGCCTTGCCGGCGGACGAGTTCGTCGAGCAGGGCCAGGACTCGTTCGGCCGTTCTGTCGTCGAGGTTGCCGGTGGGCTCGTCGGCGATCAGCACCGCCGGCCGATGCGCCAGCGCCCTGGCGATCGCAACCCGCTGTTGCTCACCGCCGGACAACACGTCGGGGTAACTGCCGGCGCGATCGGCGAGGCCCACGGCGTCGAGCAGGGTCTCGATCCGTGCCGCCGTCTCGCGTTTCCCGACCCGGTTGAGCTCGAGTACCAGGCGGACGTTGTCGGCCACGTTCAGCGTAGAGACCAGGTTGAAGGCCTGGTAGACGAAACCGATATGCCGGCGCCGGAACAAGGTACGTTCGCGCTCGGACAAGGCGGTGAGCTCGACGCCGGCGACGACGACCTCGCCGGCGTCGGGCTTGTCGATGCCGCCGATCAGGTTCAGCAACGTGGATTTGCCGGAGCCGCTGCGGCCGCGGATCGCAAGGGATTCTCCGCGGCCGACGTCCACGTCGAGCCGGTCGAGCACGGCGAGCTCGCGGCGGCCTTCGAGATAAGTGCGGCGAAGGCCCCGGATCCGGATTTCGATGCCGTCGGCTGTCATGTCGGTCATTGCGTCACGGCCGCGGTCCGATTGCAACACCGGTCGGCTGCGCCGTTCCTGAACCGGTTCGGACCGGCCGCGCCGAGCGACGTTCCAAAAAAAAGCCCGGCGAAGGCTCGCCGGGCTCTCTTTTTCGCGAGTGCGAAAGGCCGCTTACATCATGCCGCCCATGCCGCCCATGTCGGGCATCTGCGGTGCAGGGGCCTCTTCCTTAGGCGCCTCGGCGACCATGGCCTCGGTCGTCAGCAACAGGCCGGAGACCGAAGCTGCGTTCTGCAAGGCATAACGCGTGACCTTGGTCGGGTCGAGAATGCCGGCTTCGATCATGTCGCCGTATTCACCCGTGGCCGCGTTGTAGCCGTAGTCTCCGCTACCCTCGGCGACCGCGTTCAGGACCACGCTGGCGTCGCCGCCCGCGTTGCGGACGATCTGACGCAGCGGCTCCTCGATGGCACGCTTCAGGATGTTGATGCCGACATTCTGGTCGTCGTTGTCGCCCGTCAGCCCATCGATGCCGCCGACCGCGCGAATCAGCGCAACGCCGCCACCGGCGACGACGCCTTCCTCGACGGCGGCACGGGTTGCGTGCAGCGCGTCCTCGACGCGAGCCTTCTTTTCCTTCATCTCGACTTCGGTCGCAGCGCCGACCTTGATCACGGCAACACCGCCGGAGAGCTTGGCAACACGCTCCTGCAGCTTCTCCTTGTCGTAGTCGGAGGTCGATTCCTCGATTTCGTTGTTGATCTGGTCCACACGGCCCTTGATGTCTTCGGCGCGGCCGGCGCCGTCGATGATCGTCGTGTTTTCCTTGGTGATCTGGATCTTCTTGGCCTCGCCCAGATCGTCGATCGACGCCTTCTCCAGCGACAGTCCAACCTCTTCCGAGATTACCTGGCCGCCGGTGAGGATAGCGATGTCCTGCAGCATGGCCTTGCGGCGATCGCCGAAACCGGGCGCCTTGACGGCGGCAACCTTGACGATACCGCGGATGTTGTTCACGACCAGGGTCGCCAGCGCTTCGCCTTCAACATCTTCGGCAATGATCATCAGGGGTCGCCCTGCCTTGGCAACGCCCTCGAGGACCGGCAGCAGGTCGCGGATGTTGGAGATCTTCTTGTCGTACAGGAGGATCAGCGGATTGTCGTGCTCGACCTGCTGGCTGCCGGCGTCGTTGATGAAGTAAGGCGACAGGTAACCGCGGTCGAACTGCATGCCCTCGACCACGTCGAGCTCGTTGGCGAGACCGGAACCTTCCTCGACCGTGATCACGCCTTCCTTGCCGACTTTTTGCATCGCATCGGAGATGATCTCGCCGATCTCGGGATCCGCGTTGGCCGAGATCGAACCGACCTGTGCGATGGCTTTCTCGTCTTCACAGGGCTTGGAGAGCGCCTCGAGCTCCGCGACGATGGCGGTCGACGCCTTGTCGATACCGCGCTTTAAATCCATCGGATTCATGCCGGCGGCAACCGACTTGAGTCCCTCGCGGAGGATCGCCTGGGCCAGAACCGTGGCCGTCGTCGTGCCGTCGCCGGCGACGTCGGAGGTCTGTGACGCCACTTCCTTGACCATCTGCGCGCCCATGTTCTCGAACTTGTCTTCGAGCTCGATTTCCTTGGCGACCGAAACGCCGTCCTTGGTGACGGTCGGTGCGCCGAAGCTCTTGTCCAGGACGACGTTGCGGCCCTTCGGACCCAGGGTCACCTTGACGGCATTGGCCAGCGTGTTCACGCCGGCGAACATCTTCTGCCGCGCATCGTCGCTAAAACGTACTTCTTTAGCAGCCATTCGTGTTTCCTCTTAAGTACCTGACGGAGCGTCCGACCGGAGGCTCCGCGTATGATTTCGTTTGGGAGTAAGCGGTAGTCGGTAGGGGCTTCAACCCTCGATGACTGCCATGATGTCGTCTTCCTTCATCACCAACAGCTCGTCGCCTTCGACCTTGACCTCGGTGCCGGCATACTTGCCGAACAGCACCTTGTCGCCAACCTTGACGTCCAGCGCACGAACCTCGCCGTTGTCCAGGATCTTGCCGTTGCCGGCAGCGATGATCTCACCTTTGATCGGTTTTTCGGT